>NZ_MJEJ02000041.1 GCF_002095435.2 Williamsia sp. 1138
GCCGAACAGGCCGAACAATCGAAAAACCCACACCTGTCTCAGACAGGTTGACAACTTCCGAATTGCGGGTGGGCACTGGGAATTCAGATGAGGGTAGACCTCTACCGGTGGCCCAGGGCGGATCAGATCCCATCGATCCACGAGAGCGCATGGTCGAAGAACTCCCGATTGTTCAGGGCGAGGTTCATCGAATGCCCCGCCCTCGGTAGTACGTACGTGCTGAGGTCGGCCTTGGGGAAGAACGGTTGTTCGGACCGGTAGAGGCTCTCGGCATCGGTGCAGTCGGTGAGCGAACCACCTCCGCCCTGGGCGCAGAAGACCTTGTCGGCGCGACCGTTTGCGATGAGCACGGGGACGTCGATGTCGAAGGTCGTCGGGATGAACACCGGGATGGTCGCGAGAACGCCGATCGTCCCGGCAACCCGGCTCGCCTCGTCGGCGGCGACGACCGCCGGATCCGAGTCGCCAGGTGCATGAAAAGCTTTCGCTCGGGCGTCGGGCACGCTGAGGTAGGTGTAGTCGCCCGCGGGCACGGAGTTCTTGGTGAGGGGATCGAGAAGTGCGGGCCGCACGGTTCCTTGGATCTGCAGGATTCCGGCCGGTCCGGGAGCGTGCGAGGCGCCGCTTATCACCAGTCCGTCGACGTCGCGATAGGTGCCGACCTCCATCATGGCCGTGAGGGAACCGAACGAGTGGCCGACCAGCACGATCTTCTCCCAGCGACGGCCCAAGTGGCCGTTGCGGGCGGCTGCGATCACTTCGTGAACAGTCTGCGCGGCCGTGTACGCGGAGACCTGAGCGCCTGGTGGCTTCGAGCTCGCCCCGACGCCGATGGGATCGATCGCCAGTGTCGCGCTTCCGGATTCCAAGGCGTGCGCGACGTACGAGTACCGTCCGTCGAATCCAGGGAAGTCCCAGTACGAGCGGTCATAGGTCGCGCCCGGTATCAGAATCTGCAGAGTGGTTCCCGGATCACCGCTCGGGAGGCAGTAGCTACCGGCTATGTGGGAGGTGTCCGGGCCGCTGGGATCGAGCGTGACCGGAACCGAGACCTCAGTGCACCCGGCGGTCGGAGGTGGGGTTGCGCCGGCAACCGGTGCGCACAGTCCGACGGCCACGGCAGATGCGATCACCGGGACGATGCAATAGCGGAGTGGAAGGGTGAGTTTCATCGCTTTACCTACTTTCCTCGAGCTAGAAGTTCGTGCCACCGTCGATGTTGATGAGGGACCCGGTGAGAAAACCCGCGCGTGGTGACAGGAGGAAAGCGATCAGCTCGCCGACCTCTTCGGGTTTGCCGGGCCGGCCCAAGGCCGCGTCAAATCCCCACTCTTCGACCATGACTCGTTCGAGTGCGGTCTCCAGTGGGTAACCGCGTTGCTCGGCGAGCTGGATACGCAGTGCCGCCATTGGACCGGTCTCGACGGCGCCTGGACAGACGCAGTTCGCTCGGATGCCGTGCTTGCCGTAGGTCTTTGCGATTCCCTTCGTGAAGACCGCGACACCGGCCTTCAGCGAGGCGTAAGGGAGCCTGGCGATTTCGGGGGAGCGGATCGAGTATGCGGCAGTGGTGACGACGGTGCCGCGAGACTGCGTCAAGTAGGGAAGGGCCGCCTCGACCGATCGGGTGGTGGCCAGGAGGACGTCACGGAATGCAGACGTCCAGACGTCGTCCGTCGATTCGACCGGGACCATACCTTCGGTTCCCATGGTCACGGACAGTCCGTCGATACCACCCAGAAGGTCGACAGCGGCGTCGATGGCGGCTTGAGCGCCGCCGGCGACGCTCGCGTCGTGGGCGATTCCGAACGCCTTCGTGGCACCGGCCTCTTCGGCGGTGCGAGCGGCGGATCGGGCTCGCGAATCATCCCGGCCGACGAGGACCAGCGAGGCGCCGTCCTCTGCGAGGACCTTCGCGGTCGCGAGCCCCATCCCCGCGGTACCGCCGATGAGGACAAACCGTTTGTCACGTACCTGCAAGTCCACTGGCAACCAACCTTCTCTAGTGACATTGATGTCAGACACAAACGGTACCTGGTTGGCTCGAGGGCCAGTGAGTTTTCTGTATATCGAAGAAAGATGCTGGTAGGGCTTGACAGTTGTGATCGCTGTCACTAGCGTGACGTAGTGTCAGATACACGGGAACGGCGCCGTAGTCACAGGTGCCCCGTTTCTTCTTCAGCCCGTCATACGTAGCAGGAGGCGTTGTGCCGCTCCAGGATTACATGCATTTGATTTCAGTCGACGATCACTTGATCGAGCCACCGGATGTCTGGTCGACGCGGTTACCGCAGAAGTTCCTCGATCAGGGTCCCCGGATCGTCGAGATGGACATGAGCGAGCAACACGGCGATGAGGGCCTCTCGGCTCTGCTTCTCGACGCCGCGCGCGGCGAGGGTGGCCGTGCCGCTCAGAAGAAAATCGCTGAGGTGTGGACCTACGAAGGACGCATCTACCCGAACATCGGTTTGAATGCGGTTGCCGGAAAGAAGCCGCAGGAGTACGGCATGGATCCGACGCGTTACTCGGACATGCTGCCCGGCTGCTACGACCCCAAGGCCCGTGTCGCCGACATGGACATCGACGGCGTGCAGGCTGCCCTGTGCTTCCCGTCGTTCCCGCGCTTCGCCGGCACGGTGTTCCTCGAGGGCAAGGACAAAGAGCTCGCCCTGCTGTCGGTGAAGGCCTGGAACGACTTCCACCTCGATGAGTGGGCGGCAGCGGCACCGGATCGCATCATCCCACTGATCATTCTGCCGTTGTGGGATCCACAAGAGGCCGCGGCCGAGATCTACCGCTGCGCAGCCAAGGGTGCGAAGGCCATCACGTTCCCGGAAAATACGGTTTCGCTTGGCCTTCCGTCGTTCTACACCGATCACTGGGATCCGGTATTCCGCGCCGCCGAGGAGACCAAACTGCCGTTGTGCATGCACTTCGGGTCGTCGGGCCGTGCGCCCATCACCTCCCCGGAAGCACCGATGGCGGTGATGATCGCGCTGTTTGGTACCAACTCGATGTACGCGACCGCCGATCTGCTGTTCTCGCCGGTGTTCTACAAGTTCCCGAACCTGAAGGTTGCACTGTCCGAGGGTGGAATTGGCTGGATGCCTTACCTGCTCGAGCGGATCGACCTCACGTGGGAGAAGCACCGCTGGTACCAGAACGTCAACAAAGAGGTCCGCCCTTCGGATCTGTTCCGTTCGAATATCTACGGCTGCTTCATCGATGACCACGAAGGCGTGGCCCGTCGCCACAAGGTCGGCATCGACAACATCACCTGGGAATGCGACTACCCGCATTCGGATTCCAACTGGCCCAACAGTCGCCGGTACACCGAGAAGCTCCTCGCCGAGGTTCCCGACGACGAAGCCCACAAGATCGTCGAACTCAACGCGCGCAAGTTGTACAACTTCCCGCGCGTCGAGGCCGCGGCACTGTAGGGACGTCTGACATGGCCCACGGAAAAGACATCGATGCAGCCGACTGGATCGATCAGGACCTGCTCACCCGCGAAGAATCCCGTGATCGTCTCGACGAGGAAATCGAGATCGAGCGGAACAAGCTCAAAGATCTCGAATCTGTTCAAAGCAGTGAGGATTCGCTGACCTTGACGAGGCGCAGACTAGTGGCCATGGAGAACTTGAGGGATTCATTGTGAGCGCACAGGGCCCGCGCCTACAGGGCAAAGTGGCATTGGTTTCCGGTTCCACTCGGGGTATCGGGCGGTCCATCGCTCAGCACTTCGCCGCCGAGGGTGCCAAGGTCGCTGTGACCGGACGAACCGTCGAGCGTGGCAACAAGGTCGTGAAGTTCATCCGCGATGCGGGTGGTGAGGCCGAGTTCTTCCCACTCGACGTCACCTCTGAGGACAGCGTGCGAAGCACGATCGATGCAGTGGTGGCGCGGTTCGGTGGACTGTCGACTCTCGTCAACAACGCGGCTCCGACCGAGGTGGTCGCCACGACGGTGAAGCCGCTGCACGAATACACCACCGCCGAATGGGATTCGATCATGACCGGAACCCTGACCGGAAATGTGTTCTGGGCATCGAAGTACGCCTGGCCACATCTGGTGTCGGCGGAGGGTGCGTCGATCTTGAACATCTCGTCGGGACAAGCGATCGCGGGCTTCAAGGGCTTCGGCGCCTACGGAGCGGCCAAGTCCGCGGTGACGAGCCTGACGCGCTCGCTCGCCGTCGAAGGTGGCCCTGACGGCATCCGGGCGAACTGCATCCTGGTGGGCCGAGTGGTCTCCGGGCGTGGGGATTCCGGGCACCACACCGGCGGGGGTCGCCTCACCCGTATCGGCAACCCGATGGATATTGCATACGCGGCAACCTATCTGGCTTCCGACGAGGCGGCCTTTGCCACAGGTTCGATGGTCACCGTCGACGGAGGGTTCTCCATCAACGGTGATGCGGTGTCCGACGCGGAAGCTGCGGCGTTCGCCACCAACTGAATATCGCGGATCATCACCCCGGCAGCCGGCCGATCACGTCGGCTGCCGGGGTGATTCGCGTCAGCATCGCCAGCATGTTCTTCACCATGTAGTCGTGGCCTTCAGCGGTTGTCCCGGCGGTGCAGTCCTCGGCGAGGACGATGTCGTACCCCCGGTTCACGGCTTCCATCGCCAGTCCGGGAATCGCGACGTTGGTGGAGATGCCGGCCAGGACAAGGGTCTGAACACGCTGTAAACGGAGCATGGCATCGAGATTGGTGCCGTAGAACGCCGTCAGACCGGTTGCGCGCGAGCTGACCAGGTCGGTGGGCTCGGGCCCGAGCTCGGCGGGAATCGCGACGTCCGGGGTCCCCTCGACCATCATCCGGCCACGGATGGCGAGCTTTCCGAGGTAGGAATTGGGCACCATGCCCATCTGATCGGCGCGATGGGAAATGATGCAGTGCACCACGGGTAATGAACGCGCGCGAAAGGCGCGGGCCAGCTCTGCCGTGTGCTCGACCAGCCGGCGGTCCGCGGCCTGCTCGGCGAGCCCGGAGAAGGCACCCGGGGGTGGATCGAGCAGCCCTTGCTGACATTCGCTGATAACAAGGGCGGGTGCGGCGTATTTGGTCATTCTTCCTCCGTGATTGAAGTGACGTGGTAGCCAGTTATGTTCGGATAGCGTGCAATAGAAAAGACTGAACATGCAGTTCAGCACGGTTGCCAAAACGTGACACCAATGCCAGAATGAATCCAGCATATCTATCAGAGGCGGTGCCCATGATCGAAACCGACGAGATCGCGTCGACCCCGTTACATGACCTTTCCTGGTGGCAGCAGTCGCCGGCCGAACGGGACGCGGCCTTCGCAAGCCTGCGCCGTGACCGGCCGCGGATGTTCGTTCCGCTGGGACCGGCCAAGGAAGGCTCGCGACCCAAGGGCTTCTGGGCCTTGACCACCTACGAGGACATCCTTGAAGTGAGCCGGCGTCCCGAGGACTTCTCGTCGGGAATCGGCGGAACGCAGATCTTCGACCAGCCGGCCGAGCTCCAGGAATATCGCGGTTCCATCATCGACATGGACAACCCTGAGCATGCGCGTCTGCGCAAGATCGTCTCGCGTGGATTCACCGCCCGCAATCTGTCGGGGCTGCGAGACGAGATCGAGGAGACCGTCAGCGAAATCCTCGACGAGATGTCCGAGACGGGGGAGTGCGACTTCGTGGAGGAGTTCGCGTCGTTGTTGCCTCTTCGTATCATCGACAACCTGCTCGGAATCCCGCGTGAGCACGAGAAATTCATCCTGGAGGCGACCAACACCATTCTCGGTGCGTCGGACTCGGAGTACATCGAGGACCAGTCGGCCCGAGGAATCGGCAAGGCGGTCACCGCGGCGAGTGAGGCGCTCATCGCGCTCCTCAATGATCTCGCCGAGGACCGGATCGCCAACCCGCAGGACGATCTGATCACCAAACTGGTCGCCGCTGACGATGAGAACCTTACTCCGCAGGAGATGGCGAAATTCTTCATCTTGCTGGTCGGTGCCGGCAACGAGACCACTCGCAATGTGATTTCGCACGGTCTCCACGTTCTGACCCAGCATCCGGAACAACGTGACCTCTGGCTGTCGGACTACGAGGAGTACGCGACGACGGCCATCGAAGAGATGCTCCGCTGGGCGACACCGGTCATCCACTTCCGCCGGACGGTGACGCGCGATGGCGTGATGCTGGGGGACCTCGAATTGTTCGAGGGCGACAAGGTCGTGATGTGGTACACCTCGGCCAACCGCGACGAGACCATCTTCGATGACCCCGAGAAGTTCGACATCACCCGGGATCCCAACCCTCACGTGGCATTCGGCGGCGCCGGCGCGCACTTCTGCTTGGGTGCACATCTGGCCCGGCTCGAACTCGACGTCGCCTTCCGCATGCTCTTCGAGCGGTATCCGGACATCCGGGCAGTAGGGGAGCCGGTGCGGTTGCGGTCGAACTTCCTCAACGGGATCAAGCACCTTCGCGCCGAGTACACCGTGGCTCCGCGATGACGGATGTGACAGACGTGCGGATCGAAGAGGAAGCCATCCAGAGCGAGCTGGCCGACGGCGTCCTCACGATTAATCTGAACCGTCCGAAGGCGGCCAATGCGATCCGGCCCGACGACCGCAACAGGTTGATCGATCTGTTCACCGACGCGAGCGTCGACCATGAGGTGCGCGTTGTGGTGTTGCGGGCCCGGGGCAGACAGTTCTGTGCCGGAGCCGATGTGGTGAAACTCGCCGACGGTCATGCGAAGGACGTTAAGCGGACCACCGGACCGATGAAGACCATCATGGGTGGTGCGCAGCGGCTGGTCGCCTCTGTGCTCGATTGCAGCAAACCGGTGGTCACGGCGGTCCAGGGTGCGGCAGCCGGTATCGGTGCCCATCTCGCGTACGCCTCTGACCTGGTGGTCGCGACCGACAATGCCTACTTCGCGGAGTCCTTCGTCAAACGTGGACTTGTCGTGGACGGTGGCGGCGCCTACCTGCTGCCCCGTCGTATCGGTATGCAGAAGGCCAAAGAGATGGCGTTCTTCGGCGAAAAGCTCTCGGCTACCGAAGCATTCGATCTCGGTCTCGTCAACAAGGTTGTGCCGGCGGAAGACCTCGACGCAGCCATCGACGACTACGTCCACCGATTGGCGGGCGCCCCCACCAGCGCGATCGGCTTGACCAAGCGGCTGTTCAACGAATCTCCCGACGTCGACCGCGCCGGATCGTTCGTGACCGAGGCCATGGCCCAGGAGATCCAGTCGTATTCACTGGATGCCCGCGAGGGTGTCCAGGCGTTCGTGCAGAAGCGGCCGGCGAACTTTGTGGGGTGGTGACGATGGCGGGGACAGCTAAGTCGGATGCGACCAGGCCCGCGAAGCCGCGCGCAGACATCCCGACAGTCGAGACCGCGACCAAGTCGTACTGGGACGCAGCGGCTGAGGGCAAACTCCTCATCGCGAAATGTGAGGACTGCGGCAAGGTCCATCATTATCCGCGGCCGTTCTGCCCGTCCTGCTGGAGCGAGAACGTGACCAGCATCGAATCAACCGGTCGCGGAACGCTGTACACGTACTCGACGGTCTACATGAACGATCTGCATCCGTTCAAAGAACGACTGCCCTATGTTGCGGCCATCGTCGAACTCGACGAGGGCCCGCGGTTGATGACCAACATGGAGGACTGCGAACCCGCCGACCTCGAGGTCGGGATGCCGGTGACGGTCGGATTCCGTCCGATCACCGATGACTTCACGGCGATCATATTTCGCCCGGCCTGATCTTTCGACGGGACCGTGTTCAGACGGTCGCATACACATATCTATTCAAGAGGGAGTACCACCACTATGAGCGGATTGCTCGACGGCAAGGTTGCACTGGTCACCGGTTCCGGACACGGCATCGGACGGGGCCACGCACTCGAACTCGCGAAACACGGCGCCACCGTGATCGTCAACGACCTGGGTACCTCCCTCGATGGTCAGGGCACCGGCAAAGTCGCCGACGAGGTCGTCCAGATCATCGAAGATCGTGGTGGCAAGGCGATCTCGGACTTCAGCGATGTCGGTGACGAAGAGTCGGTCGACCTGCTCGTCGAACGCGCGTACTCACAGCTGGGCCGCCTCGACATCGTCGTCAACAACGCCGGAATCGTCCGGGACAAAGCCATCTGGAACATGAGTGTCGACGACTTCGATCTCGTGATGCGCGTGCATGTGCGCGGCAGCTGGTTGACCAGCCGCGCCGTCGCCCGTAAGTGGCGTGACGAATCCAAGGAGACCGGTGGGAAGGTCTACGGCCGCATCATCAACACCACATCCGGTGCCGGCCTGCAGGGCCACTTCGGACAGACCAACTACAGCGCAGCAAAGGCGGCCATCGTTGGTCTGACGCAGACGCTCAGTCTCGAACTGGCGTCGACGGGTGCAACGGTCAACGCCATCAGCCCGGGTGGGCGCACTCGCATGTCCGCCACCATGGCCGGCGCCGCAGCTCCGATCGAACCCGATGAGCGTTCCGAGGACGAGTTCGATCCCAAGGATCCGTCTCTGGGTTCGCCGGTCGTCGCGTGGCTTGCGAGCCCGGAAGCCGGACACGTCAGCGGCCAGGTCATCAAGGCGCTCGGCGAGAACATCCAGTGGCTCAAGGGCTGGACACCCATCAGCGTGGTGTCCAACGGTGGAAAACGTTGGGATGCCAACAAGCTCGG
Source organism: Williamsia sp. 1138 (assembly GCF_002095435.2). Classification (GTDB taxonomy): domain Bacteria; phylum Actinomycetota; class Actinomycetes; order Mycobacteriales; family Mycobacteriaceae; genus Williamsia. Next base: position 8,680 of record NZ_MJEJ02000041.1, read on the forward strand.
TAGCATCATGGGTATCGACCTGTTCGGTACGCGCGCCTCGGGTCTACGTATGGGCGGATAGTCGCGATGTCGTCTTCGCCGCGTCCGCCCGAAGGGGACTGGCTGGGCACTCCGTTCCTCGACCTGGAACGACGCGGCCCCTTCGCGGTGGTGACGGTGGATCGTCCGGACGCGCGCAATGCGCTGAGTCCGGCGATGTACTTCGGTCTGCGATACGCCATTGCTCACTGCGAGGCAGATCCGAATATCCACGGGTTGATCCTGACCGGCACCGGTGACGTCTTCATACCCGGTGGCGATCTCGGACGGACCGGTGTCGACGACTGGATGGACATGGGCCATCTCGGAATGGACGCCACTCCGTTCGACTCGCTGCGCGTCACGTCGTTGCCCGTCGTGGTGGCTGTCAACGGCATCTGCCAGGGTGGCGGGTTCATGATCACGCTCTGCAGCGATATCTCGGTGGTCAGCGAGCGGGCGACCTTCCGGGTCCCGGAACTCCTCCGCGGCATCAGCGATACGTACTACGCGCAGATTCTGGCGCGGACCATCGGCCCGGTCCGGACCCGGGATCTCATGCTGACCGGACGGGTGCTCACCGCTGATGAAGCACTGGACTGGGGACTCGTGAACCGGGTCGTACCGCACGACCAGCTCATGGAACGCGCGACCGAGATCTTGACCGGTATCTGCCGGACCGCGCCGGTAGCGCGACTCGACATCAAGAAGAGCCTGGACGACTATCTTGGGCTGTTCGATCGGATCGCCATGCGGCAGAGCCAAACCGGAGCCGAGGCAATCGAGGGATTTCGTGCCTTCAAGGAACGCCGCTCACCCTCCTGGGTGCCCGAAGAGCTTCGCGTCGAAGGCCGCCTCTAATCCGATGATGTGCCCTTTTGGCGGACCCGACCTGGGGTTATGTTCGCCAAAAGGGCACATCATCGGTTGGGTCAGGGACGGATGATGACCTTGCCGAGCGCTTTGCGGTCGGCTACGTGGCGAAGTGCTGCCGCGGTCTCGGCCAGTGGGTACACCTCGTGCACATAGGGCGTCAGTGCACCGGTCGCGAACAGTCGGTGTAGTTCGGCCCGGCCTTGCTTTTCGACGTCGGGATGATGGATGGACATCGTTCCGATGTCCACGCTTGTGATCGTGATCCCCTTGAGTAGAACAAGATTGAGTGGGATCGCCGGTATCTCGCCGGATGCGTAGCCGACGGTGACGAACGTTCCTCCGCGGCGCAGGGCCCGCAGCGCGGATTCCGACGCTGCGCCGCCCACAGGGTCGACGACAACATGTGCGCCCTCACCGGTGATCTCCTTGATTCGACGCCGCAGATCCTCGTTCCGATAGTCGACGGCCGCGGTGGCTCCTCTGTCGAGGCAGAACGCCGTCTTCTCGTGGCCGGAGGCCGCCGCGATCACCCGAGCGCCGAGATGGCGGGCGAGATCGACCGTCGCCAGCCCGACACCACCGGCTGCACCGATGACGACGATCCAGTCACCGCGGCGGATTCCGCCCGCAGTGCTCAGCGCGTGGTAGGCCGTCGTGTACGCGACCCCGAAGCCCGCAGCGGCGTCGAAGTCGACGGCGTCCGGCATTCGCTGCACCTGACCTGCGGGAAGAGTCACACACTCTGCGAACGCCCCGGTGGGGACGGTGCCGTACACACGGTCGCCAGGGGCGAAGCCGCTGTCGGTGCCGGCGTCTGTCACGACGCCGGCGAACTCGCTTCCTGGCACGTAGGGCAACGGGGTCGAGCGCTGGTACTCATCGGCCAGCACGAGCACGTCGGGAAAGTTGACTGCGGCTGACCGCACGGCCACCAGGACGTCATCCGCCGCCGGTTCGGGGTCGGGAAACTCTCCGACCTCGATCACCTCCGGTGGACCGTACTGCCGGCAGATCGCTGCACGCATATGAGAAACCTATTCTGCTCCAAGCCCTTTCAGGCAGAACGAGATGAAGTAATCGACATCGTCGGCGACCGCGGGCTGGTCCAACGAGAGTTGTCTGCGCATCATTCCCAGCGCCGCCGTGAACACCGTGTCGGTGGCGCGATCAGGTTCGTCGATACCCAATTCGGAGACGGGCCGGTACAGCAGATCGCGTAACGGCTGGGTGACCCGCAGGTCTGCCTGCCCCGAGTTCTGGGTGACGCTGAGTTGCCGGGTGACCGCCCGACTCATGTTCGCGAGCTGGGGATCACCCACCTGTGCGAGCACGCCCCTGATCCACCGGGCGATCTGCGCAGTGGGTTCGGATTCCTTGGACATCTGGTGGTCGAGATACGACGCAACGATTCCGATACCGCGCTCCATCACGGCCAGGATCAAATCGTCCTTGCCCGTGAAGTATCGGTAAAAGGTCTTGTTCGAGGTACCCGCTTCGGCAACGATGTCGGACACCCTCGGGTCGGCGGGAGTGGTCCGTTCCATCACGGCAGCCGCGGCGACCAGGATTCGCTCGACATCGGCAGTCGCCTGGCGCTGCCTCTTGTCCAGCGCCCGGTCGACCGCCGCGGTTGCACGTGAACTCATTTGCGACTCCTGATGATGACTGCGAGATTCGAGGATATCGCTCGTCGTCACGGACCGTTCGGAGGTCCGGCCGGTACCGTCGGTACGGCGTCGACCAGATCGCCGTACTTGATCTGCGCCGCCTCGATCTTGCGTCCGAGGAACTGCGACGGCCACATGGGGTCGTCGGCCTTGTAACCCTTGAGCAGGCCGCGAGCCAGATTCATCTTGTGGACGTCGGTGGGTCCGTCGGCCAGTCCCAGGGCGATGCCGGTCATCAGCATGTCCACAAGTGGTAGCTGCTCGGTGGCCCCCAGCCCGCCGTGGATCTGGATGGCCCGCAGGGTGATCGACTGGAGCACCTTGGGTGTGAGCACCTTGAGAGCACCGATGTCGGTTCGGGCCGCGTGCTCACCGCGTTCGTCGATCAGCCAGGCAGCGTGCAGCACGGCCAAGCGGAACGGCATGAGCTCGGTGTAGGAGTCGGCGATCGCGGCCTGCACCAGCTGCTTGTCGGCGAGCAACGAGCCTTTGGTCTCACGACTCAGGGCCCGTTCGGCCATCATGTCGATGGCTTTCTGGGCGACACCGATGGACCGCATGGCGTGATGCAATCGGCCGCCGGCCAGCCGGGACTGGGCGACCTCGAACCCGGCGCCCTCGGTGCCGAGCATCGCATCACTGCTGACCCGGACGCTCTCGTAGCGGACCAGTGAATGTCCGGGTTCGTGCCGGTGGGCTCCGAACAGGTGGTGACTGGCCTCGATGACCACACCTTCGGATTCGGCCGGGACCAGGAAGGTGGTGGCGCCTTTGTGGACCGAGACGTCGGGGTTGGTGATCGCGACGACGATAAAGAACGATGCGACCGCCGCGTTCGACGACCAGTATTTGCTGCCGGTGATGATCCAGTCGTCGCCGTCGCGCTCGGCGCGGGTGGTGAACACACCCGGATCGGCCCCGCCTTGGGGTTCGGTCATCGAGAAGCACGAGAAGACCTCACCGGCGAGCAGCGGCGCGAGGTAGCGCTCACGTTGAGCGTCGGTCCCGAACCGGGCCAGGATCTCGGCGTTGCCGGTGTCGGGTGCCTGGGTGCCGAAGATGATGGGTCCCCAGTCGGTCCGACCGAGGATTTCGTTGATGAGTGTCAGTTTGACGGCACCGTAACCCTGTCCACCGAGCTCGGGGCCCAGGTGCGCGGCCCACAATCCTTGATCGCGGACTCGTTGTTTGAGTGGGTCGACGATCTTGCGACGCTCATCGTCGAGTGGCAGATACTCACATCCGGGGAAGAGGACGTCGAGGGGCTCGACTTCCTGCTCGACGAATGTTTTTATCCAGTCGAGCTTTTCCTGGAATTCCGGTTCGGTGGAAAAGTCCCATGTCATGGTCAATGCTCCTTCGTGTTCACGGGATGCCGCCGTCGACCCGAAGGGTCGCGCCGCTGGTGTAGCTGGATGCGCCGGACATCAGATAGAGGGCGGCGCCGATGATTTCGGGTGGATCGCCGGCCCGCTGTAGGGCGTGGGCTTTGGTTGCCTCTTTGGTCGCCTCGAGATCCCAATGTTTGCTGACGTCGGTGTAGAACGGCCCGGACATCAGTGTGTTGACGCGGACGGTGGGTCCCAGGGTCAGTGCCAGGCCCTCGGTGAGTGCGTTGAGCCCGGCTTTGGCCGCGGCGTAGGGAATGATCCAGGGCGCTGGCCGGATGGAACCAGTCGAGCTGACGTTGATGATCGATCCACCGCCGGCCTTCGCCATCCGCTCACCGAAGAGGACCGAAAGGCGGAAAGGTCCTTTAAGATTGAGGTTGACCACCGAGTCGAACATCTTCTCGCTGATGTCGGACACCGAGTCGTAGACCGGGGACATTCCGGCATTGTTGATCAGGACATCCGCGCGACCAAATCGGTCGTAGACGGCGTCGGTCAGTCCGTCGAGTTGATCCCAGCGACCGACGTGAACCCCGAAAGGCATGGCGGTGCGGCCGGTCGCGTCCTCGATTTCCTTGGCCGTGGTCGCGCACGACTCGAAGTCGCGACTGGCGATCACCACATCGGCCCCGCACTGCGCCGCACCGAAAGCCATCTGACGCCCCAGGCCGCGGCTCCCGCCGGTGACGACGACCACCTTGTCGGTCAGATCGAACAGAGTATCGGCATATCCCATGTCACACACTCTCTTTCTGCGTGGTCAGGTCGGCGGCGGTCGCGATCAGGTCGAGGATCAGTGGGCCGAAAGTCTCGATCTTGTCGTCCTTGCGGTCGCCCTTGACCAGTGCCGCGTAGCTCTTCTCGAGGACCACACCGAGTTTCCAGTTGGCCAGCACCAGGTAGTAGTGGATGTCAGCTGTCGACCGCCCGCTGATCTTCTCGTAATGGGCGATCAGTTCTGACCGTTTCGGCATGCCCTCGAGGTCGACGTAGAAGTCGGTCTTCGGGGATTCGCCGTCCCAGCCCAGCAGTGCCCAACCGAGGTCGAGCAGGGGATCACCGATGGTGGTCATCTCCCAGTCGATGATCGCCGCGAGCTTCGCCGGCGCACCGTTCTCGAACATCACGTTCGCAAATTGATAGTCGCCGTGCATGATTCCCGGAGACCAGCTGGCCGGCCGGTTGTTGCGAAGCCAGTCCGCGGCTACGTCGAGCCCGGGGAGTTCACGGAACCGGTAGCTTTCCAAGAACGCGAGCCAGCGGTCTACCTGACGTTCGTGAAAGTTCTCCGGCCGTCCGAATCCCGTCAGACCGCGGGCCTGCCAGTCCACCTTGGACAGCTGGGCTATTCCGCCGACCAGTTCGAACGCCAGCTCGCCGCGGGCTTTGAGGTCGGTGTCGAACGGCGCGGCCCACGACCCTGTCGGGCTCCACCCGTCGATGGCCTCCATCAGATAGAACGGCGATCCCAGTACCTCGCCGGTCGGCTCGCCACCGATGAGTTCGGCGTGAGGAACTTCAGAACCCTTGAGTGCGGCCAGTAGTCGTAACTCACGGCGCAACCCATCGAGCCGGGCATCGTCGGCGCCCGTCGGCGGCATCCGCAGCACACCGGTGAGGCCACTACGTGTGACAGTGAACAGCTCGTTCTGAGATCCACCGGTCAGGCGTTCGATCTCCGGTGCCTCACCGATGCCGGGTGCCCCGACGTCATCGAGCCATTTGGCCAACGCGGCCTTGTCTTCTTGATTTTCCACAGCTACCTCCGAATCGAGAATGTCGATACCTGGAGAATAGCGTTCTCCATTATGGAGGTCAAGAGGTTCCCAAAATGAGGTTCAGATGTGACCGCCAGCCGTGCTGGATGTTGACTCGCCAGGTCGCACGGCCCTATGGTCGGGGACATCGGTTCGGCGCGTGGATGATTGGATCGCACTCGAACGGATGTGGGTGACTTGGCCCGGTTCTCGGTGGAGAGGATGAGGAATGCCTTCAGTAGTGGGCTTTGTCGGTGCGGGCCAGATGGGTGAGCCCATGGTGATACGCATGCTCGCGGCGGGCCACGAAGTGCATGTGTATGCCCGCAGGGACAAAGTACTGGACAGATTGCGGGCCCGGGGAGCGTATTCGGCACCGTCAGTGGCGGAGCTCGGGCCGTGCGACGTCGTCGTCTGCACGCTGTTCTTAGACCTGCAGCTCGAGGATGTGGCGCTGGGCAACGGAGGTCTCATCGCTGCGATGAAAGTCGGAAGCACGTTGGTCTCGCACACCACGGGTAGCGTCGAGACGATCCGTCGACTCGCCGACGTTGCGGCAGCGGGCGGGGTAAACGTGGTCGACGCGCCCATCAGTGGGACTGCGGATGAGATCCTTGCCGGTACGTTGACTGTGTTGCTCGGCGGAGACCTCGAGCCGATCAACCGCGCAGTGCCAATCCTGGAAAGCTATGCACAACAGATTGTTCGGACCGGAGAGCTCGGATCTGCGTTGAAGGTGAAACTGATCAACAACCTGCTGTTCGCCGCCAACCTCCAACTGGTTGCGGACGCTGTGAGGCTCGGCCGGGAACTCGGCATCGAAGTTGACGGTCTCTTGGATGCGGTGCAGCACTGCAGCGGTGCCAGCTCGGCATCCAAGCGAGTCGTCGAAGTCGGCGGACTGGCGAACTTTGTGGACCGGGCGCGCCCGTTTCTCAGCAAGGACATCGCGGTGTGCCTCGATGCGGTGCGAGATCTCGGTGCACAGGAAGGAGTCCTCGGCGACGTCGCCGTCGACGGACCGCTGGAGTTGCGCGCAGATCCGTCTCGGTGAATGGTCCACGACGAGCTGTCAGTCCTCGACGACCTTGATCGCGCTCATCGGGCAGCGACTTGCGCCGTTGCGTGCTGCGGCCTCCATACCCTGGGGGACAGGAAAATCCGCGTCGGCGGCGTAACCGTCATCGTCGAGTTCGTACAGATCGGGCTCGTGTAGGGCGCACATCCCGTGCGCCTCGCATTCGTCGAGGGCGATGTGGATCCGCATGGTGATCTCCTAAGAGTCGTGTGGCAGTTCAGGGCGTGTCGCCGAGGGTGAGTCGGCGTCGCCAGTGGTGTAAGTCGGTCTCCGCGGCGCCGGCGTCGGCGAACCATCCGTCCACGCCGCCAGGCCATCCGGTGAGATGACCGATCACTTCGTCGATGGCCTCCGGTGACGTGGTCAGCCAACTGCGCGGCAAGGCGATCGTCGGTGCTGATCTGGGTCCCTTGGCTTTCCACCGATCACGAAGAAGCGCCATGTTGGCTGTGGTGGCCAGGTAGTCATCTCGGACCGCGCAGGGTTCGACGCCCGCGACCAGCAGCAGTGCGGCAACGACGAGGCCGGTGCGGTCTTTGCCCGCCGTGCAGTGCACGAGGACCGGTCCGTCGCCGTGGGCGACGATCGCCAGGATCCGGGCGGCCCGATCAGCCTTGGTCTCGAGCGTGGTGAGGTAGAGAGCGCGCAGGTCGGGGGGTAGGACGTCGCCGGGCGCGGCCGCGTCGTTGAGCGGAAGGGGGTGCACGACGGTGCCGCTGTCCCAGTCGAACCCGGTGCGTTGCCGCTCTTTGACCGATCGCAGATCGACGACGGTGGCGGGTGGCCACGCACCGACGTGCGCCGGAACGGAGTCGCCGACATGGGGCGCATCGCTGCGATACAGCACGCCGGAGACGGTGTGCCCGCCTGTGGTCAAGGGCAGACCCCCGACATCTCGCAAGTTCACCAATTGATCGATCGTCGGCGCGCTCATGAGCGCGCCGGGGGTGGATCGGCGACAACGAGTTCCCTCAGCCGGGCCCGATCGGTCTTGGCCATCGCGGTCTGGGGGATGGAATCAACAACGACAACGTGATCGGGGGCCTTGTAGTCGGCCAGCATGGTCTTGGTCCAAGCCCGCAGTTCGGCCAGTGTCGGTGGGTGGGCAGGATCGGCCGGTACGACGAATGCCACCCCGATCTCACCGATGACCGGGGCGCTGTGACCGATGACAGCGGCATCGCGGACGGCGGTGTGGCGGGCGATGACCTGTTCGACCTCGACGGGATGGACGTTGAAACCTCCGCGGATGTACATATCGCCGGAGCGGCCTGCCAACACGAGATTGCCTTGCGGCGTGAACTTTCCGAGGTCGCCGGTCACGAGGAACCCTTCGGAATCGAATGCATCGGACGTCAACTCGGGATCGCGCCAATATCCCCGCATCACGCATCCGCCCTTGATCCGGACGCGACCGACCTCACCGGACGGCAGTGTGGTGCCGTCGCTGCCGGTGACGTGCACGGTCATCCCGTACTGAGGTCGGCCGACAGTCCGGAACTGGACCTCGGGAGAGTCCTCCGGGTCCGTCCCGCAGACTGTGGGCGACTCGGTCATGGCGTAACGGACGACCAGTGGCACCCCGATCAATTCGGCGGTGCGTTGGACCAGGTCGGGGGAGGCCGGTGCCGTGGCGACGACACCGACACGGAGGTCCGGGAAAGACGTGCGATCGAGACCAGGTTGTTCCAGCAGCTTGGCCCACTGGGTCGGTACACCGCCGCCGACCGTGACCCGTTCATCGGTCAGGGTGCGCGCCATGCCGGCTGCCGTCCATGGCGTCGGCGGGATGACAAGGGCAGTGCCCCAGAGTAGTTGGTCCCACAACTTGGACATGTATCCGGCATGGGAGAACGGAGTGGATGTCATCCGGCGGTCGTACGGGGCACTCATGATCCCGGCGGCCTGGGCGGAGGCGGCGAGGTTGGCGGCGTCGAACCAGGCGCCCTTGGGCAGACCGGTGGTGCCGCTACTGAAGATGATGGCCACCGGATCGTCGCGACCGATATCGACGGCCGGCAGATCGCCACCCTGATCGGAATACCACGTTCGGAGTTCTTCGAGGCTCACGCTCGCTCTGGTGGACTCCAATTCGGGCGGCGGCTGCGATCCGTACACCACGAGCGCCGGCGCGGACACCGCCAAGATAGATCGGGTCTCGGTCGGACCCAGTCGACCGTTCACACCCGAGGTGATGGCTCCGAGCATCGCGGCCGCGGCATAGCAGGTGGCGTAGTCGATTCCGGAGGGGAGCAGCAACGTGACTACGTCACCCTTGCCGACCCCGGCATCGACGAAGTGTCGGGCTACGGCCTTCGACTGAGATATCCACTGTGCAAACGTGGTTCGTGATCCTGGCTGGACGTAAGCGTCACGGTCTCCGTGCACCCTGGCGGCGGCGTCGAGCAGTTCGCGAGTATTGGCAAAGGTGTCCTCTAGTGGCGGACGGATCGTTGTCGAGCGCGTCTGGGTGGTCACGGCTCTTCCGAGCCGAGCAGTACCGTGCCACTCGAGCAGAACCAACCCCCGGTTCCGCTGACACAGGCGATTTTCGCGTCCGGGACCTGTCGGGCACCACTCTCGCCCCGCAGCTGTCGGGCCGCTTCGACGAGGAGGAAGAGGCCACGCTGGCCCGGATGGCAGGCCGACAGACCGCCGCCGTCGGTGTTGGTCGGCAACTCGCCCCCGAGGCGCAGGCTCTGCTTGGCCGCAAAGGCACCGCCTTCGCCCTTTTCGCAGAATCCGAGGTCTTCGATGGTCAGCAGGAGCATGTAGGTGAACGCGTCGTAGATCTCGGCGACATCGACGTCGGACGGCTTGAGGCCGGCCCGTTCGAAGGCGAGGGGACCGGTCACCGCGGCGGGACCCACGGTCATGTCGTCCCATTGGCTGGTCAGCATGTGCGAGGTGGCATCGGCCGATCCTAAGACCCAGACCGGTGGCGACTTGAGGTCGGGTACCCGGTCTTCGGCGACCAGGATGACCGCAGCCCCACCGTCGGAGCGGATGCAGCAGTGCAGCTTCGTGAACGGATCGGCGATCATCGGTCCGGACAGCACGTCGTCGATGGTGATCGGATCCCGGTACATCGCTTCCGGGTTCTCGGCGGCGTTGAATCGCGCCGACACCGCGACCTCGGCGAGTTGCTCGATCGTTGTCCCGTACTGGTGCATGTGCCGGCGGGCGGCCATGGCGTACTTGGAGATCAGGGTGTGCCCATAGGGTGCATCCCACTGCAAGGGACCGCGCGCGCCCCAGTTGATGTTCGCGCCGCGCAGTCCCTTCTTGATGTCGGCACGTGCGGTGGATCCGTAGGTCAGCAAGACGACGTCGGCGTGCCCGGCGGCGATCGCGTCGGTGGCGTGGGAGACCATGACCTCCCATGACGCCCCGCCGACCGAGGTGGAGTCGATCCACCGTGGCTTGATGCCGAGGTATTCGCCGACATCGGTGGGGGGCAACGTGCCCTGACTGGTCGACGCGAGCCCGTCGATGTCGGCGGGAGTCAGGCCGGTGTCCGCGAGCGCTCGCCGACTGGCCTGGGCCATGAGTTCGTAGGCATTCTTGTTGTCCACCTTGCCCACATCGGACAATGCGATACCGGCGATGGCAACTTTGCGATTCACTGTGCGGCCTCCAGATCGAGCAGATCGGCGAGTACTTCGGACGCGCCGGCGAACAGCTGCTTGTAGACGATGGCCCGCTTCAGGTAGAGGTGGGCGTTGTGCTCGTAGGTGTAGCCCATGCCACCGTGCACCTGAATGCTGCCGCTGCCGTTGCTGATCGCCGCCTGACCTGCGACCGTCTTGGCCGCCAGGATCTGGAACTCGGTGTCGGGGCGGTCGGCCTTGAGGGCGGCAGCCGCGAACAACGTTTGTGCCGATGCGGATTCGGCGCGAACAGCCATGTCCACGACGGCATGTTTGATGGCCTGGTGGACCCCGATCGGACGCCCGAACTGTTCGCGAGTTTTCGCGTGCTCGGTGCAGATCTCGGTGATCGCCTCGGCCAGGCCCGCGAGATACGCCGAGGCGAGGATCTGACCCCGGCCCCAGATCCACTCGGTCTCCGCCGGAAGCCAGGCGGTGACGCTGCCCGAGGTGACCGTGGCCCCACCCAATCGCGTTCCGGGATCTACCGATTCGGCTGAGGTGATCTCCCCGAACTCGCTGAGTTCGATGAGCGCGGCACCTTCGCGGGAGACGAGCAGGGCGTGGCTGCACCCTGCGCAGTCCAAGAGGTCGAACGACCCCTTGAAGCCGTCGGCCCCGATCTCTCCGTCTCCGCGCAGTTCGGCGAGACCGATCATCGCGGTTCCGGCGCCGATCCGGCCGACGAGTTCGTCCTCTCCGGTGGCGGCGGCGACCCGGGCGCCCAGGGTGGAAGCGAGGAAAGGACCGACCGCGAGGTGTTTGGCCAGCTCCATGAACAGCATGACCTCGTCGTCGATCGACTGGCCGGACCCGCCGAACTCTTCGCCGAGACCGAGTGTCAGCAAACCCAGTTCCGCGCCGTCGCGCCAGACTTCGGGATCGACCAGCGTCGTATCGTCCCGGTGTTTGCGGATCTCGTCGATGGGCGGCCGAGAGCTGATGAAATCTCCGGCGGCAGCGACCAATTCGAGTTGATCGTCAGAGGGGAGCAGATTCATGGTGTGCTTCTTTCCTTCAGCGCGGGAGTCCGAGGACCCGGTCGCCGACGATGTTTCGCTGGATCTCGGAGGTGCCGCCGCCGATGGACTGGGAGAACGCGTAGAGGTAGTTGCCGACCCAACCGTTCTTGTCCCATCGGGAGGTGCTGCGCAGGGCGTCCGTCCCGATGATGTCCATCGCCAGTTCCGCCACCTGTTTGGCCAAGTCGGCGTAGAACAGTTTGAGCATCGACCCCTTGGGGCCCGGGGTGTCCGTCTGCATGCTGCGGCAGATGCCGACGTACGTCATGGCTCGCAGCGAGGTCACGGCCGCGCGGGCACGTGCCAGTCGCCGGGCGATCTCGTCGTCGGCGATGGCGGGGCGGCGGCCGTCCGGTCCGACGTGGTCACGGGAGAACTCGATGAGGTCCTCGACGACCTTGGCGAGACGGACCTGGTTGGCCGTGAATGCGGTGCCACGCTCGAACGAGAGCGTCGACATCGCGACACTCCAGCCGTCATTGATCTCACCCACGACGTTGGACAACGGGATTCGAACGTCGTCGTAGAACACCTCGCAGAACTCGGCGCCACCCTCGATGGTCTCGATCGGACGGATCTCGATGCCGGGCGTTGCCATGTCGCAGATGATCCAGGTGATGCCCTGGTGTTTGGATCCGGTGTTGTCGGTGCGTACCAGCAGCTCTTGGTAGTCGGCGATCGTCGCGAAGCTGGTCCAGATCTTCTGGCCGTTGACCACGAGATGATCGCCGTCGATGACGGCCTTGGCGCGCAGTGAGGCGAGGTCGGAACCGGCTTCGGGCTCCGAGAACCCCTGGCACCAGATCACTTCTCCGCGCAGGATCTTTCGGAGGTGGAAGTCTTTCATGGCTTCGTCGGCTCTGGTGATCAGGGTGGGGCCGGCGTGCGAGAGCCCGACGAAGTTGGCGTCGATTCCTGGAAATCCCTGCGCCGCATACTCTTCGTACCAGATGAGCTGCTGCAGCAGGGTCAGGCCGCCGCCACCGTATTCCTTCGGCCAGGCAATGCCCGCCCAGCCGCCGTTCCACTGGGTGCGCTGCCACGCGGTGTCGTACTCACGGATGCCGTCGGCCTCGCGGGGGCGGGGCTCGGTGGGCTTGTTCTCCCGGAGCCACGTGCGCACCTCATCCCGGAACTCCAACTGTTCGGTGCTGAAGTCCAAATCCATGTGGGGGCCTTCCGTCGTCGTGCGTCGCGTACTTCACTTCTATAGTGACACTATTGTCAGATTATATTCACTCGTAGTCAAGTGTCAGATTTCGTCGGACTGCGGGATGAAGCGCGTGGCCAGTGCCTCGCTGCCGCGAGCGAGCACTGTGACGTCGGCGCCGACCAAGACGAACGAGGCACCTGCGGCCATGTATCGCTGAGCGAGCTCTGGGTTGAACGCGTTGACGCCTGCCGCTTTGCCGGTGGCCCTGATCTGCGACAACGACTTCTCTATTAGGGCAACCATCTCGGGATGTTCGGGCTTGCCCAGGTATCCCAACGACGCTGCCAGATCGGCGGGACCGATGAAGACGGCGTCGACACCGTCGACTGCGGCGATTTCCTCGAGGTGCTCGAGTGCGGCGGCGGATTCGACTTGGACGGTCAGTGACACTGAGCCATCTGCTGTGGCCAGATAGTCAGAAATCCGGTTCCAGCGAGAGGCTCGGGCAAGGGCGCTACCGACTCCACGAATGCCCTCAGGCGGGTAACGCGTGGCGGCGACCAACGCTCGGGCCTCGTCGGCGGACTCGACCATCGGGATGATCAGATTGGTCGCACCGATGTCGAGGAGCTGTTTGATCGCGATCGGGTCCCCGGACGCCGGTCGCACCAGCACCTGCACCGGGTAGGCCGCGAGGGCCTGGAGCTGGGCCAGAGTCGACCTGATGTCGTTGGGGACGTGCTCGAGGTCGAGCATCAGCCAGTCGAGACCGGCCCCCGCGCAGATCTCAGCGCTGTAGGCGTTGCCAGACGCGATCCACATCCCGATCTGGGCGCGATCTCCGTGGATCTGCCGATTCCAGATGTTGGATTGCGCAGCGTTCGTCATTCGGAACTCTCCTTGGCGAAATGTATCGACACGGTCCCCATCGGTCCGTAGTCGGCGACGAAGGTGTCACCGGGCTCGGCGAAGACCGGTGCGGTGAAGGAGCCGGCCAGGATCACCTCGCCTGCGTTCAACGAAACCCCATGAGGTGCAAGTCGGTTGGCGAGCCACGCCACACCGTTGGCCGGGTGACCCAGTACCGACGCCGCCACACCGGAATCTTCGATCGAGCCGTTCTTGAGCAGCAGTGCGGCAACCCAACGAAGGTCGACGTCCATCGGCTTCATCACCCGCCCACCGAGCACGATGCCGGCATCGGCCGCGTTGTCGCTGATGGTGTCGACGATGGTGCGCAGGTGTCCGGTCTCCGGGTCGGCCATCTGCACGCGCGCGTCGAGGATCTCGAGTGCCGGCGTCACGTACTCCGCCGCCCGCAGCACGTCGTACAGGGTCACGCCGGGTCCGGTCAGCGGCTCACCGAGGATGAAGGCGAGTTCGACCTCGATGCGTGGCCGGATGAAGCGGCCGGCCGGCACGATTCCGCCATCGTCGAAGAACATGTCGTCGAGCAGCGCGCCGTAGTCGGGTTCGGTGATGGAGACGGCGCGTTGCATCACCTTGGATGTGAGACCGATCTTGCGGCCGCGCACCACGGCGCCGCCGGCGACCTTCAGGCGGATCAGTTCCCGCTGCACCGCATACGAGTCCTCGATGGTCATCTCCGGATACTGCAGCGAGATCTGCCGGATCGGGACCCGCGTCTGTTCGGCCTCGTTCAAGCGGCGTGCCAGCTCGACGACCTCCGTATCTAGCAGGGTGGTGTTTTTCATCGCCGCAAGAACTCCAGCGCAGCCGGGTTGAAGGCCGCGGGATCCTCGAAGTGCGGCCAGTGCCGGACCGCGGCCATCTGGAACACCTCGGCATTCGGGATCAGGCCGGCGACGATGTGCGCGGTGCTCTGATATTCGCCGTCGTCCTTGCCCGATGCCACCACCATGGTCGGGGCGGCGATGGTCGCCCACTTCTCCTCGGGGATGAGGTTGCGATCACGGGCTTCGGCCTCCTGCAGGATCAGCAGATGGTCGATCGTGGTGCGGGTGTCGTCGCGGCGGTAGATGGCCTGCCGGAGTGCGATGAGGTCGGGCAACCGGTTTGATTCGTCCGCGATCAGGTGCGCGAACACCTTGTGGAGGGACTCCCAGCTCGGGTTGTTGACCGCTTCGGTGCGCTCGGCGCGGATGCGGGCCATGTTCGACGCGGTGGCGATGAGGCCGGCGGGCGACATCAGGATCACCTTGTCGACCCGTTTCGGGTGCTCCACCGCGATGGCAGCCGAGACCCAGGCGCCCAGGGACATGCCGATGAAGTGCGCCTTCTCCATTCCGAAGTGCTCCATCACGCCGAGGATCTGTTTGACGTAGACCGCGATCTCGTAGTCGTAGTCGGGCTTGTCGGAGAACCCATTGCCGACCATGTCGATCGCGACGCAGTGGTAGTCCTCCGAGAGCGGCCCGAGGTTGGGCGCGAAGGTCTCCCAGTGTCCGCCGGTCCCGTGCAGCAGGATGGCGTGGGGTTTGTCGGGAGATCCCGCCTCGACGAACCGGGTTCGCACCCCTCCGATGTCCACGAAGCCCTGGCGGAACTCCAGTTCCCGTAGATGGCTCCAGATGCTGCGGTACTCGTCGGTGTCGGCCGCGGGGGCGGAAATCACTGTCTCAGTCATGGTCGGGGCCTCCGTTGTAGTACGTACTTATCCACTGTGTGCACTTTCAGTCTTAGCACTTTTAGCGCCTTGAACTGGGTAGGTACCAGAAAACTGGGCCCGGATTCTCGGAATCGAGGGATTGTTTCTGACACCCGTATACGATATGACTATGAGGCGGGATCACCGCAAGAGCAAGTGCCTTGGACTAGTTGGTCGCAACTTTTCCGAAAGTCACCAGAACAAGGTTGGGCGAACGGGTCGTCGATGACTATGACCGAACATGAAAGTGCTGACGCCGGACACGGCGACGCCGATGCGCGCCGGGTGCGCCGTCGAGAACTTGCATCCCTGATCAACGAGTTCGCGGCGGTACGCGTATCGCTGGACTCGACCGGTAACGGGGACAGGCTGCTCGTCGAAGACCTCGAGAGTGACGACTACATCTTCCTGTCACCGCTCGAACTCGTCAGCCTGTGCTTGGCGACGCCCGACGACCGGGAGGACTGGCTGCGCGTCGGGAACTACCGGGACGAGCGCCGTGACCGCTCTCTGGGACCCGTGCGCGGGAGGACACCGTGACGGCGACCGCAGCAATCGTTGGCTTGGGTATGACGCCGATGTCCCTCAAGCCGGGGGACAGCCCCCTCGAACTCGCCTGTAGCGCGAGCCGAGATGCAGTGGCCGACGCCGGGATCGAGCTGTCGGACGTGGACGGACTGCTGGTCGGTTCGTCACAGGGGATCCGGCCGGACCGGCTCGGCGTCGGGTTCGCATCGTCGGGTGGATTCTCTGATCTGCGACTGCTCGAGCACGTGGAGATCAAGGGCGCCACCACCATTGCGATGATCCAGCGGGCTCAGCACGCGGTGGAGACCGGGGCCGCACGCGTGGTCATGTGCGTCTTTGCCGACGCGCCCCTCGTTGCCGGGAAGGCTGCGGGCTCCACCTATGCGCAGAGCGGCGGCCAATCCGGATCACGTGGCCTGGAGCGCGCCAGTGGCGTGCTCGGCTCAGTACCCACCTACGCCCTGCTCACTCAGCGATGGATGCATGTCAGTGATGGTTTGCCCGAGGATCTCTGCGCGGTGGCCACGACGACGCGCGCCTGGGCGCTCGACAATCCCGATGCGGTGATCCGCACACCGCTGGACATCCAGGGCTACCTGGACAGCCCGATGATCTCCGATCCGCTGCGACGGCTCGACTGCGCACGGCCCGTCAATGGCGCCGTAGCGGTCATCGTCAGTGCCGACCCGGCAGTGGGAAACCCGGTGCGCGTGGACATCCGCGGTACCGGCCGGGATCATCCGGTCCGTCACCGGCGCACCGGAGCAGAGTCCTGGTTCGGCGGGGGCAGGCGATGCGTGGACGACGCGCTGGCCGAGGCCGGGATGACTCGCGACAACTTGGACACGGTCCAACTCTATGACCCCTTCTCGGTGGTAACGCTGATCCTCCTCGAAGAATACGGACTCACCGGGGGAGCGCCGGCCGGAAAGTATGTGCGCGAAGGCAACACTGCTGCGGGCGGCACTCTGCCCACCAACACCGGCGGCGGTCAGCTGTCCGGGTTCTACTTGCAGGGGATGACCCCGTTGGCTGAGGCGCTCGTGCAGTTGCGCGGTACCGGCGGCGGTCGGCAGGTACCGGGCGCCTCGACGGCGTTGGTCGGCGGCATCGGGGGTCGGATCGATCACCATGCCGCCCTGATCCTGGAGCGTGCGGCATGACCATCGCGACCGATTGGCTGCTCAGCGATTCTCTCGCACCAATGGTGACGGGTGACCCGCTCGAACCGCTGTACGTCGGCGCCGCCCGGGGAGCGCTGGTGCTCCCGTTCTGCGCGGTGTGCTCTCTTGCACTGGACCTCGAGCAGCACGTCTGCGATGGCTGCGGGTCTCACCGGATCGATTGGCTCGAAACAGCTCCGACCGGAGTTGTTCATTCGTCGACCCTGATGCACCGCCTCGAACCGGGACTGGTCACCGCGTCCGGTCCGTACCCGATCGTCGACATCGAACTCGCCGGCGGCCACCGGTTGATCATGACCACGGTCGAGTCGGTGACCCGGGCGCCGCGGATCGGCGATGTCGTCGACATCGGTTTCAGAAATCTCGCCGGAGTAGCGATCCCGGCCGTACAGCCCATCAATTCCCCTGATACGGAGGCCATCAATGACAACCACTGAGTCGAACCCCGGCACCGCCAATGACTTCGACGTGTCGAAGATCGTGCAGGAAGACCGCGTGCATGGTTCGGTTTACACGTCACCGGAGATCTTCCAGCGCGAGATGGACACCATCTTCCGCACCGGTTGGGTCTACGTCGCGCATGACAGCGAGGTTGCCGAACCCGGCGACTACCTGACCCGTCGGATCGGCAGCGAACCGGTCGTCGTGTCCCATGGCAAGGACGGTGAGATCAGGGTTCTGCTCAACCGGTGCTCGCACCGCGCGAACAAGCTGTGCAACGCCGAGAAGGGCAATGCCAGCTCGTTCCGGTGCCCGTACCACGGGTGGACGTTCAGCAACACCGGTTCGCTGACCGCTGTTCCGATGAAGGAGGGCTACGGCGAGGCTTTCCGCGCTGTGAGGTCCGAGCTCGGGATGGCCGAGGCGCCTCGGGTCGACAGCTACGGCGGCTTCATCTTCGCTTCTCTGGCCGCCGAAGGCCCTTCGCTCACCGAACATCTCGGTGGCTCGATCGCGGCCTTCGACCGCCTGCTGAACCTGTCGCCGACCGGGACCATCGATCTGCGTGCCAACTGGATGAAGCACCTGCATCACGCCAACTGGAAAATGGTGGTGGAGAACAACGTCGACGGCTATCACGCGCTGTTCACCCATGCGTCGGTCTACGACGCGATCCGCCCGGCGAAGGTATCGCACATCCCGTCGAAGACCGACGTGGTGGTTCGGGACCTCGGCGACGGTCACTCCGAGATCGACTACTCTGCCGAATATCGAAAGCTGGACGAGGAGTTCATCTGGTATGGCCGGATGCCCCGCACTAAACTGCCCAAATATGTTGCGGCGCTGGAGAAGAAATACGGCGAAGAAAAGGCCCACGATTCGATGGTCGTCGGTCCGCCGCACACACTGATCTGGCCCAATCTGTTCCTGGCTGAGATGAACGTGATGTTCGTCGAACCCATCGGTCCCGACGAGACGATCGCGTACACCACGGCGGCCCTGATCCCGGGACAAGATGATCTGAACGTGCGCACCCTGCGCCGCTCCGAGGGCGCCATGGGACCGGCCGGATTCCTCATCGCCGACGACGGTGAGATCGGCATGCGTAACCAGGCAGGTCTGGCAGCCCGTGATCCGGAATGGCTGCGGCTGTCCCGTGGACTTGAGACCGACATCACCGACGAGACCGGAATCGTGAACAGCGACAAAAGCGCCGAGACACCCCAGCGAGGCTTCTATCGCCAGTGGGCCGGCGTCGTGGGACGGGAGATCAGCAAATGAGCACCATCGATGATACCGACGTCTTCTCGTCGGCTCTGCAGCCGCTGCCGGCGCCGTCGCCGGAGGTGGCAGGCTTCTTGTATCTCGAGGCCCGGCTGGCCGACGAGGCGCGGTATTCCGAGTGGGAGTTGCTGTGGGACGACGACGCGCTGTATTGGGTGCCCATGCATCCCGACGACGATCCCGCGACCAACCTGTCGTACATCTATGACAATCGTCGGCGCATCAAAAGTCGTGTCGCACAGCTCAACACCGGGAACCGGCATTCGCAGACCCCACCGTCGGTGATGCGACGCCAGTTGACCAACATGGAGGTTCTCGACTCCACCGACGACACCGTGACGGTCGGCTCGAACTTCGCCCTCTTCGAATACCGGCACACCCAACGGGTCTGGGCCGGCCGTGTGATCCACAAGGTCCGCCGCCATGCCGGCGGATTCAAGCTGGTGAGCAAAACCGTCCACATGATCAGCGCCGGTGGACCGGTCGACACCCTCGCTTTCCTGATCTGAACCACCATCCCATCCCGCGAAGGCCACCCCTTCGCGCCGAAGTACCTGTGAGGCAACGTGCTTGTAGGCGACATCTCCACGAACAACGCTCGTCGATACCCGGACAAACCCGCCGTCGTCGAGTCCGGGCGGACGCACACCTGGGGTGACGTCGACGAGCGCGCCCGCCGCCTGGCCAATCACATGCATGCCACGGGACTGCGCAAGGGCGACCGGGTCATCGTGATCGCCCGCAACTGCATCGAATGGCCGGAGATCACCTTCGCCTTCGCCAAGGCGGGACTCGTGACCGTCCCGGTGAATATTCGGCTGGCGCCAGACGAGCTGGCCCATGTCCGTGACGACTCGGGGGCGGTGGCCGCGGTGGTCCATACCGATCAGGTCGAGCGGTTCGGTTCAGAGCTGGGCGATCTGAAGGCACTTCTCGAAATCGGCGGCAGCACGATGGGAGCTGACTACGAGACAGCGCTGCGGGCCGCCGACGACAGCGATCCGACGCCGGAATCGCTGCGGCCGGACGACATCCAGTTCATCTTGTACACGAGCGGCACCACGGGCCGTTCCAAGGGCGTGATCAACACCCACCGCGGCATGCTCGCCCAGGCCGTCGACACCAGTCTGGTCACCGAGGCCAACCGCAGCGACGTGTTCCTCGCGACCACTCCGTTCTTCACCGCGGGCGGAATGGTTCGGACGCTGTCGTGGACGTACCTCGGCCAGACCATGGTGATCCACAAGCGATTCGATCCGCAGGCGGTCATCGACGAGATCGAGCGGAGCGGAGTCACCTTCACGACATTCATCCCCACCATGCTGCAGCGCACCCTGCGGATCCTCGAAGAAGGCCCGGCGCGGGACATGTCGAGTCTGCGCCGGATCAGCTACGGCTCGGCACCCGTCCCTCCGGGCCTGGCCAAGAAGGCCATGGATCTGCTCGGATGCGACCTGCAGCAGCGCTACGGACTCACCGAATGTGGCGGTCAGGCAACCATCCTGACGCCGCAGGATCATCGCGACATGGTCGACGGCAAGACGAGCATCCTGACCTCGTGCGGTCAGGAGACCCCCATGTGCTCGATCAGGATCGTCGATGCCGACGGCAATGACCTGCCCACCGGTGAGGTCGGCGAGATCGTCATCGTCAGCGAAGCCAACGCCGTCGGGTACTGGAAACGTCCGGATCAGACCAAGCAGTCGTTCCGCCCGAGCGGCCTGTGGTCCGGTGACCTCGGATTCTTGGACGCCGAGCGCTACCTTCACATCACCGGTCGCAAGACGGACATGATCATCTCCGGTGGCTTCAATGTGTATCCGGCCGAGATCGAACGCGTCATCGGACATCATCCCGCAATAGAGATGGTCGCCGTCGTCGGTATCCCGGACCCGGAATGGGGCGAGACACCCATCGCGGTCGTCGTCCCCAAGGGTGACGTCGACGAAGACGCGGTCACGGCCGAACTCACCGCGCTGTGCCGCGCCGAATTGGCCGGCTACAAGCAACCTCGACGCTTCGAGTTCCGGACGGAACTCCCGCTCGGTCCGGCCGGCAAGATCCTCAAGCGTGTGATCGCCGATTCGCTGGTCCCGGCACCGGAGAAAGTTGCGGCCTCCCAGGTGTCGTCGTGACCTCCACACAGAACAAACCGGTGGTCGCGATCGCAAAGGCGACGAACTACTGGGATCTCCTGAGCGAGCGGGTGGAACTGAGCCCGTCGCGGGAGTTCGCCGTCGACGAACACGGACGCCGCTTCACGTTCGCCGCCCTGTCCGATCTGGCAGAGACCACGGCAGCAGCCCTTCACGGCCACGGCGTCCGCGCCGGCGACGTGGTGTCGTGGCAGCTCCCGAGCAGTGTGGAATCCATGGCGCTGTCGCTGGCCTTGTCGCGCCTGGGCGCGGTGCAGAATCCGATCATCCCGATGCTGCGGGAGAGTGAGGTCGCGTTCATCACCGGGCAGGTCGGCGCCTCGCTGCTGATCGTGCCCACCGAGTTCCGGGGTTTTGATCACGGTGCCATGGCGACTGCGGTCGCCGAGCGGACCGACGGCCTGCGGACGCTGATCGTCGACGACACGTGGATGTCCGGGGATACCTCGACGTTGCCGACCCGCGCGCAACGCGACGACAACGCGGTGAGCTGGATCTTCTATACCTCCGGAACCACGGCGGCGCCCAAGGGCGTCAAGCACGGCGACGCCGGATTGATCTCTGCTGCAAAAACCTTTGTCACCAATGTGCAGGTCACTCCCGATGAGCGCTGCGCCGCCTACGTACCGATCACACACGTCGGAGGCATCGCCCACGTCCTGAGCAGTCTGTTGGTCGGGCACACCCTGATCACAGCTGCCGCCTTTGTTCCCGAGGACAATGCGAAACAGCTGATCTCCGAGGGCGCCACCCTGATCGGTTCGGGCCTGCCGTTCACCACCGAATACCTGCGCATCTCACGTGAGCGCGGTGTCGCGCCGCTGTTCCCGCAGGCGCGCGCCACGCTCGGCGGCGGGTCGGGTCGACCGGCCGAATTGAGCCGGGCGACATCACAACATCTCGGGGGAGTAGGCATCATCTCCGGATACGGGATGACCGAATGCCCGTACTTGACCTGGGGCAGTCCGGACGACACCGACGACGAACATGCAATTTTCGAAGGTACACCCGGTCCGCAGGGCCGAGTGCGAATCGTGGGTGCTGATGGCACCGAACTGCCGGTCGGTGAGATCGGGGAGATCCGGGTTCACGGCCCACAACTGTTTCACGGTTATGTGGACTCGGCCCAGGACGAGGGTGCGCTCGACGAGCAGGGATTCTTCCGCACGGGCGATCTCGGTTTCCTGAACGCTGCCGGCCGACTCTCGGTGACCGGACGGATCAAGGACATCATCGTGCGCAAGATGGAGAACATCTCGGCGCGTGAGGTCGAGGAAGCGCTGATCAACGATCCGTCCATTGCCGATCTCACCGTGATCGGCATGCCCGACAACGCATCAGGAGAGCGAGTGTGCGCTGTGGTGGTGCCGGACGACCCGGCCGCACCACCGAACCTCCATTCGATCCGCACGTACCTCGCGACCACGACCCTGAACAAACGCAAGTACCCGGAACAGGTTGAAGTAGTCGACCGGATTCCCCGCAACTCTCTCGGGAAGATCACCAAGTCGCAGGTGCGCAGCGATCTCCTCGACCCCGCAGCAAAGGTCTCGGTGTCCACGATGACGTCCGAATCGCAGTACACAACAGTGGAGTTCGAGGTCGCCGACCACATCGCCACCATCACGCTGAATCGGCCTGATCGCCTGAATTGTTTCAACGAGACGATGGCCAATGAAATGGCGGAGATCTGGGGACGGGTCCGCGATGACGACGGCATCCGCGTCGCTGTGCTGCAGGCCAACGGCGACCGCGCCTTCTGCACGGGTGTGGACGTCAGCGAAGGCGCTTGGTGGACACACATCAACCGGTTCAACCAGGAAGACCCCGGCGTGCTGCTGGGACCGAAACAACACCGGGTCTGGAAACCGGTCGTCTGCGCCCTGCACGGGATGGTGGCAGGTGGCGCGATGTATTTCGTCAACGAGTCCGACATCGTCATCTGCAGTGACGACACCACCTTCTTCGACCCGCATGCCAACGCCGGCATCGTCTCCGCGCTCGAACCGATGGGCATGCTGGCCCGTGGAATACCACTGGGCGAGGTTCTGCGGTGGGCGCTGATCGGTAGTGACGAGAGGATGACCGCTGACAGTGCTCTGCGGACCGGCATCGTCACCGAGATCACGTCCCGACCCGAACTGCGTGATCGTGCGCAACAACTTGCAGCCGAGATCGCAGGACGGCGACCGGAGGCCATCCAGGGCACGGTGCGTGCGATTTGGGAATCGCTGGATATGACACCGTCCACTGCGCTGCGAACCGGTCTGTCGTACACGCAGATCGGGAATGTGGGATCGGGTCGGAGCGATTCCCGGAAGAACAAGCGAATCCCACGTTTTCGCTGACCCGCCCGCCAGGTTTTCTAAGGAGTTCACGTGAGCACACATATCCTCACCGACCAGATCGCCAGCTATCCACTGCTCATCGGAGGCGACGAGGTGGCGGCGGAATCAGGCAAGACATACGAGAGTGTCGATCCGTTCACCGGTGAGCCATGGGTGCAGGTTCCCGACGCCGGTGCCGCAGATATCGACAGGGCTGTCCGTGCCGCTCGGGCGGCGCTATCGGGTCCGTGGGGTGAACTGACTGCTTCCGCTCGCGGAAAACTGATCTGGCGCCTGGCCGAGTTGATCGCACGCGACGCCGATGAACTGGCTGAACTCGAGGTGCGCGACGGCGGCAAGCTGTTGCGCGAGATGTCCGGGCAGATGCGCGGACTGCCCGAGTACTTCTATTACTACGCGGGTATGGCCGACAAGCTCGAAGGCAGTGTCATCCCCACCGACAAGCCCAATTTTCTCGTCTACACCACCCACGAGCCGGTCGGTGTGGTCGGCGCGATCACCCCGTGGAACTCCCCATTGCTGTTGCTGTCCTGGAAATTGGCCGCCGGCCTCGCCGCGGGCTGCACGTTCGTGATCAAGCCGAGCGACCACACCCCGGCGTCCACCCTGGCATTCGGGAAGCTCTTCGCCGAAGCCGGCTTCCCACCGGGCGTGGTCAACGTGGTCACCGGCTGGGGCCCGGAGACCGGCGCCGCGCTGGCCTCGCATCCCGACGTCGACAAGATCGCGTTCACGGGCTCGACCGGAACCGGAATCCGGGTCGGTCAGGCCGCGGTGGCGAACATGACCCGGTTCACCCTCGAACTCGGCGGGAAGTCGGCGCAGGTGGTCTTCGGAGATGCCGACCTCGATGCCGCGGCCAACGGAGTCATCTCCGGGATCTTCGCCGCCACCGGACAAACCTGTCTGGCGGGCTCCCGGCTGCTCGTCCACGAGAGTGTGGCCGACGAACTGATCAAGAAGGTCGTCGCCCGTGCGTCGACGATCGTCCTCGGCGATCCCAAAGACCCACGTACCGAGATGGGGCCAGTGTCCAACGAGCCGCAGTACCAGAAAGTGCTGTCGCACTTCGACTCCGCGCGCGAGCAGGGCGCAACCATCGCCTACGGCGGTGAGCCCGCCGACGAACTGGGCGGGTACTTCGTCAAACCGACCGTACTGACCGGAGTCACCGCGGACATGCGCGCGGTGTCCGAGGAGATCTTCGGACCGGTGCTCACGGTCTCGACGTTCGCCGACGAGGACGAGGCGATCACGGCCGCGAACTCCACCGAGTTCGGGCTGGCCGGTTCGGTGTGGACCAAGGATGTGCACCGCGCCCACCGGGTCGCCGCGAAGCTGCGGGCGGGCACGGTCTGGATCAATTCCTACCGGACCGTCGCACCACACGTCCCCTTCGGTGGAGTGGGTGCCAGCGGTATCGGCCGCGAGAACGGCATCGACGCCGTCAAGGATTTCACCGAAACCAAATCCGTCTGGGTCGAACTCAGCGGTGCCACGCGCGACCCCTTCACGCTCGGCTGAGGCCGCGCACCCCGAACGAAAGGTTCACACCATGTCAGCCATCGAAGCCGTCATCGTCGCCGGAGCGCGCACACCGGTCGGCACCTCCTTCAAGGGAACCCTGCGCGACACGACGGCGATGGAACTCGCCGAAGTCGTTGTCGCAGAAGTCCAGAAGCGCTCGGGCCTCGAGCCTTCGCAGATCGATGACATCATCCTCGCCGAGTCGAACTACGGCGGCGGCGATGTCGCGCGGCACGCGGCGGTGGTGACCGGGATGACCCAGGTCCCCGGCCAGGCCATCAACCGGCATTGTGCGGGCAGCCTGACCGCGGTCGGAAACGCGGCAGCACAGATCATTTCCGGTGCCGAGCGGGCAATCATCGCCGGCGGCACGCAATCGATCTCCACCAGTCCACTGCAGTCCTTCCGGACGCCCGGCACCGTCGACGAGTTCACCAACAAGTGGATGCCGCCGACCCATCCGGACAGCCCTGAGGCCCCGAACATGGACATGTCGATCACGGTCGGGTGGAACACCGCCACCGAACTCGACCTGACCCGCGAAGAAATGGACGCCTGGGCACTTCGTTCACATCATCGAGCCATCGCCGCCATCGACTCGGGGGCCTTTGTCGAGGAGATCATCCCGGTCTCTGCACGCCGGCAAGACGGCACGTTCGTCGAGTTCACCACGGACGAGCACCCCCGTCGCGACACCACCGCAGATCGGCTGGCAGGTCTGAAGACCCTGCACCCCGAGATCGAGGGATTCTCGATCACGGCCGGTAACTCCAGCGGCATCAATGACGCCGCCGCCGCCGTCATGGTGGTCGGCTCCGATCTTGCCGCGTCCGAAGAGCTCGAGGTCTTGGCCACCGTGAAGGCCTGGGCAGCAACCGGTATCAATCCGGCCCACACCGGCCTTGCCGTGCTGGACGTCATCCCCAAGGTCCTCGACCGCGCCGGCATCGGGGTGTCCGATGTGGCGCTCTGGGAAATCAATGAGGCATTTGCCGCGGTGCCGGTCGCAGCGTGCAAGAAGCTCGGCATCAGCGAGGACATCGTCAACGTACTCGGAAGCGGATGCTCCATCGGTCATCCGGTGGCGGCGTCGGGTGCGCGCATGATTCTCTCCCTGATCAACGAATTACGCCGTCGCGGAGGCGGATACGGCGTCGCGGCGATGTGCGCCGGCGGGGGACAAGCCGGAGCCGTTGTCATCGACGTCCCCGCACCCGTCAACAGCTGAACCCAACTCAACAATCCTAAGGAATTGACATGACGGTAGATATCAACGCAGCAAACAAAACGCTGGCCGGCCTGCGCCCGTTCCCGGTCGCCATCACGACAGTCGACGGCGGGTTCGCCAACGGCCTGATGTCCTTGTCAGCCGGGTCGGCGAGCATCATCCCCGAAGCTCCGAGGGCGATGTGTGGGCTGACCAAATACAACATGACCCATGACATGGTCCTGAACTCGGGTGTATTCGTCATGCACATGCTCAGTGCCGGTGACGACGAGGTCGATGCGTCGATGGAAATCCTGATGACACTGGGCGGCAGCTCGGGCCGCGATGGTGACAAGATCGGGAAGCTGCGAACCAAGACCGGCGAGACGGGAGCGCCGATCCTGCTCGACGCGCACAGCTACGTAGAGTGCCGCGTGGTCGGATCCCTCGACGTCCAGGAGAGCACCATCTTCGTCGGTGACGTTGTCGCCTCCGAGGTGTTCAGCCAGGCTCAACGCATCAAGATCGGTGAGGCCTGGGGCAAACTGCCCGAGGACTGGATCAAGCAATACGACGCCAACCACGTTCCACAGTTGCAGAGCGCCAAGGACCACCGCTTCGGTCAGAAGGTCTGAGGCCACACATGACTGTGGATGCCGTCACAGACGTCGAAGGTCCGCCGCTCGGATCTTGGGAGCTGCCCGATGAGTTGCGCATGCTTCGCGAGACGGTGCGGCGGTTCATGGAGCGCGAGGTGCACCCGCTCGAGGCTACCCTTCCGCACGACGCCGCCGGACTTCCTCGGGATCAGTTGATCCGGTTGCAGGACATAGCCCGCCGACTCGGACTGTGGGCCCTGCAGACCCCGGAGGAGTTCGGCGGTGCGGGACTGAGCGTGCTCGGCCAGGTGGTGGTGGCCGAAGAAGCGTCCAAGTGCCGAATGGGAGCGTTCTTCCCGGCGCTGGGTGCTTTTGGCGGCAATCCACCCAACGTGATGTTCAAGGCGTCGGCCGAGCAGTTCGAGAAGTTCGCGCAACCGATCCTCGATGGCCGGATGACCAAGGCCTACACGGCCATCAGTGAGGCGACCGGCGGTTCGGACCCGGCCCGGGCCATCACCCTCAAGGCAGTACGAGACGGCGACGACTACGTTCTCAATGGCAGCAAGATGTGGACCTCACACGCAGAGAACGCCGACTGGGGTGTGGTGTACGCCCGGACCGGTGAGGGCCGGGCCGGCATCTCGTGCTTCATCGTCGAAAAGGACACACCCGGACTGTCCTTCAGCCGTATCGGTGTGATGGCGTCGTTCTCGCCGTACGAGCTGCATTTCGACAACGTGCGACTGCCGGCGGCGAACCTGATCGGCGCCGAAGGCGGCGGGTTCAAACTGGCCAGCGACTTCCTGATCTACAGCCGGATCATCTACGCCGCCGGGCCGATCGGTATCGCGCAAGAAGCCCTGGACGCGGCGTGCCGCTGGGCCAAGGACCGAGAGGTTTTCGGCGGCAAACTCTCTGACAAGCAAGGCATTGCCTGGATGCTGGTCGACGCTGAAGTTGAACTGCGGGCGGCGCGGCTGCTGATGTATCAGGCGGCCTGGAATGCCGACCTAGGCAAGGACGTCAAGGTCGATGCGTCGATCGCCAAGATGTACGGAACCGAGGTGGCCTACAAGGTCATCGACAAGTGCATCCAGGTCCACGGTGCTCTCGGCCTCTCCGATGAATTGCCCCTGGAGCGGTGGTTCCGTGATCTGCGCGTGAAACGGCTCGGCGAAGGCGCCACCGAAGTGCAGCGTGTCGTGATCGCCCGCGAACTCTTCAAATGAAGGTGTGACGATGGCTTTGAAGTTCAACCTGATGTTCCCGATGCGTGCGGTCAAGCATTACCGCGAATGGATCGGGAACGGCAGTCTCGGTGAGGTCGCGAAGTATTGCGAAGAAGTTGGGTTCGACGGCTTCTCGATGAGCGAACATCCCTATCCGGACCGTGAGTGGCTCGCGAACGGCGGCCACCACGCGTTCGATCCGTTTGTGTCGCTGGCGATCGCTGCCGAGGCGACGAAAGACATCCGACTGATCACTTACCTGATGGTGGTCGGATACCGCAGCCCGTATCTCGGTGCCAAAGCTGTTGCCAGTCTGGATCTCTTGTCCGGCGGCCGGGTGACACTGGGTCTCGGTGCCGGTTACCTGGAATCAGAGTTCGATGCGCTTCGCGTCGACTACAAAGGTCGCGGCAAACTCTTCGACGAGGGCATCGACGCCATGCGCGCGACCTGGCGAGGCGAGGAGCACGACGGTCCGGCGTTTGGTGTCGCAGGCCACGTGGCGTTGCCGTTGCCGCTGACCGTCGGCGGTCCACCGATCTGGATCGGCGGCAACAGCAAGGCTGCGCGGCGTCGGGTGATCGAGAAGGCCGACGGCTGGATGCCCATCGCCCAGAAGGCCGAGATGGCAGCGATCACCAAAACCCCGCCCCTCGAGGACATCGAGGCTCTCGGTGCTCAGGTCACTGCACAGAACAGGCTGCGCGCGGAGGCAGGCAAGTCCGACATCGACGTCTCGTTCGTTCCGTTCGAGAGTGGCGTGCTTCGCACGGGTGGCGCCAAGGAGTTCGTAGCCGCCGTGGCGCCGAAGCTGGCCGCCTACGAGGATGCCGGGGTCACCTGGATCACTATCGAGCCGACCAGCCGCACGTTCGCTGACTTCAGAACAGACCTCGCCGTGATGAGCGATGGACTCGTCAACCGGCCGCCCGCCCGCGCGTAGAAGGAGTCACAGATGACAGAGGCGCAGGCCTACGACACCGACGTTTTCGTCGACATGATCGAAGCGTTCCGAGAACTGCAGGCGACACTTTGCCTGGTCGCGCCGCCGCCCGAGGCGACCACCGAGCTGACGGCGACAATTGAGGATGTGACTAATCGGCTCAAAGAATTCGAGGCACCCGAGGGGGATCGCGTCGCTCGTGAGCTGGGGTTGCGGGGGATCGGACATCCGGTCCTCGTTCCGTACCAGGCGACCGACATGTCCGACACCGGCATGCTCGGATCGGTCACGTTCAGTTACGCACACATGGGAAGCACCAATACCGTCCACGGTGGAGTGATCACTATGCTCTTCGACGACGTCCTCGGGATGTTCGTCAGCCGTAAGGGTCAACCGAATTCCCGAACGGCGTTTCTGAAGGTCAACTACCGCAACGCCACCCCCGTCAACCGCGAACTGCGGATGACCGCATCAATCGACAAGATCGAAGGGCGCAAGACGTTTGTGACCGGCACCCTGTCCGATGGCGACATCGTGTGCGCCGAGGCGGAAGCACTGTTCGTCCAGCTTCTGCCGGGTCGTCCGTGATCGACGGCTTCGGCCGGACCCAATTAGGGAGAAGATGATGACATTTGAGGATGCCGGTGTTTTGGTTACCGGGGCGGGATCCGGTCTCGGCCGGGCAATCGCGATCCGTCTGGCGAAAGACGGTGCGAAAGTAGTTGTTTCGGACATCAGCCAAGAAGGCGGCGCTGTCACGGTCGACGCCATCGAGGCGGCGGGAGGAAAGGCTGCCTTCATCGAGGCGGACGTTTCTGATGCCGACAGCGTCGAGGCGCTGATCGCAGGGTCGATCGAATACCTCGGCGGACTGGATCTGGCCGTCAACAACGCCGGTATCGCCCACACGCCGGGGGATCTGCACCAATTGTCGATCGCGGAGTGGGATGCGGTGATGGGTGTCGACCTGCGCGGCACGTTCCTGTGCATGCGTGGCGAATTGGCACATATGGTGGAGACCGGTCACGGCAAGATCGTCAACATGGCGTCGAATGCCGGCACCAAGAATGCGCCCGGTATGGCCGCCTATACCGCTGCCAAGCACGGTGTCGTGGGTCTGACGAAGAATGCCGCGCTGCAGTACGCTCGTCGCAACATCCAGGTCAACGCGGTGGGCCCCGGGACGATCCTGACCGAAGGGATCATCGCTTTCGGTGCCGACCAGCAGGAAAGATGGGCGGATCTCATTCCGGTCGGCCGCATGGGAAAGCCCGAAGAGGTTGCAGCCGCCGTCGCCTACCTGTTGTCGGATGAGGCAGGCTTCGTCACTGGGCACACCCTTCTCATCGACGGCGGCCTGATGTGGGATTGACCTCCCGCGAGACAGCCGCCGACCGTGCCTTTGATTCCGTTGAGCGGGTCTCTATGCCGATCGAGCGGGCCGTTGAACTCCGCGGCGGCACGTTCGGTTGCAAGAAGGGCACGCTCGGCGGAACGAAAGGCACGGTCGACGTAACCAAAGGCCCGCTCGGCGGAGGGTCAGGTGGTTGTGAATCCGTTGCGCACCAGAGCGAAAGCTTCCTCGAGCAGTCGATCCGGCCGAGCTTCGTCGGAATCGGCCCAGACGGTCAGTGCGGTCCAACCGGCGCTGAAGAGGCTCTGCGCCAACAATTTCGTGAACAGATCGTCAGCGTTGTGATGCGTGCGTTCCGTGATGAACCCGATCACCACGGATTCCCAGGGATTGAACCGGGTCGATCCGAGGGGCCAACCGTTGGACGACTCCGCGATGATCGACACTTGCGTGCGCAAGAGATCGATCTCGGAATCAAGGTAGGTGAGCATCGCGGGGAGCTCGACACAGAGAACGGCGATCGGCTCTTCGGAGTCCGGCACCGTCCGCAGCTTCTCGGCCAGCGCGGTGACTTCGTCGGTGGACCGATCCCAGAGGATGTCGGCCTTGGCGGCAAAGTACCGCAGGAGCGTGCTGCGTCCGATGCCGCATTCCTCCGCGATGTCGGCCATCGTGACCGAGTCGTAGCCGCGATCGGCGAACAATCGCAGCCCGACCGCCGCAATTGCGCTCTTGTCGGTGACGCGGGGCCGTCCGCCGCGGTTCGTCTTCTGTAGCTCGGTCATCGGGCCTCCTTCACGCGAGAACTGTACTACGAACAGGGGTTGTGGACCTGAGGTCCAAAAGGTACCGTATGTGACAGGGGACACAGGTCGCCCCGCACATGGATGTGCGGGATTGGAGGACACAAATGTCAGCAGCACAATCGGTTTCGGTCACCCACGAGGAGCGATTTCTCCTCGATGGCACCCTGAGGCACTCCGGAAACGGAGCGACCATCGACGTCGTGAACCCGGCGACCGGCGGGGTGGTCGGCGTCGTCGCCGATGCCACCGGCGGCGACATGGACGCGGCGATCGCGGCGGCTCGTCGGGCCTTCGACACCACGACATGGGCTACGGACCTCGAGTTCCGGCAGCGGTGCCTGCGTCAGCTTCATAAGGCGATCAGTTCAGAAGCGGAAGAGCTTCGAATGGAGCTGGTCACCGAAGTGGGCGCTCCGCTCATGACAACGTATATGGCACAACTCGATTGGCCCTTGTCCGACGGACTTCTGTGGCCGGCCGAGGCTGTCGGGGATCTTCCCTGGCATCGGCGCATTGCCGACAGTTCGCTGCTCGGGATGATCAACATGCGCTACGTGTTCAAAGAGCCCGTCGGCGTCGTGGCGGGCATCATCCCGTGGAACTTCCCGTTCGAGATCTTGATCAGCAAGCTGGGACCGATTCTTGCGACGGGGAACACGGTGGTCATCAAAGCGGCGTCGGAGACACCCTGGAACGCCACGCGCGTCGGGCGGTTGATCGCAGAGAAGACCGAAATCCCCGCCGGCGTCGTCAACATCATCACGACCGGCGACACCACCGTTGCGCAGCAGTTGGTCACCGACCCTCGTATCGACATGATCTCGTTCACCGGATCCACCAGGACCGGGCAGCTGATCACCGAGAAGTCCGCCCCGACGTTCAAGAAGCTCCTGCTCGAGCTGGGTGGCAAGAGCGCCGGAATCATCTTGGAAGATGCTGATCTCGCGTTGGCTCTGCCATCTGCAATGTCGGCGTGTATGCATGCCGGTCAGGGGTGCGCACTGCCGACTCGTCTGCTGGTTCACCGGTCCAAGTACGACGAGGCGGTCGCCACCCTGGAGCAGGTCTACGCCGCACTCCCGTACGGTGATCCCGCCGATCCCGGCGTGTTCTGTGGTCCGGTGATCACAGAGAAGCAGCGGACCAACATTCTCGATCTGATCGCGCGCGGTCAGTCCGAGGGTGGAAGGTTGGTCGTCGGTGGAAAAATCCCCGAGGACCAACCGAACGGCTACTTCGTGCAGCCGACGCTGTTCGCTGATGTCGACAACTCGGCCACGATCTCGCAGGCCGAGATCTTCGGCCCGGTCTTGTCGGTGACACCGTTCGACGACGACGCCGACGCGATCAGGATTGCCAATGACAGTGTCTACGGATTGTCCGGCAACGTGTTCACGAGTTCGCCTGAGCGCGCGCTGAATGTTGCTCGCGGGGTTCGCACCGGTTCTTTCATGATCAACGGCGGGATGTTCTACGGGTCGGACTCTCCGTACGGCGGCTACAAGCGCAGCGGCGTCGGCAGGCAAGGTGGCATCGAGGGCCTAGAGACCTACCTCGAGACCAAAGCGGTGGCCACCACGCTGCCGCTCGACATCCCCTGAACAACACATACAACACCATCGAGAACTGAACGAGGAGAACACATCATGGCGGGAAGAGTCGAAGGCAAAGTTGCTTTCATCACCGGTGCGGCACGCGGCCAGGGCCGAAGTCACGCAGTGCGACTGGCTGAAGAGGGCGCCGACATCATCGCAGTCGACATCTGCGAGCAGATCGAGTCGAATCCCTATCCACTTGCCACTGAGGAAGATCTGGCCGAGACCGCCAAGCTGGTCGAAAAGCTGGACCGTCGGATCGTGACCGTCAAGGCGGATGTGCGCGACCGGTCGCAGCTGCAGGCGGCGCTCGATGAAGGATTGGCCGCGCTCGGCCATCTCGACATCGTGGTCGCCAACGCCGGCATCCTGCCGATGGCCATGGGTGACCCGCACGCGTCCGACTTCGTTGATGCCGTCGACGTCGACCTCGTCGGTGTGATGAACGCTGTGGCGGTGTCCATGCCGCACCTGGGCAAGCAGGCTTCGGTCGTGATCACCGGGTCGACTGCCGCAATGTTGCCCAACACGACTGACAATCCAGCGATGGGACCAGGGTCTGCCGGATACGGATGGGCCAAGAAGACCTTGATGGGCTACTCAGAGCAGCTCGCGTTGCACCTGGCGCCAGAGTTCATCCGTGTCAACGTAATCCACCCGACCAACGTCAACACCCATCTCCTGCACAACGACGGCCTCTACTCGATGTTCCGGCCGGATCTGGAGAACCCGACCCGTGAGGACGTCGAACCCGCCTTCACGATGTTCCAGGCGATGCCCATCCCATACGTGGAAACAGTGGACATCTCGAACGCCGTGCTCTTCTTCGCGTCGGACGAATCGCGTTACATCACAGGCCAGCAACTCCGTGTTGATGCGGGGTCGCTTCTGAAGATGCCGGGCGGACCCACCAACATGTAGGTAGCTGTTAGTTCCCTGTGGTCACCCTGCGCAAGGGTGACCACAGGTGTGGTCTGCGGTCAGTGCCCGGCGGCATTCTGCGACCGGCCGTGTGCGAAGACCGCTCTGGTGGACTGGGCGACTGCGCTCACTTCGGCGGTCCAGGCCCGGTTGACTTCGGTCTCCCGGGCGAGGGCGTCAGCGATCCCGTCATCGGATCGCCCGTCGTAGAGCGACCACACCTGCTGCAGTGTGGTCGAATCGGCCGCCGGTGAAGGCTTCAGCGACGGCCAGTCCGCGGTCGTGCAACGCTGTCGGTTGTGCTTTCATACTCAGCCATTCCTAGCCCTACGACCGTCCGATACGGGCAGTCCGAACCCAGGAGTTCTTCATGAGTGCAGATGGATCCACGAGTCGTCCGTTGCTGAGGCAATCGGCGGAACCGATTGGGGTGAGCCGCGTTCGCGCACCGTGACTTGGCACGACCCGTCAATTTCATGCGTGGGGTGATACTCGATTCCGGACAATTGGCGGCGCGCGGTTGGGTGAGGAAACGTACGTCATCGGCGGCTCGGGTAGCGGGTGTGCCCGCTCGGCCCGGTAGGCGTCGGGCATGAGATAGAGGTAACGTCGCCATGCCCTGGGGCGCATCAACACTGGTGGCGTCGATGATTCGGCCCTTCGACCAGATGAGGTTGACGATGGCAGCGTAGGTGATGTCGACACGTGCCTCCGAGACACCAAGGAGGACTTCATCATGACGACCACCATCAGCATCATCGGCTCGGCCACGGAACCACCGTCGGCACGTTCGGCGTAATTCCGTCAGGTGACATCGTCTTCGTGGCCGTCCCGTACACCACTGTGGTTCCAGCGGTCGCGAATCTACGGGGAACCGCTGGCCGCAAGATCCTCGTCGACATCTCCAACACGTTCGACGCCGACGCCCGGCGGATTGACAACTGCCACAGGCACATCGGCGGCCAGGAGATCGCGGCTGTTGCCCCTGAGAGCGCACATGTGAAGGCATCTGAATACGATCTTCGGCCACGTCCTTGCTCAAGACAAGCCCTTGGGCGCGTTCGGTGCCATCGACCAGGTAGATTGCCGGTCGTCGAAAGGCTGAGCCCCGGCGTCGGCGCTAATTCGGCACAGGTCGGTGGAAAGTGGCCAGCTGTGCACCTGCGGCAATGAGCCCGAGACCGGCAGTCAATGCCGCAGCGTGATTTCCACTGATAGTGGTGTCGAGTCCGAGCGCCCGATCGACACTCCAACGACCGGGACCGATGCCGGCCAGGGCGACAGCGCCGACGGCGAGGTTGGCGACGTACTCCCATCCTTCCGAGGTTATGAAGAATCCTTTCGAGGCGTGCACTGAGCGGGCCGCGACGGCCATTGTCCCGACCACCGCCGCGGCAGCCAGCGGTGTTGCGGCGCCGGCGACTATCGCAGCTCCGGAACCGACTTCTACGACCGCACTGGCCTGGGCCTGAAGTCTGGGCCGGCGAAAGCCAATCGATCCGAACCAGCCGGCCGTGCCGTCGATGCTGCGGCCGTGCTTGACCCCATGAGCGAT
Source organism: Williamsia sp. 1138 (assembly GCF_002095435.2). Lineage (GTDB taxonomy): Bacteria > Actinomycetota > Actinomycetes > Mycobacteriales > Mycobacteriaceae > Williamsia. The sequence goes on from NZ_MJEJ02000041.1 coordinate 43,601, forward strand.
CATTGTGGCGCCGATTGCCGCGCGCAGTAGCAGCTGGACGCTGGAGTGGCCGGAATGGGTTGTTGCTGAATCGGGCTTGATTCGGACGCGGGTCATATGTGTAGTCCTTGGATCAGATGATGCGAGATCGGTTTGCGGCACACTCGTTCCGCAAACCCGATCCCCGGTTGCTCACAAGATGGCGGAGCTGATCTTGAGTTCGATGATCTCTTCTTCGCTCAGACCAAGTTCGGTGAGGATCGCGTCGGTGTGCTCTCCATGGCTTGGGGCCCGACGAAGTTCCAGTGGTGCCTCGTCGAATTGAACGGGACTCGCCGCGAGCGCGAACTCGTTTCCGCTGCTGTCCGAAGTCCTCGGCAAGTAGCCGTTTGCGATGACCTGCGGGTCGTTGTGCACCTCGTATGGGGTTCGCAGGACGTCCCAGACGCCGTCAAAGCCGCTGAACGCTGCTTCCCAGTGGCTCAACGGCTTCGACTCGAATGTGCCCCGCAGCTCCGTGATGCATTCGACCCGATTCTGAAAACGGACGAGCGCGTGTGAGAAGCGCTCGTCCTCGATGAGGTCGGTGCGACTGAGTCGGGTGCAGAAATCACTCCAGAATCGATCGGCCTGCAGCAATACGAAGCTGATGAATCGGCTGTCCTGAGTCTTGTAGATGTTGGCCACTGGGTTCGGCATGGCGCTCAGATCGAACTTGGGGATGTCGGCGCCGAGAACCCCGGCGCCAACGATGTCTGGCCCCAGTTGCCAGATGGCGGCGTTCAGAAGTGAGACGTCAACGACAGATCCTTCTCCGGTGCGTTCGCGCTTGAGCAAAGCCGCAGTGATGCCTGCGGCAATCGCGAGCCCGCCATACGAGTCGCCGAAAGCGGGCCGTTGCACCGGTGGGTAGTCGCCGTTGCCGGCCGAATAAGCTTCGGCGATGCCGCCGCGCGACCAGTAGGCCGCTAGATCGTAGCCACCCTGCGCGGCCAGATTGCCCTTCGTGCCGTAGCCGTGCCCGCGCGCGTAGATGATCTTCGGGTTGCGGGAGCGGATGGCGTCGACATCGACGCCCATGCGCGCACGCGAATCAGGCAGCAGGTTTGTCACGAACACATCGGCGGTCTCGACCAGCTTCATCAGGACTTCGAGGCCTTCGGGGGTTCCTGTGTCGATACCGACACTTCGCTTGCCGCGATTGGGTTGTTCGACGAAGTGATTGACGCCTCCGGAGCCGGTGACCACCCCGGAACTGATCAGTCCGCGCTGAGGATCGCCGGTCTCAGGGTGTTCGATCTTGATCACATCGGCGCCCCAGTCCGCGAGCACTGCGCCGGCAGCGGGAACAAAAGTCCAGGCAGCGAGCTCAACTACGCGGATACCGGAGAGAGTGTCGTTCATGGCGTTTCCTTTCATGCCGTCGAATCGGCGAGGCGACAGGCGGCGACCGAATAGCCCTCACAAGCGAGGTTTGGTGGGTCCGACGGGAGCTTGAACCACAACTCGGCCCGCGAACTCTTCTAGTGTACGTCCGTATAGATAACTAATTAACCGGTTTCGCAAAATCGGACATATTCTGACGGGATGAACTACTTGACCGGAGCCTCCTGAGGATTCGGCTGAACTGAGGGTCGCGGCCGGCAGCGGACCGGCGGTGGCAGCTGTGGAGCCGAGCCCTGTCGAACGCAGGTTCGGCATAACAATCGTGGAGGCTGATCCGAGGACCGGTCGCAGTTTGCTGACCATGGATGTCGCCTCTCTCGAGAACACGGAGACGGGAGTGAGGAGCCTGGGGCCACTGGCGCTGATGCTCGACGGATCCGGTGGGTTGTCGAACCATATTGTGCGACCGGACGACACGAGCACGCAACGTTGTTGGAGCAATTGTCACTCCGACTGGACGGCGCCGCGTCAGGATACAGCTTGATTCCGATGCCCTGCAATCGAAGCAGGGTGAGTCGGATGCCCATTATCTTGGCTCGCTGCGTATCAACTACCTCCGGCCGATGAAGGTGGGGGATGGGGCCCGTTACGACGCGACCCCGGTTCGGATCGGGCGCGGCAGCGCAGTGGCCGACAGCGTGGCCATCGGCGCCGATGGCCAGGCATCGGCGATAGCGCGCGTCAAACACGTACCGATGATCGGTGCCACCGACCGGAAGCACCCCGGCTGTGGACCCCGGATGACTCTGCACCGATTGTGATCACCTACCGGAGGCGATCTGCGGTGCTGATCTATGACACCCGCCGCATTCTTTGAAAGTGTTCCGTCTTGTCCGGATCGGGGATAGCGTTATGAGGTCTTTCATTTAACTATTTGCTCCACTAGGGTGCGCAAAGGGAGCATACGGAGGTTATGCGTTGAACGTCGAACATCTCATCGCTCGGGAGCTGGTTCGCGATCGGTATGCCCGATACAACCGGGCGGGTGACAAGGGGCGACTGGACGAGCTTGCGGCATGCTTCACGGAGGATGGGTCTCTGGAGGCGCGAAACTCCTTTGCCACAACGGGGCGTCAGAACATCATCGACACGCTGACCTCGGTGTCTGCGGAACTGGTGGCGCATGCCACCGCTCAGGCGGCGACGACGCGACCCATCGTCCGGCACTTTGTCGCGAGCCTTCGCTTCGATTCGATCACGCCCGACCGGATCGAGTCCTCGGCCTACTTCGCGGTCTTCCATGCCGATGCCGCCGATCACTGGGGCACGTATCGCGATGTTCTGGTGCCGGTGGGAGATGAGTGGTTGTTCAAGCGCCGACTCGTTGTGATCGATGGAACACGCCCGGGTTCGTCTGCCGCGTCGAGCATGATCGGAGGATGAGGACTCGTCATGGATTTACAGCTCAAAGGCAAACGCGCACTGGTGACCGGTAGTAACGGGGGCATCGGCGCGGCAATTGCGCAGGCGCTCGCCGATGAGGGCGTATCGGTGGTGCTGCACGGCCGAAACGAGGAGAAACTGGCGGCGGCGGAGGCCGAGATCTCAGGTCGAGGTGGTGCCGTCGCATCGGCAGCCGGTGATCTGTCGACCGATGAGGGCGCCCACGGCGTCGCCGCGAAAGCCGTCGACGCGTTCGGGGGAATCGACATCTTGGTGAACAACGCCGGGGGCGCCTCGGAGACCGGAGGTGGTTCGTGGTTCGATCTCGCGCCCAGCGAGTGGGCCGCCACCTATCAGAGCAACGTCATTTCGGCGGGCCGACTGATCCACCAGGTCGTGCCGGGCATGAAGGCCGACGGTTGGGGACGGATCATTCAGATCTCCAGCGCCGCAGGCATCATCCCGACGTCTGGTCAACCTGACTACGGTCCGTCCAAGGCGGCGCTGGTCAACATGTCGATGGGCCTGTCGAAGGCGCTCGCCGGCTCGGGGATCACCGTGAACACGGTGTCGCCCGGCATGATCATGACCGACAAGCTCGTCGAGTTCCTGCGCAGATTTGCAGAGAAGCGCGGCTGGGGCGACGATGTCGACCGAGCGACCGACTACGTGCTCAAGGGCACTGGCCAAACCGTCACCCGAATCGGGCAGGTCGAGGACGTCGCGTATGCAGTGACCATGCTCGCCAGCCCTAACTCCGGCTTCATCAACGGGGTGAACCTCCACCTCGACGGCGGCGGAACCGGATCCATCTACTAGCGGTCGGAGACCGAGATGAAACTCAACTTTCAATTTCCCACCGGGTCGGTCAAGCACTGGGACACCTGGATCGGTGCACACGAGTTCGCCGAGATCGCCGTGGTAGCCGAGGCCAGTGGATTCGACATCGTCTCCACCACAGATCATCCATTTCCCTCGGAGGAGTGGTTGGTGGGCGGAGGTCACCACGCGCTCGACCCGTTTGTGGCGCTGTCGTTCATGGCTGCTACAACGTCCAGAATTCGACTGCTGACGTTCATTCTCGTTGCGGGATACCGTAATCCGTACACAACAGCGAAGTCTGCGGCGTCGCTGGATCTGTTGTCCGGCGGCCGGTTGATTGCCGGGATGGGTGCGGGGTACCAGGCAAATGAGTTCGACGTCCTGGGTGCGTCGTTCGATGACCGCGGACCGCGTTTCGACGAGGCGATCGTGGCGATGCAGGAAGCGTGGACCGGCGAAGTGATCGACCGGGAGGGGCCGTTTTTTCCCGCCCACGGGCACCGGATGCTCCCACGTCCGGCGCAGCGTCCGGGGCCACCGATCTGGATCGGCGGGAACAGTAAGGCGTCGATCCGCCGCGTTGCCGAGCTCGCCGACGGCTGGCTGCCGTTCGAGCAATCCGCGGCAATGTCTGCCATCACGAATACGCCTGCGCTGCAGATTGATCAGCTTGCCGAGCGGATCGATCAGATCAGGGATATGCGGAGCGTTCTGGGGCGGTCAGCCGACTTCGAGGTGTGCTTCACACCGACCGCGCGACGCGACTCGGATGAGACGGCCGACGCAGTGGCACAGCAGATCGGCCCGTTGTCCGAGGCCGGCGTCACCCACATCTCGGTGGAATCGAAGACGCGCAGCATGGATGCCTGCCTGGCGGAGATCGAACTGCTGGGCACGCGACTGGCCGGTGTCGGAACAGTCGGCTGAGGTGTCACTGCTGCCGTTGCGCGGACGTTATGACAACCATGTCACCGCTGTGGATGGTCTATAACTGCTTTTCAAGACAGTGATAGGTCGGTCTCACCGACACTTATTGACGTTTTCGTCAAACTCGTGCAAGCTGAACGAAGACTTCAGCCACCCGATAGAAAAGGCGGACCCATGACAGATTTGAACGATGTGCCGATTTTCGACGCCGATACGCACATGTACGAGACGCCGGATGCCCTGACCAAGTTCCTGCCTGAAAAGTTCTCGCCGGCAGTGCAATACGTCCAGGTCGGTAAGCGCACCCGGATCGCGATCCTGAACAAGATCACGGAGTTCATCCCGAATCCGACCTTCGAGAAGGTGGCCGCGCCGGGCGCGCACGAGAAGTTCTACTCCGGTCAAAATGTCGAAGGTCTGACCTTGCGAGAGATGCAGGGAACGGCCATCGAGGCGCCGCCTGCCTCTCGGGAGCCCCGCGCGCGGATCGAAGAGATCAACCGACAGGGCGTGGACGCCGCGCTCGTCTACCCGACCCTGGCCAACCTGGTGGAGCATTCTGCCGCCGAGGATCCCGACCTCACCGTCGCGATGATCCATGCCCTCAACCAGTGGATGCTCGAGACGTGGGGCTTCACCCACGAGAACCGGTTGTTCATGACGCCGGTCATCACGTGCGCTCTTGTGGATGAGGCACGTCGCGAGCTGGAATACCTGGTCGACAACGGTGCCAAGGTGGTGCTGATCAAGCCCGCGCCCGTCAACGGCTACAGAGGCTGGCGGTCGCCGGCATTGCCCGAGTTCGACCCGTTCTGGAAAGACGTCGAGGATGCGGGTATGCCCGTTGTGCTGCACGCCAGCCAGCCCCCGCTCGATGAATACATCAACAAGTGGGAACCGCCGTCCACCAACAACTTCATGACCATGAGCTCTTTCCGTTGGCTGGCGCTGGGCCACCGCGAGATCTCGGACATGCTGGGGTCGCTCATCTGCCACGGCACGCTGACTCGCTTCCCGAAGCTGCGCATCGCGTCGGTGGAGAACGGCAGCGCCTGGATTCATCCGCTGTTCCACGACCTCGCGGATCTGAACAAGAAGATGCCGCAGAACTTCCCGGAGGACCCGCTCGAGGTCTTCCGTCGGAACGTGTGGGTGAGCCCCTTCTGGGAAGGGTCGGTCAGTGATGTCGTGGAAACCGTCGGCTGGGACAAGGTCATGTTCGGTTCGGACTACCCGCATCCCGAAGGGTTGACCGAGCCGAAGGGCTTCTACAAGTATGCCGAGGGCATGAGTGAACGGCGTGCCTACGACTTCATGGGTGACAACGCACGCCGGTTCCTCGGTCTACCGCTGCGCAACCCGAGTCCGGACGCCGCCGAGGCGCCCGCGGACGCCATCTCGGTCTGACCCGCACACACGGGACGACCAGGGTCCGAGCACATTGTGCTCGGGCCCTGGTCCAGTCCTGCTCGGAGGAACTGGCTGTGTCCGAGTCAGCCGCACCCGGTCGCCCGTGCTCAGGGGCCGCTGTCCTGGTAGTTGCCGATCAACCCGTGAAGGGTCTCGAACTCAGAACGCATCACGTCTTCGAGTAACGAGCCTGGCGACCGTATCCACCGGTCGATCGAGCGTTCGACGACCAGCATCCCGACTGAAGCCAGGAGGATGCACCGCTCGTCGGCCACCGCGATCTTGCGACGCTCCGCGATGGCGTCAGTGACCGTCCTGGCGCTGGTGTCGTGGTTTTTTCGTTCTTGGCCGATGAGCTTGACCGATGAAGAGACAGCCTCCCGATAGAGCGTGATGCGCCCCCGTTGTCTCGACAATCCCGGTGCCAAAGTGATGAAAGCCTGTGCCATCGCATCGAGTTCGGACATCGACTCCGGTTGCGCCAGGTACACACCGCTGAAAGCCCGTACGAAGTCGTACTCACCGAGGAAGAGAACCGATTCCTTCGTCGGGAAATAGCGGAAGAACGTCCGCGGTGACACGCCGGCGCCCTTGGCGATCTGATCCGTGGTGGTCTGATCGAAACCGTTCGTGCTGAACAGGTTCAACGCCGCGTCGACCAATGCCAGCCGAGTCTGGGTGGCACGATCTTGCCGCCGTGACCGGTCGCCGGATTGCATCGCTGTGGTGGTCCTTTCGAAGCGGCACCTGCCTTCGGTGGATGTCGCCGGGATGTCGACCGTCCCGCGCGGTGATCACCATACTGCTCTATCGACACTCAACCGTCATTTAGACACGGCGCATGGCGGCACGGACGTCGGACGGCTCCAATACAGATTTGGTTGATTGCAGGCCATCTGGCGAGTCTTCAACCAACATCGTCGTTGACGTGTGACAGTTGACTGCCATAAAGTCGAGAATGCGAACTGCGAAACGTATCAAGCGAAAGTAGGCGCCCTATGGCGGACAGCTATCTCTTTGTCTTCTCCAATCCAACAGAGGGCAACGACGACGAGTTCAACAGCTGGTACGAGACCCGGCACGTCCCTGACGTTCTCGAGGTCGAGGGGGTCACCGCCGCGCAACGCTACGATTTGGCTCCGATCACACCGCCGGAGGTCGAGGGAATCGCCGCGCCCCCGGCCCCGGCACACCGCTATCTCGCGGTCTATGAACTCGGCCGCGACCCAGACATCGTGATGGGGTCATTTCTCGAGCGGGTCGGTTCGGGGCAGATGCCGCTGAGCGATTCTCTCGACCTTGCGGGGGTGTCGATGGCGGTATGGCGGCCACGGGGCGAGCGGAAAGTCGCCGGACCAGTCAGATGAGTTGTGCAGTTGTCGGCATCGGCAGAACCGAGTATTCGCGTCGATCGAACCGAACCCCACTCGCGATGGCCATCGAGGCGTGCCGCGGTGCCATCGACGATGCGGGATTGACGCCTGCGGACGTCGACGGGATGAGTACCTTCATGGTCAACGACTCAGCCCAACCGATCACCGTCGGTTGGGGATTGGGCATCGACGAGTTGTCGTGGGCCAATGCCATGTATGGCGGCGGTAACCTTGTTGCCGATCAGATCGCAACGGCGGCAGCGGTGATCGAGGCCGGGATGTGCCGGGCAGTTCTGGTGTACCGATCCCTCAACGGCCGGTCCGGGCACCGTTTCGGAACGGTAGAAGGTCCGATGCTGGTGGATCAGGAAAACCAGTTCGACGCCGCATCGGGATTCCTTGTGCCGCCGCAGTGGTTTGCGATGTGGGCGCGGCGCCATCAGCATGACCATGGTTCCACCGAAGAGGATCTCGGGCACATCGCGATCACCCAGCGAACCCACGCCGGGCCCAACGACCATGCGCTGCGGCGTGAACCACTGACCATGGACGACTACCTGGCCGCTCGCTGGATCAACGAGCCCTTCCGGGTGCTCGACTGCACGTCTGAGGTCGACGGCGCTGTGGCCGTGCTCGTGGTGGGCGAGGACATCGCCGCCGGCACCGCACACGATCCGGTCTGGCTCGTCGGGTCATCCAATTCGCAGAGCGGGGCGGGCTGGACACAATGGGACGACCCGGCGGCGATGTACGCGCGTTCGGCGGGCCCGAAGATCTGGGAGCGCACCGGACTCCGCCCGGCCGACATGGATGTGGCGTGCATGTACGACTGCTTCACGTACACGGTGATGGCCACCATGGAAGGGTACGGATTCTGTGAGAAGGGAGAGGTCGGCACGTTCTTTGCCACGGGGCGAGCTACCTATGGCGGCGACGTGGTGGTCAATCCGCACGGAGGACTGTTGTCCGAGGGGTACATACACGGTCTCAATCACCACTTCGAAGCCGTGACCCAGCTGAGGCATTCGGCCGGGGTGCGGCAGGTCGAGGGAGCCGAACTCGCGCTGGTCACCGCCGGTGGTGGCCCGTTCGGCGGCGCCAACATCTACAGCAGGCAGCACCCATGACCGACGCACTCATGTCGGCGCCGCTGCCCGTTCCCGATCCTGACTCGGCGTCGTACTGGGATGCCCTCGCGGAGGGCAAGCTCAAGATCTGCCGTTGCGTGGACACCGGAACATGGATCCACCCACCCCTCGAACGCAGCCGAATCACCGGCGGGCCGGTGCGATTCGACGAAGTGAGTGGTTACGGAACGATATTCAGCTTCATCGTCATTCGTCAGCCCACGGTGCCCGGCCACCGACCACCGTATGTGACAGCGCTCATCGAACTCGATGAACAGTCGGGGCTGCGCATGAGCGCGGTGGTGGACGCGCAGCCGCACACGATCCGAATCGGCCAGCGGGTGAGAGCCCGGATCGTCGAGATCGGCGACAGCGGCGTGTATGCGCCCGAGTTCGTCCCCATCGGCACCGACGAAGAATGAAAGCTGGGCCCGAGTGCACACAAGGTCGGCGCGACAGCGTCACATCCGGCCGTGGGAGCGCGACCTGTGTGCAACCAGGCACGCCGATCGACGTGGGTGGACGTTCAGAACGCCGATCGGTGATGGGCGCCGTCGACACAAATGTAATGGCCGTTGAGATATCCGGCCTGGTCTGAGCACAGATAGGCGATCGTCGACGCGATCTCCTCGGGCTCACCCGCCCGGCCTGCCGGCACACCGGCCTTCTCCATGAGCCACTTCTTGCGAGCGTCGTCATCGGTGAGCCCCTCGTGAGTAGAGAGGTACCAGTTGGTGGTCTTGGTCGCGATCCAGCCCGGGGCCACGGTGTTGATGGTGATACCGAACTGGGCATACTCGTCGGCCACGCTCTTGAGGAGTCCGACCGTCGACGGACGTGTCGCGTTGGCGACCGTGTGGGGCGGCAGGCTCTGCGGTTCCTTGGCGGTTCCTGACCCGATGTGGACAAAACGCCCCCATCCGGCCTCGCGCATGGCGGGCAGTACGGCGTGCAGCATGTGCACCTGGCTGAGCGTGTACGTACGGTATGAGTCGACGTAGTCCTCGGCGCGGGTGATCTCCTCGAAGTAACCGCGCACGTGAAAGTCGGCCTGTGTCACCACGATCAGGGGGTTGCCGAGTTGTTCGGTGACTGTCGCGACCGCGGATTCGATGCCTTCTCGTGAACTCATGTCCGCCGGGACCCCGAGTGCCTCGCCGCCTGCTGCGGCGATCTCCTCGACCGCGCGGTCGATGTGTTTCTGGGTACGGGCGACGATGGCGACGCGGCTGCCCTCCGCAGCGAGCATCTTCGCCGTCTCCTTGCCGATGCCCTTGCTGCCGCCGACGACAAGTGCCACTCGTCCTTTGATCCGGTAGTCCATGGATGTGTCCTTTGATCGCTTGTGGTGCTCGGCAGCCGAGCAAGGCCGGGGACTGAGGCCGCACATGACGTGTATCACTAGTAAGTTAGATAAATCAATGAGTTACACCCTTTGTTGACAGGATCTGATCGCGCTTTGCGGTCTGAAAGCGTTTGCCGTGCAGCATGATTAGTGCGGCAGGGGCGTATGTGGAGAAATCCGGCAACGGGTTGGTGTTTACAGAGTGCCGCTCACGGGCGTATGGTCGGGCTATCAATTTTTGACGTCCGCGCCAAAAATGTCAGCCAATTCTTCAGGAGGTCTGATCGATGGGTCAGCTCAGCATGCATCCCACCGGGTGGTTCCAGGTCGCGTGGTCGGCCGATCTGGCGATCGGTGATGTTGTCCCCTTGCACTACTTCGGTGCTGAGTTGGTCGCGTATCGCGGCAACGACGGCCTTGCGCACGTGCTCGATGCCCACTGCCAGCATCTCGGTGCCAATCTCGCCTTCGGTGGTTGTGTTGTGGACGACGGGATCCAGTGCCCGTTTCACGGGTGGGTGTGGGATGGGCGAGGGCGTAATGTCCGGATTCCTTACGAGGCCAAACCGAACCGTGCCCGTAAGGTACGCAGCTGGCCGGTCAGCGAGCGCAATGATTCCATCTACGTCTGGCATGACCTTCTCGGCCGAGACCCGATGTGGGAGGTACCGGACGCTCTGCAGAGTCTGGGTGGCCACATCAGCGCAACAACGTTCCGGCCGATCGAAGCGAACGCACGTGTGCTCACCAAGAACGTGCGGGTTCATCCGCAGACCATTGCGGAGAATGCGGTCGACCCACATCACTTCCGATATGTGCATCGCACACCGATCAGCCCGGTTGTCCTGCGGGAGAGCACCGATGACGCCTCGTGGGCGGCCAAGGTGGGGTTCGGCAACAAGTGGCAGCACGGCGTGGACAACTCTGACGACACCATCAACACGCTCGAAATCCTCTGGAGCGGAGTGGGGTTGAGCTTCAGCGGTGAGCACATGCGCAACGGCATCCGGGTCACCGGGATCTGCCCGACACCGGTCGATGACGAGGTGAGTGACATCTTCGGCACGTACTGGATCGACGAGGGCAGCGACGACCCCGAAGGGTTCATCGAAAACGGGAAGGGCGCGCTCGTCGACGACGTCAAGATCTGGAATCACCAGCGCTACATAGACCCTCCGGGGCTGTCTCCGTCTGAGGCGGCCGGATTCCGCAGATTGCGCTTGTGGGCGCGCAGTTTCTATCCGCCGGCCGAGAACGCCGAGGTCGAACGTCAGACTGTCTCCGCAGAGTAATTCGTCCGGTGAAACTGAGTGAAGCGAAACATCCGAAGTCGGCGGTAACCCGACAAGCTTTCCTTGATGCGGCCCGGGATGTGTTCGAGCGCAAGGGTTATTCCGGTACTCAGGTGAAAGACATCACCGATCGGCTTTCGGTTGCGCGGGGAAGTTTCTACTACTACTTCCGAGACAAGCGGCACATCTTCATCGAGCTGGGTACCGTCACCACACGCGAGACAGCGGACGCCGTGCGGGCGCTCGAGCTCATCGAAATCGGTGCTGACAAGTCCGCCTTCGAAGCATGGGTACGTCAGCTGTTCGACTATCTCGACCGAACCGGAGCCTTCTCGATCAGGTCCGTTGATGATTCGCCACCGGACGCCCGGTTCCAGGCAGCGGTGGCACGAGTTCATGCCGAGACAGCCGGCGTCATCGGTCGCGAGCTGGAACGATTGTCTGGGCGCTCCCTGAGCGATCCCGCCACCTCGGGGGTGTGTGTGATGGCGATGTTGGAGCGGTCGTGGTTCCTCGCACGCAACACCAAGGCTCAAATGACCCGGGAGGGCACGATCGCGGCGATCACCGATTTGATATATGCGATGGTGGGTCCTGCGCGCGTCGAGAGTTCACCGGTGTCTGCCCGTGTCGCCCACTGATCAGGCGACCGGCAGCACGCTTGGGGCGCCCGCACCGAGTTCCCCGGGGGCGGTCGCGCTACGGGTGCGAGAGGTCATCGCCGAGACCCCCGATGCCAAGACGATCGTGTTCGATGCTCCCGGTGATCAATTCTCCTACCGGCCTGGGCAATTCCTCACCCTGAGGATTCCGAGTGATCGCACGGGGTCGGTGGCGCGGTGTTACTCCCTGTCGAGCTCGCCGAGACACGACGACACGCTGATGGTCACCGTCAAGCGGACAGTCGACGGCTACGGGTCCAACTGGTTGTGTGACAACATCGCCGCGGGTCAGATCATCGAAAGTCTGCCTCCGGCCGGCGCATTCACGCCCAAAGATGTCGACCGCGACCTGCTGCTGGTCGGTGCCGGGAGTGGCATCACACCGTTGTTGTCCATCATGAAGACCGCGCTCCTGGACGGCAGTGGACGTGTGGTGCTGTTCTATGCCAATCGTTATCCCGAGTCGGTGATCTTCGCGACCCAGTTGCGCTCTCTGTTCGGCGAGTATCCCGAGAGACTCACGGTGGTGCACTGGATCGAAAGCGTGCAAGGGTTGCCGACACACCTTGCGCTGCGGTCGGTGTTGCAACCGTACGGTGATTTCGAAGCGTTCATCTGTGGTCCGAAACCCTTCATGCAGGGAGCACGCCAGGCGCTCGAACAGATCGGACTGCCGCGGGCCCGGATCCACATCGAGAACTTCGTGTCGCTGTCCGACGATCCGTTCGGCCACCACGGGCCACCAATTGTCACTGCGGACAGCGTTGAGGACAAGCGGGATGCCGCCAGGGTCACCGTCGAGCTCCACGGCGCCACCCATGAACTCGCCTGGCCCCGGTCGAAGACGCTGATCGACGTACTACTCGCTCACGGAGTAGAGGCGCCGTACTCGTGCCGGGAGGGTGAATGCGGGTCGTGCCAGGCCACGGTGCTCTCCGGACAGGTCGAGATGGCGAACGCAGGCGCTCTCGACGAGGAGGACATCGCGGACGGACTCGTCCTCGGCTGCCAGGCACATCCGGTGTCTGACCATGTGGCTGTCGAGTTCTGATTGCCGGCAGTGACTTACGGCTCAGGACCGGCGATCTGGCCGGCGTTTTCTGGAGGTGGCACCAAGGAGAGGTTCATCGAGCTCGGAACGGTGACGTACAAGGAGGAATGCCGGCCGTCGAATAAGTCAGACGTGTTGCGCCCATATAGTGGTCCTGCGGCCCCCTAGCTGACCTTGCCCTCGCTGCCCAGCGCAAATACCTCGCGGACGTGGTGCGTGTCATTGAATCCCCACAGCCGCACAACAGCTTCCCCCTCGAACTCGAAGAGGAAATGGTACATCTGCTGGTAGGCGACGCCACTCACCGTGGTCGCGGCACTTTCTGAAACGACCGCCACCCCGGTTCGCCTCAGCGGTGAACATGATCGTTCGCTGCTCGATGGGGGCGCGCAGCATGCCGTTGTTCACCCGCCGGATCAGGCCGCGCATGTGCTCCTTGTCCGAGAACTGCCGACTCGCAGGAACCACGAACAGTCCGCTCTGAGAACGCCTCTTCGGTTCGGGGACGTTGTCGAACGAGGCGGTTCTGTACCGACGCTGTCGTGGGGCGGTACTGACGATTGGCTTGGCGACTGAAAAACGAGAGCTGCTGCATCGCGCTTCTTGCAAGCGATCCGGGCATCGGCGAGTCGGCGTCACCTACGAACGCTCGGTCACCGGCGGCCGTGAATATCTGGCGGCGTTCGAAACCTACGCCGCGGAAGCGCGGATCGACATCGTGCGTGCGTTGCCGGCGGCCCACATCGGGACTCGAACGCGTCCGGATGCTGCCATCCGCGGGCGGCAGCGAAGGGTTGAGGCTCTCGTTCGGTCCGGTTGGGCATCGTGCCTGGCAGGACGGCCGGTATCTCACTGCCCGCGAGGCGGTCGTACTATCGAATGCCAGCAGGGCATCCTCGGCAAGAAATCGATACTGCCGGACCTGCAATGCGACTCGGCGGCATTGGTTCCGCGATCGATGTCCTGCTCGATGCGGCCCGGACTTCGAGCGCCACCGTGGTGCATGCAATGCTCGAAGGGCCGCTGGATGGTAAACCGTCGGGCACCGCACGGGTGTGGCGCAGCATGGGGCCGGCGACTCGGGACTGGACGCCCGAGTCCGAGCCCACTCGGGTCATCTCGGCGCTGCATGCGCCCGGCGTTCTCGTGATACCGCGCCACCACGGGTGGTTCCCGACCTCGGACTCCGAACTGATAGGCGGTCCTGCGCGGGCGTGGTGTACGGACCGTCGTCCTCGTCGGGGTGTCGCTCAATCTCGCGATCCCGCACACCGTCGGCCACCTGTCGCAGGCGGGCTTCCGGGTATTTGTACCCCGTGACGCCGTCGCGGGTACTCCGGCGGAGTACGGGGACCAGGTCCTGCGTAACACCGTTGCCCTCATGGCCAGGATCACCACCACCGGCGACCGAGCCCCTTGTCGTGGGCCATGCGGAACGACGCAACTACACAAAAGACGATCCGCCCAGCACGCGGACCGTCTTTCGTATCTCGGGGAGTGCAAGGTCTCAGGCGTTACCGGTGATCGGGCTCAGTTCCTGGATCAAGTTGCGACGCAGTATCTTACCGGTCGCCGTGGTGGGAAGTACGTCCCGGAAGACCACTCGGTCGGGGGTTCGGGAACCGCGCAGCGCCTTGCGCGCGTATGCCCGCAACTCTTCGCCGTCTGGCTCGGTACCTGGCTCCGGCACCACGATCGCGACGATGCTCTGACCCCACTCCGGGTCCTCCACACCGATCACGACAACCTGGTGCACTGCAGGGTGTTCGACGAGGACATCCTCGAGTTCGGCGGGAGCGATGTTCTCACCCCCGCGGATGATCGTGTCGTCGGATCGCCCGGTGATGAACAGGTAACCGTCGGCGTCCAGTGTCGCGATGTCTTTGGTGGGAAACCAGCCCTCCTCGTCAAGAACCGATCCGATCTCGTCGTATTTGCCGGATACCTGTTCGCCGCGGACGTACAACTCACCCGGCTCGCCCTGCGGGACCACCTCGCCGTCCGCGCCACGGATCTGCAAATCGATTCCGGGTACGGGTTGGCCCACCGAAGCCAGTCGCGCGGCCACAACGGGATCCGACGAACTGAGCGCCGCCCGATGATCGTCCGGTGTCAGGACGGCGATAGTGGAACTCGTCTCGGTCAGACCGTATGCGTTGACGAATCCGACGTCGGGTAGCAGCGCGAGAGCCTTGCGTACCAGCGGAAGACCCACCTTTGCGCCACCGTAGGCGAGGTTGCGCAGCGTGGGCAGTTCCACCGGATTCTGCTCGAGCGTGGTGATGATCCGGTCGAGCATCGTCGGAACGACGGTGGCAGTGGTGACGCCCTCTTGCCGGATGAGGCGTATCCACTCCACGGGATCAAAACGGCGCAGGTACACCATCTTGCGCCCGGAGTAGACGTTCGACAGCGCGGCGCCCACCCCGGCGATGTGATATGGCGGGACCGCGATCAGAACCGCGTCTTCTGGTGCGGCGCTGTCGAACTCGACGGTTTGCATGACGTAGCTGGTGAGATTGCTGTGCGACAGCTGGACCGCTTTGGGTCGTGACGTGGTGCCGGAGGTGAACAGCACCACCGCGAGATCATCAGGATCGACGAACCTGGTGAACGGCTCGGCGGTATGGGCACGGTCGAGGATTTCGTCGGAATCCTGAAGACGCTGCGCGGGAACGTCGATCATGTCGCGATACTCACGGTCCACGACGACCAGCGGATCCGGCAGGCGCGCGATCAGGCTGTTGATGCCCTCCGCGCTCAGTCGGTAATTGAGAGGGGTGAACGGGATCCCCGCCTGGGCGGACGCGAACAACAGGAACGGCAGATGGGCGCCGCCGGTGCCCACGTACACGACGTGCTGAGCACCGGACTCCGTGATCACACCGGCGCCGCCTGATGCGACGGTGGCCAGCTCGGTCACGGTCAACCTCAGCTCATCGGCCACCACCGCGGTGCGGTCTGGTTGTGCGGATGCGGCCATTTCCAACAGCAATGAGATCGACACGCGTAACCCTTTCCATAGCGCTTCGGCAGCGCAGAACCAGAGACTATTACCAGTCAGCCATATGATTAGACTATTTGGATGCCGGAGCGGAATTGCCCGGCGGGTCAGCCCCGATCGTTCGACAGAATGGTCACAGCCGACACCGCGGTCGGTCCACCGATATTGTGGGCGAGCGCGATCCGCGCGCCGTCCACCTGGTTTTCCGACTCGCCGCGCAACTGGTTGAACAGCTCGTAGCACTGCGCCACCCCGGTGGCGCCCGGCGGATGTCCCTTGGCTTTCAACCCTCCGCTCGGATTGATCGGGATCGATCCGCCCACATAGTGTTCTCGCGCCTCGACCAGTTTGTACGCCTCGAATCGGTCAGCGAAACCGAGGTCTTCGTAGCTGATCAACTCGACGCCGGTGAAGCAGTCGTGGACTTCGGCGACATCGATGTCGGAGGGTGTCACGCCGGCCATCGTCATGGCGGCCTTGGCGGCCTTGACGGTCGGCGGGAAGGTGGTCATGTCCTTCTTGTGCTGATGCATGACCCGGTCCATGCCGAGGCCGACCCCACGCACCCACACAGGACGGTCGGTGAATCGATCCACCGCATCCTCTGATGCCAGGATCACGGCCGCCGCCCCGTCGCTTTGCGGTGTGCAGTCGTACAGTCCGAACGGCGCGACAACCGTCGGTGCCGCCAGCGCCTGCTCGACCGTTATCTCGTATCGCAGTTGCGCTTTCGGGTTGTTCAGGGCGTGGAAGTGGTTCTTGACCGCGACCATCGCCATGTGCTCTTTCGTGGCAGGCGACTCGTGTAGGTACCGCGTCACGTGCAGTGCGAAGTTGGCAGGCGCCACCAGGCCGAGGGGATAGTCCCACGCGTTGTCGCGGGTCATGGCCGCCCACTCCCAGAAAGTGGTGTTCGACGCCGTCTCGCGGACCTTGTCCGCACCCACCACCAGTACGACGTCGTAGAGTCCGGACGCGATCGCGAGCGTCGCGTTCCGGATGGCGTCATTGCCGGTGGCGCAGGCGTTTTCGACACGGGTCACCGGGATGTCGGTCAGGTCGAGGGTGTCGGCGAGAATACCCGACGGAAAGCCGTCGGTGGTGGCGAGCTCGCCGAACCACGCGGCCTCGATGTCGGCCTTGCTGAGCCCTTTGTCCACAGAGCCCGCAGCCTCGGAGTAGGCCATCGGGATGAGGTCCTTGATGCCGAGGTCGAAATGCTCGGCGAACGGCGTCATCCCGGCGCCGACGATCGCAACTTTCCTCATTGACGTGCTCCTTCGGTCGCGGCAGCGGTCACCGCGGTTGTGGGTTCGGCGGGCCGCCCTGGCCAGAATGCGTATCCGTAGTCGGGAATGCCGTTGCGCATCGCGACCCGGCGCAGCACCACTGCTCCGGGCTGACCGATCTCGATGTCGCCGGCGAGTGCGCCGGTGACCTTTAGGAGCACACGCACCGGGCTGTCGGTGAGCTGGACCAGCGCAATGATGTACGGGCTGGGCAGGTCCGGCACCGGGATCTGGATCGTCGTGTGGGTGTAGACCTCACCCGTGCGCGGCAGCGGCTGCAGCGTGTAGTCCGATTGCAGGTTCCCGGCGTCGTCGACCCGTCGCCGCGGGGGGAAGACCGGCTCGTCATCACCGGGGAAGATGGCAGCTTCCCATCGCAATTTGGGTTCGAAGGCGCGCGCGTAGGCGGCCAGTGAGATGGGGATACCGATTCCTGGTGCGATGGTCGCCTTGGGGAGTTCGCCGGAGATCGTCTCGTCGCGGGCAACGACCGGGGGAGTGTCTCCGAGGTGCAGCGTGGCAACGCTTGCAACCGACTGCTCGGTGGCCAGGATCAGCCCGGCCTGGCCGGCTTCGACGGCTTCTGCGAGTACCCGGATCGCGGCGCTCGCCGATGTGCTCGGATCGTTGATCGCAGCTCGACCGAAGGCGCCACCGATGAGTGCGGCCTTGACGCCGGCGACGGCGGCGACCACGAGATCGGGCTGTTCGGAAACGCCGAGCCGGGCCACTGTCGTCTTGACGCCGACCTCCCGTTGGAGGCGCGGGTCGGCGTATTCGCGGCGTTCGCCCTGGTCGTTGCGAATCACCACCGGCAGGCTCCGGGTCTGCCCGCCCGCCGCGACCAGTCGGGTGCCCGTCGGCGCGGTCCCGGTCAGTACGGCCCCGGCCCCGGCCGCTGTCGGAGAGTCGTCGGCCGCGATCACCAGGGTATGCGGATCGGCCGTGGCCACCTGGTCGAGCGCCGCGGGAGCGCCGCCGAGGACTTCGGTGATGGGTACGTCGGGATCGAGCGAGAGACCGGCGAGCAATACCGCCGCATTACCGCCCTCGATGAGTGGCATGTTGCGGGACACCACAACGATCCGCTGGGCGCGGACGTCGGGATCGGCGGCCCGTCCGGCCGCGACGGCCATGGTGACCGCGTCCTCGTCAGGACCGCGAACCCGTTTGCCTGCTTTCGTCCATGGCGGCACATACGTCCCGATAGCTACGATCTCACTCAAGGTTTCGCCATTCATCCAATGTGCGCCAGTGCGGCCCAACGACTTTCTAATAGGGTATATAGTTAGCTGATTAGGGGCAACTGTGCGATCAGTTCGCAACGGTAGGTCGACGGTGCCCGGAAGGGGTCCACGTGAGCGGTTCATATGCCCTGCTGGGCATGCATCAATCCGAGCTGGACGCGGTTCGCGGGCGAATCCGCGACTTCCTGGCGACCGACCGCGATCGGTTCGGCTGGCGTCCGGCCGTGGACTCCTGGTTGTCGCGCTGGGATGCCGACTTCAGCCTCAGACTCGGCGAGGCCGGCCTCCTGGGACTGACCATTCCGGAGAGTTACGGCGGCCGCGGCAGCGAGCATCTACAGCGCTACGTCGTCACCGAAGAGCTGCTCGCGCAGGGCGCGCCGGTGGCAGCGCACTGGGTGGCCGACCGCCAGGTGGCGCCGACACTGCTTCGTTTCGGTACCGAGGAACAGAAAACCCGCATCCTTCCCCAAATCGCCAGCGGCCGTTTCTATTCGGCCATCGGTATGAGTGAACACGGTGCCGGTTCCGATCTGGCGGCGGTGAAGACCAAGGCCACCAGGGCAGATGGCGGCTGGGTCATCAACGGCACGAAGGTGTGGACGAGCGGCGCTCATCATGCGGACATGGTGGTGGTGCTGGCCAGGACCTCGCCCGCCGATCCCGAAGCCCGGCACAAGGGCTTCAGTCAGTTCCTGGTTCCGACCGATGCTGCGGGCGTCGGCATCAGCCCGATCGAATTGCTCTCGGGTGAGCATCATTTCAACGAGGTCGCCTTCACCGACGTCTTCGTCCCCGACTCCGAGGTCCTCGGTGAGATCGGTAACGGATGGCATCAGGTGACGGCCGAACTGTCATACGAACGCAGTGGTCCAGAGCGCCTTCTTTCCACGATGCCGCTATTGCTGGCGGTCATCGGCTGGCTGAGCTCCGACGACGTCTCGCCGTCCCCGTCCGTCACGGCCGCCGTCGGAGACCTGGGCGCGCGGGTGATCTCGCTGCGTCAGTTGTCCACGGCCGTGGCGCGAGCACTCGAGGCCGGCGAATCCCCGGCGAATCAGGCGGCGCTGGTGAAAGATCTCGGGACCAGGTTCGAGCAGGAATCGGTTGATCTCGTCGCGCGTTTGCTCGACGACGTCGAGGCCGAGACAGGCTGGCGACCAACCCCCGAGATCGCCGGCCTGCTGCGAGACGCCCGGCTGCATCAGGCGTTGTTCACCTTGCGCGGCGGAACCAACGAAGTGCTGCGTGGCGTTGTCGCCCGCGGCCTCGGGCTGCGTTAGAGGAAGTCGGGAATGACCACAGTCGACCCTGGAAGGGATGCGATGGCAGCGCTCGGTGACGCGCCGGCAGAAGGCAACGACGATCTGAGGGCACTGGTCATCGATCTGGGCACGCGGTCGCGAGATCGGCTCACCGGACAGCGCAGTCGGCCGGTCGGGCTCGACGAGGTTCTCTGGGCGAACCTCGAGGAAACAGGTCTGAGCCGGCTGACGAGCACCGCCGAGTTGGAGGCGGGGCCCGCGCAGGCGGCGGTGCTGCTGAGCGAGCTGGCCGGGTTCGCGTGTCCGGTTCCGATCGCCGAGACCGATCTGTTGGCGGCGTGGCTGTCGGCAGAGATCGGGCTGGTGGTGCCGGAATCAGGACCTCTGACAGTAGGTTTCGGCACCGCTGCCGCGGATGGCGACGTGCTGATCGCGACGGTGGAGGGCATTCCGTGGGCATCGGACTGTGCGGCAGTGCTGGTGGTGCTCGAGCGCGACGAAGGCCGACGCATCACCGTGATCGACCCGGCCGTGCATCCGGTGAGCACCACTGACAATCTGGCCGGTGAGCCGCGCGGACGCATCGAGGTGTCGGTGCGCGACGGCGAGTGCACCGAACTGCCAGAGTCGACGTACGCCGAACTGATCCGGAGAGGGGCCTGGGCGCGATGTGTGCAAACTCTGGGCAGTGTGCAGTCGGCGGTGGAACTCACCGTCTCCCACACCCGCGAGCGTGAACAGTTCGGCCGTAGCCTCAGCAAGTTCCAGTCGGTGCAGCACCAACTGGCCGCGATAGCCGGCTCACTCGAGAGAGGCAGGGCGGCAGTGGCATTGGCAGTGGCCGCGGCCGACGACATGGGCTTTGGCGCAGACGAGGCGGACTTCGCGGTGGCCGTTGCGAAGGTCACGCTCGGACAATGTGTCGATGAGATCGTCGGTACCGCGCACCAATTGCACGGCGCGATCGGCGTCACTGCCGAACACTCACTCTGGTTGCACACCATGCGAGCTCGCAGCACAATCTCCGAATTCGGGGCGCCGCGCCGCTGGTCCGAACAGCTGGGTCGGCGGCTCCTTGCCGGTAATCCGTGGGACGTGCTGACGGCTTCGATTCGTCTTGACACCGAGCACGCGACGGACGGCTCGCGCCATGCCTGACCACGAGTGGGTGGTCGACGATCACATCGGTACGTTGACGCTGGACCGGCTGAATCGGGGCAACGCTCTCACGTTCACGATGGTCGACGCGATGACCGACGTGATCCGGCGGGCCGTCGCAGACGAGTCCGTGCGCGTCATCGTCATCACCGGCCGAGGTGACCGCTCGTTCTGCTCGGGTATGGATACCCGCGAGTTCGCCGGACTCGAGCTGACGCCGCTGCAGCGCAAACGCCACCTCCACGAGCACGTGCATGAGCTGATCAGGACGATCAATGCGTGCGACAAACCGATCATCGCGGCGATCAATGGCAATGCCCAGGGTGCCGGCCTCGACCTGGCACTCGCGTGCGATATGCGAGTGATGTCGCGTGGCGCCAGGGCTTCGGAGGTGTACGTCTCTCTGGGGCTGACCTCCGGGGCCGGTGGCGCCTACTTCCTGCCGCGCCTGGTGGGTCGGGCCAAGGCGATGGAATTGTTGCTCAGCGGTGCAGCGATCGATGCCGAGGAGGCAGAGAGGATCGGCTTGGTCAACAGTGTTGCCGACAGTGCCGATCTGCCCGCCGCTGCCCACCGGCTCGCGAGATCGATTGCCAGACACGCGCCTACAACAGTTCGGGCGATGAAGCGTTCCATCGATCAGGCTTCGCGCTCGGACCTCGATACCTCCCTGGACCTGCTGTCATCGCACTATGCCGTCCTTGCCACCACCGACGATGCCGCCGAGGCGATCGCCGCGTTGCGGGACAAGCGAACTCCGAACTACACCGGGAACTGAGCGTGCGCTCGTCAATCCTCGTCGCCTGCCCAGACGCCGTGGATTGAGCGTTCGTGCACCGGCAGTGTCGGTGGTGGCGATGGGGTTCGCGAAAAGCGCGGAGCCGCAGCGGGCTGGGTCACACCCTCGAACTCGATGATCGAGTCGCGGTGACGGAACTGCGGATCGTCGGGGGCTTCGGAAAAGTCGAGGACCGGGGTGACGCAGCAGTCCACGGTCGCGAAGATCTGCGCCCACTGGTCACGTGGCTTTCGTTGAAAGCGGTTGGCGATCATTGTGCGCAACGCCGGCCAGGCATCTCGGTCGTACTGTGCCGGTGCGGCGGCCTGGTCGATGTCGAGTGTGGTCAGAAACCGGGAATAAAACTGCGGCTCAAATGCTCCCACTGCCATATATCGGCCGTCGGAGCACTCATAGGTATCCCAGAACGGGCAGCTGCCGTCAACCAGGTTGGTCCCGCGGATGTCGGACCAGTAGCCGCTCGGCCGCAGTGTCCACGCCTGCTGACTCAATATCAGAGCGCCCTCGGCCATCGACACATCGATGACTTGTCCCTGCCCGGATGTGTTGCGTTCCCACAGTGCCGACAAGATGCCGGTCACCGCGAACATGGATCCGCCCGCAAATCCGGCGACGAGGTTCAACGGCGGCGTCGGCCGGGAATCTGCCGATCCCATCGAATGCAAGATGCCGGTGGGCGCGATGAAATTGATGTCGTGCCCGGCAGCGCCGCTCCGCGGACCGTCTTGGCCCCACCCGGTCAGGCGGGCGAAGACGAGGCGCGGATTCCGCGGGAGCAGGTCGCCGGGTCCGAGGCCCAGACGTTCGGCCACCCCGGGTCGAAATCCTTCCAACAGGACATCGGCGCGGGTGGCGAGTGCGACGACGTCGGCGATCGCGGCCGGGTTCTTGAGATCGGCGGTGATGAGCCGACGCCCGCGCAGCATGTGGAGGGGTGTGCCGCCACCATCCCCGGGACGCTGCACTCGAACCACGTCGGCACCGAGGTCCGCGAGCACCATGGCTGCGTGCCCGGTGGGACCGATGTTCGCCAGCTCCACCACTTTCAACCCGGCCAAGGGGCCGAGTGCCCGCTCGCCGGTAGAGTCCCCCGCCGAATTGACCGGACCGCAGGGCGACACCGTCAACGTGCGCTCTTGTTTTGCGCGCGACCGTGTTCGAGGACAGCTTTGGTGGTGTCGACCAGAGCGAGGGCCTGTGCGGACCACGCCTTGTTGATGTCCGCCTCACGGTCGACGGCCTGCGCGATGTGGTCTCGCGACACTGCATCGTAGAGTTGCCAGACCTCGGCGAGAGTGGCGGCATCGGTGGCGGTGAACGCCTCCGCGATGGCCAGCCCGCGTTCGCGCAGGCCGGCGGACTCCACCACCTGGTTGACCAGACCCCAGTCGAGCGCCGTCGTGGCATCGATGTACTGCCCGGTTCCGCTCATCTGCCGGGCGCGCCGGACTCCGATCGCTTCGACGAGTCTCGCGGTGAGGCCGCCGCCGGGCACGATACCGACCCGGGAGTGGGTGTCGGCGAATCGCGCGTTCTCGGACGCGATCAGGAAATCACACGCCAGCGCGAGTTCGAAACCACCGGTCACCGCCGATCCGTCGATCAGACCGATCACCGGCGTGCGGCAGTTCGACACCCGATCGATGCAATTCTCGGTCTTATCGGTCCCGGTGAATCCCCGTTCGGCCAGCTCCTTGAGGTCCATTCCTGCGCAGAACGCGCCGCCGGCGCCCGCCAGGAGGATGACCGAGGTGTCCGCGGCGGTGTCGGCCGCCGCCAAGGCGTCGATGAGCTGCCGATTCAGGGCTTGGGAGAGTGCATTGCGGGCCTCGGGCCGGTTCAGCGTGATGAGGCGGCATGCACCGATCTGTTCGATGAGCACCAGGTCTGGGGATGTCATGACTCTCCTGTTGTGGGCGTGGATGGAATGCGGGTGGAGGAGACCGATCGGCGACGGCTCATTCCGCGGATGCGACGGCGAACGCTGCGAACCGCCGCCACAGTGTCACCGACCTCGAGCGCCTCGACGAGTTCCACGCTGTGTTTGTGTATCCACTGGTGTTCACTCTGCGAAGGACGGACGCCGTGTGTGCGCGCGAGATTGTTTCCGATGTGGATGAACAACGAGAGCACGGGATTGCCCGACAGCCGTGCCAGCTCGGTGTGGACAGTCACCGGCTCGAACCGCAGGTCGCCGACATCGACCTCGGCCGCGAGTACCTCTCGAAGTCGGGCCAGGCCCTCGGCGTCGATGGTTGCCGAAACATGCTCGACAGCAGCAACCTCGAGAAGTTCCATAATCTGGAACAGGTCGTCAGCAGCGAATCCGTCGTATTCCAGGAACAGTGATGCCTGGTCGAGCACGGCCGACCGGTCAGGGGCCGTCACCACAAGCCCTCCACCTGGCCCTCGGCGCGGTGTGGCGACGTGGCGGCTCTCCAGGATCCGGAAGGCCTCGCGCACAACTGATCTGCCGACCTCGAATCGAGCCATGAATGCGGTCTCGGACCCGAGGGCGGTGCCCACACGCCAGCCGTCGGCTATCACCTCGTCTTCGATACGGCGGGCGATCTCGGCGGCGCGGGTGCGTGAACCGTCTGGGCCGATGGTCATACGTGGACGGGGTTTGGCGTCGGCTCGGCGAGACCGATCAGGCGGGCGAGGGTGCTTTTGTGAACGTCGGCATCGCCGAATACCACGGTGTCGGCGAACGCGCGCTTGAGGTATAGGTGGAGCGGATGATCCCAGGTGAAACCGATGCCACCGTGCATCTGAATCGTTTCTTCGACTACTCGCAAGGCCGTTGCACCGCAATAGGTCTGGGCGAGCGCTGCCGCGATCGTGTGGTCGGCGACCGCGTCTGCCAGGGTCGAGGCCGCATAGATCGCCGCCGCCCGAGCATGGTTGATGTCGATCCACAGGTGGGCGGCGCGGTGCCGCAGCGTCTGATAGGAACCGATCGGGCGGCCGAACTGGTGACGAACCGTGAGGTATTCGGTGGCCTGGGCCAACGCCCATTCGCAGACTCCGACCTGCTCGGACGCGAGGAGCGCCGCTCCCGTCTCCAGCGCAGTCGTCACCGCGTCGCCGGCCTCCACGCCTGTCGCGATGACCGTGCCGCTGACCTCATCGAGGCCCAGATCCCGCGTGGGCCGGGTCATGTCGACATTGGATCGCCGGGTGGCCCTGACTTTCGGTGTGTCAGCGTTGACCAGCGCCAGGACAAGTTCGTCGCCGCGTCGCGCCGGCACCACAAGGGCAAGTGCATCTGCGGTACCGATGACCTGTTTGACGGTGCCGGACAACACAACCGTATCCAAGCCGGTGTTCGTTGCCCGTACGGTCGGCTCGGCACCGTCGCCGAACGACTGGGTGGCGGGGACGGCGAGGGCGGCGATCGCACCGTCGGCGAGTCGGGCAACCACGTCTGCGGCAGCAGACGACCCGTTGCGTGCGCAGCGCACCAGCGCGGTGGTCGCGACCACCGCACTCGACAAGTACGGCACCGGTGCCAGCGCGCGACCGAGTTCGATCACTACCGCGGCACTTTCACGCGTTGACGCACCGGCGCCACCGAGGACTTCGGGAATGAGTAGCCCGGTGAGGCCCAGATCATGCGAGAGGGCCGACCACAGCGCGTCGTCGAAATCTGCGCCGCCGGCGACGAATTCGAGCCGGAAAGCGGGTGTATAACGGGCGTCCAACAGCGAACGTACAGTGGCCCGGACTTCCTGGGCGGTCGAGTCTTCCACCATGGGAACCGGCGGGGGAGTGGTAATCGTCATTTCGGATGTCCTGCCACGGGAGGTTCGGATCGAGCTTGAGTTCACGAGGGAGATCGAGGATTCGGTCGGCAATCTGACCGAGGAGGATCTCGGTGGTTCCCCCCTCGATGGTGTTGGCCCTTGCTCGTAGGTAATGGAAGGTCTCCGGCCGGATCGCCGCGTCGTACTCCACCGACCAATCGTCGTAGTCCAGTGCAGCGGACGGATCGAGTTGTGCGAGCAATCTGGTGATGATCTGGTTGTTGGTGGCGGCGGTGACCTTGGCTCCCGAGCCCTCCACCCCGGGCTCGCCGGAAACCATCAGTTGGCGGGTCCGCTCATTCGACAGTCGTGCAACCTCTGCGCGGATCCATGCATCGACCACCACGCCGAACCTGTCGCCGGTTCGCAACTGCGGCCGGTCTCTCCACATCTCGGTGAGTCGACCCATGTGGCCGCCTTCTCGGCATGGCTCGCTGCCCCCGATGATGGCCCGTTCGTTCACCAGTGTTGTGCGTGCGGTGGACCATCCTGCTCCCGGCTCGCTGATCCGGTAGGTATCGGAGATCCTGACGTCGTCCAGGAAGACCTCGTTGAAGTCCGCCTGGCCGGTGGCCTGGCGAAGTGGCCGAGCGTGCACCCCGGGAGTTGTCATGTCCAGCAGAAAATAGGTCATACCGGCGTGTTTGGGCGCGGACGGATCAGTTCGGGCGAGCAGCATCGCCCACTTCGAGATGTGCGCGTAGGTGGTCCATACCTTCTGGCCGTTGATGATCCAGTCGTCGCCGTCCGCAATGGCGCGCGTGGCCAGCCCTGCCAGGTCCGAGCCGGCCCCTGGTTCGGAGAACAGCTGACACCACATCTCTTCCCCCGTCCACAACGGACGAAGGAGCCGCGACTTCAGTTCGGGTGCGGCATGTGCCAGCACGGTCGGTGCCGCCATCCCGAGTCCGATCGGGTTGCGCATGATGTCGGCATGCTCGGCGCCGGCGGCCTCCATGGCCTGCTCTACGTCGGCCTGCAGGCCGCGCTCCCAGCCCAATCCGCCTGAACCCACCGGTGCGTGGACCCAGGCCAGCCCCGCGTCGAAGCGGCGCCCGAGGAACTCGATCGCTGACATCGCGGTGGGATCGTTCTTCGCGAGGAAATCGCGAAGTGTCTGTGCAATACCGTCGCGGTGCGCCGCCGGAGTCTGTTGTGTTGCTGTCATCGCGCCAACTCTCTGGAGTCAATTAGCTACCGAAATATACTGTATCTGCTGTTACATTCTCTGGGAAGAGGCAGAATCGGCCCAATTCCGCCGACGTTATTGCCCGATGAGGAGTGTCATGACAACAAAGACGGAAACCACGGCATCGCTCGACGTGGCGATCGACCCGGGGATGGGCAGTGTTGGCCAGATCGCGGCCGATGTGGAGCGAAGCGGCTTCGGCGGGATGTTCCTCGGGGAAACGTGCCACGACCCCCTGCTGTTGCTGGCGGCCGCATCTCAGACGACATCGACCTTGCGTCTGGGTACCAGCATCTATGTGGCGTTCGCCCGAAGTCCCATGGTGACGGCGATCGCCGCGAACGACGTCCAGGCCCTGTCGGCAGGCCGATTGACGCTGGGTCTGGGAAGTCAGATCAAACCGCACATCACCCGGCGATTCTCGATGCCCTGGTCTCAGCCGGCCGCGCGGATGCGTGAATACGTGCTGGCCCTGCGGGCGATCTGGGCGAGCTGGGAGAACTCTGCCCCGCTGCGATTCGAGGGTGAGTTCTACACACACAGCTTGATGACCCCGATGTTTGATCCAGGGCCCAATCCATACGGGAATCCGCCGGTGATCGTCGCCGGGGTCGGTGAGCACATGACCCGGGTGGCCGGGGAGGTGGCCGATGGCCTGCTGGTGCATTCCTTTGTCACCAAACGCTATCTCCAGGAGGTTCTGTTGCCCAATGTAGAAGGTGCACTCGCGGCGGCCGGCCGCTCCCGGGCACAGTTCGAGGTGATCGTCTCTCCCATGTTCGCCACCGGTTCTACCGACGAGGAGGTTGCCGAGGCGCGGGAGTTCGTCCGCGGTCAGATCGCCTTCTACGGTTCGACGCCGGCATATCGGGGTGTCCTCGATCTGCACGGCTGGGCCGGTTTGCACGAGGATCTGTACCGCTCGTCCAAGCAGGGAGACTGGGCGCAGATGCCGTTGATGGTGTCCGACGAGGTGGTCGACGAATTCGCCGTGTCGGCTCCGGTTGAGCGTGCGGCAGCCGAGGTCGACCGGCGTTGGGGTCCGGTGGCCGACCGGATCTCGGTGACGGCAGCCACCGACGCTGCGCTGTCGGCTTGGCGGGATGCACCGAAGTTCTACGGTGGTCGGTCCCAATCAGATAAATGATTATGCGGTAATCTGTCTGCAACGTGCGCGGTGTGCGGCACCTCTTGCTGCCTGAAACGAGACCGTATCAGAGTCGAATTCTCTGATGCAGAGCGTGAGCGCATTCGGCAGAGAGGTTTTCGTATTGATGTTCAAGACCGATTTCACCGAGGCGTTCGGCATCGAACACCCCATCGTCTGTGGTGGTATGACGGGACTGGGCACCGCCGAGCTCATCTCGGCGGTCGCGGAGGCAGGGGCCCTGGGATTTCTCACCGCCCTGACCCAGCCGTCGCCCGAAGCGCTTGCGAAAGAGATCACTCGCACGCAGGCGATGACGGACAAGCCTTTTGGCGTCAATCTGACGATTCTGCCGACCATCGAACCGGTTCCGTACGACGAATACCGAGCAGCGATCATCGAGTCAGGTATCAAGATCGTCGAGACCGCCGGCAGTAGCCCGGCGCCACATCTGCCGGACTTCAAGGCAGCTGGTGTCAAAGTGATCCACAAGGCGGTCGCCGTTCGGCATGCGGTCAAAGCGCAATCCCTTGGGGTCGACGCGATCAGCGTCGATGGATTCGAATGCGCTGGACATCCGGGAGAGGACGACATCGGCGGTCTGGTGCTCATCCCGGCCGCCGCAGCGCAGTTGACCATCCCGATCATCGCCAGTGGTGGA
The DNA here is from genome assembly GCF_002095435.2 of Williamsia sp. 1138. GTDB lineage: Bacteria > Actinomycetota > Actinomycetes > Mycobacteriales > Mycobacteriaceae > Williamsia. The sequence goes on from NZ_MJEJ02000041.1 coordinate 71,983, forward strand.
ATCGCCACCGGTGCAGGGCTCGTCGCGGCGCTGGCGCTCGGAGCCCATGCGGTCAACATGGGTACCCGGTTCATGGCCACTGCCGAGGCACCGATCCATGACAATGTGAAGAATCGGATCGTCGCGAACTCCGAACGCGACACCATCGTGGTGTTCCGGCAATTCCACAACTCAGCCCGTGTGGCGCGCAACGCGGTGTCCGAAGAGATCGCGGAGATCGCCACGAGGCCTGGCGCGACATTCAAGGACGTCGCCCACCTCGCCTCGGGTGTTCGCGGTCGCGAGCGCGTGCTCGGCGCCGGCGACACCGGAGACGGCATGTGGTGGGCCAGTCAGGCACAGGGCCTGATCACCGAGATCGGCACGTGCGCCAACGTCGTCGACACGATCATGACGTCGGCTCGCGACATTGTCGCTGACCGGCTACCAGGTATGCTGGCCTAGCACCGCCAGGACGCCGGGCCCGTCGAATGGTCCCCGGATCGACGAGAACGGCGATCCGCACACTGTGCGGATCGCCGTTCTCGATGCAGTGTCGTCAGACGCGCGGGAAGTTGAGCATCCGGCGAGCATTGGTCTCGGTGATCATCTCGACCTCGTTGTCAGGAACGTTGGCGAGTACCTCGGCCGCACGCTTGCGGCTGTTCGGCCAGTTCGAGTCCGAGTGCGGGTAGTCGATCTCCAGCATGATGCGGTCGATCCCCGCCTTGTGACGGTTCTCGACACCGAACTCATCGTCGATGAAGCAGCCCCAGAAGTGCTTGAAGTAGAGATCTGAGGGACGGGCATCGAAGTCGATCGGCTGGTAGTAGCGGTGACGCTCCCAGACGAAATCGGCCCGTTCGAGGATGTACGGAATCCACCCGATGCCACCCTCGGCCAGCGAGAACTGCAGCTTCGGATGCCGTTGCAGCACACCGGAGAAGATCAGATCGACCAGTGACCACATCAAGTTCGTGGAGAACACGGTGATCGCCACCGCGAAGGGTGCGTCGGGCAGCACGACCTGACCGGGTATCGCTTTTGTTCCCGAGAACGAGAAGCCGGGAACATATGACCCGGAGCCGAAGTGCAGGGACAGCACTTGGCCGGTCTCCTCGCAGGCGTCCCACACCGGTTCCCAGTAGGTCTTGTCGTGGAACGACGGCAATCCCAGCGGAACCGGAGCATCCGGGAAGCTGATGGTACGGGAACCCATCGCGGCGGTCCGGCGGATCTCCGCGGCCGACAGTTCCGGATCCCACATCGGGATCAGCGACATCGGGATGAATCGGCTCGGGGCGGTGGCGCACCACTCGTCGATGTAGAAGTCGTTCCAGGCCTTGACGTTCAGCAGCGCAAGGTCTTTGTCCTTGGCACGTTGGAAGACGCCTCCGCCGAAGCCTGGAAGGGACGGGAAGCACAACGCCGCTTCCACACCGTCGACGTCCATGTCCTTCACCCGGGCCTTGGGGTCATAGCAACCGGGAATCATGTCTTCGTAACGGACCGGATCGATGCCCCACTCCTCCGGCGGCTTGCCGGCCACGGCGTTGAGACCGACCGTCGGAAAGATGTCACCGTCGTAGTGCCACACGTGCTTGTTGTTCTGCTCGATGATCCGCGGGCCCCGCTCTTTGAGCTTTTCTGGAAGGCGATCCTGCCACACCATGGGGTGCTCGATGAGGTGGTCGTCGACCGAGACGATCTGGTGATAGTCCTGCAGTGGCATTGTTGCGTCTCCTTTGACGAGGGTCGTTGGCTGCTCGTCCTGAGCGGAAGTATCTAACTGATTGGCCTATTTCGGCCGCCATTCCAGTGAACCAGATCACCTCACCAGATGCGAGGCATTGGCGCACCTTTTTTGGCAATCTTGATTGCCTTCGGGTCGTGCCGCCGGTCAGAGGTCCAGCTCAGTGCCGGCTCGGCGACGCGATGGTCCTCGATAAGGGCATTTATTAACCTGATTATCGGCGGCCGAGTAGAGTGCTGTCCAGATGCCGTTCGAGACGATGGAGGTTGCGATGGCGGAGAACGTTGGTTACGCCCCAGAGCGTGACGACAAGGACGATCACGATCTGCTCACATACAGTGAGGCGGCCGTCCGGTTGCACGAGGAGATCGAGTCCCTCAAGCAGCAGGCGCGCGACCTCATTGCCGCCGGAGAGTCAGAAGCGCTGACGAAAGCCCAAGAGCGACTCGCTGCGCTGGAAGGTGCTCGCGACCGCAACAGCCGCCAGCCCATCAACGACGAGAACTTCGAGAAGTTCTTCGGATACAAGGGTGTTGCGAGACGGAACGTCTGAGTGCGGCCGCCCGCAGCGCCGGTCAAGGTCTACACCGCTCCCCTCACTCACCGTCCTGAGCGCGACGGCACCGTCTCCGGCAGCGCACACGTTCCCTTCTACCTCGCGATGGAGTACTCCGCAGCTGCGTGGCGTTCGCTGCTCGTCGAGACGTGCGGCGATCTGCTCACCGCCGGCGACCTCGGTGTTGTGGACGTGTCCGCGCAGTTCTCTCGCGAGATGTTCGTCGGCGAGGCGTGGGCCGAGGTGAGCCTGGTCCGACTCGGTTCCAGCAGTCTGGGGTTTCGGGTCGTCATCTTCCAGGACGGCGCGGCCTGTGCGGTGATCACCAACGTGCTCGTGCGACTTGCCCCCGGCCGCACCAGTTCATTACCTCTGACGCCCGCCCAACGTGCCACGCTGAACCGAGTTCTGATAGAGCAGTGAGGTAGGGCCACGCGTTGCGCGCGACGTGGCGGGAAAACGTCAACTACGAGACCAGGAGATCCGTTGGGTACAGAAGCCATTGGAAACAAGCGAGTTGATCTACCCGGCGCCGGACTCACGATGGCTGCCGATCGCTGGTCCGACGCCACCGGTCCAGCCAAGGGAGTCGTCGTGCTGTTGCACGGCGGCGGACAGACCCGGCATTCGTGGCGTGCGACGGGCGAGCGGTTGGGCGGGCTCGGTTGGATCGCCTTCGCCGTCGACCTTCGTGGCCACGGCGACAGCGAGTGGTCCGAGCAGGGCGAATATGGTCTCACCGCTCACCTCGGTGATGTGCTGACCCTGGTCGGCGAGATCCGTTGTCGCGAACCCGGACTGCCGATTGCGCTTGTCGGTGCATCCCTCGGTGGGGTGGTGTCGCTGATCGCCACCGGAGAGAACCCGGGTTTTGCGCAGGCACTGGTGCTTGTCGATGTTGTGGTGAAAGTCGAGGAGACCGGGAGCGCCCGGGTGCGCGATTTCATGATGAGTGCGCCTGACGGATTCGGGAGTCTCGAAGACGCGTCGGCCGCCATCGCGTCGTACAACCCGCATCGGCGGCGGAGCGGCAGCCTCGAGGGATTGAAGAAGAACCTGCGTCTTCGCGGCGGCCGGTGGTACTGGCACTGGGATCCACGCAGCATGGAGATCGCCTACACGCAGACCAATCCCGAGCTCCCCAATAGCGCGGTGTCGTATGAGCGGTCCAAGAGTGCCGCGCGCGACATCACCTGCCCGGTGCTGCTCGTCCGGGGCAAGATGTCCGACGTCGTTTCGGACGAAGGTGTGGCCGAGATGCGCGAACTCGTTCCGCAGACGCGTGTGGTGGACATCCGAGACGCCGGCCACATGGTGGCGGGGGACGACAACGATGTATTCACCGACGGACTGGTCGAGTTCCTCGACAGCTCGATCTCCGTGTCTCGCTGACAATCGCGGGACGGGCACACCAAGTCGGTCGAAGGAGCGCCAGACCAGGGGGCGCCGGGCGAGCTCTTCGGCCTCGCCGAGACGGCGTCGCTGTACCTTGCCGACTCCCGGACCGCGGGGAAGTGCGTCCGTCTGGATCATCCACGCCGGTCGCATGAACCTCGGCAGGTCGTCGAGAAGCTGGGACACCGCGGAGGGATCGGGATCGCCGACGACGTAGACGGCCAGCTCTGCGGTGTCCTCGGTGGTCCACGCCGAAGCTTCCTGGACGCCCTCGAGATTCGCGAACATGCTGTCGAGATACGACAGGGGTACGTACTCGCCTCTCATCCGGACCGATTCGCCCATCCGCTCGATGAACACCAGTTCATCGCCTTCGGCCCGGCCAGGGTCACCGGTGCGGAACCATCCGTCGTCGGCGGGGGCCTGGTCCACCACCGCCCGGCAGCGCGGTCATGCCCTCCGGAATGCTCAGCCGTTCTCCGTGACGCCGCAACCTGGTGTGGGTCAATCCACCGAACTCGGTGGAACCATAGCCCGTGACCCCGAGTGGGATACGGAAACGAGTCAGGAGTTCCTCGTTGGCGAAGAATAAGGCCCGCACCGTGTGTGCCCGTGAGGGCCGGATTCTTGAGCAGGATCTGAACCGGGGTCCGTGCAAGATCAGGACGGTCGCATGGTGTTCGGCGACCGTCGCCCAGAACCGGGATGCCGAGAAGCGCGGTGAGGTGGCAAAGTCCGACAGCCCACACAGGGCGCCCATCAGTCCGTATCCGAGTGGGTTGATGTGGAACAGCGGCAACGGCGCGTACACGACGTCGGCGGGCGACAGGCAGAAGGTGTCCGCCACATACTGGCCGATCTCGAGCAGATAGCGGTGCGATTGTGCGCACAGTTTGGGCTTTCCCGACGTACCAGAGGTGTACATCAGCGTGGCGATGTCGAGAGGGTCGCGGTCGGTTCCCCAGTCGCCTCTCCGGTCACCGGTGCGCAGCACCCCGTCAACGGATACGGCGCCGGACAGCACGGCCGAATAGTCGATCTGGTGACCGTCGCCTGCCGCGATTGACCCGGACTCAGAGGCGACTGCAGCGGCACCCACCTCGCCGATGAGGCCGGTTATCAGATCGGCCGGATACTCGGGGTTCATCAGAATCGTCTGCAGTCCGGAGATCTGGGCCGCGAACCAGAACACCGTGTACTGGAGGGGATTGGTGCCGACGAGTAAGAGGGTGGATCCAGGGCTCAGGCCGACATCGGTCAGTGCTGCCGAGACCCGTTGTGCCGCATCGATCGCCACGATTGGGACCAGGTCAGGGGACCGGTACCGAGATCCGATGCCACTTCCGAAGGACTGGCCGTGTCGTTGTCGTGATAGGTCGCGATGGCGTCGATCTAGTCCACCGAGATACCGGCGTCGGCGATGGCGCCCAGGGCGGCCTCGGTGGCCAATTCCAGTACGGTTCGGCCTGATCGACGGGAGAATGCGGTACGACCCACACCGGCGATGACCGAGGTGCCACTCATTGCGGCCACATCGCGGCAGGTCTCGCCGGGATGTCGCGCACTACAGGCGTTCGAAGATGGTCGCGTTGGCGGTGCCACCACCCTCACACATCGACTGCAGCCCGTATCGGCCGCCGGTGCGTTGCAGGTATGCCAGCAGAGTCGTGGCCAGCCGGGTGCCGGACGCGCCGAGCGGGTGCCCGAGTGCGATCGCGCCTCCGGCCGGATTCAGCTTGGCATCGGATGCTCCGGTCTCGATCTGCCATGCCAGCGGTACGGGTGCAAATGCCTCGTTGATCTCGAAGGCGTCGATGTCGTCGATGGTGAGCCCGGATCGTTTGAGAGCCAACGTAGTTGCCGGAATGGGTCCGGTGAGCATCTTGACCGGATCGTCCCCGGTGACCACCGCGGTGTGCACCCGTGCGAGGGGGGTGAGCCCGAGTGACGCCGCCTTCTGCGAGGTCATGACCAGCACGGCCGACGCGCCGTCGGAGATCTGCGACGCGTTACCGGCGCTGATCACGCCACCGTCGAGGAACGGGGTCTTAAGCGTTCCGAGTTTCTCGACGGTTGATCCCGGCCGGATGCCCTCGTCACGGCTGATCACGTCCTCGCCCACGGTGATCGGGACGATCTCCGCGTCGAAGTCTCCGTTCTTTTGCGCTGCCGCCGCACGTTCGTGAGAACGAGCGGAGTACTCGTCAACCTGTTGACGGGACAGTTTCCACTCGCGGGCGATCCGCTCGGCGCCGGCGCCTTGGTTGAACGAACCGAAGAATCCGGGACCGGTGAGTTCCTCGGCGTACCGATCTACGGCCAGCCCACCGGACTTGCCGGCACCTTCGACCGCGGTGGTGGCGCCCATCGGAATCGCAGACATCATCTCCACTCCACCGGCCACGATGACATCGGCCTGACCGGAGATGACCGTTGCGGCCGCGGTCGAGATCGCTTGCTGCGACGACCCACATTGGCGATCGATCGTGAAGCCGGGAACGTGTTCGGGCCAGCCTGCCGCCAGAACGGCCATTCGTCCGACATTGCCGGACTGTTGCCCCACGCTGAGCACATTGCCCCAGTGCACGTCGTCCACCAGATCGGCCGATATCCCGGCCCGCTCGATGAGCGCGTTCAGTATCTGTGCCGACAACGCCACGGCGTGGACACTCGCCAGGCCACCATTGCGCTTGCCGATGGGAGTTCGCGCGGTCTCGACGATGACGGCATCACGCATGCTCGTTCCAATCTTCCGATGAGTATCTTGCTTTCGAGATTATACCGCTAATTAAATTAGCGGTATAATTTTGGGAAGGCAACGGATGGTTCTTCCGTGTCGGTCAACCCCTCGTGTTCGGTGGTAGTGTTCCCGAGTCACCGAGCACGCTCAGCGACAACGATTATTGGAGCCGACGAATGGCAGAGCGGGACCCAGGTGACGCCTCGGACTCGCCCGTGAGCACGGCTCGCGGAGCGGAGAACCTGGCGCTCTTGATCACACTGCTCGAGCTCGAGCCGCTCGACGTCGATCGTTTCCGCGCGGTCAACGACATGGCTCTGACCCCGGACCGACTGTTCGGAGGTCTGATCGCCGCACAGGCGCTGCAGGCCGCGCAGCGGACCGTCCCTGCGGGATTTGCCGTGCACTCGCTGCACACCGCCTTCCTGCGGACGGGCCCCGCCGATGTCCCGCTCACGCTGGTGGTGCATCGGTCCCGCGATGGCCGCTCCGTTGCCTCGCGGACGGTCACGGTCATCCAATCCGACCAGGTGATCTGCACGCTGACAGCGTCATTCCACGTCGAAGAACCGAGCGCGGTTCACGAGGCGCTGATGCCCATCGTCCCCGGGCCCGATGCTGACGGCTGGTCCGAGCCGCTCGACGCGGACTGGGGTCCTCAGCTGGCATTCGAGCACCGGGGACGGGTGGAGAAGGTCGACGGTGCCGTTGTCCGGCGGTACTGGACCCGTCCGGTCGGGGCGGTCCCCGATGATCCCGCGTTGCGCGCGTGCCTGTTCACCGTGTTGACGGACTTCTGGGCAATGCTGCCTGCCGTGGAATCGATCGGGCTCGACCCGACCGGCCCGACCCAGCACATCTCACTCGACCACTCGATCTGGTTTCACCGGTCCGTCCCGCTCGAAGAATGGCTCCTGGTCGAGCAGAGGTCGGTCGCCACGGTCAATTCGCGTGGGCTGGTCTTCGGTTCAGTGTTCACCGCCGACGGTGCGACGATCGCCAGTGTCGCGCAAGAAGCGCTGATTCGTGGACCCCGCGAAGCGTGACTCGGCTGGCTGCTCGCAACTGATCCAAGGCAGAACACCTGCAAATAGCGAAGATTCGCGTTGACCGGAGGGCTCCGCGAGGCGGAACTACTCCCGAATCGAGTAGGTGGCCCGCAACGCTTTCTTGTCGATCTTTCCGTTGCTCAAGGTGGGTAGGTCGGGAACAAAATACATCTTGCGCGGGCACTTGTAGCCGGCCAGCCGGGTCTTGACGAAAGTTCGGATCTCGGTCTCGTCGACGTGTGAGTCCGCAGCCGGCACGATCACCGCGGTCACTGCTTCTCCCCAACGCGGATCAGGCGTTCCGATCACGGCGCACTCCTCGATCCCCGGATGCGTGGCGAGTGCGTTCTCGACCTCCAGTGAATAGATATTCTCCCCGCCGGAGATCACGACATCCTTCTTGCGGTCGACCAGGAACAGCAGCCCGTCGTCGACCACGCCGATGTCGCCGGTATGGCACCAACCGTCGCGCAGGACTTCGGCCGTTCGGACACTGTCGTTCCAGTAGCCGCGGAACATGGCCTCGCAACGGACCGTGATCTCGCCGGGATGCCCAGGGTCCGCATCGTCGCCGCTGTCGGTCACGATGCGCACCCGGGTACCCGGGAACGGATAGCCCACCGAGCGCAGCCGACGCGCGTCCGCGTCCGTATCGGCGGTCCGGTGCAGCTCCGGTGGAAGCCCTGAGGTGATGACCTCGGTCTGTCCGTACAGGTTCATGAAGTTGACGTTCGGCATGGTCTCGAGGGCGGCGGCAAGCGCGGTGCTGGTGATCGGTGCAGCCGAATAGACCACCGTGCGAACAGTCTTCAACGTCGCGGCATCGTGTCGCGCAGCGGCGACGACCTCGGCCAGCATGGTCGGCGCCAGGTGCAGGACGGTGATCTGTTCGTCGGCAGCGGTGGCCAGCACATGTGCCGGATCGAAAGCTTCATGAAGGACGGCACCGCCACCGCGTGCGTGGATGCCCAGCGCCATCGCCATGGCTCCGACGTGGAACATCGGCATACACAACAGGATCTTGTCCGCCGATCCCGATCGCATCTCACCGTTCATGGTGAGGGCGAGGCGGTGCATCTCGTGCTGCCCGAGTATGCAGCCCTTCGGCTTTCCCGTGGTGCCACTTGTGTAGATGAGGCACGCGATGTCGTCGGGACGCGCCTCGTAGGGTGGATCTTCGGCGAGTTCGGCCAAGAGTGCGTCGAGGTTCAGCACCCCAGGGGTCGCCGGACGATCCGGCGCACCCATCCGGACGAACAGCTCCACCTCCGGGAGTTCCTCTCGGACGTCGGCGATCATGTCCTCGTATTCGGCACCGTAGAACAGGACCCGAGGCGCGGCGTCCGCCATGATGTTCACGATCTCGGGAGCGGCGAGCCGGAAATTGATGGTGGCCACCACGATTCCGCTCAACTGCCCTGCGGCCAGCACTCGCGCGAAATCAAGGGTGTTGCGATCGAGAACCGCGATGCGATCCTGTCGCCGGATTCCGCGGGCACTGAGCGCAGTGGCGATGGTCGCCGCATCGATACGAAGCCGGCCATGAGTGAGCACCGAGCCTGCCGATACGTACGCAGGCTGGTCGGGGAAGCGAATCGCGTTGTGGGAGATGGTCTGTCCGAGTGTCGAATCGGGTGACATGGTGATCTTTCGTCAGTCCGCGACTTCAGACGCAGAAGCGATGCCGGTGTGAGACATCTGTGGAATGCCCGGACCGGCGCGGTTGTGGGAGGTTGACGAAACTGTCAAAAACCCATAGCTTAAGTTAGCGTCGGCGCCGTCTGCAGTCAATGACGCGTGGAGTCAATTGGCGCCGGCGAGTCGAACAGACGCCGGCACCGAGTGTGAGGACACAACCATGGGATCGCGTACCGAGTGGGATCTGGCCGGAACCGCGGTGGTCGCCATCGAGTGTCAGAACGGCACACTAGGGGACGACGTGGCCATACCCGCGTTGCGTGACGCCGCGGGAGATCTTGTCGATCGCATCGACGAGGTGCTGCAGGCCGCGCGGGCCCACGGCGTCCGAGTGGTGCATGCAATCTACGAAGGAGCGCTCGGCGCAGCCAATCTCGGCACCGAGCCCCTCTGGCGACATATCGGACCGGCGTCGGCGAACTGGACTCCGGGCAGCCTTCCGACCCAGGTGCTGCCCCGCCTGCTCGACCCGGCCGACGTCGTATCGCCGCGCCACCACGGCCTGTCGCCGGTCCAGGGCACCGAGCTGCTCCCTCTGCTCAAGAACTTCGGTATTCACACGGTGGTGCTCGTGGGTGTATCGGTGAACGTTGCGGTCCTGGTCACTGCGGCCGCCGCGGCTGGTGAGGGTTTCCATGTCGTGGTGGCGCGTGATGCGGTACGTGGCGTCCCGCCCGAGTATGGCGAGATGGTCCTGGAGAACTCGATCCGCCAGGTCGCCCGGCTGGCCCGGTCCACTGATCTGGCTTCCCAGTGGCAGGCTGCTGCAGCCAACGCACAGGTCGCGGCACGCTGAGAAAGCCGTTGACCCTCACCCCCACAATCGGAACCGAGGACATCCATGACTCTTGACAAGTCCGTAGATCTGAGCGGCCGGACCGCCTTCATCACCGGCGGCAGTCGAGGTATCGGCGCGGCCATCGCGCGCGCTTTCTCCGACGCCGGCGCGACAGTGGTGTTGTTCGCGAAATCAGGTTCGGCGCATGCCACCTTGCCGGGAACGGTGTACAGCGTCGCCGAGGAGATCGAGCGGGCCGGGGGCCGCGCATTGGCCATCCCGGGGGACCTCCGCATCGACGCGGATGTCGAATCGGCCATCGCCCGGACAGCGGAGGTCTTCGGGGGCCTCGACATCGTTGTCAACAACGCGGCCGCCTTCGACACGACCCCCACATCCAAGGTGTCGATGAAGCGCTACGACCTCCTGCAGGCCATCAATGCCCGAGGGAGCTTCGCGGTGTCCCGGGCGGCAATCCCGTACCTCACACAATCGCCGGCGGGGCACATTCTCTCTATTTCTCCGCCGCTCGACCTCGAACCGAAATGGCTTGGCGCGCACCTGGCTTACACGACATCGAAGTACGCCGTCAGCCTTGCGACGCTCGGGCTCGCGGCAGAACTCGCCAATTCGGGTGTCGCGGCCAACTCGCTGTGGCCGGCAACGGCTGTCGCCACCGAGGCCATCCGCTCGATCCTCGGCGAGGAAGTCGCCGAACACAAGGCCCGTTCGGTCGACATCATGGCCGATGCGGCGCTGGCCGTCGTGCGCCGGGACCCGCGGACGTGTTCGGGCAATCTCTTCACCGACGAGCAGGTACTCGCGGCCGAGGGCAAAACGGATCTGTCCGAGTACAGCGTCGGTGAGGGCGAATTGTCCCGCAGCTTCTTTGTCGCCGACTCGGCTGAGGTGAGCGCGTGAACACGGTCGCGGTGGCCCGCACGGAATCACGGCGGGCCGAGCATGCCCATTCGGTGATGCACTGCAATCTCAACAGTGCCGACGTGATCCGTTCGCAGCAGTTTTATGCGGATCTGTTCGCGGTACGCGACCGGATGCGTTCGATCAGTGAAGACACCGACGGCCGGTTCATGGGACTGTCCGAACACACCGCGAGCGAGACGGTCTTCCTGTACGACGGACGTGGACCGAGATCCGCGCCGGCCCTCGAACTGGTGCAGTGGCATGATCCCCAGCTCATCCGACGCTCCGATCTGGGTGCCGACGCACCGGGTTTCCGGGTGATCGGATACCGCGTCAACTCGTTGGCATCCGTTCCTGGTGCCGGAGGAGGCGAATCCGTTGTCGTCCGGGGACGGGCGCGGAAGGCGATTCGAGTCACCGACCCCGATGGAGTGATCGTCGAGATCGTGGAAGTCGCAGCGGTGGAATCAGATCCGAAGACACCGATGCTGAGCCACACCCGAATGGTGGTGAGCGATCTGGAACGCTCGGTGGCCTGGTATTCGACCATCGGATTTGTTGTTCGGCCCGACGACACCGACGTGACGCGATCGGTACCCGGTGCATCGCTGTACCTGCCGGAGGATCCGACCTTCTCCTTCGAACTCGAGTGCCCGGTCGAGCAGGTGGAGATCGAGCCGAAGGTCGCCAACACGCAGGGCCTCTACCGCGTCGCAGCTGCGGTCGAGGATGTGAAGGCCGCCTATACGGCGCTCGCGAAAGCTGATCCGGCCACTCCGGAGCCCGGCTTTGTCCCGATGCCCGACGTGCCGACCGGAGGCTTCACGGTTCTGTTCCTGTCCGACCCCGACGGGCTCGTCGTCGAATTGGTCGACCGGCCGCGGAACACTGTTCGACGCCCGCTGCAGCCGCTGTGATGAACCACCGGGCGAAGCCATGATCGAGATGTCGGTCGCCGACCGCGTTGCCCTCGACGCCTTGCTCTCGCGGTACACGGGTCTCGGCGACAGCGGCCGCGTCGAAGAGTTCGCGGCGCTGTTCACCGAGGACGGTGTACTCACTGTTGCCGGTCGTCGGTTCGTCGGCCCGGACGAGATTGTCGCCTTCGCCGAGCAGTCCGGTGCGGCGATGGCCGCCATCACGAGTTTGCTTCCCGGCTCCCATCACGTGTCGTCGCGGATGACCGAGCTCGTTTCCGACGATTCTGCGACGTCGCAGAGTCTGTTCATGTTTGTCGGAACATCCGGTCCCGATCACTGGGGTACGTATCGAGATCACCTGATTCGTATCGGTGATGGGTGGCGATTCCTCTCTCGGAGTGTACGTTTCACCGGTTTTTCGCCGAGTTCCGGCGTGCGCGGCTATGTGGAATCATTGGCGCGGTCCTGAATGTATCGGCCCGGACGGCTGCTGATCTGCGTTGAGTAGATGGTGCGGTGCGGTGCGGTGCTCGCTCCGCCAGGGGCGTGCTGGGGAGCACACCCCTGGCGGAGCGTTGCACGTTATCGCGGACCGGGAGTCGCGTCGTCGAGCACCTCGGGATCGTCGTTGTCGTCCTCGGGTTGCGGATTCGTCGCGTCCGTCACCGTCTTCTTGTCACCGAGGCCCGCTTCTTCGAGACTTGTCTCGTCCGTGACCTGCTGACTGTTGTCCAACCCTGACATAGCCGCTCCTCTCGTGTTATGAATAGCTAACTATTTAGACTGTATCCTTTCGGGTGCGAGACTGGTGCACTTCGCGGCCACCCGATTCGGGAAGCGGAGTCGCCGATCGACTCGACGATTGCGTCAACTGACGGGTAGCCGCGAGTGCGACCTGTTGAAGTGGGAAAATGCGCGGAATATTTAACATGGCGGCGTGGCAGCCTGCGAATTGTCGACGATACTTGACGATAGCGTTGACAATCGCTTCACTGAACTCCTACCGTGTAGGTTCAGCGGGTTGACCGGCGTGACCGCGGTCACGTACGTCGCACGATCACCTTGCGATGGAAAGGGACAACATATGACCGAACAAGTGCCGCTGGCCGAGGGATTGTTCACCTGGCCTGCCGACAAGCCGGCGCTACTCGCCGGAAAATCCTCGGACGGAAAGCTTGTGTTCCCCTATCGGAGTCACAAGATCGTGGGGAAAGTCCGCGAAGAGCTCGAGCAGGTCGAGCTACCTCGGCGCGGAACACTGTGGACCTTCACCACTCAGAGGTTCCGGCCGCCGCAGCCGCCGTACAACGGCAACGACGACGCCAAGACCTTCCAGCCGTTTGCTGTCGGGTACGTGGAACTCGAGGGCGCGCTGCGGGTGGAAGCCCGCCTCACCGAGGCGGACCCCGAGAAGCTCACCATCGGCCAGGAGATGGAACTCGCGATCGTGCCTTTCGGTGTCGATGCCGAAGGCCGCGAAACAATGATCTACGCGTTTGCGCCGGTCGAGAAAGGTCAGGACGATGTCGTCGAGTGACGTAGCGATCATCGGTGTCGGGTTGCACCCCTTCGGTCGGTATCCCGGAAAGTCCGCGCTCGAGATGGGTGAAGACGCTGTCTTCGACGCACTCACCGACGCGGGCATCGAGTGGTCCGACGTGCAGGAGCTGTATGCGGGCAGCATGGAGGTCAAGAATCCAGAGGCCATCGTGGGCCTTCTCGGTTTGACGGGTGTGCCGGGGCGGGCGGTCTTCACCGGTTGCGCCACCGGCGCGACGTCGCTGGCGATGGCCGCCAATTCGATCAAGCTCGGTGAGCACGACATCACCATCGCGGTCGGTCTGGACAAGCACGAACGTGGTGCCTTCGCTGCCCATCCCTCGGTCTCGGGACTGCCGGACTGGTATGGCGAAGCCGGGCTGTTTCTCACGACCCACTTCTTCGGCATGAAGATCAACCGCTACATGCACGACTTCGGGATCACGCCCGAGACCCTTGCCAAAGTGTCCGCGAAAGCGATGCGCAACGGCGCGGCGAACCCGTCGGCCTGGCGGCGTAAGGCTCTGTCGGAGGAAGAGATCCTCAACTCTCAGATCCTCAACTACCCGTTGACCCAATACATGTACTGCGGGCCGGATGAGGGCGCAGCGGCCGTTGTCCTGTGCCGGGCCGACAAGGCGCACTTGTACACCGACACGCCCGTGTACCTACGGGCGAGCACACTGCGCAGCCGACGTGAAGGGGCGTTCGAACTCCTCAGTCCCTCATTGCCGTTGGAGTCCGTGCCGAGCCCTACCGTCGACGCGTCGAAGGAGGCGTACGAGATCGCCGGGATCGCGCCGTCGGACGTCGACGTGATCCAGCTGCAGGACACCGACGCCGGTTCGGAGATCATCCATATGGCGGAGAACGGATTCTGCGCTGACGGTGATCAGGAGAAGCTCATCGCCGCCGGGGAAACCGAGATCGCCGGGCGGCTGCCGATCAACACCGACGGCGGTTTGCTGGCCAACGGTGAACCGGTCGGCGCGTCCGGGTTGCGACAGATCTTCGAACTGGTCAATCAGTTGCGTGGGCGCGCCGGTGATCGTCAGGTCAACGACGCCAAAGTCGGTTACGCCCAGCTCTACGGCGCTCCCGGGACCGCAGCGGTCACGATCCTCTCGACCTGATCGCTCGCTCCGATCCGATCGGGAGTGAGGCGTAGGGTCCCCGTCCACGATTCGCTCGCCAACGGCGTCACCGGCCGTTGGCGAGCAAGTCGTGTATCTGCTCGGCGAGCGTGGAGATCATGTCCTCGTCGTCCACCGGCAACCGCCACACGCGGCTGTAGAAGTACGACTGGTCGAGCATGGCCATCATCGTCAGGCCGAGCGCCTCGGGTGCCTCGTAGCGCCGCTCCTGTCGAGAGACCAGGTTCGTTCCCAGCAGCCAGGCCACCCGCATCTGAGTGCGCTGAGACGTGCGCCGGAACTCGTCATCGGTTGGGGCGGACTGGGTCGAGGAGAAGATGAACGCGCCGTGCCGGTCCATGAAGTCGAAGTATTGACGCACCCACGAGGCCACATCGGACAGCGCGGCCGGAGAAGGGATGTCCGACCACAGCGACACCACCGCGAGGATCTCTTTGTACGTCTCCTCGCCGATCGTGTTGAACACCTCTCGCTTATCGCGGAAGTAAGTGTAAAAGCCTGCGCGGGATATGCCGCAGGCGTCGGTGATGTTGTTTATCCGGGTGCCGGCGTAGCCACGTTCGAGGAACAGTTTGCGGGAGGCTTCGAGAATCGCCTCGCGGGTCCGTACCGCGCGTTCACCGAGAGCAGCGCCGCCCTCGGGCGTCGCCACGGTGCCCGAGGTCGCGCCGACACTATCTGGTGACTCGTGTGATGTCATATGTGATGATCCCCGTGGGTTGTCCGGAGACGGTCTCCGGCGGTCGCTGCGCGAGATCTACAAACGGGCTCTGCCTCCTTGACGTGTGGGTCAACTATACGGCCATCACCTCCGAATGCGGCAACACAAACGCTGGAGGGGATGCTGGCGACGACCCGGAGCGCACTTGACGCTGTCGTCAAAACAGGCATAGCGTGATGGTTGAACCACAATCGGTGTAATCGGTTAACCCGATGCCAGGCACCGACTTCAGATCTCCAGGAGCAGATGTGACCATCCCGTATGTACGACCGGAGTTCCGGATGCTTCCGGCTCCGACACCGCAATCTCAGGATTATTGGGCCGGGGGCCGCGATGGCGAGTTGCTCATCCACCGGTGTCACACCTGCCAGAACTTCTTCCTTCCGGGTGCGCCGGTGTGCTGGCGGTGCCGAAGCACCGACGTGGCGCCCGAACCCGTCTCAGGCTGCGGATCGGTTGCTGCTTTCACCGTGAATCGGCAAACCTGGATTCCGGCATTTCCGCCGCCGTATACCGTCGCGCTGATCGAACTGGCCGAACAGCCGGATACCCGGGTTGTCAGCAACATCGTGGACATCGATCCTGCTGACGTGACGATCGGTCTCGAGGTCGAGGTCTTCTTTGAAGAGTGGGAAGACGTCTGGATTCCCCTATTCCGTCCAGTGGACGTGTCCCGTCCCGCAAAGGAGTCGAACTGATGGGTGGCCGCGGAGGTCCTTTCGAAGGCAAGGCCCTGGTGACCGGCGCCGGCAAGTCCCAGGTGGGACGTAGACTCGGTCGAACCGGTCTCGACCTCACCGTCGAGGCTTCACTCCGTGCGATCGCGGACGCCGGTCTCTCACCCGACGACATCGACGGAGTTGCCAGTTACCCCGGTCCGGGCATGCCTGATCCGGGTTTCTCCGGGGCGAGCGTGCACGAACTCCGCAACGCGCTGGGACTGCGGAGCAATTGGTACGTCAGCAGTTCGGAGACCGCCGGGCAGATCGGTCCGGTGATCGAGGCATGCATGGCCGTGGCGACCGGCCTGGCCGACCACGTGTTGTGCTTCCGGTCGGTGTGGGAGTCAACCGCGCAGGCATCCAAAGGTCGCGGTTCGGTACTGATGGGTACCGGTCGCGCGAATCCCCACCACGAGTTCTTCGGTCCGTACGGCGCCATCTCTGCCGCCAACTGGTTGGCGATGCCCGCGCAGCGGTACATGCACGAGTTCGGCCTCACTCGTGAACAGCTCGGCGCGATCGCGGTCAACGCGAGAAAGAATGCTGCGCTCAACCCTGATGCGATCTATCGCGACCCGATGTCGTTGCAGGACTATCTCGATGCGCGGATGATCTCGGATCCGTTCTGTCTCTACGACTGTGACGTGCCGTGTGATGGCGCGACCGCGGTGATCATCTCACGCAGAGATGCCGCGAAAGGCCTGCCGCGACAGCCACTGACAGTCGAATCGGTGGGTACGGGGATGTTCGAACGGGCCACCTGGGACCAGCGCAAGGATCTGACCACCATGGCGGCGCACGATGCGTCCGCAACGTTGTGGAACCGCACCGACATGACCGTCGGGGATGTGGACTTCGCGCAGCTCTACGATGGTTTCAGCTTCCTGACGGTGCAATGGCTCGAGGCACTTGGTTTCTGCGAGCGCGGCAAGGTCGGTCAGTACATCGAAGGCGGCGAGCGCATTTCGTTGCAGGGTGAACTACCGGTCAATTCCAGCGGTGGACAGCTCTCCGGCGGACGCCTGCACGGTATGGGGTTCCTGCACGAGGCGTGCGTGCAGCTGTGGGGCGAGGGAGGTCCGCGGCAGGTCGGTGGTGACGCAGAGGTTGCCGTCGTTGCCGTGGGTGGTGGTCCGGTGGCCGGGGCGATGCTGCTCAGCACCCGCTAGTCTTCGTCCGTCATCACCCCATGCTGTCGCGGGGTTCGAACAATCGATTCAAACACTGAGAGAAGGAAATTGCACATGGAGGTCTACCGAGGGATCGCCGATCTCGAAGCGGCAGTCGGTAAAGAACTGGGGCCGTCCGATTGGTTCCCGATCGAACAAGATCGGGTCGACGGGTTCGCCGACGTCACCGAGGACCATCAGTGGATTCACGTCGACACGGAAAAGGCCGTGAACGGACCGTTCGGGGCGACGATCGCGCACGGGTTCCTATCTTTGTCGCTCGTGCCCTATTTCGTGAGCCAGTTACGCCGCATCGAAGGCGCGAAGATGGGGGTCAACTACGGTCTCGACCGGGTGCGGTTCCCGTCGCCGGTCCGAGCGGGTAGTCGCATCCGTGCTCGTACGATTGTCAAGACCGTCGACCGGATCGACGAAGACTCTGTCCAGTTGGTCATGCGCACCACGATCGAGGTCGAGGGTAGTGAGAAGCCGGGCTGCGTGGCGGATCTGGTGAGTCGCTATTACTTCTGACCCGCCACCGGTTCGCGCGGCCGAGACGGCAAAAGGCCCGCAGGTCCCAAGGACCTGCGGGCCTTTGTCATGCCTCCTGGACGATCAGACCTCGATGACCATGGCCGCGCCCATGCCACCGCCGGCGCACATCGCGATGACACCGATGCCGCCACCGAGACGGCGAAGTTCGTAGACCATGGTGGTTGCCATCCGCGCTCCGGTGGCCGCGATGGGATGTCCGAGGCTGATTCCCGAGCCCGACACGTTGACCCGGTCCTCGTCCAGCTCGAGCACCTTGGTGCAGGCGATGACCTGCGCCGCGAATGCCTCGTTGATGTCGAACAGGCGAACGTCCCTGAGCGACAAGCCGGCCCGGGCCAACGCGCGTGGGATGGCGATCGTCGGTCCGATCGCCGTCCTGTTGGGTTCGACGCCCACCGCCGACCACGACCGGATCACACCGAGCGTCTCCAGACCCTCTGCCTTCGCGAGCCCGTCAGAGACGACGGTCAGCGCGGCGGCCGCGTCGTTGATACCCGACGAGTTGCCTGCCGTCACCGAGAACCCCTCGATCTCCGGATGGATGACTCGCAGACCGGACAGCACCTCGAGATTGGTGCCGCGCCTTGGGTGCTCGTCGACGGCGAAATCCACGGTCTCGCCGGCCTTGTTTGTCACGGTGATGGGGACGATCTCGGAGTCGAAACGGCCGTCGTCGATGGCCGCGATGGCGCGCTCATGTGACCGCGCCGCCCATTCGTCCTGCTGCTGTCGGGTGATGTCGTACTGAACTGCGGCATTCCAGCCAACGGTGATCGACATGTCCATCGCCGGTGCGTCCGGCGTTCCCGGATGCGACGGCGAAAACCACGGATCAGTCCAGTCGTCGGCGTTCTTTCCGGACGTACCCGGCGTCCGGCGGCGTCCGACGGGCGACATCGACGCGGCCTCGGTTCCTCCGGCGATCACCGCATCACCCATACCGGACATGATTGTTGCGGCGGCGGATGCGACCGCGGTGAGGCCGGTGGCGCACTGCCGGTTCACGGCCATCCCGGGTATCGAGGTCAATCCGTTCGCGGCCGCGACGTAGCGGGCGATGTCACCGCCACCCTGGTACACCTCGCCGAGTACCAGGTCGTCGAAGACCTCCGGTGACAGGCCTGACCGCTTCACGACATTGGTGACGACGTGGCCGGCGAGTTCTTCGGCAGTGGTCTCGGTCAGCGTTCCCTTGCGGGCGGTTCCGATCGGCGTTCGGCAGGCGGCCGTTATCACCGCCCGGGGCTGTTCAGTGCCCACCTGGTCCTCCTCGATGTGCGGCCGACGTCGGTCGCCGGCCGGAGTGAGATCGCCGCATGAGCCTGGGACGGCAATCAGTTATAAGATAATCCCAATTTAGCATGGGAGCCGGGCGATCCTACGCGCTCGCCGAGTCTGCCTGAATTGTCGAAACGGTATTGCCTATTCTCCAAATCATTGTACTGTATGGCCTGTATATCGGTGCCTGCCGTCGGTTGTTCCGGCCGGTCGCGTGCCCTGACGAATCTGTCTCCCTCCCCGGAAAGGACACTGCTGTGGTCGCCGCGACATCGAGCAGAGCGCAATACGGATCCCTGACGGACTTCGCAGCCCGACTGCAGCCCGCAGAAACCTTTTGGGGGGTGGTCGCCGGCCGCGCCGACACAACTCCCGACGGTGTCCTGCTGATCGGCGACGACGGCACAAAGGTGACCTTTGCCGAGTACCGCGATCGGTCCGAACGGATCGCGGCGTCCCTGGCCGAACAGGGCATCACGCCCGGATCCCGCGTTGCCTGGCAGCTGCCGACGCGCATCGGCAGTGCCCTGTTGATTGCCGCGCTTGCGCGCATCGGCGCAGTTCAGGCCCCGGTGATACCGCTGTTCGGGGAACGTGAGACCGTTGCCGCGCTGAGGACTTCAAGGGTGGATTTTGTTCTGGTCCCGCAGGATTGGCCCGGTCTGGCCTACGACAGCCTCCAACAATTGCGCGAGGACCGCCAGGGGTCCCCCGAGATCATCGCCCTCCCGCGTGATCTACCCGAGTCCGGTGAGGTGCAATCGCTTGCCCCGCCCCCGGAAAGCCCGGAGGAGGTCCGATGGATTTATTTCACCTCGGGCACCAGTGGCACTCCCAAAGGA
The DNA here is from genome assembly GCF_002095435.2 of Williamsia sp. 1138. GTDB lineage: Bacteria > Actinomycetota > Actinomycetes > Mycobacteriales > Mycobacteriaceae > Williamsia. Next base: position 91,755 of record NZ_MJEJ02000041.1, read on the forward strand.
GTTCAGCACACCGACTCCTCCATCTTGGCTGCCGCGCGGGGTTTTGTCCTGAACGGCCGGCTCGGAGAGTTGCCCGACGAAGTCGGGTCGATCCCGTTCCCGATCACGCACGTCGGTGGCGTCGTCTATCTCTCGTCAATGTTGCTCTCCGGGTTCGCCTCGGTGCTGATCGAGGTCTTTCGGCCGGACACCGCCACGGAGATCTTCCGCCGTCACCGGGTCACGTTGTCCGGTGGCAGCACTGTTTTCTACACCATGCTGGTCGCTCAGCAACGAGAGGCCGAACCCGGTACCCGGGTTCTCCCCGACCTCCGGCTTCTCAAAGGCGGTGGTGCGCCATGTCCTCCGGCAGTGTTCGCCGCGGTACGCAGCGAGCTCGGTATCCCGGTTGCGCACGACTACGGGATGACGGAGTGTCCGATGATCGGCGTCGCCTCGCCCCTGGATTCGGACGACGTCCTCGCCGAATCCGACGGCCGTCCCGTCCCGGGCGTCGAAGTGCGGATCATGGAGAACGGCGTACCCGTCTCGCCGGGAGCCGAAGGCGACGTCGAAGTCCGTGGCGTCACCGTCTGCCGTGGATACACCGATCCGGCGTTGGATGCCGACGCGTTCACCGCGGACGGCTGGTACCGGACGGGCGACCGTGGCCGAATTCGGTCCAGCGGCTGCATCGAGGTCACCGGTCGGCTCAAAGACGTCATCATCCGCAAGGGCGAGAACATCTCGCCGCTCGAGATCGAATCGCTGCTGTCTCAACACCAGGCGATCGACGAGGTCGCCGTGATCGGCCTCCCCGACATCGATCGTGGAGAACGGGTGTGCGCGGTTCTCACCGTGGCATCGGGACAGCAGGCACCGTCACTGGCCGACATCGCGGACTTCCTCTCCAAGGCGGGAATCATGAAACAGAAGATTCCCGAGCAGGTGGAGGTCGTCTCCAGCATGCCCAGATCGGGTGTTGGCAAGCTTGCCAAACCGGCTCTCCGGCAACAACTCCTGACCAAAATGGAAACATCGACCAGCTAGGAGTCCCGCATGGGATTGCCCATCAGCACCGAACACATCGAACTCGCTGAATCGGTGCGCAAGGTCTTGTCCGACAGAGGTGCCATCGGCGCAGCCAGGACGACGACCGATACCGGATGCACCACAGTGCCGTTCTGGAAAGATCTGGTCTCCCTTGGCTGGTTGGGGTTGCACATCCCGGAGCAGTACGGCGGACAGGGTTTCGGAACCGCGGAACTCGCGGTTGTACTCGAAGAACTCGGCCGTGCCGTTGCGCCAGGCGACTTTCTCCCGACGGTGATCGCCTCCGAGCTGATCCGACTGGCGGGGTCCGAGGACCAGCGCACCGCGCTGCTCCCAGAGCTCTCTGCCGGTGAAGTCACTGCCGCCATCGGGCTCGGTGGCGACATCACGGTTGACGCCGACGGTGCGGTCGGTGGTGCCGGCGGTGCCCTGCTCGGTGGCGGGTCGGCCGAGGTCTTTGTCCTCCGGTCCGAAGCCGACGTGGTGTTGGTCCGGCGGGGACGTGGAGTCGAGGTCGAGGTCGTGGTCGGGATGGATGGGACGCGCCCGTCGGCGCGCGTGTCGTGTTCCGCTGCAACCCCACTGGCAGTCCTGCCGGGCGCGTGTGCCACTCTCCTCGCGGTGGCACAGGCGTTTTCCGCCGCCGAGGCCGCTGGCGGCGCCCGCGCTTGTACGGAGGCCGCGGTTGCCTATGCCATGACACGGTCGCAGTTCGGTCGCACCATCGGGAGCTTCCAGGCCGTCAAGCACTTGTGCGCGAACATGTTCGTGGACACCGAGATAGCAACGGCTGCTGCCTGGGATGCGTCGCGGGCAGATCTGGACTCGGCCGAAGGCAGGTTTGCCGCCGCGGTTGCCGCAGACCAGGCCATCGGCGCCTTCGCAGTATCGGCGCAGCGCAACATCCAGGTACACGGTGGGGTCGGTTTCACGTGGGAACACGACGCCCACCTGCTCCTTCGCCGGGCCTATGTGCTGCGAGCGGTCTTCGGTCACGATGCCGCTCGTCAGGTGGCACGGCTGGCGATCGATGGGGTACACCGCCCACCGAGTCTCGAGCTCCCGGAGGACGCCGACACATTTCGGCGCGGTGCGCGGGCGTTCCGAGATCAGTATCTGACCACACCTGCGGGTGAGCGGGTGTCACTGCTCGCGCGATCCGGGTTTGCGTTTTCCCATTGGCCCGCGCCATATGGTCGTTCGGCGGGACCAGTCGAGCAACTCGTCATCGAGGAGGAGCTGGCCGTGATCCCGAAGCTCGATCTCGGCATCGGCAACTGGATCGTTCCGACACTGCTCCAGCAGGGAACAGACGAGCAGATCGACCGCTGGATCTGGTCGTCACTCGACGGCGACATCAGGTGGTGTCAGTTGTTCAGCGAACCCGGCGCGGGATCGGATGCGGCGGCGATCAGTACCCGGGGAGTGCGCACAGAAGGTGGCTGGCTGGTTACCGGCCAGAAGGTCTGGACCAGCGACGCGCAGAACTGCAACCGCGGACTCGCGACCGTACGCACCAACAAGGACGCTCCGAAACATGCCGGCGTTTCGATGCTGGTCATCGACCTCGAATCCGACGGGGTCGAGATCCGGCCGCTGCGTGACATCACCGGCGATGCCACCTTCAACGAGGTCTTTCTCGACAACGTCTTCGTCCCGGATGCAGATGTCGTCGGCGCCGTCGACCAAGGGTGGAAGGTCGCCCGGGCCACGCTGGGCAACGAGCGTGTGACGATCGGTGGCGGTGTAGCAGAGTTCGTCGACCTCGATGTGGCGGTCCAGGCTGTCGCCGGCGCCGAAAAGGTAACTGACACAGAATTGTTAAGCAGGGTCGGCCACCTGGTTGCCGAACGGCAGGCCATGCGTATGCTGTCTTTGCGTCTGGCAGCACGTGCGGTGTCCGGCGCCGGTCCGGGACCCGAAGGTAACGTGACAAAGCTGTTGGCCGGCGAACACCAGCAGCGGGTCGCTGATCTGCTTCTGCAGGTGGGCGGTGCGGAATGGGCTCTTGGAGGCACCGCGGATGTGCATGAAGGTGTGTTGTTCGTGCGCGGACTCACCATCGCCGGGGGAACGTCTGAGGTCGTCCGGAATCAGATCGCCGAGCGAGTTCTCGGTCTGCCGCGCGAAAAGATGTGACGTCCCGGGGCGGTTTTCGCGCCGGAGAAAGAAGAGAAACCGATGATGGAGTACCGGCAGTGAGTGTTCTGATCGATCAGCGTGATGCCGTCCTGGTGATCACTATCAATCGTCCCGAAGTGCGCAACGCCCTTGATGCCGAGACGATGGCCGGGATCGGCGAAGCGCTTGTCGCGGCCGAGGCCGACGATTCGGTAGGGGCCGTGGTCCTCACCGGTGCCGGTGACCGATCCTTCTGTGCGGGAATGGATCTGCGTGCGTTTGCGGCCGGCGGTCAGATGGTCGACAAGTCGCGACCGGGCCTCGAGGTCTTCACCGATCGGGTGTATCCAAAGCCGATCATCTGCGCTGCAGGGGGCGCTGCGGTCGCCGGTGGATTCGAGCTGTTGCTGGCCTGCGACCTCGCCGTGGTCGCCGATCACGCGAAGTTCGGTCTGCCCGAGGTCAAACGAGGGCTGGTGGCCGCCGGTGGCGGCACGCGCCTGCCGCGACGGATCCCGCTGGCTCTCGCCCTCGAACTCGGACTCACCGGCGAGATCGTCTCGGCGCAGCGGGTACTCGAACTCGGACTGGTCAACCGGGTGGTCCCGGGCACCGAGGTACTAGACGAGGCAATCGCCCTGGCGGCCACCATCGCCGAGAACGGACCGCTCGCACTTCGAATTACCAAGCAGCTCATGGTGACCGAGGCGGCGGGAATGTCCGCGGCACAGATCGCCGAGGCATCCGCGCCGGCCTTCATCAGTGCGGACGCCAAGGAAGGCGCAGTCGCTTTCGCCGAGAAGCGAAAGCCCCGCTGGACTGGGAAGTAGACCGTGATTCCGTCTTTCGACGGGTGAATGCCATTTCAGATCATCTGATTTTCAGACGTAATCGACATATCGCCGGAGGTTGACATGAAGCTTGCAGACAGCGTTGCCATTGTGACAGGAGGAGCCGGAGGCCTCGGTGAGGCCACCGTGCGGGAGCTGGCCGAAGCCGGCGCATCGGTGGTCATCGCCGACCTCGCCGACGATAAGGCGGAGAAGCTGGCCGAAGACCTTGGTCGGAAGGTCAAGTACGTACGTACCGACGTCACCTCCGAGGCGAGTGTGCTCGAGACCGTCGAAGCGGCGAAGGCGCTGGGCACCCTTCGCTACGCGGTGGTTGCACATGGCGGCTTCGGAGTGGCGGAAAAAGTTGTGCAGCGCGACGGCAGTCCCGCGCCTCTCGCGGGGTTCACCAAGACAGTCGATCTGTACCTGACCGGCACCTATAACGTCCTGCGTCTCGCGGCCGCAGCGATCGCGCAGAACGAGCCCGACGCCGACGGCCAGCGCGGCGCGATCGTCACAACAGCGAGCATTGCAGCCTTCGAAGGCCAGATCGGCCAATCAGCGTACGCCGCGTCGAAAGCCGGCGTGGTGGGTCTGACGCTGGTGGCTGCTCGCGATCTGAGCTCACTCGGAATACGGGTAGTGACCGTCGCCCCGGGCACCATGCGAACACCGATCATGGAATCGGTGGGTGACGAGGCGCTCGCCAAGTTCGCCGCGAACATACCCAATCCGAAACGTCTCGGACTTCCCGCAGAATATGCCTCGCTCGTGCACCACATCCTGGAGAATCCGTACCTCAACGGGGAGACCATTCGCCTGGACGGGGCTCAGCGGTTCGGACCGCGATAGAGGCCACGGTAGACCAGTATCGGCTAGGCTGTACACTGTACAATCAGAATAATCATTGCGCTATATTTGTAGCGCACCGAGAGCGACGTAGGGCACATCATGGCGTTGAAGGCGGGAGCCCGGCTGCGGAGTCAGATCGACACCACCGAGGTCGTTGTCATCAAGCCACCTGCCGGAGACGAAGTTCTCACGTGTGGCGGCCAGCCGATGATCGAGGTGTCGCAAACCCCGGCCGAGGGTCTGACGTCGGAAACCGGCGCCGGAACGCAGATCGGGAAGCGCTACACCTGTTCGTCGGATGCCCAACTCGAGGTCCTCGTCACCAAAGCTGGCTCGGCAGATCTGAGTCTGGGGGCGACAACGCTGGCCAGGAAAGAGGCCAAACCCCTTCCTGCCAGCGACTGATTCACACACGCGACTCGATGAAGGGGTAGCCAAGTGCCATCGACGAGTGGACGCAGCGCCAGGGGTGCAGGTGGCGGCTCCGTCGTCACGGTGCGGGTGCCGAAGATGGCCGAATTGGTTGTCGCGCAGCTGCGGCGTCAGATCATCCGGGGCGAACTCCAGGAGGGTGACGCTCTGCCTTCCGAGTCGGAACTGATGACGCGTTACGGGGTTTCGCGTCCGACCCTCCGAGAAGCTTTTCGGGTGCTGGAGTCCGAATCGCTGATCAGCGTCCGTCGAGGAGCCCATGGCGGCGCGCGGGTGCACACACCGAGCCGTCGGGTCGCTGCCAAGTATGCGAGTTTCATGCTCGAATACCGTGGCGTCACGCTTCGGGATGTCTATGAAGCCCGCGTTGCACTCGAAGTGCCCGGAGTGGGCGAGCTGGCTCGTACCCGCACTCGGGCTGATCTCGCGGCCCTGCTCGACAGCCTCAACCGGCATGCTGCCGCCGAGGAGGAGGATTCGCGCCTGGCGATCATGCTGCACGGCGAATTCCACACGCTGGTCATCCAGCGCGCTGGGAACGGCACGTTGTTGCTCCTCAGTGAGATGTTGCAGGACATCATCGACCTGGGCAACGTGTCTCTACACGCCGACGCAGAAATCACTGAAGAACAGGCTCGTGCGGCCGCAGTGCGAACGCATCGCCGCTTGTACGACCACATTGTGGCGCGCGATATCAGCGGGGCCGAATCCCTCTGGAGGCGGCACCTCGACGAGTCGATGGGCTACTTGCTGGGGGAGAACGCAGCCATGACAGTGTCCGATCTCTTCGACTAGGACAACACGTCCAGTACGGCCTCGGTGGGATCGGTGATCATCAGTTCACTGATTCGGTTGACGTGCTTGCGCCAGTGCGCCGTCGCTTTCTCGCTCTGCTTGTCTCGAATCAAGGCGGCGACCTTTTGGTGCGACCGGAAGGTGGTGCGAATGCCTGCGTCTACATCCGCATCATCCCGGTGTTGCCTGATGTAGCTGGTGTTGTGACTCTCAACGATCGCGAATAGCATCTCTGACAGAACTGCCATGGTCTGGTTTCCGGCCAGTTCCATCAATAATTGGGGAAACGCCAGCAGATGTTGTTCGGCGAAGGCGACCGGGTCGCTGAGAAGGCTCTGGCCTTCGGCCAGGCAGGCATCGATGCGTCGCAGGTCCGCGGCGGTTCGCTTGTTGGCGAGGATTCCGACACCGGCCGACTCCAGACGCGCTCGTGCCTCATACACATCTGCAAGGGTGGTGCCACGGTACTGCAACAGTGTGCCGGCGTACCTGGCAGCGGCTGCGGGATCGGGCACCAGCACGTACGCGCCACCGTGGGCACCCCGCCGGATACGGATGATCTGCTCTGACTCCAAGATCCGGAACGCTTCGCGCAGTGTGGGCCGGGACACCCCGAACTGTTCCATCAATGCGGTTTCGGATGGGAGACTGGCGCCTTCGGTCAGTTCGCCCGTGACGACCTGCCGACGGAGCTGGGCGGCGACCATCTCACCGGCCTTCGGGACGCGGACAGTCTGAGGCGTACCTGTCGGCCTTGCTCTCTGCGTCGCAGCCATCAATCCTCTTCGTTAGACGTGATTCAAGTGAACTCATAGTACCTATTCACTGCATTGTGACCGAGTGCCCCGCCGATGTGCGATGAAAGACTCGATGGCACTGATTGCGCCGGCGGACTTCATCAGAGGTCCGACTACATCCCCGAGAGAGTGCCGGGACCGCAAATATTCGGGGCGCTACTAGTGCAATCAATTATCTGATTGGTAGGGTGGAGTGCATGCCGGCAACGGGTCGGTGGTGCTTTGCGAACTCGCCACGGCAGAGATGGGGCTTCTCCCCGGCCGTGCCGTCCAGCGAATAGTCGATACAGAATAGAGGCCACATGTATTCGGACCTGGGACCAGAACTCCTGGTCGAGAGTGACGGCGGCGTACGTATGGTGACGCTCAACAGGCCTGAGGCTCTCAACTCCGCCAACAAAGCCCTGCACGGCGCGTTGATCGCGGTGTGGGGACGTATCGCCAAGGATCCCGATGCCCGTTCTGTCGTCTTGACCGGCGCTGGGCGCGCTTTCAGTGCCGGAGGCGACATGCACCATCTCCAGTCGTTGCAGACGGATCCGGTCAAACGGCGCGGGGAGATCGACGGCGCGCGCGAATTGGTGACCGCCATGGTCGATTTCCCGCTTCCGGTGGTCGCTGCGGTCAACGGGCCCGCAGTCGGGCTGGGGTGCAACCTCGCGGTCTGCAGCGACATCGTGCTGATCGGCAGCAGCGCATTTCTGGCCGACCCGCACGTCGGTATCGGTCTGACCGCTGCCGACGGTGGAGCGCCGACCTGGCCACTGCTGATGGGCATGTTGCGGGCGAAGGAGTATCTCTACACCAGCGCTAGGATTCCCGCCGAAACGGCGGTATCGCTGGGGCTGGCCAATCGGCTGGTCGATGACGCGGACCTGCAGACCGAGGCACTGGCTCTGGCGAAGCAGCTGGCTGCGCAGCCGCCGCAGGCGATCCAGTCGACCAAGCGTGCGCTCAACCTGCACATCAAGCGCGCAATCGCCGGAGTTCTCGACTACGCCCTCACCGAGGAGTACGTCTCCTTCGATCAGCCCGAACACCAGGCGATCGTGAACAAGTTCGTCGAACGCAGCAACAACGCGGCACCGGCCGCAAGCCGCAGCTGACTGTCGGCAGCTTCGTCTGCACCACCAGATTCACAAATGATCGACCTTGCCGTCGCCCACCAGAAGGAGCCACATGCGCGGGGTATTGACCGAGGAGCAGGAACAACTCGGCGCGGCAGTGAACGCGCTGTTCGCTGACAAGTCGCCCGAAGCGGCCGTGCGAAAGAGCATGGAGAGCGCCGAGGGTTACGACCGGGAACTGTGGGACCAGATGGCCGAGCAGATGGGGTTGTTCGGGCTGGCGATCCCCGAGCAATTCGGCGGTGACGGTTACGGCAGCGAAGAGATCGGTGTCGTGATGACCGAGATGGGGCGGGCTCTCTACTGCGGCCCGTATCTCAGCAGCGTTGTCATGTTCGCCACCGCGCTCGGCGCAGCCGGCGACAACGATGCCGCCGCCCGGTATCTTCCGGCGATCGCCTCCGGTGCCACGATCGGCACGGTCGCGCTGACCGAGGACAAAGAGAGCTGGGAACCCGAGGGCGTCACGCTCTCAGCGCGTGCCGATGGTTCCGGATACACCTTGCACGGGACCAAGACTCACGTACTCGACGGTCACATCGCCGATGTGATCCTGGTGGTCGGACGTACCGATTCCGGCATCAGTCTGTTCCTGGTCGACGCGGCGGATCCGGCGGTCACCAGAACGCCACTGCCGACGCTCGATCGCACGCGCCGGCAGGCAACGCTGACGTTCGACGGTGCCCGCGGCCGGTTGGTGGGCATCGACGGCGAGGGCTGGGCGGCGGTCGCCCGGATGCTCGATGTCGCCGCGATCGCCCTGGCGAACGAGCAGGTGGGGGGTATCGAGCGAGTGCTGGACATGTCTGTGAGGTATGCGCAAGAACGCACTCAGTTCGGGCGCCCGATCGGATCCTTTCAAGCGGTCAAACACAAGTGCGCCGACATGCTGGTCGCTCTCGAATCAGCGAAATCGACTGCGCGGCTGGCAGCTGCGGCCGACGCCGACGGTGATCCGGGGGTGTCCGCGTTGGCCGATTTGAGCAAGTCCGTGTGCTCGGAGGCCTACAGCAGATGTGCGAGTGAGACGATCCAGCTGCACGGCGGCATCGGTTTCACCTGGGAGCATCCGGCGCACCTGTACTTCAAGAGGGCTCGAAGCAGTGAAGTGCTTTTCGGGGGACCTTCACACCATCGGCGCTTGCTGGGTGAGCGGGTCGGGTTGTTACCTGCCCGCTGAGCGGGACCGAACCACGAGTAGGGCCGGAAGAGTGAATACCCTTCCGGCCCTGTCGTTTGCCTCTATCGACGCTATGCCGTGTCGATTTCGGTGACGTGCAAGATCGGCGCGCCTGCCAGCAGGGACGATCCCAGTTGCTCCACCATGATCAGATGCGGTGTGAGCAGCGCGTCGAGGACGGCCGCTCGTTCGACAAAACGGTGCATCGGGTGTTCGGCGGAGATCCCGACCGCCCCGCACACCTGGAGGACCGTCCGGGTGGCGATCGCCTGGGCCCGCCCCGCCAGCGCCTTGGCGACGGTGGCGGTGTCGGGATCCAGGTCGGCCCAGGCCGCGTCCAGCATGCCCTGCGCCGCAGCAATGGCGACGTGAGCCTCGGAGAGTCGGTGGCGAACGGCCTGGAAACGCGAGATCGGCTGACCGAACTGATTGCGTGAACTGGTGTGTTCGATTGCGAGTTGCAGGGCCGCGCCGCAGGCTCCGATGATCTCGGCGGCCAGTGCGCGTCGTCCCGAGGCGACCGCTCTATCCCAGTCCGCGCTCGCGTCGGCGGTGACGGTGGGGACACGGTTGCCGCGCACTCGCACCATGGTCGAGTCGGCTTCGATACTGCCGACGGGTTCGGACTCGACGTCGGCAACCGGTACCACGACGACGCCCGTGCCGTGCGTCGTGGACACGGGCACGATCAGCTCGTCGACGTCGTCCAAGCCCGTCAGCACAACTCCGTCGATCGAGTTCTCGTCACTGGTCAGGCCGGCTGAGGGTGACGGCAACGGATATACGACCGCGCGCATGCCCCGGGGCGCGGGCAGGACATCCGCCAGGCCGCGCACGATCACGGCGTCCAGTGATCGTGAATGTGCCAGCGCTCGTCCGTGTTCGGCGAACAGGAGTTCGGTGGCGGCAGGGTAGGTATCGATGACGTCGTCCCAGCCCAGTTCGGCCAGAGCCGCCTCGATGTCGACTCCCTCACCCTCGAACATCTCCTTGAGCGAGCCGGCAAGGAGCGTTCTGGTCTCGTTGTCCATCTGAGTTCCTTTCACGGCAGCTTCAGGACGCGGTCGGCGATGATTCCGCGCTGCACTTCTGCCGAACCGCCGAGGATCGTGGCGGCGCGGCTGTACCACCACTCGTCGCGCCAGGTGTCGAGATCGGGTCCGGTGCCGATGTCGATCAGTGGTCCGAGCAGATCGCGGGCTGCGTCGTAGAGCGCCTGCTCCGCGGTACCCAGCAGGATCTTGTCGGTGCTGGCTTCGGGGCCGATCGTTTCGCCTTCGGCGAGTCGCTGCACGGTCTGGGCACTGCGGGCCCGCAAGGCGACGATGTCGAGGTAGACGTTGCCGAGTCGAACGGCAGAGCCATCGCGGCGAATTCCGCGGTCGTGCAGTTGATTCCGCAGCGTGTTCAGACGTTGCAGGAGCACGGTGGAGGTGAGCCAGGCGTACATCCCCCGCTCGAATTGCAACAAGTACATCGCCACCGCCCAGCCCTGGTCGTGCTCGCCGATGAGCCGACTCGCCGGAACCCGGACGGAATCGAAGAAGACTTCCGCCAATTCTTCGCGACCACTCGCCAGCGCGATCGGTCGGGTCTGCAGGCCGGGGGTGTCCACGTCGATCAGCAACATACTCAGACCGCGATGCCGGCTCTCGGTGGTGCCCGTGCGCACGAGGCACACGAGTCGGCGTGCGGTGGCGCCGTAACTGGTCCACAGCTTCTGGCCGTTGACGATGTAGTCGTCGCCCTCTCGGGTGGCCCGGCACCGCAGGGAGGCGAGGTCGCTTCCCGCCTCCGGTTCGGAGAATCCCTGTCCCCACCATTCGGTGCCGCCGAGAAAGCCCGGGAAGAGCGTACGTGCGACCTCGGGCGCGAACCGTACCGTCGGCGGTCCGAGGGTCTCCATCACCAAATGCTGACCCGGGACTGGCAAGCCGTGCGCACTGAGTTCGTCGTAGAGGACCGCTCGATGTCGTTCGTCACCGCCGAGGCCACCGGCGGACACGGGCCAGCCGTACCTGTTCCAGCCACCGGTATAAAGCAGTTTCATGAGCTGGGCATGGTGCTGGAGCTCGGCCGGAACCGTCGGATAGTGGCGTCCACGCCACTCGTCCAGGGCGGTGTCGGATTCGAGAAATTCTCTCAGCGCCGCGCGATAGGCCGAGAGACTCTTCCGGTCGTCACCACGGGGTGCCGTTGTGCTGGTCATCTGTCCTCACCTGTCGGTGTTGATGGGTCTCGGGGTAACAGGGTTAATAGTTGTATTATTGTAGTATATTCGCAACAGCCGATCTGGAGGACCCATCGATGCGCCGCCACCATCTCGAAGATGAGCATGAACAGTTTCGCGCAACTGCGAGAACATTTTTCGAAAAGGAGTGCGTTCCGTACACCGAACAGTGGGAACGTGAGGGACGCGTCAGTCGCGAAGCATGGCTTCGGGCAGGCGAACAAGGATTGATCGGGTGGGAGGCACCCGAAGAGTACGGCGGCCTGGGCATCAAAGACTACCGGTACAACCAGATCCTCAGCGAGGAGATGTTCGGAACGGGCGCGGTCGGGATCGGCCTGGGCGTGCAGAACGACATCATGGCCTCCTACCTCGTCGGTCTCACCAATGACGAACAGAAAAAGCGTTGGCTCCCGAAGTACGTGTCCGGCGAATACATCACCTCGATCGCCATGTCTGAGCCTGCCGCGGGATCCGATGTGGCGGGCATCAAGACCACGGCAAAGCGGGTCGGAGACAGCTATGTCATCAACGGTTCGAAGACGTTCATCAGCAACGGACTGTCGTCTGACCTCATCATGGTGGCCTGCAAAACCGATCCGTCAGCGGGCCGTAAAGGACTGAGCCTCATCGTTGTCGAGGCAACGAGGGAGGGCTTCTCGCGCGGGCGCAAACTCGACAAGATCGGGCAACACTCGGCGGACACCGCCGAACTGTTCTTCGACAACGTCGAGGTTCCGGTGGAGAACCTGCTGGGCGAAGAGAACCGTGGCTTCTATCACCTGATGGGTAACCTGCCCGCCGAGCGGGTGGGCATAGCAACCTATGCCGTGCCGATGGCACGGCGAGCCTTCGATCTGACGGTCGACTACGCGGCGAACCGCAAGGCCTTCGGTACCGAGATCGGTAAGTTTCAGGTCAACCGCCACTTCCTCGCCGAGATGAAGACCAAACTGAACGTGGCGCAGAGCTACCTCGACCAGTGTGTGATGGCGGCCAACGCCGGCGAGCTGTCCGCGGAAGAGGCCGCCGGGCTCAAGTGGTGGAGCACCGAGCTCCAGTGGGAAATCCTGGACCGCTGCCTTCAACTGCACGGTGGCTACGGGTACATCAACGAGTACGAGGTGGCGCGACTGTGGCGCGACTCGCGGGTACAGCGTCTCTACGGCGGTACCACCGAAATCATGAAAGACCTCATCGGTCGGTCGATGGGCTTCTAGGCACCGAGAGCTGAATGGACGAGGGGAAGTTATGAGTTCGAAGTCGCCGCTGGGTCAAGACGGTGGAGAAGGCGAAGACTTCCGGTACGAGGTGCAGTCGTGGTTAGCGACCGCTCCGCGTCCTGAAGGTCTGCGGGCATACGGCGGCACCCCGGACGCGGCAGACGTCGCGCCGGGACGGCAGTGGCATCAGACCCTTGCTCAAGCCGGTTACGCGTGCCTGCACTGGCCGACCGAGTTCGGTGGGCGCGAGGCCACTGCGATGGAGCAGGCGATCTTTGCCGAGGAAGCGGCGAAGGCGGGTGTACCGACTCAGCTCGGAATCGTCGGGCCCAACCTGGCCGGACCGGTCATCATGCAGTTCGGCACGGCGGAACAAAAGGCGAAGTACCTGCCTCCCATCGTCTCGGGTGAGCATCTGTGGTGTCAGCTGTTCTCCGAGCCGGGTGCAGGCTCGGACCTCGCGTCGGTGCGAACACGGGTGCGCCCGGGGGACGGGGGCTGGATCGTGGAGGGCCAGAAGGTCTGGACCAGTGCCGCCAAAGCGGCGCAGTTCGGATTACTGCTCGCACGTACCGGTGACGAGCGCTACAAGGGTCTGACCGCGTTCATCGTCCCGATGGTCCTGCCCGGCATCCTGGTCCGGCCCCTCGAGCAGATGGACGGCGAGAAGAAGTTCAATGAGGTCTTCTTGTCGGACGTGCGACTGGGTCCCGAACACCTCCTGGGTCAGGTCGGCGAAGGGTGGCGGGTGGCCACCGCGACGCTCGGCCAAGAGCGACTGAGTTTGGGATCGCAGGCCGTTGGTATGTTCGCCGCGCTCGATGAACTGATCGAAGCCGCAACCGACAAGGGCCGACTCGATGACCTACTGGCGGACAAGTTCGTCCAGCTGTGGAGCCGGGTGTGGATCCTGCGGGCCACCTGGCTGCGGGCGATCTCCACCGGAGACGGGGCGAACTCACCGACGATGTCGGTCCTCAAGCTGATGGCCTCGGAGGTCCATCGCGATCTCGGAGATGTGGCCACCGACGTACTGGGCATGGATGCGACCGTCGACCCGGAGCTGTCACCGATCGTGCACCGGATGTTGGTCGGCCGGGCACAGACCATCCTGGGTGGGACCAGCGAGATCCAGCGAAACATATTGTCGGAGCGGGTGCTCGGGCTGCCCCGAGAGCCCGCACGGTGACGCATTCGTCCGACGACCGTGTCCTCGGAACCCTCCTGCGCAGCGGGTGCACCGTCGCTGTGGGCGACGGATTCGGCACACCACAGGTGGTGTTCGAAGAACTGTCCGAGGCCGCCCGCGCAGTCGGTGGTGTTCGGCTGTTGCTGGGCTGGATGCCGGCAGAGCCCCGCGGACTCGATCTCACCGCGTTCGCCGACGTGCGCACGGTGATGCCGGGCTGGGGACTGCGCAAGGCGGTGGCCGCCGGACTCGCCCACTTTGTGCCGATTCGGTTGTCGCAGGTTCCGGCGTTGATACACAACGTAATTCGGCCCGATGTGTTGGTCGCCACCGTGGTTGCGACCGGCGGTGGGCACACGTTCGCCAATGAGATCTCGTGGCAGAAGGCTGCGGTGGACGCAGGCGCGAGAGTCGCGGCGATCACGTCGTCGGCGGCGCCGATGTGTGCTGCAGGCGCGTTGTTGCCCGCCGACCAGGTCGTCATCGTCGGGAGCACCGACCAACCGCCGGGCGATATGCCCGGCGCCCGCACCGATCCGATCACCGAACGACTGGCCGCGAGATTACTGCCACTCATCCCGGAGGGCACTCGACTACAGGTCGGCCCGGGGTCGCTGGGGTCGCTTCTGCTCAGCACCCTGACGGTCCCGGTGCGCATCGATTCGGGCCTGCTGCCCGATGAGGTTGTCGACCTCGACAACCGTGGCCTGTTGCTCGGCGAACCCGTGACGACCTATCTCGCCGGAGGACCCCGACTGCGCGAGTGGGCAGAGGGCCGTCCGGTCCTGCATCCGGTCGAGTACACCCACGACGTCAGCAGACTGTCGGCCGATCCGTTTGTCGCGGTGAACACCGCCGTCGAAGTGGACGTGCACGGTCAGATCAACGTCGAAGGTACGGCGACCGCAGTGTTCGGCGGTATCGGCGGCCACGGTGACTACGCCGCAGCAGCGGCGACCACCGTTGGCGGTGTCAGCATCATCGCCGTCTCGACCACCCACAACGGCGCATCAACTCTCGTCTCGTCACTGTCGCGTCCGGTGAGCACTCCGGCACATGACGTCGGGATCGTGGTCACCGAGCGAGGTTCGGTCGACCTGCGAGGCCTGGACCGGACCGAACGAACCGCGGCCTTGGCGGATCTGTGGGGCGAGGCCGGCGTTCGCAAACAAGCAGTCGAAAGGTAGAACTCATGGGAGAAGTACGGCTCGACGGCAAGGTCGCCATCGTCACCGGCGGCGGACGCGGAATCGGGCGGGCGCACTGCCTCGAATTGGCCCGGCACGGTGCAACGGTTGTTGTCAACGATCCGGGTGTGTCCCGCGACGGCACCGATTCAGGCGAGAGCCCGGCCGACCAGGTTGCTCGTGAGATCGTCGAGGCTGGCGGCAAAGCGGTTGCCAACAAAGGATCGGTCACCAGCTGGACCGACAGCGACGCTCTCATCGCCCAGGCGGTTGCCGAGTTCGGCCGCCTCGACATCGTTGTCAACAACGCCGGAATCGTTCGCGACAAGCTGATCACCCGAATGACCGAGGAAGACTGGGATGCCGTTGTCTCGGTACATCTCAAAGGTACCTTCGCAGTAACCAAACACGCCTGCGATTACTGGCGGAACGAATCGAAGGCCGGCGCAGACGTCCGAGGCAGAATCATCAACACGACCTCGGGCGCGGGGCTCAAAGGCAATGCGGGACAGGCGGCCTACAGCGCGGCCAAAGCCGCGATCGTCGGTCTCACGCTGACAACTGCACTGGAGATGGAGCGTTACAACGTCACCGCCAACGCGATTTCGCCGGTGGCCGCGACCCGGTTGTCCGCCGATGTCTTCACCGGTGAGAAGGCCAATGATCCAAGCCTGGATCCCGGACAGAGCTCGCCGGTGGTCGCGTGGCTCGCTTCCGACGAGGCCGCCTGGCTGACCGGACAGATCCTGCGGGTCGACGGAGACCTGTTGATCCGGATGATCGGCTGGAACCAGAAGCCGGAGAGGTATCGCGCCCGCGCCGGAGGCAAACTCGATAGCGGCGAATTGACCCAGGCCGCACGCTTACTCTACGGCACGGCACCGGACGGGTTCGTCGCCCAATTGGTCACCAACTGACGCGAGCAATTCGCCAACCGGGCCGAAGTCCCCGCTGACCGGGCCGAAACGGTCAACGGGGGTTTCGGCCCGGTGGACGGCTGGGCTGCGCCGCTGGGTACGGACCGTCGCCGCGTCGTCGGTTCCCTCCCGCGCCCGTACGCCGCGAGAACAACCTCCCGGATCGCCCGCCTGCGACCCGCAGCAGCCGTCCCAAAACACGCTTCCCAATACAGGCAGAGGATTAGACGCAATCGTATAGGAAACCACGCCCGTCGAACGGTAGGGCCAGGCACTTCGCCGGCTCATGAGGTGTTCCTCAGCAATCTCGCCAGCATTTGGTTGCGGGTTGCTAAACAGTTAGATGAAACAACTGTTCGTACTTTTTCAAAACGTGAACACCGGTGTGGTTGCTGTCCTATCGTCAAGCGATACTCGACCGATTTCGATGACAAGGATCGTCACCCTGATGACGCAACACCTCGTATTTCTCTTGCTCGGTCTCGGCAATGGGGCTGTGTTCGGCGCCCTCGCCCTCGCAGTTGTGATGACCTACCGGAGTTCAGGCGTCCTGAACTTCGCAACCGGTTCGATCGCCCTCTACACCGCGTATGCCTATGCGTACCTGCGGCAGGGTGAGCTGCTGATCCTTGTTCCGGGATTCCCCGTCACGGTCGACATCGGCGATTCGATGAGCCTGTGGCCGGCGATGGTGATCGCCCTCGCGATGGCCGCGATCCTCGGACTACTCCTGTATGTGATCGTGTTCCGGCCCCTGCGCACCGCACCGCCCGTCGCAAAGGCAGTTGCAGCGTTGGGTATTTCGCTCCTCATCAGCGGTCTGGTCGCACAGATGATCGGCACCACGCCCATCGCGGTCGACCCGATCTTCCCCACGGAGGTGTGGTCCGCAGGTGACTTCCGCGTGTCCTCTGACCGCATATACTTCGCCATCACCGTGATCGTCGTCGCGGTGTTACTCGCCGCTGTCTTCCGGTTCACCAAGTTCGGTCTGGCGACGCGGGCCGCTGCCGAGAGCGAGCGTGGTGCCTACCTCAGTGGTATCTCTCCGGACCGGGTGGCGATCTACAACTGGATGATCAGCTCGGCCGTTGCTGGTCTGGCTGGCATCCTCATCGCCCCCATCGTTCCGCTGGTGCCGGTGGCGTACACACTCTTCATCGTCCCCGCCTTGGCGGCGGCGATCGCGGCACGATTCCAGTTCATCGTGGTGGCAGCCGTTGCCGGACTCGTCATCGGCATGTTCCAGTCCGAAGCGCAGAACTTGGCTGCCAAGTTCGACTGGCTACCGTCGGCGGGTCTGCCGGAACTGGTACCACTGATCATCATCCTGGTGCTGCTCGTGGTCCGGGCTCAGCCTTTGCCCTCTCGTGGGGCGGTCATCGAGCGCAACCTCGGCAGGGCGCCGCGACCCGAGCACCTGGTCTGGACCACGATCGTGTTCGGAGTCATCGCGCTGCTGGGACTTGTTCTCCTGGAAGACCGGTTTCGCACCGGACTCATCGTCAGTTTGATCATGGCGATCGTTGCGCTCTCGACCGTGGTCGTCACCGGATATGCCGGCCAGGTGTCGTTGGCGCAATTGACGATCGCCGGCGTCGCGGGCTTCACGGTAGGGCCGCTCACCTCCGACCTCCACATACCTTTCCCGATCGCTCCTCTGCTCGCGGCGCTCATCGCTGCTGTGCTCGGTGTCATCATCGGGCTGCCGGCATTGCGAATACGAGGCCTCACCGTCGCGGTGGTCACACTCGCCATGGCCTACGCGGTGGAGGCCGTGTGGTTCCGTAACAGCGACTTCGTCGGGTCCGCGGGTCAGGCGGTGCCGGCCCCGAAGATCTTCGGGTGGGACCTGGGAATCGGTGCGGGGCTGGAGTATCCACGACTGCGGTTCGGGGTCTTGTGCCTCATCGTCCTGATTTCCGTCGGTATCGGGGTCGCCGTCCTTCGACGTAGCAAGCTCGGGGCACAGATGCTGGCGGTGAGGGCCAACGAACGTTCGGCCGCTGCCGCGGGCGTCAACGTGACGGTCATCAAGATCGCAGCGTTCGCGATCGCCGCGTTCATTGCCGGACTCGGTGGTTCGTTACTGGCCTATCAGCAGCAATCGGTCACCTTCGACTCGTTCTCCGCGCTCAACGGCCTGATCCTCTTCGGCGCGGTGTATCTTGCGGGAGCCACATCGGTATCCGGAGGCAACCTCGCAGGTATCACCGCCGCAGGCGGATTGCTGATCATCGTGATCGACGAAGCGTTCACCGTCAGTGGCTGGTACCCGGTGGTGGCGAGTCTGCTGCTGGTACTCACCGTGATCTTCAACCCGGAGGGCGTGGTGGGGCCGGTGCACGCCCTGATAGCCAGGTGGCGGAGCCGGTCGACGGCTCCCGACGACACGGCGACGGGCGCCGCCGCCGCGATCGACGTGCAGGCGCGCGAGCGTCCGGCCGTCGATCCCGACGCTCCTCCGGTGCTCGAGCTGCGGAACGTGTCGGTGCGGTACGGCGGCGTCGTCGCGGTGGACAATGTGTCGTTCTCGGTCGGCAAGGGCACGGTTGTCGGTCTGATCGGACCCAACGGCGCGGGCAAGACCACTCTGATCGACGCGATCAGCGGATTCGCCCCACACAGCGGCGATGTGGTGCTCAACAGCAAGTCGATCGACAAGCTGGTGCCCCACAAACGGATTCGTGCCGGACTCGGCCGGACGTTCCAGGCGATCGAGCTGTACGACGACCTGAGCGTTCTCGAAAACATCAAGGTGGGACTGACGGCTGCGAGTTCCGCCGACGGCCGCGTCTCGGAGATGAACGACGAGGCGAGAGTCGACGCTGTGTTCGCTCTGCTCGGTCTGGATCCGGTGCGGGACCGGCCGGCATCCGAGTTGTCGCAAGGCCAGCGCCAACTGGTTTCGATCGCCCGTGCACTCGTCGGCTCTCCGACCGCGTTGTTGCTCGACGAACCCGCCGGTGGCCTGGATACATCTGAGAGCCGTTGGTTGGCAGAGCAATTGCGGGCAGTTCGGGACAGCGGCGTCAGTATCCTGCTCGTCGATCACGACATGGGATTTGTGCTCGGTCTCTGTGACCGCATCCACGTACTCAACTTCGGCAAGGTGATCGTGTCCGGGACTCCGGACGAGGTGCGAAACGACCGCTCCGTGGCCGAGGCCTACCTGGGCAATGCCCACGCAGAGGAGATCACGTCATGACAGACACCACGTCGACACCGGGGTACGCCCTCGAGTGCAAGGGCCTGACCGTAGGTCACGGGTCGGTGGCAGTCCTGCGTGATTTCGATCTCGCGCTCAGGCAGGGCGAGGTGCTGGCGTTGCTCGGCCCCAACGGTGCCGGTAAGACAACTCTGCTCGCGACATTGGCGGGCCTGTTGCCACGGCTCGCGGGTGGGGTGTCGGTCGGCGGACGAGCGCTGCCCAGCGGCAGACCCGCGTCGGCGAACAAGGCAAATCTGGTGTTGGTGCCGGATGATCGTGCGCTGTTCACTACCCTGACCGTCAAAGAGAACCTGACCATCGCCAACAAGTCCGGTGGTCTCGACGTCGATGGCGCGATGGACCTGTTCCCTTCGTTGACAAAGCGTCTCAAGGTCGCGGCGGGTTCGTTGTCGGGCGGCGAACAGCAGATGCTGGCCGTGGCACGCGCACTCGTGCAGAATCCCAGGGTCCTGCTCATCGACGAGATGAGCATGGGACTGGCGCCGGTCATCGTCGAGGACCTGTTGCCTTTGGTCCGGCGTATCGCCGACGAGACCAACGCGGTGGTGGTCCTGGTCGAACAACACGTCAGCCTCGCCCTGAGTGTTGCCGACCAGGCCATCGTCGTGGTGCACGGCGACGTTCACCTGCGGGGTCCCGCAGGTGAACTCGCGGCCGACCCGGCGCTGCTGGAAACGGCATATCTGGGGGAGACCACCTCGGTATGAGCGCGGTTGAGCCGCAGCCCCTGTGCATCGTCCAGGCAAGCGATCAGTTCGTTTTCGCCGACCCAGTCATCACCGTACGTTCGCAGCCATCGACTGGGTCAAACCCAAAGGAGAAGAAATGAAGTTCCATGGACGCCGGCGGCAAATCGCCTCGGTCCTGTTTGCAGGAGTGTTGGTTGCGGGTCTCGCCGCGTGTGGTTCCGACGACGACGGCGGCGGAGGGGGATCATCAACAGCCGCTGACCAATCGGCGCTGGGGACTGCGAACAAGGCCACCGGGACCCCGGTGACCTTCGGCTTCATCAGTGAGGGTGCCGGGCAGACGATCAACACGACCGACGAGATTAAGGGCGCGCAGGCGGCAGCCGCCTATGCCAACGACTACCTGGGCGGCCTCGGCGGTCACCCCATCGAGGTGAAGGTCTGTGAGACCCTCGGCGTTCCGGCGACGGCAACCGATTGCGCGAACCAGATGGTCGCGGCGAAGGTCTCGGCTGTGTTGGGCGGTTCGATCGGTGTCCTCGATTCGGTGATCTCCGTTCTCGCCCCGGCGAAGATTCCGCTGATCATGCAGACCGCGCCGACGCAGGCCGGACTGACAACACCGGGTGTATTCTCCCTCTTCAACAGTCTGTCGTTGTTCGGCGGTCCGGCCGAATGGGCGAAAGAGGAAGGACTCAAGAAGGTTGATCAGGTTGTCATCGCCGTCCCGGCTGCCCAGGGTGCGGCGAAGGTCGGCGAGACGTTGTTCAGGAACGCCGGGCTCGAGGTCAACACCACGGCCGTCCCGCCGGGTACCGCTGACATGAGTCCGCAGATCGCCTCAGCAGCCGAAGCCGACCCGGATCTTTACCATATCGCCGGCAGTACCGATTTCTGCACGAGTGCGATCAAGGCGATCAAAACCGTGTCTCCTCAGGCCAAGGTCGTGATCATCGAACGCTGCATCTCACCGCAGAGCAGCTCGGCCATCCCCGGAGGTTATGACGGGGTCAAGGTCTCGGCTTCCGCCGACCTCAACCCTGATCTCGAATCGGTCAAGCTGTTCACCGCGGTTCTTGACAAATACGGTGACGGAACGAAGGTCTCGTCCATGTCCAACTACGGATACTCGCCGATGCTGGGTGCGATCAACGCGCTCAACGCTGCGAAGATCGCCGACGTGACACCTGCCGGTGTCATGGCTGCCATCAAGTCGGCACCTCCAACCGAACTGCCGAATTCCAACGGCATCATGTTCCAGTGCAACGGGAAACAGATCGCGTTTTCACCCAATACCTGCAGCGCTGACGGAATTCTGGCGACTGCGGACAAGGACGGCAACCTCAGTGGCTTCCAACGTATTCCGGCCGATCCCGCGCTCTACAAGCTCCCGGGTAGCTGAGCGGGGCGGTGAATAGCCACGCCATGCGCGCCGATACAACTTCGGTGCGCATGGCGTCGGCTGTCAACCAAACTGAGAGCCGACGTGTCTGCGCACTTCACGAGAGCCCTTTGTAAGTGACGTGCGAGTGAAGCGAGCCTCGTCCAGGTCGGGTTGAGCAGCTTGAGCGTTCGGGTGGGCTATACCAAGAATGTACCGCTCGCGGTCACAACGCTCCGGGGGAATCGTCGTCTCCTGCATCGGGGGGCCGAGGTCCGGCGTCGCGACCCAGGGTTGCAGGTGGCGGGTCGTCGATGTTCGCGAGGCGGGCCATCCGGGCGCCGGTGACGACAGTGACGTCTTCACGGCCGGTTTGGGGGATTACTCGATCATCCGGCTACTGCGGCGAAATCGTGAGATCTGTTGGCGTCCTTGCGTAAGAATCCATATCGGCGCTACGATCGGAGTTAAGAGGAGCCAGTAACTCCGTTTAAGCCTGATGGAAGGCAAGCACATGAGCGTGCAGGATCTCAGCGGACGTCGAATCATCGTGACCGGCGGCGCGAGCGGCATGGGAGAGGGAATCGTGCGTGCTTTCCCGGCGCTGGGAGCCCGGGTGGTGTCGTTGGACCTGGTCGAGGAATCGGGCCGGGCCATCGCGGAGGAAGCCGGCGCATCGTTCCACCAGGTCGATGTGTCGGACCAGGCGTCTGTCGATCACGCAATAGATACAGCGGTCACAACCCTTGGTGGCCTGGATGTCCTGATCCACGCAGCCGGCATCGCGCCTTTCGCGCCGTCGGAGTCGACTCCGTTGGACCTTTGGAACACCGTGATGGCGATCAACGCCACCGGAACGATGTTGACCAACCAGGCTGCCTTCCGGCATCTGAAAGCCGATGGCGGCGCGATCCTGAATTTCGCGTCAGCAGCCGGATTGGACGGATTGCCACGCAAAGCCGCTTACTCGGCGAGCAAGGGTGCAGTTCTCGCCTGGACGCGTACCGTCGCGGCCGAATGGGGCCAGCACGGCATCACCGTCAACGCGATCGCCCCGGCGATCTGGACACCCATGTACGACAAGACGCGCTCGGAGATGTCCGAGGAGCAGCTGGTCCAGCACGACGCCGTGATGGCCCAACGGATTCCAATCGGTGGGCAGCTCGGCGACATCGCCAAAGACTTCGTGCCCGTCATGGCGTTTTATTCGTCAGAAGGTGCCGGATTCGTCACCGGGCAGACGATTTCGATCGACGGCGGCACGCTGAAGGTGCGATGATCCGCGCTGACGCTTCAGCACGACGCCGGCCCCGCGTCGACGGACTCCGCAATCGTGAGAAATTGCTTGCGATCGGGCGAGAGCATCTGTGGAACAGGGGATACGAACTCTCGGCTGCGGCAGTCGCATCGGATGCCGGAGTGGGAATCGGGACTCTGTATCGACACTTTTCGACCCGTGACGAGCTGATCGAGGCCGTTCTCGCCGATTTTCTGACCCAGGTGGAAGCCGAGCTCGATGTGGTTGAAGAGATGGCGTCGGCAATCGATGCGATGCAGGAGTATGCACGACGGTTGTCCGGGGTGGGTGGTCGCGGTCTTGCCGATATCGTTTTGGCCGATCCCGACAGCACTCCTGGTCTGACCCGACGTCGCGAGGAAATCCGGAGGCGAGGCCGCGCCCTCATTTCGCAGGCGCAGGTGCAAGGAACGGTACGTGCAGACTTCACCCTGGACGACCTACACGTATTCCTCTGTGCGGTAGCTGGTCTACGGGCCGACGCACGGGTGGACGACGGCTTGGTCGACCGGTTTGTCCGCGACCACCTGGAGGGACTGGCATGATCGTCGACGATCTGGCCGAGATCCTCGATCCTGAATCCTTGGGAAAAAATGTCTTCCGCGCGCGATCGCGTCCTTCGCTGCCTGGTCGGGTATTCGGTGGCCAAATGCTCGGACAGGCGGTCATCAGCGCCGGACGAACCGTTCCGGCGCAGCAACTCCCGCATTCGTTGCACGCATACTTCGAGCGCGCCGGCGACTGGGCTCTGCCGATCGATTATTCGGTTCAGTGTGAGCGCGACGGGCGCTCGAGCTCGCGCAGACGCGTGGTCGCAACGCAGGGAGAGCACCGACTACTGACTGCGGAGCTGTCATTCCATACCTCAACCAATGATGCGCCGGAACCGGTGCGGCAGCCGATCGACGTGGAACAGGCGTCGTGGGCCACCACCGAGTCCGACACCGACATGGTGGAGACGATCAACACCTGGCTTGGCAAGCTCGGTCAGATGCTGCGGCTCGAGGTTCGCTTCTTTGAGGAGCCGATGCGCGCGCGCACCTTGCGGACGGGCTCGGCTCCGGCGGAGCAACGATTTCTGGTGAGGCCGCTCGACCGGCTCCCGGACGATCCATTGGTCAACGCTGCCGCGCTCGCGTACCTGTCCGACATGTTCTTGCTGGCCACTTCTCTGGGGCCGCGGGGCATGATCATGGGTGACCCCCGGGTCCGTGCCGCCAGCCTCGACCACGCCCTGTGGTTCCAAGGGGGTCCGTTGACCGGCGGGTGGCTCCTTCACGAAACGGCGTCCGTGTGGTCGTCGTCGAATCGCGCTCTTTGCCAAGGACACATCCTTGATGTGACCGGTCGACACGTCGCCCGCACGACACAAGAAGGGCTGGTTCGAATCACCCATGACCGACCGTCGTAGTCCTGCGCTCCGGTTCGGCATCTTCATGCCGCAACTGGGAGTTTCCGCCACGGAGATGATCGCCGCCGCCCGCAATGCAGAGGAGGCTGGTTTCGATTCCTTCTGGATCATGGACCACCTCTACGCTCCTGGTGCGCCGCAGTTCGACACACTCGAGAGCTGGACGCTTCTCTCCGCGATCGCAGCCTCGACGTCGACAATTCGTCTCGGGCATCTGGTGGGATGCAATCCCTTCCGCCATCCGTCGCTCCTGGCCAAGATGGCGGCCACCGTGGATCAGATCTCCGGCGGCCGCTTGGAGCTGGGTCTCGGGTGGGGTTCGGTGGACGACGAGTTCGGAATGTTCGGCTTCGACGTCGGCACCCGCCGAGAACGTGCCGAACAGCTCGGCGAGACGATCTACATCCTCCGGATGATGTTCTCGGGAGAACCGTTCGACTATGCAGGCAAACACTTTCAGTTGTCGGGCGCCTATGGTCTACCGACTCCGGTGCGAGGGACGATCCCCATCCATATCGGCGGTGCCGGTAAGCAATTGACGATGCCGCTCGTGGCGGAACACGCAGACTGGTGGAATTGCGTTGCCGCCGCACGCCCGAGATTCGACGAGCTCGCGCCGCTACGCGGAACCGCGAAGATTTCGGTGCAGTATCCGGTCGGTGTCGTGGTCGAGGAAGAATCCCGCGCGAAGGTAGCCGAACGAGCGGCTCGCAGAATGCCCGAATCAGGTTGGGGGCCGACGCTGATCGAGACACCGGGGGAGTTGGCGGCGACGTTCACGTCAGAGGCCGAGCGGGGTGTCGAACTCGCGATCGTGCGGTTCCACGATCGCGCCGACCCGGACACCATCGCCGTGTTCGGCAGTGATGTCATTGCCGCTCTGCGTGGTTACTGACTGATCGTCGGCATCGCGCGCGCAGCCGTCACGCCTCCAGATCCAGATCACGGAGAAGCGAATCCATCTGTGCTCCGCCCCTGCCGCGACACCCGCGCCGGCCACGATGTGCACGGCGTCCGCCTCGATACCGGCAACGTTCAGTTCGGCCAGCTCTGCGGGGTCGATGACCGATCCCGCGAGATCTTGTGTATTCCCGGTCGCCGCAGCACCTACCGAGGGTTGGAAAGCCTGCGGGTTGGTGCCGAGTCCGGTCGCCACGCGGCCCGGGCACAAGACAGACGCGCCCACTCCGGGGGCCACCGCCGCAGTTCGAGATTCAGGGACTCGGTCAGCCCGACCACTGCGTGCATCGTTGCGTTGTAAGGGGCGTCGTCGGCAGCGGCATCAAACCACCGGCAGATGCGGTGTTGAGGATGTGACCGGTGCCGTGCTGGAGTAGCAGGGGCGCGAATGTTGTGACCTCGTGCACCCCGCCCATCAACTTGATGTTGCTGAGCCACTGCCATGTTTGTGGTTGTTGCTCCCACATCGGTGCCCGGGCCCGACAACCCCGGCGTTGTTGCAGACGATGTCGACATGTCGTCCTTGATCGCGGCCAGCACGAGATAGTCGGCGTCAGGATCGCTGCCACCGAGGATGGCAGTCGCCCGGGTGCTCATCGCGGACAGGGGAGGATGATCGTCCCTGTGGGCGAACGTGGCATGACCACGCATTAGATCCCTCTCATCGACATCATCAGTCAGCAAACGACCGGAGCGGTCCTCCAAATTAGCCATCATCACCTTCCCTAGCAATCCTGGCCGCACCTGCGGGCCGCGGACATCGGTAAGAACCCAGCCGCTCGCTGCGAGTTCGTCAAATGGATACACCAACATGAAGGCCGCCCGCTGGAGGAGGTCTTCGGTGACAGTAGTGCTGTGGTGTCGCCGGCCGCCCGCAGCGCGCGCAGCCCTTCACGCTGGCAGCTGACACGGTCGAGTTGGTCGATGACACAGCTTTTGCATTGGTCTGCAACGCTTTTGCTGGTTGTAGAATTCGCTGTCTACGCCCAGTTCTGTTGTCTGTCATCGTAGATGTACAGCGGAGCCCGCGGGGTTCAGGCTTAGGTATCGCTGAAACTCCGGATGTTTGGCGGCCAGTAGCGGCTGGATTCGGTGCATTTACGATCGGCCAACTTCGCGGTCGGCCCGCGAGATGTGAACGAGCACTCGGATCAAGCGTCTAGACGATTTCCCCTAAGCTTCCCCTATGACGGTGGCAAAGAGTTCCGACCCAAGGGTCTCGCGGACGCAAGCCGCAGTGCGCGATACGGCTCGGGCGCTCTTCGAAGAAGAGGGCGCGGCGGGTCTAACGCATCAGCGGGTGGCGCAACGCTCGGGCGTCGGGCGCGCCACGATCTATCGGCATTGGCCCGAAACCGTTGACTTGCTGTCAGAGGCGCTTCAAACGGTCGACGAGCCTCTTCTGCGCCCCGGACGTGGTCCGCTACGGGCGTGGCTGCGTCGAGAGATGACACGGTTGGCAACGGATCTGGCTGAGCCGACCGGGACTCAGTTCGTTGCTGCGATTATCACCAGCGCCGATAGCGATCCGCGGATCGCGAGTATTCGCGACGACTTGATGCGGCGGACTGTACACACCCTGGCGTCGATGCTGGACCGTTTTGAACCAACAGACTCGGACGAGCCGTCGGACCCGGAGCTGTTGTTGACCCAGTTGGTCGGGCCGCTGATCGTGCAGGTGTCGATTATGCGTAATCGGGTTGATCGCCGGTTCATCGACCAAGTAATAAATTCAGCCCTCGCGGGCCGGGGTATCTCCTCACGTGGGCAAGGTTCAGCGCGTACAGGCCCACGACCTGCACGTTGAGGGCTCGTCAGATCGGCTTGAACTCGTCGACGAGCCAGTGGCCGTCGACGTGGACGAGATTGACTTGGACGGTGCTGGCCACCTTGGTCGGTTGCGGGTTGTCGACAGTGGTAGTGGTCTGGTTGATGAATACCAGGACTGTGGCGTTGTGTGCATCCGCGGAGACGACACCGGCGCCGACTGCTTCGGCTTGGGTGTCGACCTTCTTTTCTTTTGCGGCGGGTATCACGACCTCTTTGGTGTATTTCGAGTAGTAGTCCAGGAAGCCGCCAGTCAGGGTTTTGGCCGCCGAATTGAGATCTGCCTCGACGCTGTCGGGTTGGTAGGACAGCAGCGCGACGGTACTTGACTGCGCTACTCTCGCCACGTCGTCGTACGCCGCCGCGGAGGCCTGGTCCTGGCGGTATTGGTCGAAATACTGCGTCGCCACCAGTGTGCCTACCGCCAGGACCGTGGCGGCCAAGACGCCGATCGACCAACCGATCGTTCGAGTCGGCGCGGCTCGGTCTGTTGTGATGACCCTTGTTCCGTGAATTATGTCGGCAAATGTTCGACGCTTCCGATCGCGCAGGGGGTAGAACCATCCGACCAAGAGCGGGACAGTGTCGATCACGTGTGTCACCTGACGTGCCCCGGACCGGACGATACCGATCGGATCACCGGTTTCCGCGCTTTCGGTGGTGATGGACATCGCCGACTTTCCCATCGTAAGACCGGAACGCCCTTGTAGAACAACTACATTGAAAACGAGAAAACCTACGATTGCGACGGCGGCGATCCCGCATACGATTGTTGGCCACGTCTCGACTCCAGTGGTCAGGATGATCCCCACAAGGGAAGTGATGGCGATCGCGGGTAACACCACATCGATGCCGTACGCGTAGAGTTGGCGGCTCCACGATGCGTAGGTAATCGTGTCGTTGTCCATATCGTTGTCGGGGTCACTGGTAGCGCGGTCGTCGGTGCCGGGTGACGTGCCCGGTTCATCTGGCGTGGTGATCAGCCCGTCGTCGGGAGCGTCTGTGGAGAGTTCGGTGTCGGTGGTCATGATGCGATGTACTCCATATTCGAGACTTTCAACCAGTCGCCCTGTGGTGCGACTGTGACGCGGACCCGAAACGTTCGGGGCTCTTCCTGTGCTCCTGCTGAATTAGTGACTTTGGCGGTCGCGGCGATGACAACCTGTGCGCTGTTGTCCGGGTTGACCTTCTCCAGACCTGCGCCGCTGATCGATGCGGTGGTGGTGACCTTCGCCTGTTTCACGACGTCGACGAACGGGGCGGCTTGGGGGCTGAATTCTTCCTGCCACTTGCCGGTGGCGTTGTCTAGGATGCGCTTGATGTCGGCGTCAGCGGAGTTGAAGTTGACTGACAAGATGTTCAGAACGCCTTGCCGGGCGGCCTGGATGTATGCCGTGTGCTTCGCGGTGGTGTCGTCTGCTTGTTGATGCTTGTCGAAAAAATAGGCACTTAGGCCTATTCCGGCGACGACCAGGGCCACCAATACAACCGCAGCCAGTGGGAGCAGCAGCCGCCTCGTCTTCGTCGATGTGACCTCGTTGTCCGATGGATCGGAGGCGTTCTGGGCCCCATCGGTGTCTAAGGCTGCGCCGGCGTCCAGGGTCTGGGCGTCATCGTCGATGGAGTCTGTCGTCTCGGATGATTCTTCCTTTTTGGTGGCGGCAGTGGTCGACGTCGACTCCAACTGTACCGAGGTGGTCGGTGCGCTGTCGGTCTTGTGTGCGGCGATCGCCGCGGCCAGCGCGGCTGAGCGTGCTTGCGCAAGTTTGAGTTCGGCCTCGGCTTCGATGGCCCGGGCCTGGGCGAGTTCGGCCTGTGCCTGTAGTCCGTGTGTGTCAGCGCTGTCTGAGGCAGTCCGGTTCAGCTCTGTGGAGTCATCATTGTCTGCCATGATGTTTCCTTTCGGTTAGGGTCGTCGTTTGTTGCGACGTCAGCCTGTTTGTATGACTTGCCGTCGCTGCCGACGTAACTGCCGGTGGCGGGGTCGTAGGAGGCGGTGCCGACGGCCGGTGCTCCCGCAGGCCGCCCGCCCGCGACGGTCGAGGCCAACTGGTCGTATAGGGGGTTGTCTACATAGGGCCTGGGATCACCGATCCACGGGTTTGTTCCTACCGGCTTGTAGGTTTGGTCGCTCTTGCAGATGTCCACGGTCGGGGCGCGCTTGCCAGGTTTGTCCATGCAGGGGTAGTTGCGTGCCCCGCGACTCGCGTTCTGATCGTCCTGCGGTAGTGCGCAATACAGTGATTCCGGGGTGCGGACCGGGGAATCGACTGCGGCAGCGCTGCGTCGTTCTGAGGCCGGAAGGAAACCGACGGTGCAAGGTTCTGGCAGGTTCAGGTTCAAGTTGAATGACAAGTAGCCAGCTTTGTTCCCGCTGCGGTTCGGATAGGTGATGGTATCCATCGCGGCGGCTCCGAGCGGCAGGATCACCAGTAACTGTTCCAG
This sequence comes from Williamsia sp. 1138, assembly GCF_002095435.2. Classification (GTDB taxonomy): domain Bacteria; phylum Actinomycetota; class Actinomycetes; order Mycobacteriales; family Mycobacteriaceae; genus Williamsia. The sequence goes on from NZ_MJEJ02000041.1 coordinate 120,912, forward strand.
GCTCGCGTTGTAGGTCACCGCGACCTGTCCGAGGCTGACCAGATTGGCCAGCAGTATGGGTGCGGTCGGTTTGAGTTGCTGGAAGAGTTTGGTCGATTCGTCCAACGCGGGCTTTCCCGAGGTGATCAGGTGTCGGACGGTTGCATCGCTGCCGGCCAATTGGCCAGTGAGTGACTTGACGTTGCCCGACCACTGTCGGATGGCAGGGTCGCTGGCTTCGATGGCACCGAGCAGCGGCGCGGCCCCGTCGATCAATCCAGTGATCGGTTGCAGATTTGTCGCGGCATCCTCGACGACCGCATGCGTGGAGTCGAGGAGTCGTTGCCAGGTCGGTCCGGCGTTGTTGAAGGCGAGGTAACTCTCGTCCACGACGGTCTGGAGTTGGTCACGGGGCAAAGCGTCGAGGCTGGTGTTGACGGTGTCGATCAGCGGCCCGACCTCCTGTGGGACAGAGGTTCTGTCCAGGCCGATCAGGTCGCCATCACGGAGGTAGGGTTCGTTGTCGTTGCGCGGGACGAGATCGATGAATTGTTCGCCGATGGCCGATCGACTGTGCACGTCGGCGTTCAGATCGGCTGGTACCGGGGTGTCGCTGGACAGTTTCATGGTCGCCTGGACCCCGGACGGTGTGATGTCGATCTTCTCGACCTTGCCGATCTGTGTTCCGCGGTAGGTGATGTTGGCCGTCGGGTAGAGCCCGCCGGTGCTGGTGAACTCGGCACGGACCGTGTAAGTCCCCCACCCCGCAAGGGTCGGTACCTGCAGATACTTGACCGCCATTGTGACCACGGCCACCATGGTCAGCGCGGAGAAGATCACCAGCTGGATTCGGATGAATCTCGAGAGTTGCACTACTACCCACCTCCGGTGACGGGGTCGGTCAATGGATTTGGGGTTCCGAGACCGGGCTGGCGGACCTTCGTTCTACCCATCGCAGTCTCCAGCGCCGTGAGCTGGCCTTCGACCGGTGTGCCCTGCAGCATGGAGTTGTCGATCCGCCCCAGCGTCAGATCGATGATCGCCGACAGGTTCGCGTAGTCGCCGCGCACCCACTTCGACAGAGTTGTCTCCGGCCACGGCCAGGTGGCGTACAGCCCGAACGCCTTGGTGAGGTCGTCGCCGGGGGAATCAGCCAGCGCCTTCATCACCGGGCCCAGGTTGCGCAGATTGTCGATGATGTCGTTCTTGCTCGCGGTGAGGACCTCGTCGCTCACCGCCGCAAAGTCACCGACGACCTGGACAGCACCGAGAATGTTCGCGCGTTGCTTGTTGAGCACCTCAAGGGCCGGAGGGATGGCCTTGAGAGCATTGGCGAGGACGTCGGTCTGCCGATTGACGTTCTCCGACAGCCGGTTCAAGCCCTCCATCGCTGAGATGATGTCGTCTTTCTGGTTCACCAGGCGATCGGAGAAGGTATCGAGATCACCGAGCAGAGACCGCACCTGGGACTCGCGTCCGGACAGAGCGGCATTGACCTCACCGGTGATCTCTTGGATCTGGCCCAGGCCACTGCCGTTGAACACAGTTGATACGACGGCCAGAGTCTGTTCGGTGGTCGGGTAGTTCGCCGCCCGCTCCAGTGGGATCGTGTCGCCATCGACGAGCCGACCTTCAGGCCTGGCTTCGATCGGAGGAGCAAGTTCGATGTGCTGGCTGCCGAGCAAACTTGTCTGACCCACGGTGGCCGTGGAGTTTGCGGGAAGCTCGACGTCCTCGGCGAGGGAGACGGTTACCCGGGCGTGCCAGCCTTCCCGCTGGATGTCGGTGACGTTTCCGACCGTGACGTCAGCAACCCGCACTCGTGAGTTTTGTTCTATGGCAGTGACATCGGGCATTTGGATGTACACGTGATAGGCGTCGGAGCCGCCGCCGGTACCCGGCAGTGGCACAGAGTTCAGACCCCGCCACTGTCCGCACCCGCTGAGTACGAGAACAGCGACGGTCGCAGCGGCGATTGTCATCTTCCCGCCCAAGGACAAACGCATGATGTGGCGGATCATCTAATTACCTCCCAGCAGTCCCGGTAGCCCTGCACGAGGGTCGACCGTGCGCGATCGGGTCACCGGTGCACCGATGTTCGGGTTGAGGAAAGGTTCGGAGTAGTCGACCTGCTCCTTGCGAGCCTGCACACCCTCTACGGGATTCACCCCGAAAGGCGGGTAGTTGAACTGGATGCTCTTGAGGACCGGGGCGAGATACTGGACACAGAGTTTGGCGGACTCCTCGGCACCCTTTTGGCTGGCTGCTTGGATGGCACCGCAGATGAATTGGACTGGATTCTGGAATTGGGTTACCGCGAGCGCGCCGGTGAGCGCGCCCTGGGCCGGCTGATAGATGTTGAGCGCGTTGGCGAAGGCGTTCGGCGCGACGTGGAGGAGCTGTTCGAGGGCTGGTTTGCTGTTGTTGAGGGTCGTGGTGACCTCGGTCAAGCGCTCTACCGCGTGGCTGAGTTTGTCCCGATTGTCGGCGACAAAGGTTGTGATCTCGTCGGTGACATTGTCGATGTCGGAAAGAGCGCCGCTCAGTTCGTTGTCGGTGTTGGTCAACACCTGCGTCACCGAGGCGAGCCGTCCGTTAAACTGGACGATCTGCTGATCGCTCGAAGCCAGCGCGTCGACGAAGACCTGGAGATCGCGGATCACCGCGAACAGGTCGTCGCGGCCATCGGAAAGCGTTGTCATCGCATCGGACAGCTTGGAGACGGTGTCGTTGATCTGCTGGCCCCGCCCGTCGAGATTGTTCGCCGCGGAATCGATGAATCCTCCGAGCGGGCCGCTGGGCTCGGATGTGGTGGGGGCCAACGACGACGCGAGACGTTCGAGTTGGGCCCGGAAATCGTCCCACTCGACCGGAACTGCGGTCCGGTCCAGGCCGATCCTGGCGCCGTCCACCATCGTTGGTCCGCTGCCGTATGCAGGAGTCAGCTGGATGGCACGCGAGGACACCAGGCTCGGCGAGAGGATGACCGCTTTGGCATCAGCCGGTACTTTGACCGACGAGTCATAGTGGAAGGTGATCTTGACCTTGTCGCCCTGGGGAACGATCGTGTCGATCGCACCCACCTTGATTCCGAGTACGTAGACGTCGTCGCCCTCGTAGATCCCCGATGCGGTGGGGAACTCCGCTGTGACGGACGTTCGTCCGACCGACTCGTAAAGATGCCAGCCGCCGGCAACGGCAGCGCCGACGACGAGCACTGCCACCGTCACCACCGCCACGCTCGCAACGGTGCCCAGGCGACCCCACGCCGCTGATAGTCTGCGCTTCATCAGTTCCCTCCCGTGCTGGGTGTCGCCGGGATGGTCGGGAAAGGCGGCGCCGGTGAACTGGGTACCGGGGTACGCGCGCCACCGCGATCGCTGGGCGGAATGGTGCCGGCAGGTGCGTTGTTCCCGCCAGGGACCGGGAAGTAGTTCGATCCGAGCACGCCCGGATTGACTCCTTGCTGCGAAAAGGCGGCATCGATAAACGGCTGCAGGAACTGTCCGGGCAGCAAGTTCGGGATGTATGCCTTGAAGAACGGGCCCGACGCCACAGACTCTCCGAGTGAGGTCGCGTACTGGCTCAAGGGCAACAGTGCGTCGGCCAGATCCTGCCGTCGCCGGCTGAGCATGTCGACCAATGTGTTGACCTTGTCCAGGGTCGGAGCGAGCGTGGCCTGATTCTCGTCGATCAGACCTCGCAGCTCGGTCGCGACCGAAGACAGGTTGGTCAGCAGGAGGTCGATGGCTTGGCGTTTGTTGTCCAGGGCGCCGAAGAGGGTGTTCCCGTCCAGGATCAATTGATTGATCTGCGTCGATCGCTTCGACAGTATGTCGGTGACGCCCGATGCGTTCGACAAGAGGTTTCTGAGCAGGTCGTCACGATTGTTGATCGATGACGACAGCCGAGAAACACCCTGTAGCGCGACATCGAGATTCGGCGCTGTCTTGTCCAGCGTTTGGCTCATCACATCGAGCGATTTGGTCAACGAACCGGTGTCGATCCCACTGATGGTCGTGGTCAACTCGCCGAGGATATCGGTCAGGATGTACGGCGTCGTGGTGTGATCGAGGTCGATGATTGCATCGGCTCCGAGCTGTTCGCCGCCACGCGGCTCGATACTGAGCGCTTTGCTACCGAGCACGGTACTGGTGACAATCGAGGCCTCGGTCTGGGTGCCCAGCTCCACGCCGTTCGCCGAGAACCGCACGAGGACTTTGTCTCCGGCCAGTTCCATCCCTTCGACGTTGCCGACTTTGACGCCGGCCACCTCGACCGTCGCGCCGGATCGCAAGCCGGCCGCATCGCCGAAGTAAGCGCTGTATTCCCGGTTGTCGCCCAGGAGCGGGACTTTGTCGTAGTTTTGTGCGCTGATGACAACTGCGACGATGAGCACCAAGCCGATGATGCCGATGCGCAGTGTGTTCGGTGATCGCAGCGATTGTCCGATACTCATTCTGGTGTGCACCTCCCCGCTTGCTGGCCCGCCAAGTCGATGTAGACGGGATCTCCGTTGGGGCCGTTGACCTTCAAGGTGACATCGCACAAGTAGAAGCTGAAGAAATCGCCGTAGAGGCCCAATCGCGACAGCCGTCGGTAGTCGCCGGGCAAACGGCCGAGTAGACCTTCGAACCACTCGCCGTCGTTGTTGATGTTGGTACTGAGCCGGTTTAGTTGGTTGACGTCGTCGGCGATTGCCGGCCGGGTGGCACCGAGGAGGTCGGCGACCGTTTTCGATGCCCCTGAGACGTGTTCGAGGGCAGCGGCGACCGGATCGGCGCGCTCGGCGATTCCCGAGACCAGCTGTTGCAGGTTGTCGATCATTGAGTCGAACTGACCGTGGTTACGGTTCACTGTGGTGAGGGTGGTGTTGAGGTTGGTGAGGACCGCGCCGATCAGTTGGTCGCGGTCGGCCAGCGAATTGGTGAGCTCGCCGATTTGAGAGAGAACGTTTGCCACGGTGCCGCCTTGGCCTTGGAACACCGCGATTAGCTCGCCGCTGAGCCGGTTGACGCTGTCGGGGTCCAGAGCTTTGAACAATGGCCGAAAGCCCCCCATCAGGGCGTCGAGATCCAGTGCGGGGTCTGTCCTTTGAACGGGGATCACCGAGCCTTTGCGTAGCGGCGCCGACGAGCCGACCCCCTCTGTGAGTTCGAGGTAGCGGTCGCCGGTCAGGTTCTTGTAGCGAATGACGGCGCGGGTCGATTGGGTCAGTTTCACATCTCGGTCCAGTGTGAAGTCGACGTTGGCCCGGACGTTGCCGGCCACCGACACCCCGGTCACACGTCCCACCTCGACCCCGGCGATGCGGACGAACTCGCCCGATTTCAGGCCCGATGCGCTGGTGAACTCCGCATGGTAGCCGTCCTGTTTGTCGAATCGGAGTTGACCGAAGACCACGATGATCGCGACCATGAAGAAAATCATCACGATGACGAAGGCCAGGAAACGGATCAGTACCGCTCTGCCGCTGTTCATGGGCGTCCGGTACCTCCCCCGGCAGAGGTGCCGTTGGTGTAATCAAGCAGAAACGGAGACCCCAGCCGCGGCTTGTCGGTGCCCGGGCCGTTGAGCGGTGCGCCGGTGTCCATCCGCAGGTAAGGCGCCGGATAGGTATTCCAGCTCTGCGTTGGATAGCAGCCTGGTTTGCCGCCGGGCCCGTTTTCTGCGCTGACCTTCGGCAGGTTTTCCGGGTAGGTGTAGGCGGCATCGCCGAACAGCAGACCAGCGTCGAGCAGCGCCGAGTAGTTGGTGGCGTCGACCACGGGCAGTTCATTCTTGAACGCCGTTGCACCGACGTGCGCCAAGCACGCGAAGGTGGGGCTGTACTTGGTGAGCAGCTCGGTGGTGGGGGTGAGCAGCTGCATCGAATTGACGAAGTTGGCCTTGTTCGGGCCGAGCAGTTCGGTTCCGTTCTGTCCAAAGCCTATCGCCGACAACAGCAGAGCCTCGGTGTTCTTGTCTTCTGCGGAGATCGTTTGGGCGGTTACCGTCGAGTCGCCGAGGATGCCCATGATCTCGTCACTGACGTCGGCGAGATTGTTGGCAACGACATTGGTGAGGCGCAGATCGTGTTGCAGGGTCTTCATGTGGGTGTTCACTTCGCTGGTGACGATCTGCGCGTCGGACAATGTTTCGCCGAGCTCCGCGCCTCGGCCGCGTAGTCCGGCGGCGATGCCGCCGAGCGCTCCATTGAGTTTGGCCGGGTCGACCTTGTCCAACACTGACGTTAGGTTCTCGAAGACCGTGTTGATCTCGGTGGTGACGTTTTGGGCGGAGATGGTGGCATGGGCGTGCAGAGCGGTTCGTGCCGGTGTCGCGGGGTCGAGGAACTCGACGTACTTGGCACCGAAGACCGTCGTGGGCTTGATGACTGCGACGACGTTGGCCGGGATCGCGCTGAGCTTGCCCGGATCGATACCTAGCTTCAGGACCGCACGCGAGTTCTCTAGTTCAACTGTCTGCACTTTACCCACCTGCAGGCCGTGGTATTTGACCTTCGACCCGACGTCCATCACCAAGCCAGATCGCTCTGATTCCACAGTCACACGTGTGGTGTCGTCGAAACCTCCTCGAAACGCCGTGACGCAGACTCCCACCACGAGTACCAGCAAGATGATCATGATCAGACCGGCCGTCTTATACGGCGGCGTCTTGCGATGCCCGACCTGTTTGATGCTCATCGTCATCAGCCCGCCAGATCGAAGTTGCCGGAGGTGCCGTACACCGCAAGGGACACAAGCAATGTGACCATTACGACGGCCATCAGTGATGCCCGCACGGCGCGACCAACGGCTTCGCCCACACCCGAAGGGCCACCTGAGGCATTGAATCCGTAGTAGCAGTGGATCAGCATGACAGCCAAAGACATCGCGATCGCCTGCACGAATGACCACATGAGGTCTGTAGGACGGAGAAACGTCATAAAGTAATGGTTGTAGACGCCCGCAGATTGACCGGCGATGAACGTTGTGTAGACCTGTGTGGAGAGGAAGGACATCAGGATCGCCATCGAGTACAGCGGCACGATCGCGATCAGTCCGCCGACGATGCGCGTCGACACGAGGTAGGAGATACTTTGGATTCCCATGACCTCGAGGGCATCGATCTCTTCGCTGATCCGCATGGCGCCGAGTTGCGCCGTCGCTCCGGCGCCGATGGTTGCCGCGAGCGCGATACCGGCCACGACCGGTGCGATGATGCGGACGTTGATGAATGCGGCGAAAAATCCGGTTAGCGCTTCGACACCGATGTCGCCCAGTGATGCGTAGCCCTGAATCGCCAGCAAGGTGCCACCGGCCAAGGTCATGAATGCCACGATCACCACGGTGCCGCCGATGATGGCCAAGGCTCCAGTACCCATGCCGATTTCGGCGATGAGGCGGATTGTCTCTTTGCGATAGCTGCGCAGGGCGTGCCCGATGGACATGAGTCCCCGGCCATAGAAGTAGCCGTGCTCGCCGACCGTCCGGAGCATTGCAGAGGGGCGGCTGAGGTTTTTGGTGGCCTTGGGGTATCGCGCTTTGAGCGTGGAGGAAACAGTCATGTCAGCCCAGTGTCGCTTTCACTCCGATGGCGGTGACGACGACGTTCACCGCGAAAAGCGCAAGGAAGGCGTAGACAACGGTTTCGTTGACCGCGTTACCAACACCTTTGGCGCCGCCCTTGACCTTGAGTCCCATGTGGCTGGCGACAAGCGCCGCCACCATGCCGAACAGGCCGGCCTTGATCTCCGAGATGATCACCTCGGGAAGTCCGGTGACCAAGGTCAGGCTCGAGACATAGGCGCCGGGCGTCACGTTCTGCGCGTACACGGAGAAGAAGAAGCCGCCGATCAAGGCAATGGAGATGACCAACCCGTTGAGCAATACCGCGACCAGGGTCGATGCAAGCACCCTCGGAACCACCAGGCGCACGATCGGATCGATCCCCAGAACCCGCATGGCGTCAATCTCTTCACGCACAGTGCGTGATCCGAGGTCGGCGCAAATGGCGGTCGCGCCGGCGCCGGCCACGATCAGCACCGTCACGAGCGGCCCGACCTGGGTGACTGCACCCAGCCCGGCACCCGCGCCCGATAGGTCGGCAGCACCGAACTCGACGAGAAGGATGTTCAGGGTGAAGATGACCAGAACGGTGAAGGGCATGGCCACCATCAGTGTGGGGAACAGTGCCACCCTGACCAGGAACCACCCCTGCTCATAGAACTCACGCCACTGGAACGGGCGCTTGAACACTCCCGTCGCTGTCTGCTGACAGATGACGAAAAAAGCGCCCACCGACCGAACCGGCGACTCGATCAACCGTGCCACTGCCACTGTGTCCTCCCATGGGTGTCTCTCTGGCCGACCGATCGTCCAACGAGGCAACCAGTGAGACATTCTGTATTGCAAGTCACACTACAACAAGTATCAAACGTGATTGTCAGAAATCGCGAAGTTGTTGTGCCGGGACGGTTCGGGGAGGCAATGTCCGGTTCGTGCCCGATGGCACAGTAGGTCAGTATATGTAGTGCTAGAGCCTTATCGCGTCATCGTTAGGGCACGCGCATGCCCGCTATGTCAATAGTGTTTAGAGGTGTCAGAAATGGAACCGATTCGGCTAGAGCCACAAGTAGCTGGCAGCCAATACAGCCCACAGCCCCAGGCAGTAACCTTCGAACGCGAGGCGTAAGGCCGGGGGCGCGTGGCGAAGTTCCATGAAGTCCAGGCCGACCAGGCGCATCTTGATCGCCGCGACCCCGAGGACGGCGACGCCGACGAGCGAACTGGTGCTGTGTTCGATACCGATGGCGAACGACAGCAGTGTCGCCGCGATCAACATGCTCCAGGTGAAGGCTGCGCGACTTCGAAAGAGGACGGGAAACACTGCCTTTGCGTTGTTTTCGGGCATGTCAACTCACCACGTAGAGGAGCGGAAACAGCATGATCCAGAGAAGATCGACGAGATGCCAGAAGCTGGCGCCACTCTCAATCATCCCCATCCTCGTTGCGCCGAATGTGTCTCGCCTCGCCTGTCGCACCAGGGCCGCGAGCACGCCAATGCCCAGCAGCACATGGAAAAGGTGCAAGCCCGTCAGAACGAAATAGAACTGATAAAACGTGTTCGACCCTGGCCCGTGCCCGTCATCGAGTTTCTGCGTGTATTCGAGGATCTTGAGCGCGACGAATATGAGTCCGCACGTCAGCGCAGCGGCAAATGCGTAGCTGCCGATGGAGCGGACGTGCGAGCGAATCGCCGTCAGACCTGCATAAACGAACAGCGAACTCGTCAACAGGACGACGGTCATGGCCAAGCCCAACCCGAGGTTCATCTGACGCTGCGCGGTCTCGAACACATCTGGATCTTTGCCACGTTCGACGAGGAAGATTGTGAAGAAGGCCGCGAACACAACCATGTCACCCATGAGGAAAACCCAAGTGCCGGGTTCGCCGGGAACTCGACGTTCAGCTTGGGTGTCACGGTGAGATGGATCGGTCCGCCTCGGCAGCACGGTCACGTCGCCACCGGGTGCCGCATCTCGGGTGACTCGGATCGGGGGCAGCCATCCAGGGTGCCGCTGTCGTGGCGCTCGCGAGTATTTTGTTCGTTGATCGACCGCAGCATCATGACGGGCATCAGCACCATCCATGTGCCGAAGACGACAAGCGGCACCCAGAACGCGAATGCGCCATTCCAGGCCAGCGGGCCGTCATTGAACAGCACAATCGATCCGCCGGGCACAAACAACACCGCGCACCACAGGTTGAAGTAGCCAACCCAGCGCGGCAGTACCGGGTGCGGTCCGCGGTCGATGAGCACCCCCAGTGCCACGCACACAGCCTGCACTACGAGCGTCCCGACGATGCCGACGAAGATCATCCAGAAGACGTCGTTGAGCATCAATGTGAGCTCTGGTGGACGGGATTCAGGACGGTAGGTTGCGACTCCCAGGATCATGGCGGGAAACATGAAGCCGATCGGGAAGACGATCCCCGCGGCAAACTGGCACAACGACAAGACCCCGAGGCGCCCCTCGATCTGACGCAATCGCAGGGTGATGGCGACGATGAAACCGAACGCCAAAGGGGATGCAAGCATCATCACCGCGATACCGAAACGCATCCGTATCTTGTCGTTGATCAAGTGTTGGCGGATTTCTTGGGCGCTGGACGTCGGCGACAGTGGCGGGATCAGGCCGGCGATGAGACAAAACGACAGACCGAAGGCGACCATGAACACCAGGCCGGCCCACGCTGCGATCCGTTCCAGTTTCAAATCCACGGCAGCGCTACTCGTCGACCAGGGTCAGGGCACGTTCAGGGCAGGCTTTTACTCCGGCGATTGCCTGCTGGCGAACGATGTCCGATATCTCCGCCGCGGGCGGTATGCAGTAACCGTCGTCGTCCAGGTCGAAGACGTCGGGAGCCGCGACGTTGCACATGGCGTGTCCGACACAGCCATTCAGCTCGATCCTCGCCATCATTCGACGGTGAACTCGAGCGGCAACGAGTCAAGGTGCAAGGTCCCACCGGGGAACACCACCTGCGGAGTGAACCCTTCGGGGATGTGATAGTCGGTGATGCGGGCGTGAAATTCTTCGATGGTCAACCGCAGTTCCCGACGAGCAAGATGCGAGCCGAGGCACCGGTGCACACCGCCCCCGAAGGACAAGTGGCTCACGGGGTCTTCGATGTCGATGGTGTCCGGATGATCGGAGTTCTCCGGCTCGCGGTTCGCTGTTGCCAGCACCAACATGACACGTGAATCAGCTGGGATCGTGAGCCCATCGACCTCGACCTCTTCTGTGGTGATGCGCGGCGTCAACGGTGCCGGCAGTTCCAGTCGCACCGACTCCTCGATGAACGGAGCGATGAGATCGGGGTCGGCAATGATCGCACGTCGCAGTTGCTCGTTTTCGGCAAGGTTCATCATCGTGAAGCCAATGGTCGCGGTCACCGTATCTAAACCGGCCAACACGAATAGGAAGCCGAGTCCCAGGACCTCGGAATCCTCCCAGGCATCGTCGCCGCTGAGAGACAAGATGTCGCTGAGCATGTCATCGCCGGGATTCGCACGTTTGCGTTCGATGTGCGTCTGGAGATATCCGAACAAGCCGAGCGCGGCCGTCATCTGCGCCTCGCTCGGCGCTGCCAATTCGGCAACGGCTCCACCGATCAAAGCGTCGACCCAATCGAGGAATTGTTGCAGATCCTCCAAGGGCAACCCGAAGAGTGTCAAGATCGCCTGAGTCGGAAACTTGAGCGCAATGTCTTGTACCACATCGCATCTACCGGTCGTAGCGAATGCGTCAATCAGTTCGCGGACCTGGTCTCGCAGGCGGTCTTCGATGCGATCGATCATCTTTGGCGCCAGCATCGGGTCCAAGATGCGTCGGTACCGCTTGTGCTCAGGCGGATCCACCGCGAGTGGTATCAGTTTGACGACCGCGCTGATCGCATCGAACGCCTTTGCGGAGGAAAAGATCTCCGGGTTCCGTTGGGCGTAACGGACCGCGTCGTAGCTCGTGAGGTAATAGGTGTCGCCGGCTTGATACGCAGAGCCTGGCTTTCGCATGTAGTTCCACCCGGTCGTGCGGTTGTCGGCAATCGGCGCCGAGTCGTAGTAGCCCTGTTTCAGTTCACTGGTAGTCGTCATGACAGTACATCTCCTCGCGTCTCCGGGACCGATCGTTCCGGGAATCTATGAGACAGGATGACCCATAAGTGAGGCGTTCGTCAATCTTTTCGGAGATTAGGTATTGATCAGCCCGGTGGAAGTTGCCCTCGGAGGAGACCCCATGCGATGAGCTTGATGAAGTACTCGATGGGTTCGATCAGATCGATGATCATGTTAGGCAGTTCCTCTGAATGAGATTGACGGACAGATGTTATGGATATGGCTGCGTCCGGCCCTGCTGCACCTTGTTGCGGTCGCCAAGCCGCCGGAGGATGTGGTCTGTGAGACAGAATGCCTCTCAGGTGTGGAGGAGTCAATGGCTCGACCTAGATTGAACCGCCACCGCGACACTCGGTGTTCTCTCGCAGTGCGTCACGAGACTCAGCGTCCTCGCAACGGGGGGTGTCCTTATGGTCTTCGTCAAGCCGCGGTCGCTGTCGGGTGACGGCAGAGCTCGTGGTCTTCGAGCATGGCGTAGAGGACGTCGCAGCGGCGTCGGGCGAGGCAGATGAGGGCTGCGTTGTCGCTTTTTGGCCTTCGGCTCGTTTGCGGTTGCCTGATCGAGCGGGGTGTTCTGCGCGGATCGAGGTTCCTGATCGGTGGGTGACCGGGGCGATTCCGGCGTAGGCGGTCAGGTGGCCGGCGGAAGCGGATGCTGATCCGTCACCGACTTCGAGCAGGATCCTCGCTCCGGTCCTGACTCCCACGCCCGGCATGGAGGTCAGGACCCGGGAAAGAGGGTGGGCATCGAGCATCCTCTCCACGTCGTCACCGATGGATTTGCGTTGCTGCAGAATCGCGTTCAGCGAGACCGCGAGCTTCGGTAGCACGATCTCCGCCGGCTGCGGGTCCGGGTACGACAACGGTTGCGCCTCGGGCGCTGTACGTATGTCTGCGGCCAGACGGGCACCCATACGTGGCGCAGGTTTGGTGGCGAGCGCAGTGAGTTTGCGGGTGCCGGCCGCGCGTATGCCGATCGGGCCGCCGCAGCGAGACAGAATTTCCAGCAGCGCTCGATGGGTTACCCACGGACCCAGGACGCGTTCCTGAGCCGGATGTATGCCGGTCAACCAGCTCTCGGATTCGGTTGCTGATGCGATTGGCTTCGCCAGGGAGGTCGTCGTCGAAACCGACGAGCACGCCTAGCTCGGTGAGGGTGTCATCGCCGGTATCGCCGGTCGCAATGTGTGCGGTATGGTCCGGGCAGTGTCGGCGATGATGAACGCATCACGAGCATCAGTCTTCACGTTCCCGGGATACAGATCGGCGATCCGGCGCATCAACAACCAGGGCAGGTAGGCCACCTGACGTCCGCAAGCGCGGGCCACGGTCACCGGCAACGCACCGATGGTGTGGGTTGATCGACCACGATTAACACCGGACCGTGCGCGGCGAGCTGGTCGAACACCGCCCGCAAACGATACTGGGGGTGTGGTTTGGCTGCGCTCCGTGCTTGTCCAAGATTTCCACCCGGGGCCTTGTTGATCGATTGGAACTGGCGCCTTTGCGCACTTCGCAGCTGATCGGGCCGTTGAACGGGGGCGGCGGTTGGCTTTTAGCTTGGTGCGCACAGACGAGGTACCGCCGGCAGAAGCCCACGCTGAAGCGTGTCGACTCGAGACGTGATCGGCGAAGCCGCGGAATGGCATCCCTTTAAACGCTAACCCCGGACGCGGCAGATGCAAGGCTTCGATGAGCACCCGGCCGTACGCGTTCATAACAAGAACTACACTGCTCCGATTCGAGTGTTGTTTCGGAACTGGCGACATAACCCATTTCGTGGGTAGTGGATAATACGCCGGCTAAAGGCTCCGGCGCTTACTGAGACGATGTTGACGGGCAAGCCGGTGACGCGTTCCCGTGAACCTCTCGACGCGGGGGAACGGCGACTTGCGCGGCAGACGCAGCGGGTCAACTGCGATGTCGGGCATGTCTGGCGAATGATGGAGTTTTCCACACTCGCCCAGATATGCACATAACCCGAGCAAGCGCCTGGCCGTTCGAGAGCCGGTCCGAGCAATCAAATCCGACTCGACGTCTTGCCCCCTGTTCCGATTGGCGCATCGCGATTCATGGGGCAAATGGGGACTGACTACGGGGTAGATATGGGGTTAAAATATTGGATAGGGTGGTTTGAGGGGTCTTAACTGCGGCGCGTGGACTGGCTGGCCTAGGCAGACTGGTTTCGCCAGGTGTTACCTCCATTTGACGAGCGGAAGGGCACCGCGCGTGCTAAGCCGATAATCGGTAACTATGTCGGGTGATGCCAGTCCACCGGGCCGGTGGTCTAGTCGTCGGCGTCAGCAGTCCGCACGCCAGTCACGGTGATCTCGATATCGTTGTGGTAGAGCTCGAGGATGATTGCGGCAAGGTCGATCGCCATAACGGTGATCTCGTCGCGAGTTCGGGCTTGGGTGAAGGCGGTGCCGAACCCGTTGATTCCGTCGAGTTCGGGAAGTCGGACCAGCCAACAGTGTCCGACTGGCTCGACGTCGGCTCGTATCGTTCGCATTCGTGAAGGGTAGGCACTGCCTCCGACAGTTGCGTCCGTCCGAGCATTGTGGCTCGGTCGTCGGTTTAGCGCAGGCCGCGGGCGTGTCACCTGCAGCGACAATCTGCTGTCGGTAGCCTGCAGTAGGACTGGACGCAGGTGACGGTAGGAGGGTGCGAGGTGAGGGCAACTGAACCGGTCAGTGCCGCCCTTCACTGTGCGATCGGCCCCTGCCCGACGTGGGTAGGTGCGGTGTTCGCGGACATGTATCCCGATGACGCGACGGTGCTGCCTATCGTGAGCACGGCCACGGTGTTGGCGCGTGACGAGGATTGGGAGTGGATCGCCGATCACGCTGCCGCTGTCGCTGCTGCCGTCGACGAGGCGTGCATGACGGTCGTGGGAGCGGGCGCTGGTGAGTGGGTCGTAGGCCGCGGCGGTGTCGACGGCGACGGGTTCTTGGTGTGCACGGCCGCGAACGCAGTAGGCAGTGTCGTTGCCGGGGTGGGGAATGTGGTGTTGGTGCTGCGTCCGGCTACCGCGGGAAGCTTCGTCGACACCATCGGTACGGTGTCGCGATGACCGATGTTTTGCCTGCGCCGATATCGGCACAGGCGCTGGGACTGTCGCAGGACTTGCTGGCGCGAGTGGAGACATCGCTGCTCGATACGCGGGCCGAGTCCACCCGCCGCAATTACACCCGCGCCTGGGCCGCGTTCGAAACCTACTGCCGCCGCGGTGGCCATCAGGCGCTTCCGGCGAACCCGCATGTGGTGGCAGACTACTTTCTGTCGCTGGAGAACACGGTCAAAGGTGATGGGAGCGCGGCGTATTCGATGTCGGCGATCGAGGGCGCGGCGGCGGCGATCAAGTTTGTCCACAAAGCCCACAGCCCCCACCAGCAGGAGGCGGACGCGGTGGGGGAGTCGGCGCCGTTGTGGCTCAGCCCGGTGGTGTCGGGGACGCTGTCGGCAATCCGCCGCCGCGGCGCCGACTCGGGCCGGCGGCCCCGCCGCCCGGAAGATCCCTTCGACCTGGTCGATTTGCGAGAGGCGGTGTCCGTCGCCCGGACGGGCGCGTTGACGTGGCGGACCAAGCTGCGGGAGCGCCGCGACACCGCCGCCCTGGTGTTGGGGTGGGCGGGGGCGATGCGCCGCTCGGAGATCGTGGCGTTGGCGGTGGGGGATGTGCGCCGCACTCGCGACGGCTGGATCATCAGTGTCCGCAAGTCCAAGACCGACCAGGACGGCGCCGGGTTCAAAAAAGCCTTGCCAACGGGGGAGCACCTGGAGACCTGTGGGCCGTGTGCGTATCTGCGGTGGCTGGACTGCCACCTGGCTTACGACCGCCTCGGAAGGGCCGGGCTGATCCGGCTGCTGGCCGCCGACCGACCGCACGAGAAGCATATCTGCGGCGGCACCCTCCCCGAGACCAATCCCGCGGTGGATCTGTTCCGCAGCATCACCGCCGCCAGCGACCTCACCGAGACTGCCCCGGGCGGGCAACTGATCCACACCATCGTCCGCCGGCGGCTGGCGGCGGCACGCCCCGACCTGGACATCACCCGCTACGGCGCCCACAGCCTGCGGGCAGGGTTTGTCACCGAGGCGTTCCGTACCGGACATGAGCCGACGACCATCATGAAGCAGACCGGCCACAAATCGGTGGAATCACTGTTGAACTACGCGCGCGAGAACAACATTCACCACCAGAACGCCGCCACCACCATCGGCATGTGAGCTGCGACCGTGACCATCCCTTCTGCGTCGGCAGCACTGTCCGACGCCGCGATGATTTACCGGATGCCGGCCTCGCACCGCGGGCACTGGCTGTTGTTTACTGACTGGGCCGCCGCGTTCAACCTGGCGTCGTTGCCGGCGTCTGCGGTCACGGTCGCCCGGTTCCTCGACTGCGAACCGGGAGTCTCCCGCGCAACGTTGCGCCGGCGGGTGTCAGCGATCAACGCCGCGCACCGGATCGCCGGACACACTCCACCCGGGACTGTCACCGCCGTGCGCGCGTTGTTGTCGGCGCGCGATCGCTACGCCGGCACCGCCCGCCAGGTGATCGAGCGGTTGCCGGTCAGTGGCTGGCCTGCAGGGCTTTTCGGGCGCCGCGACGCACTGGTCCTCACTTTGGTGTGCCGCCTCGGGATACCGATCGCGCAGGTAGGGGAATTGCGGTGCGGGGACATCACCGTCGACGTCGCCCGTGGTGTGCTGCGGATTGGCGGTGGACACGACATCACCGCGCCGTTGGAGGCAGACGATCCGTACGGCGTGCATGCAGTGTGGGCCCGGTGGGCAGGCGTCCGCGACCTCACGGTGCGGCGCCCGTCGCCGATGGCGTGGGCACCGGTCCTGCACACCGCGCCGCCCCGCGCCCAGGCGCCGCAGGTCTCGTGGCACGAGCACTATGACCCCGACGCTGCGTTGTTGCCGACGTTCGACCGCTGGGGTAATCCGACCGCTCCGATCGGCGACACCACCACCGGGCTTTCCAAGCGTGCGGTCGATGCAATTCTGCATACCCACCTGCGGGCACCGGGCCGGCCGAACACAGGACGGACCGCGTGGACGGCGGGGGTCCTCGAGCGCCGCGCCCGCCCCATCGAGCCTGCACCGACTCCCGTTGTTGTGCCTGTCTTGGACGACACGCACGACGACGGGGTCGATGCGCGCCGCCGCGCCGCCGCCGAATTGGAGGACCTCGACGCCGTGTTCGACGCACTCGATCACCAGATGACCGCGCTGCTGGCCCGCACCGAGCAACTACTCGACGACACCGACTGAAAACCGCTGCCGTACAGCCACTGCCGAGACTGGCGGCTTGCCCGGCTAGTCGTATCCTCCCCGCCCGAAATGCTGTCACAGGCGGATGTGGGCCAGTGCAAGCTGACGTGCGCCCGCTAGTGGGCGCACGTCACCGGAGTGGACGTGGCGACAGCTGCCGACCATCGGGAGAACGCCTCGGTGAGACTTGGCATCGGCGGTGCTGTGCGCGAGGATCCCCAGTTCGCTCTGCATCGCTGGTCGGCGGTACGTTCGGGCGAACGATCAACGACTCAATACATCCCGCGCTTCCACGCGCCACCACGACACGAAGGGGCCAACCACTGTGGCACGCAGGACTATCGAGTACATCACCGACGACTTCGACGGATCTGAACTCGATCCTTCGGAGGTGATCGTGGAAACGTTCACCGTCAACGGGGTGGACTACTCACTCGATCTCGGTGGCAAGTCGGCAGAAAAGTTCGACAAGGACATGCAGAAGTGGATCGACAAGGCCACCAAGATCGGAGGCCGGCAAAAGCGGTCCACGACCAAGCAGGCACCGGCACCCGCTCGCGCAGCCACCCCCGCAGCCGTCAGGGGCGGCGACAAAGCGCAACTATCAGCGGTCCGCGAGTGGGCACGCGCGAACGGTTACGAGGTCTCCGACCGCGGCCACATCCCGCGCGCCATCGTCGAAGAATTCGACGCAGCGCACTGACGTGCCCTCGCCAAGGAGGTGTTTCTGTTGAACTACACAAAATCGTGACAACTATTTCCCCTCGATATAGAGAGCGCGCTACTTCGATTCGTGGAAGGGCTTCGCGAGGCTGCGCGCCACATTTGCAGTGCCGGTCGGTAAGCTCCTTGCGAGTCCGGTCACGTTCCGGCGTGAATCGGGGAGCTTGTGGACATGACAACGAACACCGCAGGCACGTACGAGATCAAGACGGTTCGCGCGGTTCGCGGCATGGAGTCCCGACCATCGAGAAGTGGGAAGACACAGGCTGGGAGGTTGTTGCTCGGACGCCCGGGGAGATCCAGACGAAGATCACGTTCCGACGCCCTGCGCCCCGGTCTCGCCGGCTCCTCTGGATCGTCGGTGGCGGCGTGTTCACGCTTGCGCTCGCGACCATCATCGTAGTCGGAGTGATCGGCGAAAATGAGACCGCGTCAGCAGAATCGGCCGGCCATGCGTCAAGTGAGGCAGCTGCATCGAGCGAGCAACCGGTCCCTCAAGCGATAGGCACGGCGCCGACATCATCGCCGGAGCCGAATGACTTTGTTCTCACGCCTGAAAACAGTTCGGAGCTCGCGACTGTGCTCGCATCGACTGACTATTGTTCATTTGAAATCGCAGCGTTCGCTGCGGCTCATCGTGGTCAGACGATCTCGTTCCCGGGCAGCATCGGCGCGATGGCACCCCACGAGGGCGCAAGCACAAGATACGACATTCTCATCAACGCGGGCGACTTCAGCGAAGCATCCGCGCCCGGGCCTGCTTTCCAGTTCCGCGATGTGAACACCACGAACGACCTTCACTGGGTCGGCTCGGTATCAGACACGATCAGCGTCAGGGCGGACCTAAGCGTCACGGCGAAGGTCGACCGCTACGAGGAGAAGTCGTGCCTGTTCCTTCTTGAGCCGGTTGCCACTGCCGCCCGTTAGCTTTAGTGCACTCATGCCGATCTGACTTGGACGTGCCGGAGTCCGGGAACCCCAGGCAGATGTGGTCAATGTTCTACGGAGCGAGCGCACGGTCTCGTGACTGAACACGCCACGGAAAGCGGCCACGGCGCTGCAGAGATGAACCCTTGAAGCTGTTGTAGTACAAACGAACTACGTGGCGGATGAATTTTTCTGACCCGGTATTCTTCGGGTGCGTCGCAGAAGCGGCTACCCCTGATTCTGGCAAGGATTTTAAATGAGGACACGTGCACATCGCACTCTGCGGGCATCGGCCATTGTTACCGCCACCGTGGCAGTTATATTCGGATTGTCATCAGCTCCCGCCTCGGCTGAGACGTACGCGATCGATCTTCAAAACGTCCCCACGACAGTAGAAGTAGGAGCACGGGTAGCGCTCACCGCCCAGATCACACCGGAGTCCAACTACGGGTACATCAGCATCTACGGCACAGATGTCAACGGGCGTGTCGTGCCGCGACCTGCGGGCGAGGCCTTGCAGAAGGCGCCAGTCAATGGAGCCGCTACATTCACCCTTACTCCCGAGGTGCTTGGCCCTACGAAGCTCTCTGCTTTCGGCGACGATCCGAGCGGACGAACTCTCGCCGACTACGACACAACAACCGTCGTACTCACTCCAAGTGAAGTTGAAATCGCCGCGGTTCCACCGGCGCAGCGAGGCAGCACGGTAGCTGTCCATCTGCGTGCGTTTGTCCCGCGAGCGGCCCGCGTTCAGGTCGAGTGTGCTCCGGTAGACGGCACCGCCAGTTCAACCTTCAGTGGTCAGAACATTGTTGACGGTGAATGGACGTTCGACTGCCCGGTGACTGACCGGGCAGCAACGGAATACTACGTTAAAGCGTGGACCATTGGGAACAAGTGGGAAGACTCGATCACTAAAGAGATTCGCTTTCCGGTAGTCGGCCAGGTCTTGCCTGAACAGCCCGGCGGCGATGGCGGAGCCGGCAGCCTGTCTGGTGTCGGCATCGCCGATCTGGCAGGGAACCTGGTCGAGGTTGCCGGGCAGCGGTAGACATGCGGTGGAGGGTTGGCATGAGCTCGTCCGTTCCCGCCGAACCAGTGCCCGCAACCACTCGGCGTTCGTTGATGTCGAGGAAGTCGAACACGTAAGGGTCGCGGACCAGTTGATGGGCCAGGTCGGAGTCCGCCGGCGGTAGGTGGTCGCCGAAGTTGGTGGGCGCTGCACCGACCCGCTGGTCGAGGTGGTTGCGGATCTGGTGCGTCAATACTGCCCCGTGACCAGCCGTGCTGGACCGCTGCGGTGGCGTACCAGTCGCGGGTAGCGTGGTCGTCGAGCTTGTCGATCAGGACGGTGAGGTGGCCCCACGGCAATTGTCCAACAGGCTGTTGGACAATTGCCTCCCGCGGCCACGTGCTGGCGATGGTGCGCATGTAGTGCAGGTTGCTGCGGGAGAATCCCCGCATGTCGGGGAACTCGGCCCGCAGATCGGCCGCTAGCCGATCGATGACCCGGCTACCCAGCCGCGGGCGTCCTGGCGGTCGAGCATCGTCCAGCCGATATCCCAGTACAACACCAACAGCTGAGTGTTGACGGTGCGGGTGGCCTGCACCCGAGCGCTACGAACCTGGGTCTTGAGCTGCTCGAGTACCTCGCTGTAGTCGTCGGGTACCTGCGCCAGTTCGCTCACACCGGCCATCTTCCCCCACCACCGTTCATGTAGCCGAGATCACCCAACCTGCGGGTCGTGACCGCGGTTACGCAGGTGGCGGGACCCTACCGGCGTGGGGCCGCGGCACCGCCGTGACTGGCAGTCGCAGTGGGCATGCCTTGATCGTCGCCGGAGCTGGTGCGGGTGACTACCCAGCCAAAGATGGCAGCCAACGGGTACATCACGATGGAGTAGACGGCAATGGGGATGGCGACGTCGATGCTGTCGAGAACACTGAGTGCGATGGTCAGGGCGACGGTGGTGTTGTGCACGCCCACTTCCATCGACGTAGCAATGGCCTGGCGGTCATCAAGCCGCAGCAGGCGCGCGCCGAGGTACCCGATGGTCAAGCTCAGGGCGCAGAACAG
This sequence comes from Williamsia sp. 1138, assembly GCF_002095435.2. Taxonomy (GTDB): domain Bacteria; phylum Actinomycetota; class Actinomycetes; order Mycobacteriales; family Mycobacteriaceae; genus Williamsia. Next base: position 141,562 of record NZ_MJEJ02000041.1, read on the forward strand.
TGTCACCGCGCCCCCGGCCTGGCGAACACAGTCGAGCGCGTTCTCGCGTTCGCTGATCAGCGCGCCCACAGTGACCACGAACAGGACAGCGATCGAAAAGATCCGCACAGGTTTGTCTGCCCTGGCAGCGAACGCGGGCGCGACGTGGCGAATGGCCATCCCAATCAGCACCGGTATGAGGACGATCGCGATGACCTGTACGATCTTCGCGAACTGCAGTCCGAGTGTGCCGCCGCTGTCGAAGTGGTCGATCGCCAGGTTGGTCACCACGGGGATGGTGACGACGGCCAGAACCGAATTGACTGCCGTCAGTGTCACGTTGAGGGCGACATCGCCACCGAAGAGGTGGCTCAGCAGGTTCGCGGTGGTCCCGCCGGGGGAGGCAGCGAGCAGCATGATCCCTACCGCGATCAAGGGTGGGAGTTCGAAGGCGACCGCGAGTCCGAACGCGATGGCGGGCAGGATGAGGATCTGCAGGACCAAGGCAATCACGACCGCACGAGGCGATCGAAGGACGCGGACAAAGTCGCCCGGGGTCAGGGACAGGCCCAGACCACACATGATGATGGCCAAGGCGATCGGCAGTCCGATCGAAATCAGCGCGGAATCCTTCATGCGACGAAGTCTGCACTACACGTCCGTAGAGTGCGGACACCCCAGCCCGCCGACGGACGCGTACGAGGCTGTCGACCGCTATCGGCGGGTGAGTAGCTCGTTCCGGTGCTGTTGGCTCAGGTTGTCTGCGCGGGGGCCTACGGGGACTGGCCGAGCGTGGGCACAGCTACGTGCGTGTGCTGGGGCCGCCCTCAGCTATTTTCTTGACCTGATGGGACGTGGGGGTCTTGGTCTTCTTATTGGCTGCAATCACGACCCGGGCGGCAGCTTGGCGTACGCGTGCTGTTCGCGCTGGTTTGCGTGAGGGCGCGGCTTGTGCGCTGGTCATGGCCGGTCCCTTTCCTGGTCGGTTGGATCGTTGTCTTCATTATCGGCTTCGAGTGCCTGTTGCGCTAGTGCGGTGACCATGTCGCGTTCGGTGGCTGTGATCAGGTTGGACTGAACCAGCACGGCCAGCACCGCAAATCCTGTGGCTGCTTCTTCTTCGGTTTCGCTGAACGTTCGCTCGACTGCCCATGTCGCTCGCCGCCACCACTCACTGCGGCGGTCGGCCCGGTCGCGTTGGTACAACGTGATGAGGACACCGACGATTCCTACGGTCCCGACCACGAGTGTCACCCACGCTTGCGCGGTCACGGCAGCCCTGCGTGCTGGATATGCCCGACGCGCACCTTGAGGTGCGCGCGGCGCTGCAACTGCTGGACGGGCGATGAACGCGATGTCATCGCCGCAGACTATCGCCCCCGGGGCCCCGGCACGCGATGGCTTCTACTTCTATGACCACAATATGGATCGCACGGACGGACCTTGGGCAACATTCGGCTCGCCTGGCACAATAGCCTTCTTCGTGGTCCTCTGCGCGTCTCGGCGCAGGTCAGGCGGCTCGCTATCTGCGCTATAACCATTTAGCGCGGACAGCCAGCGTCCTACCAGCATGAGGGCGCGATCAGTAGGCAACGGCCGACGCTCGCGTGGCTTTCGTCCTCGACCACCACGCGGCGACGAGGTTCAGCGACTCGCACAGTTCCACGTTGCTTCTGACGAGTAGGTAGGTCGCGGAATCCACCTCAGTGCCGTTGATCTCGGTTTCGTAGGTGACCTCGCGTGCGAGGTGCTTGATCCACGAGTGGCTGGCCCGTGTTCGGGTGGATTTGCGGGCATCTCCGACGACAAGAATGCGACAGGAATCCGGCATCGAAGTGGCGTCGGCCGCGGCTGCGAGCAAACGCGCCGTCTCGACGCGTCGGTGGCACCGACGTCGCCACCGACCCAGCAGCGACCGGTGCTCGTCATCAATCTCTTGGGTGACGGTGACGACATAGGACGGCTCGGCGTCGCGGTAAGCGTTGGGAACGTCGTCGAGGTGACGCGCCCGATGGTGTCCGCTGTGTTGAGTTCGCAGTCCAGGCCGGTCGGGGTCGATGACCTCGACAACCGCACCCGAATCGACCAGCGCGTTACATACCCGTCGTCTGAGGTCGCCGGCGTAGCCGATGACCACTACCGGTACTCCGCCTGATGTTGAGGAACTGTCGACTGGCCCGGTCACCAATGGTGGTGAACGCAGTCCACTACCGTTGCCGTGCATACCCGTCCCGTCGGCAGTACGTAGGTGCGTTCGTCTCCCACTGCCGAACCCAGTATCGCTTGGCCGAGTGGCGAATTGGGAGAGCAGATTTCGACATCGACCAGCTCGTGCTGTTCATGTGCACCGAGCAGAAATCGGGCGCGATCGAAGTGATCGTGATCGAACTCGACGGTGACTACTGAACCGATCCGAACGGTGTCGTCTCCGAGGTCCGGTTCATCTATGACCTCGAGCACAGCGTGGATGCGAGCTATCTGGCCGTCGAGGGCTTCGAGGTCTGTCACGCTTCGGTGGTAAGCGTCGTTGTTGTCTAAGTCACCCATGCGGCGATGGCCGATCATCTCGGCACTGACTTCCGTCCGCAATCGACGCAGTTCAGACAACTGTTGCTCGCGGCGACCCTCGGGGCGTTCTTTGGATAACGGAACGGTGGTCATTGCATGACTTCCTGCGTAGCGAAATTCTTGAAGCGCGTCACATCGTCAGGAACGGTGCTGGCGCTGGTGTGCAGAGTCGGGTGTCTGTCGGTCATCTGACGTCGGTACGCAGCATCGACGTGTGTCGTCAGCGTGAGGATCCACGGAACAGTCTCGATCGACGTCTCCACTGTGCTGGTATCGAGTGTGGCCAGGATGTCGCGGGACAGCGCCTCGAGTTTCGCCGGGGTCACCCGGGCCGGATTGCCGGCGAAGGCCAAACACAACTCTCGGCACTGCGGTTCACCAAGACGTGTTAGGTCGTTCAGCATGTGCCACTGCCGCAGCAACAGGCGGGGCCCCGCATCGACCGTCGCGCTCGAACGCCGCGTTCGTCCCGAGAACGCCGCGTTGGCGAGTCGCTCCGCGTCGTGTCGAAACGCCAGAAACCGCGCCGGCGTCGCGCAGACCCGAATACAGCACTCCATGACAACCGCTTTCACGGCCACACTCCTTTGTTTATCTGTTCCTCGGACTCTAGCCGGAAAAAAAATAAATGCCAGTCGATCCTCTCTGCAGGGGTTGCCCCGAAATCTACTGGGGAAGAAACGATGTCGAAATTCTGTGGTACGCGCTGAGGTCTGAGCGGAGCCGTCCGGGGGCAGGCTGGATTTTATTTATTCTTGGGCTATGGTCGGTCGGTGAGCGGTCCTTGCGGCCGCGATTGACCTATGGCATTGAGGGACGATGGCAGAGAAGAATTCGAGCTCGAAGAAGAAGCGTCTAGCGATCAAGGAGAAGCGCGATCAGAAACGGGCAGTGGCGGAACGGACGATCGTGCGAAGGCGTAAGAATGCCTGACCCCGGTCGACGCAATTGGACACTCGCTCAGGTACTAGCTGCTTTACACGAGCATTTCTCGACCACGGCGCGCTTGGACCGTCGTGCGTCGCTGTTCTGTGTCGGCCACGAGGCCGGCATGCGCTTCGCCAGGATCTGCGTGCTTGACACATTGGCGTCGGAGGTCGGGCACACCGACGCCTCAATACCCAGAGGACGCTCCGATGGTCGACGTGAGCGGGCGAACCTGCAGGCCATCGGAGATCGGTTGACCAGTGCGCTCAGTACGGCCCCCAAGCGTGATCCCGAGTATGACGCGGGGTACAGAACGGGTGTGGAGTTGGCACTGCGCTACCTAGCTCTGGCTCACAGCACGCTCGACTTGGAAGCGGCCGCCGTCGACGGCACGTCGAACCGAAAAACGAAAGGCCCGCTGACGACCAGCTGCTGAGCGACGCGAGGCCCCATGAACGCTCTCGGTTACTGGTTGATGTCGCGGTGTGCTGAGGGGTCCGCTCGGGGACCCATACTGCGGATGCAGCGGCGTAGGGGACGGGAGCCTACGTCGTTACCGGCGGTCGGGATCGCCGTCCCAAATTATGTGTCCGTCCGCTCTGATGCGGGCGCCGGCTGCCGGTGAGTGTGGCGTGAGTCGTCCGGTATGCATGAGATGTTCAACGGGTGCGTTCCATCGCATCACGACGACGTCGGCCACGAGTCTGCGGTGGCATCGCCACCACACGCTTTCACTGCACATCATCGCGGTGCGTCCCCCAGAATCGAGGAGTTCACGAACGGCGGCCGTGAACTCTGGTGTGCGGGTATGGGCTGCGTAGGCAGCGAACTGCTGTACTCGCCACCAGGAATCCTCGACCACAGTATCGGCTGGGAGGCGACGCCGCCCTCCGAGTCGAGGATCGGTGCGGTATCTAATACCGCCCTGAGCCACCCACTGAGTCATGGCATCGCTACCGACATCTGGATTGTGCCGACTACCCGGGAAACGACGAATATCAACAATCTCGTCAATCGAGGATTGCTGCAGCAGCGCCAGTAGTTCGTCTTTGTTCAGACGTCCGTGACCAACAGAAATCAGCATGTTCTGGCACCTGTTTGTTCACGATGAGACCCTGACGTTACGACTCTGCCGGAGCGGAATGCAGTGGGCAAGGGGGTTGTCCCATGCACCCTCACCCTGAGCTCGTGCTTCCTTGTCGAGGCGGTAGGCGGTTGTGACAGCCGGCGTATCAACTCATCAGCACAATTCCGGTGGCCAATAGGCCCAGGACCTTGGCCACCTCGAGAGCGATATAAGCATGGTGTGCGTACGAGCGGGGTACGTCGTTCCCGGCAAGAACAAGGTTGGTTCGGCGCGTTAGCCGGGGCCGTACAAGGACTACTTGTATGGCGAGAATCGCTACCGTCACACCGGCCGTCACTGCTGTCGTTGCATCTGGACGGTCGGTGACAAGTACGGCGACGAGCGCTAACGCGAGCACTACTTCAACCGTGTTCAATGCACGAAAAACCAGCCGGCCAATTCCAAGACCCGTTGGCACGTCCACACCCGGCGCCCGGAATTTCAAGGGGGTTTCTAGGAACGAGATAGCCAACACCATGCCTAACCAGACAAAGACAATTGCTATCGCGAGGGATTGCTCGAGATTCATGACGGTGACGCTTCCCATTGTCGAGGCATTCTCACCTGTGCCAGAGGGTGGACGACCGCGTGATGGCCTTCCTCGTCACGAGGTGAACTCGTCCAGTGAGCTTCTTCGCCGGCGTTCGTGTACTCCGGCTACACATCATCGTTCACATCCCCGACCGCTGCGCAGAGATGGACGTTGCCGTCTGCGAGGCGGTAGGTGAGACCAATGATCCCTATGTCACCATCGGCCACACCTGCAGAAATTATTTTGCTGCGTTCCATCAGTAACTTGCCGGTTTCTTGGACATGGCGGGCCTCGAACTCGTCGACAGTGGTGAGGCCTTCACTCCGGCCCAGCAGAATGCTCGGTGTGACGCGTTCGACCAGGTCGCGAATATGACCGCCGGCGATGTCCAAGTTATCGAGGGCGACGAGTGCTGCTTCGACCGCACCGCAGCTGTCGTGCCCGAGGATCACGATCAGAGGTACGTCGAGGATGTCTACGGCGTACTCGATCGAACCCAGCACAGAACTGTCGATGACATGTCCAGCAGTGCGGACTACAAATACAGCACCTAGTCCCTGGTCGAAGATGATCTCAGCAGCTACCCGGGAATCTGCGCATCCGAATATGACCGCTTTAGGGTGTTGTCCGTGAGCCAGTCGCTCACGATCACCGATGTCTTGGCTGGGATGATGCGGGCGTCCAGCGACGAATCTGTTATTGCCCTCGCGTAACTGTGCCCACGCATCCGCCGGTGCCAATGCTGCCACGTTCATACCGAAGCCTCACTGTGCGTCATAGAATTGAACCTCTCCTTGTGCCGCCGCCGGGTGGGATGTCCGGACGATAACGACGTGTTGTACGTCAGTCGTAGTTTTACGTTGTCAGGTCTTCAGGTGACGTAGCACCGCGCCTGATATTCGGCTGGGGCGCTGTTGGTCCTGGGCACAATCGCCCCATCTGGATTGGGCGGCTGTGTGGTGGGCGGGTCCTCAGGTGGGGTCGCACGTTCGAGAAACCGCAGCAGCTCCACCGGGAACGGAAGTACCAACGTCGAATTCTTCTCGGCAGCAACTTCTACCACGGTTTGCAACAGGCGAAGCTGTAATGCTGCGGGATGCTCAGTCATCGCTTCGGCGGCCTGCGCCAACTTTGCCGATGCTTGGAGTTCGCCATCGGCGGTGATCACTCGTGCCCGCCGCTCTCGTTCGGCTTCAGCCTGTCTGGACATCGAGCGCTTCATCGAATCGGGGAGCACGACATCTTTGATCTCGACCCGGTCGATGTGGACGCCCCATCCAAGGGCCGGGCTGTCGATCATCAACTCGAGGCCCTCGTTGAGGCGCTCGCGGTTCGATAACAGGTCGTCGAGGTCACTTTTACCAATGATGGAACGTAGGGACGTCTGGGCGACTTGACCGATAGCGGAGATGTAGTCTTGCACATCCACGGCCGCGCGTACGGGGTCAGAAACGTTGAAGTAGACCACAGCGTCCACTCGGACGGTGACGTTGTCACGGGTGATCCCATCCTGGGCCGGGACCGGCATGGTGACGATCTGCATGCTCACCTTCTCCAGGCGGTCGACAATGGGAATCAGCGTGACCAGGCCAGGAGCACGAACGTCAGGCATCACTCTGCCGAGTCGAAACACGACTCCCTGCTCGTACTGCTTGATGACGCGCACGCTCATCGCCGCCAACAACGCGGCGAGGCCGCCTATCGCGGCGAGTGCATACAGAAGTATTGCGATCATTGCCAACTCCTACCTAGTCAGTGGCGTCCCTGTTCCACCTGGGGAGCCGCAGCAGCCAGGTAACGAGGATTACGCGACCTGCGGCGGCGCGCGCCGCCTGACGGTCGTCTGTCGTACCTGTCAACCGGTCAGCACTTCAGCGTGACAGGTACATCGTAACACGATAGAAATTAGTTTCGACCTACCTGGCGGCAGGGCGGGGTGGGGTGTTGAGCGAACGACGAATGCGCCGTGCAGCGGCTTATTTGAGCCTCGACTTATTTAGACAGCGCGGAATGCTAGCCCCCGAGCTGTATCGTGTAACGATGGAAGTGAGGTGACTGTGAGTGAAATGATGACCCCTGACGACGATGCTTGTAGGGATGGTGAGCACGACCCAGAGCCGCTATCGAAGCGGGAGTTTGAGGCGCTGGCGCGCTTCCGGTTTGGCATCCGGCGCTACTTGCGGTTCAGTGAGGAAGCGGTTCGGGCTCATGGAATTGCGCCTCAGCAGTACCAGATGATGTTGGCGCTCAAGGGTTACCCCGATCGGGAATGGGCGAGCATAGCTGAGCTCTCCGATCGCTTGCAGCTGCGTCATCACAGTGTGGTGGAACTGGTGAACCGGGCGCAGAAGCAGCAGCTTGTGGAGCGGGCAGTCCATCCGGACGACGCCCGCATGGTGCGGGTCGAGCTCACTGAACAAGGCCAACGGATTTTGGCACGTCTGAGTGCGATGCATCGAGACGAACTCAAACACCTCGGGTCGATGCTGACGTTGCCGACGTGGGACGACCGTGGGCGGTAGGTGAGACATGTCGCTACAGCGAGGTCGGTCACTGTGCATGGTTGGGAACGCTCCGTTTTGGAGTTCTGTAGTGGAAGGCTGACGATGACATCGACCGAGAATTGCGGGAACGTCCTTGCGGATCTGCCCATTCCGATCGTCGGTGCGCCCATGGCCGGCGGGCTACAACAGTCGATCTGGTGACCGCCGTCTCTGGCGCTGGCGCGTTGGGCTTCCTCGCGGGGGCAACGATCAGTCCCGCGGCGATACGCTACGCCGTCGCCGGGGTCCGCGATCGTGGAGTGGAGCGGTTCGGCGTGAATGTTTTTGTCCCCGAACCAGGCTTCACACCTGACTACGCTGCCCTGCGCGCCTATCGTCATCGCTTGAGCCCTGTAGCCGCCGCTCTGGGCGCACAGGTGCCCGACGTGGTGGACGGTGTCAATGACTATGCGGCCAAAGTCGACGTCCTCGTTGAATCACGGGTGCCGTGGGTGTCGTTTACCTTCGGGCTACCCCGTATGGTCGACGTGGCTCGCCTCAAGGAGGTGCACGCGCAGGTGGTGGTGACCGTCACCTCGCCGCACGACGCGCGCGACGCGGCAGATCGAGGAGCTGACTACCTCGTAGTGCAAGGCCCCTTAGCGGGCGGGCATCGGTCAACATTTTCCGTTGGTGCGGAACCGCCCGACATCGAACTGCGCGTGCTCCTCGACAAAGTGTCACAGGTGACGAGTCTGCCGCTGATTGCCGCCGGGGGAGTCTCAACCGGCGCCGACGTCGCACAATTGCTCAACGCAGGTGCTTCAGCGGTCGCCGTCGGAACCCTGCTGTTGCGCTGTCCCGAAGCTGGGACCCATCCCGTTCGTCGCGACGCTTTGGCCGACCCCCGGTTCAGTGCAACGGTCGTGACGAGGGCGTTTTCCGGCCGACCAGCGCGAGGGTTGTCGAATCTTTTCCACCGCGAGTTCAATCGTTACGCACCCGCGGCCTACCCAGAGGTCAACGCGATGACCGGACCGCTACGAGAGGCCGCGATGCACGCCGCCAATGCAGACATGACCAATGTGTGGGCCGGTGCGGGCTATCGATCAGCCCGCACCGACCCCGCCGCCGACGTCATCAAGCGACTGTGGGACGAGGCGCAAAGCCACCTCGCCAATCCCGGCAGCTAAATGCCAGAGGCACATCAGCGGCCCTTCTGGAGCGAGGCGGGTGCGGGAATGCTGTAGCCGTAGCCAAACGTATTGCACTGTGCAAGACTTGCACTATGCAAGAGAATGCTGTTTCTGCACCCGTCACCGAAGGCGACCTCGACGTATTCGAAGTGGCTACCCGCGACCTGATCGGTGTCGCGCTGCGCAGCCTCACCGCGATCAACGATGTGCTCACTTTGCCGCAGTTTCGATTAATGCTGGTCTTGCATGAGCAACGCGCGCTTCCCTCCACCCACGTGGCCCAAGCTCTGGGATTGGCGGGTTCTTCTGTGACCAGGATGGCCGACAAGCTCTGCGCAGCAGGCTACGTCGAGCGCGGGAATGAGCCTTCGCACCGGAGTGTGGTGACATTGAGCTTGACCACCCGCGGTCATGCTGTGGTGCGCGAGGCTGTCGCTGATCGACGGCGTGAACTGGCGCAGTTGCTCGAGCGGCTGGATCCACAGACACGCGCAGCGTGCGTCGCCGGGCTGCGTGAGTTGCATTTCCACGCCGGCGACGAGTACACCATTGGTACGCAGAGCCCGGTGCCGCTATGACTGCAGGAGCGACTCCTCGAGCGCGTCCCCGAGCAGTCCGCACTCGCAGTGAGGGGCAGTGGGCTCATGGGTATCGTGAACCGCTGAACTCCACCGAACGGTTCAAACGCGGCAGCGACGGCCTCGATGTTCGCGATCGCATCATCGGTGTGTATGCGCGCAACGGGTTCGCCTCCATTGATCCTTCTGATCTGCGTGGCCGTTTTCGGTGGTACGGCTTGTATACCCAGCGGCGCCCAGGGATCGAGGGAGGCAGGACAGCCAAGCTCGACGCCGAGGACCTCGAGGACAGCTACTTCATGCTTCGGGTTCGCATTGCCGGCGGTCAACTGTCGACCGCCCAAATGCGGGTCATCGGTGAACTGTCGCGGCAGTACGCCCGAAACACTGCCGACATCACCAACCGGCAGAACATACAGTTCCATTGGGTACGCATTGAAGACGTCCCGGCGATCTGGGAACAGTTGGAGTCGGTGGGGCTCTCGACCATCGAAGCCTGCGGGGACACGCCCCGGAACATGCTCGGCTGCCCGGTCGCCGGCATCGCTGCCGACGAGGTGATCGACGGCACACCATCGCTCAACGCACTGGCCCCGTTCGTCGGCGACCCCGCCTTCTCCAATTTGCCGCGCAAGTACAAAACCGCCATCTCCGGATGTTCCCGGCACTGCACCATTCACGAGATCAACGATGTCGCGTTTGTAGGAGTTTTTGGGCCAGAAGGGCAACGAGGTTTTGATCGGTGGGTGGGCGGGGGCCTGTCCACCAACCCCATGTATGCCCAGCGGCTCGGAGTGTTCGTCCCGCCAGAGCAAGTACCTGCAGTCTGGGTGGCTGTCACGTCCTTGTTCCGTGACTACGGTTACCGTCGCGCACGGGCCAAAGCGCGCCTGAAGTTCCTGCTCGCGGACTGGGGAACCGAGAAGTTCCGCACCGTTCTGCAGGAGGAATTCCTTGGGTTCACTCTTGCGGAAGGGCCGGCAGCTGCACCACCCAGCACCCTGCGACGCGACCATGTCGGTATACACCCGCAAAAAGACGGCCGGTTCTACGTGGGTGTGACACCGAGCGTGGGACGCACATCAGGCGACATGTTGACGCGAGTTGGTGAGCTGGCAGAACGCTACGGCTCCCAGCGGGTACGCACCACGATCGACCAAAAACTAATCATCCTCGACGTACCAGAAGCACACACCACTCCACTTGCCGAGGAACTCGAAAAGCTGGGACTGTCGGCTAATCCCAGCGTCTTTCGCCGGCACACCATGGCGTGCACCGGTATCGAGTTCTGCAAACTCGCGATCGTCAACACCAAAGACCGCGCGGAACAGATCATCGCTGAACTCGAACGTCGGCTACCTGACTTTGAGGTACCGGTCACCATCAATGTCAACGGGTGCCCCAACTCCTGTGCCCGAATACAAACCGCCGACATCGGCCTGCGGGGGCAGATCATCACCACCGATACCGGCCAGCACGTCGAGGGGTTCCACGTGCAACTGGGAGGCGGTCTCTCCGCCGACGTCGGCTTCGGACGGAAAGTACGCGGCCTCAAACTGACTGCCGACGACCTACCGAGCTATATCGAACACCTTCTCCAGACGTATCAAAAGAATTGCTTACTGCTGAGACTTTCGCTGCATGGGTTCGGCGGGTTGACGAATCGACTCTTACCCCGGCACCGCGATGAAGTCACACCACAAGGTCAACCCGGACATGGAGTTCTTCTACTGCCCCTATTGCGGCGAACAAGATCTCTACCCCCGCGAGGACCGGGGATGGGAATGTCACCAGTGTCAACGTGCTTTCACCCTCACATTGACAGCCACCCGACTGGCCGACCGGCCACACACTATTGCGCCGCCCACCCGCCAGGAGCCCACTCTGCCATGACATCGACGCGAACGTACGACTCGGAGCTGCTGACCACGGTGGCGCAGCGGGTCATCGTCGGAGACGGCGCGATGGGAACCATGCTGCAAAACGCCGACCTGTCTGTGGACGACTTCGCTGGTCTCGACGGTTGCAACGAAATCCTCAACGACACCAGACCGGATGTCCTTTCCGCCATACACCGGGCCTACTTCGAAGCCGGTGCGGACGCAGTAGAAACGAATACCTTCGGTTGCAATCTATCGAATCTCGGGGACTACGGGATCGGTGATCGCATTCGTGAACTCTCGCGTAAAGGCACCGAAATCGCCCGCGTCGCAGCTGATGAATGTACTTCGGCCTCTGATGCGAGCCCCCGCTTCGTGTTGGGCTCGATGGGGCCGGGAACCAAGCTGCCTAGCCTGGGTCACACCACGTTCGCGGTCTTGCGTGATGCCTACATCGAGTGCGCCCTAGGAATGATCGAGGCCGGCGCCGATGCGCTGCTCATCGAGACATCGCAGGACCTACTCCAAGTCAAAGCGGCAGTACTCGGGGCCCGACACGCGATGACGTCGTTGGGCCGCCACATCCCGGTCATCACCCATGTCACTGTCGAGACCACCGGCACCATGCTCCTGGGCAGCGACATCGGCGCAGCATCGGCAGCGATCGAGCCACTAGGTGTAGACCTGATCGGATTGAACTGCGCTACCGGACCAGCAGAGATGAGTGAACATCTGCGGTACCTGTCCACCCACTGCGGCGTCCCAGTGTCCGTCATGCCCAACGCCGGACTCCCCACGCTCGGCCCCGATGGGGCGCTCTACCCGTTGGGCCCGGAAGAACTCGCCCACGCGCTGCAAGGATTTGTCCGCGACTACGGACTGTCACTGGTCGGTGGGTGCTGCGGCACCACGCCTGAGCACATCAAGCACGTCTGCCAAGCACTGCGCGCGATGACCCGGCCATCGCGCACGATCGAACACGAACCCGGAATATCGTCGTTGTACACGGCAGTGCCCTTCCACCAAGACTCCAGTTTTTTGGTGATCGGGGAACGCACCAATTCCAATGGATCCAAAGCCTTTCGCGAGGCGATGATCACCGAAAACTACCAGCAGTGCCTCGCTATAGCGAAGGACCAAACCCGCGACGGTGCACACATGCTCGATCTCAACGTCGACTACGTCGGACGCGACGGCGCCGCGGACATGTCCGCATTAGCCAGCCGTTTGGCCACCAGTTCGACGCTGCCGATCATGCTCGACTCGACTGAACCTGCAGTACTGCAAGCTGGGCTGGAGGCACTCGGCGGTCGATGTGTGGTTAATTCTGTGAACTACGAAGACGGAGACGGCCCGCAATCACGATTCCAGCGCATCATGGCGCTGGTGTCACAGCATGGCGCTGCCGTCGTGGCACTGACCATCGACGAGCAAGGACAAGCACGCACCGCGACGGGGAAAGTCGCAATCGCTCAACGGCTGATCGCTGATATAACGACCAACTGGGATGTGGCTGAAGAAGACATCATCATCGACACGTTGACATTTCCGGTATCCACCGGACAGGAGGAAGTGCGCCGCGACGCTATCGACACCATCGAAGCCATCCGAGAGCTGAAGCAACTTCACCCCAAAGTGCACTTCACCCTAGGGGTTTCGAACGTCTCCTTTGGTCTCAATCCCGCTGCACGGCAAGTGTTGAACTCGGTGTTCCTCCATGAATGTGTACAAGCCGGCCTCGACACGGCGATCGTGCACGCCTCTAAAATTCTGCCCATCGCGCGGATCCCCGACGAGCATCGAACCATTGCTTTGGACGTGGTCTACGACCGTCGACGCGACGGCTACGATCCTCTGCAAGAGCTGATGGCACTGTTCGAGGGTGTCTCAGCGGCCTCCGCTCGTGAAAGCCGCGCACAAGAGCTTGCTCAACTGCCGTTATTCGACCGTCTCGAGCGACGCATCGTCGACGGCGAACGCGAAGGCCTGAGCAGCGATCTCGATGCCGCTATGGAGCGCACGCCGCCACTGGCAATCATCAACGACACCCTGCTATCGGGCATGAAGACAGTCGGCGAACTCTTCGGCTCGGGTCAGATGCAACTACCGTTCGTGCTGCAGTCTGCCGAAGTAATGAAATCCGCTGTCTCACATCTAGAACCACATATGGAGGCAGCTGAGGCCGACGGTAAGGGTCGCATCGTGCTCGCGACCGTCAAAGGCGACGTCCACGACATCGGCAAGAACCTCGTCGACATCATCCTGTCGAACAACGGCTACGACGTAGTCAACCTCGGCATCAAGCAACCCATCACCTCAATCCTCGACGCCGCCGAAGGCGAACGGGCCGATGTCATCGGTATGTCCGGGTTATTGGTCAAATCCACCGTTGTCATGAAAGACAATCTGCACGAGATCAGCGCGCGAGGTCTCGCCGAAAGGTATCCGGTATTGCTCGGTGGAGCCGCACTGACGCGCGCATTTGTTGAAACCGATCTCGCCATCACCTACCCCGGCCAGGTCCACTATGCCCGCGACGCGTTCGAAGGTCTACGACTGATGGACGACATCATGGCCACCAAACGTGGGCACGGCCCGCCACCGAACAGCCCCGAGGCCGACGCTGCCGCAGCGAAACTCGCTGAACGTAAGGCACGCCACGAACGTTCACAACGCATCGCACTGCAGCGCAGAGCCACCGAGATACCTGTAGAGGTGCCAATTCGGTCCGACGTGAAGGACGATCACCCCGTCCCGACCCCACCGTTCTGGGGAACCCGCATCGCCGCCGGCGTGCCCGTCACCGACTACCTCGAACTCCTCGACGAGCGTGCACTGTTCTTAGGTCAATGGGGGCTGCGCGGGACGCGCGGCGCCACCGGCCCCAGCTACGACGACCTAGTCGAATCCGAAGGACGACCACGGCTACGCCAATGGATCGAACGCCTCACCACCGAAGGCATCATCCAACACGCAAAGGTGGTCTACGGATACTTCCCGGCGATCAGCGACGGCGATACCGTCCACGTCTTGGAGCATCCATCGCCAACAGCGAAAACCCGAGTCACCTTCCAGTTTCCGCGGCAGCAACGAAGTCGGTTCCTGTGCATCGCAGACTTCATTCGATCGCGCCGCAGCGCGCTCGCCACCGGTCAGGTCGATGTCTTCCCCATGCAGTTGGTCACGATGGGCCAACCCATCGCCGACTATGCCGCACAGTTGTTCGCCGACAACGCATACCGCGACTATCTGGAAGTCCACGGCATCGGGGTGCAACTGACCGAGGCGCTCGCAGAATTCTGGCACCAGCGGGTCCGCGCAGAACTAAACTTCGGCGGACGAACCGCGGGTGCCGACGATCCCGACACACCACAGGGATTCTTCGACCTCGACTATCGGGGCGCACGTTACGCCTTCGGTTACGGAGCCTGCCCCAATCTCGACGATCGCACCAAGCTCGTCGCACTGCTCGACGCACAGCGCATCGGGGTCCACCTGTCTGAGGAACTACAGCTACATCCCGAGCAGTCGACCGATGCTTTCGTCCTTCATCACCCCGAAGCGAAGTACTTCAACACCTGACCTAGTGGAGGTACTCGATGTATCCAGAATTTGAGGAACGCTCGAGTCAATTACCGATCATAGTCGGCGTGGACGCCTCGTCGGCATCGCGCCAAGCACTATTGTGGGCTGCGCACGAGTCCCGGCGACGGCGAACCCGGTTGATGCTTGTACCGACCACACGACCACCCGTCCTCTATTACGGCAACGGAATGGGAGTCTGGGCCTCGATAGACGTCGATACTTTCCGCACAGACGAGTGCCAAGCACTGTTGGACGAAGCACTAACGGTTGCCGCCGACGTCACCAAGGGCGCAGTGGCAGCAGAGATCACGAACAATCAGCCCACAGTTCAGCCCGTCGTAGACCTCATCGAACGATCACACCGGGCGCAAATGATCGTCCTCGGGGCCCACGGCCCGGGCAAGCACGTGGGCGCTCTTGCTCGATCAGTAGCCGCTCACTCACCATGTCCGGTAGTGATACTTCACCACAGCCCGAAACATCAAATACCAGCGACTGGGCCGGTAGTCCTTGGCATCAACGACGCCACCACGAGTGCGCCGACGGTGGAAGCGGCGTTCGAGGAGGCGTCGTTGCGGTGCGTGGATCTCGTGGTGATTCACCGATGGAGCACCGACGCGACGGAGGCCTGCGACGATTCTGTGCTCGAGTGGGCGCTCGAACTCGAGGAGTACACCGCATTGTCCGAGGAGCTCAAGCCATGGCAACAACGTTTCCCCAGTGTCACAGTGCGTTTGGGAGCCGTACGAACCTCAGCCCGCCGTGCCCTGGTTGAAGCAGCAAGCGACGCTCAGTTGGTCGTCGTCGGCCGCCGGGATACGACGTGGCTCGGGGCCTTGCGCCCCACCACGGCAACGGCACTGCTGCGACGACTCGAATGCCCGCTGATGATCGTGCACCACAGCTGAAGCGACGCACACCGAAACGGTGACGAATACATCAACATCACCGCTGACGGCCAGCGAGAAAAATCGCACTGATGATACCGAGAGGCTAGCTATGAACGAGAAAGTGTTCCACATTGCATTCGCCGACGACTGGGAGGGTGCGCAACGCTTCGGCGAGTACGAAGTGTCCACTCGCGGCAAGACCCTCGACGATGTCGGATACATCCACGCCACCACAGAGGACAAAATATGTCAGACCGCCAGCACCGTCTATCAGGACGCCGGCCTGCCCCTGGTCGCCCTCGTCATCGACTGTCAGGCACTGCGCGCAGCCGGAGGCAGCATCGCCTGGGACGACCACGAGCAGCAGGCCGCCCCCCATGCCCAACGTCCCCGAATCATGGGTCCGTTACCCGTTGACTCCGACGTTGTAGAGCCCCACACGCTGGTGGAAACATCCCCGGGCGAGTGGATACTGGGCTGACCGGCGACCTGCACTGTAGTGCTGAGTCTGTTGCGGTGAAGGCGCCTATTCGCAGGTCTCCACACATGACCTGACGTGGCAACTTCGCCGCTGACACGATCACGCACGATTACCGAAACGCGCACACCGTCGCGGTTCGTAGAGAGCCGATGCGAGAGAACTGGTTTCGCCATACTCTTCGGCGAACGGATTCGCCGAGACGAACGTACATATGTCTCCGCTCACATAATTGGTATATAGGATGCCAATTCAAGTAACTTCGCAGTGTGCAACTCACTCGATTCACCGACGTCGGACTTCGCGTCGTCATGCGCCTCGCGGTGGATGATAGCGAGGACCGACCGGGCACTCGCCAGATCGCTGCAGAGCTCTCGGTGTCGTACGCGCATACGGCAAAGGTCATATCCAGGCTCAGCGAGCTCGGCATCGTGGATGCCCAACGCGGACGCAGCGGTGGGCTCGCGATCACCGAGTTGGGTCGAGTCGCTTCAATCGGGTGGATCGCGCGTCGCCTCGAAGGTGATGGTGAGGTCGTCGACTGCGACGGCGCGCAGCCCTGCCCGCTGCGCGGAGGATGCCTCTTGCGGTCTGCGCTCCGCGGTGCCCAGGAGTCCTTCTTCGAGTCCTTGGACACCGTCACAGTCGAGGACCTCACACGCAGTCCTACACGCGGCGTATTGCTGTCGCTTCCGCGATTTGGTGGTAGTGATCCTCAGATTCCCTCAAAGACAGGAGATTGAAATGCTCTCGGCCACTTCAACGGAACTCATACGGGCGACTCTACCGGCGGTCGGCGCGGCCATCGACGAGATAACGACCCTCTTCTACCGGAACCTATTCACTGCCGAACCCGACCTCGAACGAAATCTCTTCAATCGCGGCAACCAAAAGCAGGGCGAGCAGCAACGCGCGCTCGCCGGGGCAATCGCAGCATTCGCTGCGCTGCAACTCGAACCAGATCAAGTACGGGTGGACCGGATCCTTTCTCGGATCGCTCACAAACATGCTTCGCTGGGTATCGAGCCCGCCCAGTACGAGGTCGTACATACACACCTGTTCGCAGCCATTGTCGAGGTGCTGGGCGACGCCATCACGCCACCGGTGGCAGCGGCATGGGACGAGGTCTACTGGCTGATGGCGGAGACGTTGATCGCGATGGAGGCCGGACTCTACCAGCGGGCCGGCGTCGCTGTGGGGGATGTCTGGCGAGACGTCCGCGTCCGCGATCGACGGCACGAATCACCCGATACACTGTCGTTTGTTCTTGCGTCCCTGGACGGCTCTGCGCTACCGAAATTCGCGCCGGGGCAGTACCTGTCGGTGGGAGTGCTTCTTGCCGACGGCGCGCGTCAGATACGGCAGTACAGCCTCTCGTCGGCACCGTCTAGTTCCGACTGGCGCATCACTGTTAAGCGAATCGCCGGTCAATTGGACGACGAGCGAGTGGCAACCCCGGCCGGCGAGGTTTCGAACTATATGCATGACAACGTTTTCGAGGGTGATGTTCTCAGTGTCACCACACCCTTCGGTGATCTCACTCTGCAACCGGACAATTCTCCCATCTTGCTCGCCTCGGCGGGTATCGGTTGCACGCCCATGATCGGAATGCTGCGTCATCTGGCAGAGACAAGTGATAGCCGACCCATTTCGGTGCTTCATGCCGACCGATCGCCGAACAGTCATGCCCATCGGGTGGAGCTGACGCAGCTGGTCGAGAAGTTGCCCACGGCCGTCATGCACCGGTGGTACGAGGATCTGGGTGGTCGTGTTCCGGAGTCCGGCCTGCAGGTGGGTCGCGCCGACTTGGACAACGTAACGATCACAAAAGGCACCCACGCTTACCTATGTGGTCCGCTGCCGTTCATGTTGGGTCTGCGGTCAGCTCTTCTCGAGAAGGAAGTCGCGGACGAGAACATTCACTTCGAGGTTTTCGGACCCGACAATTGGACGAACGGAAAGGCCGACGAACTGACGCCGGTTGCTGGCTGACCCATATTCGCACCCCGGGAGTGTGATCGGCCCGCGGTTCGGCCGTCAACCTGGTGCGAGAGCTGTGCGTATGCCACCATTAACGCAATGGGTCCGATTGAATTGGAACGAACTTACGACAAGCGATCAATCAAGAAGACCTCGCCAACCTTCTTGATAGATCGGCTGTGGCCTCGGGGGATTGCGAAATCCGATCTCGACGTCGACGCCTGGGTCAAAGCCGTGGCACCGAGTCCAGAACTTCGGTCCTGGTTCGGCCACCGGGCAGACCGCTTCGTTGAATTCCGTCAGCAATATCTCGCTGAGCTCGATGCCAACCCGACACCGGCAGAGCCGATTATCGAGGCGGCGACGGTCAGCTCCATTGTGTTGCTGTATTCAGCCAAAGACGACGTACACAACCACGCAGTAGTGTTCCGCGACTGGTTACTGGGTGATCGGTGATACACAGCTCATACCACCTAGATCCCTCCGGCACGGGGGTGGGCGGTGGTGGATGATGTCGTGCAGACCCTGGTCCGTTGGTCCGATTCAGGCGGGATATGGCGTGTCGTGGCGAAGAACTCGTCCGCGGTGACATTGACCTTACTCACCTGCGACGGTGGGGAGGAAATGCAGCAGATTCACTCATGCGACCCGGAAGTTGTTGCGTGGATTGGGAATCGCAGCTCCAGCGAAGACTAGAACCATCAATCCCTCATGTCGGGCAAGTCCGGTGTGAACGCGGTTCCGGCGTGATCACTCGTACGCGTCCACGCTCGAAGGTCAACGGCGTGGGAGTATTGCCGCGGCAGTTCTTCCGGGGCCTGCGCCATCGTGAAGGCTGACTACCCGCGAGGTCAGGTGACGGCGCGGATCGACACTTCGGCCGGGCAGTCGTACTTCAACCAAAACGGGATCGAGTCCAACGTCAGCAGCTCGAACAGTCTTACTCCACTCGTACAGAACAAAGGACACTCCATGATGAAGCGCTCGTTGGAAGCACTTGCCCGCGAACAACTCGAGAAGGCGGCATCGGCCACGAGCGGACGCGCCGCGCACACGGTGTACGGCGGTCACGAACACGTCCTGCGTCAGACGCTGCTCGCGCTGACGGCGGGCCAAGAATTGAGTGAGCACGAGAATCCAGGCGAAGCGACAGTGCAGGTCCTCTTTGGGCGAGTGCAGCTCCGAGCAGGGCCCGACTCGTGGGAGGGCCGTCGCGGCGATCTTCTCATAGTGCCGCAGCTACCGCACTCCTTGGAATCCATCGAAAATTCTGTAGTGCTCATGACCGTGGCGAAACTTCCCTGACTATCGATAACCATTCTCGGGCTCGGTGAGCTGCATACGGCGTCTGATCCAGTATTGTCAGACTTCTGAGACTGACACCTGGCCAGCCACGAACAATGTTGTGTTCACAAACGGCCTCTGTCAGTGATCGCTCCAGCACGTGGATTGCTCAGCCGACAATGGTCTGTCGTGCGCGTGACATGTCGACTCGAGTGCCGCGCATCGGGGTTCGCTCCTGGGCCAGCAGCAGTGGCGCTTGCCCGTCGTGGCAGCGTGCAGGGGTTCCGTCGCTGTAGACAACACGCCACCAGGGCATTCCTTGTGCTGCGATGAGGGCCATTGCACGGCCGACCTGCCGGGGGCCGAGTCCAACAAGTACGCCGATGTCGCCGTAGGACATCACGTGTCCTGATTCGATGGCGAAGACAACCTCGCATACCTCGTCGAGGCGCAAGTTCGTCGTGCTGGGCGCTACGCTGCCGACCGGCACACGCCCACGCACACGCTCGATGATCACCTGCCCACGTTAGCGCAGGCAGTGCGCTTGACGGGCGTCCTGGAATGACTCTGTGATGCTCACCTGCGACTCGCTCACCGTGTGACGCGCCAATGCGGCAATCAGGTCTGTCTGGGTAACGATCCCAACAATGATGTCGTCGTCAAGAATCGGAACTGCATCGCAGTCGCTGGCGGCGAGCAACGGTAGCAGCGCAGCCACAGGTGTTCGCACGGAAGCCGTCGGCGACCCCACATCCATGATGTCCGCAGCGCATACTGCTGACCGTTCACGGGCATTCCCTCGTCGGAACAGGGTATCGAGCCTGCCTTTGATCGATGACTCTCGAAGTCGGACAAGCAGATGAATTTGGAAGACCACGCCCGCCAAGCGGTCTGCCGGGTGTACCACTGGCAGACAGGTGAACTCGTGGCGGTGAAATAGATCGACCAATTCGTTGACCGATGCCGTTGGTCTAACCGTCACCAGGTCCGTGGACATGATGTCGCCGGCAACGATGGGTTCGGTTCGGTGCCCGGCCGCTTGTATTTCGGCGGCACCTACCAATCGTGCAAGATCGGCTACGCCGAGATTCAGTGATTGCTCATACCGAGCCAGGATGTCGTGCAACTCACTTTCCGTGAGACCTATCCGCTCCACCGCCGCCGGAGCAGACTCAAACTGACGAAGTGGATAGCGATGTCGTGTTATGCGACCGTAGACCGCGGCGACGATCACGAGTAAGAGAGTGCCGGCGGCAACAGGAACAAAAGCAAACAAAAAACCGAACGAATGTCCAGCCTCGGGTGCTAGAGCAACGGTCATGGCAACGGCCCCAGCAGGCGGATGAACGGCCCGAAGCGTCAGCATCACCGCCACCGTCACCGCAACGGCGACGCACACCCGGGCAATCGAACTAGCCATCAGTGGCGTGACGGTAATACCCACGAGTGCCGCAGATGTGTTGCCGACCACAACGGGCCATGGTTGCGCTAAAGGGCTGCTCGGCGCGGCAAATAGCAGCACAGCGGTCGCACCAAAGGGCGCAACCAGGTACAGCGCGGCATCGACATGGGCGTTAAGAACGAAGAACGTCAGACCCGTCAGTCCAAGGCCAACCGACGCGCCGACGCTGGCACGCACGACCTCGACTGACAACCCCGGCGCGCCGACGGGACGCAACGTGCGAAGAGCCGTGTAGAGCCGGCGACGTCCGGGATGAGGCACCGGCCGGCCCTGTCCACTTACCAACGTCTATCCAGGTTGATCCGCACCCGACGAAGACTATGCGACGCTGACCACGCCACCGAAAAGCCCCCAAAGGTACCGACTACGGGCGTTGACTGTTAAGAGGCGGATCGCACGCACATCCGTCGCGACGTCAGTCGCCAGCGGAGGGTGACGGTGGCGGCGACGGCTTCGTGCACTGCGAGGACGATGTCGGCGCGCTGCGCGGCCGTGCAGCGACATTCGTCAGTGAGTCACGGGGTGAAGTGGTGGCGGAGGGCGGCGGCACTGGCGGCGTCGGCGGGTACCTCGTGCAGGGTGAACCCGCAGGTCTGCGGCGGTGCGCCGGATCTGGGGTGTGGGGGCCATAGGAGGTAGCTACCCACCGCCGAACGGTTCTAAGGGTAGGGCGCACTCACGCCATGTCGGCGATCGCCTGATCCAGGGTGGGGTAGAGGGTGAAAGTCTGATTCAGACCGACCAGGTGCAAGGGTCGCGAGGTGGCCGGCCCGTCTGCGACGACTCCGAACAGCCCGGTCGGTGCGATCGCCTCGTAGGCGGTCACCAGGGCGGTCATACCTGCAGAGGCCAGGAACTCGGTCGTCGACAGGTCGATGATCACACCGCGTGGGGCGCCGGTGAGGGCGTCATTGATCGACTCGGACAGCTGGGGTGCGGTGAGGGCGTCCACGGCGCCCTGCACGGTGAGAATGACTAACTCGCTATGCGCGACGGTCACCACGGTGAGAGCGGCACTGCCGACGGTGTCTGCGCTGTCGTCGGCAATGAACGCTTTGTTGTTTCCCTCCACTGGCACCGGGCGATCCCCTCTTCGACGAACAGCAGCGAACTTGCACCCATCGGGCGGCGAGCGTCGGTCCCGATCAGGGCGGCGGCATCATCTCTACCGGCATATCATCCTGTCACAATCTGTCCCGGGTGCATCCACGAAAGCTGTCCCGACCTGCCCACGAGGGTGCCTGTGCCGGATTCGCACGAGGGCACCCAGAGTGCGTGCATGCGTGTTGCACAACATCGCTGATGCGCCCGGCAGTCGAGCGTGCGCTCGCAATCGGTCGGCGAGCTTGCGCCGCACAGGTGGCGTGCGCGATGCCCTCGCCCCGCCAGCCAGCTCTCCTATGTCATCACCGTTGTAATGGGCGATGAGCAACAGCAATTGACCTGACCGTCGACGATCCCGGCGCCACATATGACGGCTGGCCAAGAGGCGTTCACCAACATCGAGCCGGTGCGGCGTACGCGGGCCAGGAATGGCTTGGCCCGGAAGTGGGTTAGTCCTTCTGCGTCGGGCATGCATCGACCGCGACGTTGATAGTGAGGGTTCCTGCCCGTTCGAATTGGAACGCCACGGGGACGGACTTTCCCGGTTGCAGGGTGTTTTTTACCCCTTGAAGGGTGACGTGGAAGGGTTCGTCGGGCGCTGTCGTTTCGTTGGTGTTCTCGACCGGTTGACCGGCAGCGATCGAGCTTTGGGGCTCCATGGCGAGAACACTGTCGGGTGCGGTGATTGTGACGTCGGAGGCTGCGGGGGTTGAAATCCTCTGCAGTGTTTCGGTGGTGGTCGAGCTGTTGTTGGTGGCAGTGAAACTCAAGTCTGCAGGCGCATCGGTTTGTAGGGCACACGACTGATCGAAAGCGGGGACGATGTAGGCATTGTCGATCGAGGTGTCGGCGGGTTCTGCAGTGTTGTCCGACTGATTTTCGCTGCACCCTGACAGTGCAATTGCTAGTGCAGTGACGG
The DNA here is from genome assembly GCF_002095435.2 of Williamsia sp. 1138. Classification (GTDB taxonomy): domain Bacteria; phylum Actinomycetota; class Actinomycetes; order Mycobacteriales; family Mycobacteriaceae; genus Williamsia. The sequence goes on from NZ_MJEJ02000041.1 coordinate 164,533, forward strand.
CAGCGGCAACAGCTGGTCGAGCAAAATGGGTGCTCATATGACCGAGGTTAGAACGCCGTGGACGGCACGTGCCGGACTCTTACGATATGCACCGACAACTTTCAGCCAGCACCAAGGCGTCCTCTACCGCGGCGCGGCTTCACACTCAGCACGTCCTCGCCGTGGTGTGTGGCCGGGCGAGCCAGCGTCCGGACGTGATTGTTGTGGAAGACATGATGGTGCAGGCCGCACACGGTCAAAGCCGAACGGTGAAGGCGTGTACCACCGCATGTGCCCACAGCTACGTCATTGGCGACGACATAAGTTTCGTAGTAAGTGATTACGTCAAGCGAGCATGGCTACGTGCTGGGTGAGGTCTCATGGAGGACGCGGTGAACCGATAGCCAGATGGCATCGACGTGACGGAGCGGCGCCGCGCCCGCCTCTCCCGCCGCGAGCACGCGGTCGCGCCCGGCCCGCAACTGTTGCGCTTGTGCAAGATAGTCTGCACGATAAGGGTATGGCGAGAGGCGAGGTATCGGCTGGTTCGGCCGCAACGGCATCGTTTGATGCACAGGTGGATGCGGTGTTGTCGGCGTCGAGGGCCTTGGTCGGGATTGCTGCAACGTCGATCGCTGATATCGAAGGAATCGTGACCATTGGGCAGTTGCGGGTGTTGATGTTGCTGGCCACGCGCGATGAGGTGAATCTTGCGGCGGTGGCGCGCGAGCTTGATGTCAATCCGTCGAACGCCAGCCGTACCGTGGATCGGTTGCACAAAGCGGGCCTGCTCGATCGCTACGACTCTCCCACGGACCGCCGCCATCTGGCGCTGACCCTGACCGACGCCGGGTCAGCCCTGGTGCAGGGGGTCAACGGCCGGCGACGCGCGGCCGTCGAGTCGATCTTGCACACCATGACACCCAGTGCCCGACAGAGTTTGGCGGCGTCGTTGCGCAAGTTCGCGGCCGCCGCCGGCGAGCCCGCCGAAGGGGGAGCGGCCGCACTGCTGTGGCCACCCATCACGTAGGACCTGACACATCCGCTGCCCCACCCATTGCGCTGCCGCAAGCATTGCGAGTAAGCAGAAAGGGTAGGGAAGGCGTTCGAAACGGATGGAAGGGGCGCAGGATGAAGCAGGAGCGCGGCACTGGCACCGATCGAGTGGCGCAGCCGTGGGGTACCCGAACCCCATACGGCCCCGGCCAGCCGTGGCCGGCGCGGGTAGACATGTACCTGGCCGACGGGATCAAAGAGGAAGAGGTTGATCGGTGGGTGCGGTCGGCGTCGGTGTTGCACTCCAACGGCGACGGGTTCGATATCGCGGTCAAAGATGAACAGATCGTCGGGGTCCGCGGCCGCGAAATGGATCGGGTCAATCACGGACGCCTGGGTCCCAAGGACCTGTTCGGTTGGCAGGCCAACAGTTCTCCAGACCGGTTGACGCAGCCGCTGGTGCGGGTCGACGGCGTGCTTGTCGAGACGGACTGGGACACCGCCATGGACCGGATCGTCGAGCACACCCGCCACCTTCTCGATGACCAAGGTCCCAGCGCCATCGGCTTTTACACCAGTGGCCAATTGTTCTTGGAGGAGTACTACACCCTCGGGGTCATCGCGCATGGGGCTATCGGCACCAATCATGTGGACGGCAACACCCGGCTGTGCACTGCTACAGCCGCCGAAGCCCTCAAAGAATCGTTCGCCAGCGACGGACAACCCGGCTCGTATGCCGACATCGACCACGCCGATGTCATCGCGCTGTACGGCCACAATGTGGCCGAGACGCAAACCGTGCTGTGGACCCGCATGCTGGACCGCCTCGCGGGCCCCAACCCGCCGAAACTGCTGTGCGTGGACCCCCGCCTGACCGAGGTGGCCCGACACGCCACGGTGCACTTGGCGCCGCTCCCGGGAACGAACATGGCCTTGATGAACGCACTACTGCACGACATCATCGCCCAGGGGTGGATCGACGAGCAGTACGTGGACGCTCACACCGTGGGATTCGCTGACCTCAAGGCCTGTGTCGCCGAGTACCCACCCGAGCGTGCCGCCGACATCTGCGGACTCGATGCCGCCGACATTCGCTCAGCAGCACGGCTTCTGGGCACTGCGGAGAAGTTGTTGTCCACTGTGCTTCAGGGGTTTTATCAATCCCACCAGGCCACCGCTGCGGCGGTGCAGGTCAACAATGTGCACCTGGTGCGGGGAATGCTCGGTGCGCCCGGTTGCGGTGTGCTGCAGATGAACGGTCAACCCACTGCGCAGAACACCCGAGAATGCGGTGCTGACGGCGACCTGGCAGGGTTTCGGAACTGGTCCAACGATGAACACATCGAACAGTTGGCGCGGTTGTGGAACATCGACTCCCACCAGATTCCGCATTACGCGCCGCCCACCCATGCCATGCAAATGTTTCGGTACGCCGAGCAGGGCTCGATTCGTATGTTGTGGATCAGTGCTACCAATCCGGCCGTGTCGATGCCTGAGTTGGCGCGTATCCGCGCCATTCTCGGCCAAGAGCGGGTCTTCGTCGTGGCCCAGGACATCTTCCCCACCGAAACCACCGAGCTCGCCGATGTGGTGTTGCCCGCTGCGGCCTGGGCAGAAAAGACCGGCACCTTCACCAACGTCGATCGCACCGTGCACCTGTCGGACAAGGCCGTCGAACCGCCCGGGCAGGCGCGACCGGATCTGGACATTTTCCTCGACTTCGCCCGGCGCATGAACTTTCGGGACAACGACGGACAGCAGCTGCCGCCGTGGACGGACGCCGAATCAGCCTTTGAGGCATGGAAGAAATGCAGTGCCGGACGACCGTGCGACTACAGTGCCATGAGCTACGACATGCTCCGCACGCGTGATGGCGTGCAGTGGCCCTGCACCGCCGACGCCCCGGATGGAACTGAACGCCTCTACGCGGGCGGCTCTTTTTTCAGTGCACCGGACTATTGCGAGAGTTACGGCAAAGACCTGGTCACCGGCGCCCCCGTCGAACCCACCGACTACCGGGCGCTCAACCCCGACGCGAAAGCGATCGTCAAAGCGGCCCACTATGTCCGACCCCACGAAGTTCCCGACGCCGACCACCCACTGGTCTTGACCACCGGACGTACTCTGTTCCATTTCCACACCCGCACCAAAACCGCACGAGCTCCGCAACTGCAGGACGCCGCCCCGCAACCGTGGGTGGAGGTGTCGGCCGCCGACGCTGCCCGGTACGACATCTCCGAAGGGGACCTGGTGGAGGTGTTCACCCCACGCTCGTCGATCCGCGTGCACGTCCGGGTCAGTGGCATCCGCCCAGGAGTGGTGTTCGTGCCCTTCCACTACGGGTATTGGGACACTGGCAACCCCCACGCCCAACATGAGCGGGCCGCCAATGAACTCACCCTCACCGACTGGGATCCGGCTTCGAAGCAACCCTTGTTCAAGACTGCTGCCGCCGGGATCCGCAAGATCTCCACGGGGTCGGCGCCCTCTGCGGCGCCGACCAACACCGCCTCAGCCCCCGTCGACCCCGCAGCAGCACCAGCAACAGTGGGCACGGCCGCGGCCACCAGCCTCGACCGGGTGGTGCAGCGATGAGTCACCTGACGATGGCTCTGACCGAGCTGCACCGCTCCGAAATCGGTCTGGCCCGACTGCTGCGTGCGGTGGCTGCCCGCCATCGGGTCGAGCACGAAATCCACCACGTCGCCCTCGATCTCGCACACTGGTCCGACGACCACATCGAGCAACTCAGCGACGCTGGAGCACGATACGGATTGACCCTGAAAGCTCCCTCCGCCGCAGTCGATCTCGCTCACACCCTGACCGACTCAATGCAGCAACAGCTCAGTGAGGCACTCGGGCGGCGCCCCGAACCGGCTCTGCTGCTCCTGGTGGATCTGCGGCACCTTTACCGCACCGCAGCCGGGGTCGCGATGGATTGGGAACTGCTCGCCCAAGGCACGCAAGCCATGAAGAACACCCACCTGCTCGATCTGGCCGAACGATGCCACCCCGAATCGCTGCGACAGATGCGGTGGGCCAATGCAATGGTCAAAACCCTGTCCCCGCAGGTGCTCGCCACGTAACTCCTGGCTGCGTTCTTGTGGGCAAGGGGGACTGCCCAGAAGCACAATGGCACGGCGCGCTCGGTGCGGAGCAAAAATCACACCGACAGCTGCCCCAGACTTTTGGTGGTCCGATGCGGATAGTGACCCCGGGTTTGGTGCACTCCTTCATGTGAGGGAAGTTGGCATCATGCCGAAGAAGTACGACGAGGCAACCCTGCCGAAGGCTGTGCGGTTGGTGGTCGAGCATCGAGATGAGTATCCGAGTGAGTACGCGGCGATCACCGCCACGGCCAAGCGGTTGAAGTTGACACCGGAAACGCTACGTAAGTGGGTTCGCCAGCAGGAGGTCGCTCAGGACGACAAGCCTGGGGTCACGCGGGAGGAAGCGGCTGAGGTCCGCGCCCTCAAACGTAAAGTCCCGGAGTTGGAGGAGACAGTCGAAATCCTCAAGGCGGTAACGACTTTCTTCGCGTGGGAGAGCGACCCGCGACAGCAATAGTGTGCGCGTTCATCGCCGAGCATCGTGCTCGGTTCGGGGTCGCTCAGATCTGCCGTGTGCTGACCGCACACGGTGCGAAGATCTCCCCGAGAACGTTCTACGCATGGGCGGCGCGACCGCTGTCTAAACGGGCCCTGTGGGACACCACGATCACCGAGATCATGGCCGGCTACTACGAACCCGATGCCGAGGGTAGACGGCCACCGGAATCGCTGTACGGGGCCGTGAAGATGTGGGCCCATCTGCAACGACAAGGCATACCGGTAGCGAGGTGCACGGTGGAACGGCTCATGCGCAGCAACGGCTGGCAGGGAGTCACTCACCGCAAACGAGAACGGACAACCGTCGCCAACCCCTCCGATGAGCGGGCACCGGACCTCGTTGATCGGCAGTTCAAGGTCCCAGCACCGAACCAGCTGATCGTCGCGGACTTCACGTACGTGCCGATGGCCGGTGGGTCACACATGTACACCGCGTTTCGCTATCGATGCATACGCTGGCCGGATCGTGGGCTGGGAATGCTCATCGACCAAGACCGACACGTTCGTTCGCACCGCGATTCGCCACGCTGCAGAGACTCCGCAGATTCGAAGGTAAGCCGTTCTTGGGCAACACTATTCATCATTCCGATGCCGGTTCGCAGTATACGTCGGTGCGGTGTGCGTTGAGCGCTCCCGCAACTACGACGCAGTCACCAACATGGTCGACGAACGCGTCAAGAGATCGACCGGGAGAATGCGAGCACAGCGCGGAACACGTGCAGGCCGCCGACGACGGCCCAATCGATGACCAGATAGTCACCCGGCGCCCACACCGCGGGACGCCGACCGCGGTGAAGATCTCTGCGCCGCGCAATACGTCCGATTCGCCAAGGTCGCGGCTGGCCGCGACGACGTGGTCCTGGATGTGCATCAGGCCAACGCAGCCGCCCGGAAGTGGTGCGTCGAGGTCGATTCTAGGCAGCACTCGGATACGTTCGCCATCCCGAACGAGCGACTAGAGGCTGAGCGGGACGTGTTGGGCCAGTTACCTTCTCTGCGGATGCAGGTCGGGCCGCCGCCGGTGACCCGCAAAGTCGACCGACTCTCGTGCATCCGGTACGCCTCGGCCCGCTACTCGGTGCCCACTCGGCTGATCGGAACCACCGTCACCCTCGTGCAGGACGCGGGCCGGTTGCTGATCATCGAACCGAAGTCCGGAGAGGTGGTCGCCGATCACCAGCTCGCCGCACGGGTGAAGCGATCATTCTCGATGAGCACTACGGCGGCCCACGCCCGGCACCGAACCGCGGACCCAGACCGAAAAATGCTGTGGAGAAACGGTTCTGCGCACTCGGTGAACCCGCTGAGCAGTTCCTCATCGGTGCCGCCGCGATCGGCAAGACCCGCCTGAGCTCGGAGTTGGATGCACTGTTGGCGTTGGGCGCGGCCTACAGCGACACCCTGCTGCTCGAAGCGCTGACCGGGGCGGTGGCGTTCAAACGGTTCCGGGCCGCTGACGTGCGTTCCATCCTGGCCACCGGCGCCGCAGCACCCACCCCACGCCCACCCGGCGACGCCCTGATAGTGGACCTCCCCTCGGCGCCGACCAGATCGCTGCAGGCCTACAAACACACCCCGGCCACCGATAGCGAGGCCTCCTCATGACCGCTAAGGCACCTACAACAGCACACAGACGATCCCGGAACTACCAGCCGATCTGGACCTTGCCCTGCGCCGGTTGAAGTTGGCGACGAGCCGCCGCACCGCACCCGAAGTCCTGCTGACCGCGAAAACCCACCGCTGGACCCCCGAAGAGGTGGTGCGGACCCTGGTCGAGACGGAGATCGCTGCCCGCGATGCCTCCAACATCCGCACCCGACGCAAAGCCGCGGCGCGTTCCCGGTGGCCAAGGGTGGCCATCGGAACGCGCCCGTTTTCGATCTTGTCAAGGTGTGCGGTCGTGGTGTCCAACTCGTAATCGGTTCCTTGCCAGGATCATTCGATTCTGACCGCGTTCTGCGGATCTATGGAATCACCGTCAAGGTCATCAAAGTACTCAATAGCGATCTTTGTTGCCATAGCTGATGACATTGCTATATCAAGCGGGGATTGCTAGTCGAGCGCGCCATAACGAAGACAGTCGGGGCACCCTCGCGCACCATGGCACATCCTCGAGCCCGTCGGTCGTCGTAACCCTGCACGGGCCGTGCGGCTCGACGAAGCGATTGAAGTGCGCCGGCGGGTGTCCGCCGAAGGCCCTGGCCACGGCAACGAAATGGTTCATGTCCGACCGCCTGGGGCCTACCAATGATGAGGTGCTAGGGCTGGGGAACGTCTGGCGCTGGTTCGCGATGCGGCGCTGGCGAGTGGATTTGATTAATCAGATCTCCGGAAAGCGGTTCGCGACCAGGCGGATCGCCCTACCGTGAGTAAGCAGCGGACGCGGCAACAGCGTCCTGATCACGTTGAGAGGGCGAAACATGAAGCGATCAGAAATTACAGGACTTTGTGCGGCTGCTGCTGCCACGGTTGTCGCGTCGTTTGCCGGGGCCGGCGCTGCATCTGCTGCGACCAAAGGCACGGAGATCGGTGGCGCCAATAACGGCAACTGCACCGCCACGATCACGGAGATCAATCACACGAATTCGACAAACTACCAGCCTGATTGGTGGTTCGAGCAGGAGAATGATGTGGCGTTGGTCAACGCCACCCAGCTTCCGGCGAGCATGCCGACACCGTGGCGTGCGGTCAACGGCATTCCGTGGCCAATCGCCAGGTGGGTCGGCACCGAGTCTCCGTACCTCACGTCGGGTCTCGCTCCGGGGATTCTGCCATGGGGATCTGGCAACCCGTATAACGGCAGCGCACAGCCTGAAGGATTCGTCACCGAAAGGACCATCGACCTGAAGACCGCGGTCGATGCTCCACCGGCATCAGCCGACGGAACGAAGACGATCTGGTTCCGTATTCGCACGGGTCCGCAGACTGCTGACAGAGCCCCCACCCCACAGCAGCTCGTCGTCACCGGATGCGAGGAGACACCAGGAGGTGGGTCAACCTCCGGGTCCAGTGGCGGAGGATCAAGTATCGGTTCGTTCGATCTGGGTACACTCTTTAACTGAAGCCCGCATTGGCACGCCTGGCGCAGGTCTTGATCCAAGGTTCGTTTCGTCACTATCGACGAAGGACGTTGTGCTACAAAGGGTTACGCCGATTTTAGATATTACGGCGGCTCAAGGCGCTGGCCTTGACTGGGACGATGTCACGGCGAACCCGGGGCGCCCAATACGGGAAACTCTCATTCGGCGTCGGTGCCCTGCGCGGACCGAGCAGGCGCAGATCTTCAACTGCGATATCTGGGGATGTCTGGTGGAGTATCTAGTTTTTCCCATACTTGCCCAGATATGTAGATATTCCAGCGGAGGGCTGCCGTTCGGGAGCCGGTTGGAGCAATCAAAACCGAGTTGACGTGTCGCACGGACCCACTGGTCAGTCCGGGAGGCGTCATCTATGGGGCATATGGGGCACCCGCCATGGGGCAAAGATCCCGGATGGGGTGGTCCGAAGGTCTGAACGGGCGGGTGCGGACCGGTCTGACCTGGGCAAACCGTTTTCACCTGGTGTTACTTTTATCTGAAAAGCGGAAGGTCATTACGGCGGACCGCGCGCCGATAATCGGTAACTATGTCGGCTCCGGGTTGAGCTTGGAACACCCCAATCCGTCGGAGCAGCTGCTATGACCAGTTAACTCGGATGGCCTGGCAAACGCCGGAGAGACAATGGATCCTCCGCTACGTTGGCTGACTCGGGCAGAATGTTTGCGTGATGCGTGCGGTCGAGGGGTTCGGCATCCGGTCGGTCCCGTCGTCGGGTGCGCGTGTCAGCCCTGTCTGGAAGGCAATGGCGACGAGCTGCCCTAACGCGCGTGGAGTGGTTCGGCCTCACTTGAGGAGTGCGCGCGACATCACCACGCGCTGGATCTGGTTGGTGCCCTCGTAGATCTGGGTGATCTTGGCATCACGCATCATGCGCTCTACCGGGAAATCGCGGGTGTAACCGGCGCCACCGAAGAGTTGCACGGCGTCGGTGGTGACCTCCATGGCGACATCGGAGGCGAAACACTTGGCCGCCGCAGAGATGAACCCGAGGTTTTTCTCTCCGCGCTCGGCACGCGCGGCGGAGGTGTAGACCATCAGCCGGGCGGCCTCGATCTTCATCGCCATG
>NZ_MJEJ02000002.1 GCF_002095435.2 Williamsia sp. 1138
CCTCAGACCATGTAGGTGGAGTTGATGATGGCGCCCTTGCGGGCGTAGTGGATGAGCGCGTCCTGCACATCGAGTGGGTGGGCGGGGATGACACCTTCGATGAGGTCTTCTTCGCGGCCGCCGTGCAGGGCGAGTCCGAAGCGGCAGCAGTAGACGGTGCCGCCTTCGCCGATGAACGTCGCGAGCGAGTCGTTGATGTTCTGCTCGCCCGGGAATCCCGAATCACCGGTGGTCGGGAAGCCGCGGGTGGCCAGGCAGTTGATCGCACCCGGTCCGTAGAAGTAGATGGCCGACTCGAAACCCTTGCGCAGGGCGCGGGTGGCCTGCAACACGGCCACGAAGCTCACCGACGACTCGTGGGCGATGCCGTGGACCAGGGTGAAGTAGGTTTCGCCGTCCTCGGCCTGGTAATCGGGGAACAGTTTGGTGCTGCCGTAGATGTTGCTGCCCTTGGGCAGCGACGGGTGCGGGATCTCGGCGAGGGACTTCTTGATATTCTCGGCAATGGCTTGGTCGATCTCAGACATCAGGACTCCTG
>NZ_MJEJ02000001.1 GCF_002095435.2 Williamsia sp. 1138
GATGCGGCGTCGATGAAGACCCGCGCGAAGGAGGACGGCGACACCTGGGTGCTCAACGGCAGCAAGTGCTGGATCACCAACGGCGGTAAGTCGTCCTGGTACACGGTGATGGCGGTGACCGATCCGGACAAGGGAGCCAACGGGATCTCCTCGTTCATGGTCCACAAGGACGATCCCGGTTTCACGGTCGGCCCACTGGAGAAGAAGCTGGGTATCAAGGGCTCGCCCACTGCGGAACTGTATTTCGAGAACTGCACGATCCCGGGAGACCGGATCATCGGCGCACCGGGAACGGGTTTCAAGACTGCACTGGAGACTCTTGATCACACGCGTCCGACGATCGGTGCCCAGGCGATCGGTATCGCCCAGGGCGCCCTCGATCAGGCGATCGCCTACACCAAGGACCGTAAGCAGTTCGGGAAGTCGATCTCGAGTTTCCAAGGCGTGGAATTCATGATCGCCGACATGGCGATGAAGATCGAGGCCGCCCGGCTGATGGTCTACACCTCCGCCGCGCGTGCCGAGCG
>NZ_MJEJ02000005.1 GCF_002095435.2 Williamsia sp. 1138
GTTGCGGAGATCACCGAGCAGTTCAAGGGAGCCACTGCGGCAGTCGTCACGGAATACCGTGGTCTGACCGTCAAGCAGATCTCGGAGCTGCGTCGCTCACTGGGCGAAGGTGCTGTTTACTCCGTCGCCAAGAACACCCTGGTCAAGCGCGCTGCTGCTGATGCGGGCGTGGCCGGTCTGGACGAGCTGTTCACTGGTCCCACCGCGATTGCCTTCATCGAAGGTGAACCCGTCGTGGCGGCCAAGGCGATCAAGAACTTCGCCAAGGACAACAAGGCCCTCATCATCAAGGGCGGATTCATGGACGGCCGCGCGCTGTCCGTGGACGAGGTCAATCAGATCGCTGACCTCGAAACCCGTGAGGTGCTCCTTGCAAAGCTCGCCGGTGCCATGAAGGGCAACTTGGCAAAGGCTGCGGGTCTGTTCAACCAGCCCGCTTCCCAGGTCGCACGTCTTGCGGCCGCACTGCAGGAAAAGAAAGCTGCCTCCGGCGGCGAAGAAGCCGCGGTCGCACCCGCAGAAGCGGCCGAATAAAACCCCCACACCTCCCTGGTCGCGTCACCTTGCGACCGAGGAAAGAACGAAAGGATTGCCCACATGGCAAAGCTCTCCGCTGACGAGCTCATCGATCAGTTCAAGGAATTGACCCTGCTGGAACTCAGCGACTTCGTGAAGAAGTTCGAAGAGGTCTTCGAGGTCACCGCTGCTGCTCCCGTCGCCGTCGCCGCTGCCGGTGCACCGGCCGCTGCTGAAGCTGCTGTCGAGCAGGACGAGTTCGACGTCGTGCTCGAGTCGGCCGGCGACAAGAAGATCCAGGTCATCAAGGTCGTCCGCGAGGTCGTCTCCGGACTGGGTCTGAAGGAAGCCAAGGATCTCGTCGAGTCCGCTCCCAAGGCGATCCTCGAGAAGATCGACAAGGATGCCGCCGAGGCAGCCAAGACCAAGCTCGAAGAGGCCGGCGCCAAGGTTTCGGTCAAGTAAGACCGTTTTCTTCGCTCTACTCTCCACGATGGCCCGCAGCGTTTGCTGCGGGCCATCGTGCTGTCTCAGGGCTCGCTCTCTCGGGCTGGGCTAGCTAACTCGACCACGAGTTGGGTGATGGTCCGTGGTACGAACGAACGCTTTTCCAGAACACGGCTGCGTTTCGGCTTGTACGCCTCGCACCTGTCACTACGGTGTCTTAAGGTACAGGGGTTAGGATTGAAGGTCCGTGATCGTGAATCTTAAGTGGTGGGTGGTCCCGATGGGCAATGCTGGCGAGCAGGCGGAGCATGACCGCACCCCGGCAAAGCATGCTGAGACGGGCAGCGGCAAACCGCTGATGGCCTCGACCGTAGACGGAAACTGGAAACTGTATCGCGTTGCTTTCGACGAATCGGTGCGCACTCTCGAGCAACAGTTTCAGGAACTTTCTTCACTCAGGCAACGGCTCGTTCAGTACCTTGCGTTCGTGGTCACCGCGACGGCGTTTCTTGTTGGTTCCAGTCTGAGTCGTTCTGCGGAACTCGTTACGCGCGACGCCCTCTTTTATGTAATAGCAGGAACTGGAACAACGCTTGTCGCTGTAACAATCGTCTTGACGGGTATCACTCTGTTGCCGTCGGCCACGAGGATGGCAACGAGGGCCAGTGCGAAGGTCATTATCTCCAACCACATCGAACGGGACGTGCCACCCGTATCAGAGGGCCAATTACTGCGGACGCTAGCCAAATACAACGACAAAGCGAGGGTTAGTAACAACGCGAAGTTGAAACTCGTGCGGAACCTGTATGTAGGTGCCATTGTCTGCGGTGCGTTACAACTGACCGTCTGGATAGTCCTAGTGTGGTTACGTACGTAGCTGGAGGGCCCGTATTTTTCTTGGAGGCTGATTCTGCGTGCTCTCAGGACTTGAGTAGAGACAAAACTAGAATGGAGCGTCGGTGTCCGACGAGGTGAGATTCGGCGTTTCGGTAACAGCTCATACGCTGTCAGCTCCCACCGAGCCGGGTGAAGGCGGGGAAGAGCCTGCGGACTATCCGATACTAGAACCGAGCGAGGAGGATGACCCTAATGAATATCTTCCGCAAGGTCACAAGGCCCGCATAGTTGCGGAGATCACCGAGCAGTTCAAGGGAGCCACTGCGGCAGTCGTCACGGAATACCGTGGTCTGACCGTCAAGCAGATCTCGGAGCTGCGTCGCTCACTGGGCGAAGGTGCTGTTTACTCCGTCGCCAAGAACACCCTGGTCAAGCGCGCTGCTGCTGATGCGGGCGTGGCCGGTCTGGACGAGCTGTTCACTGGTCCCACCGCGATTGCCTTCATCGAAGGTGAACCCGTCGTGGCGGCCAAGGCGATCAAGAACTTCGCCAAGGACAACAAGGCCCTCATCATCAAGGGCGGATTCATGGACGGCCGCGCGCTGTCCGTGGACGAGGTCAATCAGATCGCTGACCTCGAAACCCGTGAGGTGCTCCTTGCAAAGCTCGCCGGTGCCATGAAGGGCAACTTGGCAAAGGCTGCGGGTCTGTTCAACCAGCCCGCTTCCCAGGTCGCACGTCTTGCGGCCGCACTGCAGGAAAAGAAAGCTGCCTCCGGCGGCGAAGAAGCCGCGGTCGCACCCGCAGAAGCGGCCGAATAAAACCCCCACACCTCCCTGGTCGCGTCACCTTGCGACCGAGGAAAGAACGAAAGGATTGCCCACATGGCAAAGCTCTCCGCTGACGAGCTCATCGATCAGTTCAAGGAATTGACCCTGCTGGAACTCAGCGACTTCGTGAAGAAGTTCGAAGAGGTCTTCGAGGTCACCGCTGCTGCTCCCGTCGCCGTCGCCGCTGCCGGTGCACCGGCCGCTGCTGAAGCTGCTGTCGAGCAGGACGAGTTCGACGTCGTGCTCGAGTCGGCCGGCGACAAGAAGATCCAGGTCATCAAGGTCGTCCGCGAGGTCGTCTCCGGACTGGGTCTGAAGGAAGCCAAGGATCTCGTCGAGTCCGCTCCCAAGGCGATCCTCGAGAAGATCGACAAGGATGCCGCCGAGGCAGCCAAGACCAAGCTCGAAGAGGCCGGCGCCAAGGTTTCGGTCAAGTAAGACCGTTTTCTTCGCTCTACTCTCCACGATGGCCCGCAGCGTTTGCTGCGGGCCATCGTGCTGTCTC
>NZ_MJEJ02000030.1 GCF_002095435.2 Williamsia sp. 1138
TTCTGGGTGTGGGTCTGTGGCGATGGGCTGCCGTTGGTGGTGAGTTGGCGGGCTGGGGCTTTTGGCCCCGGCCTTTCAGGCCGTTCCTGGGGTGAGGTGTCCGCCTCTGATGGCTTTGAAGAGGTTGTGTACGAGGGCGTGAAACGCGAACTCGGCTGTGGCTCTGTCTAATCCACGGCTGGTGAACCGCCGGAACCCGAGGTTGTGTTTGGCGTGTCCGAACGGGGTTTCAGCGATGTGACCGCGTTGGGCATAGAGGGCGTGGCCTTCGGGTGTGGCCAAGCGGTGTCTCATGGCCTCGATGGGGGTGGCCCCAGGCGGTGGAGGTCCTGTGGTGGGCTGCTCGCGGGCGGTTTTGTTGATACGCCGCGCTTTACCGATGGCGATCAACCGGTCCGGCCCTTGACTGGTCAGGTTCTCGTTGGAGAGGTAGCCGGCGTCGGCGAGGAACACTCCAATTCCCGCGGCATCGCCCTCTGGTGCTGAGGTGGGTCGGTGGTTGGCGATGTCGTCGGCGGCGGCCACTGCTTTGTCGAGCATCGCGGCGAACGCGACGACATCGGCGGGGTTGTTGCCGACGCCGGTCGCCAAGAACAGTCCATCGGAGCTGGTCACGGCCTGGCAGTTGAACCCTTGAATCCAGCCCCCGCCGCGCAGCATCATCAGCCTCGACTCGGGGTCGGTGATGTTGCGTTTGGGATCGGTCAACGTGCGCGGGTGCGTGGCTGCGGCCCGCCGATCAGCCTCCTTACGTGCAGCGGCGTCACGGGTTCGGGTGCCCTCGGCGGCCTGGCGGGCGACCCGCTCGGCAGTGGCCCGCTCCAGCGTGTTTCGCGCGCGCACGACGTCGTAGTGGTCGTCGACCGGCACCGGTCGCGGGCCGGGCTGCCCAGGCCGCCACCGGTCGATCTTGGCCTGTTGGGCAGCGCGTATGCGCTCCAGATTCGCGGTGTGGACCTCGACCCGGATTTCAGTGGGCACCCGGGCTGAACGAGAGCCCGGTGGGTGCTGTTCACGCCACCGCGCGACCTTCTCGGCGCGGGCCTGGCGGGCCTGCTCGGCCGCCGCCTCCCGCGCCTGAGCACGCTCATCGGCGGCGTTGTTCTCGGCGGCCTGCTTGGTGTTGTGGTCCTGCAGATCAGCCAGCGCTGCGGCGATCCGCGCAGACCTCGACCGGGGATCGACCAGATCGCCGGGCACCTCATCACCGCGATCATCGGCGCCGAACATCTCGTCTTCGGCGGCATCGACATCGGCATGCTCGGATGCGGCGCGGGCCGCTTGCGCGGCCATCGCCGCCCGCAGACCGTCTTCGGTGCGGTTGGCGCTCATCGAGGCATTCGAGGCGATCTTGACCCCGTCGAGAGCAACGACCCCGATATTGACCATCCCCAGCCGTGCGCACAACACCAGGACCTGCGCAAACAGGTCTTCAACTGCAGTGGCGCAGTCGGCGCGGAACCTCGAGATCGTCACATGATCAGGTGCATCACCAGCACAGATGATGCGATAAGCGATATCGCGGTGGCACAGCCGCTCGAGCTGGCGTGAAGAACGTTGCCCGTGGGCCCAGCCCCAGATCAGCAGGGTCAGCAACATGTCCGGGTCATACCCGGCCCGCCCCACCCCGCCGGTCTTGCGTTGGGCGTGCAACACGCTGGTATCGAGCGAGGCGACGGTCTCGATCACCAACCACACCGGATCCGAATCGGGCAACCAGTCCCGCATACTCGGCGGCAACAGAAAGTACTGATCACGATCCACTGGACGATAACCCTTGGCCACCAACATATTATCGCCCATAAACCACCACAAACCGGCTAGACAAGCCGACGCCGAACCGGCAAACTACGTTCAAATTGCAACAGCCCGAGATATCCCTCGGACACTCGATACGGGGCCGAATGTGGTGAAGCGGGTCGGTCAGCCGACCGGAGTCTGCCGAGAACCCGAGTTCTGCGGTGTCGTCGGGATACCCGAGACATCCGGAGCGTCCTTCGGTGTCGCCGGAGCCGACTTCACCTCAGGCTCGCCGGCAAGCGCCGACATCGACTTCCAGGTCTCCCAGTCGTAGATCCAGTCATAGATGTCGCCGTCGGCCTCCGACAGCGGGATGCGAGTGTTGGTGACCTCCACCGGATCGCCGTACATCGCGGTCCCGAAGTACTGCTCGGCATTCTCCAGGGAGAGGTTGATGCAGCCGTTGGTGACGTTCGACGAGCCCTGGACGCCAACGGTGTCCGGGTTGGCGTGGATGAACTCGCCGTTGTTGGAGATACGCACGGCGTAGCGCTCGCGGACGTTGAAGTAGCCGGCCGCGGGATTGCTCATGTAGAAATCTTCGTGCTTCTCGCTGACGACATGGATGCCCGACCGCGTGACGTTGCGGTCGAGGTCGCCCTCGCCGTAGCTGCACGGCAGGGTCATCAGCGTGTTGCCGTCGTTCTGCACCACGATCTGGTGGGAGTCGGCGTCCGCGAGCACGACCTGATTGCGGCCGATCACGAAGTCGCTGGTGACGTCGGCCTCTCCGTAGTATCCGTCGCCGTGGTCGAGGCCGTACAGCTTCGCGACCATCGAGACCTTGGTGCCCGGCTGGTAGTACTCCTTGGTTCGCCAGTGGACGCGCGATCCGCCGTCTTCCCCGAGCCATGCCCAGCTGCCCTCGGTCTCGGGCGTCGTGGTGACCTTGAGGGCCTGCTCCACGGCCTTCTTGTCATTGACGACTTCGTCGAACGTCAGGATGAGCGGCGTCGCGACACCGACTTCCTGGCCATCGGCGAGATTGACCACGAGCCCGATCTGGTTCTCCGGGGTCACGGTGGCGAAGGTGCCCGCGAGCGGGACCGCACGACGATCGTTTCCCATCGCAGAACCCGACCAGGTGTACTGACCGCCGTAGCCGAGCGGCTCGGTGACGGTGAAGGTCTTGCGGTCCTCCGACATCGCGCCCGTCACGACGCGGCCGTTGGCATTCGTCAATTGCACGTCCGGATTCAGCACGCCGTCGGTGACCTTGACCGACACCTCGACTATCGGCGAGGCATCGGTGGTGTCGAGCGGCGGGCTGTAGGTCACGGTGGCATCAGGATCCGACGGTGCCTTGCTCGCGTCGGCCGCGTCACCGGACTTGTTGTCGCTGCTGCAGGCCGCTGCGGTCACTCCGGCCGCGCCGACGGCGAGAGCCGTGAGGGCCGATCGCCTGGACAGCACAAGGCGGTCACGGTATTCACTCATGCACGAAACATTACCTGTAGCTCGGGGGTCCAATCCTCCACGAAGCCCGCCACAGGGCCCACCACCAGCGCAGCAGCGTCAGAGGGTGCATCCCACCAGCACAGGTTCGGGTTCCAGCCACAACCCGAACCGTTCGTGAACTCCGTCACGAACCCGCTTCGCGAGCTCGACGATGTCCTCCGCACGAGCCTCGCCCCTGTTCGTGATCGCCAGCGAATGCTTGGTCGACAGGCGCGCCGGTGCACCGGAGTCCGGAAATCCCCTGGCGAAACCGGCGCGCTCGATCAGCCAGCCTGCCGACAATTTGACGCCCAGATCGGCCGGGAACTGTGGGACCGTCGCCTCTGCTCCGAGCTCCTCGACGATCCTGGTCAACACGGTCGGGAGATGCTCTTGGGGCACAATCGGATTGGTGAAGAAGGAGCCGACGCTCCACGTGTCGTGGTCGTCGGCGTCCAGCACCATGCCCTTGCCCGAACGCAGCGCGAGCACCGCCGCGCGGACGTCTGCCGCCGGCGCCCGCTCCCCCTCGGCCACGTCCAGCGCCCCGGCCAGTTCGCGGTATCTGATCGGTTCGCTCAGACCGTCCTCGTGCAGCCGGAACGACACCCGTACCACCAGTTCGTCGTTGCGACGTTTGAGCCGGCTCGTGCGATAACCGAGTTCGAGGTCGCCGGCGTCCACCCAGTTCAGGCCACCCGAACGGCGATCGAGGATCTGCACCGACCGCAACAACGACCCGACCTCGACGCCGTACGCCCCGACATTCTGCACCGGGGTCGCGCCCGCCGCGCCCGGGATCCCGGACAGGCACTCGAGGCCACCGAATCCCCGCTCGATGCTCTCGGCGACCAGATCGTCCCAGTTCACGCCGGCCCCGGCGGTCACGTGGTCCGATCGCCAATCGGTCTCGGTGTTCGCGATCTGCACTACGGTGCCGTCGAACCCGTCGTCGCTGATCACCAGGTTCGATCCCCCACCGACCAGCAGCACCGGGGTCCCTGCCGCGTCCAGATCAGCCACGGTCTCGATCAGCGAGTCGGCGTCGGTGCAGCGGATGAAGTTCTTCGCGGGACCACCGACCCGCAAGGTGGTGATCTGCGACAGCGGCAGCGAGTTGTCATGTATGACCACCCCGCAACGGTAGCCTGCATTCATGGCGACCAAGCTTCGGCATTCCCTCGACTTTTCCTGTCCCCCGGCTCAGTTCACCGCGGCGATCACCTCGGAGCAGTATTGGCACGATCTGGTCGCCAATGTCGCGGCCGATGTATCCGAACTCGAGTCGTTCACCGCGACCGACGACGAGGTCCGGATCGTCCTGCAGCAGCGCGTCCCCGAGAAGAATCTCCCATCGGTCGTCACCAAGATTCGCAAGGGTGACCTCGAGATCGCGCGCACGGTGGTGTGGTCTGTGACCGGAGGCGAGGTCAGCAACGGCACCTTTTCCGCGGTCGTCACCGGCGCCCCCGCCAAGGTCAACGGCATTCAGACCCTCGTTGCCACCGCCACCGGGGCGCAGGTGATCTTCGACGGATCGGTCGAGGTGTCGATTCCCTTCGTCGGCGGAAAGATCGAGAAGCAGATCGCGAAAGAGGTGCAGGCGCTGATCGACGCCGAGCGCGACTACACGATCACCTGGATCGGACAGCAGTGAGCAGACACCAGGTGCCTCCGGAGTGAGCGTTCCTGGCACGTTAGGCTTTGCCCCATGGCACGCCGTCTGTCCTACTCAGCCCGTTACCACCATCCCGCCGAGAAGGTCTATCGAGCACTCTCGATGCGGGAGTTCTGGGACGCGCAGATGGAAGAGTTCCGGAAGCTGACGCCGCAATCCGAGATCGAGACCTACACGGTGGACGCCAACGGCATCGACGTGGTCCTCAAGCAGGTGCTGCCACGCACCGAGCTGCCGGCGATCGCGCAGACGGTGATGTCGAAGGACATGATCATCACCCGCAACGAAGCGCTGGGCCCGTTCGATCCGGAGAACACCAAGGGCACGTACACCGCGTCGATCCCGGCGGGTCCCGGCAGTCTGACCGGGACGCAGGAACTCTTCCCCACCGACACGGGTTGCACCATCCGGCGCACCACCGAGGTCAAGGTCTTCATCCCGTTCATCAACGGCAAGCTCGAGCAGATGATGCTGGTGAACCTGGTCGACCTGTTCCGCGGTGAGGCGGAGTTCACCTCAGGGTGGATCGACGCCAACCTCTGACGGGCCTGTCCGCTCGCGCGCGGCCGGCCGTCCCGACGGCACGATCACGCGCGGCACCACGGGTATCAACCGACTTCGGCGGATAGACCGCTGGATCACCCACCACAGCGAGATCGTGGCGGTGCTGTCCGCCGCCGCGACGCCGCTGGCCGTCGACCTCGGATACGGCGCCCGTCCCGACACCGCCATCGAATTGGCAGCCCGGTTGCGGGCCAAGGTGCCCGCCGTCCAGTTGGTCGGCCTCGAGATCGACCCTGCGCGTGTGGTGCCTGCGCAGGCAGGAGTCCGGTTCGCGGTGGGGGGCTTCGAGCTGGCGGGACTGCGACCCCACCTCGTCCGGGCGTTCAACGTGTTGCGGCAGTACGACGAATCCCAGGTGCCGGCCGCCTGGTCGCGGATGCAACGGCACCTGGCGCCCGGCGGCTTCATCGTCGAGGGCACCTGCGACGAACTCGGCCGTCGCTGCTGCTGGATCCTGCTCGACGAACACCGTCCGCTGACGTTCACGCTCGCCTGGGATCCGCTGCACAGCCGGCGGCCGTCGGATCTGGCCGAACGCCTGCCGAAAGCGCTGATCCATCGCAATGTCCCCGGCGAGCCCGTCCACCAGTTGATCCGCACCCTGGACCGCTGCTGGGACGTCGCGGCCCCGTTGGCGCCCTTCGGTCCGCGCCAGCGATGGCTCCGCACGCTGGAGTTGTTGCCCGACAACGGCATCTACCCGATACCCGACAGGCGCCGACACCGCGACAATGTCCTGACCGTCCCGTGGGAACAGGTCGCCCCGACCTCGTGACCCCCGCCGAGCGGGCCCTTTTAGACATCGACCGTGCCGTTCCAGACATCGAGCGGGCCGTTCCAGACATCGAGCGGGCCCTTTTAGACATCGACCGGGCCGGCCACGTTGACGACGGCCCAGTCGGCGTCGTTAAAGGCACGATCGGCGTCGTTAAAGGCACGATCGGCGTCGGTAAGAGCCCGCTCGGCGTCGGTAAGGGCACGATCGGCGTCGGGAAAGGCACGATGAACGGTCGTAGGGTGGTGGCATGCGCATCGCCTTGGCCCAGATCTCCAGCGGCACCGACCCCGACGAGAACAGTGCGCTGGTTGCCGAACAGACCTCTGCTGCGGCCGCATTGGGTGCCGAACTGGTGATTTTTCCCGAGGCGACCATGTGCCGCTTCGGGGTGAAGCTCGGGCCGATCGCACAGCCGCTCGATGGAGCGTGGGCACAGGCGGTCGGTCAGATCGCCGCCGACAACGCGGTGTCCGTGGTCGCGGGGATGTTCACCCCCGGCGACGGCGGACGGGTGCGGAACACCCTCGTGATCGCAGGCCCCCACGGGGCGATCTCCGGTTACGACAAGATCCACCTCTACGACGCGTTCGGGTTCGAGGAGTCTCGCACCGTGCAGGCGGGCGACCGGGCGCACTCCTTCCGGGTCGGTGACGTCACGGTCGGTGCCGCCACCTGCTACGACATCCGATTTCCGATGCTGTTCACGGCGCTTGCCGATGGCGGTGCCACCCTCGTCGTGGTCCCGGCATCGTGGGGCAGCGGTCCGGGCAAGCTCGAGCAGTGGCGGACGCTCGCGGCCGCACGGGCCCTCGACAGCGGGTGCTTTGTCGCAGCGGTCGGGCAAGCCGTCCCGGGCGACCCCGAGGTCGCGGGGTCTGCCGCGCCCACCGGTATCGGACATTCCATCCTGGCCGGCCCGTTCGGCACGGTGCACACAGAGTTGGGCGACCACCCAGAGCTCGCGGTTCTCGACCTCGACTTCGGTGAGGTCGAGCGCGCCCGGGCCTCTATCGCGGTGTTGTCCAACAGGCGGGACGTGAATTCCGCGGCCATGACCTGCGCCGACTCCGATACTTAGCCAACTCTTACCATCTGCGACGTCCTACCGGGCATCATCGACGGTGATGAATAACCGCGAAGATGCCGAATCCAACCCGGCCGGGGGGCCGCCTGAACCAACTGCCGGTCCCGCCGAGGGCTCCGATCTGACCAAGCCGGCAGCTCCTGCCGACCCACCCCCTCCGGATGCGCCGGTTCCCGGGATACCCGAGAATCAGGCGAATGACCCCAGTCCAGCCACGGACCAGTTCGCACCGGTCCCACCCGGCTCGGTGCCTCAGGCCTACACGCAGGAGCGCCACGACACCGCGCAACTCGACGTGCCCCCTGACGAGGTCCACAGGGATGGCTTTGCGCCCTACTCGGGTCCCCCGTCTGACGGGCCACCGCCCGGCGGTGGCGGCCCTGACGGCGGCGGAGTCTCGCCGCAGCGCCCGAAACGGCGGAAGGGCTTGATCGCCGGAGTGGTCGCGCTCAGCATCGTGCTGCTGCTGGTGATCTCGGGCGTCGGCAGCGAGTTGTATCTGCGCAGCAAGGCGAAGGACTGCATGGAGCAGTCGTTCGGCGAGCTCACCGGTGCCTCGACCTCGGTGTCGCTCAGCAAACAGCCCATGCTGTTCCAGTGGGTGTCCGGCAAGATCCCCTATGTCCAGGTCGACACCAGCGACGAGGGTGATTCGGACATGAAGCTGCACGCCAGGGGTGACGACATCACCACCGGCGACAACACCACGACCATCGGTGGGCTCAAAGGCGAGGGCTACGTCCCGTTCGGCCGGATCATGGAGCTGAGCCAGCAGGACACCACCGCACAGCCGACCACACCCACTCCGGATCAGGGTGGCGGACTCACCGGACTCCTCGGTTCGATGGGTGGCGGGATGACCGTCGAGTCGGTCACCGGGAATGCCGCGGCCGGCACGGTCACCCTCAAGGCCAGCTTCTCGTTGCTCGGTATCCCCATCCCGGCCGAGACCGAACTCAAGCCGGTCACGCAGAACGGCAAGCTGACGTTCGAGGTGGTCAAAGCCAGCGCACTGACGCTCGGAATCCCCAACTCGTGGGCCCAGACCCTGGTCGACCAGGTCAGCGCCGGGATGTTCCCGCCGCTGTTCGACGACGTCAGCTTCGACAGGCTGAGCGTCTCCGACAAGGGTGTCGAGTTCGCGTTCTCCGGCAACGACATTGCGTTGACCCAGGAGAATGTCGGCGCCTCGGATTCGAACGCCGAGACCTGCAGCGTCGTCTGACCGCACTGCTCCACCCGTTTTTGCACCGCCCACCCGCTATTGCGGGTGGGCGGTGCGAATTCGGGTGGGCGGGTGATTCTCGAGAGCACCCAGGCTCAGCGGTGGCCGGCTCAGCTGAAGACGACGGTCTTGCGGCCGTGCACCAACACCCGGTCTTCGAGGTGCCAACGCAGGCCCCGGGCCAGCACGAGCTTCTCGATGTCCCGGCCCTGACGCACCATGTCTGCAACCGTGTCCGAGTGATCGACGCGGATGACGTCCTGCTCGATGATCGGTCCAGCGTCGAGCTCACCGGTGACGTAGTGGCAGGTGGCTCCGATGAGCTTCACGCCCCGCTGAAACGCCTGGTGGTAGGGCCTCGCCCCGATGAATGACGGCAAGAAGCTGTGGTGGATGTTGATGGCCTTGCCTGCCCAGTGCTCACACAGGTCCTCGGGAACGATCTGCATGAACCGGGCCAGCACCACCGCGTCCGGGTTGTGGCTGTCCACCAGTTCGCGCAGTTCCTCGAATGCACCGGCCTTGTCGGTGCCGAACGGGATGTGATGGAACGGGACGCCCATCCGCGTGCTGAAGTCTTCGAGGTCGCGGTGATTGCCGATCACGGCGTTGATCTCTGCGGGTAGCTCCCCGCGGTACGAGCGGCCCAGCAGGTCACCGAGACAGTGCCCTTCCTTGCTCACGAGCAGGACGGTCTTCTTCGGAACCGCCGAATCACTCACGCGCCACTCGGTTTCCGGCCCCAATCCGGCCACCACCTCTGCGGCGAAGCGCTCCCGCAATTGCTCGACCGTGACGGACACCGAGTCCGCACGCACCGCCTGGCGCGTGAAGAACCAGCCGGTGTCGGGGTCCGAGTGGTAAGCGGCCTCTACGATCCAGCCCCCGATGTCGGCGAGAAAGCTCGAAATCCTTGCGACGATGCCTGTCGTGTCAGGGCAGCCGAGGGTCAGCACGTACCGGTGGTCGGCACCATTTGCCGGCGAGAGTGTGGTCACAACCAGACAGTGTGCCAAGCTCGGATCATGTCCGACACCGCGCCCGGCCGCAGCGGCCCGCACCTGACCCGTTCAGTGGTCGCCGCCCTGGTCGATCACACGCTGCTCAAACCCGAGGCGACCCGCGCCGACGCCGAGGCGACCGCCGCAGAAGCCGCCGACCTCGGCGTACTCGCGGTCTGCCTGTCGCCGTCGATGCTGCCGATCGACACCGGCGCTCAGCTCACTTGCGTGGTGGCCGGCTTCCCGTCAGGGAAGCACCACTCCTTGATCAAAGCGTCGGAGGCCAAACTCGCGGTCGATTCCGGGGCGCAGGAGATCGACATGGTCATCGATGTCGGCGCCGCGGTGGCCGGCAAGTTCGACGAGGTCTTCGCTGACGTCCTCACCGTTCGCCAGGCGATCGGCAGCGACGTCACCCTCAAGGTCATCATCGAATCGGCGGCCCTGCTGGCGCTCGCGGGGCCGCAGACCGTCACCGATGTCTGCAAGGTCGCGGTCAGGGCAGGCGCCTCGTTTGTCAAGACCTCCACAGGCTTTCATCCAGCAGGTGGTGCCAGTGTCGAGGCCGTCACACTGATGGCCGCGGCGGTGCCCGCCACGGTCGGGGTGAAGGCCAGCGGCGGGATCCGTACCGCGGAATTCGCGGCGGAGCTGATCGCAGCAGGCGCGACGCGACTCGGGCTCTCCGGGTCGCGCGCTGTACTGGAGGGCTTTCCGCAGGCCTGAACGCCGTTCAATGAGGGAGGCGCGCAGTTCGCAACGACCTGACGATGTTGTTGAAGCGATAGGGTTGCTCCCAGTTGAGTAGATGAGTTGCGCCACGCCAGATTTCGTACCGTTCGAGTGATCCTGCAGCACGCAGCCCAGCGGCGACGGGTTCGGCGAGCCGCGGCGGGGTGAGACGGTCTCGGTCTCCCACCACGACCGCAACGGGAACCGGCATGTTCCGCAGACCCGCGCCCACGTCGAGGTCCTCGAGCGCTCGTCCGAGCTTTTCTCTTGTCCGCCAACCGGTCTCCCGCAGGATGGAATCGAGCATCTTGAGCTGTTGGCGGCTGATACCCGGAAAGATGGTGCGTGCCAACGGCAGACCGGTCCGCATCATGAGGTCGCCACCGGGTCGGTGAATGGCGTTGAAGCCCAACCATGCCGTCTCGTACTCGACTCTGCGCACAATCGTGGCGGGTTGGGCCAGTCGGATCGGGGCCTTCGACACCGGCGCGGTGGCCGCGGTACCGGCGAGCATGATCGCCGCGGCGTACCGCGCTGCGCTGTCCGGATACTGGGTGGCCCAGCTCATCACTGTCATGCCGCCCATGCTGTGGCCGACGATCACTGCCCTTTCGCCCTCGGCAAGGGTCGCGGCAAGGACGGCTTCGAGATCCTGACCGAGATGTTCGTTGGTCGTCGGGCCGGTGCCCAGGGTCGAGCGCCCGTGTCCCCGCTGGTCGTAGACGATGACGCGATGATCGCCGGCCAGGCCGTTGATCTGGGGGAACCAGTACTTGGCGTTGACGGCGAACCCGTGGACGAGCACCACCGCGTCGGCGCCCGCCGGTCCATAACTGCAGACCGCGATGGAGGCACCGTCGGAGCGGTCGACGTACAGTCGGTCAACTGGTGCATCCGGGTCCCGCAGCAGCGCCCGACCGCCTGTCATCAGCCGGCGGTTCGGTCCAGCAAGTCGGTGAGCAGAGTGTTGTAACCCTCCGCGTTCTCGATGCTGCTCATATGGCCGATACCGGGCCACACCACGAGATCCTCGAGGTGCCCGCGCCCGCGGAGTACCGCTGCCATCGCGTCGGCGTGGACCTTCGGGGTGAGTTTGTCGTCGGCACCGACCACCACCACGGTCGGGACCACCAGTGCGTCGAGGCCCTCGGTGACCTCGAGGTCGACCATCGCGTTACCCCACTTGCCCCGGGAGCGCCCCGGGCACGCGGCCACCATCTCGTCGACGAAGTCGACGTGCGAGCGACGTGAGGTGGTGTTGAGGGCGATGTACTGGGTCACCTTGCTCGACATCTTGGTTCGCGGCAGATGTACCGTCGCCCCAGCGACGAGTCGCCCCGTGAAGTACTCCATCGGAGAGAGCACCGTGGGTAGATCGAGAGGAATCAGACCGAGGTTCGGCAACAGGTGGTCAGAACAGGTGGACGTCAGCACCACCGCGCGGGCGACCTCGGGCACCGCCTGCGGGAATTGCTTGGCCCAGGACAAGATCGTCATCCCACCCATGCTGTGCCCGGCGACGAGTGCTCGACGCCCCTTCGGTACCACTGCGGTCAACACCGCTTGGAGGTCTTGACCGAGGAGTTCGACACTCAACTTGGTCTTTCCACGTGGGGAGTCGCCGTGGCCGCGCTGGTCGTAGGCGATCACGCGATACCGATGGCCGAACGCGTTGATCTGCGGATACCAGTAGTGCGTGCTGCAGGTCCACCCGTGCACCAGCACCATCAGCTCGCCGTCCGGCGGCCCATAGGCCACCACGTTCAGGGCGGTGCCGTCAGCGGCTCGTACATCGAGGTGTTCCGGCGCCTGTCGGGGCGTCTCCAGCAGCGGATCAGGCTGATCGGCAACAGGATCTGGGGCCAGCAGAGCCGCCCGCAGAATCGAGCCCAGGAACGTTCCGGTGATGGCCGCACCCGCGGCGACCACGCCTGCACCTACCGCTGCCCCACCGACCGCGACCTTCTTCTTGTTCATCGATAACACTTCCCCACCTGGATCTACGGACCGGAACCCGTTGCCTTGCTCGATTTTTCGTCTTCAGCAGCCATCATCAGCTCCGCGCCGCGATCCAGCGCACGCGAGATCTCCGTATCCATCGCCTTGCTGAAGGCGACCTCGACGATGTCATGAGCCATCGGCCGCACGGTCTGCACGAGCTCGGCGAGCCGGATCACCTCGCTCTCCTCCATCTCGAACGGAGCACCCTCGACGAGGTACTTGTCGGTGACGATAGAGACGAAGCTGGCCGCGATGTCCTGGAGGTCGTCCTGGACCCGTTCCCAGCGGTTGAGCAGAACGTCGAGGTCGATACCGGCCTTCACCAGGACCTCGGCCCCGGCGAGCACCTCCGGGTTCGTGACGGCGTAACCCGCGCCCTCTTTGACCAGCAGTCCCAGCCGTTGCCCGAGGGCGATGTTGTTGTCAGTGGCACCGAGACCCTTGCGCAGCTCCGAGATGGTGATGGTTGCCATCCGCCTGAGGTTCTTCCACCGGCTGCCGCGTTTCGGCTCGGCCTCCAGCACGTGTTCGACCTTGAGGCCGTACCGCGCTGCCATCAGCAATTCGCTGATCGTCGCGAAGGTGTAACCCCGCTCGAGCATCTGCGAGATCATCTTGAGTCGGCTCAGGTGTTCCGCGGAGTACCAGCCGGTACGGCCTTTGATCTTGGGTGGCGGAAGCAGACCGCGGTCCTGGTAGACCCTGATGTTGCGGACGCTGACGCCGGAAACATCCGCGAGTTCGTTGATCCGGTATTCAGCCATGCGCTCATTCTAGGTCTGCTCGCCGAGCGTTTGATCGGCGGAAGGGAGTGGAGCCTGCGTGAATGCGCTATTCACCGCCCCTGGAGGGTGGACTTCAGCGCTTCCGAAACCAGGTCTTGTTCTGGATCGAGTCCACCCGCGGCCGTACGTCGACGATGTAGACGATCGTGGCCACGACACCGACGATGCCCAGGATGCCGATGGCGCCGAACAACCAGATGAACAGGGTCGCAGCCGCGAGGATGGACACCCAGATCACCTTCGATTGGCGATCGACCGCCGGGAAGGCGTCCGGCCGTTGCAGTGCGGCATGCACCAACGACACCGCCGCCGCGACCCCGGCGACAACTGTCAGCAGCAGCAGAACAAGACTCTGGGCGTACCCCAAGAATGAGAGAACATTCACGGGTGCAGCCTACTGTCCGGTTCGCGTGTGGCGACAGGCGCGTGTTGGGTTCGCAGCGGCGGAGCCAGTAGCTCGAGTTGACCGATCAGCTGGTGGCCTTCTTGGCCGGAGCCTTCTTGGCGGGAGCCTTCTTGGCCGGAGCCTTGGCGGCGGCGGTCGTCGGGGTGGCCTTCGCCGGTGCCTTCTTGGCCGGAGCCGTGGCCTCGGCGATCTTCTTGGCAGGCGAATCCTTCGACGAACGCGCCTTGCTCTCGACCTTGCCTGCAGCACCGTTGATCGAGTCGGTGGCCTCTTCGGTCGCGTCTTCGATCTTGTCCTGGGCGATGCCCGCGAGCTTGGCAGCGCGCTGGCCGACCGCCCGGGTCTGCGACGAGATGCTGCCGAGGGTGTCCTCGGTCAGATCGACGGCGTCGTTGTAGGCCTTCTCCGCGCGGCTGAGCTGTTCGCCCACGGCCGGAGTGGTGCGCAGACGCTCAACGGTCTCTTCGCCGCGCTCGGCGAGCGAGTTGTAGATGTTGGTCGCGACCTCGATGTAGGCCTCGGCAACCTTGCGCAGCTCCTCGGAGGTGAACTTCGCACGCAGCTCGTCGATGTTCGACGGAACCTCTTCGGGCAGAGCAGAAATGCGCTCGCGAGTCTCTTCGATCCGGGTCTGCGCCGTGGTGCGGGTCTCTTCAAAGCGGGCCTGGGCCTGCTCGGTGGCGGTCTCGGTGCGCTCACGCAGCTGAGCGATCACTTCGTTGACCTGCTTGAAAGCGAGGTCGCCGGCGCCGACGGCGGCGTAGATGGGGTTGGCGAGATTGCGGTCAGACTTGGTCATTGGTTTCCTCCAGGAATTCACGTGGGTTCGATTGTGTTGTGTCCATGTGACTTTCGATCACGGCCCGGTTTTCTTTGCAGAAGGACTCGTAGATCTCGAGCAACACTTGTTTCTGGCGTTCACTGATGACGGTGTCTGCCATCAGCGCGTCGCGCACCGGACTCGCGGGCCTCTCTTCGAGAATCCCGGCCCGTACGTACAGCACCTCGGCCGACACCCGCAGACCCTTGGCGATCTGGGCCAACACATCGGCTGAAGGCTTGCGCAACCCTCGTTCAATTTGGCTGAGGTACGGATTACTGACGCCTGCACGCTCAGCAAGCTGGCGTAGCGACACCTCGGCGCCGATCCGTTGCGATCTGATGAAGCTACCTATGTCCTGGGCAGCAGTGGCGACGTTGGCACTGATGTCCTGGGCGATGTCCTGAGCCGCGTTCGCGACCACAGCCGTCACCGGCTCGTCATCGGGATCAGCTGGCGTTGGAACCATCTCGGTAACTCCTTCAAGCCTCGAATGCCATAGTGCCGACCCGTGCTAGCAATTGCAAGCACTTGAGCTAATTCGTGATCAAGGACACAAACATCGGGGTGTCCTTTTAGTGAAAGAGCAGCACAGAGGCGGTGTAGATGGCCAACCCGGCCAGCGATCCGACCACCGTGCCGTTGATGCGGATGAACTGCAGATCGCGGCCGACCTGCAACTCGATCTTGTTGCTGGTGTCCTCCGCGTCCCAACCACGCACGGTCTCGGTGATCACCGAGATGATCTCCTGCGAGTAGTTCTCCGACACGTGCCTGGCCACCCGGACCATCCAGATGTTCATCTTGTTCTTCAGCACCTCGTCGTCGCGAATCCGCTCGGCAATCTGGATGATCGAGTCCGTCAGCGTGGCCCGAAGTGTCCCGTTCGGGTCGGCGAGGAGCTGCTCGATCAATGCCTTGCCCGCATTCCAGGCGGTCGACGCGGCACCGGTGACCTCATCGCGTTCGAGCAATTCGGACTTGATCGCCTCGAGACGGGCGATGGTGTCCGGGTCGTTCTGCAGGTCATGGGCCAGTTGCACCATCACGCCGGTCATCGCCTGGCGGACCTGGTGATCGGGATCGGTCTTGACCTTGAACGAGAACTCCACGAGTTCGCGGTAGAGCCGGTCTCCCACCAAACTGTTCACGAACTTCGGCGCCCACGCCGGTCCGTCCTTGTCGATCACCCGATCGATCAGGTCCTGGCTACCCAGGGCGAAGTCGTGCGCCCTGTCGCACAGTAGCTGGATGACCGGTTCCAGACGGTTCTCGGAGATGAGCTGTTCCAGGACCCGACCCGCCGGCGGACCCCACTCGGGTTCGGCAGCCCAGCGCATTGCCGAGGTGATCAGCTTCTCGATGTCTTCGTCGTCGAGCATCTCTGCCGCGAAAGCGATACCGCGCGCGGCTTCCTCACCCACCCGAGGCGCGTTCTTGGGGTCGGCGAGCCAGCTGGAGACCCGAGTGGGCAAGGCCAGCTGCGCGACCTTCTCTTCGATGACGTCCGGCGTCATGAAGTTCTCTTCAATGAAACCGCCGAGCTGATCGCCGATCTGATCCTTCTTCTTACGGATCAGGGCCGTGTGTGGGATCGGGATGCCCATCGGGTGCTTGAAGAGGGCTGTGACGGCAAACCAGTCCGCGAGCGCGCCGACCATGCCGGCCTCCGACGCCGCGCGCACATAGCCGACCCAGGCCGCGACGTTCTCGCCGTCGCGGTCTTCGAGCCAGCGGCAGAAGAGGTAGATGACCGCCGCCAACAACAAGAGCCCGGTGGCGACGAGCTTCATCCGGCGCAGCGCGGCCTTTCGTTCGCTGTCCGCGTCGCTGAGCCCGGCGATGTTGCGCTTGGGTGCGGCCGCCCGTGAATCCGGTGCCGCGTGTCGGCCGGCGGGCAACTCCCTGGCCGATGGGTCCGCGTCCAGCCCGGCCGTCGGCCGCGGAGCTTGTGTCGGTTGCATCCATCCAGTGTTACCCAAACCCGGCCGGGAGAACCGTGGGCTCAGTGGTGACCCGCCTCTCGATGCCCTGTCCGAGTGCGAGGGAACATAAGGTGGAAGTCAGTTCGACCACGACCGGCGCTACGAGCAGAAATGACTCCCCCACGATGTCCCCTCGCCCCAATCCGGCCGCCGCCGCCCGCGCTGCGGTGGCCGCCGCCGCCACTGCCGCGAGCAAGGGGGTGTCACTCCCCCAGGCCATCCGTAACCAGGTCGGTGTCGACGACGTCAAGACCGACGGACGTAAGCGGCGGTGGGAAGGCCACAAGGAGGCCCGGCGCACCGAACTCGTCGACGGCACGCTCGCAGCTGTGCGGTCACTCGGCGCCGATGCGGGCATGGACGAGATCGCGTCCGAGATCGGCGTGTCGAAGACCGTTCTCTACCGCTACTTCAGCGACAAGAGCGACCTCACCACTGCCGCGATGATGCGCTTCCTCGAGACCGTGCTCGTGCCGCGACTGGGGAGCGCGATCAACGAAGACGTCGGCGAGTTCGAACTAACACGCATGGTGATCTCGGTGTACGTCCAGACTGTGGCCGACGAACCACACATCTACTCCTTTGTCATGGCCGGCGGATCGGGCACACAGGTCCTCGCGGACTCGCAGAAGCTCGTCGCTCAGATGCTCACGTTCGTGATGATCAACCGGATGGTCGATCAGGGTTCACAGACCGCCGGGGTCGAGACCTGGGCGTACAGCCTCGTCGGCGCGATCCAGCTCGCAGTGCATTGGTGGATGGTCGAACAGCGCCTCGGCAAGGACGAGTTGATCGACTACCTCACGATGATGGTCTGGTCGTCGATCTCGGGCATCGCCGCCGCCGGCGGGTCCGCGGCGTACTTCAACGCGCAAGATCATCCGATGCCGCAACCACCCGAGTCGACCAGACAGACCGACTGAGAGGCCCGAATCCTCATCACGGCAGGATGCCCAGCCGATAGATTGGCGGCCATGGGTAGAAGTGGCGGACAAGAGTGAGCGATACGGGGTCAGTGGCACTGGTGACCGGGGCGAGCCGCGGTGTCGGCAAAGGCGTGGCCACCGCTCTGGGTGGGGCAGGATGGACGGTGTACGTCACGGCCCGCGGTGGCACCGAACCCGATGACCCACTGGGGCAGACCATCTCGGAGATCGAGAATGCCGGCGGCGCTGCGGTCGGGGTGAGTCTTGATCATTCCGACGACGACGCCGTGGCGAAGCTGTTCGGTCAGATTCGCGCGGAGCAGGGTCGTCTCGACCTCCTGGTCAACAACGTGTGGACCTCCCCCAAGGGCTTCGGCGGGTTCAGCGACAAGTTCTGGGAGCGACCCGTTTCCGACTGGGACACCCTCATCACGGTCGGCGTCCGCGCGCACTATGTCGCGTGCGTCGAAGCCGCGAAGATCATGGTGCCCCAGGGCTCCGGGTTGATGGTCAACATCTCGTCGTTCGGAACCCGCGGACACCTCCATTCGGTGCTGTACGGCATGAGCAAAGCGGCACTCGACAAGATGGCCTTCGACATGGCGCACGAACTCGAAGGCACCGGGGTGGCCGCGATCTCGTTGTGGCTCGGACTCATTCAGACGGAGCTGCTGCTCTCACTCGGTATCGAGGAGTTCGCCGGATTCCGTCTCGACGAGGCCGAGCACCCTCAATTCGTCGGCCGCGTCATCGATCGTCTGTGGCGCGATCCGTCGCTGCTCGAGAACAACGGGCACAGTCTCATCACTGCCGAACTCGGCGCTTCCTATGGGCTGACCAACAATGACGGCGGACTACCGAAATCCCATCGAGAGCCCTTCGGCGGCGGCCCGCTGTTCCCCCCGGCCTGAGCGAGATCCGCCGATCCCACAATCTGCTCCACTTCTAGCAATCCGCTCCGGTTCCAGAGCCCTGGAACCGGAGCGGATTACTGAAAGTGGAGCAGACTTTCCGCAGATCAGTACATCCGCCAGCACGTTGTGTCGTGGCAATGCACGGGTCCGAGATCAGATTTTGCGCCGCAACTCAATAGTTCGTTTGGTTTACTTGTGGCGGCCCATGCAACCGGGCAGCCTCCATCTGAATTCGAATATCACGAATACAGGTGTCTAGGATTTTTGAGTTTCGAAGTTGCCACCCGACACCTCTCAAGAATTCTGACATCGTCCAAAGCTGCTCTTGCACAACCTTCTTAGGTGAAATAGCAATTCCAAAAATCGTCTCACGGGACAAGTTTGCGAAGGTGAATTATCAGTTGGTTCACACTGGCAATAAAAGTGAAGTTACGTTCTTGGTCCATCGTTCAGACGTATATTTCCTGGATATTGCCGACAATTTGCATTCAACCGACTGACGTTTGCTACGTTGACTTCTTCAGCACCACAGCATGTCTATTTACTGGAGGTCGATCTTCGCATGAACCGCACCATTCTCCGTACCACCACCGCCGTAGCCGCAGTCAGCGCAGCAGTTCTGTTCTTCCCCGCGGTCGCATCGGCGGCGCCGGTGTCTACTGCGAACTGCGCCGAGGTGTCGACCGGCACCGACGCGAATGGCTGGGGCGTTCCGTTCAACGACGAGGCTGGGCAGGCCGGAACTCATTCTGCGACCAACGTCAACGACGCGGACGGCTCTCTCGAACTGAAGGTCGCTGATGGCAAGACCCGTGCGGTGCTCTACCACTCTGCGGAGAATCTGCCGCTCGCGACACTCGCTGGCGAGCTGTCGTTCGATCATGAAAATGGACCTGCCTTCTGGCAGATTCGCCTGCGCGGCGCCAACACAGGCGTCGACGGCGAAAACGGGTTCGCAACGCTCGTATCCGCCGACGGCGGAACCGCAACAGAAGGCCAGTGGTTCGCGACCAGGAATCTCGGAACGCTGCCCAAGGGCACGCCCTCCACACTAGATGCACTGAAGGTGGCCGCTGGCCCCACCGCAGTGGTCGAGTACTACGGCGTTTCCACCGAAGGTGTGCCTGGCACAACTGCCAACGTTGACAACGTCAAGTTCAACGGCTGCACCACGAACTTCAAGGCAAGCGGCCCGTCGGGCGAGGACACCGGCTCGACCGGCTCACTCGGCGGCTTCGGACTGGCCAGCCTGATCCCGGGTCTGCCCAGCTGACGCTGGTCGACCCTCTCCCTCGGATGCCCCTGCCGATCACGGTGGGGGCATTCGTCTGTCGACATGTCGATTTCCGTCTCATCTTGCGACTCCACTCCATCCTGACCTCAATGCCTGGAGAGTCGTGCTGCTGCGCAACTACGATTTCAGGTGAGCAGGCAGTGGTGGACGAGAAGAATGGAGAAGCGAAGTGATTTTCATCGTGGTCAAGTTCCAGGTGAAGCCCGAGTGGACCGACCGCTGGTTGGACCTCGTCGATCCCTTCACGCAGGCAACCCGCGCCGAGCCGGGCAACAAGTGGTTCGACTGGTCGCGCAGCGTCGATGACCCCAACGAGTTCGTCCTCGTCGAGGCCTTCGAAGACGATGCGGCGGGGCCACACGTCAACAGCGACCACTTCAAGAAGGCGACGCAGGAGGAGATGCCGCAAGCCCTGGTGTCGACGCCACGGATCATCAGCCACACCATCGACGCAGACGACTGGTCGGCGATGGGCGAGATCACCATCGATTGACGGGTAACCCACGAGTTCGCGCCACTTGCGTGCGTACGCGCCTGTTGCACCTGGCGCGTACGCGCGTAGGTGGCGCGAATTTCAGGTGGGCGGGCGAGCCTCGATGCGACGTCGCTGCCGTCGCGCGGCAGCGACCATGTTGCGTAGTGACGGCTCGAGTTGCCAGTAATGCCTGGTCTTGAGGCCACCGTCCGGATTGACCCACAGCCGCTCCGGATCGATCGCGGCTGCGGCGCGCTTGATACGTTCGTCGATCTCGTCGATGTCAGGAATTGCCGCACTACGACTCTCGTATACCCCCGGCCCCACCTCACGTTCGATCGCTGTTCCCGAACTCGTGATCTGATCGAGGACCCAGCCGATGGAGCGGGTCGCCACGATCGACGTCACGTCGGCGTCGAGGGCGTCGAACGCCTCGACCACCGACGCGATGCTCGAGTATCCGATGTGTGTATGAATCTGCGTCTGGGCCTTGGCTCCACCGACGGCAAGCTTGAACGCGTTGACCGCCCAGTCGAGATACCCGGCCCGGCCACGTTCGCGTAGTGGCAGTAATTCCCGGATGGACGGCTCGTCGACCTGGATGATCCGGATGCCCGCCTTCTCGAGATCGACGACTTCATCGCGAACCGCCAGCGCCAGTTGTTCAGCAGTCTCATACAGTGGCTGATCTTGACGCACATAGGATCTCGCCAACATGGTCACCGGTCCGGTCAGGATGCCCTTCACCGGTTTGTCGGTCAACGACTGCGCGTACGTGATCCACTCGACGGTCATCGGACCCGTGCGCTTGATGTCGCCATACAGGATAGGAGGCCGCACACACCGCGATCCGTAGACCTGTACCCAACCGAAATGCGTTGTGACGTATCCGTCCATCAGCTCGGCGAAGTACTCGATCATGTCGTTGCGCTCGACCTCACCGTGCACCAGTACGTCGAGCCCGATGTCTTCTTGCAGGTCGATCACGCGTTTGATCTCGTCGAGCAGCAGTTGCCGGTACTCGTCTGCAGTCAGCCGGCCCTGGCCGTACTCGTACCGCGCCTGGCGGATCTCCGCGGTTTGCGGGAACGAGCCCAGCGTCGAGGTCGGTACCAGTGGTAGTCCGAGAGCCTGCTGTTGCGCCTCGCGTCGGACGTCGTACGGTGCCCGCTCTCGCTGGTCCGCGCGGATCGCGGAGACACGTTGACGCACATCGTGCTTCATCTTGAAGTGCACCGACTTGGGGCGATCCGACCAGTGTTCGGGGGCGCCGTGGGTGACGGCCTTCGCGAGCGCTACGACCTCGCCGACCTTTTGCTTGGCGAACGCGAGCCTGTCCGCGACTTCGCCCGGAATGTCGTACTCGACGAGTAGGTCCACCGGTACGTGGAGCAGGCTGCAGGACGTGGACACCACCACATCCGGGATGACGGCCTTGATGGCGAGCAGGTAGTCGAGCGTGCGCGCCTTGTCGGCCTTCCAGACATTGCGCCCGTTGATGACACCCGCGTACAGACGCTTGCGCGCGAGTCCTGGGATCTTCTCGAGACCGGCCGCGCTGATCGGCTCGGATACCAGATCCAGACCGATTGCGTCGATCTTCGTTCCGGCCAGGATCGGCAGCGCCGCAACGAGATCGCCGTACTGGCCGGTGACGAGCAGACGCGGGCGCTGACTGACGGCGGCCAGCGAGTCATAGACGGTCCCCAGCAGCGCCAGTTCGTCGTCGGTCCGGTCGCTGGTGAAAGCCGGTTCGTCGAGTTGGACGCACTTGGCGCCCTGGGCAGCGAGTTTTTTGAACAGGTGCAGATACGCGGGGATCAGTTCGTCGATCTTGTCTATCGGCGAAAAGCCTTCGGGTGCATCGGGCGCGGCCGCGGAGAGCAGCAGAAGTGAGATCGGGCCGATCACCACCGGACGCAACTCGATGCCCTGCTTCTTGGCCCTGGCGTGCTCGGCCAGCAACGATTCGGCATGCAGCGAGAAGGTGGTGTCCGGGTCGATCTCTGGCTGCCGGTAGTGATAGTTGGTGCCGAATAACTTCACCAACTCCAGCGGCGGAAAGTCCGGTTTGCCGCGAGCCAACGCGAAGTAGAAGTCCAGCGGGTGGAGTTCGGGCTCGAGCGCCGCAAATCGCCTCGGCACGGCGCCGAACATCAGCGCGTTGTCGAGTACGTGATCGTAGAACGAGAAAGTGTTGCCCGGCACCTGTTCGAGTCCGGTCGCGGCGAGTTCCTGCCAGGTGTCGTCTTGCAGATGCCGCCCGATGGCGATCAGCTCTTCCACCGAACCGCCGAGATGCCAGTACTTTTCGAGCGCGCGCTTGAGTTCGCGCCTGGCGCCGATGCGCGGATACCCCAGGATCGAGGACCCGTATTCGATCTTCTCCTCCGGGCCGGTCATGACCTCGCCCGGCTTATCTGCCTGCGCCGGTCTTCGCCGGGCTGTCCGCGTACACGTAGAAGCCGTGGCCGGCTTTCTTGCCCAACCGACCGGCCTCGACCATACGTAGTAGTAGCGGCGGCGGAGAATACAGCGGCTCTTTGAATTCTTCGTACATCTTGTCGGCGATCGCCTTCACGGTGTCGAGGCCGACGAGGTCGCTGAGCTTGAGCGGACCCATCGGGTGTGCGCAGCCGAGCACCATCGCCTTGTCGATGTCTTCGACGGTGGCAAAACCGCTCTCCACCATGCGGATCGCCGAGAGGAGGTAAGGCACCAGCAAGGCGTTGACGACGAATCCGGAGCGGTCCGAGGATCGGACGACCTGCTTGCCGAGGATGTCGTGGGCGAAGGCCTCGGCGCGCGCGGTGACGTCGTCCGAGGTCATCAGCGTGGTGACCAACTCGACAAGCGGCAACACCGGTACGGGGTTGAAGAAGTGCATTCCGACCACACGATGAGCGTTGGCAGTTGCCATGCCCAACTTCATGATGGGAATCGAAGACGTGTTGGAAGCAAGCACGGCATTGGGGTCCGTGACCACCTTGTCGAGCTGTTTGAAGATCTCGGTCTTGACGGCCTCGTCTTCGACCACCGCCTCACACACCATCTGCCGGTCAGCGAAATCGCCCAGATCGGAGGTGAAGCGCAGCCGCCACGATGCCTGTTCCCGCTCACGTTCGGTGAGTTTTCCGCTGCTCACACCGCGATCGAGGGAGCGCAGGATGCGGGACCGTCCAGCGGCTGCCAATTCACGGGTCGTCTCGTACACCAACACGTCGGCGTGCGCCCGGGCACAGACTTCGGCAATGCCTGCGCCCATCTGACCGGCACCGATTATGCCGACCCGCGAAATCTTCTCGCTCACAACAAGCTCCTAAAAACAACGAGCACAACATCTTTGAACAAAGAAGCCAAGAACCGAGATCTTTGAACCGAAAACAACCAACACAAAAAGGTGATGAAGAGGGTAACCCTTGTGGGGTACGCCCAGAACTCACCTGAAACAAGCAGACGGCCCGCAGCGGTGGCTGCGGACCGCCTGACTTGTTCGCTTAAGTCCCGGAGAGGCGGCTCAGTTTAGTGGAATTGGCCCTCTTCGGTGCTTCCGGCCAGCGACGTGGTGCTGCTGGTCGGGTCAACGGTGGTGGCGATGTTGTCGAAGTAGCCTGCGCCGACCTCACGCTGGTGCTTGACGGCGGTGAAGCCGCGCTCGTCGGCTGCCTTGAACTCGCGGTTCTGCAGGTCGACGAATGCCGTCATCTGCTCGCGGGCGTAGCCCCAGGCGAGATCGAACATGCCGTAGTTGAGCGAGTGGAAGCCGGCCAGGGTGATGAACTGGAACGTGAATCCCATTGCGCCGAGCTCGTTCTGGAACTTGGCGATGGTGGAATCGTCGAGGTGCTTGCTCCAGTTGAACGACGGGCTGCAGTTGTACGAGAGCAGCTGGTCGGGGAACTCGCTCTTGACGGCCTCGGCGAACTTGCGGGCCAGCTCGAGATCGGGGGTGCCGGTCTCCATCCAGATCATGTCGGCGTAGGGCGCGTAGGACTTGGCGCGAGCGATGCAGGGCTCGATGCCGTTCTTCACGTGGTAGTAGCCCTCTGCGGTGCGCTCGCCGGTGACGAACTGCTTGTCACGGTCGTCGACGTCGGAGGTGATCAGGGTGGCGGCCTCGGCATCGGTACGGGCGATGACGACGGTCGGCACGTTTGCGACGTCGGCAGCCAGGCGAGCCGAGCTCAGGGTGCGGATGTGCTGCTGGGTGGGGATGAGCACCTTGCCACCGAGGTGGCCGCACTTCTTCTCCGAGGCGAGCTGATCTTCCCAGTGGGTGCCTGCGGCACCGGCTGCGATCATGGCCTTCTGCAGTTCGTAGACGTTGAGGGCGCCACCGAAGCCGGCTTCGCCGTCGGCCACGATCGGCACAACCCAGTTGTCGACGGTGTCGTCACCCTCGACGCGGGCGATCTCGTCGGCGCGAAGCAGCGCGTTGTTGATGCGGCGAACGACCGACGGAACCGAGTTCGCGGGGTACAGCGACTGGTCCGGGTAGGTGTGACCCGAGAGGTTCGCATCGCCGGCGACCTGCCAGCCGGAGAGGTACACGGCCTTCAGTCCGGCGCGGACCTGCTGCACGGCCTGGTTACCGGTGAGTGCGCCGAGTGCGTTGATGTAGCTGCCGTCTCCGGCGTTGACGCCCTCCCAGAGGATCTCGGCGCCGCGGCGGGCGAGGGTCTGCTCCTCGACAACGCTGCCCTGCAGGTTGGCGACCGACTCTGCGCTGTAGTCGCGGGTGATGCCCTTCCAGCGGGGGTTGGTGTCCCAGTCCTGCTGGATCTCGGCTGCGGTACGTGGTTTTCCGACGGTGCTCATATCTCGCGCTCCATATTCGTTGAGCCTGTGCTGTGTGGCCGCCCTACTCCCGAGGTGCTGGAGCGGGGCCGAGCCATAACGGTGCGAATTAGCAATTTCTTCACTCCGGCTAGGCGGTGCCTGTACCGAGGGTGCCACACGTAAACCCGCAGGTCCACACGTCGCCACTGTGAATTCGGGCTAGTTTTCGCGACTCGTCTGCGAAGTTTGCAAAGTTCCGTCTGTAAACGACAGGGATTTTCTTACTCGCGAGTACGCAAAAAGTACGCGCGTACTGCATGTTTGCCGAGCGGCCCGTAAAGGCGATGCGAGCGCCGAACGGCAATGCCCCTCGGCGGCAGACTCTCCGGTGTCGACGTGGCATGTGTCCACGATCACATCAGCATGGCGCTACGGGCGAACCTTCCGCCGCCCGAACGAACTTCGGTGTCGCTACCCGACGGCTCCGGCGACCTGGGTCACGGCGCGGCTGAACAACTCGGCGAACTTCGCGTCCGTCATACCGTCCTGTGTCGAGACAGCGACCAGCTGGACGGTGACCCCGTCGACCACGGCGTATCCGGCGAGCGTCTGGGCCACCGCGGTCTTGCCGCCGGGGTAGGTGGTCGTGGCAACCGATTTGACCAGCAACGACAGGGACGTGGGCAGGGGTGGAGGGGTGAGGCGCTGGTTCTCGGTGACCACTGCGGCGCCGGCGGTACTGCCGGACGTGACGGTGATCGTCACCCGCGCGCACTCACCCGTATTCGCGCGAATATCGGCGTCGATGTCCCGCGGCACGGTCGTGACCAGCTCGATGATGCTGTTGCCCGTCGACGACTGCCATGCCGTCACTGCGGCGTTCGAGGGATCGAGCTGCTCGTTCAGCGTGGCGTCGGCGGTCGGCCGGCACTGCGGCGGATCGAACTGTGCCGTCGACGCCGCCGTCAGTGCGGCCGCATTCTGGTCCCGCATGTCGACGACCCCGAGTTCGGCACGCTGATAGCCCGCGGGAAACTCCCGGGCAGGCAGCAGGGCACTCGCGGGAGTGAACGGTCCGGGCTGCGACGCAGACGGTGGCGCCGGGTTGGTGCTGCCTCCGCATGCGCTGGTCAACAGGCCAATTGTCGCCAAGATGATCACCGGGACACCCACCCGCTCGCGCAGCATCCCCACAGCGTAGACACCACCCGATCCGGCCTACCCTGGAGGAATGTCCAAGACCTACGTCGGCGGCCGCCTCCGCCAGCTGCGCTCCGAGCGCGGTATGTCGCAGGTGGCGCTGGCCCAGTCACTGGAGATCTCGCCCTCGTATCTGAACCAGATCGAGCACGACGCCCGCCCGCTGTCCGTACCGGTGCTGCTCAAGATCAGCGAGGTGTTCGGTGTCGACACGACGTTCTTCGACTCTCAGGACAACGCGCGCCTGATCGCCGAGATGCGTGAGGTGGTGATGGACGAGGACGTCGATGCCACCGCTGACGCGCAGGAGATCAGCGATCTCGTCGCCAGCCACCCCGAGCTCGCGAAGGCGATGGTCAACCTGCACCGCCGGTATCGGATCGCCACCGATCAGTTGGCGGCCGCGACCGACGACCGCGGCGACGGCAGCA
The DNA here is from genome assembly GCF_002095435.2 of Williamsia sp. 1138. Taxonomy (GTDB): domain Bacteria; phylum Actinomycetota; class Actinomycetes; order Mycobacteriales; family Mycobacteriaceae; genus Williamsia. Next base: position 26,316 of record NZ_MJEJ02000030.1, read on the forward strand.
TGCGCGGATCCATCTCGGCCCCCCACGAGGAAGTCCGCGACTACTTCTACCAGCGCCACAACTACTTGCACGAACTCGACACCGCGGCCGAAGAGCTCACCACCCGGATGCGTATGCACTCCGGTGACGTCCGCAGCGAGATCGCCGACCGGCTTCAGACCGTGCACGGTGTCCAGATCGTGCGACGGGTCGACCTCGGCGACACGGTGCTGCACCGCTTCGACCCGGAGACCCGGCGCCTGGAGATCTCCGGTCACCTCTCCCCAGGACAGCGGGTGTTCAAACTCGCCGCCGAATTGGGGTACCTCGAATGCGGCGACTTGATGAAACAGATGGCCGACGAAGGCAACTTCACCACCGACGAGGCGCGAGCACTGGCGTTACTCGGTATGGCCAACTACTACGCTGCCGCCGCCGTCCTCCCCTACGCCCAATTCCACGGCGCTGCTGAGGATTATCGTTACGACATCGAACGCTTGTCCGCCTTCTACGCGGTCTCGTATGAGACGGTGTGCCACCGGTTGTCAACGCTCCAGCGACCCAATCTACGCGGCGTTCCCTTCACCTTCGTCCGGGTCGACCGGGCGGGAAACATGTCGAAGCGCCAGTCCGCGACCGGTTTTCACTTCTCCAACAGCGGCGGCACCTGCCCGCTGTGGAATGTCTACGAGACCTTCGGGTCCCCGGGCAAGATCCAAACCCAGATCGCGCAGATGCCCGACGGACGGAACTACCTATGGGTGGCGCGGACCGTTGAGCGCCGCGCTGCGCGATACGGCCAGCCGGGCAAGACGTTTGCAATCGGACTCGGTTGCGAGCAGCGGCATGCGGCCCGCCTTGTCTACTCGGACGGGCTGGAGATCGGTCCGCAGGCGAACGTCACGCTGATCGGTGCCGGCTGCCGGGTCTGCGAGCGGGTCAACTGCCCTCAGCGTGCTTTTCCCGCGCTCGGCGCCAAACTCGACATCGACGAGCACCGCAGCACCGTCTCGCCGTACCTGGTGCAATGACCTTCCACTTCTCATACGCGCGTGTGTGGAAGGGGCTCAGACCGGATCGAGAAGGCGCCGCAGGAACTGCTTCGTCCGAGCATGTCGCGGATTGGCGATGACCTCTGCCGGCGTCCCCTTCTCGAGTACGGTGCCCCCGTCAGCGAAGAGCACCTGGTTCGCCACCTTCTGCGCGAACCGGATCTCGTGGGTTACCACGACCATCGTCCAACCCTGCGTGGCAAGGTCTTTCATCACCTCGAGCACCTCACCGACCAGCTCGGGGTCGAGGGCAGACGTCGGTTCGTCGAACAACATCAGCAACGGCTTGAGCGCGAGCGCCCTCGCAATCCCCACCCGCTGCTGCTGGCCACCGGACAGTTGGTGTGGGTACTGATCCCGTTTCTCCTCCAGGCCCACCTGACGAAGTAGCACTTCGGCCTCGGCCACGAGTTCGTCCCGGTCACGTTTTTGTACGACAAGCGGTCCCTCTAGCACGTTCTCGATCACCGTCTTGTGTGGAAACAGGTTGTGCCCCTGGAAGACCATGCCGCTCTGCGCCTGGTAGCGCTTGAGCAAGGCCCTGGGGATCGGGCGCTGGGAGAAGTCGACCGAGACGTTGCCGATCGTGATCTCTCCGCCGTCCGGCACATCGAGCGCGTTGAGCGAACGCAGGATCGTCGTCTTGCCCGAACCGGACGGGCCGATGATGGTGGTGACCGAACCCGACGGCACGGTGAAATCGATGCCGCGCAGGACGTGGTTGGCGCCGAACGACTTCTGCAGTCCTGCGACAGTGACCAGGTCAGGGGCCGGCGGTGCGGGTGTGGATTTGCTCAGGGATGCGGGTGTATCGGTCATTTCGCAACATACCTATCCAGTCGGACTTCGAGACGGCCCTGGAACGAGGACAGAATCAGGCACACAATCCAGTAGTACACCGCGGCGGTGCCGTAGAGCGCGAAGAACTCGAACGTGGGCGCCGCTGCTATCTGGGCGGTGCGCAGCAATTCGGTCACCAGGATCGTCGATGCCAACGAGGTGTCCTTCACCAGCGAGATCAAGGTGTTGGAGAGCGGCGGAACCGCGGTGCGCAGGGCCTGCGGGAGAATGATGCGACGCAGCGCCGTCGCGTAGTTCATCCCGATGGTCTCCGCAGCCTCCCACTGGCCCTTGGGCACGCTGCTGATGGCCGATCGAATGATCTCGGCGGCGTAGCCACCTACGTTGAGACTGAAAGCGATTGCTGCGGCGGGGAACGGGTTGATGAGAATGTTCAGCTCAGGCAACGCGTAGAAGATGATGAACAGTTGCACCAGCAGCGGCGTGCCGCGGATGACCGAGATGTAGAACCGCGCCACCGCAGACAGAGCTCGGTTCTTCGACATCCGCGCCAACGCCACACCCAGGGCGATGATCAGTCCGAAGAAGAAACTGACAGCCGTCAGCGGAAGTGTGACCGTCAGCGTCGCCTTCAGCATCGGCCAGAGGTTGTCGAGGATGAGGTCCCACGTGCTCGGTGCCGTCTTCGGCTCGGACGTGCCCGCCGCATTGGCGTTCAGGTACTGCTGCGAGATCCTCTCCAGCGTTCCGTCGGCCTTCAGGACGTCCAGCGCGCCGTTGATCTTGTCCATCAAGCCGCTGTCTTTACGGGCGGCAAAGGCCTGCTCGCTGCGCTCCCCGATGTTCGCGGCGATCTTGATGCTCGTGTCGCCCGTGGTGGCCTGATACGCCAGCACGGACAGACTGTCGTTCACGGTCGCTTGGACCCGGCCCTGGTTGAGCAGTTTGATCGCCTGCGTGAAGCCCTCGACGGCCTCGACGTTCGCCCCGGCATCTGCTGCGACCTGCGCCCAGTTGCTGGTCGAGGACTGCGCCGTCGTCTTACCTTTGAGATCGGCCAGCGAGGTGATCGAGTTGTCGTCGGCCCTGGTGACGATGACGCCCTCACCGATGGCGTACGGCTGGGACAGGTCGTACTTTGCCTTCCGCTCGTCGGTGATCGTGACCTGGTTGGCCACTACGTCGAATCGATCTGCCTCGAGCGCGGCGAAGATGGAGTCGAAGGGCGTCTCGACGAACTCGACCTTCAGATTCAGTTCGTCGGCGACCGCCTTGGCCACGTCGATGTCGTAACCGACCAGTTCGCCTGTTGCCGAGTCGTGATAGCTGAACGGGGCGTAGGTGCCTTCGGTGCCGACGCGCAGGACCCCCGACTTCTCCACCTTCTCGTATCCGGTGACGTCGCCACCGCCGCCGCAGGCAGCCAGGGTCAGCAGAGCAAAAAGCCCGGCCACCAACACCATCAGTATCCGCCGCACGGGCTACTCCACTCCAGGGATCAGTCGGTCGTTCTGACTGGCCGAACACTAACACCGGGACAGGGCACGCAAAAGGTTTGCGATCAGTCGTCGCGGGGCGTCGTGTCCGCTAGGTTGGCAGACGTGAGTTCACCACGAATTGCCCCGGGTACGTTCCGCCAACTAGGGCCCTTCAACTGGGTGTTCAGCAAGGGGGCGGCGCGTGTGATCGGGGTATCCGACGCGCACATCTTTTCCACCCTCGGCCGGGCGAAGGGTCTGTTTCAGGGCTGGTTGCACTACTCGAGCCGAATGATGCCCTTCGGCAAGCTGTCTCGGCATTCCACCGAGTTGGTCATCATTCGGACCGCCCATCTACGCGCCTGCGAGTACGAGCTCGATCACCACAAACGACTGGGCCGACGGGCCGGTATCGACGAGGCAGAGTTCTCGCGGATCCTGCAGGGGCCCGAGGCAGGGTGGACCGGGCTCGACGAGGTTCTGCTGCGCGCCGTCGACGAGCTGGTCGGCACCAAGGATCTCAGTGACCTGGCGTGGAAAGAGCTGGCCGACCACCTCGATGAACGCGAGTTGATCGAGTTCGTCCTGCTTGTCGGACAATATGATTCGCTGGCCACCACCATCGGGACCCTTCGGATCGAACGGGACTTTTGAGCACCGCACTCGAGCGGGCACGAGGGTTGCTCGATTCGGCGCGCCTGACCGGACCCGTCGACGACCGCCACGGCTACCTCGACCTCCTCGGTCCGCCGGAGACCGCGGAGAGCAGCACGCTGTGGGTGATGCAGAACGCGGTGTTCGCCGCCGTGTACGAACGCGCCTGGCGACCGATTTTCACCCGGTTGTACAGCCTCGGGGGCACCTCGGCGGCGAAGTTCGACCGTCGGTTGGTCACCCACCTCGGCCGCCCCGGGGACCGCACGATCCTCGACGTGGCATGCGGTCCGGGCAATTACACCCGACGTCTGTCCGAACGACTGATCGGAGACGGTGTCTGCATCGGCCTCGACTTCTCGGTGCCGATGGTCACCAGGGCGGTCGCCGACAACAGCGGCCACCGGGTGGCTTACGTACGGGGTGACGCCCACCGGTTGCCATTTCCGGACGGATCGATCGACACCGTCTGCTGCCTGGCGGCGTTGTACCTCATCTCCGATCCGCACGAAGTCATCGATGAACTCGCACGGGTGGTCGCGCCTGGGGGTGAGGTCGCCATCTTCACGTCACTTCGAACCCGGCTGACATCCGCACGTGTGGTGAACAAGATCGCCGCCCGCAGCGGCTACCGGCTGTTCGGTCGCGATGAGGTGACAGACCGGCTTCGCGCGGCCGGCCTGGTCGACGTGGAGCAGACCATCACCGGTCAAGCTCAGTACGTGACGGCGCGCAAGCCTTGATCTCTTCGTCCGCTCCACGGCGATACGGGTCACAGGGCGTGCAAGTTCTTCGCGGTCGGTGATTTCTCGACGCTCTCGGGGTCGGGGTTCGTGCGCAGCACCCGGTCCGCGGTACCCGAGGTGGTGACCGTGAACCAGTAGTGCTCGTTCTTGTAGTGATGGAACCTGTGGTGGCGCCAGGTCGCCTTGTACAGACCGCTTTTCGGCTTGTAGTCGGTGTGGATCAGAAAGTGGGTCCACTCGTAGATCAGGCCCAGCACACCGAGCGTCACCATGAAGGTCAGTCCGAGACCCACCCGGCCGAACGCGAACAAACCCAGGATCAGCGCGAGGGGTAAGACGCCGCAGAGCACCTGCCAGGGAATGAAGATCAGCGGGATGCTGCGCGGATCGGCGTGGTGTTCGCGATGCTTGCGCGAGAGCAGCGAATCAACGGTGATCCGGCCGAGAACCTTTGGACGCCAGTGCAGGATGAACACGTGTATCAGCCACTCTGTTAGAGGGAACGACAGGATCATCACCACCGGAACGAGGGCATCGGTCCACACCCAGTCTCCGACGGTCACCTTCGCGGCCGCCGACGCGGTAAGAAATGCCGCGATCATCCACGGCGTGGGGTGCCGCACGAACTCCCGAAAGGCAGACCCGAGCGTCACCGTCCGCCGCTGCTTCCGCAGCGTGCGCTCGTCGGCCCGCAGGTGCGTACGAGCATCTCGATCAGTCGTCATCGTCTTCTCCTTCTGGCGACAGCGCTTCCTGCAGAAGCTTCTCCATCTCCCCGAATGCCGACAGCAACGCCGTGGTGCCCGGTTCGAGCAAGACCGCCGCGGCGCGTGCGGCTGCACCCGCATTGCGGTCGGCGATGGCGTCGACGATCCTGCGATAACCAGCGGCATTCCCGACCTCGCCGGACAACGCGGAGGCCAAGGCGGGTAACGCGGGCTCGTACGCCGAACGCATCGTGTTGTACATCAGGCGGAAGGCGATCGAGTCGGCGCCGTCGACGATGGCGTCCCAGAAGTCCAGCGCAGCACGCTGTTGCGCGACGGGGTCCGACAGCTCGACCAGTTGCGCCGCCGCTGCCCGGGCGACGGCAATCTGGTCCTCGTCGGCGCGCAGCGCTGCCAGTTCGGCGACCTTGGGCCCGATATGGGCCCGAGCCTCCACCACTGACCGCGCAACAGCGACGTCGAGTTCACCGCCACGGATGAGCAGCTTCGGGAGTAGGTCGAGGCCACCGAAGCGTCGGACGTCTCGAACTGTGGTGCCACCGCCCTGCCGGATGGTGACCAGCCCGGCCGCGGCGACCCGCTTCATCGCTTCACGCACCGCCGGCCGGGACACACCGAGCACCTTGGCGAGCTCCCGCTCGCTCGGAAGGTTCTGACCTGCAGGAAGCTCGCCACTCAGCACGCCTTCGACGATCTGCTCGAAGACATCCCCAGGCACGCTGCGGTGCTCGATCGGTTGGAACGCCATGGCCTCACCGTAGAAGTCCAGTGGTCATAGGTCAAGTGGTCTTACCAATTGCGGGCTATTGCTGTGAGTCTGGGTTACCGTGTCAGCCATGACTGAGCGCACGCATGTTCACGCCTTCGGCGACGATGCTTTGGGAGACCTCGACGCCACCGGTGTCGCCGCCGCGATCGCGTCCGGCGACATCAGCGCCAGGGAGGCGGCACAGGCCGCCATCGCTCGGGCGGAGCTGGTCAATCCGGCGCTCAACGCGCTCGCACTGCGGGACTTCGACCGGGCGCTCGAGGCCGCGGATACGCCTGCGGCAGGCGCCTTCTCCGGCGTACCGACCTTCATCAAGGACAACACCGACCTCTATGGCCTTCCGACCGGCCACGGATCACAGGCAGTGCAGCCGACGGCGAAGAGAAAGACCGAACCATTTGCCGAGCAGTACCTGTCCACCGGGATGACGATGCTCGGCAAGACGACACTGCCCGAGTTCGGCTTCAACGCGACGACCGAATACCAGTCCCTGCCGCCGACCCGGAACCCGTGGAACACCGGCTTCTCGAGTGGCGCGTCGTCGGGCGGTTCCGCGGCTTTCGTGGCCGCGGGTGTCGTACCCATCGCGCACGCCAACGATGGCGGCGGATCGATCCGGATCCCCGCCGCCGCATGCGGTCTGGTCGGGTTGAAACTGACGCGCGGTCGCGAGGTTCAATCACTGCAGGGCAAGCAGATGCCGGTCGACATCATCTCCAACGGTGCAGTCACCCGCACCGTCCGGGACACTGCGGCGTTCGTCGCTGCACTCGAGAAGTTCCGACCGGCCCCGAAGCTGAAGCCGGTTGGCGAGGTTGCCGGACCGTCGAGCCGACGCCTGAAGATCGGGCTGATCACCGACTCGATCGCCGGCGATCCCACCGACGCCGACACCGCCGCCGCGGTCTTGCACACCGCCGAACTGCTGACGTCGTTGGGCCACGACGTCGTCGATTTCGCCGTCCCGACCGACCACACCTTCGTGCGCGACTTCGTCCACTACTGGGCACTGATGGCGTTCAGCACCCAGTACTTCGGGAAGGTGGTCACCGGGGATCCGTTCGACCGATCGAAGACCGATGCCCTGACGAAGGGGTTGGCCCGCAACTTCATCCGGAAACCATGGCTCACGCCGCTGTCCATCCGCGGGCTCAAACGCAGCGAGATCCGTTACCGCGAAGCGTTCGAGAACCTCGACGTCGTCTTGTCCCCTGTGTTGGGTCACACCACCCCGGAGCTGGGCTTCCTCTCACCGGCCGCCGGATTCGACGTGATGTTCCCCCGCCTGGTCAACTACGTCAGCTTCACCCCGCTGAACAACGCCGCCGGCGGACCGGCCATTTCCCTACCTCTCGGCCGCACCACCAATGGGCTGCCGATCGGCGTCCACTTCTCCGCGGCCCACGGTGATGAGCGGACCCTGCTGGAGCTGGCGTTCGAACTCGAAGCCGCGCAACCTTTTGCCCGGATACAGGACCAGCACGCGACCGGACCCGCCTGATCTCCAGACGGCTAGTTGGTGCTCGCGAGCGCGAACGGGAGCACCTCGTCGACACCGGCGCGACGCAGATGCCGCGCCGCCATCGTCAGCGTCCAGCCGGTGTCGGAGAGATCGTCGATCAGCAGGATCGGGCCGGTGAGGTCAGCAATGATCGACGGATCCGGATCGACCCATGAGCCCTCCAGCGCAGCGACCCGGTAGGCCGAGTTGGCAGCGGTCACCGGCCGGCGATCGGGCGCGTAGCCCAGGACCCCTAGGTTGGTCAGGCGTCCGAGCTCCGACAGCCTGTCGACCACGGATCCGATGAGAATCGGGTGCGTGTCGGAGTCCAGACCCATGATCGCCGTGGGCCGCGTCTGCCAGGGCCAGGCCGCCAGGACCGCGACGGCCGCTTTGATCACTTCGTCGGACGCCGGGGCATCGGGTTCGTCGAGCAGCCGTCGTAGGCGGGTGCCCCAGCCCAGATCACTGAGTCGTCCGATCACGCGGCCCATCGACGGACCGTCGCTGATCTTTCCGGACAGCTCGACGCCGAGCTTCTTCATACCGGTCGGCCACTGCTTGCGGGGTGCCAATTCGACACCGGGTCGCTGCAGTTGGTCACGCGCGGCATCGAGCGAGCGGCCGTCGACATCAGCCAAATAACGTTGGCCTGCACAGTTGTCGCAGCGGCCGCACCTGCTGTTCGGCTCCAGGTCGGGGTCGTCGAGTTGAGCCCGCAGAAACGACATTCGACAGTCGGTGGTCGATTGGTAGTCGAGCATCGCCTGCTGCTCGCGGCGGCGGGCCTGCTCCAGCTTCTCGTAGCGCGCCTCGTCGTACTCCCATGGCTGACCGGTACCCAGCCAGCCGCCCTTCACGCGCCGGACCGCGCCGTCGACGTCGAGGACCTTGAGCACCATCTCCAGACGCGAACGACCCAGGTCGACGAGGGGCTCGAGGGCCGGCGTGGACTGCGGGCGTTCGGTATCGAGAACGTCGATCACCCTGCGCACCAACGTTTCCGAGGGGAACGCCACCGAGGCGAAGTACCGCCAGATCTCTTGGTCCTCGCTGCCCGGGAGGAGGATCACCTCGGCACTCGCGGTGGAGCGGCCGGCGCGTCCGACCTGCTGGTAGTAGGCGATCGGCGACGACGGGGCACCGAGATGGATGACGAAACCCAGGTCTGGTTTGTCGAATCCCATGCCCAGGGCCGACGTCGCGACCAGTGCCTTGACGTCGTTGGCGAGCAGATCGGATTCGAGCTGTTCCCGTTCGGCGGAATCGGTCGCACCGGTGTAGGCGGCCACTTTGTGGCCCAGATCGGTGAGCAGCGTCGCGACGTCCCGCGCCGCGGCCACCGTGAGGGTGTAGATGATCCCTGATCCCTCGATCGAATCGATGTGTGCAGCAAGCCATGCCACCCGTTCTGCCGACGTGGCGACCTTCACGACCGACAGATGCAGCGATTCGCGGTCGAGTCCGCCGCGCAGCACCAGCGTGTCGCCCCCACCCACTCCGAGCTGGGCCGCGACATCGTCGACCACCCGGTCGTTCGCGGTTGCGGTGGTCGCGAGAACCGGTACGTCGGTGCCCAGTTCGGCAACCAAGGTGCGGATCCGGCGGTAGTCAGGACGGAAGTCGTGGCCCCAGTCCGAAACACAATGCGCTTCGTCGACGACAACCAATCCGGCATCGGCGGCCAACGCCGGCAGGACGTTGTCGCGGAAGTCGGGGTTGTTGAGGCGCTCGGGGCTGACCAGCAACACGTCGAGGTCGCCGTCGGCCACGCGCCGGTGGATGTCGTCCCATTCGGTGACGTTCCCGGAGTTGATCGTCGCAGCCTTGACCCCTGCCCGTTCGGCCGAGGCGACCTGGTTACGCATGAGTGCGAGCAGCGGCGAGACGATGACCGTCGCGCCGCGACCCTCGGCCCGCAGCAGTTTGGCGGCGATGAAGTACACCGCCGACTTGCCCCAGCCCGTGCGCTGGACGACCAACGCCCGGCGACGCTGCACGACCAGCGCCTCGATCGCGGTCCACTGGTCATCGCGCAACTCGGCCTCGGGCCCGGCCAGCTGCTCGAGGATCGTCTGAGCCTTCTCACGCGTTGCGGTGGATGTCATGACCCCATGGTGCCCTGTACCGCCGACAGTCCCCGAATCCAGGAGCAAGTGCCCCGATGATGGTGGGTTCTGGCCAGCCCGACCTGGGGAAATCCTCGCCAAAACCCACCAGGATCGGGCGGTCAGATGTTGCGGTAGTCGCGCGTCGGCATCTTGGGCGCCCGGCGGGCAGGCATCTTCATGTACAGCATGATCAGCCGGATGACTCGAAAACGATGTCCGGCATAGGGTTCGAGCAACTCGAGCATCTGGTCATCGTCGATGCGCTGACCGATCAGCGCCCGCCCGACCATAGAAGGGATGTGGAAGTCCCCTACGGGGACGGCGTCCGCGTCGCCGACGGCGCGACATCGAACCTCCGCGACCGTCCATGGTCCGATACCTCGCAACAGCTCGAGCCGGTCGACCTTGCGTTCGACGTCGTAACCCGCAGCGTGGACGATGGTGCGACGCCGTGGCGGTTCAGCACCGCTGGCATGCCATTCCCACTGGGGTATCTCACGCCAGACCTCCCGTGGCGGAGGGACTTTCATACTCGGCGACCCCGGCGCGGGTTCGCCGTACTTGTTGACGATGTAGCGCCAGGCCCGCCAGGCCTCCCGGCCGGTGACCTTCTGTTCCAGCACGGCGGCAGCCAGCGCCTCCCACACCCGATCGGTGCGGCCGATCCGCAAGCCCTGACCCAGATGCGCGAGTTTGCCGACGACCTCGTCATGCGCGACGAAGTCTTCGGGATTGTCCTCACTGCCCAGCATCAGTGGCAGCTGATCGAGCAGCCACTGCCTGCCCGGACCCCAGGCCCGCCCGAGTACCGCGTCCCCCGACCGCGACACCGCCAACGTCCCGGGGCCGTCCGGAGTATGAATCGCACGCCAGATCGAGCCGTTCGGGGCATATTTCATCGCGGGGTCGCCGCTGCCACGGCGGTGCAGACCCATCGTCGCCCGAATGTCCAATGGCCACGGCGGGGTCCACAACCTGGAGACGGGCGTGGGGCCCGGCGAAACATCGCCGGGCCCCACGCCTGTCACAGGAACTCTAGAGATTGATCATGTGACCGATGGCGCCGTGGAAGGTCTCCTGCATCGCCTCGGACAGGGTCGGATGGGTGTGGACGTTGCGGGCCAGTTCGTTGGCCGTCAGATCCCACTTCTGGGCCAATGTCAGCTCGGGCAGCATCTCGGAGACGTTGTCGCCCACCAGATGTCCGCCGATCAGCTCATCGTGCTTCTTGTCGGTGATGAGCTTGACGAAGCCGGCGGGCTCGCCGAGACCCTGGGCCTTGCCGTTGGCGGTGAACGGGAAGGTGGTGACCTTCACGTCGTAGCCCTCGTCCTTGGCCTGATCCTCGGTGAGGCCGAACGACGCGACCTGCGGCTGACAGAACGTCGCGCGCGGCATCATCCGGTAGTCGCCGAGCGGCATGGTCTCGACACCGGCGATCGTTTCCGCCGCGACGACGCCCTGTGCCTCGGCGACGTGCGCGAGCTGCAGCTTCGCGGTGACATCGCCGATCGCGTAGACGCCCTCGACGTTCGTGCGCATGTACTCGTCGATGGCGATGGCACCGCGGTCGGTGAGTTCGACGCCGGTCTTGTCCAGGCCGAAGCCCTCGACGCGGGGAGCGAATCCGACCGACATCAGCACTTTGTCGACGGTGAGCTCACCCTCTTGGTCTTTGGCGTCCTTGTACTTGACGACGACCTGCGAGCCCTGGTCGTCGACCGACTGAACCTTGGTGGAGGTGAGCAGTTTGATCCCGAGCTTCTTGTACTGCTTGGCCAGCTCCTTCGAGGAATCTTTGTCCTCGTTGGGCAGCACGCGGTCGAGGAACTCGACGATCGTGACATCGACCCCGTAGTTGGCCAGCACGTAGCCGAACTCCATGCCGATGGCGCCGGCGCCGACGATGACGATCGAGCCGGGGAGTTCACGGGTGAGGATCTGCGTTTCGTAGTCGACGACGTTCTCCGACAGCTTCACGCCCGGCAGCGACTTCACGGTGGAGCCGGTGTCGATGATGACGTTGTCGAACGTGATCTCCCGGTCGCCGACCTCGATGGTCTTGGCGTCCTTGAACACGCCGTACCCGTCGATTTCGGTGATCTTGTTCTTGCGCATCAGGAAGTGCACACCTTTGACGATCTGGTCCGAGACCTTCCGGCTGCGGTCGAACGCCGCGCCGAAATCAAAGCTCACGTCCCCCGAGATGCCGAAGGTCTTCGCCTGATGATTGAAGATGTGCGCGAGTTCGGCGTTGCGCAACAACGCCTTGGACGGGATGCAGCCCACGTTCAGGCACACACCACCCCAGTACTTCTCTTCGATTACTGCGGTTTTAGCTCCGAGTTGCGCCGACCGGATCGCGGCGACGTAACCTCCCGGACCTCCGCCAAGGACAACTGTGTCAAAGTGTTCAGCCACGACGTCCACCCTACGTCTCAGCAGTTCGATGCGCTGACGGATACCCCCTTGTAGGGGCCCAGATCGCTGCAGGCGAACACGCCGGCCGAAAAACCGGTCTGAGCAGGCGGCGTCTCAGCCCGCAGGAATCCACAGCCAGCGGTCGGGCCGCGCCATCGACACCATGGTTTCCGGTCCCTCGTTCCAGAACTCGGAGGTGCCGGGATCAGCCGGAAGTCCCTCGAAGGCGGAACTGCCCTCTGGTTCGCACAGGCGTAGATGTCGAGTGCCCGGGTGGGTGTGTGCATTCATCTGAACGCCCCTTACGTCGCAGTCCCCGACCGCTCCGTGTCTTCGTGGCGCACATCCAATTCCTGAATGTGCAATCCACTGGTATTCGTTACCCAACCGCGCCCGGATTGAATCCTGACCGGGAACCAACTAGAACATGTTCTTGTTTGGCGTGCCGATCAGCGATACCGTCGCGAGGGTGCAGCCCACACCCTTTGCTCCGGCCGACCTCGGTCCATTGCGTCTGCGCAATCGACTCATCAAGTGCGCGACGTTCGAAGGGGCCACGCCCGATGCGCTGGTGACCCCACAACTCATCGAGTTCCACCGGGAGGTCGCCGCCGGTGGCGTCGCGATGTGCACCGTCGCCTACTGCGCGATCTCCCCAGAAGGACGCACCGACCGCCATCAGATCTGGATGCGACCCGAGGCGATGCCCGGTCTGATCGAACTCACCGACGCCATCCACTCCGAAGGCGCACTCGCGGCGGCACAACTCGGCCATGCCGGGCCGGTCGCCAACTCGATCTCCAACCAGGCCAGGGCGCTCGCCCCGTCGCGTATCCCCGCCCCCATGGGTATGGCGCTGTGCAAGAAGGTCGACGCCGACGACATCGCCGTGATCCTCGCAAAGTTTCGGCGGGCCGCCCGGATCGCCGTCGACAGCGGGTTCGACGGGCTGGAGATCCATTTCGGCCACAACTATCTCGCGAGCTGCTTCTTGAGCCCACTGCTCAACCGCCGCCATGACGCGTACGGCGGTTCGCTGATCAACCGTGCACGCTTCTGCCGCGAGATCACCCAGGCGGTCCGCGACGAGGTCGGGCCCGACGTCGTCGTCTGGGCAAAACTGAGCATGTACGACGGGTTCCCGGGGAGCTTCGGCGTCGACGAGGCCTGCGAGGTCGGGAGGCTGTTCGAGTCGGACGGTTTCCTCGACGCCATCGAGCCGACCGCGGGCAGTTCACTGCTGAACCCGATGTACCTGTTCCACGGCGACGCACCGCGAAAGGAGTTCGCCGACGCGTTCCGTGGTGCCATGAAGTGGGGACTCAAGGCCGTCGCGCCCTTCTTTCTCAAGGAGTACGACTACCACCCCGCCTATCTGCTCCCCCTCTCCCGACAACTCCGGGCGGCGGTGTCGATGCCGTTGATCCTGCTCGGCGGCATCACCGATCGCGCCTCGATGGACCTTGCGCTGGCCGAGGGCTTCGATTTCATGGCGATGGGCCGGGCACTCCTCCGCGAACCCGACCTGCCGCTGCGCATCGAGGCCGATCCGACCACCGTGTCGAAGTGCACGCACTGCAACCTCTGTATGCCCACGATCTACACGCACACCCGTTGCCCGGTCAGGACCGGCGAGGTGGTGGCCTAGTCCGAACCCTTGCGACGCCTCGCAAGATGCGCGCGTTCGGTGGGATCGGTGGTCAGGGAGATTGCTCTGTCGTACGCCTTCACCGCGTCCTTGCGCCTGCCGAGGCGGTCGAGCAGGTGTGCCCGGGCACTCCATGCGGGCTGAAAGTGCCCCATCCGGTCGGCGCCGGCGTCGAGCAGTTCGAGCCCGGCTGCCGGCCCGTCGATCTCGGCGGTCACCACGGCGAACGCAACCGTTCCGCCCAGGCTCGGCGCCACTGCGTCGAGCGTCTGGTGCAGCTCGCGCAGCGTCGACCAATCGGTGGTGCCCGTGTCCCGGCGCGCGACGTGCACGGCCTGCATCGCGGCCTCGAGCTGAAATCTGCCGAGGGTGCCGAGCGGATGAGCCCTGCGGAGGAACCCGACACCGCGGTCGATCAGGACGTCGTCCCACAGCGCGACATCCTGCTCCGGCAGCGGAACGAGATCGCCGGCGGTGTCGAATCTGGCGGGCAGACGCGCAGTCGACAGACAGATCAGCGCGGCCAGCCCCAGCGCCTCGGCGTCCTCCGGTGCCACCTCGACCAGTGTCTGCGCCAGGTACATGGCCTCCGTGGTCAGCGACTGGCGAACCTGGGTGCCACTGCTGTGCCAGTCGATGGCATGGGCACCGTAGACGGCCTCGAGCACTGCGGGCATCCGGTCGGGCAGGTCGTCGCGGTCGGGTACCCGGAACGGGATCCGAGCATCACGGATCCTTCGTTTTGCCCGGACCAGGCGGGCAGCAAGGGTTTTCGACGGAATTGCACATGCACGCCCTGTCTGGTGGGCGGTGAAACCGAGCACGGTGTTGAGCATCAGTGGGGTGTGCACTGCCGGGTTGATCGCGGGATGTGCGCACACGAGCATCAACGCGAGCCGCCTGTCCGGTACCGCGTCGGGGTCGATGTCGTCGAGGTGCGCGCCGCAGTCGCGGTCGGGGTCGATCTCGACTGACGTCCGGTGCGCAGACGACTTCCAGCGATCGCGCTGGCGGTTGCGCGCGACGGTCAGGATCCAGCCGTCGGGATTGTCCGGTATCCCGTCGACCGGCCATCGGGTCAGCGCCCGCTCGAAAGCATCCGAGAGCGCGTCCTCGGCGGCGGGTACGTCACCGTCGGCCGCGGCGAGCAAGGCCAGCAACCGGCCGTACGAGGTGCGGGCCGCCTGGTCGGCCAGCACCGTCGTCGTGGCGTCACTCATCGGTTCAGTTGTCACCTGTGCACGAGGAGGCAGAGGTCCAGGCCCCATCGATCAAGGAGATGGCCACCGGGCGCACCTCGATGACACCGTATTGCGCGCCCGGGCACTTCTCGGCCCACGCCAGCGCCGCGTCGAGGTCGGGGACGTCGATCACGAACACCCCGGCCAACGCTTCCTTGGTGTCGGCGAACGGTCCGTCCTGCACCTGCACGCTGCCGTTCCGCAACGTCACCGTGGTGCTCGCGACCACCGGCTGCAGAATCTCGCCTGCCACCAGCACCCCCGCCGCGGCGAGGGCCTGTCCGTAGACGCCGAACGCCTCCTGCATCTGCGCGATCGCCTCCGCAGGGATGTCGCCGTCCGCCGGCTCGGCATTGTTCAACAAAAGTGAGTAACGCATGATGTGCTCCTTCTGGTTCTTGTTCATTGTCGCTTGCACAGTGATGACGATCGACGTGTGCTCGAATCGACGTGATTCCCGAATTGGTGGGTTCTGGTGATCAAAACCCCAGCTCGGCTCCGCCAGAACCCACCAAGATCGGGTCGGTGGGGAACCGAGATCGCTCCCGGGGCGTCTGATGCACATGACGAACATCGAACCCCCGGTCCGCCGCACGTGTGGGGCCATGGCCGAGCACCGCCGGTTGCTGACCGACTCGTCGCAGTACCGCCGCGCCCGGGCAGACCTGGAGAACACCACCAGGGACTTCCAACGGTTGGAGCGGACCACCGAAGAAGTGGTCCAGATCCCGGTGGTCGTGCACGTCGTGGCCCGCGTCGACTCCGAGAACATCTCGGACGATCAGGTGACCAGCCAGATCGAGGTCCTGAACCGGGATTATCGCGCGATCAACAAGGACCTGGCGGCCGTCCCCGAAGTGTTCGCCGAGCTCGTCGGCGACGCCAAGATCGAGTTCGTCCTGGCGACCGTCGACCCCGACGGCAACCCCACATCAGGGATCACGCGCACGTCCACCACCCAGGTGTCATTCGGCACCGACAACGCGATCAAGTTCTCCGACCGCGGCGGCGCCGACGCCTGGCCTGCCGACCGCTACCTGAACATGTGGGTGGGCCTGCTCCGTGGTGGACTCCTCGGTTACGCCCAGTTCCCCGGCGGGCCGGTGGACACCGACGGCGTGGTGATCACACACACCGCGTTCGGGACCACCGGGACGGCCACCGAGCCGTTCAACCTCGGCCGCACCGCCACCCACGAGGTCGGCCACTACCTCAACCTGTTCCACATCTGGGGCGACGACGGCAGTGGCTGCGGCGGTACCGACGAGGTCTCCGACACCCCCAATCAGGGTTCGGAGAACACCGGCAAGCCGACATTTCCGAAGATCAGCTGCAACAACGGCCCCTCGGGCGATCTGTTCATGGACTATATGGACTATGTCGACGACGACACGATGGTCATGTTCACCGTCGGGCAGGTCAATCGAATGCGGACCTGCCTCGAGACCGCCCGGTCATCCCTGCGGGCACCCGTGCCGACTGCAACGGGGTAACTGACCATGCCCGCCCAGACCTGGTGGCATTCGTTCGAAGAAGACCACGACGATGTCGCCGTGTATCGGCCGGACGGCTTCGGCTTCCCGCCTGCCCGGGGTCGCCGGGGACTCGAGGTAGACCCCGATGGAACTGTGGTCGAGCTCGGACTCGGTCGCGATGACACCCCGAGCCGCCCGGCGCCCGGGTCGGGCGCATCGCTGGAGGTCGTCCACCAGGCCGATGACCGACTCGAGATACGCCGACTGTGATCGAGCACGAGAGAACATGTCGTCGCTCTAGCAGGGGGCGGATCGACCTGTCGTCGCTCGAGCATCCGCCCACGGTGCAGGGCGCCCGGCATCCGGGCCTGGCCACCCTGGTCGAGACTCTCTCCCCTGACCACTACGAGCGGTATCTGACGACGATCGCCGCACCGATCACCCGGCACTCCCTGAGCCCTGGGTTCGCCACGGCGATGGCTTTTGCCGCAGCCGAACTCGACGGTCTGGGCTACACCGTGACTCGCAGCCCCATCGCTGTCGGAGACGGGCAGAGTGAGAACCTGTTCGCCCACCGCACCGGAACCGGCGCAGCCCCGCGAGGGCTCGTCGCGGTCACCGCGCACCTCGACTCGGTGAATCAGGAAGGCCGGTCACTCCCCGCGCCGGGTGCCGACGACAACGCCAGCGGATCGGCCGGCGTCCTCGAACTCGGCCGCGTCCTCGCCGGCCGGGCCTGGTCGAACGACGTGCTGCTGGTCCTGTTCGGCGGCGAGGAACAGGGGCTCTTGGGCAGCATCGACTACGTCGAAAGCCTCGATACCGAGACCCGAGCGCGCCTGAGCGCGATCATCAACATGGACATGATCGGTAGGAAGAACACCGCGCGGCCCGGCGTCATGATCGAGGGTGGACCGACATCGACGGATTTGATGGCCGAACTCGTCGCTGCCGCAGGCACCTGGACCGAGCTGTCGGTGACCACGTCGATGAACCCGTTCGCGAGCGACCACGTCCCGTTCATCGATGCCGGGCTCCCGGCGGTTCTCACCATCGAAGCCGACGACCGCGCGAATACCGATGTGCACACAGCGGGCGACGTCCTCGACACCGTCGATGCATCCCTGGCCCTCGAGATACTCACGATGAACCTGGCCGTCCTGGCGGAGCACCTGGAGAATCGTCCCTCGACTCCCTGACTGACCGGTGGTGAACCGTTGCGGCAGACTGGTCGGCGTGAGTGATTCCGATCCCTACCTCTGGCTCGAAGATGTGACCGGCGACAAGGCCCTGACCTGGGTCCGCGAGCACAATCAGCCGACCATCGACGCGCTGACCACCTCGACGAGGTTTGCCGACCTGCAGTCGGGCGCCCTGGAGGTCCTCGACACCGACGACCGGATCGCGTACGTCCGCCGCCGCGGCGAACATCTGTACAACTACTGGCGCGACGCGGCCAACCCGCGCGGCCTGTGGCGTCGCACCACACTCGAGCAGTACCGCACCGAAACCCCGGAATGGGACGTGCTGATCGATCTCGACGCCGTCGCGTCCGACGAGGACGAGAACTGGGTGTGGAAAGGCGCGCTGGTGCTGCGCCCCGATCACCGCCGTGCTCTCATCCTGTTGTCGCGGGGAGGAGCCGACGCCTCGATCGTCCGCGAGTTCGACATGGTCTCGCGCACCTGGATCACCGCCGACGAGGGCGGATTCACGTTGCCCGAGAACAAGTCCGACATCGGCTGGATCGACGAGGACACCGTCTACGTCGGCACCGACTTCGGCGACCAACCCGATGGTGGCTCAGCACTGACCAATTCTGGTTACCCGCGCGTGGTCAAACGCTGGACCCGCGGTACGCCCCTGGAACAGGCTCCCGTCGTGTACACCGGCGCCGTCGAAGACGTAGCCGTGCAAGCGATGTACGACGACACGATCGGATTCGAGCGTCACTTCCTGATCCGGTCGACAGACTTCTTCAACCAGGAATTCTACGAACTCGACGGCGACGCGACCACTCTCATCGATGTCCCCAGCGACGCGCACACGAGCGTCCACCGGAATTGGCTTCTGGTCTTCACCCGGTCGCCATGGCAGCTCGACGAACAGACCACCTACCCGACCGGCACCCTGCTGGTCTTCGACTTCGACGCCTACAAGAGCGGCGTGCGCGATGCGACGGTACTGTTCTCGCCCGATGCGCACACGAGCCTGCAGAACTTCTCGTTCACGTCTGCGCACCTGGTGCTGGTGACGCTGCGCGACGTGCAGACCGAACTCCGCCTGCTGAGCGTCGACGACTGGAGTGTTTCCGAGCTCGCAGGTCTACCGGAACTGGCGACCATCGGCGTGCTCGACACCGATCCCGATCACAGTGACGAACTGTTCTTGTCGGCGAGCAGCTTCACCACGCCTCCGAGCCTGCTACACGGCTCGAGCACGGACGGGGTTGCCCCCATCAAGCAGTCGCCCGCCCTGTTCGACACTGCGAATGTGACTGCGTCACAGTATTTCGCAACGTCCGATGACGGCACCCAGGTACCGTACTTCGTCGTCAAGCGGAACGATGTCGACACCGGACCGACCCTGCTCTATGGCTACGGCGGTTTCGAGAACTCGATGACCCCCGCCTACGGCGCGATCTCAGGACGAAGCTGGATCGAACGCGGCGGAATCTACGTGATCGCCAACATCCGGGGCGGCGGAGAGTACGGACCGACCTGGCACACCCAGGCGCAGCTCGCCGGGAGGCATCTCGTCTACGAGGATTTCGCCAGTGTCGCAAAGAATCTCGTCGATCGCGGATTGACGACTCCGAAGCAGCTCGCTGCACAGGGCGGATCGAACGGCGGCCTGCTCATGG
This sequence comes from Williamsia sp. 1138, assembly GCF_002095435.2. Lineage (GTDB taxonomy): Bacteria > Actinomycetota > Actinomycetes > Mycobacteriales > Mycobacteriaceae > Williamsia. Next base: position 45,783 of record NZ_MJEJ02000030.1, read on the forward strand.
GAGTGATGCTCACGAGTTATCCCGAACTCTTCGGAGCACTGGTGTGCCAGGTCCCGCTGCTGGACATGAAGCGTTATCACCTGCTGCTCGCCGGGGCCTCGTGGGTGGCGGAATACGGCGATCCGGACGACCCGGAGCAGTGGGCGTTCATCTCCGAATATTCTCCTTACCAACTGCTTCGTGAAGACGCGACCTACCCCGAGCTCCTGATGACGACCTCGACGCGCGACGACCGGGTTCACCCGGGACACGCACGAAAGTTCGTCGCCCGGCTCGAGGAGTACGGCCACACGGTGAGCTACTACGAGAACATCGAAGGTGGGCACGGCGGTGCTGCGGACAACAAGCAGGCGGCGTTCAAGTCTGCTCTGGCCTACGAGTTCCTGTGGGAGAAATTGAGCCGCTGAGGCCGGGCGTTCACAATCAACGTCGCTCGAGCAACACAACCCCGTCCCGTTCGCCGACTTCGCGATACTCGCGGCCGTTTTCGATCTTCGAGAGGGCGTCCCGCACTCCTTGCTGGCTCGTCGGGAACATGCCGTAGGTGTTGGTGTCGACCATGATCCACTGCGGTATGGACCGATCCCGGTCGAGCCGCGGGAAGAGTGTCACCTCGTGGTCGGCCACCAACTGCGGTGCGATGTTGTTGGTGGCGGCCACCGACTCTCCGGCCGGTATCTGCTCTTCGAGCGCCGCCACTGCTTGTGCGGCCGTGGCCGGCGTGTAGAAGTCGCGTTCGGCCAACCGGTGCAACGGGCCACCTGCGGTCAGCACCACTGCGATCACCGCGGCGCCCGCCGCGAACCCGGTCAGCACCCGGCGCGAGCTGCCACGCCTGCGCAGGGTCATCAGCGCGTCGATCATCGCGACGAACATGACCGGCATCAGGATGGCGTCGTAGTGGTAGTCGTCCGACCAGTAGAGGTGATTGGTGCTCCAGAACCGCCACGCGATGGTCGGGATCGCGACGAGTGCGATCGGCGAGCGAACCGCGAGGAACACCGTGATGACGAGAAGCATGAACGCGGTGGAGGCGCGGGCGTCTCCGGCGGCGAAGCCGAGCACCAACTCGCGAACACCCTCGGCGGGCGACTCCGCGAACTTCGATCCGTATGAGTAGTCGGCGCTGCTGAAGGCAGGCACGATCACCTTGGCGGCCAGCGCGGTCCAGACCAGACCCCAGACCGCGGTCCCTGCCGCCCACCGGTACGTCCGCGGCCCGCAGCGCAGCGCGACGACGCCCGCCAGCACGACGACCGTCAGCCCGAGGTCCTCTTTGCAGAAGACCAGCGGCAGTGCGTAGAGCAACGCCGCTCGCCAGCGCTGTTCGACCAGGGCCACCAGCGAGAAGGCCATGAGAGGGACCGCGAGCGCGATTTCGTGAAAGTCGAACGCCAACGCGTGCGCCACACCCCAGGCCAGGCCGTAGGCGATCGCGACCAGAACCCCGATCACGGCGCCCAGTTGCTTGGTGGCGAGCCGGACGATCGGGACCGCCGCAACGGCGAACAGAAGGGCTTGCACGACCAGCAACGTGATCGGGGACGGGAAGAGTCGGTACAGCGGGCCGATGAGCGCGATCCATGGCTGGAAGTGGTCGCCCATCAGATTGATGTCGGTGCCCTCGAGGGGCACCATCGGTGCCTCGAAGCGGCTGTACGCCTTGACCGCCTGGGTGAAGATCCCGAGGTCCCAGCCGGTGAACCCGAGCCGTTCATACCGCCTCACGGCATAGACGATGTAGAGGGCTGCGGTGATCACAAAGGTCGCGAGCGCCACCACCCAGGGTGCCTGCCACGACGACAGCTGCAGGCGCGCCGCAATGCGTCGATCCACGCGGAGATTGTCACCGGCGCGAGTGTCAACCGGCGCCGGTGCCGTGTCGTCGACGACGCCTGGAGTCAGGTCGTCCGAGTCCGAGACGGTGGGTGAAGCCATCTAGACACCGTAGCGAAGAGTTCGCGGCCCCTCTACCAGCAGTTTTCGAACAATTGTGCGGGCGCCGGTCGAAATCTCAGTCAGGCAGCATCGGCACCGACATTCCCGCGTCGCGGCCCAGCAATACCGCCCGGGTGACCGATCCCGTGCCGAAGCGATCACGTAGGCCGTCGATGGTGATGTCGAGCTTCTCCTGGTGATGCTCCTCGAACGGTAGCGCCATCTGGATGGAGCCGTTGTTGTCGAGATTGGTCAGCGACAACCCGACCAACGTGCAGCCCTTGTCGCGGATGATCGGCATCGCCTCCGCGAGGAGTCCACGGGCCGCGGTCATCAGCACCTGGGTGCCATCGGTCGGTTCGTACAGGGTCCGTGAACGGGTGGCCCTGGTGAAGTCGTCGAATCGGAGCCGCAATACCACGGTGCGGCAGACTCTCTCAGCTTTCCGCAGACGCTTGCCGAGTCGGTCGACGATCGCCACCATCGTCGCCTCCAGGTCTTCCTGCGACTTCGGTTTGCGTCCCAGGGCGCGCTGCGACCCGATCGAACGTCTTCGTTTGCCCCCTTCGACCGGGCGGGGATCACGTGCCAGAGCCAGCGCGTACAGGTGCCGTCCGGCACCACGCCCCAGCAATGAACCGAGCGAGACCTCGCCGACCGCGGCCAGATCCCCCACGGTGTTCAGCCCGGCGTCCCGCAACTTGCGAGAGGTGACGACGCCGACGCCCCACAATCGCTCCACGGGCAGCGGGTGCAGAAAGGACAACTCCTCATCGGGTGGCACCTCGAGCAACCCGTCTGGTTTACCTACCGCGCTGGCCACCTTGGCGAGGAACTTCGTGCGCGCAATTCCCACGGTGATCGGCAACCCGACCTCGACGCGGACCTGCTCACGCAACCTCGCGCCGATCCCGCGCGGCGTACCGCTGACCCGATACAAGCCGCCGACGTCGAGGAATGCCTCATCGATCGAGATGCCCTCGACCAGTGGCGTGGTGTCGTGGAAGATCTCGAAGACCGCGCGGCTCGCCTCGGTGTACGCCTCGAAACGAGGCGGCATGACCACCGCCTCAGGGCACAGCTTGCGAGCGTCGCGACCGTTCATCGGAGTCCGGATTCCGCAGGCCTTGGCCTCATAGCTTGCGGCGAGGACCACCCCACCGCCGACGATCACGGGCCGCCCGCGCAACTGCGGGTGGTCGCGCTGCTCGACGGAGGCATAGAAGGAGTCGAGATCGGCATGCAGGATGCTCGCCTGCACTCTCGGCTCGTCGGACACGAACACATGTTCGCATGGAGGTCCGACAACCGGCGATCTGCTCCACTTTCAGTGACATGCTCCACTTCCAGCACCCTGGAACCGGAGCAGATCCCCAGAACTGGAGCAGATCCCCAGCACTGGAACGGACGAGCCGACGTCGGGCCAGAAGTCAGCCAGGAGGCCGGCGACGCTCCGCTATCTGCGGCGCTCGAGCAGGGCCGAGATCAGCAGACCGATCGCGGCCAGGGCGACCCCTGCGCCGACGGCGATCAGGCCGACGTTCTGCATGTTGTCGACCACCTTGTCGACCATCAGATCTGCGACCTCGCGCGCCGATCCCTCGGCGCCACCGATTTCGTCTTGCGCCCGGCGACGAGCGAACTCACCCAGCAACCAGGTCAGGATTCCGCCGATGACGATGCCGAAACCGACTGCCAGCAGAACCAGGCCACGACGGCGGGCGAAGATCAGTGCGCCGAGGGTGGCGACGATCGCCGCTATTGCGGCACCGAAGGCGATGTATCCGATCTGGTCGCCGAGCTGGTGGTAGCGGCCCGCCTCGAGCCCTGCCTGCGCAGAGTCGGCCAGCGGCACCTCGATGGGCCCCTCCACCTGGATCGCGCCGAGTCCCTGCTCAGACAGCACCCGGTTCACCATCGGGGTCAGGTCGAGTGACATGACCCGCCCCTCGTCTTCAGGGGTGGCCTCGGAGAACAACCAGTCATGCTGCTGGTTCATCACCTCGGCGAAGTCCTTCGGGAACTCGCTGCCCTTGGTGTAAGCGTCGGCCAGCGGCTGCACCAGCGCCGAGGGCACCAACGGCGCGGCCATCTTGACTTGTGTGGTGATCTCATCCGCGATCAGCTGCTGCACCTTCGCGTTGTCTGCGAGGGGCGCAACGGTTTCAGAGAAACCTTCTCGGTCGACCACGCGCTCGTTCACCCAGAACGCGGGCACGGCGATGGCGGCCCCGACGATGGCGACGAGGCACAACAGAGCAGTCAGGAATGAACGCACCGGCCCAGGCTACCGATCCGTGACCCACAGATGGCGCAGGTGGCTATTCACCGGCGAGGTCACGTGCCCGCCCGACGATGAGCGGATCCGGCTCACCGACGATGCTCTCGTCCTTGTTGTCATAGTCGAAGAGGTTCAGGACATGGCGCATCGCGTTGAGCCGAGCGCGCTTCTTGTCGTTGCTCTTGACCACGGTCCAGGGCGCGTGGTCGGTATCGGTGAACGTGAACATCTCTTCCTTGGCCGCCGTGTAGCGATCCCATTTGTCCAGGGAAGCGAGGTCCATCGGCGACAGTTTCCACTGCCGGACCGGATCGACCTGCCGGATCGCGAACCGGGTGCGCTGTTCCAGGGGGCTGACCGAGAACCAGAACTTGGTCAGGCTGATGCCGTCATCGACCAGCATCTGCTCGAACAACGGGGCCTGACGGACGAATGTCGCGTGCTGCTCCTCGGTGGCGAATCCCATGACCCGCTCGACGCCGGTGCGGTTGTACCAGGAGCGGTCGAACATGACGATCTCGCCGGCAGCCGGAAAGTGCTGCACGTAGCGCTGGAAGTACCACTCGGTGGACTCACGTTCGCTGGGCTTCTCGAGCGCCACCACGCGCGCACCGCGGGGATTGAGGTGCTCCATGAAACGTTTGATCGTGCCACCCTTGCCGGCGGCGTCGCGGCCTTCGAACACCATGATGTGCCGCCGCTTCGTTGCCTTGATCCATTGCTGCAACTTCAGCAGTTCGATCTGCAACAACCGCTTGTCGAGTTCGTACTCATCACGGCTGAGCCGTTCGTCGTATGGGTAGTCCTCACGCCAGGTGTCGATGACGTTGCGGCCCGGGAGGGTCAGCAGCCGCGGATCGTCGTCGTCGCGATCGTCGACCAGGAATTGGGTCGTATCGGCGAGGTCGACGATGTGCTGCAGGGCCTCGCGCCCGGCGACAACGCTGAAGTCCGGACCGATGTCGGGATGGTCGGGACCAAAATCTGAAAGGCGCAGGATCTCGTTCACCGATCAAACCTAAACGCTACGAGCAGACCGCACATGGACTGTAGGTGAACTCGCGACTGGCGCGCCCACCTTCAGGACACCACGAAGGGCGACACCGTCAGCGGCGCCGCCCTTCGTATGGAAGTGCGGGGGTTTTTCGTGTGCGCCCCCGCCCTGGGTTTATTGAGGTCTCGGTGTCGAGAGCCAGATGCCGCCCGAGCCGATGCAGGCCTGGCCGGTGTTGGAATCGATCGCAGCGGCGAAGCTGCCCGTGCACTGGGCTCCGTATTCGCCGGAGTAGGCAGTGCCACCCCAGCCGGCAACTGCGAGCGAGGTGCCGCCCTGCCTGGCCTGCGTGATCGCGAGGCCACCCGGACCGGTGGTCACCGAGTATCCCGTGCCGCCGGACACCGCCCCCGACAACGCTGTCGTACCCGGTTGCAGGTTGATGGCCGTGGCGTTGCCGCCGGTGTTCGACGACGCGACCGCAGTGCCACCACGGCTGTGATCTTCGGCGCGGGCCGTACTACCCGGACCGGCCTTCGCCCCGCAGCCGCCTTGGCCGTCTGTCCGGATCACGTTGTGTCCGTTCGCTGCCGTGCAGGTCAACGGATCTGCCGAAGCTGCGCCACCGCCGGCGAGACCGGCCAGCGCAAGCGCTCCCGCTCCGACGAGACCCACCACCGCGACCCGGACCGCGGTCCGCTGACGCGTACGAAACACCTTGCGAATGAACAACCTTGGTCCCATCGAGATAGAAATGTGCACTGTCCCCCGCGCTCGGCGAAACGGACCGGATCCGGCCGCGACTTCCTCGAGCACCCACGCCACCCGGGTTGGCCCGGACGCCGCTCAGGGCTGAGCGTACTCCCGCGCATGTCCTCCGCGCCGTCGTTCGATTGCATCGGTCCGGTCACGAAATCAACCCCGACCGAACGCTCCGTCCTCATCGGTCAAAGCCGTTGCCGGAAGGGTCAATTGCGGCGCCGTGGTCCCCCGACCGCTTCGTCCGAATTTCTAGCGTCTGCGACACCGGTGTCCACACCTTTCGAACCCGTCTCAGAATCGGTCCTTCTCGGTGTACTTTTTGTTCCATGCCTGTCAATGCGAAGACCGAGTTCGATATCGATGCACCCCCCGCGGTCATCATGGAAATCCTCATGGATATTGAAGCACTCCCCGACTGGTCCGGACCCCACAAGAAGGCCGAGATCGTCGACGAGCACGAAGATGGTTCACCCAAGACGGTGAAGCTCGAACTCCAGGCGGTCGGCATGACCGACCACCAGTTGCTCAACTACACCTGGACCGAGAACACCTGCACCTGGGACCTCATCGAAGCCGATCAGCTCTCACACCAGCACGGCCAGTACACCGTGACCCCGAAAGGCGAGGGATCGCACATCGCCTTCGAACTCGAGGTCGACCTCAAGATCAAGCTCCCGGGCCTCATCGTCAAGCAGGCCCAGAAGACCGCGCTCAACACCGCGCAAAAAGGCCTGAAGGAAGAAGCAAAACGCCGGCTCGCTTAGGTCCGACTCCGGCGACTACTTCGCCATCCAGAGTCGCCGCCGGACGACGCCGCGCATCTTGTCGACCGCGACAGCTGACAGAGTCTCGGGCGGTTCGGTGTCGAGCAGATCGTTGATCTTGATGAAGTAATCACGATCGGACATGCCGAACCGCTCGTGGATCTGCTGCGAGGGCCCACCACCCAGCGGGTACCAGCGGACCTCGAAATCCAGTAGTTCTTGTGCTTCCGGTGACATGGCAACCCCCTTCGGGCAAGTGACTGATGTCACCCAGCGTAGCGCGCCGGGGCAACGCTGCCGCCACTAGGAATCACGGCAATTCTAGAGTGGGTCGATTCGTCCGATTTGGCCAAGTGTCAAGTGCCACCGGGCAGCCGACACCGACCGAGCGCATGCGGACAGGCCGCGCTGCACGATCAGACCGGGTCCGACACCTGCCCGTAGACGTGGTCGGCGTGGAGGCGGATCACGAGCCGTTGATCGGAGACCAGGGCCCGGGCGTATTCGTCCCAATCCGGATGCTCACCGAGGATGTCTCGGTAGACGTCGATGAGCTCCGACACCGTGTCGTCGTCCCGCGTCTGCGCTGCGACCGGGCTGAGCTCCACGCGTCCCTCGGCGACCACGTACGACCAGCCGTCGGCACTACTGACGTGGATGCTGGCCCGGGGGTCGCGACGGAGGTTCGCCACCTTCGCACGGCTCGCGGTGACCGAGATTCGGAACAACCGCGCCCGTGGGTCGAAGGCATAACTGATCGTCGACAGCTGCGGCACCCCGCTGTGCCGGATGGTGGCCAGGGTGCCGCGGGTGTGTTCGGTGACGAACTCGATGAGAGCAGCATCTTCGGTGGACATGATCCGACTATCGCGGTGCCGGCCCATCCTGGCAAGTCGCCGACGACCCCGCGGCCAGAATCAACCTGACCGCAACCATTCTCGGACCCGGTACGCCCGTCCTACTCTGACCGGCAGATGTCCCACCGGACCGGCCGAGCCCCGCCAGGTCTCGAGCGCCGAACGGTGGACCGCCACCCCGTCAGGAGTTCACCGTGTCCGCACCTCTGGAGTTGTCCACCGATGTACTCGTGATCGGCGGTGGACCTGCCGCCACCTGGGCAGCCCTACATGCCCGCGAGAGTGGCGCGGACGTGGTCCTGGTCGACAAAGGCTACTGCGGGACCAGCGGCGCAACGGCGCCATCGGGCACCGGGGTTTGGTACGTGGCGCCCGATCCGGAGAAGCGAAGCGCGGCCAAAGCGAGCAGGGAAACACTCGGTGGCCATCTCGCGGACCACCATTGGATGGATCGGGTTCTCGCGCAGACGTTCACGAACATGGAACGCCTCGGTACCGAAGGGCGCTACCCGTTCCCGATCGACCCGGCCACCGGTGCGCAGGACCGTACGGGCGTGCAGGGCCCCGAATACATGCGCCGGATGCGGGCGTGGATCCAGCGGGCCGGCGTACGGATCCTCGACCATTCACCCGCCCTCGAACTGCTCGTCGAGACCGACGGATCTGTCCGCGGCGCTGCCGGATACCAGCGGCACGAGAATCGGGACTACACGATCCTCGCCGGCGCGGTGGTGCTCGCCAGCGGCGGGTGCGCATTCCTGTCCCGGGCGCTTGGCACCAACGTGAACACCGGTGACGGTGCACTGATGGCCGCCGAGGTCGGTGCGGAGTTCTCCGGGATGGAGTTCTCCAACGCCTACGGCATCGTTCCGGCCGGATCCACCGTGACCAAGACCGCCTATTACGGCTACGCCACGTTCTTCCACGGTGACGGCCGGATTGTGGAGGGTACCGGTTCCACCAAGGGCCGGTCGGTGATCGCCAGGACGCTGTTGCAGGAGAAAGTCTTTGCCCAGCTGGACCGGGCGACCCCGGACGTGCAGCGGCAGATGCGGATGGGACAGCCCAACTTCTTCTTGCAGTTCGACCGCCGTGGTATCAATCCGTTCACCGACAGGTTCGAGGTCGACCTGCTGGCCGAGGGCACAGTCCGCGGGACCGGCGGCATCAACATCGTCGACGACAGCTGCCGGGCGACGGTGCCCGGCCTGTTCGCGGCCGGCGACGTCGCCACCCGGGAGCGCATCTGCGGCGGATTCACCGGCGGGGGCAGCCACAATTCGGCATGGGCGATGTCGTCGGGCACCTGGGCCGGTGCCGGTGCGGCCCGTCATGCCCGGCAGGTGAAAAAAGTGACGGCGATCGATGTCATCGGAGCCGGCCGCGCCGGTCTGCGACCCGAGGGCAGGCAGGCCGTGTCCGCCCAGGACGTGGTCGCCGCTGCCCAGGCCCAACTGCTCCCCTTCGAGAAGAACTACCTCCGCAGCGGAGACCGGTTGACCGCGGCGGCCGACGAACTCGACCACCTGTGGATCGACCTGTCCGCCGGGCTGGCTCCCACGGGCGGTATCGATCGGATCCGTTCCCGGCAGGCCGCCGCCATGACCGCAGTCGGTCGCTGGATGTACCGATCGGCATTGTTGCGCACCGAATCTCGTGGCATGAGCAAGCGCGACGATCATCCCGACCTGGATCCGCGCCAGCATCATCACATCCTCACCGGCGGCCTCGACCACGTCTGGACCGCGACCAGCCCCGCCGAGACAGTCCTGCTGGCACACGCCTCATGATCGAACTGGTCTTGGCGCAGGCCTGCATCGGATGCGACAAATGCATCGAGGCCTGCCCCACGGATGTCTTCGACCGCGGGCAGGACGGCGTTCCGGAGATCGCCCGGCAGAGCGACTGCCAGACGTGCTTCATGTGCGAGGCCTACTGCCCCACCGATGCGCTCTATGTGTCACCGGAATCCGCGCCGCTGCGTGATCGATCGGTGCTCGCCGACGCCGCCGTGGGGTCCTACCGGGAAAAGCTCGGCTGGGGTAAGGGCCGCACCGTGGGCAGCCTTCTCGCGGTGGGACCTCCGATCCCGCACGGCGACCAGCCCCCACGACTCCCACCCACCTGAATTCGCGCCGCCCACCCGGAATTTCGGGTGGGCGGCGCGAAATCGGGTGGGCGAGCGAGCTGTCAACGGCGCATGAACCGGGGATTACTCGGGTGCGCCGAGGTTCATCTCGTCGGGATGGATGCCGACGCGGACCCCGTCGTCGAGGGTGGCGATCTCCTGCAGGTCGGCGTCGGTCAGGTCGAATCCGAAGACGTCGATATTCTGGGCGATCCGCTCCGGGTTCACCGACTTCGGGATGACGATCAGACCGTTCGAGAGGTGCCAGCGGATGAGCACCTGGGCGGGTGACTTGCCATGGCGCTCTGCGATACCGGCAATCACCGGATCGGACAACAGGGTGTTCGGCTTGGACGCCTTGCCCCATCCCGAGTTGCTGGTGCCGCCCAGTGGACTCCATGATTCCACCGCGATGCCGTGCTTTCCCGCGACTTCCCGGATCGCATGCTGGGTCAGGTGCGGATGCAGCTCGACCTGGTCGACGGCGGGCAGTGTGCCACCGCGGTCGACCAGAAGCTGCAGGTGGTGGGGCTCGAAATTGCAGACACCGATGGCCTTGGCCCGGCCCGACTCGGCGATCGCCTCCAGGGCGTCCCACGTCCGGAGCAATCGTTCGTCGTTCTGTAGCGGCCAATGGATCAGATACAGGTCGACATAGTCGAGGCCGAGGAGCGACAGGCTCTTGTCGAACGCCGCCTGGGCGGGCTCGAAGCCCTGGTCGGCGTTCCAGAGCTTGGTGGTGACGTAGAGATCTTCCCTGGCGACCGAGGTGGCTGCCAGAGCTCGGCCGACACCCTCCTCGTTGCCGTACGCTGCCGCGGTATCGATGTGCCGGTAGCCCGCGTCGTCGATCGCCGAGAGCACCGCACGCTCGGTCTCGTCGTTGGTGGCTTGCCAAACCCCGAGTCCCAGTTGCGGAATGGAGGTGCCGGAGTTCAGTTCGACTGCAGGTACGTCTGTGGTCATGACTTCAGCGTACGGGCCGCGATGTCGGCGGGTTGCCGGAACAGCTCAGGCGGAGCGGATCCGCGAGCTCAGATCGGCGAGTTCGTCGACCGTCAAACCTCCCCAGATCCCGTGTTTCTCGCCGAAGGTCTCCGCGTGTTCTCGGCATTGCCTGACGACCGGGCACGTTGCGCACAGCGATTTCGCCTCCGCTTCACGACGTCGACGCGCGGTCGCGGACTCACGTCCGGACGGGGTGAAGAACACATCCCAATCGATGCCGGCGTCGCGACAGGTTCCGTGCACTCGCCAATCCCATCCCACCGCACCGGTTTCCGGACCGAAGGCCGCCATCGCGATCACCCACTCCTGTATTCGACCATGCCTGCCACCAGAGCTTCTCTCATCGCAGCGTCCGGGCGTAGCTTTGGTGTCGGACAGAATCGAATGCTTGACAAACACGAACCGTCAATCCCGGACACCCGCCCTGAACACTCCTCAACAACTGTGCGTCACAGAGGTTTTCGCTCCGATCGCACGAGCCACTTCAGGCGGAGGCCGCCAGCGAGCATCCGGCGGCGATGTCTTTTTCGAAACGGTGGAGGCCGATCTCGTCGGCATCGCGGCCCGTGTCGTACAACGGTCGGTAGCCCGCGGCGCGATAGAGGCTGTGCGCCTCGGGTTGCCGCGGACCGGTCGTCAGCACGACCCGCCGGTAACCGTGGCCCGCGATGTCGGCTTCGAGATCGGCGAGCACCCGCCGCGCGAGTCCTTGGCGACGGAACTTCGACGCGGTCCAGATCCGCTTCAGTTCGACGGTCTGTTCATCGACGGGGCGGTAGGTGCCTCCGGCGACCGCGACACCTTCTGCCACCACCACCAGAAAGGACCCGTCTCGGTCGACGGACTGCTTGGTCAGCTTCGAAAACCAGTTGCACGACGTGCCGCCGTAGCGGTGGCTGTATTCGATGGCGAGCTCGGAGAGCACTGTCCTGGCCAGGGCATCATTCGGACGCACCCGCACCAGCACGAGAGAGTCGGCGCGTGTCATCGCACACCGTCGCTGTCCTGAGTGGCTACCGCGGCGTGCCCGCAACGCTCGATCATCGGTAGGGCAGGCGGCGCCTCGGGGTGCACGGCGGCGGCGGCCATCAGCAGATGGTCGACCGACATCAGCGTGGTGAACAGTGACATGCGGCAGCTCCCGGTTGAGTGTTCTCTCCATTGAGCACCCGAACTGCCGCCCCGGCGAGGGTTAGATTCACGCTGATCCGAGCCCGGCCGCTGCGGAATCTTCACCCGCGCACGGGGCGTTGTCAGCCTGAGGTGGGAGTTCGAATTCTCGCCGGCCCCGCCGAACCACACCACAGGAGATGAATGATGCCGACATCTGACCAGGTCCATCTGGCGATCGCGCTGGACGGCGCGGGGTGGCATCCCGCCGCGTGGCGCGAGCAGAACGCCGAACCGGACCGCTTGCTCTCGCCGCGCTACTGGGGCGAACTCGTCGCGGAGGCCGAACGCGGTCTCGCCGACTTCGTGACGATCGAAGATTCCTTCGGGCTGCGGTCTGCCACGCTCGAGGGTCTGCAACCGCGCACCGACCTCGTCAGTGGGCGTCTCGATTCCGTTCTCATCGCGGCCCGAGTCGCGCCGGCGAGCACACACATCGGGATCATCCCGACAGCCGTGGTGACGCACACCGAACCGTTCCACCTGTCGAAGGCGATCGCGACGCTCGATTACGTCAGCAAAGGCCGGGGCGGGGTCAGGCTCCAGGTCTCGGCGCAGCCGCATGAGGCGGCTCTGCTCGGACGCCGAGAGTTCCCCCGGCTCGACAGAGCCGACCTCGCGGGCCCGACCGCGCAGGCGCTCATCGCCGACCTCTTCGAGGAAGCCGGCGACTACGCCGAGGTCCTACGGCGCCTCTGGGACAGTTGGGAAGACGACGCCGAGATTCGCGACAAGGCCACCGGGCGATTCGTCGACCGCGACAAGCTGCACTACATCGGTTTCGAGGGCCGCTTCTTCAGCGTGCGCGGGCCATCGATCACCCCGCGCCCACCCCAGGGCCAGCCGATCATCGCCGCGCTGGGCCATCAGCAGATCCCGTTCGAACTGATCGCCGCGTCCACCGACCTCGGATTCATCACCCCCACCGACCCGGCCGACGCGACATCCATCGTCGGCAAGATCCGCGATGCGCAGCTAGGGGCGGGCCGCGGCGACGACACCGTCCACGTCTTCGCCGATCTCGTCGTGTTCCTCGCCGGGTCCGATTCCGAGGCAGCGAGTCGCAAGTCGCGGCTCGACGAGCGCGCGGGCGCCGAGTACACCAGTGACGCCCAGATCTTCGTCGGCACCGCAGCCGGTCTGGCCGACCGGATCGAAGAACTCGAGGCCGCAGGTGTCACCGGCATCCGACTGCGACCCGGAGCGATTCCGGACGACCTCCGAGCCATCACGTCGGCACTCGTCCCGGAGCTGCAGCGCCGCGGCCTCTTCCGTACCGGGTACGCCGGTACGACGTTGCGCGAGAACCTCGGCCTCACCCGGCCCGCCAACCGTTACGCAGGAGCACAGGAGCTGATCAACCGATGACCAAGCAAGTTCACCTGGCGGCACATTTCCCCGGGGTCAACAACACCACGGTCTGGAGCGATCCGGCCGCGGGCAGCCACATCGAGTTCGACTCGTTCACCCATTTCGCCAAGACCGCAGAACGCGCCCGGTTCGACTTCCTGTTCTTGGCAGAGGGCCTGCGTCTGCGGGAGCAGAACGGCGTCATCTATGACCTCGACGTGGTCGGGCGCCCGGACACGTTCACCATCCTCGCGGCCTTGGCGGCCGTCACGGACAAGCTGGGCCTGACGGGCACCATCAACTCCACCTTCAACGAGCCGTACGAGGTGGCCCGCCAGTTCGCCAGCCTCGACCACCTCACAGACGGCCGGGCGGCGTGGAATGTGGTCACCTCGTGGGACGAGTTCACCGGCGAGAACTTCCGCCGCGGCGGCTACCTCCCGAAGGACGAGCGCTACGGCAGGGCGAGGAAGTTCCTCGAGGTCGCAACCGAACTCTGGGACTCCTGGAAGGCCGACGACATCGTCGCCGACAAGGAATCAGGAACCTTTCTGGGCCGGCCCGACGTGGGATCGTTCAGTCACGCCGACGATCAATTCGACATCTCCGGTCAGTTCAACGTGCCCCGCAGTCCCCAGGGGCGGCCCGTCATCTTCCAGGCAGGCGATTCGGAAGACGGCCGCGAGTTCGCAGCCGCGCGGGCCGACGCCATCTTCTCGCGGCACTCGACCCTCGACGACGGTCAGGCGTTCTACAAGGACGTCAAGGGCAGACTCGCGACCTACGGCCGCGACCACGACGAGCTCCTCATCCTGCCCGCCGCGACGTTCGTCCTCGGCGACACCGATGCCGACGCGGCCGAACGCGCGCACGAGATCCGGCTTCAGCAGGTCAGCGGGCAGACTGCGATCAAGTTCCTCGAGCAGTTGTGGAACCGCGATCTGTCCGACCACGACCCTGACGGTCCGCTACCGACCATCGATCCGCTGCCCGGTGAGAACACCGTCGCCAAGGGCCGGGCCAGCGTCCGGATCCATCGCGATCCGCGCGATGTCGCGGCAGAGTGGCGGGCGCGGGCCGAAGCCGAGAACCTGACGACCAGGGAACTGATCATCGAGGTGACCGGTCGGCAGGCGTTCATCGGGTCGCCGCAGACCGTGGCCGACACGATCAACGACTTCGTCCAAGCCGATGCCAGCGACGGATTCATCCTCGTCCCGCACATCACCCCGGGTGGGCTCGACGAGTTCGCGGACACGGTCGTCCCACTCCTGCAGGAGAAGGGCGTCTACCGCACCGAGTACGAGGGTGAGACGTTGCGTGATCACCTCGGGCTGTCCCAGTCGGTGGTGTCGGGGGTCTGACGCGCCGACCGGGGCGCGCGGGCCGAACTCAACGCTCGCGCGCCTCCAGGCGGACCGGCCAGGCCTCGTCGGGGATGTCCCGCAAGGAGCACGGCTCGTCGTGGGTCGTGAACCAGCCCCGGTAGTGGATGAGTTCACCGAGAACCGGGTTGCGGACGGTCGCGTCGACACGGAAGCGATTGTGCTGCTCGTCCCAACCCTCGATGTACTGCATGCGGGCGGCCATGAACCCGCGCATCCCGATCTTCGGGCCCGCGAGCAGGCGCATCGGTCCGCTCTCGAACACCAGCGAGCCGTGCCGGTCCACCGATGCCTCGATGGGCCACAGCAGTTCCGGTCCGTCGCCGAAGTAGTCGACCAGGCCCTCTTTGCCGTCCACGAGCAGCGAATTGAGTCCATGCGCGCCGCTGGTGTAGTTCAGAGACCGCATGACCGCCAGCGATTCACGCCCGAGTTCGTCCCGGTAGCAGTAGTTGTGCATCGTGAAAGGAACGAGTCGGCTCGTCCTGATCGGCATCGCGTTGCGCTTTCCGAAATGACGCAGACCGGTGGCCACAACGGGCGAGCTGTACACCGACTCCATGATCCCGTGCGAGGCCTGGGAGAGTTGAGAGGTGGAATCGATCCCATATCGCCATTGCAAATTGGGATGCAGGTTCTCGAATTCCCGACCGAGCACGTTCTGGATGACCGGGCTCACGGCTGCCGCCGGATGGGGGTACCAGACATGAGGTCTGAATGTACTACGAGCCGCCTGCATAAAATGATCGGTCGGAGCACGCAACAACTCCACGCACCAACTACAAGCACAACACCCCAAGGAGCTTCAACGTGAGCGCTCAGGTCGAAGAGATGGAGTTTGCCGCGGAGACGCGGCAATTGCTCGACCTCATGATCCATTCGGTTTACTCGAACAAGGATTCTTTCCTGCGTGAGCTGGTGTCCAACTCATCGGACGCCCTCGACAAGCTGCGCATGGAGACCTACCGCAACAAGGACCTCGCGGCGGACACCTCCGATCTGCACATCCAGATCACACTCGACCCTGAGGCCCGGACCTTCACCCTCTCCGACAACGGCATCGGCATGTCCCGCGCCGAGGTCGTCGACCTCATCGGCACGCTCGCGAAGTCGGGCACCGCAGAGGTACGGAAGAAACTGAAGGAGGCTAAGGACTCTGCGGCGTCGGAGGAGCTGATCGGCCAGTTCGGCATCGGCTTCTACTCGACGTTCATGGTCGCCGACAAGGTCACCCTGCTGACCCGCAAGGCCGGCGAGGAGCAGGCCACGCGCTGGGAGTCCGCGGGCGAGGGCACGTACACGATCGAAGACGTAGCGGACGCACCGCAGGGCACCACGGTCACGCTGCACCTCAAGCCCGAGGATGCAGAAGACGACCTGCACGACTATGCGTCGGTCTCGCAGATCCGTCAGCTGGTGAAGAAGTACTCCGACTTCATCTCGTGGCCGATTCGCATGGACGTCCCCGCGCCGCCCGCTCCCCCGGCGCCGGAGGCCGACGAAGACGCTGATGCCGAGACTGCGGAAGAAACCGAGCCGGCACCCACTCACGTCACCGAGACGCTGAACTCGCAGAAGGCCCTGTGGACCCGGCCTCGGTCCGAGGTCACCGACGAGGAGTACGCGGAGTTCTACCGCCACGTCAGCCATGCGTGGGATGACCCGCTCGAGATCATCCCGATGAAGGCCGAAGGCACTTTCGAGTACCAGGCCCTGCTGTTCATCCCGTCGACCGCACCGTTCGATCTGTTCATGCGCGAGCACAAGGCGGGCGTGCAGCTGTACGTCAAGCGGGTGTTCATCATGGACGACTGCGAAGAGCTGATGCCCGAGTACCTGCGGTTCATCAAGGGTCTGGTCGACGCACAGGATCTGTCGCTCAACGTCTCCCGCGAGATCCTGCAGCAGGACCGCCAGATCAAGGCGATCCGGCGGCGACTCACCAAGAAGGTGTTGTCGGTCATCAAGGACTTGCGCGCGAACGACCGCGAGAAGTACGACACCCTGTGGTCGCAGTACGGGCGCGTTCTCAAGGAAGGTCTGCTGCAGGACGTCGACAACCGCGACGCGCTGCTGGCCATCACCTCGCTGAGTTCCACCCACTCGGCCGACACCGCCACCTCGCTGGCGGAATATGTCGAGCGGATGAAGGACACCCAGAGCCAGATCTTCTACGCCACCGGCGAATCGCGGGAGCAGATCGAGCGCTCCCCGCATCTCGAGGCGTTCAAGGCGAAGGGTCTCGAAGTCCTACTGCTCACCGATCCCATCGACGAGATGTGGATCCAGTCGATTCCCGACTTCGAAGGCAAGCCGTTGCAGTCGGTCGCCAAGGGCGAGGTCGACCTCAGCGACGAGGCCGACAAGGAAGACGACGAGAAGAAAGACAACGAGCAGTTCGCCGAGCTCCTGACATGGCTGACGGGCGTGCTCGTCGATGACGTCAGCCAGGTGCGCCTGTCGTCGCGGCTGACCGACTCCGCGGCCTGCATCGTCGGTGAGGCACAGAGCCTTTCACCGGCACTCGAGAAGATGTATCGCGACTCCGGGATCCCCATGCCGGAGAGTAAGCGCATCCTGGAACTCAATCCCGACCACGCCCTGACGTCGGGGTTGCAGAAGGCGTTCGCCGACCGCGGCGACGATGCTGCGCTCCGGGAGACCGCAGAGTTGCTCTACGGTGCGGCACTGCTGGCCGAGGGTGGTAGCCCGACGCAACCGGCCGCCTTCAGCAAGACGCTGGCCAACCTGCTGACGAGGACCGTCTCCGCCGGCTGATCGATCCGGGCAAGCCGCCGACCGTGGCCATTTCGGCACGGTCGGCGGTTGGTCAGCGGGTGACGTACTGCGCGAGCGCAGACAGCAACGCGTCGATATCGGCAGAACTCGAGCCCAGGCCAAGACTGGCCCGAACTGCTCCGCCGTCGTGGCCGAGTCGGCCCAGCAGCGGATGAGCGCAGAACCGGCCGTCCCGCACACCGATGCCGTGCTCGGTGGACAGATACCGCGCCACATCCACCGCCCGATGGCCGTCGACGACGAAGCTGACGACACCGACGGCGTCTGAGATGTCGTGGAAGATCTTCAGCACCTCGACACCGTCGATCGCGGCAAGACCCCACCGCAGTTGCTCGGTTAGCGCCGTTTCATGGTGCGCTGCAGCGTCTCCCAACGACGCGATCTCCTCGCATGCGGCCGCCAGCGCTGCTGCGCCGAGCACGTTGGGCGATCCGCCTTCGTGCCGAGCAGGCGACGGTGCCCACTCGACGTCGTCGCGGGTCACGTTGCGCACCGCTCCGCCGCCGGCGAGATACGCCGGGGCAGCGTCCAGCCAATCCCGTCGTCCGACAAGGACTCCGGCACCGAATGGGGCGTAGACCTTGTGACCGGAGAAGGCCAGGTAGTCGATGCCGTCCGCGACCAGGGACACCCGACGATGCGGGACCAGTTGAGCACCGTCGACGACGATCCGCGCTCCCCGTGTGTGGGCCAGATCGGCGAGTACTCGGATCGGCAGAATCTCGCCGGTGACGTTGGACGCGCCTGTCACGGCCAACAATGCCGCCCCGGTGCGCTGGAGTTCTGCGTCGACCCGTCCGACGGTCTCCTCGATACTGTTCGCAGCCTGGACAACGTGACAATCTCTCCACGGCAACAGATTCGAATGGTGTTCGATGTCGAGCACCACCACCGGACCCGGTACGCAGCCGGCCAGCAGGTTCAGCGAATCCGTGGTGTTCCTGGTGAAGACCAAGCACTGGTCATCAGCGGCGCCGACGAACTCGGTCACCACCGCCCGGGCGTCTTCGTATGCCTGTGTGGTGACCTGAGATGCGTATCCGGCGCCCCGGTGCACGCTCGAATAGGTGGGCAACAACTCGCCGATCCGACTCACCGCGCTCCGGAGCGCAGGCGAACTGGCCGCGTAGTCGAAGTTGATGTAGCGGGTGGTCGAACCATCTGCCAGCGGTGCTCGCAGGTCCGAACCTTCTACTTCGGCAATGGCTTTCAGCGAACATTCGAGTTCGGTGGTGGTACTCATCGTCAATCCTCCAGCGAGATAGAGGACACCACAACGCACAGGGGTCGCAGAACTGATCTGCGACTACCGGACGTAGGGGGTCCGCGCTTGCCGACTGAGGGTTCCAGCCGGCCAGGTCATCACCCGGAGCACCCCGCCGCGGTGGAGGGTTGCCGATCAGCAAGCCGGGGCTGTGCGCTGATACTCGTGACCGAGACGAATGCTAACAAACAGGCTCGGTAGACGCCAGTGCCTGCCCGTGAACACCTTCCCCAGGACGCCATAGCCTCAGACGACACCCGGGCGCCAGGTTAGGTTCTCCGAGATTCGAAGTGCCTACGAACTACTGATTCTGCGGCGAGTCTGCGTACCCTTCTGTTCAGGCGGTCGACTCCAAATCCTTTGGTGGACTTCGACCGCCATGTGTCAACGAGTACCAGTGCCAAGTTCCAGCTGGCTGGTCGGCAACCCTCCACCGCGGCGGGGTGCCCTGGATAAAAGACACGGCTCCAGTCCGCAACGGGCATGGAGCAAGCGCGGGTTCACACATGCGAACCCGAAGAGATATCGGGAGTTCGATGATCAGCCGTACCCGGCCGATGAAGTCGGTTTGCCTCGCCCTGTACCGCTCACACCTGCTTGTGAGCGGTTCCTGTAGCCCCAGCGTCAGTCACCCATCACCTCAGGAGAACACCCATGTCCCGACCACCCGGCCGCTTCAGACACCGATCGAAGGCCACCGTCCTCGCTGCCGTGTCGATCGGACTCATCGCCAGCGCCTGTAGCTCGGGAAACAGCAGCGAATCCGCCACCGCCACCGGCGATCCCGTCGACGGCGGCACACTCCGGTTCGCCAGCGCCTCGGGGCCCGGCGGTTGCATCGATCCCCATCAGAGTCCCGCCGACATCGCCGGCTTCTACACCCGGCCGATCGTCGACTCGCTCGTCGCGCTGAACGAGGACGGCACCCTGGACCCGTGGTTGGCAACTGAATGGAACGTCTCCCCCGACCAGCTGACCTATTCGTTCACCCTGCGCGACGACGTCACCTTCTCCAACGGCGAGAAGTTCGACGGCAACGCGGTCAAGGCCAACCTCGACCACATCGTCAACCCGGCGACCAAGTCACAGCTCGCCGCCAACACCATCGCGACCTACACCGGCACCAACGTCATCGACCCGACACACGTCGAGGTCACGTTCTCCGAGCCGAACTCTGCGTTCCTGCCGTCGCTGGCCACGGCCTATCTCGGTATCGAGGCGCCCTCGACCCTGACGCAGAGCCCGGATGCACTGTGCAGCAAAATCGTCGGCTCCGGCCCGTTTGTCAGCGAGAATGGTTACACCCCTAACCAGGGCATCGAATACACCCGGAACGACGCGTACAACTGGGGTCCGGGCAATGCCGACCACACCGGCAAGGCCCATCTGCAGGCGATCAGCATCCAGGAGATCCCCGAGGACTCCTCCCGCTACGGCGCGCTGACCAGTAACCAGGTCGACGCGATCGCCAGCGTGCCCCCGGTCAACGTCTCGCAGCTGAAAGACACCCCCGGCTTCACCGTCGACACCGCCCAGGCACCCGGCGGCAACTACAACTACTACCCCAACACCGAGGCCGGCGTGTTCTCCGATGTCAAGGTCCGCGAGGCCTTCCGGGCCGGCATCGACTGGGACACCATCGTCGACAAGCTGTACTTCGGTGTCTTCCAGCCCGCGAAGAACACCCTCAGTCCTGCCACGGTCGGATACAACAAAGACAGCGAGTCGGCCTACACCTACGACGAGGACAAGGCCAACCAACTCCTCGACGAAGCCGGCTGGACCGGACGTGACAGCGAGGGATACCGCACCAAGAACGGAAAGCGCCTGACCGTCGTGCACCCGTACCTCAAGGAGTACGCCCGCGAACAGCGCGACACCCTGCTCGAGCAGGTGCAATCGTCGGCCAAGAAGCTCGGCGCCGATTACCAGATCAAGAACATCACCGTCGATGAGTACTACACCGCGCTCTACACCAACGAATACGACGTACTCGACATCAGCTGGCAACGCGCATCACCCGATGCCCTCCGCACGCTCTCGGACTCGAGCAACATCCCGAGAGATTCTTTCGGCACAAACCTTGCGCGATACTCGAACCCGACCGTCGACGCCGATCTGAGGGCAGCACTCGCCGAAACCGATCTGGCCAAGCAGTCGGCCATCTACGGCCGCGCACAGCAGCAGATCGCCGACGACGCCGCGGTCTTCCCCGTCTACGTCTTCAACTACGCGCTGGGTCGCAGCAACAAGGTGCAGGGTGTGAAGTTCGAGCCACAGGCGTTCCCGACGTTCTATGACGCCTGGGTCACGCAATGACAGTGGTGATCGAAACGGCGGCTGTCCCGACCGAGATTCCGCGCACTCGGACTCTCGGTCGGGCGGTCGCCCGTCGGTTGGCCGTATCGCTGCTGGTGTTGTGGGGCGCGATCACTGCCACCTTCATCGTGATCCACTCCGGTAAGGGTTCGGCGATCAACTCGATCATCGGGACCGCCCAGGTCTCACCCGAGGTGCGGGCACAGATCATCAGCGACTACAGGCTCGACGACCCGATCCTGACCCAGTACGGAAACTATCTGTGGCGCCTGCTGCACGGCGACTTGGGCCGGTCCTACGCGCTGCGGATGCCGGTCACCGAGGCCATCGGCGGGCAGATCTGGCCGACACTGCAATTGGTGATCGTCGCCGCAATACTGTCCTTGGTGGTCGCTCTGGTGGTGGGTCTGGCCACCGCGAACCGGCCCGGGTGGATCCGCGGTCCGATCACCTCCTTCGAGGTGCTGACGGTCGCCGTCCCGACCTTCTGGCTCGGCATCTTGCTGCTGACAATCTTCTCGTTCGAATTGGGCTGGTTTCCGTCGGTCGGCTCGCAGGGCGTCTCGTCGCTGGTGCTGCCTTCCATCGCCTTGGCGGCGGCGCCGGCCGCCCTGCTCTCGCAGGTCCTGCGGCACGGGGTCGAGAAAACCCTGGATGAACCCTTCGTCGTCACCGCCCGCTCCCGCGGCGTCGGGGAGACCGCGGTGCTGCTGCGCCATGTGTTGCGGCATGCAGCGATGCCGGTGATCACGTTGTGGGGGTGGATCATCGGCGCCCTGATCAGCGGCGCCGTCGTGGTCGAACAGGTGTTCTCTCGAGAAGGACTGGGCCGCTTGACCATCGCCGCGGTCACCAGCAAGGACCTACCCCTGGTTCTCGGTGTGGTGATCATCGCCGCCACGTTCTACACCATCGTCAACACCTTGATCGACGCAGCGTACGGCTGGCTCGACCCCCGCCTCCGCACCCAGAGCTCGTCCGCAACCACAGCAGAGAAGGTGACCGGATGACCACGCCCGACATCTTGCCCGACCCCGCACCGGCCGTCCGTTTCGCCGCCGGGCAGACTGTGGTGCAACGGATCCGGCGTCTGCGCATCTCGGTGATCCTCAGTGGCATCTTCATCGCCGCCATCACCCTGGCTGCACTGTTCCCGTCGCTGTTCACGGGCAAAGACCCCAACGCGGGTGAGCCCCTGGACATGCTCCTGGCACCGAGCGTGGAGCATCTTTTCGGGACCGACCAGAACGGTCGCGACATCTACGCCCGCATCATCTACGGCGCCTGGCCGTCGCTGTTGATCGGCGTCAGCGCAACGGTGTTCGCGCTCCTGGCCGGCACCGCGATCGGGGTGTTCGCCGCCCGCGGCGGCCGCACCGGCGACTGGGTCGTCTCCCGACTGCTCGACGTCTTCCTGGCCATCCCCGGCCTGCTACTGGTGTTCCTGATCGTCGCCGCCCGCGGCCCCGGCACCTTCACCACCATCATCGGCGTCGCTGTCGTGACGCTGCCCAGCTACGCCCGACTCGTCCGCGGCGAAGTGATCCGCCTGCGCGGGGCCGTGTTCGTCGAAGCCGCCAAAGCCCTGGGCTGGACCCAGGCCAAGATCATCGGCCGCCACATCGTCCCCAACGCCCTGGGACCGGTCCTGGTTCTGGCGACGATCGGGATCGGCTCGGCCATCGGAATCGGTTCCTCTCTCAGCTTTTTGGGTCTGGGACCTCAACCACCCACCGCCGAATGGGGCAGCATGCTCTCGGCCAGCCGCACCTACTTCTCCGTCGCCTGGTGGCCCGCCATCTTCCCCGGCCTCGCCATCACACTGACCGTTCTCTCGGTCACCGTGGTCGGCCAATACCTGCAGCGACGCACCGACGGACGGACCTCGTGATGACCACCCTCACCAAACACACTCCCGCGACCGGCGATTCCGCGTCGCCACTGGTCGAGGTCGCGAATTTGCGGGTCGGCTTCCCCTCCGGCGCCTGCACCATCTCCGCCGTCGACGGCATCTCCTTCACGATCGACCGCGGACAGTCCGTCGCGATCGTCGGCGAATCGGGCTCGGGTAAAAGCGTCACCGCCCGCAGTCTGGTCGGTTTGATCGGCTCGGGCGCTCAGGTCCGGGCCGATCGCGTGCATGTGGGCGGATCCGACACCCGAAAATACTCCGAACGGCAGTGGCGCGCCCTGCGCGGCAAGCAGGTCGGGTTCGTCCTGCAAGACGCCCTCGTCTCCCTCGACCCACTGCGCACCATCGGCGCCGAAGTCGGCGAGGTACTCAACACGCACCGGGTTGTCGGGCGCAGCGACGTCGACGCCCGAGTGATCGAACTGCTCACCACCGTCGGCATCCCCGATCCCGAACTGCGCGCGACGCAATATCCCCACCAGCTCTCCGGCGGCCTACGCCAACGCGCCCTCATCGCCTCCGCGATCGCTGCCGACCCCGCTCTGTTGATCGCCGACGAACCCACCACCGCCCTCGACGTCACCGTTCAGGCCCAGATCCTCGAGCTCCTCGAACAACGCAGAAACGACGGCACCGCGCTGCTGCTCATCTCCCACGACCTCGCCGTCGTCTCCCGCGTCTCGGACTACCTCTACGTCATGAAAGACGGCGTCTTCGTCGAGCACGGACCCACCCGTCAGGTCCTGGGCAATCCCAAGCACGCCTACACCCGCCAACTCCTCGACGCCATCCCCGTCGCCCACGCCCGCGGCACTCGCCTGTCCTCCACGGGCGGCGTCCAGACGCTGGCCCGGGCCCCGATCTCCGATGATGTTGTGCTGCAGGCCGACAACCTCACCAAACACTTCGCTCTGTCGGGCAATCGGCGACTGCGCGCCGTCGACAACGTCAGCCTCACCGTCCGCCGCGGCGAAACCCTCGGCATCGTCGGCGAATCCGGATCCGGTAAATCCACCGTCGCCCGGCTGCTCCTGCACCTCGAGACACCCGACGACGGCAGCGTAGACATCGCGGGCCGAGACTGGACATCGTTGTCGGACAGAGAAGTGCGCGCGACCCGCCAGAACATTCAGGTGATCTACCAAGACCCCCTCAGCTCCTTCGACCCCCGTCACACCGTCGCCCGCATCGTCGAAGAACCACTCCTGGCCGCCGGCGGCATCGGCCGCGCCGATCGTCGCACCCGGGTCCTCGAACAACTCGAACTCGTGGGCCTCGGAGCCGACTACCTCGGGCGCCGCCCCCGCCAACTGTCCGGCGGGCAACGCCAACGCGTCGCCATCGCCCGCGCCCTGGCCACCCGACCCGACATCATCATCTGCGACGAACCCGTCTCCGCCCTCGACGTCTCCATCCAAGCCCAGATCCTCGACCTGCTCGCCGACCTGCAAGCCGAACTCGCCATCGCCTATGTCTTCATCTCGCACCACCTCGGCGTCATCTACCACGTCGCCGACCGCGTGCTGGTGATGAAAGAGGGCCGAGCCGTCGAAACCGGCTCCGTCGAACAGATCTTCAACAACCCCACCGACGACTACACCCGGGCCCTACTCGCAGCCATACCAACCCTCGAAAAACAACGGGACAACGAGAAAGTGGGATCGGGCATATGAGCGCCACCCGCGTGGACACCATCGTCGTCGGCGGTGGCGCCATGGGCTCCGCGGCCGCCTGGCACCTTGCCCGCCGCGGTGTCGAGACTGTGCTGCTCGAGCGATTCACGCCGGGTCACACCAACGGCGCCTCCCACGGCAGCTCCCGCATCTTCCGGACGTCCTACGCCGACCGGACCTATGTCGAGTTGGCGCGCGAAGCCGAACAACAGTGGGCGGAACTCGAAAGCGAGTCGGGGTCGCCGCTCCTCACAGTGACCGGCGGAGTCGATCAGGGATTTACGCCCTACCTGATTCAAATTGCCGACACCCTCGCTGACCTGGGTGTAGACCACCAGTGGATGGACCCTGCCGAGGCGTCGGAGCGGTGGCCGGGAATCACGTTTACGGACCGCTCGTTGTACTACCCGAACAGTGGGCGACTGCACGCCGACCATGCCGTGGCGGCACTGCAACAGGCCGCGATCACTCGCGGCGCCGAGGTCCGACACGAATCGCAGGTGATATCGATCGAGGTCACAGCAGACGAATCCGTCACCGTGCGCACCGCCGACCACGAGTACAGCGCCCGGCGAGTGGTGGTTGCGGCCGGCGCGTGGGCACAGAAACTACTCCATGACATCGCGCCGCTGCCGCCGATCCGCGTCACCCAGGAGCAGCCCGCACACTTCGCGCCCCGAGATCCCTCCGCCGACTGGCCCAGTTTCGGCATCTTGCACGACCCGGACGCACCCGGCGCACCGGAGTTCGGCGGCATCTACGGCCTCTCGTCCGGTGTCGAAGGCGTCAAAGTCGGGTTCCACGGCGTCGGCCCCGTCGTCGACCCCGACCACCGCGACTTCACCGCCGAGCCACGCCAGTTCGCCGCACTCCAGGACTACGTCCGCCAGTGGGTTCCCGGTGTCGATGCCGATGCGCCGACCCCGATCAGCTGCACCTACGCAACCACACCCGACTCGAACTTCGTCATAGACCGAGTGGGACCGGTCGCCGTCGCCGCCGGGTTCTCCGGACACGGCTTCAAGTTCGTCCCTGCCATCGGCCGACTGCTCGCCGACCTCACCATCGACAAAGACGCTCCCACGTTGTTCTCGTTCCGTAGCCATTCTGCAGAAAAGGTGCTCTGATCATGCCGAATTACGCCACCCCAGCCGACACCACCACGCACGGCGAGTACACGATCTCCCACGAACCTGGCGACACCCGGCCCATCTACCGGTTCACCGGCCGGATCAGCGGCGACGGCTCGACCCCGTACCCCGCGGTCGCTGATCGGTACCACGTCTACTCGGGCTGGTTCTGCCCGTGGGCGCAGCGCGTCACGCTGGTCATCGAGTTGGCCGGGCTGTCGGATACCGTCAGCGTCAGCTACGTCGATGGCAAGCGTGATGCCCGAGGCTGGGCATTCCGGGAGACCTACGGGCCCGACCCCGTCAACGGTTTCACGTTGCTCCGCGAGGCCTACAACCTCACCGAGCCGGACTTCGACGGCCACGTCTCGGTCCCCACGCTGTGGGATCGGGAGACCGGAAAGGTCGTCAGTAACGACTTCGCCACCCTCGACGCCGACCTCTCGTCGCAGTACGACGTCGCCGCGAACGGTGGGGTCGAGCTGTACCCCGCCGCGTTGCGTTCGCAGATCGACGAGCTGGAGACCTGGCTGCGGGCCGACGTCAACAGCACTGCCCATGTGGCGACGAGTGACAGTCCGGCAGCAGCAGACGCGGCGGAAACTCTCCAGAAAGCCTTCACACAACTCGACAATCGTTTGCAGGGCAGCCGGTTTCTCCTCGGTGACGACGTGACCCTGGCCGATGTCCGGCTGTTCGTGACGTTGGTGCGCTATGACGCGGCAGCCGCGAATACCGGGGCGCCGCGATTGTCCGAGTTCGCTGAATTGTGGCGTTACGCACGCGATCTCTACGCCATCGACGCGTTCACCAAAACGACCGATTTCTCCTCGTTCGGCGGAGACGAATCGGTGGTCACCGACTGGCAACTGTCCGTCGACCATTCCTAGGAGATAAGCCATGGGACCCATCCCGCTGTCCGTCCTCGATCTGGTGCCGCGCACGAGCGGCTCGGACAACGCCACCGCCTTGCGGAACACCATCGACCTCGCGCAACAGGCCGAGCGATTCGGATACGCCCGCTACTGGTTCGCCGAACATCATCTGAACCCCGGCGTCATCGGCTCGTCGCCCGCGGTGGAGATCGCCCTGGTCGCCGGGTCGACATCGTCCATCCGATTAGGTTCGGCCGGTGTGCAATTCGGTCACCGCTCCCCGCTGGCGACGGTCGAGGAGTTCGGACTCATCAATTCGCTCTACCCCGGGCGCCTCGATCTCGGTATCGGGCGGTCGATCTCGCGGCCGGAGCCGAAGGTCGATTCCGGCGAGGAGTCCGTGACCGAGGGCGCCAGAAAAGGCTATCTCGCCGCCCGCGGCGGCTCGGCCCATGACGAGGACAGCTACACCCCGAACGGATTGTTGCTTCCCAAACAGTTCGACATCTCGTCCGCGTTCTCCAGTAACGCCGTCGCACATCTGTTGAATCTCCTGCAGCAACCCGGCGCGTACGCGCCGAGCTACGACGACCAGATCTCCACGGTCCTCGCTCTGCTCGACGGGAGCTATGTGAGCCCCGAGGGACTGCCCGCCCACGCGGCGCCCGGCGAAGGGGCGGACGTCCAGGTGTGGATTCTCGGCGCTTCCGGCGGATCCAGCGCCACCGTGGCAGGCACGAAGGGTTTGCGGTTCGTGGCCAGCTATCACCACAGTCCCAGCACCGTCATCGACGCCGTCGACGCATACCGCGCCGCCTTCAAGCCCTCGACGGACGTGCCCGAACCGTATGTCGCGGTGTCGGTCGACGCGGTCATCGCCGAAACCGACGAGGAGGCAAAGGAACTCGCCAGGGGTTACGCACCCTGGGTGCGTAGCATCCGCCGGGGTGACGGTGCCATCCCGTTCCCCACGCCGGCCGAGGCCGCGGCGCTGGACTGGACCGATGAGGATCGCGATCTGGTCCGCGACCGTGTCCTGACCCAGTTCGTCGGTTCGCCGAAGACTGTCGCTGACAAGCTCGAACAGCTCCGCGATGCGACCGGCGCTTCCGAGATCTCCATCACGACCATCACCCACGACCACGACGCGCGCGTGCGCTCGTACGAACTGATCGCCAAGGAGTGGGCCGACCGATGACCGCACAAGCACTGCCTGACAACGCAGTACTGGAGAATGCCATCTGGGCGAGCATGACCGGGGCGCACGCCCACCTGACCGAAGGTACCGACCGTGCACGCCGCTACCTCCCCACGATCGCACCGTTCGTCGGAATCAACGACATCGACGATCCGCGCACCTGGACCGAATTGGCGCAACTCGTCGGACCGGGCCAAGAAGTCGCTGTGCCACGCGATGTCGACAACCTGCCGGAGGGGTGGACGGTGGTGATGAGCGGCCCCGGTGTCCAGATGATCGCCACCGCCGCCGTCGAGCCGATGCCTTTCGATGAGGCGATCCGGCTCGGAGCCGACGACGTACAGGACATGCTCGCCCTCATCGCTCGCACCGAGCCCGGCCCGTTCCTGCCTGAAACGTACCGATTGGGAACGTATCTCGGTGTTCGACGGGAGGGAAAGTTGATCGCGATGGCAGGCGAGCGGCTGCATCCGCCCGGCTGGACGGAGATCAGCGCGGTGTGCACCGATGCCGAGTTCCGTGGGCAAGGGCTTGCCACACGATTGGTACTCGCGGTCGCCGATGGCATTTACGCCCGTGGCGAGACACCCTTCCTACACGCCGCCGCAACCAACACGAACGCCATCGAACTCTACAAACACCTCGGGTTCGTCCTGCGGGCCGACATCACCTTCACCGTCGTCCGGACCCCGTCGACCGTGCCCTTCCAGCCCCCGACCGTGCCCTTGTCGTCGCCGACCGTGCCGAAATCAACTCTGGCGTAAGCGTTTCGGCCCACTCGATCGCAACAAGGGCACGGTCGGCGGTGTCATCGGCACGGTCGGCGACGTTAGTGGATGCCGAACTCCTTGATCTTCCGGTAGATCGTCGCGCGCGACAAGCCAAGGGCAGCAGCAGCATCGGCCTTGTTCCCGTTGTTGTCGATGAGACTCCGAACGATGGCGTCGCGTTCGAGTGATTCGATCTGCGACAGAGTGCGGCGAATCGTCGTCCGGCATTCGGCGGGCAGGTGGTCGACGTCGATGGTGCCCCCGCGCCGAACGGTGAGGGTCTCGGTGAGAATCCGCCGCAGCTGCGCCACGTTCCCGGGCCACGGGTGCTTGCTCAGAGCTCTGGCCGCGGCCGGGGTCAGGCGCGCCGTCGATCCCGGATTGATCTGTTCGATGAGGTACGGAATCAATTCGGCAATGTCCTCGCTGCGATGACGCAGCGCCTGCAACGTGACCGTGTGCGAGAAGAACGGCAGCAGGGTCGCATCGATCTCGGGCCGCTCCGTGTTCCCGTTCATGGTGGCCGCGACCCACCCGGTACCTTCTACTGACTGCAACAGCAGTGCCACCGGATCCACCAGTTGATCGGGCAACCGGTCGATGTCGGTGAGCAACACGTTGAAGGCGGCGCTCGACTCCAGTTCCTGTGAGAGCAGGTCGAGGAACCGTTCGTGGTCGGCGAAGTCGCGAATGCCGAGGGTGAGCAGATGTGTTGCCGGAGCGGCCTGGTGAGCGGCGGCGGTGACGAGAGCCCCACGGCCGGTACCGGACTCACCTTCCACCAGCACCCAGTGTCGGTCGGCATAACAGCGTCGAACCTGACTGTAACTGCGACGTAGCGAGGCACTGTTGCCCACCAAGCCCGCGGGGAGTGGCACACTCTCGACCCGAGCGGGCGAGGGCACCGCCACGGAATCGGGAAAGTCCTCGACGGTGACATGGAAGACGATATTGACTGCGCCCGAGCGCACTTCATTGCGATCGGCGACACTCACCCGGGCGCTGCGCCCACTGGGGAGCTGCACCACGATGGTCCGCGCGTGCGACACCGCCTGCATGTCCAGGGCATGTTCGAGCAGCGCGGTCTGGTCACGGGCGTCGAGGGTGCGCCGCAGGTGCGCGTTCATCAACACCATTTCCCCGGCGACCGCCAAGACTCCCCTGCTGTACCGGCGGGCCGTCGCGAGGTAGCTCGTCAAAAGCGCGGTTTCACGCTCGTTTGCCTGGCTGAGGAGTTGACTTTCGATCTGCCTGGTCGCTGATTTGGCAAGTGACAGCAGCAGCGGGTTCGCGTGCTCTGCCCGGCAGGTCATGTCCAGTACCCCGAGCAGCGTCCCCGATCCTGGGTGCCGGATGGGTACGCCTGCACAGGCCAGCGTTCCCAACTCTCCGACGTAGTGCTCGCTCCCGAGAATGTACGTCGGTTGCCGCGTCTCGATGGCGGTCCCGATACCGTTCGTCCCGACGAACTGCTCGGCGTAGCTGTAGCCGCGGGCTAATTTGACGTCATCAAGCGTTCGATTGATCCCGGCATCGGACGAGAAGCGCTCCAGGATGAGCCCCTCCGCGGAGGTCAGGATGACGCTGACCGGCTGGGTCGACATGTCCTCGGCGATGGAGCGCAGAACCGGCTGCGCCGCGTTCATCAGCGGCGTGTCCAGGTCTGGTTCGCGGACAAACGGCAGCTCAACGCGGTCAACGTGGATGTGGAGCGCTTCAGAACGTCGCCAGGAATCGAGGACTGCCGCCCGCACTGGGAGCGCATCGGATCCCGGCGTGGTCAAGAACTCCTCGCGCGCCTGCCGCCTTCTGGACATATCAGTCATGTTTCCGACGCTCGCCTCCATGGCCGAAAGACACCGTCCGGCCTCTCCGCCCATAGTAGGAGCGTCTCTAAATGAGACGAGTCTCACAATGAGACGGCCTTGCCATCCTAGCCGGTGTGTCATCGATCACAGGGAGCTGACAACTCCCTCTACCGACAGCCCGCGTGCTTGAACGAGGAGGATCGCGTTGAGCAGACAGAGTCTGAGCAAGGCACACAAGAAGATCACTGAATTGTCCTGGGAACCGACCTTTGCGACGCCGGCGACCAGATTCGGCACCGACTACACCTTCGACAAAGCGCCCAAGAAGGATCCGCTGAAACAGATCCTGCGTTCTTACTTCCCGATGGAGGAGGAGAAGGACAACCGCGTCTTCGGCGCCATGGACGGCGCCATCCGCGGCAACATGTTCCGCCAGGTCGAGCAGCGCTGGATGGAATGGCAGAAGCTGTTCCTCTCGATCATCCCGTTCCCCGAGATCTCCGCGGCTCGGGCGATGCCGATGGCCATCGACGCGGTACCCAACCCCGAGATCCACAACGGGCTGGCCGTGCAGATGATCGACGAGGTCAGGCACTCGACGATTCAGATGAATCTCAAGCGTCTGTACATGAACCACTACATCGACCCCGCCGGGTTCGACATGAGCGAGAAAGCGTTCGCCAACAACTACGCCGGCACCATCGGTCGTCAGTTCGGCGAGGGCTTCATCACCGGTGACGCGATCACCGCAGCCAACATCTACCTGACGGTGGTCGCCGAGACGGCGTTCACGAACACCCTGTTCGTCGCGATGCCTTCGGAGGCGGCCGCCAACGGCGACTACCTGCTGCCGACGGTGTTCCACTCGGTGCAGTCCGATGAGTCGCGGCACATCTCGAACGGCTACTCGATCCTGCTGATGGCTCTGGCCGACGAGGACAACCGGGTATTGCTCGAACGAGACCTGCGGTACGCATGGTGGAACAACCACTGTGTGGTCGACGCCGCGATCGGCACCTTCATCGAGTACGGCACCAAAGACCGTCGCAAGGACCGCGACTCCTACGCCGAGATGTGGCGCCGGTGGATCTACGACGACTACTACCGCTCCTACCTCATCCCGTTGGAGAAGTACGGCCTGAAGATCCCGCACGATCTCGTCGAGGAGTCCTGGAACCGGATCGTCAACAAGGGCTACGTGCACGAGGTCGCCCAGTTCTTCGCCACCGGCTGGCCGGTCAACTACTGGCGCATCGATGCCATGACCGACGAGGACTTCGAATGGTTCGAGTACAAATACCCGGGCTGGTACGACAAGTACGGCAAGTGGTGGGAGAACTACAACCGGATGGCGTACCCGGGCAAGAACAAGCCCATCGCCTTCGAGTCCGAGGCCAACTACCAGTACCCGCATCGTTGCTGGACCTGCATGGTGCCCGCCCTCATCCGTGAGGACATGGTCACCGAGAAGGTCGACGGACAGTGGCGGACCTACTGCTCGGAAACCTGCGCCTGGACCGACATCAAGGCGTTCCGTCCCGAGTACGAGGGTCGTCCGACCCCCAACATGGGCCGGCTCACCGGTGACCGCGAGTGGGAAACCCTGCATCACGGCCGCGACCTCGCCGACATCATCAAGGATCTCGGCTACGTCCGCGACGACGGGAAAACCCTTATCCCGCAGCCGCACCTGCACCTCGACGACCCCAAGAAATTGTGGACACTCGACGACGTCCGCGGAATCCAGTTCGGCAGCCCCAATGTGGCCCTGAACGAGATGTCCGACGCCGAACGCGAAGCCCACATCGCCGAGTACAAGGCGGGCGGCCCGGCCGGCCGGCCGGCGAAACAGACCGTAGGCGTCTGACCCCTCACCGGAGGATCTACCCCTCCGGTCCGGGCGCCTACCCCAAGGCTCGGGGGCAGTGTGGTCGCACGCGCCATGCTGCCCCCGGGTTCCACCCCGTCACATTCCCCCGAATTCGCACAGTGCAAGGAACACAGGCCCATGGGTGAAACCCACAACGTCCGCTTTGAACCCGTCGACCTCGAGATCGAGGTGGACGAGGACGAAACGATTCTCGACGCCGCATTCCGCCAGGGTGTTTCGTTGATGCACGGATGCCGTGAGGGCCAGTGCTCGGCGTGTAAGTCGTTCCTGCTCGAAGGTGACGTGCAGATGGATCGCTACTCCACCTTCGCCTTGGCCGACTATGAGAGCGACGAAGGCTACGTCCTGCTCTGCAAGACCCACGCCTACTCCGACTGCGAGATCGAACTCATCAACTTCGACGAGGACGAACTCCGCAATGCCGTTCCCCTGCAGCACCTCCGGACCAAGATCACTGGTATCGACGAGCTGACCCACGACATCGTCTCCGTGAAACTGGAATTGCTCGAACCGGCGACCTTCGATTTCAAGCCCGGGCAGTACGCAGACCTGATGATCCCGGGCACCGAAGACCACCGATCGTTCTCGATGGCGACCACGCCGACCATGGCGGGACGACTCGAGTTCATCATCAAGAAGTACCCGGGTGGGCACTTCTCAGGACTGCTGGAGACAACCTTCGAGGTCGGACACGAACTCGAACTCAATGGTCCGTATGGGTCCTTCACCATCAAGGAGTCGTCCGAGCGACCCATCATCTGCATCGGTGGTGGCGCCGGGATGTCCCCCATCCTGTCACTGCTGCGGCATCTGTCCGAGCTCGAGGCGGCGGGTAACGCCAAGGTCAGGCCGGTGCACTTCTACTACGGCGCGCGCACGGCAAAGGATCTGTTCTACCTGCACGAGATCAAGGAGATCGGCAACCAGCTGCCGGACTTCAGCTTTGTGCCGTGCCTCTCGGAGGAGACGACGGCTGATTGGGAAAGCATGGGCGTGGCAGGCGATTTCGGGTTCGTCACCGAGGTGGTCGAGCGGCGTGAGGCCGGGCTGGATGCGGCCGAGTTCTATCTGTGCGGTCCGCCGCCCATGGTCGATGCGGCGATGGCGCTGCTCGATGGTGCCGGCGTTCCGATCGATCAGGTCCACTTCGACAAGTTCACCACCACAGTCCCGCAAGACAGCTGAATCTCCTCAGCAGAAAGTGAGTTCAACAATGAGCGCCCCCGCAGCCCCCAAGCCCGACACCGGTGCAGCCACCGGTCAACCGGTGCGCAGTTTCCCCAAGCCCAAGTTCACCGATGCCGAGGCCGGAGCACTCGACTTCCCCAGCTCGAAGAGCCGCAGCTACAACTACTTCAAGCCCGCGAAGATGCGTGCCACCACCTACGAGGATGTGACCTTCGACGTCCAGCCAGACCCCGAGCGGCATCTGTCGCAGGGCTGGATCTACGGCTTCGCCGACGGCCCGGGTGGCTACCCCAAGGACTGGACGGCGCTCAAATCGTCTGACTGGCATCAGTTCCGCGATCCCAACGAGGAGTGGGAGCAGACGATCTACCGCAACAACGCCAACGTGGTTCGGCAGGTCCAGCAGAACCTGGCCAACGCCAAGCTCTCGGATGCCTACGCATCCTGGACTCCGAGCTGGGCAACGTTCATCCAGCGCAATCTGGGTGCCTGGATGCACGCCGAGAACGGCTTGGGCTTGCACGTGTTCACCGCCGCGCAGCGGTCGGCACCGACGAACATGCTGAACAACGCGATCTGCGTGAACAGCGCACACAAGATGCGGTTCGCCCAGGATCTGGCGCTCTACAACCTGGACCTGACCGACACCATCGAGGGTTTCGACGGCGCCGTGCACCGAGATGTCTGGCATAACGATCCGGTCTGGCAGGGCGTCCGAGAGAACGTCGAACTGCTGACTGCCGAGGGTGATTGGGCTGAGGCGGTGTTCGCGACGAACATCATCTTCGAACAGCTCGTCGGTGTGCTCTTCCGGTCGCTGCTCGTGATGCAGATCGCCGCCCGCAACGGTGACTACGTCACGCCGTCGCTGGTCGGATCCGGTGAGCACGACTACAACCGCGATCTCGGCTACACCCGGACGCTCCTGCGACTGCTCGTCAACGACGAGGAGCACGGTGAGGCGAACCGAGAACTGCTCGGCCAGTGGTCCGACAAGTGGATCCCGCTCAGTCTGGCAGCGGCCCGCGAGCTGCAACCGATCTGGTCGCAGCCACAGGAACGACACGTCCCCTTCCAGGACTCGTTCAACACGGCGAAGGCCGGCCTGCGGACCGTCCTCGACGATCTCAAAATCCCCGTATCGAAGGAGCTGGACGCATGAGCAGCGAGATGACATTTGGCGCCGACATCGGTTCGTCCAACATGTGCGGTGTCACCTTGATGAACAACCAGAACGGCTACGTGGTCGCCGAGATCATGAGCAAGAAGGAAGGTGTCGAGATCGCCGAGTTCCCGTCGATGATCCGGGTGGACGGAAAGAACGTACTCACCTTCGATTTCGACGAGATCACCGATGCCCTCGGCGCCGACTTCGACCAGTCGAACTTCGAGGAGATCATGTCCACCCACTACGGGCGGATGGTCCACTTCGATGACCGGACCATGCTATTCGCCAACCCCGAAGACGCCGCCGAGTTCATCGATTTCGATCTCAAAGTCGTCGACTGATCCGAGCGGGCATGGGGTTCTGATCGTCAGAACCCCATGCCTGCTCGCGTGCACCCCCCTCCCCCACAACCCCTTGCCGGGACGCATTCGATGTTCCGGCTCCCCCACCAGTATTGGAGTAATCGATGTACAACAAGGACGGCGAAAGCTACTACATCGTCGACAGCCATATCCACTTCTGGAACGGCGGTCCGCGCAATCAGAAGAACCGCTACGGCAAGGGGTTCACAGGGTGTTTCTACGACTACCACTCCAATCTCTCCCCCGAGTCGGAGAAGTGGACCCTCGAGAAGTTCGGTAGCTACACCGAAGAGGATCTCATGCACGACCTGTTCGAGGTCGGCTACGTAGACAAGGGAATCTTCCAGCCCACCTACCTCAACGATTTCTACATCGAAGGTTTCAACACCACCGAGCGCAACGGCGCGCTTGCCGAGAAACACCCGGAGAAGCTGATCACCAACGGCGCCTGGGACCCCCGCAACGGCGAGGCCGGACTCGAAGATCTGGAGAAGCTGGCATCGCGCTGGAACCTCAAGGGCGTCAAGCTCTACACCGCCGAGTGGAAGGGCGACTCGAAGGGCTACAAGCTCACCGACGACTGGTCCTACCGCTACCTGGAGAAGACCCAGGAGCTGGGGATCAAGAACGTCCACATCCACAAGGGTCCGACCATCTACCCCCTCAACCGGGACGCGTTCGACGTCGCCGATGTCGATGACGTGGCCACGGCGTTCCCAGACCTCAACTTCATCGTCGAGCACGTGGGTCTGCCGCGTCTCGAAGACTTCTGCTGGATCGCCACGCAGGAGCCGAATGTGTACGGCGGCCTGGCGGTTGCCATGCCGTTCATCCACACCCGGCCCCGCTACTTCGCCCAGATCATCGGCGAACTGCTCTACTGGGTCGGCGAAGACCGTCTGACGTTCGCCAGCGACTACGCCATCTGGAAGCCGGCCTGGCTCATCGAGAAGTTCGTCGACTTCCAGATGCCCGAGGACATGCAGTCCGAGTACGGCACCCTCAACACCCAGATCAAGAAGAAGATCCTGGGTCTGAACGCCGCCAAGCTGTACGACTTCGACGTCCCGGCCGAGGCCCAGATCAAATCCAATGAAGAAGCCCCCGCGGAGAAGCCGGTCGGCAGCAGCCCGGAGGCGGTCACGGTATGACGGTGACGAATACCCGCGATCTGACGGGTCTCGATTGGCCCAGCGCCATCGTCGGTCGTGATCATGTTGTCGCAGAGAAGGTCTGGAAAGCGCTGGGCACGGTGCAGGATCCGGAGCTCGACGAGCCGATCACGGACCTGAAGTTCGTCACCACGGTCGAGATCGACCGTGGTGAGCAGGGGGCGGAGGTGTCGATCCGACTGCGGCTGCCGACCTACTTCTGTGCTCCGAACTTCGCCTACCTCATGGTCGCCGACGCCTACGACGCGGTGGCCGCGCTGCCCGAAGTCGCCCGGACCTCGGTGCGTCTGGAGGATCACTTCGCGTCCGACGAGATCAACAGCGGTGTCGCGGCGCGGGCCGGGTTCACCGGTTCGTTCCCGACCGAAGCAATCGGTGAACTCGAGGAGCTCCGACAGACGTTCCAGCGCAAGGCCTATTTGGCCTCGCTGGACCGGATGACCAAGCGGCTCGCGGCGGACGGTGTCGAGTTCGACGCCTATACGTCGCTGCGGATCGGTGACCTACCCTCCGGGCTGGAAACCGACTCCCTGATGCGGCGACGGAGTGATGTCGGGCTGCCGTTGACCGAGATGTCGCTGGTCATGATCGAGCACGACGGCGAGGCGATGAGCGCCGAGAGGCTGCCGAAGAGGCTGCGGTTCGCGAAGTCCGTCCGGGTCAGCATCGAAGGCAACGGCATCTTCTGCCGCGGTCTGCTGGAAACCCGCTATGGAGACGACGAGTCACCCGGAACCCAGAGCGGCATCGGAGCCTTCGGTGGCGCCGATCTGGGAATGCCAACCTTGAGGAGAGAGTCATGAGAGCGGTGCAACTGTCCGCCTACGACACCAAACCCGAGCTCGTGGAGGTCCCCGATCCCCACGCCGAGGGTGCGCTGGATGTCGTGGTCAAGATCGGTGGTGCCGGTGTCTGCCGTACCGATCTGCACATCATCGAAGGTCAGTGGGAGCGGAAGTCCGGGGTGACGCTGCCGTACACGATCGGGCACGAGAACGCCGGCTGGGTCGAGGAGGTGGGCAGCGCGGTGACGTCGGTGAAGGTCGGCGACCCGGTGATCCTTCATCCGCTCGCGACCTGTGGCCTGTGCCGGTATTGCCGCGCAGGTGACGATGTGCACTGCGTCGCATCGGCATTCCCCGGTATCGACAGCAACGGTGGCTACGCCGAGTACCTCAAGACCAACGCCCGTGCAGTGGTCAAACTCGACACGTCACTCAAGCCGGCCGACGTCGCAGCGCTCGCCGACGCCGGCCTGACCGCCTATCACGCGGTGGCCAAGGCGGCCAGATTCCTGCGTCCCGGCGACACCGCCGTGGTCATCGGCGCAGGAGGTCTCGGACACATCGGCGTCCAGGTACTCGCCGCACTGTCGGCCGCCCGCATGATCGTGGTCGACCGGTCCGAACCCGCCCTGGCGTTGGCCTCGGAGCTAGGCGCTCACCACACCGTGGTGGCCGACGGCACGCAGGTCCAGCAGGTCCTCGACCTCACCGACGGCAACGGCGCGGAGGCGGTCATCGATTTCGTCGGGGAAGGCGGCGCCATCGAGGACGGCGTCGGGATGCTCCGTCGCGCAGGCAACTACTACGTGATCGGATACGGCGGCACCCTGTCCATACCGACCATCGACGTGATCTCCACCGAGATCAACTTCATCGGAAACCTCGTCGGTTCCTACAACGATCTCGTCGAACTCATGGTGCTGGCCGCCCAAGGCAAGGTGTCCCTGCACACCAGCACCTATCCGCTGGCCGAGTTCGCCACGGCCCTGAGTGATCTCGATGCGGGAAACGTTCGCGGAAGGGCGATCTTGGTTCCGTAGAACCCGTTTCATCTCAGCTCTACCAATTCATCTACACAAGAAGGTGCGTGCACAATGGCAAAGGATTTGAAGTTCGGTTCTGACGCCCGGGCTCGATTGGAAGAGGGCGTCAACGCCCTCGCCGATGCGGTGAAAGTGACCCTCGGGCCCAAGGGACGTAATGCGGTACTCGAGAAGCTCACGGGGGCACCGACCATCACGAATGATGGTGTCACCATCGCAAAGGAGATCCAGCTCCGCGACCCGTACGCCAACATGGGCGCCCAGCTGGTCAAGGAGGTCGCGACGAAGACCAACGGGGTGGCAGGCGACGGCACCACCACCGCAACGGTATTGGCCCAGGCCATGGTTCGCGAAGGTCTCCGTGCCGTCGACAACGGCGCAAACCCGATGCAGCTCAAGCGTGGCATCGAGAAGGCGGTGGACGCGGTAGTGGCGCTGCTGCAGCAACGTTCACGCGAGGTCACCGGCGAGGAGCAGCTCCGCCACGTCGCCATGCTCTCGGCCAACAACGACACCGACATCGGCGACATCATCGCCGCTGCCATGACCCACGTGGGCGTGACCGGCGTCGTCAGTGTCGAGGAGTGGCCACAGTTCGGACTGGGATTGTCCTACGTCGACGGAGTCGAGTTCGACCACGGCTACATCTCGCCGTACTTCGTCACCGACAAAGATCGCATGGAGTCGCAACTCGAAGACGCCTACGTGCTGCTCACCAATCAGAAGATCACGACGGTCCAGACTCTGATGCCGGTCCTCGAGCAGGTGCAGCGCAGCAAGCGTCCGCTGTTGATCTTGTGCGAGAACATGGACGGCCCAGCCCTGAGCATGCTCGTGACGAACAACATGCACGACACCTTCCGCTCGGTGGTTGTCCGTGCTCCAGGCTTCGGCCACCGCCGCGTTGCCGAATTGGAAGATTTCGCAGCCATTCTCGGGGGTCGGGTGGTCAGCTCCGACTCCGGGTTGTCCCTCGCGGATGTCCGCCTCGAGCACCTCGGTACGGCGAAGAAGATCACGG
This sequence comes from Williamsia sp. 1138, assembly GCF_002095435.2. Lineage (GTDB taxonomy): Bacteria > Actinomycetota > Actinomycetes > Mycobacteriales > Mycobacteriaceae > Williamsia. Next base: position 84,798 of record NZ_MJEJ02000030.1, read on the forward strand.
TGACCGAGAACTCGACCACGATGGTCGACGGTGGCGGCAACGTGGAGGAAGTGAAGGCGCGGATCCATCAGCTCGAGCAGGAACACGCCCGCACCGAGAACGAGCACGATCAGGACAACCTGCAACTGCGCATAGCGCGGCTGTCGGGCCGGGTCGCGATGATCCACGTCGGCGCAGCCACCGGTGTGGAACTGAAGGAGAAGCAGCACCGCGTCGAGGATTCCCTGTCGGCCACCCGCGCCGCCATGGAGGAAGGCATCGTCGCCGGTGGTGGCACCGCGCTCATCCAGGCGCAGCCGACGCTGGACCTGCTCGAGCTGACCGGTGATGCTGCCGAAGGCCGCGAAATCGTCCGTCGTGCAGTCGAAGAACCGCTACGGTGGATCGCCATCAACGCCGGCTACGACGGTGATGAAGCGGTACGACGGGTGTCGACGTTGCCGGAGGGCCACGGATTCAATGCCGTGACCGACACCTACGGCGACATGTTCGGCGACGGGATCATCGATCCGCTGAAGGTGACGCGGTCCGCGCTGCAGAGTGCGGCGTCCATTGCGGCACTCTTGCTGACCACCGAAACCCTGGTCGTCGAAGAGGTTCTCGTCAATCCGGGGGCCATCATGGCTCCCGGATTCGGCGACCTCGCCGAAGGTATGGTCCGACCCTCGAACATCTACTGACACGGCGATGACCACCGATTTCCTCGCTCCGACTCTCGTCCGGGCGCAGCCACGTCTGCGGTTGCGCTCCGACGAGGTCGCCGATGGCGGCCGGCTACGGACCCCCCAACGGGCCGGCCTCCTGAAGGGTGGTGGCCTCGATGTGTCCCCGTCGTTGCAGTGGTCGGGCGCACCGTTCGGAACGCTGTCGTACGCGGTCACCGCGCACGACAGCACCGGCCGGTGCTACTGGGCCGTTGCCGACATCAGCGGAGGCGTGACGTCGCTGGTCGTCGATGCCGGCAATGGTGTGGGCGAGCGATTACCCAGTGTGGCAAAGCAATTACGCAATGATCTAGGCCTCGCCCGATACCTCGGTCCCGCACCTGCAGCCCTCGGCCTGCCGGGCAGGTTCATCTTCACGGTGTACGCGGTCGATGTCGGAAGGCTGCCTCTGACAAGGCATGCGGGCCCCCGCGAACTGAGTGCAGCGCTCGAGATTCATGAGGTCGGGCGGGCAACACTGACCACGGCGTACGGCTGGACCCCACCTCGCTAGTCCCCCGCCCCCCGATGATGGGTCGTTCTGGCGGTGCCGACCTGGGACTTCGTTCGCCGAAAGGACCCATCATCGGAGGTAGAGATCGGGACGGGAAACAGCGCGCGGGGATTCTGTAGCAGCGCAGGAGGTTCGACGTCGCTCCTGTGGATCCTGCCTTGCCAACGCACGCGCCGGCGATGGGGCGTCAACGTGTTCGAGCGCCTGATGAATTCGTACCGTCCGGTGATCGATCCGAGTTCGAGGTGGTCCTCCCCCGCCACCGGAACGGCCACCAGATCTCCGACATCCAGGTCGGAGACGAAGGAGGCGAGCACGCGCAGGTCCTTACCGGGCCTGCGCCCGGAACCGGCCTCCTTGAGCAGGACCCGCAGGTCGCCTCCCGAGGAGGCGTCGACGTCGAGACCCGACTCCGTTCCGAAGCCGACGTACCCTCGTCGGAAGAACTCGGCGAACTGCTCGGGCGACGACGGCCGGACCACCCACACCGAACCGTCACCCGTGCGAAGCGTGCTCGGCGCACTCGGTGGGTCAGGCCAGAAGTACGGGACGTCGCCGTCATCGTCGCCGAAGACCGGCCGATAGAAGTTGGGATCTTTACGGACCAGCGCCGACCGATGGCTGCTGTGCAGACGCTCGTCGCCCCACCAGGGTGGCATGAGACCGTCGGCGACGAGTTCTTCCTGCGAGCGACCGCTCACCTCTGGTGCGAATTCTGCAATCTTCTCGGCCGTGGTGTCGGCGCGACCTCCCCGTGTCCACTCGGCGACGAACGTCAGTCCGTAACAGACCAGGGCCGGGGTGTGGCCCCGCCACATCTGGACGGCGGGATGAGTGCCCCAGCCGTAGTCGAACAGCTCGAGCGCGCGCAAAATCTGGAGTGTCTCCACGCGTTGCTTGCCCAGCCGCGGCACATCGAGGACGGCCGCCGAGCGGGCGAAATCGGCATACGGCAGGAACGTCTGCATGCCAGTCGCTTACCCGATCCGCAAGGATCAATGCGTCGCTTGCGAGAGGCTAGCGATCTGTCGCCGGATTCGTCCCAGAAGTCTCGACCTCGGCGCCGGGCAGCGTGCACACACCATCGACACACACCCCGGCGTCGACGTCGCCGACCATCTCGAACGGCGTGATCGGCTCAGACACCACTGGTCTCCTCGGCGCGAACCTTCTCGAGAACTCCGGTGAACGCTTCAGCCGCCTGCGCGCCGGATACCCCGTACTTTCCATTGACCACGAAAAACGGAACGCCGGAGATGCCGTAGGCACGAGCTTGATCGATGTCGGCCGCGACGGCGTCGGCGAACTCGCCCGAGTCAAGGGCAGCGAGAACTGCATCGCGGTCCAGACCGACGTCGGCAGCGAGGTCGGCGAGTTCTTCGTCGCGACCGACGTGCCTACCCTGCTCGAAGTAGGCCTTGAACAGTCGCTCGACGTACTCGAGCTGCTTGCCCTGCTGTTTCGCGTAGTGCAGGACCTGGTGGGCTTTGAGCGTCTTGGTGTGCTGCAGCTTGTCGAAGTCGTAGTCGAGACCCACCTCCGCCGCGACCCCGCCGACCTGGCCGAGCATCTTTTCGACCTGGTCAGCAGGCAACCCCTTGTACTGGGCCAGGAAGTCGATCTCCGAGCCCTCGAAATCCACCGGAGTATCAGGCGCGAGCTCGTAGCTGTGGTAGGTCACCTCGACGTCGTCGCGACCTTCGAACTCAGCCAGTCCCGCCTCGAACTTCCGTTTACCGATGTAGCACCACGGGCAGGCGATGTCGGACCAGATGTCGACGGTGATGGGAGCGCTCATGTTTGACTCAACCGACGTATCGCCTCGGACATTCCGACATCGCACAGAATCAGCGCAGCGCAGGCTCTGCCTCCGGTTGAACCGGCGACCACTCTTGACGCCATGCGCCACCTCCGTTGCAAGCACAACAGGCTGGCACAGTCTATACAATCCACTGCACAGGTCCGCTTACTCATCCATCGACGGCCCTGCACTCCCGACCATGAAACGGTGGAACCTGTTGCCTGAGCCGTCTTCACGACCCGAACGGCACAATGCCCAGGTGGTGGTCTTCGGGTCGATCAACGCTGACACCTCGGTGTTCGTGAACAGACTCCCGGGACCAGGGCAGACGGTCCACGCCACTCGACTACATCGCGACATTGGCGGCAAAGGGGCCAACCAGGCATGCGCGGCCTCCTTCGCGGGTGCTGACACCGTGATGGTCGGAAACGTTGGCAACGACAACGACGCCACGCGTGCACGGAACGCGTTGTGGAACGCGGGGGTAGACGAAACTTCCGTCCGCAATGTGGATGCGCCCACCGGCACTGCGTTCATCACGGTCGACTTCGAGGGTGAGAACACCATCGTCGTCGCCGCCGGCGCCAATGCCCTGATGACCGCTGAACGAGCCCAGGATGTGCGGGGCGCCGGTGCCGTCGTCTTGCAACTCGAGATCCCGATCGACGCCGTTCTTGCGGCCGCGCGGGCATCGACGGGTATCACGATCCTCAATGCCGCACCGGCCGTCGAATTGTCGGCCGCGCTCCTCGACGCGATCGACGTGCTGGTGGTCAACGAGACTGAGCTCGACGTCGTCTCCCGCCCTTTCGTCTCCGGCGGGTCGACTGTTCACAAAGCGCGCAGCGTCATCGGCCCTTCGATAGTGGTAGTCACCCTGGGTGCGGAGGGGGCGCTGTTCGTGCAAGGCGATTCGCATACTGCCGTCCCAGCGCCCTCGGTAGCACCTGTGGACACAACCGGCGCGGGAGACTGCTTCGTCGGCACGCTGGCGGCGCATCTCGTTGCCGGCCACCCGATCGAGGACTCGGTGGGGCATGCCGTCGCGGCGGCGTCGGAGACGACATTGTTCGAAGGCGCTCGCGGGTATCTATCCCAGCGCGTCGTCGACTGACCCGGCCCAGGCGCCTCAACACCAAAGGGAACCAACTTTTCCCAGGACCGTGGCGCTCACATGATGCTGCCGAGGTGTACGCCCGCGACCAGCAACCACGCGGGCACCCGCGAAAAAGCGAGCGAGACGAAGGCGCTGCCGACGCCCGCGCCCACCCACACCATCGAAGCGATCACCCACCACCCGTCGAGCGAGACCTCACCACACCGTCAACCGGGGCCGGCTGTCACCAGGTAGGAGCAGACCTTGATCAAGCACGTCGTCGCATTCTCGTTCCGACCCGAGATCACCGGAACATCAACGAGCTCAGGAGCTTTCCGGTGCAGTACCCGGCGATGCGGAACTGGGTTCTCGCCCCCAACAGCAGCACTCGGGACACCACGATGTCCCATGCCTTCGTCGTGGAGCTCGACAACCGTGACTCTCGAATCAGACGCCTGACCCGGAAATGAATTGTTCTGGCGGAGTCCACCTGGGTGTTTGTTCGCCATAAGGGCACATCATCGGTCATCGGCCGTAGTGGTATCTACACGCGGCGATACGAATCTCGTCGTCGACCACTTTGTAGACGAGCCGGTGCTCATCCGTGATCCGGCGGGACCAGTAGCCACTGAAGCCATGCTTCAGCGGCTCGGGCTTACCCATTCCTTCGTTACCGTTGCGGGCGATGTCTTTGATCAACGTGTTGATTCGCTTGACGATCTTTCGATCCTGGATCTGCCACCAGAGATAGTCATCCCAAGCATGCTGGTCCCAGATGTACTTCACTCGACGAGATCTCGCGCCTTGCCGCCGTTGCGCTCGAGATTGTCGATCGCCGCGAGCAGTCGCCGCGCGTTCTCCGGACTTCGCAAGAGATGGGCTGCCTCTTTGAGTGACTGATAGTCGTCAAGGGAGACGATCACCACGGGGTCATGGCCGGCCCGGGTGATCACGACCTCTTCACGGTCGTTGATGACCGAGTCGAGGGTCTCCGCGTACCTGGCGCGGGACTCTGAGTAAGTCATGGTTCGCATAGCGTTCTCCGATCGACGTACAGAAAATTGTACGTCGGAACCCCGGACTCCGCCAGCGTTGCCAGTTCACATGATGCTGCTTGCGAGGTGGGCGCCCGCGACCACCAGCGCGATCTGGATCGCGATTCCGACCAGCGGTACCCAGAAGGCAAGGCAGCGACGCACCAGCAGGACGATCGAGACGATGATCGCCAGGGCCAGGGTCAGCAGCCCTCCGCCGTCGGTGACCACGAACGCGGCGGTCAGCGGTGCGGTGTCGCACTCGCCGTAGCAGGAGTCGGTGGCCATCGCGAAGAACAGACTGATGTAGGCGCTGACCATGAACGCGAGCCCGTGGACCACGAGCAGCACCACGGTCATGACGACGTCGACTACTTGATTGGTGGTGCGGGGCGGCCTCACAGGCTGCTGGGTGAAGGTCATGCCAGGACACTATGGCCGCACCGCCACCCTGCGGGAGCGGGAAACTACTCAGATCGCGGGGGGTAAAAGACCCACACATGCACACGCTTCAGTCAAAAGCACATGTTGCAACTGCTGATTTTGGCTCGAGCGTGTGCACCTGTGTGCGCGCAGGACAGCACTGAGCCCGGCCACCGAAAGGTGACCGGGCTCAGTTGAAAAGGGTAGAGCTGGGGGTGCGTGGACTAGAAGCCCATGCCGCCCATCTCGTCGCCACCCGGCATGGCCGGTGCAGCGTTCTTCTCGGGCTTGTCGGCGACGACGGCCTCGGTGGTGAGGAACAGGGCCGCGATCGAGGCTGCGTTCTGCAGCGCCGAGCGGGTGACCTTCACCGGGTCGTTGATGCCACGGGCCAGCAGATCCTCGTACACACCGGTTGCGGCGTTGAGGCCGGTTCCCAGCGGGCTGTTGCGGACCTTGTCGGCGACAACACCGGGCTCGAGGCCGGCGTTGAACGCGATCTGCTTGGCCGGAGCCTCCAGGGCGACGCGGACGATGTTGGCGCCAGTGGCCTCATCGCCTTCCAGGGTCAGCGAATCGATGGCCGACTCGGACTGCAGCAGAGCCACGCCGCCACCGGCGACGATGCCCTCTTCGACAGCAGCCTTGGCGTTGCGCACGGCATCTTCGATGCGGTGCTTGCGCTCCTTGAGCTCGACCTCGGTTGCAGCGCCCGCCTTGATGACAGCAACGCCACCGGCCAGCTTGGCCAGACGCTCCTGCAGCTTCTCACGGTCGTAGTCGGAGTCGCTGTTCTCGATCTCGGCGCGGATCTGGGCAACACGACCGGCAATGGCGTCGGAATCTCCCGCGCCCTCGACGATGGTGGTCTCGTCCTTGGTGACAACGACCTTGCGGGCGGTGCCGAGCAGCTCGATGCCGGCGCCCTCGAGGGACAGTCCGACCTCTTCGCTGATGACCTCTCCACCGGAGAGGATGGCGATGTCGGCCAGCATGGCCTTGCGGCGGTCACCGAAGCCCGGAGCCTTGACGGCGACGGACTTGAAGGTGCCACGGATCTTGTTGACGACCAGGGTCGAGAGAGCTTCGCCTTCGACGTCCTCGGCGATGATCAGCAGCGGCTTGCCGGCCTGGATGACCTTCTCCAGCAGCGGCAGCAGGTCCTTGACGGTCGACACCTTGCCGGAGACCAGCAGGATGTACGGATCCTCGAGGACGGCTTCCTGGCGATCTGCGTCGGTGACGAAGTAGCCGGAGATGTAGCCCTTGTCGAAACGCATGCCCTCGGTGAGCTCGAGGCTCAGGCCGAAAGTCTGTGCCTCTTCGACGGTGATGACGCCTTCTTTGCCGACCTTGTCCATGGCCTCGGCGATGAGCTCACCGATGGCGGGGTCGCCCGCGGAGATACCGGCGGTAGCAGCGATCTGCTCCTTGGTGTCGATCTCCTTGGCGGACTTCAGCAGCGACTCGGTGACAGCCTCGACGGCCTTCTCGATGCCGCGCTTGAGGCCGAGCGGGTTGGCGCCGGCTGCGACGTTGCGCAGGCCTTCGCGAACCAGGGCCTGAGCGAGAACGGTGGCGGTGGTGGTGCCGTCGCCCGCGACGTCGTCGGTCTTCTTGGCGACCTCTTTGACCAGCTCAGCGCCGATCTTCTCGTAGGGATCCTCGAGCTCGATCTCCTTGGCGATGGAGACGCCGTCGTTCGTGATGGTGGGGGCGCCCCACTTCTTTTCGAGCACGACGTTGCGACCCTTGGGTCCCAACGTCACCTTTACGGTGTCGGCGAGGGCATTGAGGCCCCGCTCGAGGCCGCGACGGGCCTCTTCGTCAAACGCGATGATCTTGGCCATTACGAAGTGATCCTCCGATAGGGGGTGACACTGAAGTTCGGTGGTCGGTTCCGGTGCCCGCGACGGACGATCGGTCGTGTCATTAGGACCGATCTCACCGTTCCAACCTGGCACTCACGGTTGTCGAGTGCCAGCCACCGTTTTAGCACTCACAGGTGCCGAGTGCAAGGTGGCGACTGTGCCGGAGTCAGGGCTCGACCACGAACGCCTGATCAGACGGGAACCCGCACCGCGAAGCGCAGGACCGCCGTTGCCGCGGCCCGCTGGGCAAGCCCCTGCCCCGAGGCGGTGCCGCCGAACGCGATCCCGCCGGTCCACTGGGCTGTCGCGGGCAGGGTCGCAAGCCGGATGAGGTGTCCGGCGTCCTCGAGCGTCAAGAGTTCATCCGCCGGATTCGAACGGGCCGCCAGAAGTTCGGTCGCCATCCGCGACGACGGCCAGAGTTGATCGTCGGATCCGGCGATGCAGAGGATGGGGACGTCGATGAGTTCGGATGGGAGCCTGGCAGCCGTGGGACCGGCCGCGTCGAGTCCGGCGGTGTACGCGGCATGCAGTCGCAGAAGACTGGGCGTGCGGTGCGCGATGTCGCGGTGCACGCGCCAGGCGTTCTTGATCAGCTGCGGCATCAGCGACCCGGTCGGGAGCGGCGTCCAGCTCAGCGGCTCGCCACCGACGGCCCACGACGCGGTGTCGGGAATCTCGCCGTCGGGCCCCATCGCCTGCCACGAGACCGAACTCGGACTCACGAGTACGAGACCGCTGACCGGGAGCCGCGAGACGGTGGCCGCCGCCGTGAGGCCTTCGGCACCGCGAGAGATCCCCATCGCGGTGAGTCGCCCCGCGTCGACCCCAGGGGTGCGGGCCAGCGCGTCGATCGCGGCACCGAACCGCTCGAGCGGGATGTCGACCAGCTTCGCCTCAGGATTGTCCGGCGATTCCTCATCGACCCAGGAGTAGGCCAACGCCGCGACTCCGTTGGACGCCAGGGTCGCGATGGTGACGCGCTGGGAGTCGACGCCGCCTTCGGACCCACCGAAGCACGCGACGGCCGGCCACCCGGCCGCCGGAGGGTCACCTGCGGGTAGCGCCAACAACGCGGGCCGACCGGCGATGTCGAGTTCGGAGGTCGCCACCCCCGGCGCCTCCGGTGATCGCAGCACGGTGCGCCGGACCAGGCCGTCGGCGGAGGTGGCCTCGAGGACCACCTGCCATGGACCGACGGGCGGCACGAACAGTTCGGGAACCCTGTCGCCGGTCGGGTCCGGACTCATCGCCCACAGCGGTGCATCCGCGTCTGCGACGGTCCAGTCGCCGCGGTCGGGTGCCTGCAGACCTACATCGACGACGCCGTCGGCCGACGCGGTGAACTCCGCCCGGCTCGACCACGGTGTTCCGAAGAGGTCGACGCCACCTGCGGTCACCGTGACAGCCGCACCCGGATCGGCGCCGGTGACCTGCAGGCCGAACGACTCGTCATGTCGCGTTTGCTGGGGTGCGACGATGGTGAGTCCGCTGGTCGCGATGTCGGGCTGCGGCGCCGGTTGCGCGGCGGGCGCCGGAACGTCGACCACTTCTCGGGCGGCGACCTCCTTCGACCTGGCGTCGAACCAGTTGGGGAAGACCGACGAGACCAATCCGGCCAGTCCCAGCAACGTGAAAGGTGCGACCCAGTAACAGATGATCGACAACGCGTCGCCGTCGTCCTTGATGGTGGCGTCTCCGTCGACGATCGGCGGGATCATCGACAACACGGTCATCGCGCCGAATGCAGCCACCCACATCCACGTCATCGCAGTCGTGATGTAGGTGAATCCGCTACTCGCCGCGGTCTGTGCGTCCACGGAGTCTTCTGCGTACTCGCGCACGAACGGCCTGCCGATGAGAACACCGGTCAGTGCGATCAGGAACAACCCCAGGTTGCTCAACGGTTGCAGCCAGCGTTCGAGAACATTTTCGTCGAGCGTCAGAGCCGCGATGGTCAGCACTGCGAAGACCGCGACCGTGCCGACCTCGAGAGTGCGGAACGGTTCACCCCGCAGGCGCTGGAACACCTGCCCGGCGATCGTCAGTCCGAACGACACCAGAACCGCGGTGACGAAGCCGGCGTTGCCGACCAGGACCCAGAAGACGATCCACGGAGCGAATCCGATCACAAATCCCACGATTGCCCCCTTGTCACCTGCCGTCCGATGTGACGCGACCACGCCCCGGAGCATCTAAGGGTATGGCAAAAGTGGCCTCTGAGCGGGCTTTACGACGTCAGGACAGAGCCGCGATGTTCGGCAAGACCTGGGTTCGGGGCACGAGGCGAAGGCCGGCTCCCTGAACCGACCAGGACGTGACCTCAGTCGTCACCCATCGCCATCACATCGCCCACCAGTAGATGCGCGTAATCGCGATCGGCTGGTAGACCGAAAACGACGTGGTGGTAGAGCGGGGCGACGATGTGGTCGAGGGCCCGCCGGACCGACGGCACGTCTTCACCACGCTGCCGCGCCCGGTCGATCATCAACTGCAGTTGCCCCTCACGGGTGTCCCAGCACGGGCACGCGCCGATTTCCTTGCGGGCACCGACCATCGCCCGCAGATACGTGGTCCGCTGAGGCCGGGTGATGTCGTCGACGATGACCGTCGCCCACTCCTGCAGATCACCGGAGATGGTGCCGGTGTCGGGAAGGGGCTCGTCCTTGGTCAGCGCGGCGACAGCCACCTCTTCCAGGAGTGCCTCCATCACGCCCCAGCGACGGTAGATACTCGTCGGGTTCACACCGGCCCGTTCGGCGACCTGCGGGATCGTCATGGTCTCGCGGAAGCCTTCACTCACGAGTTCACCGACCGCCGTGTAGACGGCGGACTGCACCCGGGCACTGCGTCCGCCGGGGCGGCGGGGGGTGTCGGTACGTGTCGGTGCGCTCACGCCATCCATTATTGCAAATCGAGTGGCTTTAAGCACACGAACGGTGTTACTGTCGCCAAAAGCAAAAGTTGTTGCTTTAACCGTCTGGAGATTTTCATGCACCGACCCGCCCTCGGTTCATCAGCCGCTTTCCGGCTGATCGCCATCACCACGGTCGCCATGATGTTCGGTGCCGCCGCACCGTCACCCCTGTACCCCGTTTACCAAGAGCTCTGGGGGTTTTCGTCCTTCACTTTGACGGTGATCTTCGCGGTCTACGTCATCGCGTTGCTGGCGGGGCTGCTGACCGTGGGTTCGCTCTCCGATCACGTCGGTCGCAAGCCGGTCCTCTTCGGGGGTCTGGCTGTGCTGACGGCGTCGATGGTGATGTTCGCCTTCGCCGACGGCGTGCCGATGCTCATCGCTGCCAGGGTGTTGCAAGGCGTTGCCGCCGGCGCGATCACGGGAACCCTGAGCGCGGCGCTCGTCGACCTACAGCCGACCCCGCGGGCCGGCTCGATCGCCAGTTCAGCCTCACCACCCGGAGGTTTGGCGCTCGGAGCCATCGGCGCAGGGACCCTGGTCCAGTACGCACCGATGCCCCGCGAACTGGTGTTCCTGATCCTCATCGCGACGTTCGTGGTCGTCGCCGCTTTCATCGTCTTCATCCCGGAGACCTCACCCCGCACCGGCTTCACCTCACGCCGGCATCTCTGGAAGGTGCTGCGCCCGAACGCGAGCCTGCCGCCCGCTGTCCGTGGGGTGTTCATCGCGTCGATACCCGCGATGTTCGCCACCTGGTCACTCGGCGGTCTGTACCTTTCGCTGGGTTCGTCCATCACTGCCCGGATCCTCGACATCGAGAATCACATGGTGGCCGGCCTGATCATCGGCTCGTTCTTCGGCTTCGGTGCCATCGGCTCGGCGACGGCGTCCGGCTGGAGCGCGAATCGCAAACTGGCGGTGGGCCTGAGCACGCTGGGCACGGGTCTCATCCTGAGCCTGATCGCGACGATCTCGGCGAACGTGCCGACCTACGTCATCGGATCGATGGTCGCCGGTTTCGGATTCGGCGCGACGTTCGTCGGGGTGATGGCCACCCTCATCGCCGTCACTGCCCCGGCGTCGCGTGGCCAGGTGTTCTCCACCCTGTTCATCGTGAGCTACACGGGTTTCAGCATCCCGGCGGTCATCGCCGGATTCGCGGTGATCCACGTCGGCCTTCGTCCCACCGCCATCGGCTACAGCGTGTTCGTGCTGGCCCTGGTGATCCTTGCCGCGGGTGCAGCGATCTGGCGGGCCCGCACCGATCGGCCGGCACCGCCTGATTCCGCGGCGGACGCTGCCGATCTGGTCACGGCCGCGGCTGACACAGCGGGCACCAGTAGATGACACGATCCATGTCGGTGATGGTGCCGAAATCCGCCTTCTTGATGGTGGTTCCGCACCGACGACAGGGCCGCGCCGCGCGGCCGTAGACCCAGGTGCGCTCCCCGGGCCTGTCGACGTTGGTCACCCGCATCGACCTCGTGCGGTTGTACTCCAGAACCTGTTTGGCCAGCGCGACCCACTCACTCAGGTCGCCGGCGTCGGCGACGGGCACTGCGGGATGGGTCCGGCGCAGAAAACACATCTCGACGCGAAAGACGTTGCCGATCCCGGCAAGGTTGCGTTGGTCGAGCAGCGCGAGACCGATCGGACGGGCCGGGTCGGCGCCGAGATTGGCGACGGCGGTCTCTGCGTCCCAGTCCGGTCCGAGCAGATCCGGACCGAGGTGCCCGACCGCTTTGTCCTCTTCGGTCCGACGCAGGATCTCCAACTTGCCGAGCTCGAACCCCACCGCCTGTACGGTGGCCGTCTCGAGGATGATGCGGGCCTTGAAACCTGGGCGACGCCACTTCTCACCCTTCTCGTAGATGTCCCAGCGACCTTCCATCTTCAGATGCGAGTGCACCGAGACGTCGCCGACGCGGATCAACAGGTGCTTGCCACGGGCGATCACCTCGTCGACCTGTTTCCCACTCAGGTCGACCGTGGCATACCGCGGGACCCGAACATCGCATCGCGTCACTGTCTTTCCGGCAAGGGCACGGTGCAGTCTGGCAGCTGCCTGGAAAACTGTGTCGCCTTCTGGCATGACGGGTTCGGTGCTCCTCGCGTTCTCAGTTCGGTGATCGCTGCCGAAAGTACGCCTCGATCGTGTCGGCCGCGGCCGAGATGTGTTGCCGCAACACCGCGACGGCCTGCTGGACCTCACGCGCCACCGCGTGCTCCAGAATTTGCCGGTGCTCATCCTGCGCCAATTGACCGGTACCCAATTCTGCGAGATGGAACCTCAGGTAGCGCTCCTCGTCGTCGAGTTCTGCCGCGATCAGTTTCAGCAACTTGGCATTCGGATGGCGCCGATACAGCGAGAGATGGAACTCGGAGTTCAGCCGGCCCAGATCCGCCAGAGCGGGTTCGCCGTCCATGGCGAGCAGGCATTCTCGCGCATGGTCGAGATCACCCGGGCCGAGCAGCGGTATCGAGCCCCCTAGTGCCTCGGGTTCGAGCATCGCCCTGATCCGGTAGGTGTTGACGACATCGGCGGCGTCCACAGAGATCACCACAGCGCCCTTGTGCGGCACGTTGTCGACGAGTCCACGCGCCGACAGCGCGAGGAGCGCCTCGCGGACCGGCATCCGACTCACCCCGAAGACCTCCGCCAGTTCGGCTTGGCGTAGCGGAGTGCCGCTGACGAGGTGTCCCCCCAGGATCGCGTCGGCCAGGGTGTCTTCGATGACCGTGCGCGCGTGATGGACCGCCGTGGGCCGCAGCCCCAGGGTGTCGAGGACGTGCGTCGAACGCTTCGGTGGCATTGCTCCCTCTGCAGGACCGGGCTTTATTGGATCCAAGATCCAATCTATCTTACGATGACCGGGTGACCACCGATCCGACATCCCCGCGCGTGCCGCTCTCGCAGCCGATCACCGCCGGCGTCGTGGCCGCCCTGGTCGGTTTCACGAGTTCGTTCGCGGTGGTGCTGACCGGACTGCGGGCTGTCGGCGCGTCGGCCGACGAGGCCGCCTCCGGACTCTTCGCCCTCTGTCTCGCGATGACGATCGGGATAGCCTTTCTCGCACTCCGCTACCGGATGCCGATCACCCTGGCCTGGTCCACCCCCGGAGCGGCGCTCCTGGCCGGCACGGCGACCCCCGATGGGGGGTTTCCCGCCGCGGTGGGAGCGTTCGTTCTTGTCGGCGTGATGGTGCTGGCCACCGGGCTGTGGCCCCGTCTGGGCGCGCTGGTGCAGGCGATTCCGACCCCGATCGCACAGGCCATGCTGGCGGGCATCGTGCTACCGCTGTGCCTGGAACCCGTTCACGCGTTCGCGGACGAACCGCTGGCGATAGCCCCGGTGGTGCTGGTCTGGCTCGTGCTGAGCCGCTACGCAAAGCGGTGGGCGGTGCCCGCCGCATTCGCAACCGCAGCCGTGGTGATCGCTGTGGTCATGCTGACCTCCGACAAGACCATAACGGGCGACTCTCTCATCCCACGGTTGGATCTTGTTGTCCCCCAGTGGTCGTGGCATGCCTGCGTGGGAATCGCGCTGCCCCTCTACATCGTCACGATGGCGTCGCAGAACTTACCGGGGACGGCGGTGATGTCCAGTTTCGGCTACCGGATCCCGTGGCGGCCTTCGATGCTGGTCACCGGGGCCCTGACCTCCTTGGTCGCCCCCGCAGGCGGTCACGCCGTCAACCTCAGTGCCATCAGCGCAGCTCTGGCCGCAGCGCCTGCCGCCGAGCCGAATCCCCGACGCCGCTGGATCGCCGCATTCACCGTGAGTCCCGTCTATCTGGTGCTCGCCTTCAGCTCGGCCACGGTGGTCGCCCTCATCGCCGTCGCCCCGGCCGGCCTGGTCGAGACCGTCGCCGGGCTCGCGCTGCTCGATACCCTCGCCGGATCACTTGCGGCGAGCCTGCGGGACGAGAAGTCGCGCACCGCGGCGGTTCTCACCTTCGTGGTCGCAGCTGCGGGGGTGACCGTGGCCGGGATCGGATCGGCATTCTGGGCCCTGATCGCCGGTCTGATCGTGTACGTCGTACTGCGCACACCCCTGGAGCCAGAAGATCGGCGACCCGAGACGCCACATCGAGGAGACCCGGTCACGACAGACGAGGGGCCTCGGTGATCGTGAGCTGCCCGTCCGCGAGGTGCAGTTCTCTGGTGACGTCGAGTCTGCGCAAGAACTGCTCGTCATGACTGACCACCAACAATCCTCCCCTGTACCCGGCCAGCGCCTCGATCAGCTGATCGACACTTGCCATGTCCAGATTGTTCGTCGGTTCATCGAGGACGAGTAGTTGTGCAGGTGGCGCGGCCAGCAAGAGTGTGGCGAGCGCCACCCTGAAGCGCTCGCCCCCGGAGAGGACGCCGACCTGCTTGTCGACAGCCGCGCCGCGCAAGAGGAATTGCGCCAATTTGGCACGGATCTCGTGCGGGTCGGTGGCCGGGAGAGCCGCCCGGAGGTTCTCGAGCGCACTCGCGTCGTCGTCGAGCCCATCCAAACGCTGTGCCAGGTAACCGATTCGGTCCGTCTGCGCGATGGCATACGGACCATCCGCCGGGGGCTCCGGGCGCCACAGCGTTGTCAGCAGAGTCGTCTTCCCACTGCCGTTGGGGCCGGTGAGTGCAACTCTCTCCGGCCCTTGGAGCACCACGACGTCGTCCCCGCAATGTATTTCGGCCAGCCGCCTGCTGTTCGGCACATCGGGATCGGGGAGGCTGATCCGGATCTGTTTGTCCTCCCGGATCAGTTCGGCAGCGTCCTCGACCGCTCGGCGCGCATCGCGAATCCTGGCGTCGGCCTCGGTGCGCGTGCGACCCGCAGACACCTCGGCGTTGTTCTTTCGCTTACCGACCAGGATCTTCGGTAGATTCTCAGCTTTTGCCTTCCCGGACTTCGTACTCCGCGCAATCTTCGTCTCAGCCTCGATCCGCTGTCGCCGTTCGGTTTTCAGCACCTGCTCGGCGGCACGCAGATCCCGCTGAGCCGCACGCTGCAACTGCTCGACGTGGTCGTGATAGGCGGTCAGCGGACCGCCGAACACCACCAGCTCGCCCTCCCGCAGTTCTGCGGTCGTGTCCATCAGTTCGAGCAACGCGGTGTCGTGGGATACGACCACGAGAGTGCCGGGCCAGTGGTCGAGCATTGTGTAGAGCCGCTCCCGCGCGCCGCGATCGAGGTTGTTGGTCGGCTCGTCGAGCAGCGAGATCGGAGCGCCGGCCAGCCGTAGCCCGGAGATCGCCACCAGCATCGCCTCACCACCCGAGAGCGTATCGACGTTGCGGTCCAGCGTGATTCCCGCCAGACCCGCCTCGGCCAGCACCTGCGCCGCCCGCGCGTCGACATCCCAGTGGTCCCCGATGACGTCGTAGTGCACGGCATCGGTCGATCCTGATTCGATCGCCGCCAGCGCATCGAGCTGCGCCCGGACACCGAGCAGATCGGCAACAGTCCAATCCACCCGTAGCGAGAGGGTCTGAGGCAGGTAGGCCGTGTCGCCGATCGTGGTGACCGCCCCGGAGGTCGGGGTGAGTTCCCCTGCCAACACACGCAGGAGAGTGGACTTCCCCGCGCCGTTGGCGCCGATCAGACCGGTGCGACCGGTCCCGATGGTCGCCGTGATGCCGTGCAGCGCGGTGGTCCCGTCGGGCCAGTCAAAGCCGAGGTCGCGCAGCAGGATGGATGATTCGGAATACGGGCGCATGTGACTCCCAGGATGCAGTGACGGAATGCGCCGACAACTCATCCCGCGACGTACGCGGTGGTATCAGGCGCGTCAGGACGCGAAGACGCCGGAGGAGTTCACGACAAGCCTCACTGCAGGGGACACTGGCACGAGCGATTGTGCCCTCTCCCCGACGCCGGGGCAACTGTTTTTTGGGCACACTGAACCGATGGTGAGCATCCGATCCGCACGTCCCGACGACGCACACGCGGTTTCTGTCCTGATCGACGAAGCCTTCGCCCCGTACATCGACCGGATCGGCACCGAGCCCGCGCCGATGCACACCGACTATCCGGCGCTCATCGACACCGGCGCGGTGTGGGTCGCCGAGGACGAAGGCCAGCTGGTCGGAACGATCGTGCTGACACCGGGCCCTGACCACCTGTTGCTCGACAATCTCGCGGTGCCCACGCTCGCCCGTGGGCTCGGGATCGGGGCGCTCCTGCTCGACTTCGCCGCCGAACACGGCCGGGCACTCGGGGTGGCCGAACTGCGGCTCTACACGAACGCGGCGATGACGGAGAACCTGGCCTTCTATCCGCGGCGTGGGTTCGTCGAAACGCATCGGTCGACAATCGACGGCTTCGACCGGGTGTTCTTCTCCAAACAGCTGTGACCCGTGTCGCGCGGGTTACGATGACGACCAGAGGCGAACCACCGGAGGTGACCGGATGTACCTGCAGGATTTTGCGGCCGGCGGCGCCCTCACCCAAGACACCGCCGATCAGATCTCATGGAAGACAGCCGAATACAACACCAAGATCGTCCTGGTCGTCGATCACCGTCGGCTGTACGCGCACCTGTTGTCGCTGTGTTGGGACGAGCTGGACATCCGGACGGGGACCCCGATGTCCATCGTTGTCGGCGACAGAGACGGCGGCGATGACGACGAAGATCGTCGCGCACTGGTCGACATGGTCGATTACATCCGGGAGATGACCGGGGCAGCACCGACGAAGGCCAGGCGCCGGCGCCGGTTCTCTTTCCACTGACCGAGCCCCGGGGCTCCGTTCAGGCACCGACCTCGCGATAGAAGTCCAGGTGGGCTCGAGCAGCCGCTCTCCAGGTCAGGCCGCCCGAGACTGTTCGCCCGAGGGCCACCCGCACCGGATCCGTGGCCATCGCGGCGGTCAGTTCGGTGGCCAGATCCTCCGGGGTACGGGCGTAGCGGACGGAGTCGCCGAACACCTCGTGCAGCACGGGCAGATCTCGTGCGACGACGGGGACACCTGCGGCGAGGGCCTCCATGGCCGCGAGGCCGAAACCCTCTTTGGTGGACGGGAACGCGAAGACTGCGGCCTGGGCCACCAGGGCGGGCAGTTGGTTGTCGTCAACCTGCCCGAGCACGATCGGCTCGATCCCCAGTTCGGCCGCGCGCCGATCGAAATCGGCCCGATATCCGCGATAGTCGAACAGGGTCTCACCGCCGGCGAAGACGAGCGCGAGCCCAGGATCGTCACGGCGCATCAGTGCATAGGCCTCGAGCAGGTCGACGCTGCCTTTGCGCGGCTCGATGCCACCGACCGCGAGTACGTACCTGCCGAGCCGGTGTTGCCAGCGTGCACGTGCGGCAACCGCATCCGGTGCCGTGGTGGCTGCATCGGCGAACCTGTCTGCCTGCACCCCGTTCGGTATGACGGTCGGCTCGAATCCCCATCCGACGCGGACCTCGTCGGCAACGGCCGACGAGACGCAGATCCGGGCATAGGGCAGGGCGATCGCCTTCTCGTGACAGGACGCGAGAATGGGCGTCGTGAACTGATCGAGATGATGAATGGTACGGATACAGCGACCGACCGCGTTCGCACTGATGCAATCCTGCGCATGGACGATATCGGCTGCACCACGGTCGAATTCGTTGCCGAGCACCTCGATGGAACGTACGATCCGGTCGGTCACGGTGTCGCCTTCGCGATCGTCGAAGCGTGCGAGCCTCACGGTGACGGCCGGATCGACCTCACGGAAGAACCCTGGATCTCCGCCGCGCGCCAGCGACCACACCGTGACATCAGCGCCCAGTTCGGCGAGCGCCTCGGCGAGATTGAGTGTGTGCACCACCCCACCGCGCGGCTTCGTCGAGTAGGTCAGCAGCGACACCCTCATGGCCGTTCCTGCCGGTAGGTGTCGACCCGACGTTCATCCAGATGATGGAGGACTCGGCGAGCGCGATCGATCTCTGCGTCGATGTCGATGTCGCACACCGCCATACCGCCCTTCGCCCAGGTCTTGGCGAGCACCTCACCACCGGGGCCGACCACCTTGGCCTGGCCGAGGAAGCGAAGCTTGTCCATGACACCGGTCTGGTTCGACGAGACGAGGACCACCTGGTTCTCTGCGGCCCGCGCGGCGTCATAGAGGTCGAACAGTCGCGACTGCCGGTCGTTGGGTAGACGTGACGCCCGATCGGTGACGCTGGCGGGCCAGGCCGACAGCGCGGCGATGATCCTGGCGCCGTCGAGGGCCAGGGTGCGGGCCGATTCCGGAAACGTCTTGTCGTAGTCGATCAGCATGCCCATACGACCGACCGGGGTGTCGAAGGCAGCAAATGCGTCGCCGGCAGCGTAGGCGAGTGATTCACCCGCAGGTTGATGGACCTTGCGGTGGGTGCCCAGAATCCCGTCGCCGGTGAGACAGACCGCGGTGTTGTAACGCTCGCCTGCAGCGGCCTCTGTGTAACCGACGCAGACCGTCATGGGTCCGGCCGCGGCGACGATCCGCGCGAGCTCGGGCCCGTCGGTCTCGACGGCCGGTGGCAGGTGTTCGATGTCGGGCGCGCGCAGATCCCCGATGTAACCGCCCAGCGACGCATCGGGAAGCACCAACAGGTCGATGCCGTCGCGAGACGCAGACTCGATGATGCCGACGATCTTGTTGACCGCGCGTTCGACATCCCTGCCGAAATGGGCTGCCAGCGCGGCAACTCGTATGGGTGCCATGATTGATCAGACTAGTGAAGAGCGGACGACATTATCTGCCACGCGCGATCCCCGTGTCCTGCGGAGCGATCAACTCGGCCCCGGTCATGGCCAGCACCACCACCGTGCCCTCCGGGATTCGCTCGGCGACGTTCTCGATGTCCGCCAGCTGAGCCGCAGCCGAGGTGCACGCAAATCCGAACTTGGCGCGCACCCGGTCACTGGCGATGCCCAGCGCGGTTGTCGTCCGGGCCACGAACTCTGCAACCGGGTACTCCGCACCCACCTCCAGATGCTCGTGCACGACCAGAGACGGTGAATAGCATTGCTGCCGAGCACCATCGGGCCACTGGACGGTAAAGGTCATTTCAGGCACAGGTGAGCTCCTCGAAAGTGTTGGGTGCGGTGACACTGCCGTACACCGACGGCCGTCGATCGCGCAGGTTGTACATACCGCTGCCCCGCGCGCCACCCAGTGCGGCGGAGACATCGATGGTTGCGGTCGCAAGGCCGGGCTCGATTCCGGTGCCTGCCAGAAGCTCCCCGCCTGGACCCACGATTTTCGCACTGCAGACGAATCGGAGAGAACCAAATGTTCCGGCCTGGTTCGACGACACCCAGATCAGCTGGTTCTCCAACGCACGTGCGCGATCGTAGATGTCGAACCGCTGCTTCCAGCGATCGTCTTCCATGTCGGGTGTGGTGTTGGTGCGCGAGGTCGGCCATGCCGAGATCGAGGCGATGATCTCTGCACCGCCCAGCGCCAGTTCGCGGGCGGCTTCGGGAAAGGCCTTGTCGTAGCAGATCTGCATACCCATCCGCCCGACCGGTGTGTCGAAGGTCGAGAATCCGGAACCCGCTGTGTAGCAGAGATTCTCCCCGAGTGGCTGATGGACCTCAGTGTGACTCTTGTGTTGCCGCTCTGGCGGTGGTTGGGTCCTGATCACCTGGTGTTTGGCTCTTGATGGGCCTACCGGCATCACCATCAAAGGGTGAGGTCTGGTCTCCAAAAGTTGTGCCAACACCAGGTGTGATGGACCGACCGATGTGGCTTGATAGGAGCGTGGCACCGCCCCCAACTGAGGATTGCCCACCGGCCGGCCCAACCGTCCCTGTCCCTGTTTCTGAATCAGGAGGCAACCACCATGGTTGTTGTTGGAGTCGATGTACACAAGTCCACTCACACATTCGTCGCCGTCGATTCCGTCGGCAAGAAGCTAGGCCACCTCACCTCTGCGGCCACCACCGAAGGGCACCACACAGCGATCAACTGGGCACTCACCGAGTTCGGTGGCGATCTGGTGTGGGGTATCGAGGACTGCCGGCAGATGTCGACCCGCCTCGAGCGCGACCTGCTCGGCGCCGGCCAGACCGCGGTGCGCGTACCCACCAAGTTGATGGCCCAAGCCCGCTCCAGCGCTCGCACCCGCGGCAAGTCAGATCCCATCGACGCCCTGGCCGTGGCGCGAGCGGTACTACGCGAACCGGACCTGCCCGCCGCTGGCGCCGACCCCCAATCCCGCGAGTTACGGCTCCTCGTCGACTACCGGGAAGTCGCTGTCGCCCAACGCACTGCGTCAATCAACCGACTGCTGTGGCGGGTCCATGAGATCAATCCCGCCTACGCTCCCAAACCCCGGTCGCTGAGCATGAACAAGCACCAAAAAATACTCGCCACCCATCTCGCGAACCACACCAGCCTCCTCGCCGACATCGCCCGCGCGGAACTCGACGACATCATCTCGCTGACAGCCCGGATCAACAAGCTCGCCACCGAGATCGGCAAGCGAGTACGCCAACTGGTGCCGACCTTGCTCGAGTTGCCCGGCTGTGCCGAACTGACCGCCGGCAAAATCGTCGGCGAAACCGCCGGCATCTCCCGCTTCCGCTCCGCCGACGCCTACGCCAGCTACGCCGGCACAGCACCCATCCCCGTCTGGTCCGGCAACAGCGCCGGCCGCGTGCGACTACCCCGACACGGCAACCGACAGCTCAATACCGCACTGCACCGCATCGCCCTGACCCAAATCCGCCTCGAAGACTCCGACGGCTACACCTACTACCGCAACCGCCTCGCCGCCAACGACACCAAAACTTCAGCCCTACGGTGCCTGCGACGACGACTCATCCGCACCGTCTACCAACGACTCACCACCGACGCCCACACGCACCCCGCACCGACCGAACAAGCCGCCGCTTGACATAGGAGCAACTT
>NZ_MJEJ02000020.1 GCF_002095435.2 Williamsia sp. 1138
AGGCCGAACAGGCCGAACAATCGAAAAACCCACACCTGTCTCAGACAGGTTGACAACTTCCGTCGAACGTGTGCAAATGACTGAACGGTGTGCATTTGTCGGCCGTCTGGGACGTGACAGGAGGAAAACGGACAGTCTCTTAGACTGGCCGCATGGCACCGGATCACGCTGACGACCACATTCGGGTGGGAAATTCAGAACGCGAGCGCGCGATTGCTCTGCTCAATGACGCGTTTTCTGGCGGCTATCTAGAGATCGTCGAGTTCGAAGATCGCTCCGAGGCGGTGTACGCAGCGAAGACGCGAGGTGATCTGCGCGTGGTGCTCGAGCACTTGCCTGTGGCTGGGCACCTGTTCCCAGATTCGCCGGTGGTCGCAGCAGCATTGCCCGCCCAAGCGCCTGTCGTACCGGCGGGACCGGTCCAGTTCAACGCAGAGTGGGAGACGGTCCGACGCAAAGGTGTCTGGTCGGTGCCACCCAACATTCTGGTCACGGGGTCGATGGGCACCATAGACCTCGATTTCACCAACGCGACCCTGCCCGGGCCATTGGTCAACGTGCAGCTGCAGGTGTCGACGAGCACGGTGAAGCTGCGTGTCGGTGCCGATCAAGAGATCCGGTACTCGGAACTCGACAAGTCGGGGTGGTCGAGCATCAAGGACAAGGGTGGACCGCCGGTTCGGCCGGGTGGGTCGGTCATCAACGTGAGCGGGTCCATCTCGGCGATGACCGGCGTGACGATCAAACGATCCGCAGCGCCGGCATCGCAGTTCTGACGGGCCGTGGCCGGGGTCAGACCTCGGAGCGCATCTGCGTCCGCAACCGCAGGACCCCGTCGCGCAGCCGCGTCTTGAGGGCCGGGACGAGAATGTTCAGATGCTTGGCGGCCTCGCGCTGGGTGAGGTCGGCGAAGTAGACGAGGTTGATGCTCTGGCGCTGCCGATGTGTGAGGGCGCTGAGATGGCGCATGAGTCGCTGATATTCATCGCGCAGCAGGACCGGTTCGTCGGCACTCGCGGCGTCGACATCGCAGGAGATCATCGCCAGCAGAGCGGTCTTGCGGCGCAGTCTTTCTTCGGACCGGACGCGGTCGACCGCGCGACGATGACAGAGCATCATCAGCCAGGAGAGCGGCTTGCCCAATTCGGGCCGATAGGTATCGGCTTTCATCCAGATTTCGAGGTAAACCTCTTGAAGAGTTTCCTCGGCGTAGCCGACGTCGCGAACGACTTTGTATATCAACGCGAATAGTCTCGAGCGCGTTGCGTCATGGAGTTCGCGGAACGCCTCGGCGTCCTTATCTGCCACTCGCGCAAGCAAATTTGCGAAGTCGACTGGCGTGTCCCGGTCATGGTCTGACTCCGCGGTCATACTCCACTATAGGATGCTGCGCGACATTTGTTACACGTCGCCGGGAATTGCCGAACGTAAGTTCACTTATATTATTGTTGCTTAGTTTTGGTAACTTCTGCATTGGGGATTGACGCAGTGGGGTTGGGACTTGGTCTTGTGGATTTCCCCGCCGAAGGTGCGGAATTCTTTGACCTCGACCTCCATGGATCGGCCGCAGTCCTCGCAGTGATGAATGACGTGCTTGCTGTATGTCTTGGTAGCCATATCTCACGATAGGTCTGTGACCCAGGTCACGTCCAGGGTTCCGGTCCGGCTGCCGCCGAATCGTGCCACGTGGTCCGGCGCCGCCCCCGCGAGGCGTTTCGTGAGCATCGGGGGCGGGTATTCGCGCCGCATGGCAAATGAACTCCAAGGGCAGCGGATTGCGTTTCTCGTCGCGACCGAAGGTGTCGAGCAGATCGAGCTCACCGATCCGTGGGCAGCGATCGAAAAAGCAGGGGGGACACCGACGCTGGTGTCGACCGAGACCGGCGAAATACAGGCGTTCGATCACCTCGACAAGGCCGACACCTTTCCGGTCGATGCGGTGGTCGCTGATGTGCCCGCCGCAGACTTCGACGCTCTGGTCCTTCCCGGTGGCGTGGCGAACCCGGACAATCTGCGGACCGACCAGGCAGCGGTCAAGTTCATCGCGGACTTCTTCACGGAGGGCAAACCGGTGGCGGCCATCTGCCACGCGCCCTGGACACTCGTCGAGGCCGACGTGGTGTCAGGTCGTACCCTGACGTCGTTCCCGAGTGTGCGAACCGACATCACCAACGCCGGTGGCACGTGGACCGATCATGAAGTGGTGGTGTGTGCAGACGGCCCCAACACGCTGATCACGAGCCGCAACCCCGGGGATCTGCCGGCATTCTGCTCGACATTGGTCACGCAGTTCGCCGCCGAGAAGTAGCGCCTGCCTACGGGTAGGCCACCACGGTAGAAGGCGTGTGCCAAGGTGGTCACTCATGACGACCGCCCGCCGCCTCACAGCTCGCATTGCGCACTTCGGCCTCGACCGGCCGATCTCGCTGAACGATCTGCCGTTTTCTGCGACGCCCGAAAGGATCGACGCCAAGAAGATTCTCTTGACGGGTGCGTCCTCCGGGGTCGGGGAGGCCGCTGCGCTGGCGCTCGCCGCGCAGGGGGCAGAGCTGATCCTCGTCGCGCGAGGTGCCGAGGAATTGACGCGGGTTCGCGACACCATCGTCGCCCGGGGAGGCGCGGCCACCGCGCATACTGCCGACTTGGCCGATGAGGGCGACGTCGAACGGCTGGTCGCGACGGTGCTGGAGAACCACGGGACGCCGGATGTGCTCATCAACAACGCCGGCCGCTCGATCCGGCGATCCGCGATCGATTCCGTCGACAGGCTGCACGACTACCGCCGGACGATGGCCGTCAACTACTTCGGCCCGGTTGGACTCATGCTCGGCTTCTTACCGGGTATGAAGCTGCGTGGCAGTGGGCACATCGTCAACGTCTCCACCTGGGGTGTGCCTGCAGGCACCATGCCGAAATTCTCGGCGTACGCCGGGTCGAAGGCGGCGCTGAGCATCGTCGGTCGCAGCATCGGCCTCGAACTCGGTGCTGCGGGCATAGCGGTGAGCACGATCTACTTCCCGTTGATCCGGACCCCGATGATCGCGCCGACCGCCGAGTACAACACGCTGCCCGCGCTCACCGCCGAGCAAGCCGCGCGCTGGATCACGCACGCCGTCCACCATCGCCCCGAGGAACTGATGCCCCGGTACGCACGAATATTGCAGCGGGTGGCGGCGATCCGTGCGGCGGGCGCCGGAGTCGTGCTCGGTCGGCTCCCGACCTGACCCTGCCGGGCGGGTGGTTGGGTTCGGACCCGGACGGGCATGCTGGAGCCATGAGCGCACATCCGATGTTTCCGCTCGGGATGACGTTGCTTCCCGGCGAACCGCTGAGCCTGCAGATCTTCGAGCCCAGGTATGTTCAGATGCTCGCGGACTGCACCGCCGACACCGGTCACAACT
This sequence comes from Williamsia sp. 1138, assembly GCF_002095435.2. GTDB lineage: Bacteria > Actinomycetota > Actinomycetes > Mycobacteriales > Mycobacteriaceae > Williamsia. The sequence goes on from NZ_MJEJ02000020.1 coordinate 3,402, forward strand.
CGTTCGGAGTCGTGCTGATCTCCCGCGGCCGGGAAACGGGTGGCGGCGAGGAACGGGTCGACGTCGGCACGCTCGCGCAGATCGAAGAATGCAGTCCGAGTCCGGACGGCAGGTTCCACCTGACCTGTGTGGGGACCGACAGATTCCGCGTCCGATCCTGGCTACCCGACGATCCATATCCGCAGGCCGAGATCGAGCTGTGGCCCAGCACCGATCCGATCACTGTGCCCGGTGCGCTCAACCCGGTCGTCGCACGGCTCGGGCAACTCGCCGCCACCCTGGACAGGGTGCGCGGCATCGAGGTTGGCGATCGGCTCACCGAACCGCTGGAAGCCGACGAACCGCTGGACGCAAAGGTGTACGGCACCGCGGTGCGACTGGGTCTCGGACCCGCCGACCGCCAGAAGATCCTCTCTGCCCCGGGCACCCGTGCCCGTATCGACGCACTGGCACAGGCTCTCGACGACTTGATAGCCGTCATCGAATTCTCGGGGCTGCCGAGCGATTAGAAGGTTCCGAGATGTTGTGAGGGGAACACGGAGGGACCGGACGCAGCATCGGCGCACGATCGCCCCGGCCCGCTGATCAGGTAGAAGACGACGCGGCTGCGGCGACGAAGATGATCGCGAACAGGACGATTCCGATGACCCACATCGCAACGGCGACCCAGCCGATGATCTTGCCTGCCTGCGCCATCCCTCGACCGTCCTGCCGGCCGCCGGACGCATCGATCTCCGCAATCGCCTTGTTGCCGAAGATGATCGCGGGAATCGCGCCGAGACCGCAGATCACGAACGCGCCGATACCGCACACCAGCGCGATGATGGCGTTCGAGTTGGTCTCGGAGACGGGTGCGCCGTACGCCCCGTAGGCGGGCTGCTGGTATCCGCCGGGTTGCCCGTACGCGGGTGGCTGGTACCCGGGTTGATAGCCGCCCTGTTGGTTGCCGTAGTCGTAGTTGGTGGGCGCGAACCCGGGGTCGGCCGGCGGCGGGCCGGACGCACTCTGGTCATCGCCGCTCGAATCGCGCTTGCGCAGCGGGTCGTTTGACGGTGGATCGTACGGCGGAGGGTAAGTCACGGCCATCACCTTTCGAGAGTGCAGATACCGGACAGGTGGTGGGAAACAATGCCCTGTGGCCGGCTCGTCTGCCGAGCAGTCTATCGGCCCTACCGACCCGACGTGGTGATCGTCGGCTCCGCGCCGTCGATGAGTGCGGCAGGAGCGGGGTCGGCACCGGATATCGCGCGATACTTGCCGTCCCGCAGCGCAAAACCGTTGTCCGAACGCGTGTTGAGGCAGTAGAGACCGGAGAAGTCGCTCAGGCACTGGAATGTGCCCACCGAGATGGTCGAGCCGAACGGCAATACTGATCCGCGGGTCCACACCCACGGGGTGTCCGCACAGGTTCCCTGAGAGGCCGTGTCGGTCAGCACCACGTAACCGGCCTCCCATGTGCAGTAGTCGCGGGTCTGCGCCGGCGTGCCCGCCACATCGCACGCCAGCGTCGGGACGTCGCGCTGCACCGTCGAACAGTTCACGGCCGCGTCCGGGGTGGAGAAGTGGAACTCAGAGGTGTCCTCGAGGCGGCCGCCCTCGAGCGCGGCCTCGTGGAAGTCGCTGTTGTTGACCCGGGCGGCGGTACTGATCGCGGTTGCAAGCGTCAGTCCGTCCGATCGGTTCGCCGTCGTGCTCCGCGTGGTGGTCGTGGTGGTCACCGATGTTTCGGTCGACAACTCGTCGACGGGAGGGATGTCTCTGGTGCTCGGTCCGTCCTGGGGGAAGCAGCCCGCGAGCACCGCTGCGGCCGCCCCCGCCGCAGCCACCATGCCGATCGTTCTTGTCCACATGTTCAGTACCCTTACCCCTGTGTCGACACCCAAGATTGTGCTTTTCTATGTCTTCACGCCGCTGGCCGACCCCGAAGCAATCCGGCTATGGCAGCAAACATTATGCGAAGCGGCCGGGGTCACGGGTCGGATCATCATCTCCGAGCACGGAATCAACAGCACCGTCGGCGGCGACATCAAGGCCGTCAAACGATATGTACGGGGGACACGCGCGTATGCCGCGTTCTCCGGCGCCGACATCAAGTGGTCAGACGGCGTGGGTGATGACTTCCCGCGTCTGAGCGTCAAGGTTCGATCTGAGATCGTCACATTCGGTGCGCCCGACGAGCTGCATGTGGATTCAGGTGGTGTGGTCGGGGGCGGAACCCACCTGAGCCCGGAGTCGCTGCATGAACTGGTGGCCGACCGCGGCGATGACGTCGTCTTCTTCGACGGGCGCAACGCCATCGAGGCTCAGATCGGACGGTTCCGTGACGCCGTTGTCCCACCGACCGAGACCACCCGCGACTTCGTGGAGCTGATCGATCGCGGCGACTACGACCATCTCAAAGACAAGCCCGTGGTCACCTACTGCACCGGTGGAGTGCGGTGCGAGGTGCTCTCGGTTCTGATGCGCAATCGCGGCTTCACCGAGGTCTACCAACTCGACGGCGGCATCGTTCGGTACGGCGAGCAGTACGGCGACGACGGGTTGTGGGACGGTTCGCTCTACGTCTTCGACAAACGGATGAGCGTCGACTTCACCGACCACGCCAAGGTTGTCGGCACGTGCACCAGGTGCGGGAACCCGACGAAGAACGTGGCGAACTACCCGGACGCAAACGGTCGCGAACTGGTGGTGGTCTGCCCCGATTGCCTCGCGGATCAGGTGTCGTGAAGCGAATACCTGTTGTGATCGTGGCCGGCTTCCTCGGTGCCGGCAAGACGACGATGCTGAATCATCTGCTGCGAACACGGTCTGGTCTGCGGATCGGAGTGGTGGTCAACGACTTCGGGGCGGTCAACATCGACGCCATGCTCGTCGCCGGCCAGGTGGACGGCGCGGTGTCGCTCGGCAACGGGTGCATGTGCTGCACCGTCGACGACGACGGTCTCGACGCCACCTTCGCCTCCCTCGTCACACCCCGCGCCGGTCTCGACCTCATCGTCGTCGAGGCCAGCGGTCTCGCCGAGCCGCGCAATTTGATCCGCATGGTCGCCGGCAGCGACAACCCGCGCATCGAGTACGGAGGGTTGCTCTACCTGGTCGACGCGCGCAACTACGCCGAGACGAGAGAGCAGCATCCACGGATCGATCAGCACATCGCACTCGCCGACCTCGTCGTCCTGAACAAGACCGACCTCACCGGCGCCGACGAGGTGGAGCACGCGCGAATGCTGATCCGAGAGGCCAACGCCGGCGCGCCGATCATCACCACACGAGATGCGGTGGTCGACCTCGCGCTGCTCGCCGACCTGGAGTCCGCACAACGCGACGACGACGGCGCGCCGCGACAGCTCGGCCTCGACGAACTCCTCGCCGACGACGACCACTGCGGGCACCTGCACCACGACTACCAATCAGTCAGCTTCGTCGAACCCGGAGCGATGAATCCCAGAGCGTTGGCAGCGTTCCTCGAGCAGCCGCCGACCGGAGTGTTCCGGGTCAAGGGATTCGTCCACTTCGAGGTGGCCCGGCACCGTCGCAAGTACGTGGTGCACTCCGTCGGGAGTTACGTCAGCGTGCACACCCGGCCCTGGGACCCGCAGGAATCCCGCCGCACCGAACTGGTCGTCATCGGCGCCGGGATCGACGAAGCGCAGGTGCGAGCCGCCCTCGAAAAAGCTCGCGCCGACGATGCCGTGGACGCCCAGTCGATGCTGAGTATCACGAGGTACGTGCGGTAGGGGGTCTCGGCTCGCTGTGCCGAAACTGTCAGAGGGTACCGACGTCTGAGGGGCCCGTCATCGTCGTGGGACGCACGATTGTGCATCGTCCCGATCACGACCCCACAACGGTTTGTCGACCGCAGGCCCAGCATTTCCCAAAAGTCTCAACTACTGCTTCACTGTTACTGAAGTGAATATTGTGACTGATGTTGCGCCTGTTGGCGCACCCGAAAGGAACACCGTGACCAAGAAGGACCTCCGCGTTGCCGGGCTCACCTGCCTGGCTCTGGCGGCCTCGCTGATCGCGATGCCCACCACGGCCTCAGCCGATCCTGCTCCTGCACAGGGGAATTCGCTGGCAGGCAAGACCGTCTTCCTCGACCCCGGGCACCAGGGGTCGGCCGCGGGCAATGACTTGAACAAGCCGGTACCCGACGGTCGGGGCGGCACCAAGCCGTGCCAGACCACCGGGGCGACCAGCCCGGACGGTATCGCCGAGCACACGGTCAACTGGGACATCACCCAGCTGGTCAAGGCCGGTTTGGAGAGCCAGGGCGCGAAGGTGGTCCTCAGTCGCCAGGACGACACCGGATGGGGCGGCTGCATCGACGAGCGGGCCAACGCGGCCAACGCCTCCAGTGCCGACATCGCCGTCAACATCCACGCCGACTCGACCTCCCCCGGGACGGACGCGGACAAGAGTGGCTTCCACATCATCGTCCCCGAGCTGCCGATTCCGGATGCCACCGTCAACGAGGTCCAGTCGGGCCCCGGTCGCAAGGCCGCAGAGCAGATGCGCGACGCGTTCAAGGCGGCCGGTCTCGTACCCGCGAACTATGCCGGAGCCCAGGACGGCCTGCAGACCCGCGCCGACGTCGCCGCCGTGAACCTGACGAAGGTCCCGGACGTGTTCGCCGAGCTCGGCAACCTGTCCAACCCCACCGACGCTGCAACGCTGTCCAGCAAAGACGGGCAGCTCAAGTACGCCGTCGGACTCGTCGACGGCATCCTGCGTTTTCTGCTGACAGGCTCGACCCCGGCGGCCCCGACCACCGCACCGTCGACGACAGGCGCGCCGGCCACCACCGCTGCGCCGGTAACCCCGTCGCCCGCAAACACGGCGCCGAGCGCCCCGGCGAGCCCGTCGGCACCCGCTGCGTCAGGACAGAACAAAGCCCCGGCGAGTAGTTCCTACGCCACCACCTCGGCGCCTGCCACCACGCCGTCGACAGCACCGCCCTCGGCAACGACGCCGCGCACCACCTCGCCCTCGGCGCCGTCGACATCAGGCCGAACGACCACCACGACGCCGACCACGCCGACCACGACGACCACGCCGATCGTTCCCGGACTGGGTCTGCCGAGCTTGCCGCTCGAAGGCCAGGACTCCGCAACCCCGGATGCCACCGGTGGTGAATCGGGACTCGACCTCTCCGGTTTGCAGTCGATCCTGCCGCTGCTGAGCGAGCTCTCGGACACCAAGGATCCCAAGGTGATCGAGGGGCTCCTGTCGAGTGAGGGCAGCGATGCCTCGTCGCAGGTTCTCAAGGCGATGCTCTCGGTCATCTATGAGATGTTTGGCGGCAAACTACCCATCTGAGTACTGATGTGACCCGTAGGGTTGAGTCATGAGCATCAAAGATCTCCTGGTGATGAGCGTGCCCGTGAAGAACCTTCAAGGTAAACGGGTCCTCATCACCGGCGCGGGGAGCGGGATCGGTAAGGCGACGGCGTTGGCGGCGGCGCGTGATGGCGCGGCCCTGGTGCTGACCGACATAGCGGCGGAGAACCTCGACGAGACCGTGGCCGAGGTCAAGAGGGCCGACGGGAAGATCCTGTTCCATCGCGCAGGCGATGTGTCCGACTACGAGTGGGTCCGTCGGTTCGCTCAGCAGGTCGATGCCGAGGTGGGCGTGATGGACGTCGTCATGAACATCGCCGGTGTGTCAGCTTGGGGCACAGTGGAAAACCTCGAGCACAGGCACTGGAAGAAGATGGTCGACGTCAATCTGATGGGGCCGATCCACATCATCGAGTGCTTTGTCCCGCAGATCGTGCGACGCGGCCGCGGCGGTCATCTCGTGAACGTCTCGTCGGCGGCCGGGTTGCTGGCACTGCCGTGGCACGCTGCCTACAGCGCGAGCAAGTTCGGGATCCGGGGCGTATCGGAGGTCCTCCGCATGGACCTGCGCCGGCACAAGATCGGCGTGTCGCTGGTCTGCCCCGGTGGTGTTGACACCCCTCTCGTCGGCACCGTCGACATCGCGGGTCTCGACCGCGATAACCCGGTGATCCAGCGTGAGATCGGGCACTTCCACAAGGTCGCGGTCTCCCCGGAGAAGGCGGCCGAGGCGATCCTGACGGGGATTCGCAAGAACCAGTTCATGGTCTACACGTCGTTCGACATCCGGTTCGGCTACTTCGTGGCGCGCAAATTCGCACTGCCCTATGAAATCGTCATGCGGATCGCGAACAACCGTTTCGACCAACTGGCCCGTATCAGCGGCCGCAATCTCGAAGATCTTGCGGCGCCCTCTGATTCGAACTCTAGCTCTTCCACCACTCGTCAAAAGGGGTGACCGGCACAGTCCGCTTGTGCCTGGTCCGGACGAACAATAATTCGATCCGTTCGGCGACGGCGTCGTCGACCTGGCCGCCTTCGAGGTAGTCGTCGATCTGGCTGTAGGTGACTCCGAGAACCTCTTCGTCGGGCAGCGCCGGGCGGTCGTCCTCGAGGTCGGCGGTCGGCACCTTGGACGTCACCGATGTGGGTGCACCGAGATGCCAGAGTATCTGTGCACCTTGTCGTTTGGTCAGACCGGTCAGTGGTGTGACATCGACTCCACCGTCCCCGAACTTGGTGAAGAACCCGGTGACCGCTTCTGCGGCATGGTCGGTACCGACCACCAGGAGATTCTCCTGGCCGGCCACCGCGTACTGCAGCACCATGCGTTCACGGGCCTTGATGTTGCCGCGGACCAGATCGAGCAGCGGCTCACCCAGGGTCTGCACCACTTCTTCCGCGGTGGAGTCGGAACCCGGCTTGACGTTGTAGACCGCGCTGCGATCGGGCTTGATGAACTGCAGAGCGATCTGCGCGTCGTCTTCATCGGCCTGCTCACCGTAGGGGAGACGGACAGCGAGGAAGGTCGCCTCGCCACCGTCGGCGCGCACGGCCTCGACCGCCAGCTGGCACAGACGCCCGGCCAGGGCCGAGTCCTGTCCACCGCTGATACCGAGGATGAATCCCTTCATCCCGGTCGACGTCAGGTACCCCTTGAGAAAGTCGACGCGTCGGTCCACCTCCGACTGGGGGTCGATGGTCGCGGACACCTCGAGTTCGGCGATGATGCTCTTCTGCAGGCTGGCCATGAGCCGATGGTAGTGCGACCGACGGTGATCCGGCACGCTGGAAGGGTGACCACCGCAGAATTCGTCAAACGACGCCCCGGCGCCCACCCCGACTTCTTCGCCGCAGAAGCGGCCGGATTGCGCTGGCTCGGCGACGCCGGGGCGCCAGTAGTGCAGGTGCTCGAGGTCTCGGCCGAACACATCACGCTGGAGAGGGTGGCCTCCGCTGCGCCGACGCCGGTCGCCGCCGAGGAGTTCGGTGCTGCGTTGGCCAGGATGCATGATGCCGGTGCCGCTGAGTTCGGCAGCCCACCAGCCGGTTTCGACGGCCAGCTGTTCATCGGGAGCAGGGCGATGCCGTCCGAGCCGAAGCCCACCTGGGGCGAGTTCTACGCCGTGCAACGAGTGCTGGCCTTCGTCGACATCGCCGTCTCTGCGGGCAATCTGACGCACTCCGACGCCGAGGACACCCGGGCCGCCTGCGAGCTCATCGCGTCCGGGCTCTTCGACGACGACGAGCCGGCAGCGCGGATCCATGGTGATCTGTGGAGTGGAAACGTGATGTGGACGCCGAAAGGGGTGGTGATGATCGATCCGGCCGCCCACGGCGGACACCGGGAGACCGACCTCGCGATGCTGGCGCTCTTCGGCTGTCCCGAGTTCGAGGCCGTGATCGACGGGTATCAGCGCGCCCATCGGCTGCGCGCGGGATGGCAGGACCGCATCCCGCTGCATCAGTTACATCCTCTGGCCGTCCACGCCGCCGGGCACGGTCCCGGCTACGGCACCGAATTGGGCAGAGCCGCCCGGCGCACCCTGGAACTCGCCGCGTGAACGAGGTGCTGATCGTCTCGGCCACCCGCTCCGAGGCTGCCTACGTGCCTTCCCGGCTACCGCTGCTGATCTGCGGGATCGGGAAGGTTTCGGCGGCCATCGCGATGACCCAGACCTTGGCGAACCATGCGAACACGACTGGTCTCACGGTGCTGAACGTCGGCACCGCCGGAGCGTTGCGTCCCGCGACTGCGGGCCTGTTCGTCCCGTCGGTGGTCCATCAGCACGACATCAGCAGCGCGGCCCTGCGCTCGATGGGCTACCCGGTGATCGACCGGTACGACCTGCCGGGAGGCGACGGCAGCGAGGTGGCCACCGGGGACACCTTCGTCGCTGATCCGGCGCACCGCGACGTGCTCGCCGCCAGGGCAGGGCTGGTCGACATGGAAGCCTTTGCCATCGCCCAGGCGTGCCGTCATTTCGGTGTGGCGTGCCGGCTCGTGAAGGTCATCAGCGACGACGCAGACGAAGGTGCCATGGATTGGCCTGCCCGCGTGGATACGGCGGCCAGGTTGATCGGAGAGTGGTTGGAGCGCAACGTTCCCGCGTGACCTGAACGGCGGTCGTCAGGTCAGCGCAGGTCGCGGTGGCGCAGACGTGGCGTCGGCTCGTAACCGTCAGGGCTGCGGTAGGCGCGTGCACCGGGCTGGGGCGGAGTGTCGAATGACTCTGCGTGCCGGCGTCGCGGTTCCGGAGCGTCCGGGGCCGCTCGACGGCGGCGCGGTATCTCGTCACCGAGCTCGGGGTTCCGGAGCCGGGGCTCGGGCGGTCGCGGAGTCCGCGGGGTCTGGCCTGCCCGCGAACGCGGCGGGATCGCGGTGCTCGAGGCGTCCTCTTTGACCATCGATGGTTTGGGTGAACTCGCGCGTCTGGGCCGGGCGGTGGACTCGGACTTCGTCGCAGTCGCCTTCTTCGCCGTTGATCGGCGGCTCGACGCCGGCTTACCGGCGTTCTTCGGGTGCGTGAACCAGTAACGGGCCGCCCCGATGGCGAACACGACAACGAAGGTCCATCCCATCAGCGGAAACAGCTTCGCCACGGGCAGTGCTACATCGAACACGAGTTTCTTGAGGCCGGCTCCGGAGTCGGAGACCAGGAAGTACAACGCGATCACCGCCACACCGAAGAGCACCAGAGGCGGCTGGGCGACGGCGGTGAAGAGCGCTCGGCGGCGGACCGCGAGGACCGCGGCGACGCAGCCCACGACGTAGAGGGCATTGAACGAGAACCCGAGATTGGTCTCATCGCCGGAGACGGCGATGACCGCACCGACCGTGGTCAGACCTACGGCGATGAGAACCGCACCCCACCACGGCACGCCAGGTGCGGTGGGAAGTGCGGATTGCTCGTCGAGGGGTACCCCCGAGCGCGAGCGCGGGCCAGAAATCACATGTTGACCGTACCGGTAAATGCTGAGAATCCGGGTAACGAACGCCGCGCAGACGCCAGACGTATCGGAACGCGGAGCGGTCGCGGCGGTGACAGGATCCGCGGGTCAGCAGCCAGATGGGGGTGAACGGCGGGCACCCCGTGGCGAAGATCTCACCGAGTTCGACCTCCGACCCTCTCGGTCGCCCGCGCCAGGTCACAACTCAGATCAGTGGCCCGACACCCCGGCGGCGGCCTTGATCGCGGGCTTGGCAGGGGATGCTTGCGTGGCGGCGAGTCGGCACGCCGTGGCACTGACCCGGGACACACTCGCCGGTCCGCGACGGTTCGACGAGTGGGCCGCCCGATCGGGAGCGTGCACCCGGGTGATGGCGAGTCCGGTTCGCTGGTTCAGGCCGCAGGCGATGTCCGCAGGGAGGGACTGCACCGGTGCGGGTGTGGTGACGGCGGCGACGACGCGACCGTCCGAGAGCGCTCCGGCGCGAATGGGTAGATACACGGCGAGGGCGGATCCTTGTGGAGCGATCGGCGCCTCGGTGGCCGCGACCGTGGGCATGGGAATCGGCGTATCGACGGTGCTCTGAAGGTTGTCACCTGCGGCGAAGGCAACTCCGCCGACCACCGCCATGGCGAGGAGCCAGCCTCCGACGACGCATCCGGACGGGCTGGTGCGGGCGGTGGCGGCGGCTGCTGAGCGGCTGACAGACATGTGACTGACTCCAGGGGTGAAGGGCGACTGGGATCAGGTTGTCGTGCACCGCTTGGAATGGGCTTGAAGTTCGCATGGAACCCGAGCAACAGCGCTTCCAAGTTGCTTGGCTCAGAGGCCTGAACGCGACTGAATCCGCACGATGTGCGTCAGTTGACGCGTGATTCCGTACGCCTGGGGGCGACGTCGATGGCCACCGGCGGGTCCAGATCGTCCAGGTCGGAGAACGCGTCCAGCTCGGAGAGCTTGCGGGCGGTGACGGTGACCCGGGAATCGATGGTGCCGATCGCCGAGTTGTACGACTCGACGGCCTTGCCCAGCGATCCGCCCAGCTTGTCGAGGTGCCGGGTGACCACACCGATCCGCTGGTAGAGCTCTTTGCCGAGCTGGTGGATCTGCTGGGCGTCCCTGGTGAGTGCTTCGTGCCGCCAGCCGAGCGCGATCGTGCGCAGCAGCGCGACCAGATTGGTCGGTGTCGCGATCACCACGTCGTGAGTGAAGCCGTATTCGATCAGATCGGGGTCGGCCCGGCACGCCATCTCCAGGATCGCCTCACCCGGGACGAACAGGACGACGAACTCCGGTGACTGCCGCAGTGCTTCCCAGTAAGCCTTGGAGGACAACTGCAGCACGTGGCCGCGCAACGCCCGGGCGTGGGCCCGGTACGCCTGTGCGCGGATGGTGGGGTCGGTGCTGTCGGAGGCGTCCAGGTAGGCAGACAGGGGCACCTTCGCGTCGATCACCACGTCGCGGCCGCCTGCCAGATGCACCACGAGGTCGGGGCGAACCTTGGACGAGTCGTTGGTGGTCCCGCTGACCTGGCTGGTGAAATCGCAGTGGCGTTGCAGGCCGGCCGCTTCGATGACGCGCTCGAGGTGCAGCTCACCCCACCTGCCCCGAGCCTGCGGCGACCGCAGGGCTCCGGCCAGCTGCTCGGCCTGCGACCCCAGATGAGCGGAGGTCTCGCGCATCCCCGACACCTGTTCGGACAGGCCGGCATAGGCCGCGATGCGGTGGCGCTCGGTGCGACGCAGTTCCCCCGCCAGGGTGTCCAGCGTCTCCCGCAGTGGGGTGACGATGTGGGAGACCTGCTGGCCGATGGCACCGGACTGCCGGCGGGCCGCGTCCTCACTCGCCGCCGACAGCGACCGGACCAGCAGGTCGTGGTTGGCGTGGGCCGCATCGGCCTCGGCGCGCGCCACGGCGAGCTCGGTGCCCGACCGACCGGCGTGGAGCAGCCAGCCGAGCACGAATCCGATGGCCAGGCCGACTGCCAGCAGGACGACCGCGGTGATACTCATGCGAGTGATGGTGCACGAGAGGTCTGACACTCACGCGGAGGTGAACAGCGTTTCCTCCGGGTTCTCGTGGGCGAGCAGCCAGGACTTGACGTCCAGGCCGTAGCGGAAGCCCCCGAGTGTCCGGTCGGAACGCAGGACCCGGTGGCACGGTACGAACAGGGCTGCCGCGTTGCGTGCACAGGCGCTGGCGGCGCCCCGGATGGCTGCGGGTCGGCCGCTGAGGCGGGCGTATTCGGTATAGCTGACCGGGTCGCCCGCGGGCACCTGGCGCAACACGTCCCAGGCGTGTTCGAGGAAGGCACCTGACCGTTGCTTCACCGCGACGTCGTCGATGGCCGTGACGTCGCCGCGGTGATAGGCCTCCGCGGCGGCGCTCACCGTTCCCAGATCCGGCTTGTTGACGAGAACGTCCGGTCGAATCGATTTGTGCACCAACGCATTGAGGTAATCGGCGTCGGCAGACCATCCGGACGCCAGCACCTGACCGTCGTTGTCGACGACCATGGTGAACGGACCGGTCGGGGTGGTGATCGTGGTCCAGGCGGCGGTACTCATGAGACCTTCTTTCGGCTTCGGGTGGTGTTCGGAGGTGCCGGCGCGACGGCAAGGGTGGGCTCGACGCGAGCAACTGCGCTGCGCCACAGGTGCATCGAGGCGTAGGACCGCCAGGGTGACCAGCTACTCGTGTCGGTGAGGTCGATGTCGAGGTCGGCCGCGGACTTGCGTAGGACCAGATCGGTGTTCAGCAGGATGTCCGGGTCACCCAGCAGTCGCATGATGACGTAGTCGGCGGTCCAGGCCCCGATGCCGCGTTGGGCGATCAGCTGGGTCCGCAGTTCGGCCGCCGGCTGGCCAGGGTGCATTGTCAGGTGGCCCTCGGCGATGGCCCGGCTGACGTCCACGATCGCCGTGGTGCGGGCCGCAGGCCCGGTGAGCACCTCGTGCCCGCGTTCGGCGATGGCCGCGGCCGTCGGGAACAGGTGGGTGATCGCTCCGTCCGGGTTGTCGAGCGGAACACCTAGTGCGGCGACGAGTTTGGCAGCGTGCGTGCGGGCGGCGGGTAGCGAGATCTGCTGACCGATCATTGTTCGCAGGAGTAGTTCAGTCGGATCGATGCTGCCGGGCGCCCGGATTCCGGGCATCGCCTCGACCAGGGGCGACAGGGCCGGCACCCGCTGCAAGACGTCGTTGGCAGCGGAGACATCCGCGTCGAGATCGAGCAGTTTGCGGACTCGGTGCACCGCGACGCCGAGGTCGCGCATGTCGTGCAGCCGAAGTTCGGCGCGCACATGGTCGGTGTCGATCTGCAGGCCGACGATGGCGGGTCCGTGGGGCAGATCGAGTGAGCGACGGTAGGTCTGTCCGTCCCAGCTCTCGATCCCGGTCACCGCGTGTGCGGACAGGAACCAGTGCAGCCAGGGCGGCGAGAATGGTTGCCGGACGGCGAGTTTGAGCGTGACAGCGGCTCCGGCCACCCCGGGTCCGCGCGGCGCGCCCTTGGCGCGAAGTTCTGTCGGTGTCTGCGCGAACACCTCGCGCACCGTGTCGTTGAACTGCCGGATGCTGGCGAACCCGGCAGCGAACGCAATATCGGACATGGACATGTCCGTGCACTGGATGAGCATGCGCGCAGTGGTCGCGCGGTAGGCACGCGCCAGGGCCAGCGGCCCTGCCCCGATCTGATCTCCGAGGACCCGATTGAGCTGGCGGGGCGAATATCCGAGTTGACCGGCCAGTCCGCTCACCCCGGTTCGATCCACCAGCCCGTCTTCGATCAGACGCATCGCCCGGGACGCCAGATCGGAGTTGACGTTCCAGCGCGGGGATCCGGGCACCGCGTCGGGCAGGCAGCGGCGGCACGCGCGGTAGCCCTCCTGTTGGGCGACGGCGGCGGTCAGCACGAACGACACGTTGTGTGGCTTGGGGGTGACGGCGGGGCACGACGGACGGCAGTAGATGCCCGTCGTACGCACTGCGACGAAGAACTGACCGTCGAAGCGCGCATCCCGGGACTGGACGGCTCGGTAGCAGCTGTCGAAGTCGAGCTGACGTGCGCTCGCTGCGGGACCTGGGCTCATGTCACCACTCTGGCAGTGTTCACGGGACTTCACTAGCGGAAATCGGACGTCGCGGTGGAGGGCAGTCCGAAACGCGTCGACGCTGTGGTCCACATCACTTGTGGTCTACGGGCGAGGGCTGCCCTCGTGGTGGCCTTATGCCCTCTACGCAGCAAAAGGGGGACAAAACTGCCGATGCGTGCCAGAGTGTGAAATATGTACGTAACACGATGGGGACGCAAAGAAGCGCCGTTGTCGCAGTTTCCGGGCTGGGGCATCGAGATCATGATGGGTCTGTACGGCGAACAGTCTGTGAAGTCGGCGATCGAGGCCGAGAAGCCGGCAGCGGCCGCGCCGGACGTGCCGGTGGAGCCGGCCCCGCAGGTCGATCCCGTGCAGCAGGACCTCGACGCGGTCAGCGGCATGTTCCGCTGGCTACAGCGTCGACGCGCCTGAACGTCACTTGATTTTCACGGCTCCGGGGTCGAGGCCCCGGAACTGAGCCAGTTCCGCTGCCTGCTCGTCGATGGCGGCGGTGGTTTTCGCGGTGGTCTTGGACCACAGTTCCACGGTGATGTTGAGTTTCTTGCCTGCTTTCGCCGGCCGCCAGGTGCCAATCGGTTCGGCTGCTGAGAAGATCACGCCAGGGCGACCGAGGGCGGGCCAGGTGGCCTTACGGAGTGTCGCGTCCGGTACCAGCAACTCGCGGTCGCGGGTCTGCAGCAATGGGTCGTACGGACCGACCAGCCGGAGGCCGGCGGCCTTCGGGGGGTCGACCAGCACAGGAACGGTATCGGTCAGCGCAGACCTCGTCTGACCGTCCACCGATACGTCTGTGACATCAGAAGGCCAGTGGGCCTTGACGTCCCGAACGGGCGCGTCGAGGAACTCCGCGACCTGTTTCGGGGTGGCGGCACCGTAGAAGCGTAGGTGGTTGCGGACGACGTCGAACCGCTCGGCGGCGTCGGTTCCCAGCCGCCGAAAATTGTTCGGACGCAAGCCCTTGATCCGCTGGAGAACCGGGGGACTGGTGTCCGGCTGCAACTCGAGCCCGGCCTGGATTGCAGCGAGCCGAAACGAGTTCTCGTAGGGATGAATGGCGTCGCACGGCTTGCAGTAGCGCAGAAAGTGATCCGGCAGCACCGACGTCAGCTGCCTCGACATCTCGCCCTTGACCGTCGGAGTGGTGACGATCTTGCGCATCTCGGCCGCGAGCTCGGCCATCGCCTCGAGGGGATCGGTGCCCGCATCTCTGAACTTCTTGCTCGCGTCGTAGATCCGCTTACCCGCGTCCTCGGATGACAGGGGGCTCACGGCCACCGAGACCTCCGCGAGGTCGGCGCGCCGGTAGTAGTGCGGTGCGCCCCGAATCGTCCAGGCGACGGCCAGACTGTCGTCGGATTGATCGAATCCGCGGATGTGAAGTGCCCAGGGGGCGCCGTCGGGTCCGGTGTCCTGGACGCCGTAGTCGAGGAGGTCGCACTCCTTCGCGCCGGGCTCGCGGCCGACTTGCTGGACGTGCCAGCGCGCCGCAAGGAGTTGAGTACGGCTGATGGTGTCCATACGGCCTCCCGACGCCAGATGTCTCTTCGGTGACGACCGTACGCACAAAGGCCGACATTCTGCAGGGCCGATGACGTCCGGGGCGTCGAACGTCCTCCGGGTGTGTGAACATCAACCAATGGCAAAAACATCGTCGGGGGAACCACTCAAGGGTGCGGCGGGGGCGGACGACAAGGACGTGGTGTCGAGTTCGCCCGCCACGCTGACCCCGAACCGGGGTTTCGTGATCGGGCAAGGCACCCAGTGGCTCGCCAAGCACAGCCTGCGCCTGATCCTCATCGCCGGCGGTGCCTGGGTGCTGGCGTGGATCATCGGCAAGACCTGGGTCGTCTTGCTGCCCATCCTCCTCGCCATCATCGTGTGCACGGTGCTGTGGCCGCCGGTGGGCTGGCTCCGGCGCAAAGGCATGAACGCTGCGGCAGCGTCTGCCGTGGTCTTGCTGCTCGCAGTCGGGGTGGTCGCCGGGATCATGGGTGCGATCGCACCGTCGGTGGTCGACCAGTCAGGGGATCTGGCCTCTCAGGCCACCGACGGTGTCGTGAAGATCCAGGACTGGCTGCACGGCCCGCCGTTCAACTTCAGCGACGATCAACTCGACAATGCGGTCAACGCGATCACCAGCCGGATCCAGGATTCCAGCGCCACCATCGCATCGGGAGTGTTCACCGGTGTCACGGCTGCGACCTCCGTGCTGATCACGCTCTTCACCGTCTTGTTCCTGACGTTCTTCTTCCTCAAAGACGGCCCGAGGTTCGTCCCGTGGTTGCGTCGCACCAGCGGGGCGCCTGCCGCCGAGCACCTGGCCGAGGTGCTCACCAGGATCTGGTCGACTCTCGGTGGCTTCATCCGCACCCAGGCACTGGTGAGCGCCATCGATGCAGTGCTCATCGGGCTCGGACTCGTGATACTCGGTGTGCCCCTTGCCTATGCGCTCGCCATCATCACGTTCTTCGGCGGTTTCATCCCGATCGTGGGCGCGTTCGTCGCCGGAGCCCTCGCCGTTCTGGTGGCGCTCGTGGGCAACGGTCCCTGGACGGCGCTGATCGTGCTCGGCATCATCGTCGCGGTGCAACAGCTCGAGGGCAACGTGCTGCAGCCATGGCTCCAGTCGCGGTCGATGAACCTGCACGCAGCGATCGTGTTGCTCGCGGTGACCGGCGGCGGCACTCTGTTCGGCATCATCGGCGCATTCCTCGCAGTGCCGGTGGCCGCCGTGGTCGCGGTGATCCTGCGGTATCTGAACGAACAGATCGCGATCAGGGCGGGGGAGAAGGTGGTGGCCGACGACGAGGACGACGACCTCGTCGTCCCCGACGACGGCGTCGCCAGACCCGAGCAGGCCTGACCCGAACAAAAGCACTTGGTGCATCTGTTCCGGCGGCGGCGCGCGAAGAGACTTCGACCGGCAACTAGACTGGTCACCCGTGAGTCTTACCCTCGGAATCGTCGGATTGCCCAACGTTGGCAAATCCACCCTGTTCAATGCGCTGACCCGCAACGATGTGCTGGCTGCGAACTACCCGTTCGCCACCATCGAGCCCAACGTCGGTGTGGTGGAGCTGCCCGATTCCCGGTTGGCGAGACTGGCTGAAATCCACTCCAGCGAGCGCATCCTGCCCGCCACGGTCTCGTTCGTCGACATCGCTGGCATCGTCAAGGGCGCCTCCGAGGGGGAGGGGATGGGCAACCAGTTCCTCGCCAACATCCGCGAGGCCGAGGCCATCTGTCAGGTTGTGCGGGTGTTCGCCGACGATGACGTGGTGCACGTCGACGGTCGCGTCGATCCGGTCTCCGACATCGAGGTGATCGAGACCGAGTTGATTCTCGCCGATATGCAGACCATCGAGAAGGCGCTGCCGCGGCTCGAGAAGGATGCGCGCAAGGACAAGGGCCTCGTCGAGGTCGTGGCCGCTGTTCAAGAAGCGCAGAAGATCCTCAACGAGGGCAAGACGCTGTTCTCGCAGAAGGACAAGCTGGACTTCGGGAAACTGCGCGAGCTGCACCTGATGACCACCAAGCCGTTCCTCTACGTGTTCAACGCCGACGAGTCGGTGCTGACCGACCCCGAGCGGATCGCAAAGCTCAAAGAACTGGTGGCTCCGGCAGATGCGGTGTTCCTCGATGCCAAGGTCGAGAGCGAACTTCTCGAACTCGATGCGGAGGACGCCCAGGAATTGCTCGACTCGATCGGTCAGGACGAGCCCGGTCTGCATTCGCTGGCCCGCGCCGGTTTTCACACCCTGGGTCTGCAGACATACTTGACCGCTGGACCAAAAGAGTCGCGCGCCTGGACGATTCACAAGGGCGACACCGCTCCCAAGGCCGCCGGCGTCATCCACACCGACTTCGAAAAGGGCTTCATCAAAGCCGAGATCGTGTCATTCGCCGACCTCGACGCCGCCGGTTCGATGGCCGCCGCGAAAGCTGCAGGCAAAGTGCGGATGGAAGGTAAGGACTACGTCATGGCTGACGGAGATGTCGTGGAGTTCCGCTTCAACGTGTAAACGACGGTTTGAAGCAACCGGGTTCACCCAACCTGACATCCGTTATTGTGATCGCATGGGTAACGATTGGCGGGAATCCAGGGTCGGTGAAGTGCGGTCACTGATCATGCGGGCTGAGCCCGACGTCGTCGAAGAAGTGAAGTGGCGTAAGCCCTCCAACCCCGATGGCGTGCCGACGTTTTCACTCGACGGTCTCGTCTGCACAGTCGAGACGTACAGAGACAAGATCAAGGTGACATTTGCCAAGGGCGCGTCCCTCCCGGACCCGGCGAAGCTGTTCAACGCCAGTCTCGGTGCCGGTGTTCGGCGTGCGATCGACATCAACGAGACAGATGCGCTCGACGCCGATGCTTTCGTCGCGTTGGTGCAGAGCGCGGTGGCACTGAATCGGGGATAGCCGGTCTCGACCGCACCAGTTCAATCCAGCACACCCACCAGTTCTGGTCAAACCCACGGGGCATAGACCCTTGATTTTGACCAGAACTGGTGGGTTTGCGCTGCCGGGTCAACGTCACCCGAGGTTTCGATCACGGTCTATACACAGTGTATAGACGAAGAGTATGGTGTGGCGATGACCACCATGATCAGCTCTATCCCAGAATCTGTATATGAAGACGAGCACGAGGACTTCCGTGCCAGCTTTCGCTCGTTTCTCGAATCCCGGGTCGTCCCCGACTACCTGGAGTGGGAGAAGCAAGGCATCCTGCCCCGAACGCTGTTCGAGGAAGCCGGGTCTCACGGCTTCCTCGGTATGGAGATCGGTGAGGAGTTCGGCGGCGGAGGGGTCGAGGATTTCCGGTTCAATGCGGTGATCGCCGAAGAGATCGCTGCTACCGGAGCCGTGTCCTTCGGTATCAACCTGCACAACGACATCTGCATCCCCTATTTCCAGAGGTACGCAAGCGACGACCAGAAGCGGCGCTGGCTGCCGGGTCTGGCCTCGGGGGAACTGATCGCCGCGATAGCGATGACCGAGCCCGGCACCGGTTCGGACCTGGCCGGCATCGCGACGACTGCCGTTGCCGACGGTGATCACTTCGTCCTCAACGGCGCGAAGACGTTCATCTCGAACGGCGTCAACGCCGATGTGGTGATCGTTGCCGCGCGTACGGAATCCGGCTCGCGACACGGCGGGCTGTCGCTGCTGGTGGTCGAGCGAGACACCCCCGGATTCTCTCGCGGCCGCAATCTCGACAAGATCGGGATGCATGGTCAGGACACCGCGGAACTCTTCTTCGACAACGCCCGGGTCCCGGCGACGAATCTGCTGGGGGAGTTGGGCGGCGGTTTCAAGGCCCTGGTGTCGAATCTGGCCCAGGAGCGGTTGACGATCGCGATCGCGAGTGCGGCGTCGGCTCGACGCGCGGTAGAACTCGCCGCGGAGTACGTTCGCGAACGCCAGGCTTTCGGGAAAGCGATCGGGTCTTTTCAGAACACCAGATTCACTCTCGCAGGGGCACTCACCGAAGTGGAGATGCTCGACACCTTTGTCCGTAGCTGCCTGCGGGCGCACGTGGCCGGTGCGCTCACCGCAGACCGCGCCGCGATGGCGAAGCTTGCAGCGACCGAGATCCAAGGACGCGTCACCGATCAGTGTCTGCAGATGTTCGGCGGCTATGGGTTCATGACCGAGTACCCCATCGCTCGCGCCTTCGTCGACGCCCGCGTACAGCGCATCTACGGCGGAACGAGTGAGATCATGCGCGAGATCATCGGGAAGGGAATGGGCCTGTGAGCTTCGATCGCACCCTCTTCGAGCCCGAACACGAAGCGTTCCGGGATTCGGTTCGAGGTTTTCTGGAAAAGGAGGCGGTGCCCCACACCGCCCGCTGGGAGGCCGAGGGGATGGTGGATCGGTCGTTCTGGAAGCTGGCGGCGACCCAGGGTCTCGTCGCCTTCAGCGCACCCGAGGCCTTGGGCGGAGCAGGGTTGCGCGACTTCAGGTTCAACGCGGTGTTGAACGAGGAAGTGGTCCGGACCGGTACCGTCGGAGATGGCTTCTCACTCACCAACGACATCGTCCTGCCCTACTTTCTCGACATCGCCGACGCCGAGCAGCAGCAGCGGTGGGTTCCGGGCATCGTGAAGGGCGACAGCGTGATCGCGATCGCCATGAGTGAACCGGGCACCGGATCCGACCTGCGGGCGATCAAGACCACCGCGCGGCGGGTGGGGGACGGTTGGCGCCTGTCGGGTTCGAAGATCTTCATCACGAGCGGGATCCAGGCAGACCTGGTCATCGTCGCAGCCCGGATCCCGGACGAGGACGGAGGTGGCTTCGGTCTGTTCGTCGTCGAAGCTGGTCAAGACGGATTCGAACGGGGCCGGAAACTGGACAAAGTAGGCCGCAAGGCCCAGGACACCGCCGAGCTGTTCTTCAACGATGTGCACGTCAGCAGCGGCAATGTTCTCGGCACGCCCGGCGAGGGACTGCATTACATGATGAAGAACCTTGCCCAGGAGCGACTGTCCATGTCGGTGGTCGCGGTCGCCAGCGCAGAGTACGCCGTCGATCTCGCGGTCGAATACGGCAAGGAGCGAACGGCTTTCGGAAAACCGATCGGAAGCTTCCAGGCAAACAAGTTCGCACTGGCTGAGTTGTCGACCAAGGTGTCGATCGCGCGGGTCTTCGTCGACCGGTGCATCGAGGTTCACAACGCGGGTGACTTGTCGCCGGCGGACGCGGCGGGCGCGAAGTTCTGGACCACGGAGTTGGAATTCGAGGCACTCGACCGCTGCCTGCAGCTGTTCGGTGGCTACGGCTACATGGACGAGTTCGAGGTGTCGCGGCGTTGGCGCGATGCCAGGGTGCAACGCATCTACGGCGGCACCAACGAGATCATGCGTGAGATCGTCGGACGGTCCCTCGGTCTCTGACAGCTCATACGCGAAAAGCCCCAGATACCGGAATCCCGGACATCTGGGGCTTTCGCTGTGAATCGGGGATCTAAAGAAGAGGCGTCACCTCGATGAGGATGCGTAAATGTCTTCAATGACATCCTGGTACTTGGTGCCGATGCCCCGGCGTTTGAGTTTCATCGTCGGCGTGAGCTCCTCGGAGTCGGGTAGCCATTCCGCGTCGAGCAATCGGTAGGTTTTGATCTGCTCTACGCGGGACAGTTGTGCATTGGCCTGTGCCACAGCAGTATCGACCGCTTCTTTTACACTGGGATCATCGACTAGTGCCGCGAGCGAGGCGTCGGGGAGACCGTGCTCGGTGGCGAAAGTGCGCGCGGAATCGGGGTCGAGAACGATCAGCGCGACGTTGTACGGTCGACCGTCGCCGATGACGCAGACCTGACCGATGAGTGGCGTGGCACTCTTGAGCTTGCTCTCGATGTTGACCGGCGACATGTTCTTGCCCGCCGCGTTGATGATCAGCTCCTTCTTCCGATCGACGATGCTGACCCAACCGTCGGGGTCGATGGTCGCGATGTCTCCGGTGTAGAGCCATCCCTCAGAATCGATGGCTTCGGCGGTTCGTTGGGGATCCTTGCGGTAGCCCCGCATCACGTGCGGTCCGCGCAGCAAGAGTTCGCCGTCCGCTGCGAGCTTGGCCTCCGTGCCTGGCTGGGCCAGACCCACTTTGCCGACTCGGATGTCGGACGGGATGTTGGTGAAGCCCAAAGCCCCGGTCTCCGACATACCGAAACCTTCTTGCAGCGGCATCCCGAGAGCAAGGAAGAACTCGTGGACGGCCGGCGCGATCGGTGCAGCGCCGGTCATGAGCAGCGAGACGCGGTCCAGGCCCAACTGAGCGCGTAGTGGTCCGAAGATCGCAGACTCAGCTCGCGTCGCGGCCACCTCCAGGTCAGCAGGGACCACCTCGCGGCGTTGTTGCAGTTGCACTCGTTCGTTCGCCGCGTCGAGCGCGCCCAGCACGCCTACTCGCTGCGCGTCGGGCATGCCGTTGAACCGTGCAAGGAGCGCCGCCCTGAGCTTTTCCCACACCCGCGGAACTCCGAGGAACCACGACGGGCGAGCTTGTGCGACGGCACCGAACACCGAGCCGGCGTCCGCCACCGTGGTGATCGGCCACCCGGTCACGGTCGAGAGGTAGTGCGAGAACACGCGATCAGCAGCGTGCGCTGTCGGCAGGTAGGAGATCGCCGCGCCATCCTCGTCGAACGGGAACCGTTGGTTGCATGTGTGCATCACGAACATCAGGTTGGCGTGGGTCAGCTCCACCCCTTTTGGTGCGCCCGTGGTGCCCGAGGTGTAGATCAGGGTGGCCAAGTCCGATGTCCGCACCGACCGCCAGGACTGTTCGAAGTCGAAGCCGGCACTTCGGCGACCACGCACGTCGTCCAGTGTGAGGATGTTCTGCGCTGCCGCAGGAGTCGTGGTCTGCACCGGCAGCGCGTCCACTACGACAACGGTGTCTAGGCCGGGAGTGTCGGTGCGGGAGATGACGTCGAGGAACCGGCTCTCGGCGACCAGCACCTTGTTGTCGGCGTTGTCGAACAGATAGCTGATCTGTTCGGGTGCCGACGTCAGATAGATCGAGAAGGGTGTGGCGCCCAAGTGCTGCACGGCGGTGTCCACCAGGTGGAACTCTGGGCTGTTCGACAACATGAGGGCTACGGTGTCTCCGTGTCGGACTCCGATGTCGTACAGACCCGTGGCGATTTCTTCGACGGCGGCGGCGTACTCGGCCCAGGTCAGCGTGCGGTCGTCGCCGAACTCGATCAGGGCGATCTGATCACCACGCGCGGCGGCGGTTGCCTGGAACGCCGCGGGCAGCGTGGGTTCCCCGACCCCGGGGGCTGCGGAAGGTGATGCAGGGATGGGTGTTTCGATGGTGTCTGACATGAGGACCTCGTCTCTCGGGCGAATGAGCGGTGATCAGATCTGGTCGGCGTGACCGGCCGGTGCGCTGGAAGTCTGCGCCACCGGGCGCCGACTGGTGAGCCGGAACTCATCGAGCCGTGGTTCGTGTACCCGCTTCCAGTAGTCGATGTACTTCCATGGACTGTTGGTGACGATGCGTCCGCGTTTGTTCCGGTAGTAGGTGCTGGTGCCGCCGAAGTCCCAGACAGTGTGCGCAAGAGCCTTGTCCAGCTCGGAGTTGTACTGGTCGTGGATGTCAGTGCGTACCTCGATCTCGGCCACGTCGTCGTCGATCATCGCGGCAAGCAGCGCAGATACATGTTGTACCTGCATCTCGGTGCCGGCGATCACGGTCCCGCCGTGTCCGGTGTTCGTGTTGGGACCGTACAGACAGAAGAAGTTGGGGAAGCCCGGCACCGTGATGCCCAGATAGGCCCGGCCGTCGCCCTCGCCCCACACCTCTTGAAGTGTCCTGCCTGCGCGGCCCCGGACTTCGAGTGACGCCAGGACATCGACAGCCTTGAACCCGGTTGCCAACACGAGAACATCGGCGGCGTAGTGGTTTCCGTCAGTCGTTCGCACCCCGTCGGCGGTGATCTGTTCCACTCCGTCGGTGATGAGGTCGACATTCTCACGACGCAGCGTCTTGAACCAGTCGGCGTCGATCAGCAGGCGCTTGCCGTACGGGGGATAGTCGGGGAGCGCTTTCGCCAGCAGGTCCGGCCGACCGTCGAGTTCGTGCTCGATGAAGGCGGTGAGCCCGGCGCGGAGGCGGTCGTTGGCCTTGTTCACCGCGCGACCGAGGTGCGGGTACTCGGGATCCACCTGTAGCAGTCGCCACACCTTGTCGCCCATCCTCCAGAAGAGTGCTGCGCGGTGCCAGGCGAGGTAGTAGGGGACATGGCTGTTGAGAAAGTGGGTCGAGTCGTCGACGGCCTTGCCTTTCAACGGATGCGGCATCGACCATTGCGGTGTGCGTTGGAACACCCGGACCTCGTCGGCGATCTCGCTGACCGCGGGGACGAATTGCATGGAACTGGCACCCGTCCCGATGACCGCGACACGTTTGCCGGTCAGGTCCAGGTTTTGATCCCACCGGGCGGTGTGCAGCGCAGGCCCCCCGAAATCCGCCAGTCCCGGAAGGTCTGGGATGCTCGGCTGATTGAGCAAACCGACCGCGCTGACCACAGCGTTGGCGGTGAGAGTCTCTTCGTTCCCCGACCCGTCGGCGGCGCGGACGGTCACGTTCCACACGAACGCGTCCTCGTCGTACGTGGCCGTACTCACCTCTGTGCCGAACCTGGTGTGTGCCAGCACGTTGTGCTTTCGGGCGAGAGCGTTCCAGTATTCGGCGAGTTCCGACTGTGGCGCAAAATGACTGGACCAGTCTGGCTTGGGGTCGAAGGACAAGGAGTACAGGTAGCTCGGCGTGTCCACGCCGCAACCGGGATAGACATTTTCGTGCCAGGTACCACCCGCTGCATCGTTCTTGTCGACGAGCAGATAGTCGATTCCGGATTGTTCGAGGCGCACGGCCATCGCCAGACCGGAGATGCCGGCTCCGATGATGATCACCCGGAACTCTGGATCCACCGGCGCGGCCGGCGCGGTGTGCCGGGCATAGATGCCCATTTCTTCTCCGAGCAGCGTTCCGTAGTCGGAGGGGATTCGATCGGAGAGCATCACCGAGAGGATGTGGGTCAGTCGTTCCGGGGTGGGTGGTGCCGCGGGGAAGTCCGTCGACCCATCACGCCAGTCCCGCAGGATTGCGCTCGCGGCCAACCGGATCGCCCGGCCGGTCTCCTCGTCGAACCCGCCGGAATCGTTGTTGCCCAGATCTTTCGGTGCGCTGGGCAGAAAAGGCGCAGAGATCCACCGATCGTTGCCCGTGAGCAGCGCCAGTGAACCCAACAGGTAGGGAAGATTGGCGTCGCTGAGCGCGCGATCCAGGTCGACGTCGGTGAAGTCTCTGGACGGAACGAAGCTTCCGCGAGGATTGTCGCTCGGCGCAGGTTGTGCTTCAGGATGAGTCGGGGACATTCTTTGACCATACAGTCTGTCCAGACGTGGCGTCAATCACAATATTTTGGAGAATGGTTCCAGCACAACGCAAACGGTGGTTGCCCGGCCCAATCCGAGCAACCACCGTTATGCCACGACGGCTTGTCACGTCTCGACGACGCCCTGGCTGACCAACTCGTCGATGTCATCGGCGTCGAAACCGGCCTCGGACAGGATGTTTCGACTATCGGCGCCCGGGGAGCGTCGCGGCGTCGGCCTGGTGGGAGGTGCGCCGTCGAATCGCGGTGCCGGTGCCGGTTGCACGACCCCCTCGACATCGACAAAGGTGCCACGCGCGGTGTGGTGCGGATGCTCGATCGCCTCGGCCATCGTCAGAGCCGGTGCGTAGCAGGTGTTCCGCCCCTCGAACAGCGTGTCCAGCTCGCTGCGGGTGAACTGGGCGATCCGGGCTGCGACGATGGTTCGGAACTCATCCCACCGGGACTGGTCGAACTGATTGTCCCGCACGTTCTGCGGAAGTTCGAGCAGGTCGCACAGCTCATGCCAGAAGGCCGTCTCGATGGCACCGATGCTGACCCAGTGTCCGTCTTTCGTCTGATAGACGTCGTAGAAGAACGCGCCGGTGTCCAGAAGGTGGGTCCCGCGTGCCTCGGTGAAACTGCCTTCGGCACGGAGCGAGTGGAACATCGCCATCAGAGCCGAGACGCCATCGATCATTGCTGCATCGACGACACGTCCACCGCCGCCACCGCGGACCGACAACAGCCCGGCGAGCATCCCGATTCCGAGAAGCATTCCGCCCCCGCCGAAATCACCCACGAGATTGAGCGGGGGTGTCGGCGGAGCGCCCTTCCTGCCGATCGCATGCAGCGCCCCCGTGAGTGCGATGTAGTTGATGTCGTGACCTGGCATGGATGCCATGGGGCCGTGCTGACCCCACCCGGTCATCCGCCCATAGACCAGATTCGGATTGATGGCGAGGCAGTCATCCGGACCGACACCGAGCCGCTCGGCAACCCCGGGACGGAACGTCTCGATGATGCCGTCGGATCCGGCGCACAGCCGTCGCACGATCTCGGCGCCCTGCGGTGCCTTCAGGTCCACCGCCAGATGTCGGCGGCTGCGGAACATGATGCCGTGCCCGCCGACCGCCCAGGGATTCCCTCCGGGGCGATCGACGCAGATCACCTCCGCGCCCAGATCGGCGAGGAGCATGCCCGCAAACGGTCCGGGGCCGATGCCCGCGAGTTCAACGATCCGGACGCCGGCGAGCGGAGGTGTGGGGGTGCTGGTCAACGGCGTGCCACCGTCGGCATGCCGCCCTTGTTCGCGGCGATGTCGGCATGGACTTCGTCGGGTACCGCGACCGCTCGCGCCTTCTCCGACTCCGGAATGGCGATTGCGTCGTTGAACTGGCGCAACATGGCGAATGCCTTCTTCTCGTCGTCGTGCGGCAGAAGGCGGCCGATGCGATCGGTCGCGGCCAGGAGTGGCCGGATCGTGGGAAGGACTGCCCGCCACGGCGTGCGCTCGGCCTCGAGTGCCTCCATGACATCAGCCGGAATCCAAGAATGCAGCATGCCGTAAGCGAGTGACAGTCGACGTTCGGTGGTCATGAACTTGGCTATGGGGGCGGGCAGCACCTCGACGTCGCCGGGAGGGTTCTCGACGCTGTACTTGATGACCGAGTGCACCACGTCACGGCAGAGCTGGTCTGGTGGCTGCTCGATGAGGGTGTGCAGGTCGGACTTCTTTCTGGCATCGTCCGGATCCGTGTGCAGGATTTCCTCCGGGACCCCGATGACATAACCGACGTAGCGGCTGAGTGCGAAGATGTCTTCGAGCTCCCGGTCGGAGAAGCGGACGCCCGAGCTCTGTACGGCATCGACGAACTTCACGCCGAATTGCCCGGCCTGCGTCTCCATGCTGTCGAGATTGTTGATGGGGATGCCCCAGTTCTCCCAGTCCCAGGCATCGGACTGATTGAGGCTGTGCCGCACCGCAGCGTGGATCATCCGCACTTTGGCGGTGAGGCGGAAGCCTTCTTCGAAACGATTCATCCCACCGGGCGTATACGCGGCGACGACGTACCGAAAACTCTCGATGAGGCGGGTGCCGACCTTGTCGGGTTTACGCAGGCGGCCGCTGAACAAGACGGGTCGAGTTGCGCTGAACATCGAGAAACCGCCCGCGATCGTCGCCCAGGCCAGGATCGGCGGAACAATCGGTCCTGCGCGCCAGAACGCAACTGCACCTCGATAGAGCTGATCGTGATCAACCCATTCCGGAACACGATCGAGTTGCCTGAAGAAGTCGACCATCGCAGGTCCCGGTTCGTCGACCGCGTCGATACCCTGCTCGAGCGCGACGTCGAAGGTGCGCCAATTGGAGGCATTCGACTTGTCCTTGAACTCGAGCATGGCGCGGTATGCGTAGTCGTCGGCGAGTAGTGCGTGGTCGGTCAGTGTGGTGACGAACTCACGTCCGTACATGGCAATTGCTTTGTCGCGATTTGCGATTCGTCCCAGATCGATTCCCCGGGGAAGTCCGCTGGGTACATCGAGATCTCCGGTGACTGCGGTTCGCCCGATTGTGGGTTCGGTGATGGTCATGGGGCACTCCCTCTGCGGGCCTCTGCCTGCATTGTGTGATGGCCGTTACAGCGATGGTAGACCGCGACTGAACACTATGTCTACACTCTGTGTATAGAACATCGGGAGGGCTGTGTACGGGGAGGCGGCCACGCCCGCTCAAAGGGAAAGAAGGTTGAGATGTCACGGAGTTCGGGAATCGACGCCCGCGTCGCAGATATGGACCGGTCGGAAGCGGGTGACTCGACGGCAGTTCTGCGCGACCTGGTCGAAGGGCGATGGAGTTGCCGGTCCTTTGATCGGAAGCAGGTGCCCCGCTCCGACATCGAAGACATCCTGCAGATCGCCCGACGAACGCCATCCTGGTGCAACACACAACCATGGCACGTGCACATCACCGAGGGATTCGCCACCGAACAGCTCAGACAAGCCATCGCCGAGCGTATTTCACAGCAGCTGACCCAGGAACCCGACATCGACTTCCCGGTCGAGTACGAGGGCGTCTACCAAGACAGGCGTCGGGAGAGTGGATGGCAGCTGTACGAGAGTCTGGGGATCGCCAAAGGTGACCGCGTGGCATCGGGCAAGCAGATGCTGAAGAACTTTGATTTCTTCGGTGCTCCACACGTCGCGATGATCACGACGGAGAAGAATCTCGGACCGTACGGCGCGGTGGATTGTGGGTTGTTCGTGAGCAACTTCTTGCTGGCGGCGCACAGCATGGGTATCGCCACGGTGCCCCAGGCTGCTCTCGCCGCGCAGGCGCCAACGATCCGTGAGTTCTTCGACATCCCCGCGGAGCGCCAGGTCCTGCTGGGGATCTCGTTCGGCTACCCGGACCTCGGCGATCCGGTCAATTCTTATCGCACCGGGCGCCAGAGCACCGCCGAGGTGGCCACCTTCATCCGCTGACCGTCGGTCGGCTGCTTGTTTCGCACGTTCATACGGGACGCACCTGCGGTGCGCCGGCTCGGAAACGGAGATCGACATGTCCGAACATCTGGTGGATATTCCTGGGGGACTGCGCGTCAACGTGCAGATCGTGGGGGACGGGGATCCGGTTCTGCTGATCCACGGGTGGAGTCTGAGTTCTGAGGTCTGGGATCGGCAGATCAGGGTTCTTGCCGAGTCGAACCGCCGCGTGCTGGCCATGGACATGCGGGGGCACGGAAAATCAGACGCGCCACTCGATGGTTATGGCATCGAGCAGCTGAGTCGAGATGCATTCGCGGTGTTGGATGCATTCGATGTCGAACGTGCCGATCTCGTCGGGTGGTCTCTCGGCGGAATGGTGGCACTTCGGATGGCGTCCATGTCGCCGGATCGGGTCAGCTCGGTGGTCCTGGTCGCGTCCAACGGTGTGTCTGCATCACGTACCGAGAGCTTTCCCTTCGGGATGCCGGCCGACGTCCCGCTCCCGCGGATCATCAACGGCGAGAAAGGCGACCGGATCAACTCGCGGCGCAGCGCGGTTGCAGACCCGTTCAAATCACCACCGGCACCGGAGATTCTCGACTGGCTCCATCGTATCTCGCTGCAGACCCCCAGCTGGGCGGGAATTGCCGCCATGCAGACTTTGCTGTGCACAGATCAGGTTCATGTGCTGAACGGTTTGGCGACAACGGTGAGTCAGATCATCGGGGTGGCCGATCCGGCCTTGTCGGTGCGAGGAGCACGCTGGCTCAGCGCTGAGATCGGCAGCCAGTTGACCGAATTGGATTGTGGCCATTACCCGATGCTCGAGATGGCGGATCAGTTCGACGACGCCCTACTGCGAGCACTTGGTGCGACGGGGTCTGCGCGCTAACCCTGGACATGGTGTTCAGACAGCGCGTAGGGTGGCCTGATGAGCGAGGGGGCCTTCACGAGGCAACGGCCTCGTGACTTCGATGGCACGACTGCCGCGGAATTGGCGGTGTTCGAAGCGACAGAGGAACTACTGAGCGAGACGACGCTACAGGACCTGACGGTCGCTCAGATCCTCGAGCGCGGGGGGTTGTCCCGCGCGAATTTCTACCACTACTTCGCCAACAAACATCAGGTTCTCGTCGCGATGACATCGAGGCTGTTCGACCAGGTGTACGGGCAAGATGCACCGTGGGACAGATCGCCGGGCCGGGGGCGCGCCAGAACGATGGGCGCGAGCCTCGAGCAGACCCTCCGGCTCTGGTCGGTGCATGGTCCGGTCATCTGCGCCGTGGTAGAGCACATGCACGGCGAGCCCGCCGTCGCGAGGGCGTGGCAACCCACCTACCAGCGGTTCCAGGCGGCGGTGAGTGAACAGATCGAGCACGAGCGGGTCGCCGGACGCGCGTCGGCCGGCCCGCCTGCAGACATGGTGGCGGCCATGCTGATCGGTGGCGTCGAGCGGGCCCTCTATGTGGGTTCGCGTGGCCTCGATCCCAGACTTCCGACCGTCGGTGACGCGGTCGAATCGCTCGTGGCACTCAACGACATCGCCATCTACGGAGGCCGCCCAGCCCCGCCGGCCGTGCTGATCGGTACTCGTGAGGTGAACGAGCGGGTCAGGACCGCGGTTCTCCAGCGTGAGTCTCGATCCGAGACGGCGCAGGCGATCCTGGATGCGATGCGAGAGCTGCTACTGGTCCACCCGTTGGCGGACCTCAGCGTCGCGAAGATCATCGAGTGCGCTTCGGTGTCGCGCGCATCGTTCTACTTCTATTTCCGAAACCGCGATGACGCCTTTACGGCCCTCTTCCGAGAAGCTGCCGAACGGATGGTGGCGAGCATGTCCGAGATCGCGCACGCCAGACGAGGCGATGTTGCGCTGGTGTCGACGGCATTGCGGGGTTGGCTGGATCTGGACGAGATGACCACGTCTGTCATAAGGAATGCCGTGCACGAGTGGCCTCGTCGCCCCGAGTTGCGGGTGCAGTACCTGGCTGCGATGGGAGGTCTCGCCGGACACCTGCAGTCGATCATCGAGACCGATCGTGAATGCGGGCTCGCGACCCCCGGACCCCCGGCCCCGCAGTTCGCGGCCACGTTGCTCTGGATGGTCGAACGCACGGTCGCGGGGTCGCTGGCGGGAGAGTCGCATCTCGAAGACTTCGCGAAGGTGAAATCCATGCTCGCACAGTTGTTGTCAGCAGCCATATACGGCCGACCCTGACCGCGGGTTCAGCGCCCGGTGAAGCCGGGCTTGCGCCGGCCCGCGAATGCGTCCACACCTTCTCGGAAGTCGGCGGAGTCGACCAGCTGGGTCTGGGCCCGCACCTCGTACTCGAGGACGGCATCGAAGGTCGGGAGTAGCGCAACGTTCAAACCCTGCTTGATGGCAGCGAACGCACGCGTCGGACCGGCGGCGAGCACCGTGGCGAGTTCGATGACCCGATGGTCGAGTCGGTCGTCATCGACCACCTCATCGACCATGCCCCATGCCAGCGCGGTGTCCGCGTCCACCGGCTCGGCCGTGAACGCCATTCGTGCCGCACGTCCGAGTCCGATGCGTGCGCCCAGAAGAAGGGAGGCGCCGGCGTCCAGCGTCAATCCGACTTTCGCGAATCCCATCGTGAACGAGGCGGATCGGCTCGCTATGACCTGGTCGCAGGCGAGTGCAAGCGAACAACCGGCACCTACGGCAGGCCCGTTGACAGCTGCGACGACCGGCTTGGGCATCCGGCGGAGTGCGCCGATGATGGGGTTGTAGCGCATGCGCAACTCTTCCTCGGTCCTCGGAGCGAGTCGGACGTCATCCGCGATGCAGTCGAGATCGATGTCGGCGCCGGCAGAAAAAGCTCTTCCGGTGCCACCTATTACTACGCAGCGCACCGCCGGGTCAGCCGCTGCGATGTCGATCGCGATCCGTAGTTCCGTTTGAAGAGCCTCGTCGAACGCGTTCAATGCTGTGGGTCTTGCCAACTGTAACCAGCGTAATGAATCGGACTGCCGAACCTCGAGAACAGCGCTCACTGAACAGTTTTCCCATTCGCTCATATTGACATCGTAGTCTGTTTAGGCTGTATGAACATAATGTCTTTAGGTTTAAGCCGAGTGGCCCGAAGTGATTGACATCACGTCTGAACACAGCGTATGGTCCACGACATGCCTGATCCGAATGCGGCGAGCAGGATGCTTGCTGAACGATTCTCGCGCCCCGTCCCGCCTCTACGAGGAGCAACAGAATGACCATCGCGCCATCGGCCCTACAGATCTCACCGTCGGTTCACGATGAGGTGGACTGCGCACGCAACGCCTTCACCACCGGACGGACCAAGTCGCTGTCGTGGCGTAGAGCGCAACTCGAGGGCCTGCTGCGCTTCATCGACGAGAACGAAGAGGAGCTCGCAGCCGCGGTGTCGGCGGACCTGGGACGCAGTGCGATCGCCACGTTCATGGCGGACATCGGTCCGGTTCGGCACGAGGTGCGGCACACCCTGGCATCGCTGCCACGCTGGATCAAGCCGGTCTCGGTCCGGATGAGCACGTCCACCATGCCAGGAAAGGCCTGGTCTACACCTGAGCCGAAGGGCGTGGTGCTGATCATGGGTGCGTGGAACTTCCCGCTTCTGCTCACCTTGCAGCCATTGGTCAGCGCGCTGGCCGCCGGCAATGCAGCGGTGATCAAGCCGTCGGAGATCTCGGGTGCCACGGCCGCGGTCCTGGCCGAACGGCTGTCGGACTACCTAGACCCGGAAGCGGTCCGGGTGATCGTCGGTGATGTCGAGGTGGGCAAGCAACTTCTCGAGATCCCGTTCGACCATGTGTTCTTCACCGGGTCGACCACCGTCGGGAAACTGGTGATGGGTGCCTGCGCGCAACATCTGACGCCCGTCACGCTCGAACTCGGTGGCAAGAGCCCTGTCATCGTCGCCCGCGACGCGGATCTCGCTGTCGCGGCCCGCCGCATCGCCTGGGCGAAGGCGATCAATGCAGGACAGACCTGCACGGCGCCCGACTACGTTCTCGTCGAGGAGTCGGTTCGGCCTCAGCTGGTCGACCGCCTTCTGGAGGAACTGCCGAGGGCAGCCGCCGCCGACACGACACACATCGTGAACCGGCAGCACCTCGATAGACTGAGCGGTCTGTTGCGCACTCACGGGGGCCACCGGTCAGGCGGTACCGTCGATGTCGACAAGCTCGAGATCAGCCCCGCTCTGGTCACCGACCCGGACGTGGACTCCCCGCTCATGCAGGAGGAGATCTTCGGCCCGATACTTCCGGTTGTGTCTGTGGAGAACCTGGCCGCGGCGATCGAGTTCGTCAGTTCGAGGCCGAAACCGTTGGCCCTGTATCTCTTCACCGAGTCGCAGGATGTCGAACGGCAGGTGCTGGATCAGACATCCTCCGGTTCGGTGGTGGTCAACCACCTGCTCTATCAACTTCTGGTGCCGGAACTGCCCTTCGGTGGAGTGGGTCAATCCGGTATCGGCAACTATCACGGCAAACACGGATTCGACACGTTCAGCCACCAGAAGGCGGTTCTCCGTAAGCCGAGTCGCCCAGACCTGGATGCCACGTACCCACCCTACGGCCGCCTGATGGAGAAGATCCTGCGCCGATCCATGGGGTGAATGCGTGGTATCGCATGAATGGGTCGGGGGATCCAATCGTTCGAAACGACCAAAGGGGTGGGAGATCTTCTCGCATCAGATGACCGGTGCCGCAACAGGTCCGGATTGGGGACTGCAGCGATGACGCTTTCGACATTGCCAGAAGCGAGGCCGGCGCAGCCTGGTCACGAGGGGACACCTGCGCAGGGGAGTCGCTCAGGTCAGTGGCCTTCCGCAATCGCCAAGCGAGTGCGTGGGGTGTTCACCGATCGGGTGATCCGGAGTTTCGGGACCATCGGCCGGTCGGCTCGTCTGACCGGCGAGATCGTCCGCTTTGCGGTGGTCGACACGGTCCGACTGCGATTGCCCGTACAAGAGGTCCTCGAACAGATGTGGAAGCTGTTCAAGGTGACCGCTCTGCCGGCCCTGCTCATGGCGGTGCCGATCGGTGCGGAGGTCTCGGTGCAGGTCGGTGGCGTCATGGATCAGGTCGGTGCGAACTCGCTGGCCGGTGCGGCGAGTGGACTGGGCGTGGTGGGGCAAGGTGCCCCGATGGCTGCCGGACTGCTCATGAGTGGTGCCGCGGCGTCGGCAATCGCTTCCGACCTGGGCGCCCGGGCGATCCGGGAAGAAATCGAAGCGATGCGGGTGATGGGTATCAATCCTGTCCAACGCCTGGTTGTCCCGCGGTTCATCGCCATGGTGGCCATCTCGCCGGCCCTGTGCATCATGATCATCGCCGCCGGCGTCGGTGCGGGCCTGACGATTTCCGCGAACGTCAACGGCGTTGTGCCGGCCAGCTTCTGGCAGTCATTCGGGGCTTTTGCGACACCCGTGGATCTGATTTTCTCGGTGCTCAAGACGCTCATCTTCGCGGTCATCGTCGTCGTGATCGCCAGCTTGCGCGGACTCGAGGCGAAAGGCGGCCCGAAAGGTGTCGCCAACGCCGTCAATGCGTCCGTGGTCCTCAGTGTGTTCTGCATATTCATGACCAACTTGCTGGTCAGCCAATTGCAGACCATGTTCTTCCCGGCGCAGCTGGCGTAAAGGCGATGACAATGACAATGCAGGCTTTCACCCGTGTACCCGGCCGCGCCCTGGGCGCCGCGCAACGCAGCATCCGAAACGCCACCATGGAGTTCGGCCAAATCGTGATCTTCACCTGGAAGACGCTGACGCTGCTCCCCAAAACAGTCCGGCACTATCGGAAACAGACCTCGAAGACCATGAACGACATGGCCTGGGGAAGTGGCTCACTGATCGTCGACGGCGGCGTCATCAGTCTGATGTTCTTCCTGGGCACGGCCGTCGGCGCGGTGGTCGCGATCCAGGCCTTCATGGCCTTCGACCTGCTCGGCTTCGGTGCCCTGACCGGAATCATCGGCTCGTTCGGCAACATCCGCGTCATAGCGCCGATCATCACCGGCATCGGGTTCGCGGCGCAGGCAGGTTGCCGGATGACCGCCGAAATCGGCGCCATGCGGATCTCCGAAGAAATCGACGCCACCGAGGCAATGGGCCTACAGGCCATCCCGTTTGTGGTGGGGACCAGGTTGATCGGCGGGATGCTGGTGGTGCTGCCCGGCTATCTGATGGCAATTGTCGTCAGTTTCATAACGGGTGGTCTGATCATCAAGCTGTTCCACGATCAGCCCGGCGGGACATACGATCACTACTTTGCCCAGTTCGTCAGCGTGCCAGACCTCTTCGCCTCGGTGGCAAAGGCATTGGTTTTCTGTGCGGTTGTCACGTTGATCCACTGCTACTACGGCTATTTCGCGAGCGGTGGTCCGGCCGGGGTCGGCGCCGCCTCAGGACGGGCGATCCGGGCCAGTCTGGTCGCCATCGTGGTGTTGAACTTCTTGATGACCGTGGCGATCTGGGGTCTCAATCCAGACCTCCCGTTCAAGGGCTGAGGACATGGCTGTTTATTCATTCCAGGATTTTGTCCGCGGAGATTCCCGCCGACAGCAGCATTCGCTCGGCATTGCCGGAGCCATCGCAATAGTGGCGGTGATCATCGCAGTGCTGATCGGAGCGTGGGTGTATCCCACCGTGACGGCCCCATCCGGTACGCGGGTCCAGTTCGTGGTGCCTGCACTCGGCCCGGGTGTCGAGCCCGGAACCAAGGTGCTGCTTCACGGAGCCGAGGTGGGTGAGGTGACCGAGGTGTCGGCAGAGAATGCCGACTCGGTCACGATCGCAGTGGTATTGCAGAGCGCGAGTGCGTCACTGATCACCGACGACGTCGAGGTCGACTTCCGGCCCGAGAACTATTTCGGAATCACTGCGGTGAATCTCGCCGAGGCCGGCGACGGTATTCCTGTGGTTGATGGCCAGGTGATCAGGCGTTCGGCTGCACCCGATTTCACGATGTCGACGATGCTCGAGCAGGGTTCTCTCGTGATCGACGGAACGCTGACCGAGTCGATGATCTCCAGTTTGGACAAGGTCGTCCAGTACGCGGACGGACTGGCTCCGCTGATCCGAACCGGCATCGTGGTGGCCGACTCGGTGGCTCGAGCGCAACGTGAGTTGCCGAGTGTGCTGATGAATCGGATGAACGATGTGCTTGCCGAGTTCCCCGCGTTCAGTCGCGAGGCTGCCGGCGCGTTGTACTCGATCTACGACAGTGCATACAACCGGCGTCCCGATGGCTCTATCGGTGTCGACGATGCCTTCATGGACGAGACCGATCAGGCTCTCGAGTTGGCAGCCAGTGACCTGTTCGGCAAGGCGGGTGCACTGCTCGCCTCGCACGATTCCGAGCTGACCCCTCTCACTCAGTTGCTCAAGTCGTTGTCCGACCCACTGCCGGCCATCATCGGCTCGGGCGCAACCATCGACAAGTTGATTACCGCTGTGACACAGGTGGAATCGGCATTCACCGGGACGCAGGAGCAGAAGACATTGCAGTTGCGAATCGTATTGGACGATCTGCCGGGGCTGGCCGGCCCACTGACTAGATCAGGTGCGATCACAAGTGGCGGAGGGAATCGATGATCTCACGTAATGGCGTTGTGCTCATCGCCGTGAAGCTGGTGGCTGTGGGGGCGGTGACCGTGTTCCTGTTCATCCTGGTCATCAACGCCATGCGCAACCCCGTGGACGCGGAGACCCGCGGCTACAGCGCGGACTTCACTGACGCCTCCGGGTTGCGGGAGAACGGTGACGTCCGGATGAACGGGTTGCGGATCGGAAAGGTCTCGGACGTCGAGCTGGAGCAATCGCCGGAGGGAGCAGTGGCCAAGGTCGAGTTCTCTCTGGAAAACGATCTGCAGCTGACGGATTCGTCCACCTTGTCGATCAAGTATCAGAATCTCACTGGCGTCCGGTACATCGATGTGGACCTGGGTGAGGCCTCCGGCCCCAGGGTGTCGCACCTGTCGACCCGGTCGACGAACCCGTCCTACGACATCACCGAGCTCTTCAACGGGTTGCAACCGGTGCTCTCGACGATGAACACCAATGAGATCAATGCGTTCACCGAGAATGCGATCTCCCTTTTACAGGGTGACGGTGGAGGCCTCGGACCGATGCTCGACAGCACTCAGAAGCTCGCCGAGTTCGCGCAGGATCGTCAGCAGGTGATCTCGACGTTGATCTCGAACATGAGCCGGATCTCGGACGTGATGGGCGGCCGCTCCGAAGCGGTGGTCGGATTCTTGGAGGCCGTGAACATTCCCATGAGCAATGCGATGACGGTCCTCGACGAGTTCCCCAAGACGGCGTCGACCGGACCGGCGCTGGTGGAGCCCGTGGAGCGACTGCTCGTCGCCCTCGGCATCTCGGAGGACCTGGACGTCAACGTCTTCCTGAAGAACGCATTCCACTCGCTCGAAGAGGCCGCCGGGTCGCTACGGCTACTACCCGGCGCCCTCGCCGGATTGAAGCTGCCGGCAGCAACGTCGCGGACGCCGACCACATGCAGCAACGGGGTCGCGGCTCTGCCCACCGATGTGGGCGTCCTGCTGGCCGGAAATGAGGTGGTCCTGTGCAACGCCAAGTGAATACATCGCGCCGGGGTCTGCGGTCGATCTGGTCCAATGACGTGGTCGTCGGAGTGACGGTCGTGGCTGTCGCGGTGATCGTGCTGATCGCTTTCGGCCTGCTGTACATGCGCCCCCCGAATCAGAAGACGATCACCTTCGAGACAACCGACGCCTCGGCCATCACAGTGGGTCAGGATGTGCGCGTAGCGGGTATCAGCATCGGCACCGTCTCGGACATCACGATGGAACCGAACACCGTGAGGGTGTCTGCGCGAGTAGACGATACGACCTTCGTGGGGGATCAATCCCGGATCGAGGTGCGGATGCTGACGCCGGTGGGTGGGTATGCGATCAGCCTGGTCCCGCGCGGCGCGCAGCAGAAGTCGGATGTTCTCATCCCCACCGAACGCGTCAGCGTCCCCTACTCGATCGGTGACGTGCTGCAGAGTGCACCGACCGTGACCGAGGAGGTCGACGCACAGACCGTGCAGGCGAACCTGGACCAGGTAGCCGATGCGCTGAACGGCAACTCAACCTCGCTGACGTCCATTGTCGACGGGCTGAACAGCATCACGGGAGTGTTCGAGCGGCAACGCGGTCAGGTCGATCAGATAGCCGCCCTCGCTCGCGAGTATCTGCACACCTTCGAAGCGAACCGCCAGTTCGTATTCGAGCTGATCACCAAGATCGACACGGTGGTGAACACCTATCTGAACAATGCCGCGGGGTTCAACTACGCGTATCTGTTGCTCGGAAATGTCCTGTCCAAATTGACGCCGTTCATGAAGTTCTTTCTTGAGAACTCCGACCTCGTCCGGACTCATGTCGAGGGCCTGAAGTCAACGGTCGCCGACATCCAGCAGAACCTGGGACCGGCGATCGACAATCTGCAGTCGTTACGCGGACAATTGGCACAGTGGCTCGGCCCAGACGGGATGAAGCAGTTCGGTGGCGGAAACCTCTGGACATCGCAAGTGTGTGTACCGATTCCGGGGCGGGAGTGCTGAGGTGAAGAAGTCTGAACTGACGAAACGAGTCGTCGCATTGGCCGCGGTGGTTGTGACGGTAGGTGCCGCTGTGACGACGGTGCGCTACATGAACGCTCCGCAGGCATCGGCGGCGAGCGCACGAGATGGCTCCGGATTCTGTGCCGAGATGGCCGATTCCATCGGGCTGTACGAGGGAAACCCGGTGACGCAGATGGGATATCAACTCGGTACCGTCACTTCGATACACCCGCTCGGTGACCACGTGAAAGTAGTCTTCGAACTCGATGCGGGACGTTCATTTCCCGCCGACGTGCAGGTGGTGACCAGATCCAAGTCACTGCTCGCGGACAGAAGTCTCGAACTCGTCGGCAACTACGCCGGTGGCCCGACGCTGCGATCCGGCACCTGTGTCGAGATGGATCGAACGCACACCCCGAAGAGCATTTCTGAGATCACCGGGTCTGCGTCCGATTTCATCGAGGCACTCTCGGCCACCGACGAAGACACCGTCGAATCGGCCATCACCGGTCTGGACAAGGCGCTCGACGGCACCGGCACCAACGCCAATTCGATGATGCGGCAGGCCGCCGCCGCGGCGCGCAACCCCGAACAGGTCACCGCAGACATCGGCTCCTCCATCATGAACATGGCGCCGCTGACCGAGGACGCGCTGGCGCACTGGGGCGAGATCACCTCCATCCTCAACCAGATGCCATCGGTTGCCAGGCTCGGAACGACGCTGTTCGGCGATGTCGCACGCTTTGACCGAGGGGTGGGGTGGCTGGTGGCGACGATCTACGACATCCAGCGCAACTACGGCGACGATCTGTGGCCGCTGATGCAGGGAGGTGTGGCCGATGTGATCCATCTCGCCGCCACCCGGGCTCCGGATCTCCAACAGCTCTACGCCACAGTCCCTTCCATCGCGGCGGTGCTGAATCAGCAGGAGGCGTCAAGTGGTCTCTCCGTTCCTTACCAGGCGCCCACTGTGAGCGTGAAGGGAAACAACGTGCCCGCAACGAGCATTCTCGACGTGATTCTGCAGACGGCTGGGCAGCGATGACCATGAACAAGATGACAAGAGCTCTGGGGCTGGCTGTCACCGCCGCTGTGGCGATCGTGACGGCAGGGTGCTCGTTCGGCCCCAATGAGTTGCCCTCGGTGCGCGCGGGAGTCAGCAGCGACTACGAAGCGACGCTCGAGTTCAGCAGCGTGCTGAATCTCCCACCGGGCGCCGATGTGGTGATGAACGGCCTGCGGGTGGGTCAGGTCCAGGATCAAGAACCCGGCGACAAGGGGATCGACGTCACGGTGGGCCTGACCGATGACATCAAGATCCCTGCCGATGTGCGTGCCATCATCAGGCAGAACACCCTGCTGGGCGATACGTATATCGCGCTCACCCCGAATGATGAGCCTGGAGCCGGTGCCCAGTACCTCGGCGACGGGGGAGTCGTCCCGGTAGAACGAACCACGTCGCCTCCGCAACTGGAGGACACAATCGCGGTTCTGGCGTACTTCGTCAACGGCGGCAGTATCCAGAAGGTCCAGGACACGATGGCGACCCTGAACAAGACGATGCCGCCCACGGACGACATCAGAAAGCTGGCTTCGGTGGTCTCGGTCGATCTGAAGGACCTTGCCGGCAACACCACCGAGATCGACCGGATGCTCGAGGGATTCAACGGTGTATCGCTGTCGGTGACCGACCGGAGCGACCAATTGCGAGCCGTCTTCGGCGACGAGGGAGTCTACTACTGGAAGCGGGTGGCCAAGTCTCTCGTCGGCCATATCAGTACGCTCCTGCCGTCGGTGGGCAGCATCTTCGAGGGCGGCCTCTGGCTGATACCGATGCTGAACTCGTTGGCGGACACGGCGGAAGCCGGACGGGGAACATGGGACCGTGCACCTGAGGTGACCACGCAGCTGAGCAACTTCTTGCGGACGACGTTGTTGCCGTTCTCCGAGAACCCTTCGGTCAACATCACCTCGGTGCGTACCGACGGCGGAAAGCAGCTGATCGGCGATGCGACCACGATCCTGCGAATGCTGGGAGCAGTGCGATGATCACCCGAACGAAGATCTCTGTGCTGGCCATGGTTCTGCTGGCAGTGTCATCGGTGTTCTACATGACCCGCGTGGGTCTGCATGTCGATGCGCTCAGCAGCACCAGGAGTGCGTCGATGGTGGTACCCGACACCAATGGGCTGCTGGTCGGGTCGAGGGTGCTGTTGCGGGGGGTGCCCATAGGTCACGTCACCGACCTCGAACCCGCCGCCGACGGGGTCGATGTGAGGTGGAATTACAGCGACGAGCGGAAAATACCGATCAACAGCGCATTCCGCGTGGACAATCTCTCGGCCCTGGGTGAGGCCTATGTGTCCGTACTGCCGTCTTCCATCAACGGTCCGTTTCTGGGTGACGGCGATGTCATTGCCAGGGAACAAGTATCGACGCCTACAACCTTCAAGGAGTTGTCCGAGAAGCTGACCGACATCTTGGGCCAGGTCGACCCTGACCAGGTTCAGGGCATCTTCTCGACACTGGACGTCGGTCTGCCCGACGATGTGCGGGTGATCGGTGATCTCAATCGTGCCGGTACCTATCTTGCGGACGAGTTCACCCAGCAGCAGGACAATTTGGTGACGCTGTTGGCGACGCTGCAGCCCCTGCTGATGCGATCAGGCGACATGCCGGAGAACTTCCGGGCGACGGCGCCACTGATGGCCGACTTCGGCACGGGGTTCCAGGACCTCTTGAACTCGGTGAGAGATGCAACAATTCGCGGTCCGCTGCTCGCCGGTATCCGAGACGGTGCGAGTCCGCTGTTCACCGAACTGCAGACGTTCCTTGACCTGACGGCGGCCGACCTCAACGTGATCGGGGTGAACCTGCTTCCGGCGGCGAGTGCCGGTGCAGCTTCGCTCCGCACCGTGGACATGGGTCGCATGCTCGACAAGGTCCTCGCCGCGACCTCGCCTCCGGGCGCGGTGACCATCACCATCCCCGCCGGCGCGAACTGAACAAGCGGTAACCGAAAACTGACGACAGAAGGAAAGGAAGGTGGCGATCATGAGCAAGGGAACATCCGTCGCGGAGATCACCAAGGCCGACGACAATGTGGAGGACCATGAATCCACCACGGAGACAAAGGCAGCAGAACCCGTAATCGCCAAGCAGGCGACCGCGGCGAAGTTCGCCGACCGCCCGATTAGGTTGAAGACGATCCTGTCGATCGTGCTGGTGGCAGGTTTGGTCGGGCTGAGCGCCTTCTTTGCGTGGCAGTGGCACTCGACATCAGCGGATCTGAACAATATTGAGCAGGGTCAGTCGAATGATGCTCGGGCAGAGCAGATTTCTCTCGATTACGCGACGGGCGCGGCCGAGATGAACTTCCAGAGCCCTGACGAGTGGCGCGGACGGCTCACGGCCGGGACATCACCCGAGCTGTCGAACCGGCTGGAGCAGGCGGCCACGTCCATGGAGCAGTTGATCCAGCCGTTGCAGTGGACATCCACCGCGACGCCGATCGCAGCCAAGGTCGAATCCGTCACCGATGGTGTGTACCAGGTCGTGACGTTTGTCGATGTGCTGACGAAGAACACCCAGACGCCGGACGGAACGTCGTCGACCGCGACCTACAAGATGAGCATCGACAGCAAGAACGGTTGGGTCATCACCGAGATCAGCGGGATGGACCCGGCAATCGACCCGGCAGCGGCGCCCAAGTGACCAGGCGGAGCGATGGTTCACACCATCTGCGGATTGTGATTGACATCATGTTCATACGCTATGTATGGTCAATGCTATGAGTGAACTGGTCGGCACAAGCCAATTGCCAAGAGCGGTCGAGGATCTGACTCCCGAGTGGCTCAGTGGTGTCCTGTCCACAGGGCGCGGCAGTGTCCAGATCACATCGATGACCGTGGACAGGATCATCTGGGGATCGGCGACCAAGGTGTTCGCAACCCTGACATTCGAAGGCGATTCGAAGGGAGTGCCAGAACGCGTCTGCATCAAGGGCGGGTTCGACGAGCGAAGCCGCGCCTTCGGACTGGGGGCGGCGTACGAGCTCGAGGGCAACTTCTACCGCGACTTGGCGGCAGGATTCGGTGCAGAGGTGCCGGAGTGCTACTACGCAGAGGCTGAACCGGAGCAAGGCGTTGTGATCCTCGAAGACCTCACTCTGCGGGGCGCCGAGTTCGGCGACGCGACGAACCTGTGGTCGATCGATGACGTCGCGAGTACGCTCGCCGTGCAGGCGGCATGGCATGCGCCACTGTGGGGGAGCAAGAAAGGCGATCACGCGTGGTTGCCGGTCGGATGCCAGGCTGCGCGGGAGGCCTTCACCGTGATGCTGAGTCCCGAACAATTTCATCCGCTCATCGAACGCGAGGAGATCCCCGCCCTCTCGGTCGGACTCCGCGACGATGCCCGGGTACGAGCGGGATTCCGGGCGCTCTGGGAACACGACGACAGCTCTGTCCACACCATCAACCACGGCGATGCCCACTTTGCGCAGCTCTATCGGGTGCCCGGACACGCTCCTGCGTACCTTGATTGGCAGACCGCATGTCTTGCGCCCTGGGCCCACGACGTTTCGTACTTCATGGGATCGGCCTTGAGCGTTGCGGACCGGCGAGCGAACGAACGAGAGCTGCTGCAGCACTACGTCGAGGCGTTGCACGCCGCCGGTGGTCCGACGATCGGGCAGGACGACGCGTGGCGTGAGTACCGGCTGCATACGCTGCACGGTTTTGCGTGGATGTGTGTTCCGACGGTGATGCAGCCGTCGGAAGTCGT
Source organism: Williamsia sp. 1138 (assembly GCF_002095435.2). Classification (GTDB taxonomy): domain Bacteria; phylum Actinomycetota; class Actinomycetes; order Mycobacteriales; family Mycobacteriaceae; genus Williamsia. The sequence goes on from NZ_MJEJ02000020.1 coordinate 45,569, forward strand.
GGCCGCGATGGCCACCCGATACGCCGCTGCCATCGAAGATCACGATCCGATCGGTCTACTCCTGGGCTGACCGCCAGGGTAAGTGTCATGACAGAGCGGGAGGAACATTTCAGTGGGTGTTGAGGTCAGTGTTGAGGGGCTTACGAAGTCGTTCGGGTCGCAGAACATCTGGCGGGATGTCTCGCTGACTCTCCCGATGGGTGAGGTGAGTGTGCTGCTGGGCCCGTCGGGTACGGGTAAGTCGGTGTTCCTCAAGTCGTTGATCGGTTTGCTGCACCCGGAGCAGGGTTCGGTGATCGTCGATGGCACCGACATCACGAAGTGTTCTTCGCGTGAGCTGTACGAGATCCGCAAGTTGTTCGGTGTGCTGTTCCAGGACGGTGCGTTGTTCGGGTCGATGAGCCTGTTCGACAACATCGCTTTCCCGCTTCGTGAGCACACGAAGAAGAAGGAAGACGAAATCCGTCAGATCGTGATGGACAAGATCGAGTTGGTCGGTTTGACCGGTGCGGAGAACAAGCTCCCCGGTGAGATCTCCGGCGGTATGCGCAAGCGCGCCGGCCTGGCCCGTGCTCTGGTGCTGGACCCGCAGATCATCTTGTGCGACGAGCCGGACTCGGGTCTGGATCCGGTGCGTACGGCGTACCTGTCGCAGTTGCTGATCGACATCAACGCGCAGATCGATGCCACGATTTTGATCGTGACCCACAACATTCAGGTCGCTCGTACGGTTCCGGACAACATCGGCATGCTCTTCCGTAAGGAGCTGGTGATGTTCGGTCCGCGTGAGGTGTTGTTGACCTCGGATGAGCCGGTGGTCGAGCAGTTCCTCAACGGTCGTCGTATCGGGCCGATCGGTATGTCTGAGGAGAAGGACGACGCGCAGCAGAAGCGTGAGCAGGAGATGGTCGACGCCGGGCATTCTGACGGTGGTACCGCCGAGGATGTGCGTGGCATCGTTCCGCAGCTGCAGGCCACGCCGGGTCTGCCCGAGCGTCAGGCTGTCGCTCGTCGTCAGGCGCGTGTCCGGGAGATCCTGCACACCCTGCCCGAGCCTGCGCAGCGTGCGATCGAGGAGAGCTTCGAGGTCGAAGAGGCCGCGCAGGAGAACCAGCGCGAGGCCTACCGCAAGACCCACCTGCGGAACGCCGGCTCAGAGGCCGAGACCGAACAGTTTCCGGCGTATCGCGCTGCCCCGGTGTGAGTGCGCGGCCGATTCCGGTGTCAGCGTCCGTATATCGTTGCCACAAGAAGATTTCCGAGCATGGCGGCAACGGTGGGGGCGTCCTCCAGGTGCTTCTCCCCGGCGAGTGACCCCGCGTAGCTTCTCTCGATTGTCCAGACGAGTACTGCTGCGAGTTCGCCCGCCGGGGGGCCTTCGAGTGCGAGACCTGAGGCCCGGTCGATATCGATCGCTGATTCGAGGGCGTCGGCCATCGTTGCTATCGTGCCGAGATAGACGTCCCGCAACTCAGGTCGCCTCGGCCATTCGTGGATTGCATTGCGGACCACGGCGAGGGATCCCGGATCGAGGTCCAGCCAATTCTGCACCAGCGCACCGGCCTTCGCCGGCTTCGAACGATCCATCGCGGCAAGCGCAGAGAATCCGTCGGCAATCGACACGGCGATCTCTTGGAAGAGTGCGATGAACGCAGCCTCTTTGCTCCCGAAATAGAAGTAGAAGGTCGCCCGGGAAATGCCGGATCTCTCCAAGATCTTGGCAACGCTCAGGTCGTCGAGTGATGTCTCCGCGAGCAGGTCTTTGGTCGCCTCCAGGATCACGGATGCTGTTCCGGGGTCGCCTTCCTTCGATGGACTTTCGTATTGAGACGTGACCGACGGAACGGGGCTCTGAGAGGCCGCTTTTACTCGTTGCGCGCGGGGGCGGCGACGCAGCCGGCTCTTTGGCCGCTGGGTGCCGTAGATGGCGGCGAAGACGAGTTCGATGATGGAATCGACAGCGGATTCGGGGCCCGGGAGCCGGGGGTCCAGTCCTCTCGTTCCCACGTAGAAGGTGCGCTGGAGGGCACACACCAGTACGGCACCTATGGTGTCCGCGGGAAATCCCTCCGGGGCGTTGCCATTCGCGCGTTCGTAGGTGATCTGCTCGGCGATGGCCGATACGAACTTCTCCAGGGTGGAGTTCCATGCCGCGGCGAGTGCAGGCTCGCTGTGCATGTGTTCGATCGCTGCGCAGATGACGGCACCGTGCTGCGACCACATCTCGATCGTCCGACGGAGGGTCGCGTCCATCGCCCGCGCGCGCGACTTACCCAGTTCGGCCTGCCACGGCCCCTCCGAGTAGGTCTCCTCCAAGAACCGGGACAGCATGGCGATCAGCACGTCGTACTTCGAAGCGAAGTAATGGTAGAAGTTCGCGCGTGACACCCCGGCGCGGGCGATGATCTGCGCCACCGTGATGTCCTGCAGGGATGACTCCTTGAGCAGATCTTCGGTTGCTGCGAAAACAGCAACCTCGGCCTTGGTCCGGCCATCGTGGGCACGGGGGCGACGGCGCGCCGCTGGGTTGACACTCACGCCTCCGAGGATAGCGAATGTCTGAACACAATGACTGGACACTCGCGCTTCATCGGTGACGACCGCAGTTGACACCGGCGGTAATTATCGGACGACGCGTTCCGACGGTGTGTCGGTCGGAGCGCATTTACAGCCAGCGGCGCAGGAGCGCCACGGAATTGTGCGAGGGAAGTCGGTAGTGGTGAGCGGCATTCGGTGCACAAGAGGCCCGGTCATGACGCACCGCGCAGCAGTGATTGCAGCATCGGAGTGCACCACGCAACCATAGGCTTCGTGGTGCACTCTGGCCGTCTCGTTGTGAGAGCGGATCCGCGTCCTCCGACGGGGCGCCTGGCGGTGATTCGTCGGGCGATGGGTCGCATGGTGGATCTGGATTGTGGCCGCTGAGTTCTCGGTTGCGTTGTTCGAGTTGGGCTGTGCGGCGTGCGAGCATGGCCTGGCGGGCCTCGACGAGGGCTTCGTCGGGGTGGTGGGCGCGGTTGACCCTGGGTTGTCGGTCCGGGTCTAGGAAGGCCGGTGGTATCCAGGCGCAGCGTCCGGCGTCGGGGCCTTCGGTGATCATGATGGTCTGCCACTGATGCTCAGCCGGACCGATCAGCTTGTGATGCTGCGGGCATGCCGGGGCCAGGTGCGAAATATCGGTGAGCCCACCGAGCGCCCATTCGACGGTGTGATGAGCCTCGGCCCACATCGCCGGGTTCGTGCACCCACCGAACGAGCAACCCCGGTGCGCGGCGAACATCGCCAAACGTTGAGCCTCGCTGGCCAACCGCTTCGCCCGGCCCAGGTACAACACTTCGTTGCTGTGGTTGGCGAACACCGCCAATGTCTTGTCGCTACGCGCCAGCAGCTTGATGGCATCGCTGATCGGCAACACCGTGCCCGTCGCGGTATAAACAACACCCCTCCCGTACGGACGCATCGGGCCACCGGTCAACGCGGGCAACCACGTCGGGTCCTGCCACTGCGTCCGCGGATCGGGATGCTCCGGCTCAGGCTCAGATTCCGGTTCCGGCTCGGTCGCTGGCTCAGGCTCCGGATCTAGTACCGGCTCAGGCTCTGGCTCTGGCTCAGGTTCTGGCTCCGGCTCAGGCTCTGGCGTTGGTTCAGACTCGGACTCTGACTCGGGCTCGGCGGCGGCTTCTTGCTCCCGAAGTGCTTCGTCGAGTTGGTCTTTGGTCATGGTGATGATCAACTGCACCGGCAACCCGCGATGAGTCTTGCCGAGCTGTCCGGACTCGAGCAGATACATGAGCATCGCCTTGAGAGCGTCATGATTACGCTGCGACTGCGTACGAAGATCATTGTCCGCCGCGGCCTGCAGAACCGCAGGATCCAGTGCCGGGTCATCGGCAGCCCCCGACGGGGACAACTCATCATCGGGATTGTTCATCCCCGGCGCCGCCCACACCCCCAACATCACTTCCATCAACGCCGTCGTCGTCGGATCCAGATGACCGGCCACCTTCGCCATGAAATCCGTCGCCGGCTTACCCAGATCGACACCCCGCTTCTTCGCGCGATCAACATCGTCAGCGAGTTTGCCGTCGGGATCCAAGTAGTCGACGATCCGCTCACCGATCGTCTTGACCTGCCCCGGCGGATACTTGCGGCACAGATCGGCCAACGCGACCTCGGTGTTCGCGCGCTGCTCGGCATCGATCTTGTGCGGGATATCCGCCATCACCTCGATCACCACCCCGACATGATCGAGGTCGATCACACCCGCGGCCAACAACTGCGCTGTTTCCGGGAACCGCGGACCGATCACCTCACCACTCGGAGTCACCGACGGCGTCAACGCATCCATCGCCTCCACCCGCGCCTTCGCAGCACCCGGGCGCATCCGCGTCATC
>NZ_MJEJ02000026.1 GCF_002095435.2 Williamsia sp. 1138
GGGCCGTGCTCGGCGATGGCGGTGGTGAACATGTCGATCGCGGCGGGCTTGTTTTCGGTGTACTCGATGCGCCAGCAGACCGGGTGGCGGGAGAACACGTCGATCGCGAGGTAGAGCTTGTAGCGGTCGTCGTTGGTCGGGCCGTGCAGGTCGGTGATGTCCCAGGACCACAACTGACCCGGGCCGCTGGCATGAATGATTGGTTTGGATCGACTGTGGTTGCCGGGGCTGCTGTGGTGGCCGCGGCGGCGGTCACCGACCGTGCCGTAGCGCGCAGCGATCCGGTAGAACGTGCGTGGTGAGCAACCGATCTCACGCTTGTCGAAAGCGCGCCAATATGTTTGCTGCACAGACAGATCCGCGTATTCTTCACGGTTCAATATCTCGACAATGACCTCTTCTTCGGTGGCGGTCAGCGCAGCCGGCTGGAACCGCTGCGTGTGCGGCACCGGATCCTGGACCGGCTTGTAATGACGGTAACCGCGCTCGATCCGGTAGTAGGTCGAGCGAGCCAGACCGGTCAATGCGCATGCGGCTTTGACCCCGATCCAGGTGTGAGTGGCCAAGGCGGTGACCAACTCGGTCAGGAAAGATGATGTCGCTTGAGCCAGGCCTGGTACTGCTCGGCGCTCATCAACGCCGGTGGGATCTGCGGACCCTCGTCCTCGGTCGAGCTCTTGGTGATCCCGTCCAAGAGCTCGAAGGCTTTTCCCATGATCTCCAACGCCGCCTCGGACTGGGCGTTCTTCTTCTCCAACCGGGCGACTTTGGCGCGCAACCGGGCCAGCTCAGCGCGGTCTTGGCTGTCCATGCGGTCCCTCGTTTTGTCGGCGGCAGCGACCATCGAGTCACTGAACGCACCAGACTCGCGGGCCTCTAACCACTCTCGCACGGTCGCCCGAGTCAGGTTGTACTCACGCATCAACCGAGTCTTGGCGCCGCGTTGCACCGCCAGGTCCCAGCGCTGCAAAAACGCAACCCGGAACGCGATCGGGAACGACCGCCGCCCCTTCGCTGACCGTCCAATCGGGATATCGATCGGGGTATCCAACAAATCCATGTCACACTCCATCCCCACCACCCCTACCACACCTTGTGTCTTACGACCAGGATGGCAGAGAGGGAATTGCGGGTGGGCACTGGGAATTCGGGTGGACCGGAAGTGTCAGGCGTCCAAGCGGAGGAGCATCGAGCCCGCCTCGGGACCGCCACCAATACCTACCGCTGCGACAGACAGATCCTTCTTGATCTGCCGGTCTCCCGCCTCTCGCCAGAGTTGAGTGCAGGCTTCGTGAAGGAATCCGTAGCCGTGCAGGCGTCCGGCAGAGAGTTGTCCTCCATGAGGATTGATGGGCAACGTGCCATCGATCGCGTAGTAGCCCTCATCGTCGAGGAACTGCCCGACCTTCCCGTGATCGGCGAATCCGAGCGCTTCGATCCACTGCGAGCACAGATAGCTGAATCCGTCGTAGAGGGTCGCGAAGTCCACGTCGGCCGGCGTGAGGTCGGTGCTGTCCCACATCGATGCGGCGGCATCGTGCGAAGCCATGGTGGTGAAATCGGTGCGCTGGTCCCACGTGTGCCGCTCATAGAGGGCCGAACCGGCTGCCTCGATGGTGATCGGCGTATGGGCGAGCCCACCGGTCTCCTCCCGCCGAGACAGGATGATCGCCGTTGCGCCATCGCACGGCACATCGCAGTCGTAGAGCCCCATCGGTGTGGAGATCATCCGCGCATCGAGGTAGTCGTCCATCGTCATCGGCTTGCGGTAGATCGCGTTTGGATTCAACGCTGCGTTGTTGCGGGCGTTGATCACCAACTTGCCGAGATGCTCACGCGTCAGACCGAATTCGTACATGTAGCGCTGGGCGTACATGCCGATCCAGTTCGCGGGAGAGGCAGCCCCGAAAGGCATTCTGAACTCTGCGTGGCCCGATGCCCGCATCGCCTTCCCGGTCAGGGCAGCAGCCCGCCCGGATGCCTGCGCGGTGGCCTCCCATACGGACCGGAAGCACAGGACATGTGTCGCCCGCCCGGACGAGATCGCTGCCGCGGCGTCGAGCAAGGTGCCGATCTGGCCGGAGGTCTCGACACCGCTGACGTGCCACTTGGTCTTGAGACCGAATGCGTCGCGAACGTCATGAGTGGTGGCTCCGACGAAGCCGCCCTCGGCGAGGACCGGTCCGGGATAGCTGGCGACGCCATCGATGTCGTCGAACGACAGGCCGGCGTGGGCCACTGCCCGTTCGGTGGCCTCGAGTGCGAGATCGATGCCCGAGCGTCCGATCCGCCTGCCGATCTGTGATTGGCCGATACCGCTGATGACGGCCTTGTCGTCTACGAAGCTCATGCCGCCACCGGCCTGAAGAATGGCAGGGCCACGTCGTCATGCTCTTCGAAGACGACCTCGACCGCCATCCCGATCTCGACTGCGTCGACGTCGATCTCGACGATGCAGGTGGTCAGCCGCACATCCGGCTGGTCATCCAGCTCGACGACTGCGATGACGTACGGCGGCGGGAATGCAGGCAGCCATGGGTGATGGTTGATGGTGAAGGACGCGATGCGCGCACGTCCGGACGCCGCTTCGGGCCCGACATTCCGGCTCCGGCAGCGCCAGCAGGCGCCGACCGGCGGATGGATCCAGCCGCGGCAGTCCTGGCAGCGGTAAATGCGGAGTTCGCCCTCGAATCCACCAGTCCAGAAGGCCTGGGATTCCAAGGTCACCTCCGGGAGCATCCGGCCTGTCTCAATAGACATCGTCTAATTCCTTCCGAAAACCACTGGTTGCCCAGGTGGCAGTACGTGGTGCCGGGCGTGACGCCGGTCACGAGAGGTCAGGCTACCACTTATGGTCATACCGTCAGATCACTTCAGCCCGATCCAGTGGTGGACGGGCACAATCTTCCCAGATAGTCCTTTGCACCAGCAGTATCGTCTCAAAATTTGGTAGTGATGCGCGACACAAAACGGACAAAATTATGTGTACACTCAGTCAGATACTGGTCGATGGGATACGCCGACACTCGGTCGCGATCCGTTCCATCGAAGTCTGGACCGAAAGGAACAATGCCGTGGTCGGTGTGATGAATGGAATCCGTGTCGTCGAGGTGGCGGCCTGGACGTATGTGCCGGTCGCGGGGGCGATCCTGGCGGAGTGGGGGGCCGACGTGCTGAAGATTGAGCACCCCGAATCCGGCGATCCTCAGCGCGGTCTGGTCACGTCCGGCCTGATCCCGGCTGGCGGGGTCAACCACATGTTCGAACTTCCGAACCGCGGAAAACGCAGTGTTGCAATCGATCTCAAGTCCGAAGAGGGACACGAGATTCTCATGAAACTGATTGCGACAGCTGACGTCTTCCTCACCAACTTCCGCCCCGACGCTCGCAAAAAGCTCGGACTGGACGTCGACGACGTCCGGGCGGTCAACGACAAGATCGTCTACGTCCGCGGATCTTCGACCGGCCAGCGCGGCGAGGAATCCAACCGTGGTGGATACGACATGACGTCCTTCTGGAGTCGTGGCGGGGCTGCCGACAACGTCAGCCCGGACGAACTCGATTACCGACTCACCATGCCCGGGCCCGCCTTTGGCGATGTCCTCGGGGGACTGACCATTGCCGGTGCTATCTCCACCGCACTCCTGCACCGCGAGCGGACCGGCGAGGCACTCACCGTCGACAGCTCGCTGCTGGCAATGGGCGCCTGGTCGATGGGTGCCACGATCGCAGGTGCGCACGCATTCAACATGGAGCGCTACCCGAAGCACACGCCGTCGACCGCCGCGAACCCCTTGGTCAACATGTACAAGACGTCGGACGGCCGGTTCATCTCCCTGGTGATGCTCGAGTCCGATCGCTTCTGGCCGGAGCTGGTCACCGCTCTGGGTATTCCGGAGATGATCACCGACCCCCGATTCGAGAACCACGCCAAGCGCGGCGAACACCGGCTCGAGGCCATCGAGGTTCTCAACAACGCCTTCGGCAAGCGGACCCTCGAAGAATGGAAGAAGGACCTGGCCAACATCGACGGCTCCTGGTCCGTTGTCCAGACACCTCGCGAGGTCGTCACGGACCCACAGGTCCTCGCCAACGGATACATCTCGGACCTCACCGATTCCAACGGCGTGGACTACAAGTTGGTCAACACACCGATCCAGTTCAACGAGACGCCCAACGAACTGACCCGAGCACCCGATCACGGCGAACACACCGACGCCGTGCTCGAAGAGCTGGGACTGTCGATGGACGAGATCATCGGATACAAGGTCAGCGGCGCCATCCTGTAGCTCGCAGTCAACGAAAAGGGAGTGCACCGAAAGGTGCACTCCCTTTTCCATTGCCGTCGATCGTGCTCTAATCGCCATCGACCGTGCCGTTATCGCCGCCAGGGCACGGTCGGCGTGCGCGGATCAAACTCCGGCAGAGGCGGTTTCCAACACAGCGGCATCGGCGGCATCGGCGGCCGGATACCGCAGGATGCCGCGGACGTTCTTACCGGCACGCATGTCGTCGTAGCCGTCGTTGACACCCTCGAGCGGGTAGCTGCGGGTCACCATGGCGTCGAGGTCGACAAATCCGCCGCTCCACAGTTCCAGGATCTTGGGGATGTCGGCACGCGGGTTGGCCGAGCCATAGAGGCTGCCGACGATCTGCTTTTCCTGCAGGGTCAGGTCCATCAGATTCACCGACACCTCACGCTCCATCATCGGATGGATGTTGGTGACAACGAGCCGTCCGCGTTTGGCGGTCATGGCCAAAGCCTTTGCGATCAAACGACCTTCACCCACACCCATGGCGCAGATGAACTTGTCGGCCCCCCGGTGCCAGGTCGCCTCGGCGACCACCTCCGGCGCTTCTTTCCACGACGCCGCGACGTGCGTGGCTCCCATGGACAAAGCGATCTCGCGCTTGTACTCGGACGGATCGATCACCGTGATGGTCCGGGCACCGGACAGCTTTGCGCCCTGGACCGCGGCGGCACCGATGCCGCCGACACCGGCCACGACGACGTTCTCCCCCGGTTGCACGTCTGCGGTGTAGACCGCCGAGCCCCACCCGGTGATGAATCCGCAACCGAGCAGGCAGGCACGGTCGAGCGGATGGTGCGGTTCGATCTTGATGCAACTGGCCTCGTTCACCACCGTGTGGTGGGCGAAGGAACCGACGCCGCACGACAGTGCCAGGTCTTCACCCTTGGTGTGATGCCGGGCGGTGTCGTCCTGAATCTGATTGCCGGAATATATCTTTGCACCGAGATCGCACAGGTTCTGGTGTCCGTTCGAGCACGACGGGCACCGGCCACACGACGGGATGAATCCGAAGACCACATGATCACCCGGCTCGAGCCAGGACACATGGGAGCCAACCTGCTTCACGACACCCGCACCTTCGTGTCCACCGATGCAGGGCAACCGGAACGGCATGTCGCCGGTCACGATGTGCTCGTCGGAGTGGCACATTCCCGACGCATGCAACTCGACGAGCACCTCTTGCTCCTTGGGTGCATCGAGTTCGATCGTCTCGATCTGCCATGCAGCATTGCGCTCCCACAGGACCGCGGCCTTGGTCTCCATATTGATTGTCCTTCCACACTGAGTTTTTGACGAGACGTCAGAGAATGATCGATTGCGACTCGAGATATGCCGCGATGCCTTCCGGCCCACCTTCACGCCCGATACCCGACTTCTTGAATCCACCGAAAGGACTTCCGAAATCAAGCGGCGCGGGAGAATTGATCGACACCGAACCGGTTTGCATACGCGTCGCGACGCGCGTGGCCCGGGCGGGATCGGCCGACCAAACCGCACCCGCAAGTCCGTATTCGGAATCGTTGGCCACGGCAACCGCATCGTCATCGTCGTCATAGGCGATGACAACGGCCACCGGACCGAACAACTCGTCCCGGGCGACCGCCATGTCGTTGTCGACATCCGCGAGCACTGTCGGGCTGACATACGACCCGTTGAAACCCTCCGGCCGGTTTCCGCCTGCGACCACGCGGGCGCCGGCCTCGATCGCGGCGGCTACTGCAGTCTCGATCCGGTCACGTGATGCGACGTTGATCACCGGGCCGACTTCGGTGTCGCGCTCCGCCGGATCACCGATTCGCATCGCGGTGACGGCAGCGGCGAAAGGTTCGAGTATTTCGTCGTAGCGGCTGCGCGGCAGCAAGATACGGGTCTGTGCGGCGCAGATCTGACCGTTGTTGGCCATCACGCCGGTGACCAGACCCTTGATGAGTTTGGAGTCTACGACGACGTCGTCGAGAACGACGGCGGCCGACTTACCGCCGAGTTCCAGCGTGACGCGGCGGACGTCCTGCGCGCAGGCGGCGCCGATTTGCTTTCCGGCACCGGTCGATCCGGTGAAGCTGACCTTGTCGACGCCGGGATGCGAAACGAGTGCCACGCCGGTGTCGACGCCACCGGAAACGATGTTGATCACGCCGGGCGGGATCCCGGCCTCTTCGATGCACTCACTGAGCATCGACAAACCAAGAGGCGCATCCGGCGACGGTTTGAGGACGATCGTGCACCCGGCGGCCAACGCCGGCGCCATCTTCAGCGCGGCGGTGAACAACGGGGCGTTCCAGGGAACGATCGCTCCGACCACACCGACCGGGACTCGGCGGACCAGTACCTCGCCACCCATCACGGAAGGACGTTTCGCCTCGAACTCGTAGTCCGGAACGATTGCGGCACAGGACCGGTAGACGCCGAGAGTGGTGGCCAGCTGACCGAACGGTGTCCACTTGCGCGGCGAGCCGACTTCAGCCGAGATGACGTCGGCGAAGACCTTGGTCCTGGATTCGATCGCGTCGGCCAACGCGCCGATCGCCGCAGCGCGCTCGGTGGGGGTGCTGCGGCTCCAGGGACCGTGCTCGAGGGCCGCGCGGGCAGCCTCGACGGCGACCCCGACGTCGGATGCCGTCGCCTCGCTGACCCGTCCGAGCACTTCACCGGACGCCGGGGACCGAACCTCGATCTCGGGCCCGGACGTCGGGCTCCACTTGCCCGACACGTACATGCCTTCGTATTCGTACAACGTGCAACCTTTCATTTCTTCTCCGCGAGCGTCGGAGCCAAGGTGCAGCGGTCGCCCATCGAATCGGATCAATTCTGGCAGTAATGTCACTCTAGGGCAAGGATCGCTCCCTGCCACCGTTTCAGCCGAACAGGGGCCCGAGTTGATCAGGCGTGCTGCCGTGTAGGACCAGTTCGTCGGCACCGGCGTCGCGGTACTTCTCGAAGGTCGCCCAACAGTCGCTCGCCGAGCCCACCGCTGACGCGGAGCGGATCCACTCCTCGGGCAGCGAAGACGCCACCTCGGTGAGTTGCTCGCGCGTCCGCACCGAATCCGCGGCCCCACGCACGCCGACCAGGTGTGGGTGGGCACGCAAGGCGTCGAGGTCATCGACCGACCAGCCGTTGACCTTCGCCAACTGCTCGCCGAAATTGGGTATTTGGTAATACGTGACCGCACGTCCCCCGACGACGGCCATCTCCTCGGCGGGATCGAGGCCGGTCGCGACAACGACCGTCGCGTAAACACGCACGCTGCCGGCCGGCCGGCCGGCTTCCTTCTCGGCCTCCCGAACAATGTGCACCGAGCGTCCGACCGCCTCCGGCGTCAGGAACGGGTGCAACAGGACCCCGTCAAAGTGCCGGCCGGCGATGCCGAGCCCCTTGGGCCCGATGGCCGCGAACACCAGCGGAGGAACCCGCTGGTCAGGAAGGTCCGTGAGTCGCAGGGACGGGTACTTGCCTGCGGGCCCGTCATATTTGACCTTCTCCCCGCGACACAGTCGCCGGAAGAGTTCCACCGAATCGACGATCGACGCATTCGTCGACGGCGGCAGGCCGACGGCTTTCCACATCGCGTCGACGGACCTACCTATACCGATGACGATGCGGCCATTCGACATCGCCTGAGCAGTCATCGCCATCGATGCGAGCATCGCCGGATGCCGGGACTGAAAATGCGTGATGCCCGAGGCGATCTTGATCGAATCGGTGACCTGGCCCATCGCACCGGCGAGGACCCCGAAATCCTTGGTGCCCCATCGTTCGCTGAGCCAGAGTGTGCGCAGCCCCAGTCGCTCGGCCTCGATCGCCTGACCGATCGCCGGTCGCGGATCGGGCACCCGCCCCGGAAGCGTGTACGCACCGAGCGCGAGGGACGTCTGCTGCCCCGCGTCACCGATCGGGTTCGGCGCAATTTCCACATTGTTGGATTTTCTGTCCGTCATAGCCCTATTCTGACAGTATTGGTCACTTTAGGAAAGGGCGTTCGCTTCCGAGTTCTCGGTGGCGTGCAACCCAGGGAAGGCATTCGCATGGTTTACACACCGACCCGAGGTGAACTCGGCGGCGGCGCTCGCGAGATTCTGGACTCGTGGTTGCCCGAACGTGTCGCTCCGGGCGGCACCGGATTCGAGATCTCGGACTTCTCCGCGCCCGACGCGGGCTACTCGGGCAAGACAGTCTTCTTCACTGCCAATTGGACGGACACCACCGGCACCCGGCAGGAAGTCGATCTGGTGCTGCGCATGCAGGCTTCCGACCATCAGTTGTTCACTGAACCGGACGCTCCCCGGCAGGCGGAGATCATGCAACGTCTCGGACGTAGCGCCGGCATCGCGGTGCCCCAGATCGTTTGGATCGAACACGACGACTCGATCCTCGGAGCCCCGTTCTATCTGATGCGTCGCGTCACCGGCCGGACGCCATCCGATGTCCCCAGCTGGCACAAGCGCGGCTGGACCACCGAGCTGTCGACATCCGAACGAGAGCTGTTGTGTGACAACGCGATCAAATCGCTGGTCGCAATACACCAAGTCGACGACCGAGAACTGCTGAACTTTCTCCGCGCCGACCCGGCCACCGGAACCACCGGGCTGGCGCGCTATCTCGACAACCTTCGCAGGTGGTACGAGTGGGCGCGCGAGGACCTCGTGGTCGGCGCCGATGTGCTGGAGCGGGCATTCGACGTCATCATGACCGAGGCCCCGGCCACCGACCGCGACGGCGTGGTGTGGGGCGACGCCCGGGTGGGCAATATGTCTTTCGCCGACGACATGTCCGTCGCCGCGCTCTTCGACTGGGAAACCGCCACCACAGGCCCACCCGAGATCGACCTGGGTTGGTGGTTGATGTTCGAGGAGTTCCTCTGCGAGGCCTTGGGGTTCGCCCGGATGCCGGGAGTTCTCGACACCGACGGCACCATTGATCGCTACCTCGAGTTCGGCGGCCGGATCGACGGCGACATCACCTATTACAAACTGGTGGCTGCGTTTGTGTTGTCGCTCATCAACAATCGACTGGCCGTCCTGCTCGCCAGAGACGGCCTCGACGTCGATGTCGCACACAGCTATCCGAAAACCGTTGTCGCACTCGTCGAGCGATACCTGTCCGAACTGCATACCGAAGGAACGAGATGACCAGCACCTCCAACCCAGAAGCCTCGCCTGTCGGCGCCACCGGGCAACCCTGGGACATGGTGATCGAACAGGGCAAGATTCGTGAGTTTGCGGCCGCCATGCAGTCGGACAACCCCGCATACCAGGGTCCGGACGCGATCATCCCTCCGACCTTTCTGGTCAACGCCGCGCACTGGGCCCCGGCCGGCGTACGGGTCACAGTCGGATTCGAACGCAAACGTCTCCTGCACGGCGAACAGGAGTACACATTCATCGGTCCACCGCCGAAAGTCGGTGATGTGTTGACCGCGCAAGAACGGCTTGTCGACCGATACGAGAAGCCGGGCAAGCGAGGCGGGCAGATGCGTTTCGCAGTGGTGCTCACCGAGTACCGCGATCGGGACGGCAACTTGGTTGCCCAGGCACAGGCCACCTTCATCGAACGAGCGGCACGAGGAGCATCTCAATGACCAGAACACAGGCCTCACTCGCCGTCGGCGACACTGCGACCCCGCGCGACTTCGGCCCCATGACCCGTCAGATGTTCGTCCGCTATTCCGGCGCCTCGGGTGACCTCAACCCGATGCACTACGACGACACCATGGCGCGGAGTGCTGGAAACCCGTCCGTGTTCTCCCAAGGCATGCACCAGTCGGCACTGCTGGCGACGTTCGCGACCGACTGGCTCGGCGCCGAGAACGTGCGACGGTTCGGCGTCCGGTTCCGCGAGCAGGTCTGGCCGGACGATGTCTTGACCTGTACCGGGACGGTCACTGCGATCATTGACGGAGCCGGCGGCGAGGTCCTGGTCACCGTAGAACTGCTCTGCACACGGCAAACCGGTGCCGTCGCGATCGCGGGATCAGCCGATTTCGTCGTCCCAGGGGCCACGACGTGAGGAAATCGACGGCACCCGACCCGGGCTGTCGTTCGTCAATCTCGCCGATCAGCAGTTAGGCTGACCTCCAGTGTCAGATACAACGCCGATTACACGCAGAGCCAGCTACGGCCCGTCCAGCCCCGACGTGGGCAGCCGGGGCGCGAACACGCGTACCAAGATCGTCGACGTCTCGTTGGAGCTGTTCGGCCGGGTGGGGTTCTTCAACACCTCGGTCGATGCCATCGCCAAAGAAGCCGACATCTCCAGGGCCACTCTCTACCAGTATTTCCCGGGCAAGGACGAGATCTTTCTCGAGCTGCTCGATGTCTGCGGGCGGGCTCTCTTCCGCGTTGCGCGGCGCATCGGGCCGCTGGGCCCGACCAAGGTCGGGTTCGACAATCTGAACTGGTGGCTCGGCGAGTGGAGTTGGGTCTTCGACCGGTACTCGACGATGTTCGTGCAGTGGACGAGTGTGGCGATGGCAGACACCTCGGTCCGACCGCAGATCGATACATTCATGTCCGGATACACGAGAATGGTCACCGCCCGCCTCGAGCAGTCCGAGTTGCAGGGCATGGAACCGCGGGTGGCTTCGATGGCGATGATCGCGATCGTGCACCGCATCAACCTGTTCCTGGCCACCGACCGAACCTACGGGCGGGACACCCAGGCCGTCGTCGACTCGCTGTCCGTCTATCTGCAGTTGCTGCTGTTTCCGGAGACACCGTCATCCGTCCTGAACAGCATTCCCCTGGAGACGCCACCAGAAGATCCGGTCATCGAAGTACCCCCGCTGCCATCGACCGCCGGCCTGTCGGCCGCCGACCGAACCGCGAACCTCAGCAAGCGTGCGGTCAATACCGTTCGCACCCTTGTCGATGCCGGAGCAACCCAGTTCCAGCTCAAGGGCTACCACCGCACCAGCGTCGACGACATCGTCGAGCAGGCCGGTCTCGCCCGCGGAACGTTCTACAAGTATTTCAGCGAAAAGCAGGATCTTCTCGTAGCCATCAGTATCGAGGGAACCGAGCAGGCGATCGACCATGCCGCACGCTTGAGCAAGATCGATCTCACTGATCCCGACACGACTGAACTCCGCGCCTGGATCAGCAGCTTCACCGCGTTCATGACGCGATACTCGGGTTCCATCGGTGCCTGGACCGAGAAGACCACGGACAACGATGTCGTGACCCAGTTGGGTATCTGCGGCCAGGCGGCGATGGATTCGGCCATGGTTGCGGACCTCATCACCAGAAAGCGGGACTACCCTTTCGATCCCGTGGTCGCGGCCATCATCTTCAGGTCACTTGTCGCGAGGATCCCGCAAGCCGCACAAGAGCTTTCACCGCCGTTGTCGGACGAAGCAACTGCCGACCTCTTGATCGACTGCATCAGGCGCGGTTTCTTCACCCACCTGACCTGAGTCACCCCTCTTGAATCTGACCACAGATCTTCATCTTCTGGCAGTCATTAGTACTGCCCTACTGCGTGTTTGAATCTCGATCACCGGCGCTCTTGATTGTTTCTGACAATTATGTCATCTTTGATGAGGTTCTATTCGCCACGTCGGTACTCGATCGGGGTACCGCGGCAGGAGAGGAAACTCCAGATGGATATAAGTCGCGCATCCGCACTCGTCACCGGTGGCGCCGGTGGTCTCGGCGAGGCCACGGTTCGCACCCTGGCCGCAGCCGGTACGTCGGTCGTCATCGCCGACCTCAATGACGAAAAGGGCAAAGCTCTCGAGGTCGAACTCGGTGACCACGTCCGCTACGTCAGCACCGATGTGCTGGACGAGAACAGTGTCAACGCGGCACTGGCGGTCGCCAATGAACTTGCGCCACTTCGTATTGTCGTCAACGCCCACGGTGGTTCCGCGGGTGCATCGCGCGTTGTCGGACGCGATGGCGAGCCGGCATCGTTCGAACAGTTCCAGTGGTACATCAACCTCTTCCTCAACGGCACGTTCAACGTGCTGCGCCTGGGCGCTGCCGCGATGTCCAAAAACGAGCCCGATGAGGTCGGCAACCGTGGCGTCATCGTGAACACCGCGAGTATCGCTGCGTTCGAGGGCCAGATCGGCCAGACGGCCTACTCGGCCGCGAAGGGTGGTGTCGTAGGACTGACGCTGCCTGCCGCACGCGATCTGACGAAGCAGGGCATCCGCGTGATGGCCATCGCCCCCGGCACTTTCTTCACCCCCGCTTTCCAGATGGAACGCGAAGAGGCCGAAAAGCACTGGGGATCAACGGTTCCCTATCCGAACCGGATGGGCAGCCCGTCAGAGTACGCGGCTCTGGTCGAGCACATCGCCAAGAACGATTACCTCAATGGTGAGGTCATCCGTATCGACGGTGCACTGCGCTTCCAGCCGAAGTAGCAGGTTCGACACGTACGACGAACAAAGTACACCGTTCAGTCACAACCACATGTGGTCATGTCTGAACGGTGTACTTTGTGTTGCGGCCGGCTATCGCGCCACGGGGTCGCGCGGCAGACCGAGCAGGCGTTCGGCGATGGTGTTGCGCATGATTTCCGACGTGCCACCGGCGATGGTCAGACAACGCGCGAAAAGGTACGCGTAGGTCAGCTCCGGGGTATCCCCCGTGACCGCCGCGGTACCGGCCAGATCGATACCGAGCTCGGTAATACGCTGCGAATGCTCCGCTTTGACCAATTTCGTCACGTTGGCCTCCGGTCCAGGACCGGCGCCGATCACCGCGCGAGCAGCCTGCCGGAGATTGAGCAGACGGAGTGTGTGAGCCTCGGCAATCATCTCGCCGACGCGGTGCTCGCCGTCAGATGAGCCGGTCTCATCGAGCAACTTCACCAACTCTGCGGTACCGAATGCGATGGAACCGCTACCGCCACCGATGGATACGCGTTCGTTGCCCAGGGTCGCGCGGGCGACCTTCCAGCCCTCGCCCACTCCCCCGACCACATCGGAGTCGGGCACGAACACATCGTCGAAAAACACCTCGTTGAACAGCGCATCACCGGTGATCTCACGCAATGGGCGGATCTGGACACCCTCGGACGAGAGGTCGATCGCCATCATCGACACTCCCGCATGCTTCGATGCATCAGGATCGGTCCGCACGGTTGCCAGACCCCACTGACATTCGAGTGCCACACTGGTCCAGACTTTTTGACCGGTCACGCGCCAGCCCCCGTCCACCTTCTTCCCGACGGTCCGGACGGCGGCGGCATCCGACCCGGCGCCGGGTTCGCTGAACAATTGGCACCATTGGTCCCGCCCGCGGAGCACAGGCTCGATCCAGCGGTTGCGCTGATCATGCGAACCCACCTGCGCGATGGTCAGATTGACCCAGCCTGTGATTCCCAGGTCGGGCAGGTCGATGCCCTCGAATTCTTCCTCGATGACCAACTGCTCCATGGCCCCGGCCTCGCGTCCCCAGGGCTTACGCCAGTGCGGGACAAGATATCCGCTGTCGACGAGGTGGTCACGGCGTTCCGCCTCCGACAGGGGCCGTACGGCGTCCGCTTCGGCGCGCGCGGCGGCCCTGAATGCCTCGGCTTCCTCGGGGAGCTCGAAGGACGCACCCTGTGCCTGTCCGGCCCGGTAGGCGGCGACGATGTCGGACAGCGGATCAATATCGTCGGACAGGATGGCGGCGACCGTGGTCGCGCGCCGCAGGTACAGGTGCGCGTCGTGCTCCCAGGTGAAGCCGATGCCACCGTGCAGCTGGATGTTCATCCGTGCGTTCTTGAGTTGTGTCGGGCCCGCGTAGGAGGCCGCGACAGCCGCGGCGAACCAGGTTCCGTCGATGTCGTTCGCGCGAGCGGCATCCCATGTGCTCGCAATGGTCGCCTCGGTGGCGATGAGCATGTTGGCGCAATGATGTTTGACCGCCTGGAATGAACCGATGGTCCGCCCGAACTGTTCGCGAACCTTCGCGTACTCGGTCGCCATCTCCAGACATGCCAATGCACCGCCGATGGCCTCGGCCGACGCGAGAATCCGCAAGATGCTTCGGCTCGAACGCGCTGCGCCGCCAAGGATTCGATGGGCCGGGGCCGCGACGCCGGCACACGAGACAGTGCCGAGACCACGCGTGGTGTCGAGAGCCTTCGCGGCGGTGACCTCCACTCCTGCGGTGTCCTTGTCGAGGACGACGATATCGTCGCCGAGCGCGAGAACCAGCACGTCGGCCTCTGGCGCTGACAGGACGGCGCGCACCTGGCCGCTGATCAAACCTTCGGCGTCCAGCGTCAATCCAGCGGACAGCCCGACGCCGCCGACCGCGGATCCATCGCCGAGACCCTCGAGGAGTGCCGACTTGAGGCCGGCGTCGCCCGCATGCGCGATGACAGCCGATGCGACGACTGTCGCCAGAAACGGACCGGGAGCAAGCTCGTGACCCAGCGCTTCGAGCACGACGGTGAGCTCCGCGATGCCGTAGCCCGAGCCGCCGTATTCCTCCGGGAGATGCAGGCCCAGCCAGCCGAGGTCTGCCGTGCTCGACCAGAATTTGGCTAGGTCGGCCGATCCATCGAGGGAATCACGCGCAGCACCGCGGACATCGTGGCGCTGCAGATGGCCGGCGGCGGCATCGGCCAGCTCGATGTGTTCGGAGGATATGGCAAGCGCCATCTCGGCCACCTTTCGATTGCGAACTCGTTCTAGGGCTGTCGGCATACGCAACTGACCCTAGATGTCAGATGAAGGATATTCAAGGTTCAGTCCCAGACGGCTTTGGGAACCGCCCCAGACACCGTCTGGCAAAGATCGATACGTGCTGAACTGCACAAACAAACCCATGTGAAGCCACAGAAAACCGATTCGTCCAACTCGTAGACAATGTGTCAGATGATCTACTATGGTTTCAGCCAGGAGTGACCCACGTCATTCACATGAGAGATTTGGAAGTCTTGTATGAGCATCTCGCTGATCTTGGACATGGCGATGTCGGGCAACCCCGACCAGAAGGCCATCACGGTCGATGGAACCTCGCTGACCTACGCCGAGTTCGGCGGGCTGGTCGCCGGTGCCGCAACCGTCATCGCGAAGGCCGACGCCAAGAACGTTGTCTTCTTGGGCAACTCCGGACTGGAACTCCCGGTGCTGTTGTTCGCCGCCGCCCATGCGGGTGTGCCCTTCGTTCCGGTCAATTACCGGTTGGCCACCGCACAGCTCGAACAGTTGATCGCACGCACGGAATCACCGCTGATCATTGCCGACCCCAGATACGTGTCCGAGCTGTCGTCCTTCCCCGGTGTGATGACGACCGACGAGGTCGCGACCGCCGCGCGTGCTGCCGCGGCCGATCCGCTGCCGGCCGCGATGGTCGATCCGGATGACCCGGCCATCGTTCTGTTCACCAGCGGAACAACGTCCGCGCCCAAGGGCGTGATCCTCCGGCACAGCCACCTGCTCAGCTATGTGATGGGCACCGTCGAATACGGTTCGGCGGCGGAGTCGGACGGCGCACTGATCAGCGTTCCGCCGTACCACATTGCGGGTATGGGAACGATTCTGACGAACGTCTACGCCGGGCGCCGCATGATCTACCTGCCGCAGTTCGATGCGCGGGCCTGGGTGGAACTGGTGCGCCGCGAAGGTGCGACGTCGGCGATGGTCGTGCCGACGATGCTGGACCGTATCGTCGACGTCCTGGCCGGCGAGCAAGCGGATGTCCCCAGCCTGAAATCACTGTCGTACGGCGGTGCGCGGATGCCGCGTCCCACCCTCGAAGCGGCTTTGCGTGCCTTCCCAGGTGCCGGTTTCGTCAACGCCTACGGTCTGACCGAGACCAGTTCGACCATCGCACTTCTCGGGCCCGACGATCACCGGGCCGCCCTCGAGAGCGACGTCCCGTCCGTCCAGGCCCGCCTCGGATCGATCGGACGCCCGGTGCCCGGCATCGAGATCCAGCTACGGAGCGCCGACGGCATCCCGGCTGCATCTGGCGAGCAGGGTGAACTGTGGGTCCGCGGACCGCAGGTGTCCGGCGAGTACATGGGTGCCGGTTCCGTCCTCGACGCCGAGGGCTGGTTTCCCACCAAGGACCTCGCGTACACCGATGACGAGGGGTTCCTGTTCATCGTCGGTCGGAACGACGACACCATCATCCGCGGCGGTGAGAACATCGCGCCCGCCGAGATCGAAGACGTCCTGGTGAATCATCCACTGGTTCGCTCGGTGGTCGTTGTCGGTGTGCCCGATGATCATTGGGGCGAGGCCATTGTCGCCGCCGTGGTCGTCGAGCCGGCGGCGAACCCCGATCCCGAAGAGCTGCGCACCTATGTTCGTGAACGCCTCCGGGGCTCGCGCACACCGGATCGCATCGTGTTTCTCGACGATCTCCCGACAACCGCGACGGGAAAGATCCTGCGCAAGAAGGTCGTGGCAGACATCGTCGAGCCATCGGCGGTATCCCGCTCGTAGTAGCGGACCGAACTGTTGAAGTAACAAACCAGAACAAAGGAGACACCGTGTTGAAAACCGGAAGTCGTCTGCAGAGCCAGGTGTGCGGTACGCAGGTCATCGTCATCAAAGCCACGACAGCCGATTCAGAACTCGATTGCGGCGGCCAGCCCATGGTCGATGTGGCACAGGCGCCGTCGTCCGGACTGACCCCGGCGGCCGGGTTGGACGGTGGAACGCAGATCGGTAAGCGTTACGTCGACGCCGCCGACACCGTCGAAATCCTCGTCACCAAGTCGGGTGCCGGGAGTCTGTCACTCGGCGGCACGCCACTGGACATCAAGAGCGCCAAGCCACTTCCCTCCAGTGACTGATCGCAGCATTCCTGCCGGCGGTCCGCTCGCCGGAATCCGCGTGCTCGAACTCGCGGGCGTCGGTCCCGGTCCCCACGCCGCCATGGTGCTGGGAGACCTGGGTGCCGATGTCGTGCGGGTTCAGCGACGTGGTGGACTCCCGACACCCGGGACGCCGTCGAGCGCCGGCCTTCGCAATCGGACGATCGTGGAGGCCGACCTCAAGAACCCTGATGACCTGGTGGAAGTGAAACGATTTGTGCAACAAGCCGACATCTTGATCGAAGGATTTCGCCCGGGTGTGACGGAGCGGGTCGGCCTCGGTCCTGACGATGTCACCGCCCTCAATCCCCGGCTCATCTACGGTCGTATGACCGGCTGGGGCCAGACCGGACCCCGAGCAATGGAGGCGGGTCACGACCTCAATTACATCGGGCTGACCGGACTGTTGCACGCCGTGGGGCGACCGGGTGAACGCCCGGTGCCGCCACTGAACCTGTTCGGCGACTTCGGTGGCGGCTCGATGTTCCTGGTGATCGGTCTGATCTCCGCGCTCGTCGAGCGCCAAACGTCCGGGCGCGGACAAGTCGTGGATGCGGCGATCGTGAACGGCACTCCGGCTCTGGGCCATCTGTTGTGGTCCATGCGCGGATCCGGCCGGTGGTCTGATGATCGTGGTGAGAACGTCTTCGACGGGTCCGCGCCGTTCTACGACACCTACGAATGCTCCGACGGCAAGTACGTTGCGGTCGGAGCCTTGGAGCCCCAGTTCTTTTCGACGCTACTCGACACTCTCGGTGTCGATCCCGCCGAGGTGGGCGCTCAGCGCGATCCGGAGAACTACCCGCGAATGCGCAAACTCTTCACCGAGCGCTTCGGCTCTGCGCCCAGGGACCATTGGGCAGCTGTCTTCGCCGGAGTCGATGCCTGCGTCACCCCGGTGCTCACCTTTGCCGAGGCCGAAGCCGATCCGCAGCTCATTGCCCGTGACGTGTTCACGACCATCGACGGAGTCACCCAGCCCGCACCGGCGCCCTCGTTCTCCCGCACTCCGTCCTCGACTCCGGCGCCACCACCGCGACACGCGGTCGCGGCCTCCGACATCTGGGCTTGACGATCAGCATTGCCAAACAACAACTTCTAAGGAATCGACATGACCGAAACACTCGAAGCCCCCGCTCTCATCGAGCGCCGCGGACACGTCATGCTCATCACCCTCAATCGTCCGCAAGCGCGTAACGCCGTCAACGCCGAGATGTGCATCGTTGTCGGCGATGCGCTTGCCGAAGCGGACAAGGACCCCGACGTCCGGGCAGTGGTTCTCACCGGTGCCGGCGACAAGGCGTTCTGCGCGGGCGCCGACCTCAAGGCCCTCATGCGCGGCGAGGCCGTGATCCCGCCCGGACGCGAGAAATGGGGCTTGGCCGGTTACGTCGGGCAGGCGATCAGCAAACCCACAATCGCGGCCGTCAACGGACCGGCGCTCGGTGGTGGCACCGAGCTGGTACTGGCCAGCGACCTCGTCGTCGCAGCCGACACCGCGGTGTTCGGATTGCCGGAGGTGACGCGAGGCCTGATCGCCGGAGCCGGCGGAGCGTTCCGCCTCGCCGCCAAACTCCCACCGGTCGTGGCCATGGAGCTGCTGCTGACCGGTGAACCGATCACCGCAGCGCAGGCACTCGCGCTGCACCTGGTCAATCGGGTCGTGCCTGCTGCCGACGTCCTCGACACCGCACTTGCCCTCGCCGAGAAGATCGCGGCGAACGCCCCGCTGGCGGTCGCCGCCACGAAGCGCATAGCGCTGGCACAGGGCGAGTCCGGGGAGCGACCGGATGAGAGCCTCGGCTGGGAGATGACCAACGCAGCTCTCCCGGGCATCGCCTATTCCGAAGATGCCAAGGAAGGTCCGCTCGCGTTCGCCGAGAAGCGCGCCCCTGTGTGGCAGGGTCGCTGACCGGCACCCACGCCAACTGAACAAGGACTGCCCCGCAGCAACGTTGCTGCGGGGCAGTCCTTGTCGCCGTCTGTCAGTGCGAACGGACGCCGAAGTCGATCTCGTGAATACTCGTAAATGGCGTGAAGCCTTCGCGGTCGACCCAGGAGGGCCGGGCCACGTGTCCGGGGTCGGGTCGGGCCCATTCGACCCATGGGCCCCAGTCGTTGCGGCTGAGCTTCTCGTCGATCGTCTGCGGCCACTGTGCCGATGCGTCGGCGTAGGTCTTGGCAAAAGCCTTCATCTCCCCCATCACCCACACGTCCTCTTCCGACCGCCACTTACCGTCACCGGCGTACTCGATGATCTGGAGCGAGTAGAAATCTATGGGTGGGGCGCCGGGCTCGGGATTGTCAGCGCGGTTGACCAGCTTGTAGACCACCCGATGGCCGTCGATGACGTACCAGACCAACGGGTTGTACACATGTGGCGCACCGCCCATTGTGCCTTCGATGAAGCGAACGATCTCGTTCGGTCCGGTGAAGGTTCCGTAGAAGTGGTCGGTGTAGGTGGCGTCGTCGGTGAACAGATTCGCCCACGCTTCCCAATCCTCGGCTACTTGACCCACCATGAAGTAGTGCCGGAACGCGGCCTCTACTTCTGCTCTGTCGAAATGCGCCATCGAAGTTCCGTTCTCCCGTGCTGTCGAGTTGCTTGTCGTGTGCGTCTCACCGCGAGACGGCGAGTCCCATTCCGGTGATCCATTCCTCGACCGGCTGGTAGACGACCGCGTCGAGCGGCTTTCCACCGCCCGCGGCTCCCGCGGCGAGCCAGGTTCGTACCTCGTTGGCGCCGACGCCGGCCTGGGCGCGCGCATCATCGGTGAGGGAGGCCAGCTCGGCGCCATCCCACTCGGCCAGTGCACTCAAGAATGCCTTGTCCCACTCGGGCCTTATCTTCTTGCGCGCAGCGGCAGCGCCTTCGGCGATCACGCGGCGTCGCTCTTCGTCGCTGATGTCGTAGGCATCGAGTTCCAGGCTCGGCGGCGAGTGGGACAGCCCGCCGGTTCCGATGACGAGCACGCGAGCATCGATGGTGTCCAGATACTGTCCGACGGCTTCTCCGAATGCGAGCACCCGTGCCGCCGACGGTAGCGGCCCGGTCGCGCAGTTGATCGGCACCGGGATGACCGGATAGGTGTTCAGGTCACCGGTGAGATCCCGGAGGGGCTGCGCAAAAGCATGGTCGAGGCCGACGCCCCGGCAGATCGAGATGTCGAACTCGGCGTCGAGGAGATGTGCGGCAAGATCAGTCGCGACGTCGACCGGGATGTCGAGTGTCCCTTCGTCATGTCCGCCTTCGGGCAGGATCGATGCCGACATGGCGACAGCGAACGTCGGCACGACGTGCCGGAACGCCCGGCGGTGGTCGCCGCCGAACAGGATCGTGAAGTCGGGATCGAACTCGGTGACCATGGCGCGCGCATCTGCGAGACCGGCCCGGAACTCGGAGCCGAAGACATGCTCGGTGTCACGCTCCATGCCCGGGCTGTGACTTGCGCACACCACCAGGCGCTTCTGTTCGGTCATGACACTCCTTGTCAGCACCCGTTCGGCCGCCCGGCCGACGCGGTGTGCGAAACCAATAGTGACACTGACGTTAGATCAAATTCTGGCGCTAGTCGAGAGTCAGGTCTTACACACTTGACAGAACGGTATATCGCCACCCAAAGTGGACGTAACTGTCAGATACTGGAGGGCGACACTCGTGGCTTTTGTGATCCTGCAAGCTTGTTGCAATGACGCCTCGTGCGTCGACGTATGCCCGGTCAATTGCATCCACCCCACACCCGATGAACCGGACTTCATGCGTACCGAGATGCTGCACATCGATCCGCAGACCTGCATCGATTGCGGCGCGTGCGTTGAAGCATGCCCCGTCGAGGCGATCAAGGCCGAGGACGAATTGGACGACCCCGAGCTCCCGTTCATCGAGCTCAACGCCGACTACTTCGAACAACACCCCATGCAGACCGGCCAACTCGACGTCCCGAAACCACTGTGGCGGAAGGCGGACTTCTCGGAGATGCGCGTGGCCATCGTGGGGTCCGGGCCGGCCGCGTTCTATGCGGCATCCGAACTGATAGCACTCAAGGGCGTCCAGGTCGACATGTTCGAACGCTTGCTCACGCCATACGGTCTGGTGCGCTCCGGGGTCGCCCCCGACCACCCGGGCACGAAAGCGGTCACCGACATCTTCCGAACCCTGGAGCGTCGCAAAAACTTTCGGTTGCATCTCGGCGTCCAGATCGGCGTCGACCTCACACACGAGGAACTCCTGGCCCACAACCACGCTGTCATCTACGCGGTTGGTGCATCATCAGATCGCCGCCTCGGCATCAACGGAGAAGATCTGCCGGGCAGTCATACCGCCACCGAGTTCGTCGGCTGGTACAACGGGCACCCCGACTATGCGGAGCGTACCTACGACTTGAGTGGCGAACGTGCCGTCATAGTCGGCAACGGCAACGTCGCGCTCGATGTCGCGCGTATCCTGCTCACCGATCCGGACGACCTCGATCGCACCGATATCGCAGACCACGCATTGGAAGTCTTGCGCACCAGCAATATCCGCGAGGTCGTCGTCCTCGGTCGGCGCGGTGTGGCGCAAGCCGGGTACACCAATCCCGAAATGATGGCGTTGCGTCACCTACCCGGGGTCGATCTCGTGATCGACCCCGACGAAGCGCAGATCGATCCCGTCACGCAAGGCATCCTGGATTCGCCCGAGACCGAGTCATCGGTGAAGGCCAAGGTCTCCCTGGCCCGCAAGGTTGCCGACGAAGGGGGAAGGGGCGCAACGAAACGTCTCGTGCTGAGGTACCTCACCTCCCCCACCGAGACCTCCGGCACCGATCGGGTCGAGTCCGTCGACGTCACGCGCAACGCACTCGAGCTGACCGACTCCGGGGCGGTCGTCGCGGTCCCAACGGACACTACCGAAACCATCGAGACGACACTGATCCTGCGTGCCGTCGGCTATCGGGGCGTTCCGGTGCCCGGAGTGCCCTTCGACGACGCTCGCGGTGTCATCTCCAACAACGAGGGCAGGGTTGTCACGTTGGTCGATGAGGAGCCCATTCAGGGCGTCTATGCCACCGGGTGGGTCAAGCGCGGTCCATCCGGGGTCATCGGAACGAATAAGAAGTGCGCCGCCGACACAGTTGATCTGCTGCTGCAGGACTACGTCGCCGGAGCCCTCGCCGATCCCCCACAGGACGCTGAGTCGTTTGCGGACCTGGTCTCGGAACGGGCGCCCGAGGTCGTCGACTTCGCCGGCTGGTCGCTCATCGACAAGGCAGAGAAGGCGGCCGGCAAGCCACGGAAGCGACCCCGCGTCAAGTTCGTCGATGTCGACTCGATGATGGCTGTCGTTCGCGGCGATTGACTCGCCGCACCAGAACCACTGCCCGAACTATTCTGACACTCGCGGTTATCTCTTGCATCGACTGAGCAATTCCGAACCAGGGATTAGTGATATGGATTCAGCGACACTGGTTTCGCCTCCGCGTGCCCTTTTACTGGTCTGACATTAACGTCTCTCCGGACGGGAACATCACGGTTCGATAACATTGTCCGAAAAGGGTAGGAGTGACGCCCGTCATAGTCCACGATTCAGAGGTTCGTATCTGACACTGCGTCTTCAAATAGTTTGAACTTTGTGATCGCTCGCAAGACAAGTACGACGCTCAACGGAACAACCCATGTGCGGGCGCAGCTTCTCTCGTCCCGACCTCAGGAGCACAACATGCAGAAATCAAGGACAGGCCGGCGGTTGATCGCAACGACTCTGCTGTCGGCCGCCCTCACCGCCGGAATGGTCGCCTGTAGCAGTTCGGATGATGGAGGCGACGCAGCTGCCGAGCCTTCGGCAAACGAGTCCGTACTCGGCACGCCGAACAAGGCCACCGGGACTCCGGTCACCATCGGATTCGTCAGCGAGGGACAGTCTCAGTCCATCGACGTCACCGACGAGATCCGAGGCGCCGAAGCTGCCGCCAACTACGCCAACGAGTACCTCGGCGGTATCGGGGGCCACCCCATCCAGGTCAAGTCCTGCCAAGCGCTGGCGCAGCCCGCCGTCGCGACCGACTGTGCCAACCAGATGGTCCAGGCCAAGGCCGCGGCCGTGGTCGGGCCGACTCCCGGTGAACTCGACAACCTCGTCGACGTCCTCTCTCCCGCCAAGATCCCGCTGGTGATCCACAGTGGGACAACGCAAAAGGGTCTCAGCTCTCCCGGCGTCTTCTCGCTGACTAACGGCACCGCCTACTTCGCCATCTCCGCGACTGCGGCGAAGGACGAGGGACTCAAGAACACCGTCGGTGTCGCCATCGGCGTACCGGGTGCCGAGGGGCCCACCCGTCAGCTCGGTAGCCTGATCTGGGGCAACGCGGGTCTCGACTTCAGTGTGGTCGGCATTCCGCCCGGCACCGCCGATATGACCCCGCAGATCAGCGCAGCAGGTGCCGACGCCGACAACTTCTTCGTCATCGGCAACGACAGCTTCTGCACCAGCGCGTTCAAGGCGATCAAGACCACCAAGCCAAATGCTCCGATCTTCGCGATCGACCGATGCGTCACCATCGGCGGCGGTTCCTCGATCCCGAACGGCTACGAGGACATCAACGTCGCCACGGCACTGAACCTCAGCCCGGATGCACCCGACTCACAGCTCTACTCAGCGGTTCTCGCGAAGTACGGCGACGGCGCCAAGTTCGGCCAGCTGTCCTCAGCCGGATACGCCCCGATGCTCGGCATGATCAAGGCACTCAACGCCGCCAAGGTCACCGACCCGACGCAGCAGACCGTCATGGAGGCCATGAAGACGGCTCCGCCGACCGAGTACCCGCTCACCAACGGAATCATGTTCCAGTGCAACGGCAAGCAGATCCCCATCTCGCCCAACATCTGCAGCGCCGACGGCATTCTCGCCAAAGCAACCAAGAACGGTGAACTCACCGACTTCCAACAGGTGACCATCGATCCGAAGCTGTACGCAACACCGAGCGCCTGATAGACCAGCTCGAACTCAGCTGGCCGTCAGCCCGAAAGGGCTGGCGGCCAGTTTCGTTGTGTCTCAATGTTCCCGGCCCTCCGTCGACCGTGCCGATAACACCGTCGACCGTGCCCATCCAACCATCGATCGTGCCGATATCACCATCGGCCGGCCCATCCGACCATCGAGCGGGCCGATATCACCGCCGAGCGTGCCAATATCGCCATCGACCGGGCCCTCGTTTCAGTCGACCGTGCGAATAATGCCGTCGCGCACCCGATGTTGCAGACTCACCCAGCGACTCGCTCGCACCAGGAGCACACTCGATGGCCACATCGGCACGGTCGGTGGTTGATTGGGCACGATCGACGGTCGGATCGGCACGATCAACCGGTGGTGCACGGGCACAACAAAGCCGGCCACCCTCCGCAGTGCGGATGGTGGCCGGCTCTGGTGTCGAAAGGGTCAGACAGCCTCTCCGAGGTAGGCCTGCTCCAGGAGTTCGGGATTCTTTGCGAGATCGCGTGCGGAGCCGCTGAGCCGGACACCACCGTGGACGATGACCAACGCCTCATCGGCAACCTCGAGAGCCAACTGGACGTGCTGTTCCACCAGCACCACAACAGCATTGGTCTCATCGGCGATCCGGCGGACGATCGGCAGCAACTCCTCGACAATGACCGGTGCCAGCCCCATGCTCATCTCGTCGATGAGGAGAACTCGGGGATTCTGGGTCAGAGCGCGAGCCACGGCCAGCATCTGTTGCTCACCACCCGACAGCGACCCTGCATTGACCTTGATTCGCTTCGCCAAGGCCGGGAACATCTCCATCGCCGCATCAACGCTGAGGCCTCCGGACCGCTTCGCGATCGATAGGTTCTCGCGAACCGTCATCGACGTGAAGAGCGCCCGGTCATCCGGGACCAGCACCAGCCCGCGACGATTGGCCTCGCCGGGTCGGCCACTTCGCAATTCTTTGCCCTCGACGACAACGTCACCACCCTTGCGCGGTAGCAATCCCGCCAGAGTGTTCATCAGTGTCGACTTGCCGGCACCGTTCGGGCCCAGGATCGCGAGCACAGAACCGGCCTGGAGCGAGAAGCTGACATCGCGGACCACCCGCACCGAGCCGTAACCGGCCGACACCTCCCGGCACTCCAGGATCGGAACCGCGGTGGGCCCGGGATCGTTCGAATGGTTCGCTTCGTCAGCCAGTTTCAAGTCAGCCATGAACCTGAGCCTCTCTTCCTAGGTATGCGGTCGCGACGGTCCGGTTGGCCCGGATCTCCGCAGGGGTTCCGGAGGCGATGAGCTCACCGAAGTTGAGGACGTGGACCTCGTCGCAGATGTTCAGAACCAGATCCATGTCGTGATCGACCATGAGAATGGTGATCCCGCTGTCGCAGATCCTTCTCAGTCGCTCGCCCAACCAACGGCTTTCGGTGCTGTCCAGACCACCGGCCGGTTCGTCGAGCAAAAGCAGGTTCGGTGAACCGGCAAGAGCGCGAGCGATCGAAACCAGCTGGCGCTGTCCCTGAGACAATTCGCCGGCCGGGCGCTCACTGATGTCGCCGATACCGAGCAGTTCGAACACCTCGGTCAGATGACCGATGTCATTGTGCTCGGCCTTGACATCGGGACGGTGCACTGCGGCGGTCCGACCGACTTTGACGTTCTCGGTCACACTGAGGTCGTCGTACAGTTCGATCGCCTGGAAGGTACGACCCAGACCTGCCCGGATCCGATTGTGCGGTGCGAGCCCGCCCATCGAGGCACCGGCCAGCGTCACCTCGCCGGTGTAGTCGGCGAATCCGGTGATCGCGTCCATCAGCGTCGTCTTGCCGGCGCCGTTCGGGCCGATGAGCCCGACCAGTGCACCCTTGGGAATCTGCAGCGATACGTCCGACAGTGCTACCGCACCACCGTATTTCACCGAAACATCGGTGAGGGCGAGCTCAGGCAGCGCTGCGCGGTCGAACACCCGGGGCTCGGCCGACAGGTCCTTGGCAGGAACGTCGGGAGCGGTGTCCGACGCCGGCGCCGCCTTGGCCTTCGCTTTGAGCGACGCAGCGCGACGACTCGCCAGCAACGTATGGGCCGGTCCGACGATGCCCTCGGGATTGAGGATGACGGTGAAGATCAGCAGCACGCTGGAGATGACGACGTACCACCCACTCACCGACCACATCTCGTCGACGAAAATGAACAACAACCCGTTGGCCGCTGTGACGCCTGCCAAGATGCCACCGGCCACCGAGGTGATGCCCGCCAGATAGACAGTGGCGAACAGAGCCACACCACCCAATGCAGCATAGGAATCGAAGGTCACCGTCTGCTGCTGATAGGCGAGCAGGGAACCACCGATGCCGGCGATGAATGCACCGATCGCGAACGCCAGGATCTTCACCCGGACGACGCTGACACCAGCCGCGGCAGCGGATCTTTCGTTGGCCCGCACAGCGAGCATTTCGGTGCCGAGGCGGCTACGACGCAACAGGGCGACGAAGACGGCGACGGCGACGAGGACCAGGAGGACCAGAATACCGAAGGTGACTCGCGGATAGTCCAGTCCCTGACCGATACCCAGATCCCAACCGAACAGGCTGGGCTTCGGTGCCTTGACACCCTCGGCGCCCACGATGTCGACGTTCCGGAACCAGATGGCCTCGACCGCGAATGCCATTGCCAGCGTCACCACCGCAACGGTGAGCCCTCGAATCCGCAAGGCGGGCAACCCGATCAGAACACCGAGTGCGGCCGCACACAGCGCCGCCACGATCGGAGCGATCGGGAAGGGCAAATGAAATGTGTTGGCGATCGGACCGAGCAGGAAGCCCGCGACACCGGCGATGGTCAACTGGGCCAGGGAGACCTGTCCCGCGTAACCGGTGACGACGACCGACGACAGCGCGACGATGGCCATGATGAAGCTGACGATCAGACCGGTACGCATGCGGTCATCGAGCAGCACCAGAGCCAGGACACCAACGATCGTCATCACAACGGCGGTAGGTGCCACATGATTCGGTCTCGGCGCACGTCCAAGGGTCTGCAAGATGATCGCACCACGGGCAGGCAGCGGCTTGGCACGGATCAACAGCACCAGCAGGATCAAGATCAGCGGAACCAGTTCGGGCAGTCCGGCGGCCGGCAGCCAGTCGAACGTCGTTGCCAGATACTGCGCCTCGGACTGAAGCATTCCGACTGCCAGACCGGCGAATACGGCGACCACGACGAGATCGAAGCGGGCCAGGATGGCTGCTGCCAAGGCCGGGACGATGAACAGGGTGTAGGCAACCGGCACCAACGGGACGATGGGCGCGATCAGGATGCCCGCGAGTCCGGCAACCGCGGAACTGAGCATCCAGTTGTAGGCCGCGATCCGGTCGGGTGAGATACCGCTGACGTAGGCACCGCGCTCGGTTTCGGCAGACGCGCGAGTGGCGAGGCCGAACTTCGTGTAGCGGAAGACCAGTGCCAGCAGAATTGCCAAGACAACGATCGTGAGCGCGAAGTAGAAGCGGTCGGCCGACAACTGCAGGTCACCAGCCTGCCAGATATCGGTCGGGAAGATCGGGTCGACCGATATCGGGTCAGTGCCGAGTTTCTGTGCAACCAACCCTGCGATCAGGAGCGAGATTCCCAACGCCGCGACCGCGCGTGCCACCAGAGGCGATGTGCGCAGCGGCCGGAAGACCAGCAAATACAGGATCAAGCCGAGAAGCGCGGCGATGACCAGTGAGAGCGCCATTGCAGGCCACATTCCCATCGGCCCGCCGAGGTCTATCGAGTCCGGCAGACCCGGGATGAGGATGAGTAGCTCGCCCTCACGTAGGTATGCGTACGTGTACGCAGTGTACAGCGCGATGGCTCCCGTCGCGAAGTTCACGACGCCCGAGCTGCGATACGTCAAGACGACAGCCAGTGCCAAAGCGCCGAAAACTGCGCCGTTGCCTAGCCCGAGTAGCAAAAACACCAGATGCTGCATTGTGACGCCAATCCTCACCGGAGATCTTTCAAAGGTGACACTGATGTTAGATCATGCTGCGACGTACGTCACCATATTTCTCCGAATTGATGTCGTTCACATTTTCGGGCCAGCCGACGGGACCGTCAGTCCTTGGCAGGCGCCGCGTTCCAGTAGTCCCGGTTGCTGGCCACTTTCCCGTCACGCAGCGTGCCGACCGACGATCCACGGAGTCCCACCGGATGCATGATCCACTCGACAGCGAAACGGTCTCCGCTCACCAGGCCGGTCACCACTTCATAGGTGGCCCCGGGCACCTTCGTGATGGATCCCTCCACGAACGCGCGCGCCTGCGCCAGGCCTCGCGCCGCATGCCCGGATGGAACATCTTCCAAGACAACATTGTCCGCGAACCAGTCGGTGATCGCGTCGACGTCCGCCGAATCCCATGCCGCGTAGTACTCCGTCATCCAGCCGGTATTGTCATTGATCATTGCTTCCTCTTTTCTCTTCGGTTGACATTTCATGTACGGCAAACAGCTGCCGCAGCGAAGACTCCAGCGCATCGATACCGTCGTTGCCGGGAGTATCGCCACCTGCTGCGGCGAGCGCTGGATGAATCGATCCACTCTGCGCCCGGCCCCGGGTTGCGAGCCAGCCGACGAACATCAGGTACGTGGCCGTGAAGATCTCCCTCGCGTCCTTTTCCGCGAACCCGGCCCCGCGCAGGATGTCGAGCGCGGTCGTCGTGAGTCGCGCGGCCGCGGCTGATGGACCCTGCGCGGTCAGCGCTCGCAGTCCGGTACCCGGATAGCGAAGGAAAGCACGGTCCATGGCCGCCACCAGCCCGATGTACTGGTCGACCCACGACTCGTCCGGATCGATCTCGATGTCGATCTGTCCGGCCACGGCTTCGACCACCCGATCGGCGAGATCAGCCTTACCCCGCAGGTGATAGTGGATCGCCGGGGCAGTCACCCCGCATGCCTCGGCAACAGCGCGCACGGTCATCTCCTGCAGTGAAGACCCTTCCACCACCTGCAATGCCGCGTCCAGCAATTGATTCTCCGACATCGGCGACGGTTGGGTCCCTCCGCGGTTTCGCACCATCTCGACTCTGCCTCTCGCTCGGCTCCTCTGATTATGTCATAGTAAATGAGAGCGATTGACTGTATGTAAATGACAAAAGGGGATCAGATGAAGGCGGACATAGTTGTCATCGGCGGCGGCATCGGTGGTTGCGCTCTGGCCGCTCGAATGGCGACGGCCGGTCTGGCGGTGACCGTTCTCGAACGTGAGCCCATGTATCGCGACATGGTGCGCGGAGAGGCCATGGTGCCCTGGGGTTTTCTCGAAGCAGTCGAACTCGGCGTGGCCGAAGCGGTGCTCGAGGCAGAAGGAGCCTCTGTCATCACCCGGATGACTCCCTACGACGAGACGCTCACAGTCGAACAGGCGCGACGCCGGTCCAAGGACCTCTCGGCCTCCGTCCCCGGCGCGCCCGGTGTCATCGGAGTGGGACACCCCGAACTCCGCGAAGCGCTGGCCAATAGCGCGGTCAAAGCTGGAGCGACCGTGGTTCGAGGTGTGCGCCGATCGACGGTGGTCGCCGGCGACGCCCCACAAGTCACCTTCGAACTCGATGGCAGTGAGCGTACAGTCGACTGTCGCCTGGTCGTCGGCGCGGACGGCAAGTTCTCGACAACCCGCGCGGCACTAGGTATTTCGATGTTCACCAACGAGGCGCGCGTCAAATTGACCGGGATGCTCGTCGATGACGGCGGAACTTGGGACCGCGCGGTCACCACAATCGCCGTCGACGGCCGCAATCAATTCATCGTCATCCCCCGCGCCGACAGCAAATTGCGGCTGTACGTCGGGCGAAACGTGAACGACCCGGAACCGTTGAAAGGACCGGCGACGATCACCGAGTTCCTCGAGTCGTATCGAACTCCCATCTTCCCCAATCATGATGAGCTGGCGGTGTCCGAACCCATCGGGCCGTGCGCTACCTTTCCGATGAACGATGCGTGGACCGATACACCCGTCGTACCGGGAGGAGCACTCATCGGTGATGCCGCGGGATGGAGCAACCCAGTCACCGCGCAAGGGCTCAGCATCGCTCTTCGCGATGCGCGAGTATTGTCAGAAGCATTGCTGGACAACGCCATATGGACGCCCGAGACGTTGTCCGGGTACACAATCGAGCGAAGTGCACGAATGGCCCGCCTGCGTTTCGCCAGCGCCCTCACCGATCTGATCGCCGGCTTCGGGATGAGCGACCGCGCGACACGTCGACCGCGCATCTTGGGTCTCCTCGGACAACGGCCTGAACTCGGGGCTGCACTCACAGCAGTCCACTCCGGACCGTGGAGTGTCGAGGCGGAGTCCTACTCCCCCGACATTCTCACCACTGTCGCATTGGCTTAGCTGAGTACTTCAGCTTCTGCACCCGCCGTGTGAGCCGTCGCATTATCCTCGCTCTAGTCACTCGAACTCCGTAGCCGCTAACTGCCTTGGGCGCAGATGGGCCGTTGACGTCATCGGTGTGCGTGTTGCGCATAGGCTTCAAGGAACAACAGTTTTTGCGCCCGAAGCAATGCCCGAAGCTACTAGGCGATCTGGCGTCTACCAATTGTCCAGCCGACCGGAAGATGGAACGACTGCAGATTGACCCCAAAGCCGATAGATGGCCTGCCGAGGCCGCGAACTGCCTAGGAAAGGGTTGAAGAGAAACGATGACGCGCCTGTTCACGAAACCGGCCTCCGACCACACCGCCGTGCAACTACTGCTCCGCGCCGCCATCGGCGGCACGATGATCGCGCACGGGGTCAAACACGGCCGCAGCCTCGACGGCACCGCCGGTTGGTTCGGATCCATCGGCTTCAAACAACCCAAACTCCAGGCACAAGCCTCCGCAATCGTCGAAGTCGGCGCCGGAACCGCCATCGTCGCCGGCGCCGGCACACCGCTCGCCGCAGCCGCTGTGGTCGGCACCATGGCAGTCGCCGCGCGATCGGTACACCAACCGAACGGCTTCTTCATCACCTCAGAAGGCTGGGAATACGTCGCCAACCTATCCGTGGCAGCCATCGCCCTCGCCGACATCGGACCCGGACGGTTCAGCATCGACCGCGCCTTCGGACTCGACCACAAACTCACCTCGGGTCAAGCCGCCGGAGTCG
The DNA here is from genome assembly GCF_002095435.2 of Williamsia sp. 1138. Lineage (GTDB taxonomy): Bacteria > Actinomycetota > Actinomycetes > Mycobacteriales > Mycobacteriaceae > Williamsia. The sequence continues at coordinate 31,187 of NZ_MJEJ02000026.1, forward strand.
CTGCCGGGGTCGGACTGGTCGCTGCCGGAGCACAACTCGCAGCGTTTCACCGACCGCAGAAGACAAACCCGCTGTGAGAGCAGACCCTTCCAACTCAGAGCAGGCTGGCGCGGAACTTCCAGGTGTCACAGCGGATCCATGCAGGCCACCCGCCTTCAATCTGCGCTAATTGGATTTAGCGCAGAAGATCCCGCGCCTTGACGACGTGACTATCTCCCATCCATCGCACATATGCCCGTCGCTCCCGAAGATGGTGGATTCTGGCGAGCAAAAGCCCAGGTGGGCCTCACCAGAACCCACCATTTTCGGGAGGTCAGGAGTTTGCCAGGACGGGGCGGACCGAACGCATCCGGCGGACGACGAGGTCGACCACTCGGGGATCGGCACCGAGGGGCTGGGCGACACCGTCTGCTCCTGCAGCGTGCAGCCGGTCGTGAAACAGTCCGTGTGCCAACAGATATGAGGCGATGAACACCCGACGACCGGTGCGTGAGCGCGTGTCGGCGACCACGTCCGCGATCCGCGGACTCGCGGTGGCGACGTATCCCACCGGGACCCGCTCACCGATCATCGCTCCCAGGAGCGTCGCGGCCCGGCGAACCTGACCGAGCGCGAACAGGTCCGACGACCCGGCCGCGGCTAGGACCACCGAGTCACCACGCCGCCAGCCACATTCGGTGAGCCGCTGCGCGAGCACCCTGGCGAGTTCCGGATCGGGACCCAGGGCTCGCGAGACCGACGTCGCCGCGTGACCGCTGGCGGCGATGTGGTCGGGCAGGTCTTTGCGGACGTGATATCCCTCGGCGAGAAACGCCGGAACAACGATCGCCGACCCATCGACCTCGCGGAGGATTTCTGACGGCGACGGCCCCAGGACGTCGACGAATGCCACACGCGTGGAACCGATCTGCGCCGATACCTTCTCGGCCAGATCCGCGATCATCGCGACCCCGTGCTCCGAACGCGTGCCGTGAGCGACCAGGATCGGGGTCGCGCCGACACCTTGGATACTCAGCGACTCTCTGATACTCACGTGTTCTCCCCCTCCTCGTATTCGACGTCGACGGACAACCGGTAGCCGCGTTTGACGACGGTCTGGATCATCCGCGAGTCACCGAGACCGGCACGCAATCTGGCCATCGCCGTCTCGACGGCATGGGTGTCGTCGCCACCGCCCGGGAGTTCGGTCAGCAGTGCCTGCCGCGACACCACCCGGCCCGGCCTGCGGGCCAGTGCCTTGAGCAGGGTGAGCCCCGCCGGAGACAAGGGCCGAAGCGCAGAGTCGACCATCACAGAACGGCTCCGGATGCTCATGTCATGCCCTGCCACCCGGAACGTGGGAACCCGCCGCGGCAGTTCTTCGGTGATGTGCCGGGCAAGTGCGCCCAGCCGGTAGCGGGCCGGACGCGAGGTCGGGACGCGTAAAGCGGCCAGAGGCCCGGCCGTGATGGACCCGACACACATCGCGTGCACGTCGGTCCGCAACGCCTCGAGCAGAGGTTCGAGCCGGCCGGTGTCCTGCGCGCGGCCCAGCATCGATGCGACAGCCGGGGCACTCGTGAACGACACCGCATCGAGGTCGAAGTTGATGATCTGAGAGATCATCTGATCGATGGCCGTGGTGTCGCGAGGTGGCAGCCACCGGTACACCGGGATCGGCAGCACCTCGGCGCCCGCCTCACGCAGTACCTCACAAAAGTCCGGCAACGGTTCCCACTCGGTGGTCGCACCGTGCAACTGGACGCCGATACGAGTTCCCTCGACACCCTCGTCGAGGAGGTGTTCGAGGACCTCGCTCGACGACTCGTTGGGCGGTGACCATTCCTCGCGAAGCCCTCCGGCCCGGATCGCCCCCTTGGCCTTCGGTCCGCGCGCAAGGACCCGCGAGCGCTCCAGCGACGCGATCAGACTCTCGGCGATCCCCCAGTCCTCGGCGGCCTCCATCCAGCCCCGGAAGCCGATACCGGTTGTGGCGACCACGATTTCGGGTGGATCGGCAACGATCAACTCGGTGACCGAGCGCAACTCTGCGTCATCGGCCAGGGGAATGATCTGAATGGCAGGCGCATGCTCGACCTGCGCACCGCGTCGCTCCAGCAACGCGGCGAACTCGTCGGCACGGCGCGCAGCCGTGATCCCGATCGTGAACCCGGTCAACGGACCGGTTTCGCATTCGGTTGTGGGATCACCCGCTTTCACAGCACCTCCATGCTTCACGCTATCTGGGCCTGACCTGGATCAGGTTTGCTTGTACACGCACGTCGTAGACGGGCAAAGATACATTCTCGTCGCTCAGGCAGCGCCCGTCCACCAGGGAGAAGACCTGCTTGAGCAGCGGGGACGCCACAGTGGGCTCGCCGGACCGGTCCCCGACCAGGCCGCGGGACATCACGGCCGCCCGCCCGAACGGATCGATGTTGCCGACGGCATACAGTGTCGGCGCGGACTCACCCGCCGCGTGCGCGTCCGGTACGAGGAACAGGGCTACCTGCTCGCCGTCAGGCAGCAGCACCGCGACACCACGTCCCGGCACCAACTGGCCAAGTCGGCACGCGTCTGTCCAACTGGTCGCGACGTCCGTCGCGCGTGTGTCATCGACGAGACTCATCGTCAGATTCCTCCGTTCGCCGGCGGGCTGCGCCGGGCTGCGGTGTTCCCAACAGTACCGGCACCTTGCGGCCGGCACCCTCCGAGAACTCGATGGTTGGGTCGGGCTCGGCGGGAGCATTGACGAACGAGACGAAACGGGAAAGTTTTTCCTCGTCGTCCAGCACCCCCGCCCATTCGTCCTTGTAGCCGGCGACGTGCTCTGCCATCGCCGACTCGAGCTCGGCGGCAATGCCGAGACTGTCATCACACACAACGGCTTTGAGGTGATCCAGGCCACCTTCGAGGCCGGCGATCCAGGGGGCCGTGCGCTGCAGCCGATCAGCGGTCCGGATGTAGAACATCAGGTACCGGTCGATGTAGGCGATGAGCGTCTGATCGTCGATACCCGAAGCGAGCAGCTGGGCGTGGGCCGGACTCTGACCACCGTTTCCGCCGACGTACAGATTCCAGCCGTGTTCGGTCGCGATCACACCGACGTCCTTGCCCCGCGCCTCCGCGCACTCGCGGGCGCACCCGGACACCCCGAACTTGATCTTGTGGGGTGAACGCAAACCGCGATAACGCCTTTCGAGGTCAACTGCCATCCCCACCGAGTCCTGGACCCCGTAGCGACACCAGGTGCTGCCGACACAGCTCTTGACGGTGCGCAGACTCTTGCCGTACGCCTGCCCCGACTCCATCCCGGCCTCGACCAGCCGGCGCCAGATCTGCGGGAGCTCTTCCACCCGCGCACCGAAGAGATCGATCCGCTGACCGCCGGTCACCTTGGTGTACAGGCCGAAGTCCTTGGCGACCTGGCCGATGACGATCAACTGGTCCGGCGTCACCTCACCACCCGGCATGCGCGGCACCACCGAATAGGTGCCGTTCTTCTGGATGTTCGCCAGGAAGTGGTCGTTGGTGTCCTGCAGCGCGGCCTGCTCCCCCGCCAGGATGTGATCGCTGGACGTCGACGCGAGGATCGAGGCCACTGTGGGTTTGCAGATCTCGCAACCCGCGCCGGTACCGTGGCGCGCGACCAGGTCGGTGAACGTACGGATACCCGTGGCCTGCACGATCTCGAACAGCTCGCTACGTGACTGGGAGAAGTGTTCACACAACGACTTCGAGATCTCTACACCGGAATCGGCGAGCAGTCTCGTGATCGACGGTATGCACCCACCGCAGGTGGTACCTGCCTTGGTGCAAGTCTTGACGGCCGAGACATCCTGGGCGCCATGGGCTATCGCCCCGCAGATATCACCCTTGCTGACGCCGTTGCAGGAGCAGATCTCGGCACCGTCGGGCAACGCCGAGATACCCACACCTTCTCCGGCGGCCGGCGCGATCAGCGCTGCCGGATCACCGGGAACGGGACCGCCGACCATCGGCTTGAGCAACGCGTACTGCGTGGCGTCCCCGACCAGTACCCCGCCGAGCAAGGTCTTTGCATCGTCGGAGACGACGACCTTCGCGTACGTCCCCGCCACGGGGTCGTTGAAGACGACCTCAAGGGCACCTTCGGTGGCACCCATCGCGTCACCGAAGCTGGCCACGTCCACGCCCAGCAATTTGAGTTTTGTCGACAGATCGGCGCCCGGGAACTCCGAATGCCCTCCGAGCAGACGGTCCGCGACCACCTCGGCGGTGTGGTAGCCGGGAGCCACCAGCCCGTAGCAACGACCGTTCACCGCCGCGACCTCACCGATGGCGTAGATGTCCGGGTCGTCGGTCCGGCAGCCGTCGTCGACGAGTACGCCGCCACGCTCTCCGACCGCAAGGTCGGCGTCGCGGGCCAACTGATCACGCGGCCGGACCCCGGCCGAGAAGACCAGCAGCGCAGCGTCATCGATGGTGCTCTCGTCAGACAGCGTGACGGTCATCATTCCGTCGTCGTGCTGCTCGATCGCGCTGGTCCCGACGCCGGTGTGCACGGCAACCCCGAGCCCCTCCACGAGATTCGCCAGCAGCGCCCCACCGCCCTCGTCGACCTGCAACGGCATCAGCCGGGGCGCGAACTCGACGACGTGCGGTGCCAGCCCCAGCAGTTTGAGGGCGTTCGCCGCCTCGAGACCGAGCAGACCACCGCCCACCACCACGGCTTTCGCTCCGTCCGGCGCAGATTCCGCCCGCGCCCGGATCTGGTCGAGGTCGTCGAGGGTGCGGTACACGAAACAGTTTTCCGAGTCCGAACCGGCGACCGGCGGCACGAACGGGTACGAGCCGGTGGCCAGCACGAGCGCATCGAAGACGATGCTGGAGTCGTCGTCGAGCACCGCGGTTCGCGCGACCCGGTTGACACGCGCGACGCGCCGACCGGTCAGCAGATTGACCAGAGGATCACCCGGATAGGTGTTCCCGTCCAGCGCCAACGCAGCGGGATCCCAGCTGTTGACGTAGGACGACAGGCCCACCCGGTCGTACGCGGGCGCGGCTTCCTCGCAGACCACAACGATCCGCCATTGGTCGGTGACATCACGTTCGCGCAATTCCTGGACGAACCGGTGACCGACCATTCCGTGGCCGACCACGACCACTGTCTTGCTGGGCATATCTACTCCTGTGTTGGATTGTTCGCTTCGGCTCGGGCCTTGTTGCGCGCTCTTCGCTCGTCACGTGGCCGCTGCGCGTCCGCGTTCCTCAATGCATCGCTCGCGGCCCGAACCTGCGCTCACTGTCAGGCATCTGCGGTCGCGAGCCATTCGCACAGTCCTTCGACCACCGATTCACAACTGCCACAACCGGTCGTGGCACGTGTTGCCTCTGCCATCGCGAGTGGATTACGCGCCCCTTTGCGCCACGCGTCGGTGAGGTTCTTCTTGGACACCGTGTTACAGCGGCAGATGATGGCCTCGCCGGGCATCTGCGCCGGGCTCGCCGATTCGGTTGCGCCACCGGTCAGATGACCGAGCAGCAATCGCATTCGATCTGTGGGCACCGGCGCACCCGAATCGAACAGCTGGGTGATGGTGCCCACCACTTCCGGGTTCCCGAGCAGCACCGCGCCGACCAGCCGCTCCTTGCGCACCACCACTTTGGCGTAACGGCCACGATGCGGATCGGACAGGGTCAGCACCTCGGCCTCGAGATCGCCCGGGTCGGTGTCGACCTCGCCCATCGAGGCCAGATCGATATCGTGGGCTTTGAGTCGCAGGATCTGCTGCGTGCCTTCATATCCTGTTGGTTCGGAGGCGAGCAGGTTCCGGGCCACCGTCTCGGCCATCTCCCACCCGGGTTGCACCAGGCCGTAGACGATATCGCGATGCTGGGCGCATTCACCGATCGCGAAGACGGCTCGATCGCTCGTCCGCAGATGATCGTCGACGAGGATGCCGCGTTCGGTGGCGATGCCTGCCTCTGCAGCGAGTTCGATGTTGGGTGCGATGCCGGCGGTGACGATCACCAGATCCGCCCCCAGCGTCGACCCGTCGGCGAGGACCACTTCGCGGCCGGTGCCGGGGGCGTCGCGCACCGCGGTCACGCGCGTTCCGAGCACCACATCCATCCCGATCTCACGCAGCACCCGAGAGAGCACCGCGCCACCGGCGGCATCCATCTGCTTCTCCATCGGATACGCACGCGGATGAACCACCGTCACCTGGGCGCCGCGCAGCAGTGCACCGCGAGCGGCCTCGAGACCGAGCAGGCCGCCGCCCACGACGACGACACGGGTGTTCTCGTGCAGCGCCGAGACGATGGCCTCGCAGTCGGCGAGGTTGCGGAAGGCGATGACCCCGGGGATCGGGGTGCCGGTAACTGTGGTCGCGCCGGCGATCGGTGGGATGAACGCCCGGCTGCCGGTGGCGAAGACGAGGTTGTCGTACTGATGCACGGTGCCGTCGTCACACTGGACGCTCTGCGCGTCTCGGTCGATCGAGGTGACCCGCACCCCGGTGTGGGTCTGCAGGTTGCGCTCGGAATACCAGCCGGCCGCGCGAATCATGGTGTCGGCAGCGCGGATGCGGCCGGCGACCACATTCGACATCAGGATGCGGTTGTACGCCGCGTTCGGCTCGTCACCGATGACGACACTGGTCACCTGGGCGCCGGTCGGGTCGAGCCGGTGCAGTTCTTCTTGCAGACGGGCCCCGGCCATCCCGTTCCCGATGATCACGACGCGCTTGCTCATAAGACCTCCAGTCGTACTGCGCAGGCCTTGAACTCAGGCATCCTGCTGGTGGGGTCGAGTGCCGGGTTGGTCAGCAGGTTGGCGCGCTGGTCCCCGGCGTAGTGGAACGGGAGGAAGACGGTGTCGGGTCTCAGCGAGTCGACGCAGCGGGCCGCTGCTGTTGCCGATCCGCGTCGCGAGGTCATCAAGACCTGTGCGCCATCGGCGATCCCGAGCCGCTCCGCGGTATCGGTGTTCACCTCGACGAACATTGGTCCCGCCGCGTCCGCGAGGGCTTTGACGTGCCTGGTCTGCGCACCCGACTGGTAATGCGTGAGGACCCGGCCCGTGGTGCACACCAGCGGGTACTCGGCGTCGACCGGCTCGGTGGGACCGTGATGGTCGACGGCGATGAACTTCGCCCGGCCGTCGTCGGTTGCGAAGCGCTGCAGGAACATCCGTGGTGTTCCGGGGTGCCCGACCTCGGGGCACGGCCAGTGGATCGCCTCGTCGTTGTCGAGCCGGTCGTAGGTGACACCGGTGTAATCGGCCGGTCCGCCCGCCGAGGCCCTGCGGAGCTCGTCGAAGACCTCACGGGGATCGGTCGGGAAACGCTCTGCGGGCTGCCCGAGCCGGATGGCCAGTTCCGCGAGCACCTCGAGCTCGCTGCGGGCCCCATCGGCGACCGGCACCGCCTGCCGCCTGCGCAGCACGCGACCCTCGAGGGAGGTCATGGTGCCCTCTTCCTCGGCCCATTGCAGCACGGGTAGCACGACGTCGGCCATGGCGGCGGTCTCCGAGAGCAGGAAGTCGTTGACCACCAACATGTCCAGCGACGACAGCCGATCGACGACGTGCCCTGCGCGCGGTGCGGACACGGCGAGGTTGGCGCCGTGCACCATCAGCATCTTGGGGCCGCCCGGTTGGCCGAGCGATTCGAGCAATTCGTACGCGCTCTGCCCGGGTCCGGGCAGATCGTCGGGGTCGATCCCCCACACCTTCGCGACATGCGCCCGCGCGGCCGGATCGGCGATCTTGCGGTAACCCGGGAGCTGGTCGGCCTTCTGCCCGTGCTCGCGGCCACCCTGCCCATTGCCCTGGCCGGTGATGCAGCCGTAGCCACTGCCCTTACGGCCACACAGCCCGAGCAGCAACGACAGGCCGATGACCGCGCTGACGGTGTCGGTTCCCGTCGAATGCTGTTCTGCGCCACGAGCCGTGAGCACGTAGGCACCCGTTCCGTTGTCCCGGGCCGCCGCGAGCAGTGCCACTGTGCGGCGCATCGCGGCGACCGGCACCCCGGTGACCCGCTCGGCCCGCTCGGGCCACCATTGGCCGGCAATACGCCAGAAGTCGTCGAATCCGGATGTGCGGTCGGCGATGTAGTCGAGGTCGGCGTAACCCTCGGTCACCGCAATGTGCGCCATTCCCAGTGCGAGCGGCAGGTCGGTGCCCGGGGCCAACTGCAGGTGCACCCCGCCGTCGGCGACCGCACGTTCGACGGTGGCGGTCCGCCGCGGATCCGCCACCACCAGCCCGCCGGCCCGTGCGGCGGTCATCAGGTGACTGACCATGGGTGGCATCGTCTCCGCGACGTTGCCTCCGAGGATCACGATGGCCCGCGCGGACCCGATGTCGGCGAGCGGGAACGGCAGGCCTCGATCGAGTCCGAACGACTTGATCCCGGCGGCGGCCGCCGAACTCATACAGAACCGGCCGTTGTAGTCGATGTTCGACGTGCCCAGTGCCACACGAGCGAACTTGCCCAGCTGGTAGGCCTTTTCGTTGGTCAGCCCGCCACCGCCGAAGATTCCGACGGCGTCGGCGCCGTGCTCCCGACGTGCTCTGGCAAACCCCGACGCGACCACATCGAGTGCGTCGTCCCAGGTCGTCGGGGTCAAGACGCCGTCGCGCCGTACCAGGGGCGTGGTCAGCCGGTTGGGGTTGCGCAGTACATCGGCTGCGGTCCAACCCTTCTGGCACAACCCGCCCTTGTTGGTCGGGAACTGCCGCGGGGTCACCTCGGCGTCAGCGGCGCCTTTGCCACTGATGCTCATCGCGCACTGCAGACCGCAGTACGGGCAATGGGTCTTCGTCCCCACCGGGGCCGCCACGGCGGGGGCCGACAACGCCTCCGCGGTCACGGGATGACAGGCGCCGGGTTGGCAGGATCGGCGGTCGGGGCGTCGGAAGGCGCTGCACTGTTCCCGGGTGTTTCGATGGAGCGCCGCACGTAGAACCACCAGGTCACCAGCGCGGCGACCACATAAAAGGCCATGAAGATCGCGAAAGCCTGCGTCGCAGACTGATTGGACTTGTAGCTGTCCCGCAGCACCAGGTTGATGGCCACCCCGCCGAGGCCACCGAACGCACCGGCGATACCGATGAGCGCACCGGACATCGAGCGTGACCAGTTTGCCTTCCCGATCGAGTTGAGCCCCGGATTGACCTTCGCCTTGTGCTCCCAGATGGCCGGGATGATCTTGTACACCGAGCCGTTCGCGATACCGGAGATGATGAACAGCAACACGAATCCGATCACGAACGCCGTCAGGGTGCCGCCGGTGATCTTCTTGTCGTTGGCGTCGGACATCGCGCTGGCCACCACCAGGATCGACGACGCCGCGATCATCGCCGCGAAGCAGTACATGGTGATCTTGCCGCCACCGATCTTGTCGGCGAGCTTGCCGCCGTACGGACGGGAGATCGAGCCCAGAAGTGGTCCGATCCAGGCGATCTGGGCTGCGGCGAGGGCTGGTTTGGTGGCGCCGTTGGCGGTGAACGAGATGTTCAGCACCTGGCTGAACGCGAACCCGAAGCCGATGAACGAACCGAAGGTGCCGACATACAGCAGCGAGATCAACCAGGTGTCCTTGTACTTCAGCGTGTCGAGCATCGCCCGGCCGCTGGAGGTCTGGTGGTCCAGGTTGTCCATGTAGATGGCCGCGCCGACACCGGCGATCGCGAGCAACACCAGGTAGATGGCGCAGAGGATCTCGGGTTGGTCGGAGGCGATCCAGATCACGAAGAGACCGACCAACTGGATCGCGGGGACGCCGATGTTGCCGCCACCTGCGTTGAGACCGAGCGCCCAGCCCTTGAGGCGCTGCGGGTAGAAGGCGTTGATGTTGGTCATCGACGAGGCGAAGTTGCCACCACCGAAACCGGTCAGCGCGGCGACGAAGAGGAACCAGCCGAACCCGAACTCACCGGGGTTCATCATCAGCATCAGGGTCAGCCCGGTGGGGATCATCAGGACGACCGCGGAGAAGATGGCCCAGTTACGTCCACCGAAGATCGCGGTGGCCTGGGTGTACGGGATCCGCAAGCATGAACCGACGAAGGTCGCGGTCGCGCCGATCACGAACTTCTGGTCGAGGCTGATGCCGTATTCGGGACCCATGAGCAGTGCCAGCGCGGAGAACATGGACCAGATCGAGAAGCCGACGTGCTCGCAGATGATGGACCAGACGAGGTTGCGCTTGGCGATCGCGGCGTTGCCGTTGTCCCACGCCTCGACATCTTCTGGGTCCCAATCAGTGATGTAGTGCTTTCGTTTTGTGCCCGAAACGGTCACAGGAGTCCTCCTCGTAGGTCCGGCGCCGGGGCCGGGTTGACTTGAGGAGAACGGTAGGAAACCGGTGTTGCCGCAATTTTGCAATCAGTGACCGAACAATCACAGTGTTCTCACACCTCCCTGGCGGCAGAGGTGAGATGAGAGCCCGAAAATGTCGTACAGCCGCCGGTGACCACCGGCATCACTGCAGATCAGAAGGGTGTTAGACCAGGAACCGAACCATGTCGGAGACCCGCTTGAGGCCCGGCAGAGCGCCTGCGGTGGACCTCGGATGTAACGCATGCACGGCCAGCCTGAACATCACGGCACGCAACATCATCTGTGGCCACTCCGGCAGATCGCCCCACCGTTCGATGAGGGCGTCGTCCGCTCCACCCCATGCGAGCGCGTCGACGACGACGACCGCCGCGGCCCACGATGCGGGTCGCCAGTACGGCGTGATGTCGGTGATCCCCGGCGCCGCGGCACCCGCGAACAGCACGGTGCCGAACAGATCACCGTGCACCAACTGCGACGGTGACTCGACCTTTTTCCGAAGGGTGGCCAGGTTGTGCAGGATCTCCAGGCTGGTGACGCCGTCCGGCGAGGTCGGATCGCCCATCCCGGCGGCTCGGGCCGATCTCATCGGGACGTCGTCCCAGGCCGCGCGGTCGGAGGCGGTGAACACGTCGACGTCGGTGTAGGGCGGCGCCGGCGGCTGCATCAGGAATCGGGGACGTTCCAGCGAAGCGGTGACCTCGTGCAACCGGTCCGCCAGCGACACCACCTCGTCGTAGCGAGGTTCGGGGGTGCCGGCGATGTAGGTGTCAGCACGCCACCCCGACACCACGTAACGCCCGTCGGAGGATCGCACCGGCCGAGCGATTCGGACCCCGTCGACGTAAAGGGCCTCGCGAACCTTTGCCGACCAGGCCGCACGCGCGTGATCAGGGACCAACGACAACACGGTCTCGCCGATCCGCCAGCCGCCTTCCCAACCGTCGCCGAGAGCCACCACGGGATCCTGTGTCAGTCCGAACGTCTGCAGCACATGCTCCGGCGGCTCGACGGAGGTCAAGTCAGAGGTCACGTTGTCGAGGTTACCGGCGCGAGGCGCCGGAGCCCCGCAGGCGCTGCGGGTGTCCCCACCGCGAATCGTTGCGCCCTCGGCGAGAGTGCGGTCAGTAGACGGGAAGGGTCGTATCGACCTGCTTGGCCCAGGCGGTGATGCCACCTTGCAGATGGGTGGCGTCGGAGAAACCTGCCTTCTTCACCGCGGCCAGCGCCTCAGCCGACCTGATGCCCGTCTTGCAATAGAGCACGGCCGGGCGGTCATGCGGCAGTTTCGCCAGCCCCTCCCCGGACTCGATATCGCCCTTCGGGATGAGGGTCGCGCCGTCGATCTTGACGATCTCCCACTCCACCGGCTCCCGCACGTCGATGAGTGCGATCCGCTCCCCGGCGTCGAGGCGTTCCTTGAGTTCGACAGCGGTCAGCGTCGAGTCGGCGGCCGCCGACACACCTTCGTCCGAGACGACACCGCAGAACGCGTCGTAGTCGATCAGTTCGGTGATCTTGGGCGCCTGCGGATCCTTGCGGAGATTGATCGTCCGGTAGCGCATGTCGAGGGCGTCGTACACCATCAGGCGCCCGAGCAGGGTCTCGCCGATCCCCGTGATCAGCTTGATCGCCTCGGTACCCATGATCGAACCTATCGACGCGCACAGGATTCCGAGTACGCCCCCCTCGGCGCACGACGGCACCATCCCGGGCGGCGGCGCTTCGGGGTAGAGGTCGCGGTAGTTCAATCCGAGGCCGTCCGGGGCGTCCTCCCAGAACACCGACGCCTGCCCCTCGAACCGGTAGATCGAGCCCCAGACGTACGGCTTGCCGGCGAGCACGGCCGCGTCGTTCACCAGGTATCGGGTGGCGAAGTTGTCCGTGCCGTCGACGATGAGGTCGTACTGCTCGAAGAGCCCGACGGCGTTGTCGTTGTCGAGGCGGAACTTGTGGGTGTGGACCGTGACCAGGGGGTTGATCTCCAGAATGGAGTCGCGGGCGGAGTCGGCCTTCGGCCGGCCCACGTCGGACTGACCGTGGATCACCTGACGCTGCAAATTCGATTCGTCGACCTCGTCGAACTCCACGATGCCGATGGTGCCGACGCCTGCGGCGGCGAGATAGAGCAGCGCCGGTGACCCGAGTCCACCCGCGCCGATGACGAGGACCTTCGCATTCTTGAGACGCTTCTGGCCGTCCACACCGAGGTCGGGGATGATCAGGTGCCTGCTGTAGCGGGCCACCTCATCGCGGGTGAGCTCTCCGGCGGGCTCGACCAGCGGGGGCAATGTCGACACGGGCGGTCTCCTCAGCGTGATCAGCGGACGACCGTCGATCCGGTCGTCCCATCTGCTACCTGCAACGAGTATGTGCCTGCGAAGATTCCAACCGGCGCGAAGCACCGCGTCACCATCGGGCGCCCCGGGATCACCGATCTGGGAACGGCCACGGATTCGGTGTGCAGACATAGCTGCGGTTGGCCTTCATGTCCGGATCGAGCGCCATGATCTCGCCATTGGCCGTTCCGAAGGTCTGCTGCATCATGATCGGCGCCAGGGCCCCGTTCACCTTGCACGGCTCGTGATTGACGAATCCGATCGCGTGACCCACCTCGTGGTTGATCAGGTACTGCCGATAACCGAGGTCGTCGCCCTGGTAGGACGACGCGCCGCGGACCCAACGGGCCTCGTTCAGGGTCACCCGCGACTCGGGTGGGTAGTAGCAGGACGACTCGAGCTGGATCTCGTAACCGCACAGTTCCCGGGTGGTGTCCGGAGAGGTCAGGGTGACACGGAAGTCCGGTTCACCGCTGTCGATACGGCGGAACGAGAACTTCCCGTCTCCGATCCAGCTCTTCGGGTTCGCGAGGGTGGTGTCGACGAATTTCGCGTAGGTCGGGTCGCCGCCGAAGTCGCCCGACGCCACTCCGTTCTCGACCTCGATCGTGTACGTGAACTCCTGGCCACCGGTTCCGATCCGCGGGGTCGACCCGGGGACGACGTGATAGCCCTCGGCACCCTTCGCGGTGAAGGGCCCGCCGTTCGGCAGGGCACCGGCCGGCAGCTGCTCGGCCTGTATCTGCGCCGGCGGCGCGCCGATCGCAGTGGTCACGTTGTTGACGTCGGTGTTGCGGACCGCATCGGGATCGGACTCCGCCGCCCCACTGGAGTTGCCGTTCTGATGGGACTGCACGGTGACCACGATCATCACCACGGTCAGGACCACCAGCACCGGAATCGCGTACGCCCGCCACCCGTAGGTGCTCACGAACCGTCCGACCGCGCTCTGCTTCTTGCGGTCCTTGTCGCGGTCGGCGCGCTGGCGTCCGGGGTCTTCCGTCGGATCCCAGCGAGCGCGCAGAGGCTGGTCCGGGGCGGGCCGACCCGACGTCGGCTGGTGGACGTCGGTCCGCTGGTTCGCGAGCCGGGCGTCCGCCTCGGCCTCGCGGCGAGCGGCGCGCTGGGCTCGCTCGGCGCTGCGACGAGCTTGTTCGGCGTGGTCGCGGCCACCTGCAGCGGTATCGGCGCGGGCGCGCCGACGACGCGGCGGATCACCCTGCTGCGGGCCTGCGTCAGCCCGCGCATCACGAGGTGCGCGCCGCGTGCCCGTGGGCCCCGAACCTCCAGCACCAGTCACCCGTAAACCTTCTCACAAGGACCGGCCGTTGCCCGGCAGGCGCAACCACCGGTGGCGGATATCGGGAGCAGATATACGCTCGGGCCATGGACAAATCGGCCGCCGCGGGCACAGGTGTGAACGCACCCACGACAGGTGGGCCCCGACGCAGCGTGCGCATGCCACGCAGCGCCCGGCGGTTACAGCTCCTCGACGCGGCCAGCGAGATCTTCGTCGAACGGGGCTATCACTCTGCGGGGATGGACGAGATCGCCGTACACGCAGGGGTCAGCAAACCTGTCCTCTACCAGCACTTTCCCAGCAAACTGGATCTGTACCTCGCCGTCCTGGACTCCCATGCGGAATCGATGGTCAACCGCGTCACCGGTGCGCTGCTCAGCTCCACCGACAACCGTCATCGCGTTCGCGCGGCGGTGCAGGCCTTCTTCGATTTCATCGACGAGGACAGCCAGGGATATCGGCTGATCTTCCGGTCGGACGCACTCGACCCCGCGGCGATCCGCAGGGTCGAAGGAGCGACCGAAGCATGTGTGGACGCGGTGTACGGACTAGTCATGCACGACTCGGGTCTCGACCCCCACCGCTCGCGGATGCTCGCGGCAGGACTCGTGGGCCTCAGTCAGGTCAACGCCAGGCATTGGCTCGATGCCAAGCGTCCGGTGACCAAAGAAGAAGCCGTCGACATCACGGTCACGATGCTCTGGGGCGGATTGTCCCGAGTGCCCATGCAACAGTCGAACGGCTTCTCCTGAGAATCAACTGACGCGATCTCAGATCGCGCCGAAGCCAACTTTCCGGGCGTCGGAGACACCGACCTCGACGTACGCGATCTTGGTGACGGGGATCAGGTAGCGAGAACCCTTGTCGTCTTCCAGACGCAGCAACTGCTCGTTGCCTGCCAGTGCGGCCTCGACCGCGGCGTGCGCTTCGTCGCTGCTCTTCTCGGTGTGTACAACCACTTCGCGAGAGCTGTCGGTGATCCCGATCTTCACATCAACGGCCACAAAATCCTCCACAGATATACGTTCGAACTCTCGGGTCTAACTCTGCTCTTGCAATCCTGCTGGCCTGAATCTAGCCCCACCGGCCTTGCGGCGGACAGTCAGCCCAACCCCATATCCGCCATGCGCTGTGCATGCCGATCCTGGATCGAACCGAAGAAGTCCACGATCTGGTTGAGGTCGGCCTCGACGGAGAACAACAGCTCGGTGAGCGCCTCTTGGCCGGCCAGCACGTACTGGGTCTGCGTGATCGCCTCACCGAGCAGCCGCCGGCCCCACAACGTCAGGGGCGAAGAGAGCGCGGGGTCGGCCGCGACTGCTTCGCGGATGGCTGCCACGGCGAACTCCGAGTGTCCGGTCTCGGCCATCACGGTGCGCACCACGGCCTCGGCGTCTTTCGGCAGAGTGCCCGCGATCTCCATGTAGAAGTCGGCGGCCAGACCGTCGCCGACGTACGCCTTCACCAGCGACTCATGCCAATTACTCGGCACCGTCGACGAGTGGTACTTCTCGAGCACCGGTGTGTACGCGGCAATCGACTCGTAGACGTCGACCCCGCGAGCGCCCAGGGCTTCCTGCAGGATCTCGAAGTGACTCATCTCTGCGGCGGCCATACTCGCCATCTCGACCCGGCCACGCATGTCGGGCGCCATCGTCGCCTCCGACGCCAGGCGGTAGAACGCGGCCAGTTCGCCGCAGGCCAGTACCCCGAACAGTTCGGTGATACCGGGATGAGAGGCTGACGAACCGGCGGCGACATCGGACACCGGCGGCTGCGTTTGTGAACCAGACGACATGAGAGCGAGTGTAGTCAGCACGTCGGAACCGGGCATGCGGACGACGACCCGGGTGCGGCATCCGGGGGTGCTACACGATGCGATGTCACCACCTGGACGTGGGCCACGTACACTGCCAGGGGTGAGCCGTGCGCATGAGCCGGCTCGCAGGAATTTGTGCGCGCACCGATGGCGGTCCGATATCTGTTGGGCCCGATTTGACCAGATGCAGGTTGCCCGAGTCCGCCTTTGCACCGCGGCCAGTGAGCTGATCTGACGGTTGATCTTTGCAGTGCGCGCGGGAGCACATTGCGAAAGGCAATCAACTGAACATCGAACAAGAAGCCAAAAACACCGCCTTGGATGACATCGTCGAAGAAGAGCACGTCATCGTGGCGGAAGACCACGTCTCCCCCACGTTCGCCGAGCTCGGCGTCCGGCAGGAGATCGTCGACGCCCTCACCGCCGACGGCATCACCAACACCTTCGCCATCCAGGAACTGACCCTGCCGCTGGCGATGGCAGGCGACGACCTGATCGGTCAGGCCCGCACCGGCATGGGCAAGACCCTCGGTTTCGGCGTACCGCTGTTGCAGCGGGTGTCGCAGGCGACGGCCGAACCCGGCGAGCGCGGCATCTGGAAACTGGACGGCACCCCGCGCGCACTGATCATCGTGCCCACCCGCGAACTCTGCATCCAGGTGACCGATGACCTCGAGATCGCGGCCAAGGGCCTCCACGTCGACACCGCAGACGGCCAGAACCGGCCCATCCGGCTGCTGTCGATCTTCGGAGGCAGGCCCTTCGAACATCAGATCAGCGAGCTCAAGATCGGTATCGACGTCGTCGTCGGCACCCCCGGCCGCCTCCTCGACCTCGCCCGTCAGGGCCACCTGATCCTGGGCAAGGTCCAGGTTCTGGTTCTCGACGAGGCCGACGAAATGCTGGACCTGGGCTTCCTGCCCGACATCGAGCGCCTCATGAGTTCGCTCCCCGACGCCCGTCAGACCATGCTCTTCTCGGCGACGATGCCCGGGCCGATCGTGACGCTGGCGCGCACCTTCCTGACGAAGCCGACCCACATCCGGGCCGAGCACGCCAACGATTCGGCGATCCACGAGCGCACCACCCAGTACGTCTACCGGGCCCACGCACTGGACAAGGCCGAGCTGGTCGCACGCATCCTGCAGGCCGAAGGTCGCGGCGCGACAATGATTTTCACTCGCACCAAGCGCACCGCACAGAAGGTCGCCGACGATCTCGCCGAACGCGGATTCGCAGTCGGCGCCGTACACGGTGACCTCGGGCAGGTCGCTCGAGAGAAGGCACTCACCGCTTTCCGTGAGGGCCGCATCAACGTGCTCGTCGCCACCGACGTCGCTGCACGTGGCATCGACATCGACGACGTCACGCACGTCATCAACTATCAGTGCCCCGACGACGAGAAGACCTACGTCCACCGCATCGGTCGCACGGGTCGCGCCGGCCGCACCGGCATCGCGGTCACCCTGGTCGACTGGGACGAGCTGCACCGCTGGGAGATGATCAGCAAGGCGCTCGACCTCGCCAAGGACGAGCCGGTCGAAACCTATTCCAGCTCACCGCATCTGCGTGAAGAGATGGGCATCTCGGAGTCTGCCACCGGTCGGATCGGTCAGGGCCCGGCCGTGGTGCGCGACGACCGCAAGGACCGCGATTCGCGCTCGGGCGGCGGGCGTTCGGGCGGCGGAGAGAAGCGCGAACTCGCCGGCCAACGCAGGTCGACATCATCGGCATCACGGCAGCGTCGGCGCACCCGCTCCGGAAGCAGCGATGCGCCCGCCACCGGTGACGCCGCGTCGACCACGGCAGCCGTCGCGGACACCGCAGCGGCTTCTACCGCTCCGGACACCGGATCGCCTGCAACGACCTCCGAGGGTGGAGACCGCCCCCGGCGTCGTCGTCGCCGCCGGAACGGTGGATCTGCCGACAAGTCATCGGCCTCCGGCGACACCGTGGGTAACGCCTCGGAGTAACTGACGTGCTCAAGCCTGAGCGGCGCACGCCGGTCGACCTGTTGATCGTTGCCGTCATCGCGGCGGTCGTCATCGTCGCCGGCGTGGCCATCTGGGCCTCCAGTTCGGTGGAGAACACCGAGTCCGACCCGTCCCCGGTCGCTGCGGCGCCGCCCGCGTCGGCGACCGCGGTGCCTGCCTCGTACTCCGAGGCCTGGCGGACCCCCAGTGACGCCACAGCCGGGCCGGTCATCGTCGGGGGTGTCGTCGTCACCGGCGATGGCGACACCGTCGTGGGCCACGACGCGGAGTCCGGCCGTCAGCTCTGGTCGTACCGTCGAGACCTCCCGCTGTGCGGGGTGTCCGGCTGGAGCGCGTCCGGTCGCGATTACGCGATCGCGGTGTACCGCAACTCGCGCGGTTGCAGCGAGGTCACTGCGCTGTTCGGCTCGACGGGCAAGCGCGCGACCACCCGCAGCAGCGACGCCGACAACTCTCTCGACTTCAGCTTCGACCGGGATTACTTTCTGGCGCAAGGTGATACGCGACTCGAGATCTGGCGCAGCGACCTGGTGCGGACCATCGAATACGGCCGGGTCGATGCTCCGGTCAATCCCGGATCGCAACCGCGCTCGGGTTGTGAACTCGTCTCCAGCGCCGTCAGCAGCCCCAAGGTCGCCATCGTCGAGCACTGCGGGATCGAACCGGGTTACCGCCTCACCGTCCTCGGATCCACCCTCGACAGCAACGAGAAACTCGAAGAATTCGGCTCGACCCTGATCACCGCAGAGCTCGGTTCGCCACCTCGCGTCGTCGCGGTAGGGAGCAACAGTGTCGCGGTGTACGTGTCCTCCCCCGAGCCCATGCTCGAGACCTATGCGTTCGACGGCACACTGCAGAACCGGACCTCCCTGCTGGGCGGACCCGTCGGCGCCGAGAGCAAACCGATCACCGGCGACGGCATCGTCACGTTCTGGACGGGCAAGGCAACCGTCGTGCTCGACGCCGAGACCCTGCAAGCCCGCTTCCAGGTCCCCGAGACGCTGGGACCGGGAGTGGTCATGGCAGGTTCACTACTGCTGCCCAGTGCCACCGGGATCAGCGAACACAAACTCGTCGACGGCCAGCCGATCCGGTCGATCCCGGTTGCCCGGGACGGCTACACCGGCGGGGTGATCACGCTCGGCGTGATCGGCGATGAACTGGTGCAGCAGTGGGGTTCGACTGTCTCGGTGCTCAGCCCGTAGCCGAAAGCTGCTGCAAATACACACGTTTGAGTCAAAATCACACGTTGCAACGTGTGATTTTGACTCAAACGTGTGCTTTTGTCGGCCTGCCCCGGCGTTGCCGTCAGACCGCTTCGATGGTCACCAGGTCTGCGCCGCCGTTCCAGTGCTTCCACAGGTTCTCCGACAGCTCGCGGTACGCCGTAGACCCCTTGTTCTTACGGCCTCCCACCACGCTGACACCCGAGGCCGAGGCCTCGGCGAACTTCACGGTGCGCGGAATGGCCGGCGAGAGCACCGGTAGGTCGTAGCGATCGGACACGTCGGCCAGCACATCGCGGCTGTGGGTGGTGCGCGCGTCATACAGCGTCGGTAGCGCTCCCAACAGTTGCAGATCGGGGTTGGTGATCTGCTGCACCTCGGTCACGGTCCGCAACAGCTGCCCGACCCCGCGGTGTGCCAGCGTCTCGCACTGCAAGGGCACGATCACCTCGTCGGCGGCGGTCAACCCGTTGAGCGTGAGCACCCCGAGCGAGGGCGGGCAGTCGATGATGATCACGTCGTAGTCGCCCTCGACGGTCTTGAGTGCACGCTTGAGCGCGTACTCGCGACCCGGCCGCATCAGCAGCAGCGCCTCGGCACCCGCGAGGTCGATGGTCGCCGGCAGCAGCGACACCTTGTCTTCGGTGTCGAGCAGGGCATCGGCGATGGCGCCCTCACCCAGCAGGACGTCATGGACCGATATGGTCAATTTGTCCGGATCATGCCCCAGCGAAAAGGTAAGGCAGCCTTGCGGATCCAGATCGACCACCAACACCGACAGTCCCATGTCGGCGAGCGCCGCACCCAGTGAGACAACCGTGGTGGTCTTGGCGACCCCACCCTTCTGATTCGCCACAGCAAGTATCTTGCTCATTCCCTGACCCCCTTCGCCTCGAGCAGCACTCTCCATTTCCTTGACCCTATGCGTCAACCGGGCAGAATGTCTGGAGTGACTGCTTCCGGCTCGGCCATTCATCGCCTCATCCTCATCCGACACGGCGAAACGGAGTGGTCCAAGACCGGTAAACACACCGGATCGAGTGACATAGCCCTCACCGAACTCGGCGAAGAGCAGGCGAGGAGTCTGCGCGAACCCCTCGACGAACTCCTGCTGACCGACCCGCTGGTGCTCTCCTCGCCACGGCGGCGCGCCATGCACACCGCAGAACTGGCGGGCCTGGAGATCAGCCGGACCGGCGAGGAGTTCTCCGAGTGGGATTACGGCACCTATGAGGGCCTGACCACGCCGGAGATCCGCGAGAGCGATCCCGGATGGACGGTATGGAGCCGGGGCGGCCCCGGCGGAGAATCACCCGCGCAGATGAGCGACCGGATGGACAGTGTCATCGGCGAGCTGTTGGATTGCCTGCTCACCAGGTCCGTCGTCGTGATCGGACACGGGCACTTCTCCCGATCACTGCTCGCTCGGTGGATCGGTTCGCCTGTGGAGTTCGGTGCGCATTTCGCCATGCTCCCGGCGTCGGTGGCGGTCCTCGGCTTCGACGGTGAGACCCGGCAGATCCAATCGATGGGGATCACCGGCTATCGCAGCGCCGACTACGTGGACGCCGGACGTCCGGCGCACGTCCGCACGTCGCTCTGACGTCCCCGACGAGCGACAAGGACCCCGAATCCGGTCAGGAGCGCTTTTTCTTCTTCGCGGGGGCCTTCCTCAACGGCGGCGCGGGATCATCGACGTCCTGCGCCGGAGGATCGATCTCGTAGGCCGCCGCAAACCACTTCATCGCCGACGGACTGAACAGACAGACCAGCGCCGCGACGAGTACCACGAGCAACGGGGTGCCTATCAGCGGAAGGTTGCTGTCGGTCATCAACGCGAACGCGACGGGTAAGAGAAGGATCTGTGCCACCACCGCGATCGCACGACCCCAGCGCCGCCCGGTCAGCAGCGCGACACCGCCCGCCAACACGCCGCCACCGAGTATCGCGAACCACGCCGCAGTGCCGTATCCGCTGATGAAGTCTTCTTTGTGACCCATCAGCTCCCTGATCACCATCCAGATCGCGGCCCCGACAGCGAGCACTCCTTCGAGTGTGACTATCGCGCCGGCACGGCGGACATTGAGGGGAGGAGGAGTTTCAGACACGCGGACCAGCGTAGTGGTTGCCGCTGAGCGCACGTCCGCCAGAGGACTGCGAAGGGCTGCACACGCAGCGGAAAGGGGACGACCGCGCGGTCTGCCGCTAGGCTCACTTCTCGTGCGCGCGATGCTGATCGTCAACCCCTTCGCCACCTCGACAACCGAGGCCGGCCGGGACGCGCTGCGTGACACCCTGACCGCATCGTTGCGGCGTCCCGGCGACGCGGTCACCACCTCGAACGGCTTCGACGTCACCGTCGAGCACACCACGCATCGTGGTCATGCCGGCGAACTGGCGGCGATTGCTCGGGCCGAAGGATATGACGTGGTGGTCGTGCACGGAGGCGATGGCAGCGTCAACGAGGTCGTCAACGGACTCCTCGACTCCCCCGCCGTGCCGGCAGTCGGTCCTCCATCACCCGCGCTCGCCGTGGTTCCGGGCGGTAGCGCGAACGTCTTCGCGCGTGCGCTGGGCATAGATCCGGACCCGCTCAAGGCGACCGGACAGCTCGTGGATCTGCTCGCGACGGGCCAGCGACGGCGAGTCAGCTTGGGGCACACCGACAATCGGTGGTTCCTGTTCAATGCCGGACTCGGTGTGGACGCCCGGGTCATCAAGTCGATCGAGGAGCAGCGCACGGCTGGGCATCAGGCCACGGCGGGCCGATATTTCTGGACGACCGTGCGGACCTTCATCGGCGCTGCGCGCGACACACCGACGCTGACCGTGCGGATACCCGACGCCGATCCTGTCGACGGGGTGCACTTCGCGTTCGTCTCGAACGCGAGCCCTTGGACCTATCTGGGTACCCGGCCCATCGAGACCAACCCCGGCACCAACTTCGACAACCGTCTCGGCGTCTTCGCCTCGCGGTCGATGAACCCGATCCGCAATCTGCCGCTCGCACGGCAACTGCTCTCGAAGCGATCCACACCCCATGTTCGGCATCTGCTGCGGGCCGACGATGTGGACGCCGTGGAAATCACCAGCACTGAACCCATCGACATGCAGATGGATGGCGAATACCTTGGAACACGGACCGCGTTGACGGTGCATTGCCGGGCCGCCGCGGTCGAGGTTGTCGCTCCCAAATCGTGAAGCAGTGACTCTTCACACAGGAGGAGTCCGAGGTCACACCCGGTTTCTGCCGTAAATCACGGGCGTAACCGGCGGCAGAGTAGTACAAAGGTGGGTGGACCCATGAAGGCACCCCCTACACAGTGATATTGCCCACGTGTTAACGCAACACCATTGACTTCATCTGGATTCGTGAAAGTATTCACAAGCAACAGTGCGGAAACAAAACCTACGCACACATGAACTGACGGTTACGAGCGGCGCGAAGAGGCGCCTGAAGGAGCAGTAGGATGGACTGGCGTCACAACGCAATTTGTCGCGACGAGGATCCGGAGCTGTTCTTCCCGGTGGGAAACAGTGGCCCGGCTATCGCGCAAATTGCTGATGCGAAGCTCGTCTGCAACCGCTGCCCGGTTACAGCTGATTGCCTCACATGGGCACTGGAGTCGGGACAGGACGCAGGCGTTTGGGGCGGGATGAGCGAAGACGAGCGTCGTGCGCTCAAGCGGCGTAACGCACGCAGCCGCACCCGCAGCTCGGTCTAAACACCGAGCGGGTGGTGACAGCCCAAAGACCACCAAAACAGACAACCAACCCGGTGGCACATGCCACCGGGTTCGTGTTGTTCTAGGGCCCGAGGGCTTTTGCGCGACTGCGCTCTGAACCACTGTCAGCACAACGTAATTCAGCGCAGCGGCACGGTCAGGACCGCTTCGGTGCCGCCGTGCGGACCACCTCGGAGTTCGAGCTGGCCGGCGAGTTCGATCTGCACCAGGGTGTGCACGATCTGCAGTCCCAGCCGCTCCGACTTCGACGGGTCGAAACCGTCTGGCAAGCCGATTCCGTTGTCGTGCACGGTTATGACGAGCTCACGAGTGCTACGTGAGGTGTCGATGAGCACCCGTCCGGACTGTTCCGGCGCGAAACCGTGTTCCACCGCGTTCTGTATCAATTCGGTCAGCACCATCACCATCGGCATCGCGAGATCCGACTTCAGAACACCGATCTTGCCGATCCGCCGCACGGTGACCTGACTGCCCCCGGATGCCACATCCGCCATCACCGGCACCAACTGGTCGATCACGACGTCGAGGTCGACTTCCTCGTCAACACTCCCGGACAGCAGTTCGTGGACCAGCGCGATGGATGCCACCCGACGGACGGCCTCGCCGAGCGCGTGTTTGGCCTCTGCGTTGGACGTCCTCCGGGCCTGGAGCCGCAGCAGCGCGGACACACTCTGCAGATTGTTCTTCACGCGGTGGTGGATCTCGCGAATCGTTGCGTCTTTGCTGATCAGGGCGAGATCCCGACGTTTGACCTCGGTCACGTCGCGCACGAGGATGACCGCACCCACGAGGGCGCCCCGCGGGCGGAGCGGCACCGCCCGGATGAGCACTGTTGCACGGTGGGCATCCGCCTCGATCCGCATCCCGGCCTCCCCGGCAACGGCGGCCCGCAACATCGCCGCGGCCTCCTCCGATTCGAAGGGGTCGGTCAGCAGTGAGACCGTGACGTCCGCGAGATCGTTTCCACCAAGCTCGGAGTTCCACCCCATGCGGTGGTAGGCCGACAGGGCGTTGGGGCTCGCGTACTGGACAACACCGTGTTCGTCGACACGAATGAGGCCGTCGCCCACCCTCGGGGTCGACAGGCCGCGAGGGTTGCCCTCGTACTGCGGAAAGGTCCCTTCGGACACCATTTGGCACAAGTCATTGGCGCAGTCCTGGTAGGACACCTCGAGCGGTGAGGGTAACCGCGGCTGCGTCAGATTGATCGCCCGGGCAAGCACCGCGATCACGGCGCCCTCGAACCGGACCGGAACCGCTTCTCGCCGGATCGCCACCGAACCGACCCAGGTCGGATCCTCTTCGCGCAGGATACGGCCGGATGCCAGGGCTCCGAAAACCTGCGGGTTGTCTCCGAGAGCTATCGAGGTACCCACCACATCGGAAGGAAAGACCGTCGGCGCCGTGTTCGGGCGACACTGCGCGACGCACACCATCTGCGCGGCGTCATCGCCGTATGCAGTGCTGCTGCCCCGCTGGGAATGGACCCACAACTGCAGATCCGCGAACGAGAGGTCGGCCAGTAGCTGCCATTCGGCCACCACCCGTTGCAGGTGTGCACCCGCGGAACCGATCAGTTCGGTGTGTTCGGCCAGAAGTTCGGACAGGGTCGACATGAGGAACGGGACCTACCGTCGTCTCAGTGTTCCGCAGTTCTCAATTCTCGATGACGGCGATGAGATCGCCGGCTTGGATGACCTCGCCGACCTTGACCTTGACCTCGGTGATCGTGCCCGCCTCTTCGGCCAGCACCGGGATCTCCATCTTCATCGATTCCAGCAGCACCAAAGTGTCGCCCGCATCCACCGTCTGACCGGGGGTGACGACCACTTCGAGAACGCTCGCCACGATCTCTGCCACGACCTCTTCTGACATCGCCATCCTCCCGGAGTTGGTGTTCCGGTATCAACCTATCGCACCGAAGCGCGCAGCCGATTCATCGCGACGGCGTCGGCCGGTTTCCGCAACAGCCACGTCCTGTCTCGGCCTCGGGGCGTTGCCGCATTTCAGCCGATGCCACTACTCGTGTCACAATGGATCGCTGTCGAAAGGAGACTGCCATGGGAAAGCGTGGACGTAAGAAGCGGGCCCGCAAGAAGAATGCCGCGAACCACGGTAAGCGTCCCAACGCCTGATCGGTGTTGGTCCTCACCGGGGCTCGGCCCTTTTGTCAGGCCGTGATCGTCCCGCGCGCGAAGGAAGTGAAAACTATCCGCGCGTCTCGCGGATGATCACGGTCTTTCGAATTTCCAGGGTCAGCCGCTCCCGCAGACCGGCCGGAGCTTGCTCACCGCCACATTTACGGCTCACCAGACTCTTCAGCTGCTGTTCGATGCCGTAGTGCTCGAGGCAGGGCGCGCAGGTGTCGATGTGTGACTGCAGGCGTGCGCGGGCGTGCGTGTCGCACTCGTTGTCCAGCAGCAGCCAGACGTCCGCGATGACCGCCGAGCAATCGAGTCGCTCCGCTTCGTCGATCTCTTCGGGCGATCCGCTGCCCGTTACGTCTCCGGTGCTCATCGGGCAACCTCCTGTTCCTGGTCGGACTGGCCGCCGGCGCCTTGGCCGGGAGTTCCTCTGTTGAATCCACGCTCGCGCGCGACATCACCGAGTAGTTCTCGCAACTGCTTGCGACCACGGTGCAGACGCGACATGACGGTACCGATCGGGGTGTCCATGATCTGGGCGATCTCCTTGTAGGGCAGACCCTCCACGTCGGCGTAGTACACAGCCATCCGGAAGTCTTCGGGCAACTCCTGCAGAGCCGCCTTGATGTCGTCGTCCGGTAGCGCATCGAGCGCTTCGATCTCGGCCGAACGCAACCCGGTGGAGGTGTGCTCTGCTGTCGCAGCCAACTGCCAGTCGGTGATCTCGTCGGTGGGATACTGCGCAGGCTGCCGTTGCCGCTTCCGGTATCCGTTGATGTAGGTGTTCGTCAGGATGCGGTACAACCAGGCCTTCAGATTGGTACCGGCCTTGAACGACTTGAAGGCGGTGAACGCCTTCACATAGGTCTCTTGCACCAGATCTTCCGCGTCCGCGGGATTGCGCGTCATGCGCAGTGCGGCTCCGTACATCTGATCGAGCAACGGCAGCGCATCACGCTCGAATCGGGCGAACTGCTCTTCCGGTGTCTCGGCTGTGGCTTCGGCTTCTGTCACGACAATCCCTTCAAGACCCGCGGGAAAATCAAGTCTGTCGAGCAAGCCTACCGACCCGGTCTGTTCCGAGTTACTGTGCACACCACACCTCCTTCGCAGATGACTCAACACCGCGCCGAGGTGGCTTGTTCCGGATATGTCCACTTTCGCCGACGCTGCATCTAAATCGCCTGGGAGAATGACCGGCTATGGCGGCAACAGCGGCGATCAAGGCTCTGGACCTGGGCGGGATCAACCACCGTGTTCACAAGTACGCGACGGCCTCTGACGGCGCATGGGGACCCGAGGCCGTCGAGCACATGGCCGGCGTCGGAGCCGTACCTGAACAGATCTTCAAGACGCTCGTCCTCGACGTCGGAGGCACGCTTGCGGTGGCAGTGATCCCGGTTCCCGAGCGGTTGTCGCTCAAGTCGGCCGCCGCAGCCTTGAACCTCACCGGAAAAGCGATGATGGCCGACCCGAAGGACGTCATGCGGGTGACCGGTTATGTACTCGGCGGTGTCTCGCCCGTCGGCCAGAAGAAGACACTCCCGACAGTCATCGACGACAGCGCGCACCTCTGGGACACCGTGTTCTGCAGCGCCGGCAAGCGCGGTCTGGAGATCGAGCTCGCCCCGGACGACCTGATCAGGGTGTGCGCCGCCGTCGTCGGCGACATCCTCGCCTGAAGGTCACCGCTCGTCGTAGCGGGCTCGCGCCTCGAACACCTCATCCATATTGGATTCGGCCCACAGCTTGACCCCGTACATCAACTCCCGCAACGAATCTCCCAATGGTGTCAGCGAGTAGTCCACCCGCACCGGCACACTCGCGGTCACGTTGCGCTCGACCAAGCCGTCTCGCTCGAGTGCTCTCAGAGTCTGCGTCAGCATCTTCTGACTGACCCCTGCCAATCGGCGGGAGAGCTCCGAATACCGCAGGGTCCCGTCACCGAGTGCGACCAGCACCAGCGACACCCATTTGTCACTCACCCGGTCCAACAGCATTCGACTCGGACATGCGGCCACATACGCGTCGTACTCGCGTTTGGCCTGGTCTCGGCGCGCGGAGGCGGTAGTCGTGGCCATCAGGACTCACTTTCAGGTCAGTTACGCACTTTTAGGTGCCTACTTCCCAATAGAGAGTGCCAGCGTCAAGGTGGTTTTCGCAAGAGTCAATCACCCGATGAAAAGGACATCTCATGCGCGCAGTACTCACCACGGGGAACCAGGACCTGCGGGTCACCGACATCGCCACTCCAGAACCCGGCACCGGGCAAGTGCGGATCCGGGTACGGGCCGCCGCGGTCAACCCGGTGGATCTGTCCACCGCGGACGGAATGTTCCACGACCTCGGCCTGCTCCCACCGGACGCTGTCGTCGGGATCGGGTGGGACGTCTCTGGAGTCGTTGACGCCGTCGGGGCCGAGGTCGGAGCATTCCGTCCCGGTGACGAGGTCGTCGGATTGCGCACCGGATTCGACGCCGACATCGGAACGTACAGCGAACAAGTGGTTCTGGACGCCGACGCGATCGCACCCCTGCCGGCCGGCCTCGACCTCACCCGTGCCGCTGCGGTACCACTGATCGCCCAGACTGCGGCCCAGGCCATCGCCTTGCTGGGTCCGCAGGTAAAGACCCTGCTGGTCACCGGCTCGTCCGGCGGTGTCGGTAGCTATGCCATACCCCTCGCGGCCCGGCGGGGGCTCACCGTGACTGCTCTGGGCAAAGCCGACGATGCCGAACGCCTCCGGGAATCGGGCGCCGACGTCGTCGCGACATCGCTCGAAGACGTGCAGGGACAACGGTTCGATGCGGTGCTCGACCCCGCCGTCATCGGAACCGATCTCTTCACAGTCATCGTCGACGCCGGCCAGTACGTCGGTTTGATCCCGGCCGCCGTACCACCGTCAGAACGAGAGATCGAGGTCGAGGCCGTTTCCGTCCACGCCGACGGCACGGAATTGGCAGGACTGCTGATCGACGTCGCAGCCGGGCGACTCCCGTTGCGCATCGCCGGCGAGTTCCCTCTTGCCGAGGTGGAGAAGGCCCACGCCGCGGTGGCGGCGAAAGCGGCCCCGGGCCGCCTGCTGGTGACGGCTTGAGCGGGTTCGCTCAGTCCGGCTTGCGCGGGTAGTTGGCCTCGTACTCGCTCCTGGTGACCTCGCGCCGGGCCTGGCGCTTGACATCGATGAGGCTTCCGTCGAGTCCGTTACTGGTCAACAGATGTCGCCGATAGATGCTCATCAGGGCGATCTCGAAGTACACCAAGGGGATCAGCAGCAGCGCGATCATGCCGATGCGGTAGACGAACGGACCGGGAACCAGCAGCGCGAAGGCGAGCAGGATCGGTACGAACGGCAACACACCCCGGATGATGTAGCGGCGTCTGCTGCCCGGTCCTGTCACGTCGCGCACAACCCAGTCGCGCATCGACTCCGGAAGCGGCCTGCCGAGCAGGTATTTGACGACCTGGAGGGGATTCGGGGTGCTCCGGGTGCTCACACGCGCTCGATGAGGTCGGCGCGGTTGTTGCGTACGTTGTTCACGTCCGTCGAGACCCGGTAGGGCTCGAGGTGCGGTTCGGGCAGGGCGTCGAGCAATTCGCGGGCCAAGTCGGCCTTTCCACTGGTGCAATCGAGCCATTGGTCTTGCAGTTCCGGCGTCACGATCACGGGGGTGCGGTCGTGGATGTGGCCGAGCGCATCCGCGGCCGGGCGGGTGATGACGGTGGTCGTCCAGAGCCAGCGATCGGGATCGTCCTTGGCCTTGTCGGGGTCGGGCCACAGTTCGTACAGGCCGGCAAATCCGAGGATGGGTGTGTCGGGGTCGTGGAGGAAGTAAGGGATCTTCTTGCCGTCGGCGTCCTTGGTCCATTCGAAGAACCCCGCCGCGGGAAGTATGCAGCGTCGCCGCGCTGCTGCAGCCTTGAACGACGGTTTCTCGGTCAGGGTCTCGGACCGGGCGTTGATCATGCGGCTGCCGATCTTGGGGTCTTTCGCCCAGCTGGGCACCAGACCCCAGCGCAGGGGTCGTAGCTGCCGGGTCACGACGGGTTCGGAGTCGGCATCTTCCGGATCAGACCGCTCCGCCCGCTCCAGGACCGTCGGCACCGTCGTGGTCGGAGCGACGTTGTAGGACGGCCGGTCCAGCGTGCTCGCGTCATCTTCGGCCAAGGCGGCATCGAAGGCCGCAACCAGATCAGAAGTACTCGCCGTCGTGGCGTATCGCCCGCACATGGGACCCATTATCCACCCGCGAACCGACATCACCGACACGGCGAGGCGCCCCCCCGACCGAGTCGAGGGGCGCCCGTTGTTCAGTATCGGTGAACCGGCTATTGGGCCGCGGCCTCCTGGACCTTCGCGATCTGCTTGTTGAGGAGATCGACGACGATCGCCTCGTCGTCGCTGTTCCAGTTCGCGGCACCCTCACCGGTCAACGAGACCTGGACGCTCACGGTCGTGCCGACGACGTAGGCACCGGTCGACCGGATGGTGATCGGAACACTGTCGGCGCCCACCGTGGCGGTGCCGGTACTCACGAGGGTCTTGGCCGGAACCGTGCTCCCTTCGACGTCTTCGACGGAGTTCTCCATCTCCGCGACGAGTTCTGCTCCGTTGTCGGTCGGACCACGCAAGGTCATCGCCGGGCAGGACTCGATGTCGCTCGCGACCTTGTCGAGGCTGCCGTTCTGTCCGAGCATCACCTCGGTCTCGATGCTGGTGCCGTCCGTCAGGGTGTACTCGACCCTGGCCTTGTCGAACTGGTCGGTGCCCTCATCCATCTCCGCGATGGTCGCACAGTTCGCGGGAGTGACCTCGGGGTCGGAGTCCTCGTCGGCGTCGATGGCCGCCTTGTCCAGCACGACGTACTCACCGCCGCCGGGAAAATCGGACTCGGCGAGCATCAGGTCTTCGGCGCGGGCGTCGAGTTCGGCCGCGGTGGGCCCGGCGCTGCTCGCCGGGGCCGCGCTCTGAGACGAATCCGAGGAGTCAGACGAATCGCTCGAACATGCCGACAGGGTCAAAAGTGCTGCCGCACAGACGGCGATCGCTGCGCCGCTGCGGTGGATGCCAAGTTTCATGAAAAGAACATAGCGGCCGAACCGCGCGAAAACCCCGGGTTGTCCATCATTCGACGTACTCCATTCCAGCAGGTCAACCATCGGACGAGGAAACGATCTGGGGCGGTGACGTGGGCACGTGAAAGACTGACCGGGTGAATGCATGGAATGCCCCGTACGCTCCGGCGCCTGTGCACGCCACGGTGACGCTGCCCGGCAGCAAGTCGATCACCAACCGGGCACTGGTCATCGCCGCGCACGCCGACGGCCCATCGACCCTGGCGGGCACGCTGCGCAGTCGCGACACCGATCTGATGCTCTCCGCCCTCGAGTCGCTCGGTGTGGGTGTCCACACCGATCCGGCCGACCCCACCCGGGTGACGATCACCCCGGCATCGATGCACGGCGCAGTGATCGATTGCGGTCTGGCCGGAACCGTCATGCGCTTCGTACCCGCCCTGGCCGCACTCGCCGACGGCAAGGTCGAGTTCGACGGCGACGAGCAGGCCCGCAGCCGCCCGCTCCACACCATCCTCGACGCGCTGCGCGACCTCGGCGTAGATGTAGACGGCAGCGCATTGCCGTTCACCGTTCGCGGTGGCGGCGCGGTACGCGGAGGTGACGTCACCGTCGATGCCTCGGCGTCCTCGCAGTTCGTGTCCGGACTGCTGCTCTCCGGCGCCCGGTTCACCGAGGGCCTCACCGTCCATCACGTGGGCGAGCCGGTTCCGTCCATGCCGCACATCGAGATGACCATCGGCATGCTGCGCGACGCCGGCGTCGAGGTCGACACGTCGGTCGCCGACCGCTGGCACATCGCACCCGGACCGGTCCGCGCGGTCGACTGGCAGATCGAGCCGGATCTGTCGAATGCGGCGGCGTTCCTGGCCGCGGCCGCCGTGACCGGCGGGCAGGTCAGCGTCCCCCGGTGGCCGAGCCACACCACCCAACCCGGCGCGGTCATCGTCGACATCCTCGAAGTCATGGGCTGCCGCAGCACGGTGGTGGACGGCCTCCTGACGACCACCGGACCGGAAGCGTTGCAGGGAATCTCGTGGGACATGAGCGCCGTCGGCGAGCTGACACCCACGGTCGCCGCGATGTGCGCCCTGGCCGACGGACGCTCGGAGTTGTCTGGGATCGCACATCTGCGCGGGCACGAGACCGATCGCCTCGCCGCACTGGTCACCGAGATCACCAGGCTCGGCGGCGGGTGCCGCGAGACCTCCGACGGGCTCATCATCGACCCTGCCCCGCTGCACGCGGGGCTCTGGCGTTCCTACGCAGATCACCGGATGGCCACCGCGGGTGCGCTGATCGGGCTGGTGACCGACGGTGTTCAGGTGGACGACGTGCAGACCACCGAGAAGACGCTCCCCGACTTTCCTGCGATGTGGGCCGGGATGATCCGCGGTTGAGCAAGCGGCAGTACGACGAGTCTGATGTCCGGGTGCGCCCGGGCAGGAGTAGTCGTCCACGAACGAAGACCCGTCCGGAACACAACGATGCCGAAACCGCGATGGTGGTCTCGGTCGACCGTGGCCGGTGGGGTGTTGTGCTCGAAGACGATCCCGGTACCCGGGTGGTGTGCATGCGGGCACGCGAACTCGGACGGACCCCGATCGTGGTCGGCGACGACGTGTCGGTCGTCGGCGACCTGTCCGGCAGAACCGACACGCTCGCTCGGATCGTCAGGGTCGCCGAGCGCCGAACCGTCTTGCGACGCACAGCCGATGACACCGATCCCTACGAGCGGATCGTCGTCGCCAACGCCGACCAGCTCCTCATCGTCACGGCCCTCGCAGATCCCCCGCCACGCACCGGATTCGTCGAAAGGGCCCTGGCTGCCGCGTATGTCGGTGGACTCACGCCTGTGTTGTGCCTGACCAAGGGCGACCTGGCCGATCCCGACTCGTTCCGGGCCGCATTCGCCGACCTCGATCTGCCGGTCTTGATCGCCGGACGCGACGACCCGATCGAACCCGCCCAAGAACTGCTGGCGGGCAAGATCACCGCCTTGATCGGGCACAGTGGCGTCGGCAAGTCGACGCTGATCAACCGGCTCGTCCCGGACGCCTATCGGGCGACGGCCGTTGTGTCCGGTGTCGGCAAGGGACGGCACACGTCGACCCAATCGGTCGTCTTGCCGTTACCCGGCGGCGGCTGGGCCGTCGACACCCCGGGCATCCGGTCGTTCGGACTCGCCCACATCGGGCCCGAAGACGTCATTCGGGCGTTCGACGATCTGAGCGCCGCGATCGAGAATTGCCCCCGGGGCTGCACCCACCTCGGTCCCCCGGCCGATCCGGAATGCGCCCTCGACGCGCTGACCGGTCAGCACCACCGCCGCGCCATGGCCGTGCGCGAATTGCTCGTCTCCCTCAGCGTCGCCAACCACTGGGATTGATCCGCAGACGCTCCACAAATACAAAGACGCTCCACAAATTTGTGGAGCGTCTTCGGATTTGTGGAGCGTCTGAAACTTAGCTGGCGTGCACTGCTTTTCGTCGTGCGGCAACCTCGGCGATCGCGGTCTTGAGACCGACTCGCTTCTCTTCGCCCGCCGCCGCCAACTGCTTGCCCCGGACGGCCGCAGCCGCGCGCAAACCGGAGAACTTCTTCTCCGACGCGGTCTCCGGCGCGTCGTCCGACGTCGCGGTCAGGAAGCGGTCGGGCAGAGACAGCTTGCTGATGGTCCGGAACGTCTGCCAGTACTGCCGAGACAGGGACCCCGTGGTGTACGGGAGGTCGTACTTCTCGCACAGCTCCCGGATCCGGACGCCGATCTCGGCGTAACGGTTGGACGGCAGGTCCGGGTAGAGGTGGTGCTCGATCTGGTAGCAGAGATTGCCACTCATGAACGCCATCGCGGGCCCGGCCTTGAAGTTCGCGGTGCCGAGCATCTGCCGCAGGTACCACTGACCATGGGTCTCGTCGACCAGCGTCTCTTCCGTGAACTTCTCGGCGCCGTCGGGGAAATGCCCACAGAAGATGACGACGTACGCCCAGAAGTTCCGGATGACGTTGGCCGTGAGGTTCGCCGTCAACGTGCTACGCGCGGCCTTGCCGGAGAGCAGCGGGAAGATGACGAAGTCCTTGGCCAGCTGCCGCGCGACCTTCCTGCCGAACGCCTTGATCTGGGGAACCGCGATCTCTTTCGGCTTGTTGCCCGCCAGGTATTCCTTGATCTCCAGGTCGTGCAGCCCGATGCCCCACTCGAACGTGGCTGCCAAGAACAGGTTCGCCAGCGGCTGCGGGAGGTGCTTCCACTGCCACGGCTCGTCGCGCGTGACCCGGAGCAGCCGGTAACCCACGTCGTGATCCATGTTGAGCACATTTGTGTACTTGTGATGGATGTAGTTGTGGGAGTGCTTCCAGTGTTCGGAGGCACAGACCATGTCCCATTCCCAGGACGTCGAGTGGATCTCCGGATCGTTCATCCAGTCCCATTGGCCATGCATGACGTTGTGGCCGAGTTCCATGTTCTCGATGATCTTGGCCACCGACAGCATCGCGGTTCCCGCAAGCCAGAACCCGCGATTGCGACTGCCCAGCAATGTCAGTCGACCGCCGGCCTCCAGAATGCGCTGTGCCGCAATCGTTCGACGCAGATACCGTGCGTCGCGCACACCGCGATCCGATTCGATCTCGCGTCGCAACGCATCGAGTTCGGCGCCGAGTGCTTCGACGTCGGCTTCGGTCAGGTGTGCGTATTCATTGATGTCAGTGATTGCCATTGCGCGTGCTCACTCCTCGCCGGCGTAGTCCCCGGGGCTTGCGGCGCCCCCGCTCGTGTTCGACCAGCCCGCCGCGGGCCTGGACGTGATGTGTTGATTCATTGTCCACGCGTTCCGGTGTACTGGCGAACCGGAGACATAGATCACGCAGCTCGGACCCCGTCGGCCTGCGCGCGGCGCAGCCTGGTCACGGGAGACCGCTTGCGGCGAAGGTTTTTGATTGCGCTGCGCAGACCGCTGCGCCGACCGGTCGCCGGGTCGATGGCCGCAACCAAACGCTGTTCGGGATCACTCTTGAAGCGTCGCTCGGACGCGGTTTCGGGTGCGTCGTCGGCCGTGGCCTTCAGGTACTTGTTCGGCAGCGACAACTTGGCGATCGTCCGCCACGACTTTCCGTACTGCACCAGGAACGGACCCGTCGTGTACGGCAGGTCGTACTTCTCGCACAGCGCCTGGACCCGAACCGAGATCTCTGCCAAGCGGTTGCTCGGCAGGTCCGGGAAAAGGTGGTGCTCGATCTGGTAGCAGAGGTTTCCGCTCATGAAGGCCATCGTCTTGCCTGCATTGAAGTTCGCGCTGCCCAGCATCTGCCGTAGGTACCACTGCGCCTGTGTCTCGTTCTCCATGTCGCGCTTGGTGAACTTCTCTGCGCCGTCCGGGAAGTGGCCGCAGAAGATCACGGCGTTGGTCCAGATGTTGCGGATGGTGTTGCCGGCGAAGGTCGCGGTCATCGCCCGTCCCCAGGCATTCCAGGAACGGTTGGCGCCGCCGGCCAGTGCCGGGTACACGACGTAGTCCTTGCTGATCTGCCTGCCGACCTTGATACCGACGTCTTTCAGGTCCTTCTTGAAGGCCTCCGGATTCGGATGCTTGCCGGCGGCGACGCGACCGAGCTCGAGATGCTGGACGGCGACGCCGTACTGGAAGAACAGCATGAGCAACGTGTTGAAAGGGATGTTGCCCAGGTTGAAGGGCTTCCAGCGCTGGTCGCGGGTGACGCGGATCAGGCCATAGCCCACGTCGTCGTCCATGCCGAGGACGTTGGTGTACTTGTGATGGATGTAATTGTGGGTGTGCTTCCAATGCGCCGATGGCCCGGTGTTGTCCCACTCCCAGCTGGTCGAGTGCACCTCGGGGTCGTTCATCCAGTCCCACTGACCGTGCATGACGTTGTGACCGAGCTCCATGTTCTCCACGATCTTGGAGACACCGAGAGCGCCGGCACCAAGAGCCCACAACTTTCGGTTGCGAGCCCCGAACAGCAGGGCCCGGCCGGACAGCTCGAGGGTGCGCTGGAATCGGATCGTGTTCCGGATGTACTTGGCGTCGCGTTCGCCACGGTCGGCCTCGATGTCGCGACGGATGGCGTCGAACTCCGCGCCGAGGGCTTCGACATCGGCGTCGGTCAGATGGGCGTACTCGGGAATATCGGAAATCGCCATCGAAAAAACTCCTCTGGGTACTCTTCACGGAGGGTCAGCGTCGAAGCTGAGAGCAACCTACGGGTACGTAACTTACGCCATCGTAGGTTCCGGAACCGTAAGTTGTCCAGTGGGGTGAGACTCACCTCACGCCTCCCCCGAGACCACTTTTGCCCCAACTGCGGGCTATAGTTGTCGGGTACTCCGCGCCAAATGCGCGGAACCGTCGTGGAACTGCTTCCTCGTGATTCGGCCACCGAAGAGATTCGGTGCCATCGTTACGAGTCGATCAAACCCACTGAGCTATTCACACGGCGATCGTTACTGCCCACCCACACCGGTGGCCGAGTTTGAACCGGCCCAGGCGTGCGGCAGTCGCGCCCACCAGCGGTGAATCGTGCTCGAGACACCGCGTAAAACGGAAACGTGATTTTTTGATGACTCCTGTTTTGAATTCCACTGCAACCGCCCCGAATACGGCTTCGTTCGCCGATCTCGGCGTCCCACCGCGCCTGGTCAAGGTACTGACCGCCGGCGGCATCACCGCCCCCTTCCCCATCCAGGCCGACACCCTGCCGGACAGCCTCTCGGGACGTGACGTCCTCGGTCGTGGAAAGACCGGTAGCGGCAAGACCCTGGCCTTCGCCATCCCGATGGTCGCCCGGCTCGCCGAAGGCACCTCTGCGGGCGCCGGACGGCCCCGCGGCCTGATCCTGGCTCCGACCCGCGAGCTCGCGACGCAGATCACCGCGGTCGTCCAGCCGATGGCAGCAGCCCTCGGCCTGACCGTCACCACCATCTTCGGCGGCGTGCCGCAGGGCCGTCAGGCCTCTGCGCTGCGCGGCGGCGTCGACATCGTCGTGGCCTGCCCCGGCCGCCTCGAAGACCTCATGCGCCAGCGCCTCGTGCGTCTGGACCGCGTCGAGATCTCGGTTCTCGATGAGGCCGACCACATGGCTGACCTGGGCTTCCTGCCCGGCGTCACCCGCATCCTCACCGCCACCCCCACCGGTGGACAGCGTCTGCTGTTCTCGGCGACGTTGGACAACGGCGTGGACAAGCTGGTCAAGCGCTTCCTTGATCAGCCGGTCATGCACTCGGTCGACGAGGCCACCTCGCACGTCTCGGCGATGACCCACCACATCTTCGAGGTGTCCGGCCAGGATTCGAAGAAGGGCGTCGTATTCGCCCTCGCTTCGGGCCGCGGTCGCCGGATCCTGTTCATGCGCACCAAGCACCAGGCCCGCAAGCTGGCCAAGCAGCTCACCGATGCCGGAATCCCCAGTGTCGACCTGCACGGCAACCTCTCCCAAGGCGCGCGCGACCGTAACCTGCTGGCCTTCTCCAGCGGGAAGGCCCGCGTGCTCGTCGCCACCGACGTCGCCGCCCGCGGCGTTCACGTCGATGATGTCGAGTTGGTCGTCCACGTCGATCCGCCCACCGAGCACAAGGCCTACCTGCACCGTTCGGGCCGTACCGCCCGCGCAGGCAGCGCAGGCGACGTGGTCACCCTGACCCTGCCGGAACAGCGCCGCGACATGTCGCAGCTGCTCCGCAAGGCCGCGATCAAGGCGACACCGATCAAGGTGACCTCGGACTCCGAGCAGCTCAAGGCACTCGTCGGCGAACCTGCCGACCTGGTGGCACCCCCGGCCGTCACGAACGTTCCGAACCGGACCGCCAAGGCACCCGGCAGCAGCCGCTCCGGCGGCGGTCGTCGTCCGGCCCGTCCGACCGCCAACGGCTCTGCGCCGTACGAAGGTCGCGGTCGCGGACAGAGCGCCCGATCCGAAGGTGGCCGCGCCGAGAACGGCCGCACCCGCGGACACACCGGCCAGGGCGGCAGCCGTCGCACCAGCACCAGCCGTACCGGTTCCGGTAGCGCCCGCTAAACCCCGGCACCACAAACAAACCCACCCGTTCTGGGCAAACCCACTCGTTGCACCCTCTCTGCCATCCTGGTCGTAAGACACAAGGTGTGGTAGGGGTGGTGGGG
This sequence comes from Williamsia sp. 1138, assembly GCF_002095435.2. Classification (GTDB taxonomy): domain Bacteria; phylum Actinomycetota; class Actinomycetes; order Mycobacteriales; family Mycobacteriaceae; genus Williamsia. The sequence goes on from NZ_MJEJ02000026.1 coordinate 68,277, forward strand.
ATGGAGTGTGACATGGATTTGTTGGATACCCCGATCGATATCCCGATTGGACGGTCAGCGAAGGGGCGGCGGTCGTTCCCGATCGCGTTCCGGGTTGCGTTTTTGCAGCGCTGGGACCTGGCGGTGCAACGCGGCGCCAAGACTCGGTTGATGCGTGAGTACAACCTGACTCGGGCGACCGTGCGAGAGTGGTTAGAGGCCCGCGAGTCTGGTGCGTTCAGTGACTCGATGGTCGCTGCCGCCGACAAAACGAGGGACCGCATGGACAGCCAAGACCGCGCTGAGCTGGCCCGGTTGCGCGCCAAAGTCGCCCGGTTGGAGAAGAAGAACGCCCAGTCCGAGGCGGCGTTGGAGATCATGGGAAAAGCCTTCGAGCTCTTGGACGGGATCACCAAGAGCTCGACCGAGGACGAGGGTCCGCAGATCCCACCGGCGTTGATGAGCGCCGAGCAGTACCAGGCCTGGCTCAAGCGACATCATCTTTCCTGACCGAGTTGGTCACCGCCTTGGCCACTCACACCTGGATCGGGGTCAAAGCCGCATGCGCATTGACCGGTCTGGCTCGCTCGACCTACTACCGGATCGAGCGCGGTTACCGTCATTACAAGCCGGTCCAGGATCCGGTGCCGCACACGCAGCGGTTCCAGCCGGCTGCGCTGACCGCCACCGAAGAAGAGGTCATTGTCGAGATATTGAACCGTGAAGAATACGCGGATCTGTCTGTGCAGCAAACATATTGGCGCGCTTTCGACAAGCGTGAGATCGGTTGCTCACCACGCACGTTCTACCGGATCGCTGCGCGCTACGGCACGGTCGGTGACCGCCGCCGCGGCCACCACAGCAGCCCCGGCAACCACAGTCGATCCAAACCAATCATTCATGCCAGCGGCCCGGGTCAGTTGTGGTCCTGGGACATCACCGACCTGCACGGCCCGACCAACGACGACCGCTACAAGCTCTACCTCGCGATCGACGTGTTCTCCCGCCACCCGGTCTGCTGGCGCATCGAGTACACCGAAAACAAGCCCGCCGCGATCGACATGTTCACCACCGCCATCGCCGAGCACGGCCC
>NZ_MJEJ02000016.1 GCF_002095435.2 Williamsia sp. 1138
GGGCCGTGCTCGGCGATGGCGGTGGTGAACATGTCGATCGCGGCGGGCTTGTTTTCGGTGTACTCGATGCGCCAGCAGACCGGGTGGCGGGAGAACACGTCGATCGCGAGGTAGAGCTTGTAGCGGTCGTCGTTGGTCGGGCCGTGCAGGTCGGTGATGTCCCAGGACCACAACTGACCCGGGCCGCTGGCATGAATGATTGGTTTGGATCGACTGTGGTTGCCGGGGCTGCTGTGGTGGCCGCGGCGGCGGTCACCGACCGTGCCGTAGCGCGCAGCGATCCGGTAGAACGTGCGTGGTGAGCAACCGATCTCACGCTTGTCGAAAGCGCGCCAATATGTTTGCTGCACAGACAGATCCGCGTATTCTTCACGGTTCAATATCTCGACAATGACCTCTTCTTCGGTGGCGGTCAGCGCAGCCGGCTGGAACCGCTGCGTGTGCGGCACCGGATCCTGGACCGGCTTGTAATGACGGTAACCGCGCTCGATCCGGTAGTAGGTCGAGCGAGCCAGACCGGTCAATGCGCATGCGGCTTTGACCCCGATCCAGGTGTGAGTGGCCAAGGCGGTGACCAACTCGGTCAGGAAAGATGATGTCGCTTGAGCCAGGCCTGGTACTGCTCGGCGCTCATCAACGCCGGTGGGATCTGCGGACCCTCGTCCTCGGTCGAGCTCTTGGTGATCCCGTCCAAGAGCTCGAAGGCTTTTCCCATGATCTCCAACGCCGCCTCGGACTGGGCGTTCTTCTTCTCCAACCGGGCGACTTTGGCGCGCAACCGGGCCAGCTCAGCGCGGTCTTGGCTGTCCATGCGGTCCCTCGTTTTGTCGGCGGCAGCGACCATCGAGTCACTGAACGCACCAGACTCGCGGGCCTCTAACCACTCTCGCACGGTCGCCCGAGTCAGGTTGTACTCACGCATCAACCGAGTCTTGGCGCCGCGTTGCACCGCCAGGTCCCAGCGCTGCAAAAACGCAACCCGGAACGCGATCGGGAACGACCGCCGCCCCTTCGCTGACCGTCCAATCGGGATATCGATCGGGGTATCCAACAAATCCATGTCACACTCCATCCCCACCACCCCTACCACACCTTGTGTCTTACGACCAGGATGGCAGAGAGGGTGTGACCGGTGGGTGGTGCAAAAACGGGTGGGGGGTGGCTCGTCTCAGCCGGCGCGGGAGAAGTTCTCGGTGAGTTCGCCGATGATCTGCGGCCACAGCGGTTCGGGGATGTCGTGGCCCATGTCGTCGATCAGGACGAGCCTGGACCCCTTGACCGCGCGGGCGATCGCCTTGCCGCCCGACGGACGCATCAGACCGTCGACCTTGCCGTGGATGACCACGGTCGGAGCCGTGATGGCAGTTGTGTACTTCTTCAGGCTCCCGGTACCCATCACCGCCGCCGTTTGCCGGACGATCCCCGCGGGGTCATGCGCGCGGTCATAGGCAAGCCCCGCTCGACGCAACGACTCCTCCCACGGCAGCGCATACTTCGGACTGCCGATGGTCCGCATCGCCTTCGCGGCGTTCTCGACGTACTGCTCGCGGGTCGCGCCCTTCCCGGGCCCGGTCAGCAGTGCTTTCAGCTTCCGTGGATCCGGTGGTGGCAGGAATGCCTCGTTGGTGCTCGAGAACAGGATGGCGACCGACAACACCCGGTCGGGATACTTGCCCGCTAGGACCTGGGTGATCATGCCGCCCATCGAGCCGCCGACGATGTGGGCCTGCTCGATGCCGAGTGCATCCAGTAATCCGACGGCGTCGTCGGCCATGTCCACCAGCGTGTACGGCACGTCGCTGGGCAGTCCCAGTTCGTGTTTGGCAAGCCGGGCCAGGCCGGTCAGTGCGTTTCCGCCGACCCTGGCCCCATCCAGGTGCGTCGACAACCCGATGTCGCGATTGTCGAAGCGGATGACCCGGTAGCCGTGTTCGACGATCGACATACAGAACTCGGTCTGCCAGAAGGTGAGCTGAGCGCTCAGGCCCATGATCAGCAGAACGGCGGGATCCTTCGGATCGCCCAGGTCTTCGTAGGCGATCGTGATGTCACCGACCTGCGCAGTACCGATGTGATGTCTGGTCGCACCCTCGGGATGCTGCTGGGTCTCACTCATCCGCCCGACCCTAATGCACCGCCCGTGGAGTCAAGCGTTTTTGCGAAGCAACGGCTGAGCGGGCTGTCTCGATAACGCCCGAAGCCAGGGGTCGGTTCATATCCCAGCGCCTCGTACAGCGAGATCGCCTCCGGCTGGCGGGTACCGGTCTCGAGCCGGATCGTCGACATCTCGAGTTCTCGGGCCCGCTTCTCCACCGCCGCCATGAGGTTTCGGGCGAGGCCACGTCCGCGGAAGTCGGAGCCGACGAACAGCCGTTTGACTTCACCGAGGTCCGGACCCACCGAGACGAGGATGACGCACCCTGCTGCTTTCTCATCGACGAACGCGACGAAATGGTCACTCGTCGCAGCGATCGGGTCCGCATCGAGGTCATCGTCCCCGGGGTAGCGAACGCGCAGCTCGGCGAGAGCGGCGCCGACGAGACGCCGCACATCGGGGTCGTCTGCACCACGCCTGTCGATGTGCATTGGCACACCGTAGAGCGTGGCAGGCACAATCTGGGCATGGCCTCCCGCTCATTCCAGCAAGTCGACGTGTTCGTATCCGGCTCCCTCACCGGAAACCCGGTAGCCGTGGTCTTCGATGCGGACGACTTGACCGACGAACAGATGGCGGCCTTCGCCCGCTGGACCAACCTGTCGGAGACCACGTTCTTCACCACGCCACGTGATCCGTCGGCCGACTACGGATTGCGCATCTTCACCCCCGGTGAAGAACTGCCGTTTGCCGGGCACCCGACGCTCGGCTCGGCCCATGCCTGGCTGCGGGCAGGCGGTGAACCGAAGGCCGGCACCATCATTCAGGAGTGCGGAGTCGGCTTGATCTCCATCCGCCGTGACGGTGACGCCCTGGCCTTTGCGGCGCCCCCGCTGGTCAGATCCGGCCCTGTCGACGCTGCCGACCTCGACGTCATCCATCGCGCCCTCGGACTGCGTCCCTCCGATGTGGTCGCATCCAACTGGGTGGACAACGGACCCCGATGGATCGGCCTGCTGCTGACCTCGGCGCAACGAGTCCTCGAGGTCCGCCCGGATTTCGCCGCCCTGGGGACGTTGCATGTCGGTTTGATCGGCCCGTACCGAGACAGCGGACCGCAGGACCGTCCCGACTACGAGGTCCGGGCGTTCGTTCCCGAGATCGGCGTACCCGAAGATCCGGTGACCGGCAGCCTCAACGCCGGCTTCGCGACCTGGTTGCGTGCCGAGAAGATTGCCCCCGAACGCTACGTCGCGTCGCAGGGCACCGCTCTGGGTCGGGCGGGTCGGGTGTTCATCGACGACGACGGCACGAACATCTGGGTGGGCGGCCGCAGCTCGACGGTCATCGCCGGCGAGGTCGATCTCCGACATGGGTGAGCAAGCCCCGGCGCAGACGGCCGATGCCGAAGAGAAGAGCAACAAGCAACTCAAGAAGGAGCGGCGCCGGACGCCGCCGCCTGATCCCGAGCCGGTCGGTGCACTGATCGACGCCCACACCCATCTGGCGGCCTGCGGAGGCCGTGACCCGGAGGCGGTGACACAGATCCTCGATCACGCCGAGTCGGTCGGTGTGCGGGCTGTCGTGACCGTTGCCGACGACATGGTCGACGCCCGCTGGGCCGTGGATGCGGCGCGATGGGACGACCGCGCCTACGCTGCGATCGCACTGCATCCAACCCACGCCCATCAACTCGACGACGCAGCCAAGGCCGAACTCGAGCAGATGCTTGCCGACCCCAGGGTGGTGTCGGTCGGGGAGACCGGCCTCGATTACTACTGGCCCGGAAAATCAGACGACTGCGCGACGGTGCCACAGCAGCACGAGGCCTTCGCGTGGCACATCGACCTCGCCAAGCGGGTCGACAAACCGCTGATGATCCACAACCGTGAAGCGGACCGGGACCTGCTGGACGTGTTGGAGCGCGAAGGGGCGCCGGAGACGGTGATCATGCACTGCTTCTCCGGAGACGAGAACATCGCAGCCGAATGCGTCGAGCGTGGGTACCTGTTGAGTTTCGCGGGGACGGTGAGCTTCAAGAACTCCACCACGTTGCAGGCTGCGGCGCGGCGGGTGCCGGATCACCTGTTGCTGATCGAGACCGATGCGCCGTTCCTCACCCCGCATCCGTATCGCGGCCAGCCGAATCAGTCGTACGTCCTGCCCTACACCGCGAGGGCGCTGGCGGAGGTCCGGGGGTGCCCGCCAGAGCACGTTGCCCGGTCTGTTACCGAAAACGCGATTCGCGCGTATCGCCTGGACCTGCAATAACACAGGTTGCTTTGCACGAACAACACCATCTCGTTATCTTGTTGTGATCATGTCTGTGTTTTCTCGTATCAACGAATCGACCTCGCGTACCCCGCGCATCGCCATCGCGATGATCCTCATCGTGCTGATCGCCGGCGGCGTCATGGGGACCGCGATGTATAAAAACGTCAAGATCGACGTCGACGGCAAGGTCGTCGAGGTCGCCACGATGCGTGGCTCGGTCGACGGGATTCTCGATGAGCAAGGTCTGAACCCGGCCGACGGCGACCTCGTTGCCCCCGCGCCCGACTCCGGAGTGGGCGACGGCGAGACCATCACTCTCCACCGGCTCAAGACGCTGACGGTGAACGTCGACGGGCAGCCGAAAGAGATCAAGACGACCGCGACGACCGTTGAGGCCGCGCTCGCAGAGGTCAACCTCGATTCCGCCGCCAACGACATCGAGGGCCCGGCGACCGATCAGCTCCCGGTCTCCGGCGGCACGGTGAACGTGGTGCTCCCGAAGAAGGTCACGCTCACCGACGGCAAAGACAAAACCGTCAAGGCCATCGCCGCGAAGACCGTCGCCGAACTGCTCGAGGACGCCGGCAACCCGCTGGCGCCGACTGATGAGGTCACCCCGGCCGCAGACACCCCGGTGACCGACAACATGAACATCACCGTGACCCGGATCCGCACCGAAGAGGTGACGGTGACCGAACCGGTGGCACCTCCCGAGAACAAGACGGATGACCCCGAGCTGATCTCCGGCCGCAAGGTCGTCAAGAAGCCGGGCACACCTGGTGAGCAGGAGGTCACGTATTCCGTGACCACCGTCAACGGTGAAGAGACCGACAAGAAGAAGCTCTCGGCCGAGGTCCGGGTGGAGCCGATCGCCGCCGAGGTTGCCGTCGGCACCAAGCCGGGCGCCCCGTACGTACCGCCGGGCTCGGTCTGGGACAGGCTCGCGCAGTGCGAGGCGACGGGAAACTGGGCCATCAACACCGGCAACGGCTTCTACGGTGGCGTGCAGTTCGATCAGAACACCTGGGATCGCTGGGGCGGACAGGAGTACGCGCCGCGTGCCGACCTCGCGACCCGCGAGGAGCAGATCGCAATTGCCACCAAGACCCAGGCCGCGCAAGGATGGGGCGCATGGCCATCTTGCTCGTCGAAACTCGGTTTGGGCTGACGACCATTCCCTCCGCTGCACCTGAAGGCGCGCGGTGAGCGCGACGCCGTTGTTCCTGGGTCCTGCGGAGATCCGTGAGCTCGCGGCAGATCTCGACATCCGGCCCACGAAAACGCTCGGTCAGAACTTCGTGCACGACGCAAACACCGTGCGCCGCATCGTCACCGCCTCCGGTGTCGGTGGCGATGACATCGTGCTTGAGGTGGGTCCGGGGCTCGGTTCCCTGACTCTGGGATTGCTGGCGACCGCTCGTCAGGTGCTCGCCGTCGAGATCGATCCGGTTCTCGCCGGCCGACTACCGGAGACGGTGGCCGATCGGGCGCCGGATCAGGCGGCCGCGCTGACCGTCATTCCCGGAGATGCGCTCAAGGTCACAGCAGCCGACCTTCCTGCCATGCCGACAGCGCTGGTGGCGAACCTGCCCTACAACGTCGCGGTGCCGGTGCTGATCCACCTCATGTCCGAACTGCCCAGCATCCAGACCGCTTTGGTGATGGTGCAATTGGAGGTGGCGCAGCGTCTTGCAGCAGGCCCTGGTGGCCGCATCTACGGCGTCCCGAGCGTGAAAGCGCGGTTTTTCGGTGAGGTGTCCCAAGCCGGTTCGGTCGGTCGCAGCGTTTTCTGGCCGGAACCCAAGGTCGAGTCGGGTCTGGTGCGCATCCGCCGCTATCCGGAGGCCCCGTGGCCCGTCGACGAGACGCATCGCAAGAAGGTCTTCTCAGTTGTCGACGCCGCTTTTGCTCAGCGGCGCAAGACTTTACGCGGCGCCCTGGCCGGTTTGGCCGGCTCGCCGGTCAAGGCCGAGGAGTGGTTGCGTGGCGCCGGAATCGACCCGGGATTGCGCGGCGAACGACTCGCGATCGAAGACTATGTGGCGCTTGCCGCGCAGCTCGATTAGGCGGGCCGCATAGACTTGGACACCGTGTTGTCTGTCGTCCCTCGCCCCGTCACAGTCCGGGTACCCGCCAAGGTGAATCTGCACCTCGGTGTGGGTTTGCCGCGCCGTGACGGCTATCACGAACTGACGACCGTCTTCCAGGCCCTCTCGCTGTCCGACACCATCTCGGTGGTTCCGGCCGACGCGTTGTCGATCTCCGTCACCGGTGAGAGCGCTCGCGAGGTCCCCGTCGATGGGACGAACCTGGCGTGGCGGGCAGCCGAACTCATGGCCAGGGTCGCAGGTCGCGAACCCGCGGCCGCGATCTCGATCGTCAAGGGCATCCCGGTGGCCGGCGGTATGGCCGGCGGCAGCGCCGATGCCGCAGGCACGCTGGTGGCGTTGGCGCGGATGTGGCACCTGGACATCAGTCGCGACAAGATGCGCGATCTGGCAGCTGAATTGGGCAGCGACGTCCCGTTCTCGCTCCGCGGTGGGACGGCACTCGGCACCGGCCGCGGTGAGAAACTCACCACCGTGCTCTCCCGCGGCGAGTACCACTGGGTGCTGGCGGTGGCCAAAGAAGGTCTCAGTACCCCCGACGTCTTTCGCGAGCTCGATCACCTGCGAGAAAACTATTCGTCCGCCGACGACACCGGCACCTACACAGAATCACCCGACGAGTTGCTGCAGGCGCTCGCTTCCGGGGACCCGAGGAGAGTTGCGGATTTGCTGCACAACGACATGCAACCGGCGGCGCTGTCCATGCGCCCGGCGCTGCGCCGAACCCTGCGCGCAGGAGTGGATGCCGGCGCCCTCGCGGGCATCATCTCCGGCTCCGGACCGACCTGTGCGTTCCTGTGCACCGATTCCGATGCTGCGGTCGCCACCGCCGCCGAGCTGTCCGGCGCCGGCGTGTGCCGCGCAGTACGTACCGCGACCGGCCCGGTGGCCGGCGCCCGACTGATCGACGGTTCGCTATGACATCGGCACGTAAGCAAGGCGCCAACCTGATCTCTGTCGAGAACATCAGCAAGTCGTTCGGGATCAAACCCTTGCTGGAGTCGGTGAGCCTGGGCGTTCAAGAGGGAGACCGCATCGGTGTCGTCGGCCTCAACGGCGGCGGCAAGACGACGATGCTGGAGATCCTGGCCGGTCTCGAACCACCCGACAGCGGCCGGGTTGCCCGTGGCAGCGGCCTGCGTATGGCGGTCGTCACACAGCGTGGGCATCTCCCGCCCGAATCCACCATCGGGCAGATCGTGCTGGGTCCGCTCGATGTGGCCGAGCACGAATGGGCGGGCGACGCCCGCATCCGTTCCGTGCTCGCGGGAATCGGTATCGGGGCACTGGGTTTGGATACCCCGGTCACCTCACTCTCGGGCGGCCAGCGACGACGGGTCGCGTTGGCGGCGGCACTGGTGCAGGACCTCGACCTGCTGATCCTCGACGAGCCGACCAACCACCTCGATCTCGAGGGCATCGCCTGGCTGGCAGACCATCTCGTCAACCGCCGCAGCGCACTCGTGGTCGTGACCCACGATCGCTGGTTCCTAGACACCGTCGCCACCACCACGTGGGAAGTGCAGAACGGCACCGTCGAAAGCTACGAGGGTGGTTACAACGACTGGGTCTACGCCCGCGCCGAACGGACGCGGCTGTCCGACGCCGCCGAGGAACGTCGCCAGAACCTGGCCCGCAAAGAACTCGCCTGGCTGCGTCGTGGCCCGCCCGCCCGTACCTCGAAGCCGAAGTACCGCATCCAGGCTGCCGAGAAGCTGATCGCGGATGTGCCGCCGCCGCGGGATTCGGTGGCGCTGGCCAGTTTTGCCAAGCGCCGCCTCGGCAAGGTCGTGATCGAGCTCGAGGACGCGACCCTCACGACCCCGGACGGCCGGGTACTGGTCGACGACCTCACCTGGCGGCTCGCACCCGGCGAGCGGATCGGTCTGGTGGGCATCAACGGTTCGGGCAAGACGACGCTGCTGCGCGCCCTCGCCGGTGAGGTCCCCCCGGCCGCCGGCAAACGCATCGAAGGTCAGACAGTCGAAATCGGCTGGCTCCGGCAGGAACTCGACGATCTTCCCACCAACATGCGCGTGATCGAGGCCGTGGAGGACGTTGCCGGCCGGATCGAGCTGGGCGGAAAGGACGTGTCTGCAGGCCAGTTGGCCGAACGCCTCGGCTTCACCCCGGCGCGCCAGCGCACCCCGGTGGGCGATCTGTCCGGTGGCGAACGTCGCCGGTTGCAGCTGACCCGGGTGCTGATGGCGCAACCCAACGTGCTGCTTCTCGACGAGCCGACGAACGACCTCGACATCGACACGCTGCAACAACTCGAGGACCTGCTCGACAATTGGGCTGGAACCCTGGTGGTCATCAGCCACGACCGATTCCTGATCGAGCGCATCTGCGAGAGCACCTGGGCGTTGTTCGGTGACAAGAAGCTGACGAATCTCCCGGGCGGCATCGAGCAGTACCTCAAGAAGCTGGCCTCCGGACCCGCTGCGGTGTCGGCGGCGCCGTCGACTCGGTCCGAGGGTTCGGCCGCGAAGAGCCCCGGGGGCAAGGGTTCCGGCGCCCAGCGGGATATGGAGAAGGCGCTCAAGAAGGTCGAACGCCAGGTGCAGCGCCTTGTCGTGAAGGAAAAGGAACTGCACGAGAAGCTGGCAACGGCCGGCACGGATGCCGATCGTTTGATCGAGCTGGGCGTGGAGCTCAAATCCGTGGTGGCAGAGCGTGAAGCTGCGGAAGAGTCGTGGCTCGAACTGGCCGAAGAAGTCGGCTGAGAAGGAGAAGGTCGGTGTCATTCATCCGCACGTCGGTGGGAAACGGTGTCGGCGAGATCATTCTCGACCGGCCGAAGGCGCTCAATGCGCTCGATCAGACGATGGTCGACGACATGTTCCCCATCCTCACCGAGTGGGCGGATGACCCGTCGGTGGAACTGGTACTGGTGACCTCGGCAAGCGATCGCGCGTTCTGCGCAGGCGGCGACATCCGGGCGATTCGCGACGCTGCGGTCGCCGGTGACAACGCCGCCGTGACCCGCTACTTCAGTGCGGAGTACGAACTCGACCAACTGGTCGCGGAGTACCCGAAGCCCTACGTGTCATTGATCGACGGCGCCGCGATGGGTGGTGGCCTCGGGATCAGCGTGCACGGAGAGGTGCGGGTGGTGAGCGAGAAGGCCGTGATCGCGATGCCGGAGACGGCCATCGGTTTCATGCCCGACATCGGCTCGACCTACTTTCTCCCGCGACTGCCCGCCGGCGTCGGGCTCTGGCTCGGTCTCACGGGCGCCCGCGTGCGCGGAGCCGACGCCGTCGCGGTGGGTCTGGCCACGCATTACGTGCCCAGCGCCAAGATCGGTGAGCTGGCCGACGCAATCCGCTCCGGGACCCCGCTGGCCCAGGCACTGAACGGGCGCGCCGAAGACGCGTCCCGCACCGACCTCCCGCTGGCCAAGATCGCCGAGTACTTCAGCGACGATCCGGTGAACGCGATCATCGGTGGTCTGCGTGGGGCGGTGGGAGACGACTGGGCGGCGGAGATGGTCACCCTGCTCGAGCAGGCCTCACCGACCAGCCTCGTGGTCACCGCGGCGATGATCGAACTCGGCGCACGTTCCACCCTCGACGAATGTCTCGAGCGGGAGCTGCACGCCGCCGAACAGATCACGAGGACCCCGGACTTCGTCGAAGGAGTACGAGCGGTGCTCGTCGACAAAGATCGCAACCCGTCGTTCAAACCTGCCGATCTGCTCGATGTCGACCCCGACCTGGTCACCCGAATCATCGGCTGACGCGTTCGTCGTCGATCCGGTACCGCGGTTCAGGCGGCACTAGCCGCGTTCGTCGCCTACGCTCGTTGAACTAGTGGGTCGTTTGACCCAGTTGTGAGCGGGCGAAGGGCGTGAGCGTGGCGAGGATCTCGGTGGCGCGGCGCAGAGATCTGCTGGTCGCAGCCGCATTCCGGGTGATTGCCGAGCATGGGGTCGAAGCTGCGACCACCAGACGGATCAGCGCCGAGGCCGAGATGTCGCTGGCGAGCTTCCACTATGCCTTCGAATCACGGAACGAACTGCTCGCCGAATTGGTGGCGCGCGGAACCTCTGACGAGTTCGCGGCCGTCACCGCCCCGTTGACCCCGCCGGCCCGATCGGTCGACCCGTGGACCTTGCCGGACGATATCGGCGAGCTTCTCAAGGCAGGGCTGACGTCGTACCTCGACAGCGTCGTGGCAGACCCGGGTCGCGAAGCCGCGATGATCACCCTCGCCCAGTACGCACGTCGCACCGAGGGGCTCGAGCATTTCGCCCGGCGCCTGTACGAGCGCTACTACGAGATCGCCCAGGCCTCGCTCGAAGCCGCCGCCGAGGCGATGGATGTCTGCTGGGCGACGGACCCGCAGGAGTTGGCGCCGCTGGTGGTGGCTGCGACGGACGGGCTCACCCTGGCCTATCTCAACACCGGTGACCGGGGCATCGCAGAGCGGATCATCGACTCCACGGTCGCCATGCTGCGCGGTCATGTGACGCCGCGATGACCGTGCTCACCCCGAATCGGGTCTCGAACCGATGGATCAGTCTGTTCGCGCTGGCGTGGGTCGGGATCTGGATGGCCCAACTGGCCCCGTTCCAATTGTCCTTGCCAGAGCAGATCAATGACTGGCTGGGGTTCGGAGATCAACTGCGGCAGGACAATTGGCAGCAGAGCGTGACCACGTTCGGCACGATCTCGGGGATGTCGGCGCTGTGCGCCCTGATCACCTTTCCCGTGGCGGGTGCACTCAGTGACCGCACCGGTAGTCGATTCGGCCGGCGACGGCCGTGGATCCTCGGCGGCGTTCTGCTCTTTGCTGCCGGGCTCATCCTGCTCGGGATGCAAGACACCTACTGGGGTCTGGCGATCTGCTGGTGCCTCGCGCTGACCGGTTTCAGTGCGGCGTCGGCCGCCTTGACCGCGATGATCAGCGATCAGGTCCCGGTAGCTCAACGCGGCGTCGTCTCGAGTTGGGTGTCCGCGCCGCAGGCGATCGGCACCATCGTCGGCATCGCGGTCCTGTCGGTACTCGCGCTCGGGTTTCTTGCCGGGTACGCGGTGCTCGCGGTGTTGCTGATCGCCCTCGTGGCACCGTTCCTGTGGTTCGTCGAGGATGCACCTGTGCCGCACCATGATCGCGCCCCGGTCACCGTTCGGCACCTGCTGTCCGAACTCTGGATCTCTCCACGCGAGCAACCCGACTTCGGGTGGACCCTGCTCGGCCGGATCCTCGTCAACGTCGGGAACGCCCTGGGCACCTCACTGCTGTTCTTCTACCTGCAGTTCGGCCTCGAGGTCTCCGATCCCGAGATGTCGTTGCTGCTGCTGACCGCTGTCTACATGGTGTTCGTCATCGGGGCGTCGGTGATGTCGGGTGTACTCAGTGACCGGATCGGCAGACGCAAACCTTTTGTCCTGGTCGCCGGCGTACTGCAAGGGGTCGCGGCCGTGGTCATCGCGGTGATCCCGAGCCTGCCCTCGACGATGGTCGCCGCGGCCCTTCTCGGCGCGGGCTTCGGATGCTTTCTCGCCGTCGACCAGGCACTGGCCACCCAGGTACTACCCGACGCCGACCACTACGGAAAAGATTTGGGAATTATGAACATAGCGATGGCCGTACCGCAGGCGCTCGGACCACTCCTGGGGGCGGCGATCGTGCACGCGACGTCGGGATTCGCCGGACTGTTCGTTGCCTCCGCGATCTTCGGAGTGCTCGGCGGGATCTCGGTGCTGCAGGTCAGGAGTGTGCGATGACCGATCTCGATCTCGGCAGCGCGGTCATGCGGCCGCAGTGGCCTTGGGACGCCGACCCCGAGAGCTATTGGGGTGCAATCGATCATGCCGTTGAATCCTATGGAACTGCGGACAGCCCGGTCGCCGTCCTCGAGTTGTCCGCCCTGCGACACAACCTCGCAGACCTCCGGGCGCGGGCCGCGGGAGTGCCGATCCGGGTGGCGTCGAAGTCGTTGCGGGTGCGCTCGGTCATCGAGCAGATCGTGGCTGTCGAAGGATTTGCCGGAGTGCTCGCCTATGACGTGGCCGAAGCACACTGGCTGGCCACGACGGGTGGCATCGGCGATGTGTTGGTCGGATACCCGTCACCGAACCCGCGCGCGATCGCGGCGCTGGTGGCCGATCCCGTTGCCGCGGCGCGGGTCACCTTGCTGGTGGATTCGGTGGAACAGCTCGGGCTCATCGGGAGGGCGATCGCAGGCGCGTCCGGCGACGTGCGGATCGCCATCGACCTCGATGCCTCATACAAGACACCGCTGCTCGGGCACATCGGGGTACGGCGATCGCCGGTGCGCACCGAGGCCCAGGCGGTGGAACTCGCGCACCACATCGTCGACCGAGAGCGGATGACGTTGGTGGGCGTGATGTCGTACGAGGCACAGGTTGCCGGGGTCGGGAACGAGGTGCCCGGGAAGCGGCTGCGCAACAGCGTCATCGGCGACATGCAGCGACGTTCGATGATCGAGCTCATCGAGCGCCGTGGTGCCGTCGTGGCGGCGATCCGAGAGATCGCCGACCTGGAGTTCGTCAACGCAGGGGGTACCGGGTCGATCGAGGCGACGGCGCTCGATCCGTCGATCACCGACATCGCGGCGGGCAGCGGCTTCTTCGGTGGTCACCTCTTCGACAACTACGCACACTTCAAGCCTGCCCCCGCAATGTCCTTCGCGCTATCGGTTGCGCGCGTCCCCGCCAGAGGGATGGTGACCTGCCTGGGTGGTGGCTGGGTCGCCTCCGGTCCGCCCGGGCCGGACCGGCTTCCGTTGCCGGTCTGGCCACCGGGGCTCGAGTATGTGACCCGCGAGGGGGCCGGCGAGGTGCAGACCCCGCTACAGGGCACACAGGCGCGGAGGATGACCGTCGGTGATCGGGTGTGGTTGCGTCACACAAAATCCGGTGAGCTCAGTGAGCACGTGAACGAGGTGTTGATCGTCGATGGTGACGCGGTGGTGGGCGAGCTGCCCACATACCGAGGTGAGGGGAAGTGTTTTCTGTGAGCGAGCATGCGCCATCGAGAGCGACACCGACTTCGGGAACGTGGCGGAACTGGGGCCGCACCGAGTCGGTCGTTCCGGCGCAGGTGCGCACTCCCCGCGCGGTGGACGACGTCGCTGCGGCGATCGCCGACGCCCGCGCCGGTGGGTTGACGGTCAAACCGGTCGGCTCAGGACACAGTTTCAGCGCGATCGCCCTCGCGCCCGGCATCCAGTTGGACATGTCTGCGATGCGCGGACTGGTGTCGGTGGATGCCGACGCCGCGCAGGCCACCTTTCGGGCGGGCACCACGTTGCACGAGATACCGGACCTGCTGGCGCCCCACGGACTCGCGATGCCCAATCTCGGCGACGTCGACGCCCAGACGCTCTCCGGTGCGACGTCGACCGGAACGCACGGAACGGGTGCGGCGTTCGGCGGGATCAGCACCCAGATCGTCGGTCTCGAGATCGTCACCGGGACGGGGGAGGTGCGAAGGATCGACGGCGCCCGGCCGGAGTTGCTCTCTGCCGCCGCGCTCGGTCTCGGAGCTCTCGGGGTGGTCACGGAGATCACGCTGCAGTGTGTTCCGAGCTTCGGGTTACATGCGTACGAGGGGCCGGAGCCGATCGACGACGTGATCGATTCGTTCCTGGACTCTGTTGCCGTCCATGACCACTACGAGTTCTACTGGTTCCCGCACACCGGGTTCGCCTTGACGAAGAAGAACGTCAGGGTGGACGCTGACGTGCCGGCTCAGGGGCCGGGCAGGGTGCGTCGTTACATCGACGACGAACTCCTGAGCAACGGGCTCTTCGGTGTGCTGTGCGCGGTGGGGGCCCGGGCGCCGAAGGTGGTCCCGAAGCTGAACTCACTGGCCGCCAATGCGCTGTCGGCACGCACCTACATCGATTCGTCCACCCGGGTGTTCGTGTCGTCGCGCACCGTGCGATTCCGAGAGATGGAATATGCGCTACCGATCGAACGGATACCGGAGGCGCTGAATCAGATTCGCGAGTTGATCATGCGACGCCGCTACAGGATCAGCTTCCCGCTGGAAGTGCGGGCCGCCGCAGCGGACGACCTCATGTTGTCGACCGCCGGCGGTCGAGCCTCGGGCTACATAGCCGTGCACCGGTTTCACCGAGATCGGATGGACGGTTACTTCGACGACGTCGAGGAGATCATGGTGTCCCACGGGGGCAGACCGCACTGGGGGAAGATGCATACGCGAGACGCCGGGTACCTGCGCACCGTGTACCCCCGGTTCGACGACTTCCTCGCCGTGCGTGCGGACTTCGATCCGGACCGCGTGTTCGCCAATCCTTATCTGCACTCAGTACTCGGGGCCTGAGAAGCCGGGCCCGGGAAGACACAAGGGGGAGTACGACGATGAACGGTGTCGGATCGACAGAGGCGCTCGGGCCGGAGATCTCGCGACGGAAGCTACTCGGTGCGGCGGCGGCCGGTACCGTTGTCGCCGGGACGGCGAGCGTGATCGGGTTGGGCGCGCCCGGCCTCGCGAGCGCGGCGTCCGCCGGTTACCTGGTGGGCGCAGGACGGGCCGACATGACCGGAGCCGTTGCAGGACAGGGAATGATGGGGTACTCGCAGCCCCAGCAGATCGCAGAAGGACTGCACATGCGGTACTGGGCGCGGGCCTTCATCATCGTCGACAGCGCCACGGGCAATCGGGTCGCCTTCGTCACCGCCGATTCGGCGTGCCTGTTCGAGTCGATCCATCTCGGGGTGCTGCGCGCGCTGAGAAAAAGATATGGTGCGCTCTACACAGAGGCCAATGTGAACCTCAATGCGACGCACAATCACAACTCGTGTGGTGGAACGGCCTGGGACTACGCATATTCGCTGGCAGCATTCGGATTCAAGAAGAACTCGTACGACGCCGAGGTGAGCGGCATCGTCGAGGCCATCGCCCGGGCTCACGAGTCGTTGGCGCCCGGCACGATAAGCCTGGGCCGCAGCGAGTTACACAATGCCAGTGCCCAGCGCTCGAAAGCTGCCTTCGACAACAATCCCCCCGAGGACAAGAAAGTGTTCCCGGGTGCGGTGGATCCGGCCGTGACAGTGCTGCGGCTGGCCCAGGGCGGCAACGACATCGGGGTGATCACCTGGTTCTCGACCCACGGCACATCCATCGCCGATCACAACCGATTGATCACGGTCGACAACAAGGGCTACGCGAGTCACCGGTGGGAATCCGATGAACCCGGTGTGGTGGCGGCGTTTCCGCAGACCAACGCCGGAGACATGTCGCCGAATCTGAACCTGGTGCCGTTCAGTCCCTCCGGCCCCACCAAGGACAACAGGGCGAATTGCGCGATCATCGGCGAGCGTCAGTACCAGGCCGGACGCGCGGCACTCGCGGACAGTTCGGCGATGACCCGCGCCGGTGTCGACTCCGTTGTCCACTACGTGGACTTCTCCGACGTCGCGATCGACGGTTCGTACACCCCCGACGGCAAGGCGGCCAGGACCAGCCCGGCGATGATGGGCGCCGGTGCCGTCGCCACCAGCACCGAAGACAACTTCGAGCAACCGCTGCCGTTCTTCTACGAAGGTCAGGTCAACCCGCTGGTTGCAGCTCTGGGCGGACTCGACGCACCCGTCTCGCCGTGGATACGGGACGTGCAGGCCCCCAAGCTGGTCGCCTTTCCCCTCGGTCTGCTGCCGCCCTGGCCGTGGATTCCGCAGGTCATGCCCGTCCAGATCATGCGGATCGGCGATCTGGTGCTTGCGGCAGCACCAGCGGAGTTCACCATCGTGTCCGGGTTGCGGGTGCGACGGGTGGTCGCGAACGCGCTCCGGGTGCCTCTGGACAATGTCTTGCTGCAGGGCTTCGCGAATGGGTACAGCCAGTACGTCACCACGCCCGAAGAATATGTGTCGCAACAGTACGAGGGCGGCGAGACGCAGTTCGGGCGGTGGACACTGCCGGCGTACATGCAGAGTTTCGACCAGCTGGCGAGTGCGCTGGCGCGCGGAACCGATCTGGGCCACGGCCCCGCGCCACTGGACAAGTCGAGCATCCAGCCGGATCTGGTGCCGCCGCCTCCACCCGATGCGCCGGTGGCAGGCCGCCGGTTCGGTGACGTGATCACCGCGCCGAAACCCGCGTATCGCGCGGGGGAGAGCGCGGTCGCCGAGTTCGTCGGAGCGCACCCGAACAACAACCTGCGCCGGTCGGACACCTACCTCGAGGTCGAGCAGCGTACGGGCGACGGCTGGACCCGGGTGTTCGACGACAATTCATGGTCGACGGAGTTGCACTGGTCACGCCCACCGGGCAGCCTCGACGCGTCGATCATCAAGGTGCTCTGGGCGATTCCGGTGGGTACCTCGGGAACCTTTCGGATCCGGTACTTCGGTGACCGGAAGAACTCGGCGGGACAGGTCGCCGGGTTCACCGGAACGTCGCGAGCGTTCGACGTCACCGCCTGAGCGCGCTCAACGACTGGTGGTGAACCAACCCGACAGTGCGACGGTCGGCAGTGGTGCGGACTGGGTCGGCTCGGGTTCGGCGTCGTCCAGAGGCGCAAACGGATTGCCGAAGACCCGGGTGGCGGTAGGGCAGATGAACTTGCCCGCGACGCCCTCGGCCGAGAGCGCGGTGATCGTCATCGAGCAGCTGTCTCCCTGGAACGTGTTGTCGCCCAGCGCTATCGCCACCCGAGCATTGACCCGGGTGGCCACGGTCAGGTCCCCGACAAGCATGTCGATGGTGACGCCGTCTGCTGCCGGTCCTTTGAAGAGGAACAGCAAACTGTCGAGCGGCACCGCCGGATCCGCATTGCCCCAACGCCCGAAGCTGTAGCAGTCGGCCTGACCGGCCGCTCCGCTGACGAGTACCGTCGCCGCCCCCTTGCCGAACGCGAAGTCCTGCAAACTGTGATCGATTGCGGCACTCGGGGGCTCGCGGCCGCACTCGCTGCCGGCGACCTTTGCGTTGGGGGCCTGCGACGGCGCCGGGGCCAGATCCGAGGACGAGGCCCCTGACGACTCCGGCGGCTCCGACCGATCACCACACCCGCCGAGGACCAGCCCGCCGGCGACCACCGCGGCTGCCACGCGCATGACGCCGAGCCGCATCATCAATCCGCCGTCGCCACCAACGGTTCGAGGGTGAGGTCGCTGTGCTCTTTCTCGATGTACTGCAGGCGCCACTTGTCGCTGACGAGGGCCAGCAACGCGCCGTCGGAGCGTGTGAACACCTCGACACCGCGCTGACGGCCCAGTTCGTCCGCGCTGGTCGCATCCGTGCGACGCGCCAGCGTGTAGGGCAGGGGCTGGAAACTGGTGTCGACGCCGAACTCGGTCTTCATCCGGGCTGTCACGACCTCGAATTGCATCGGTCCCACCGCAGCCAGGACCGGCGAGGCATCGCCGCGGATGTCATTGCGCAGCACCTGTACAACGCCCTCGGAGTCGAGTTGATCGATGGCCTTGCGGAACTGCTTGTACTTACCTGCCGATTCGGCGCGGAGCATCGAGAAGTGCTCGGGCGCGAACGAGGGGATCGGCGGGTACTGCACCTTGGTGTCGACGTACAGGGTGTCGCCGGGCGCGAGGGCCATGGCGTTCACCAAACCCACGACGTCGCCCGGGTACGCGGTGTCGACGGTCGCTCGGGTCTGGCCGAACATCGCCTGCGCGTACTTGGTGGCAAAGGGTTTACCGGTCTGGGCGTGCGTGACGACCATGCCGCGTTCGAACTCGCCGGACACGATGCGCATGTAGGCCAGTCGGTCTCGGTGCGAGGAATCCATCCCGGCCTGGACCTTGAACACCACGGCGCTGAACGGGTCGGTGACCTCGCGGACGGTCTCGTCGATGGCCTCCCGGCCCTGCGGGGGTGGCGCGAGTTCGACCAGGGTCTGGAGCAGTTGACGCACCCCGAAATTGAGCATCGCGGAGGAGAAGATCATCGGCGAGGTCTGACCGGCCAGGAACATCTCCTGGTCGTGGTCCTGGCCCATCTCCGAGAGGAGTTCGCTCTCCTCGACCGCGTTCATCCAGTCGTCACCCTCCTTCTCCAGTGCCGCGTCGGCATCGAGGAGTTCTTCGGGGGCGATGGTCGCGCCACCTGCGGTACGGGTGAAGCGGATGTAGTCACCGGTGGTCCGGTCGAGCAGGCCTTTGAAGTCACCGGCGATACCGACCGGGACATACAGCGGGGTCGGGGTGAGGCCGATGCGCTCGGAGATCTCGTCGATGAGCTCGAGCGGGGTCCGACCCGGCCGGTCCCACTTGTTGACGATGGTGATGATGGGGATCCCGCGGTGCCGACAGACCTGGAACAGCTTGAGGGTCTGGGGCTCGAGGCCCTTGGCGGCATCGATGAGCATCACCGCGGCGTCGACCGCGGTCAGGACCCGGTAGGTGTCCTCGGAGAAGTCGGCGTGGCCGGGTGTGTCGACGAGATTGATGACCGTGATGTCGTCGGAGTCGGGGCCGTCGAGGCGGTAGTTCAACTGCAGGGCGGTCGAGCTGACGGAGATACCGCGCGCCTTCTCCATCTCCATCCAGTCGGAGACCGTGGAGCGCCTGCCGGCCTTGCCGTGGATGGCGCCGGCTTCGCTGATCATGCGTGCGTGCAGCGCCAACGCCTCGGTCATCGTCGACTTACCGGCGTCCGGGTGGGAGATGATCGCGAAGGTGCGCCGGCGAGCGACCTCGCGGGCCACGACCGAACGAACGGCCGTGGATCCGGTAGCAGCAGCATCAGTCACTCGGGCAAGGTTACAGACCTACCCCGAGCAGGCACTAATCCGCCGAGCGTGCCAAAACCGCCGCCGAGCGTGCCACAACGACAGCGCCCGCGGCGGCCGAGGTCACTCGAAGGGGACCGGCGGGAGTTTGACGACCTGCGCTGCGTAGCTGAGCCCGGCGCCATAGCCGAGGAGCAGCGCGGTGTCGCCGGGCTTTGCCTTGCCGCGGGAGAGCAGGTCTTCCATGGCCAGCGGGATCGACGCGGCGGAGGTGTTGCCCGTGTACTCGATGTCGTTCGCGACGACGGCGTCCTCGCGCAGCTTGAGGCCGCGGGCGAGGAGTTCGTTGATCCGTGAGTTCGCCTGGTGGGGGACGAAGACGTCGAGATCTTTGGCGTCGATCTTCGCGGCATCGAGTGCGCGCTGCGCGGCCTTGCCCATCTCGAAGGCTGCCCAGCGGAAGACGCTTGTGCCCTCCATGCGGAGGTAGGGACGTTGCTTGCGGTCGCCGTTGAGGAAGGTCATCCAGTCGATGTCCTGGCGGATCGCGTCGTACTGCGAGCCGTCACTGCCCCAGATGACCGGGCCGACACTCTGCTCTTCGGCTGCACCGAGGACCACTGCGCCCGCGCCGTCGCCGAAGATGAAGCAGTTGCTGCGGTCGGTGGGATCGAGGGTGACCGAGAGCTGCTCGGAACCGATGACCAGCACATTGGTGGCGCTGCCCGCGCGGATCATGTCGGCGCCGAGGCCCATCGCGTAGCCGAAGCCCGCGCAACCGACGGTGACGTCGAACGCCGGTACACCGTTGGCGCCGAGCGCGGTGGCGACAGCGGTCGCGGCTGCCGGGGTCAGCAGCAGGTGGGTGTTGGTCGCGACGATGACGGCGTCGATGTCCGAGCCGCTGATCAGGGCGTTGGCGATGGCCTTACGGCCGCAGTCGACGGCCATCGTGGTGGCTGATTCCTCGGGCGCGCAGAACCGGCGGGTCTTGATGCCGGTACGGGTATAGATCCATTCATCGCTGGAGTCGATCTGCTCGCAGATCTCCTCATTGGTGACAACGCGGTCCGGTCGGTAGGCGCCGATTCCGAGAATCCCGACGTTGTTGATTCCGGTCTTGTCAGCGATGACAGGCATAGCGTTCCTCTTTTCATTGCGGCTTGCACGATGTATCGGTCGGCCGGCACAGCTTGTAACAGGTTAGTTCAGAGCGACGGCGAAATCTGCGAGCAGGTCACCATGCATGGACTTGATTCTGGGCGTCCTCGAGACTGCGGCCGATCAGCAATTCGATCGCATCGGCCGCGTTCTCGAGCAGCAGCGGCACGTCCGGACGCTCGGTGGTCGAGAAAGGCTTGAGGACGAAGTCGGCGGGATCCTGGCGACCCGGCGGGCGTCCGACTCCGAGTCTGACCCGCAGGTAGTCCTTGCTGCCGAGAGCCTGTGAGATCGACCTCAGCCCGTTGTGACCGCCCTCGCCGCCACCGCGCTTGAGCCGAACCGCGCCGAAATCGATGTCGAGTTCGTCGTGCACGGCGATCAGCGACTCCGGTGACGTCGAATAGAACGCGGCCAGAGGGCCCACCTGGCGACCGGACTCATTCATGAAACACGTCGGTTTCGCCAGGACCACAGACGTGCCACCGAGCCGTCCGACAGCGACCTGCGCCCCGGACTTCTTGTGGGTCTTGAACTTCTCTCCGAGCTTGGCTGCGAGGTGATCGACTGCCATCGCCCCCACGTTGTGGCGGGTCTTCTCGTATCGGCTGCCGGGATTTCCCAGGCCGACAATCACGATCGCATCGGTCACGCGGCCATTCTGTCATCCACGCCGAGCAAGACCTGCGCGGTGCGTCGGGCGATGTCCCCGGCGTCGCGTTGTGCACCCGCCGTTCTCGCGACGATGCTGCCCTCGTGGAGGAGGGTGAGCTGGCCCGCGAGAAAGGCGGGATCCGGATATTCGGCTGCGGCGCAGGTGTATTCGAACAGATCACGCACCCAGGTCTTCTCTTCGACGATGATCGGGACACCGGGGTGCTCGGTGCCGCCGAGCTCGGCGTACGCGTTGACGAAACCGCAGCCGCGACCCCACGACGCCATCCACTGATCGGTGGCATCGAACACTGCAAGAGACTGCTCGGCGCCGACTGCCTTGTCGGCGATGGCGTCGAGGACCAGCGTGCGCCAGCGCAGACTGCGTCGGTGTAGATACGCGACGATCAACCCGTCTTTGGAGCCGAACCGGTCGTAGATGGTCTTCTTGGTGGTGTCGGCGGCCTCGGCGATCGACTCGACGCCGACTGCTCGAATCCCGTGGCGATAGAACAACGTGCCCGCCGCAGACAAAATGCGTTCGGCGGCCGGGGTCATCGGGGCTTCGACGGGCAAGGACAGTGTTGCGGCAGCGTTCACGGTGGTTCCTCCTGATCGCCAGAAAAATACACTGCAAGTATACCGACCGGTGTGTTTACCTGTTGGCATGTTCAAGGCTTCGGTGTTGTTGGTTCTGATGTGGAGCTCGGGGTACCTGGGCGCCGAGATGGCGGCCAGGTATTCGTCGTGGCACATGCTGCTCAGTTGCCGGTTCGCGGTGGCGGCCGTTCTGCTGATCGGCTTCTGCGTGGTCAGGCAGCTGCGCATCACCCGCGCCGGGATCGCGCGTCAGGTGGGTCTCGGAGTCGTGATGCAGGGGCTCTACCTCGGCGCCATCAGCGCTGCGGTGGGTGCGGGTCTGAGTCCCGGGATCACCGCTCTCATCTGTTCGCTACAACCACTGGTCGTCGCGGCCGTCGCAGTACCGGTTCTCGGTGAGCGGATAGGGCCCCGCGAATGGCTCGGGCTTGCCGTCGGCATCGTCGGAGTCGGGCTCGTCGTCGGAGGAAAGATGAATTCCGGCGGCGCCCCGTGGTGGGCTTACCTGATGTGCGTGGGCGGCATGCTCGCCTTGGTCAGCGGGACACTGACGCAACGACGGATCGCATCTCGCGAGCCGATGGCCGCTGCTCTCGCGGTGCAATGCGTGGTGGGCGCCGTCATCTTCTGGATCGTCAATGCCATTGTGGGAGAGACGGTTCCGCCGATCACCTTCGATTTCGCGTGGTCGTTGGCCTGGGCGGTCGGTTTCGCGACCTTCGGTGGCTGGGGTGCCTACATGTGGGTCAACAGGGAAGCGGGCCCCATGCACGCGAGCACCCTTCTGCTGCTCGTCCCGCCGGCCACGATCCTCATCGCCTGGCCGATGTTCGGTGACCCCATCGGGCCATGGGAAATCGTCGGCGTGGCGGTGAGCGCTGTCGGTGTCGCCATCAAACTGATCGGCGGACGGGCGCAGTCAGCGGACCAGCAGACTGCGCCACAACGAACTCCGGCCCGCGACACCGAAGTGCGCGGACCGGAGTTGGTGCGTGAGTGACGCAGTGACTACTCGCTCTCGGCGGGGGCCTCTTCGCCCTCTTCGGCCGGAGCCTCAGGGTCGGCGTCGGACTCGGTCTCGGCCTTCTGGGCCTCGTTGACGGCCACGATGAGCGTCTCGGGATCGGACACCAGGGTCACACCTTCGGGCAGCGTGAGTTCGGCAGCGGTGACGGAGAACCCGGCGACGGCGTCTTCGACAGACACGACGATCTGCTCCGGGATCGAGAGCACGTCGGCTTCGATCTCCACGAAGCTGGCATCCTGGGTGACCAGGTTGCCGGGAGCGGCGTCGCCCTCGGTCACGATGGCGACCTCGACGGTCACCTTTTCGCCGCGGGTGATGACGACGAAGTCGGCGTGTTCGATGTAGTTGCGGATCGGGTGCACGTCGACCTGCTTGGTCAGCGCGAGCTGCTCGCCTTCGCCCTCGATCTTCAGGTCGACGACGGCGTTGAGGCCGTTGTTACGCAGGACGGCCGCGAAGTCGCGGGCCGGGACCAGCAGGTGGCGGGGGGTCGAGCCGTGGCCGTAGAGAACGGCTGGCACATTGCCTTCGCGGCGGGCGCGGCGCGAGGCACCCTTGCCGCTCTCGGTGCGGAGCGAAACATTGATAACGCTGGCCTGATTGGCATTTGCCATGATGGTGTCTCCTCGGGTGATGCGGGTCTGGGGTCTGCGGGTCACGGCATACGTCGGTGACAGCCACAGTCCACCCTGAGAGGAAGACCACGCCGCGCCGATCACGGTGACATCAGGTCACCCTCGCCGAGACAACGGGCCAAACTATACCGCGCCAGGGCAAATAGTCTTAATCGCCCGGTCCTACCAGCGGGAATCCGCCTGCCTGCGACGCCATCGAGTAGCGTCGCGGCCATGGCAGAAAAGTCCCCCGCAGAGATTTCGCAACTGTTCCTCGAGGCGCTGGCGCTCGACGACCCGACGACCGCGCTGACCTACGTCGACCCCGACATCGCGTACACCAACGTCGGGTTCGCCCCGATTCACGGCAAACGACGCGTCGCGAAGTTCTTCAAGGTGATGGAGAATCCGCGGGTTGGCTTCGGGGTCCAGTTCATCAACGTCACGGCAGACGGCTCGGTCGTGCTGACAGAACGGATCGACGAACTCAGCGTCGGCAGATTTCGGCTGCAGTTCTGGGTCTGCGGCCGGTTCGAGGTGCACGACGGACTCATCACCGTCTGGCGTGACTACTTCGACTTCTTCCAGTTCTTCGTCAAGGCGCCGCTGCGAGGGTTGGTCGCCCTTGCCTTGCCGGGCACTCAGAAACCGTTGCCGAAGCCGACCGTGACCGGAGTCGCGTCGATCGGCTGAATCTTCGCGCGGACTACAGGATCTCGTCGACCGATTCGACCGGCCGGGTGAGCCGCGTGCCCTTGTCGGTGACGACGAAAGGCCGTTCGATCAGAATCGGATTGGTCGCCATCGCGTCGAGCAACTGGTCGTCGGTGGCGTCGGCGAGGTCGAGTTCTTTGTAGAGTGCCTCACGTTTGCGGACCGCCTGGCGCACGTCGAGGCCGGCGTCGGAGATCATCTTCTCCAGTGCGATTCGGCTCGGCGGCGTTTCCAGGTACTTGACGATCGTCGGCTCGACACCTGCATCTCGCATGTGCTGCAGGGTCTTGCGCGAGGTCGAGCACTTGGGGTTGTGATAGATCGTCGCGGCCATCGGGCTTCGGCTCCTACGCGTTTCCGTTGAAAAGGCTGGTCACCGAACCGTTTTCGAAGACCTCGCGAATGGTGCGACCGAGCAGGGGGGCAATCGAGAGAACGGTCAGGGTGTCGAACTGCTTGTCCGGGCCGATCGGCAGGGTGTCGGTGGCGATGACCTCGCGGGCGCCACAGTTGGCGAGACGCTCCGCGGCCGGGTCGGAGAACACGCCGTGCGTGGTCGCGATGACGACGTCGCCGGCGCCGGCGTCCTTGAGAACCCGGACCGCTCCGGCGATGGTGCCGCCGGTGTCGATCATGTCGTCGATGAGCACGCAGGTGCGGCCTTCGACGTCGCCGACCACACGGTTCGACTTCACCTGGTTGGGCACCAGGGGATCACGGGTCTTGTGGATGAAGGCCAGCGGCGCGCCGTCCAAGGCGTCGGCCCACTTCTCCGCCACGCGCACACGGCCGGAGTCGGGGGAGACGACGGTGATGTCCTTGGTGCCGTACTTGTCCTTGACGTACTCGGCCAGCTGTCCCTGGGCGTGCATGTGATCGACGGGACCGTCGAAGAAACCCTGGATCTGATCGGTGTGCAGGTCGACGGTGATGATCCGGTCGGCGCCTGCGGTCTTGAGGAGATCGGCGACGAGACGTGCCGAAATCGGTTCGCGGCCACGGTGTTTCTTGTCCTGGCGGGCGTAGGGGTAGAACGGCAGGATCGCGGTGATGCGCTTGGCCGATCCGCGCTTGAGCGCGTCGATCATGATCAGCTGTTCCATCAGGTGCTTGTTCAGCGGCGCCGGGCAACTCTGCAACACGAAGGCGTCGGAACCACGGACCGACTCCTCGAAGCGCACGAAGATCTCGCCGTTGGCGAAGTCCCGCGCCGTCTGCGGGGTCACCTTGATGTCGAGCTCGCGCGCGACGGCGTCGGCGAGTTCGGGATGTGCGCGACCAGAGAACAGCATCAGGCTCTTCTGGTTGTCAGTCGTGGTCCAGGTCACTGGGTGTCTCTTTCTTGTTGCGTGTTCTCGGTGACTTGTGCGTCGAGTGCTTCGGCAGCGGCCCGGGCTGAGGGCGTACCGGGTCGCTTGGATTGCACCCAGCCGTCGATATTTCGTTGTTTGCCGCCGGAGATCGCCAAGGCGCCTGCGGGCACATCCTGCGTCAAAACCGTACCTGCTCCGGTGTAGACGCCATCACCGACGTTGAGTGGGGCGACGAACATGGTGTCCGAACCGGTGCGGCAGTGCTTTCCGATCACGGTGCGGGTCTTGTTGACGCCGTCGTAGTTCACGAAGACGCTGGACGCGCCGATGTTGGTGCCCTCGCCGATGGTCGCGTCGCCGACATACGTCAGGTGGGGCACTTTCGCGCCCCGGCCGATGTCGGAGTTCTTGGTCTCGACAAAGGTGCCGATCTTGCCCTCGTCCCCGAGCACGCTTCCGGGCCGCAGGAAGGCGAACGGTCCCACCTGGGTACCGGAACCGATCACCGATTCGCTGGCCTGCGTGCGAATGATCGTTGCGCCCGCGCCCACCGTGACGTCGGTCAGGGTGCTGTCCGGCCCGATGCGGGCGTCTGTCTCGATGCTCGTCCGACCGTGCAGTTGTGTCCCGGGCAGGATCGTGACGTCCGTCGCGATGGCGACGTCGACGTCGATCCAGGTGCTGGTGGGGTCGATGATCGTGACGCCGGCCAGCATGTGACGGGCCAGCGTGCGCCGGTTGAGTTCAGCGCCGAGATCGGAGAGCTGCAGTCGGTCGTTGCAGCCGGCCACCAGCGCCGCATCGACGATGTGCTTGGCGCGCACCACTTTCGAGTGGCGGTTCGCGATCTCGATCACGTCGGTGAGGTAGAGCTCGTGCTGGGCGTTGTCAGGGGACAACTCTGCGAGCGCACTGCGCAGGGTGCGGGCATCGAATGCGTAGACCCCGGAATTGACTTCCGTGATCCGGCGTTGCTGTTCGGTCGCATCCTTCTGCTCGACGATCGCGGTCACCGCGCCGTCCTGGGTGCGCAGCACGCGGCCGTACCCGGTCGGGTCGGCGGCTGTCGAGGTCAGCACCGTGACGGACGCCGGAGGCGAAGAGGTGTGGTAGGCGATGAGGTCACGCAGTGTGGGCCCGTCGAGCAGCGGGACGTCGGCGGCCGTGACGAGGACGGTGCCGTCGAAGGCATCGGGCAATGCCGCAAGGCCCGCCCGCACGGCGTCACCGGTGCCGTTCTGTTGCGCCTGGACCGCGGTCAGGACCTCCCGGTCGAGGGTGGCAGCGACATCTGTGCAGGCCGCGCCCACTTTCTCGCGGTCGTGGCCGACGACCACCACCAGGTGATCGGGCTCGATGTCGGCGGCGGCGTGCAGAGCATGAGAGAGCAGCGACCTCCCACCGATTCCGTGCAGAACTTTCGGGGTCGCCGATTTCATGCGGGTGCCGGCGCCCGCAGCGAGTACGAGAACGGCCGTCGGCCCTGACTTGGACGCCACGGACATAGGACTCCCTTGCCGGGTTGGAAGCGGGGGAACGGCCCGATCCTACGCACCTTCGGAGGGCGCTTGATACAACTGGTGGGGTTCGCCAGTGGCATCGGCCCGAGTTGTCCACGGTGTCTTCGGCGATAGATCCGGGTTTCTTCGACAAGGGAGTTGATGTGAGCGAGCAGAGAACAGCGATAGTCACCGGCGCGGCGCGCGGAATCGGAGCCGCGGTGGCCAAGAAGCTGGCTGCGGACGGGCTGGCGGTCGCGGTCCTGGACCTCGACGAGGCCAGCACCGCTGACACCGTGAAGGCGATCACGGACGCCGGCGGCCGCGCGTTGGGAGTCGGCACCGATGTCTCCGACGAAGATTCTGTTGC
This sequence comes from Williamsia sp. 1138, assembly GCF_002095435.2. Taxonomy (GTDB): domain Bacteria; phylum Actinomycetota; class Actinomycetes; order Mycobacteriales; family Mycobacteriaceae; genus Williamsia. Next base: position 27,124 of record NZ_MJEJ02000016.1, read on the forward strand.
CGCTGCCGTCGAGAAGATCGCCAAGGAACTCGGCGATCCGACGGTACTGATCAACAACGCCGGCATCACCCGGGACAACCTGCTGTTCAAGATGCCGGTCTCCGACTGGGACGCGGTGATGAACGTGCACCTGCGCGGTGCCTTCCTGATGACGCGCGCAGTGCAGCAGTACATGGTGGCCGCCAAGTTCGGGCGCGTGGTCAACCTGTCGAGCACCTCGGCCCAGGGCAATCGCGGACAGGTCAACTACTCCGCTGCCAAGGCCGGCATGCAGGGCTTCACCAAGACCCTTTCCATCGAACTGGGCAAGTTCGGCGTCACCGCGAACGCCATCGCTCCCGGATTCATCGAGACCGAGATGACCGCCGCCACCGCAGAACGCGTCGGTGTCCCGTTCGAGGACTTCAAAGCGGCTGCTGCCTCGCAGATCCCGGTTGCACGCGTCGGCCAGCCCGACGACATCGCCAACACCGCGGCGTTCTTCGTCAGCGAGGGTGCGGGCTTCGTGTCCGGCCAGGTCATCTACGTTGCGGGTGGCCCCAAAGACTGATGTGCAAGCGGGTGGTGGGTGCGTGTTCTCGCGCATCCACCACTCGTGGCACAATCGTTTTGCACAATCCGCCATGGTGTAATCGGCAACACTCCTGATTTTGGTTCAGGTATTCTAGGTTCGAGTCCTGGTGGCGGAGCAAAGCACCGATCAGATGCCCTGAAATCGTCCCCCTGAGGGGTGTCCGAGGGCTATATGCCCTCGGTGGGTGCTCACGGGGACGATCTTTGCGGGGAGGGACTCTGGTGACAGTCGACCGTCCCACAGCGCAGGAAGAAAAAGTCCAGCGCGCACCACGCGCCAGGATGACCGGTACCCAACGGCGGCACCAGCTCATCGAGGTCGCCAGGGGCCTGTTCGCCGAGCGTGGCTTCGAGGGCACGTCCATCGAGGAGATCGCTCAACGGGCTGGGGTCTCCAAACCTGTTGTCTACGAACATTTCGGCGGCAAAGAAGGCCTTTATGCGGTGGTCGTCGACCGGGAGATGGAAACGCTCCTCGAGATGGTCACCTCATCGCTGACGAAGAACCGATCCCGTTACCGCGTCCAGCAGGTGGCACTGGCGTTGCTGACCTATATGGAAGACCGCACCGAAGGCTTTCAGATCCTGGTGCGAGGGACTCCGACCTCGGGGGATTCAGGCCGCTATTCCAGTCTGTTGACCGATGCGATCAGTCAGGTGGAGCACCTGCTCGCCAGTGACTTCCAGCGCCGCGACCGCGACCCCGCGTTGGCCCCCCTCTACGCGCAGGCGTTGGTGGGCATGGTGACGGCAACCGCGCAGTGGTGGCTCGATGTCCGCGAACCGTCCAAAGAGGTGGTCGCTGCGCACCTGGTCAACCTCTGCTGGAACGGGTTGATGCACCTAGAGCAGGATCCACACCTCGTGGGCCCTAACGAGCGGCAGGACGAAGATACGCCAGACGCCTGAAGTGGTGGGTTCTGGCAGTTCTGACCTGGCGAAACGCTCGCCGGAACCCACCAAGATCGGCTAGGCGAGCTGCAGGCTGCGCTTGCTCAGGCCCATCCAGAATCCGTCGATGACCTGCTTGCCGACCTGTTCGGCGTCGTCGCTGGCACCGAGCGCCACGAACAGCGGCGACCAGTGCTCGGTGGTGGGGTGAGCGTAGGGCATGCCGGGGGCTTCGGTCCTGAATCGGGTCAGCGCATCCACATCGCCGGCGGCGAAGCGTTCTCCGGCCCAGGCATCGAACTCCTTCGACCACGTCGGTGCCACGGCGTCGGGCCGCCAATCGCGTAGGAACGGCAGGCCGTGGGTGGTGAAGCCCGAGCCGACGATCAGCACGCCCTCGTCGCGCAACGGCCGTAGGCGGCGGCCGAGGTCGAGTAGCTTCTCGGGGTCGAGCGTCGGCAGCGAAACCTGCAGTACCGGGATCTGTGCCTCCGGATACATGACGGTCAGTGGAACATATGCCCCGTGGTCGAGTCGGCGCTGCGAATCATGCTGCACCGCTTGTCGATCAGGCATCAGCGCGGCGACCTTCGCGGCGAGGTCTACGGCGCCGGGGGCGTCGTAGCGCACGCGGTAGTAGCGCTCGGCGAATCCGCCGAAGTCATACGTCAGTGGCACCGCGGGGTCGGTCGAGCCGATGGTCAGCGGCGCGGACTCCCAGTGGGCCGACACGATCAGGATCGCCGTCGGTGTGGGCAGGTCCGTGGACCACTGTCGCAACTCGGACACCCAGCGAGGATCGTCGACCAACGGAGGAGCGCCGTGGCTCAGATACAGGGCGGGCATACGGGTCATGGACATGATCATACAAACACGGACCGCGGTCCGTTTAATTCCCGATGGATTGGAGCCCCGGCTCAGACCGGTGGCGCGTCCGAATCGTCGACGTCGAATTGCATCAGGATGCAGTCCACCCAGATCCCGTGCTTGAAGCCCACCCGCTTGAGTCTGCCCACATCCTCGAAGCCCGCCTTGGCGTGCAGAGCGATCGATCCGGTGTCGGGGACGTCCGCGATCACCGCGACGATCCTGCGGATCGAGGTATCGGCCACCGCGTCGAGCAGGCTACGCAACAACGCCTTGCCGTAACCCTTTCCCGTGTGGTCGGGACTGAGGTAGATGGTGTTCTCTACGGTCCAGTCGAAGGCCCGCTTCACCCGATACTGGCCGACGTAGGCGAAACCCACGACCACACCGTTTTCGTCCTCGGCGACCAGGAACGGCAGCCGGGCGGCGTGCAGGTCGGCGCGCTTGATCTTCCACTCCGCGGCAGTCGGGGCGTCGTAGTCGAAGGTGATCACGGTGTTGTCGACGTAGTACTTGTAGATCTCGGCCACCGCGACGCAATCGGGCGCCGTGCCAGGACGGATGGTGACGGTCACAGGGCGAACCTGGTGCTTGTCGAGTTCTCCGCGAGCTCCCACAGCAGACCCGCCGTGCGGAAGTCACAGGCCGCCGGGGTGCGCCCCACCAACACCGGCCCGCCTCGCAGTCCGAACCTTCCGTCAGGTCCCACATATGCACCAGAGGGCACGTCGGGTGTGAGGGCGTACAGCGTCAACGCCGCGCCCTGGGCGGGGCTGTTCGCCAGGACGGTTCCTGCTCCCTTGATGATCTTGTCGATCGGACCGATTCCGGTGAGTCCGAGGATGCCGGTGGTTGCCCAGCCGGGGTGCGCGATCGCCGTCGACACGCGAGATCCCGCCGCTCGCAGCCGGCGATCGAGCTCGAGTGCCCACAACATGTCTGCGAGTTTCGACTGCGAATAAGCCTTCGGTCTGCTCCACGCTCGTCGCTCGAAATGAGGGTCGTCGAGTCTGATCGAGCCGGTCTTGTGCGAGGTCGACCCGACGATCACCACCCGATCGGAAATGTTCGGCAGCAGGAGATTGGTGAAAGCGAATGGACCAAGAAAGTTTGTGCCGAAACACATCTCGAATCCGTCGACGGTCTGGCTGTGTTCGTGTGCCATCACGCCGGCGTTGTTGATGAGGCTGTCGATCTGCCCCAGCCCCTCGGCGCATCGCCTGACCGATGCCAGATCGGCGACATCGAGCTCGACCACTTCGGTACGGGCCCCGGCGGTTTCGGATGCGAGCTGGGCCGCGCGCTCCTTGCCCCGCTCGATATCCCGGACGGCCAGCACCACCTGGGCGCCTACTCGGGCGAGACCACGCGCGGTTTCCCAACCGATCCCGTTGGTCGCGCCGGTGACCACGACGCGCTTGCCGTCCATTCGTGGCAGGTTCGCCGCCGACCAGCGTGATGTCATGCCGTCAGCTTAGTGGAGGTCGTCCTCCCGGCGGCGCGGCGGCGCGATCGACTCAGACGACTCCGCTGGGCGCTCGGCGGCTGCCGGGTTCCTGCGTCGGCATGCTGTTGGCGGGCACGGGATATGGCGAGCCCAAGCCCACGAAACCTGCGCCGACGTTCGGTCCGCACTGTGCCGCCGCGAGCTCGACTTTGGGCGCGGGGTCGCTGAACCGTGGCCGTCTCGCGTCTGGCGATGCCGCGAAGTCGAACGCCGACGTCATGTCCCCGGTGACACTGCGTCGCCACGGGGTCAGATTGGGTACGTCGACGCCGAATCGGGTTTCTATCAGTCGCAGCTGGGAGGTGTGGTCGAAGGTCTGGGAGGCAATGAGACCGCCGCGGCTGTAAGGGGAGATGACGAATGCCGGCACTCGGTAGCCCAGGCCGATCGGTCCGCGCACGCCCTTGGACGACGCCACCGAGTTCAGATTCGGGACTGACACATACTCGCCCGGAGTGCCTTCCGGCGCGGTCGGTGGGGTGACGTGATCGAAGAATCCGCCGTTCTCGTCGTAGCTGATGATCAACGCCGTCTTCTCCCACACCTTCGGGTTGGACGTCAGGATGTCTAGAAGTTGCACGATCCCCACGGCGCCGAGCGCCGCCGGGAGTGCCGGATGCTCGCATTCGAGAAGGTTCGGGACCACCCACGAGACCGATGGCAGCGTGTCAGCGGCGACGTCTGCTGCGAAATCGTTCGGGTAGGTCGGCACGATGCCGCGCCGGTTGAGTTCGGAGTTCACGTCGGCTGCCTGCGTGAAACAGGCCATCATGCCGTCGAGGATCACCGATGACAATGGCCCGAAATCCTTGTTGTTGTAGATCTTCCAGCTCACTCCGGCGTCGCGCAGGTTCTCGGGCATGGTGCGCCACGAGTATGTGAACCTCGGGAGCTGGGTGGGCGTCTCGAGGAGCGGTCCACCGGCGACGCCGTCTGGGTCGATCGAGGCGCTCATCCAGTACAGCCGGTTCGGGTCCGTCGGCCCGATCACGGAGGCGTGGTAGTTGTCGCACAGTGTGAACGCGTCGGCGAGTTCGTAGTGGACGGGGATGTCCCCGCGTTCGTAGTAGCCCATCAGCGCGGGACCGTTCGCAGGCCCCACCGAGTTGATCGACATCGGCAGCCAGCCGTCGTTGCGACCACCGTTCCACGCGGCGTGCAGGCCCGCCCACGAATGATCGGGGTCGTTGATGCACTCGCCGTCCAGGCTCGGCCCGCGGGTGGTGTCGAGGCGGAACGGCATCGTGTAGCCGGTCTTGGTCGGTCCGACGTTGGGTGCCCAGCCGCGCTGTTTCCAGGCGTCGGACGGATCATCGAAGCCGCGCACGCCCTGGAGGGTCCCGAAGTAGTGGTCGAACGACCGGTTCTCCTGCATGAAGAACACGAAGTGCTCGATGTCGTCCAGAGAACCGGAGCCGCCCGGATCGGCGGCGTACGCGCGATCGATGATCGGGTTCGCCCACGACGCGAGGAATGCGGTGCCGCCGACCGCTGCGACCTTGGCAAAGAACTCGCGCCGGTTCATTCCGGCAAAGGGGCTGGTGGACACGGTGGCGCCTCCTCGGTTGGAGCAACTCGACAACTGTAGGTCCGGTGATGGCCGGGTGACCGGCGATTGGGGACCTCGGGCGATCGTGTGCCGGGGCGGACCGGAGCACGCTGCGTGAACGATTGTCACCGGGCACCCGTAAACTAGTCGATGTGACTGGGCCCTCTGCTGCATTTTTCACGGGACAGCTGTCGGGACTGGCACAGATCGCGGCGTCCGACGCCGCGCTGACCGGTCTCGTGGCCAAGCTCGGAACACCGGAACAAGAGTTCGTGGGACCGCCTGCGGCCCGGCCGTTCGTGATCGCGGCGATGGCCGCAGCTGCACCGGGCCCGATCCTCGTGGTCACGGCAACCGGCCGCGAGGCCGACGAACTGACCGCGCAGCTGCGCGACATGGTCGGTAAGACGGTCAGTCAGTTCCCGTCGTGGGAGACGCTGCCGCACGAGCGGCTGTCCCCGTCTGCGGACACCGTCGGGCAGCGCCTGCGCGTGCTGCATCGCCTCCGGCATCCCGAAGAGGAGAGCTACGGCCCGCCGCTCAAGGTCGTGGTGACCACCGTCCGCTCGCTGGTGCAGCCGATGGCGCCCGGCCTGGGCGATTTCGATGCGATCACCCTGCAAGAGGGTGCCGACGTCGATTTCGACGACCTCATCGCCAAGCTGGTGGAGCTCGCGTACACCCGCGTCGACATGGTCGGCAAGCGCGGCGAGTTCGCGGTGCGTGGCGGCATCCTCGACGTGTTCCCGACGACGACCGATTACCCCGTGCGCGTCGAGTTCTGGGGTGACGAGATCACCGAACAGCGAGCGTTCTCGGTCGCCGATCAACGCAGCCAGCCCGAAGTGGACATGAAGCTGGTCCACATCCATCCATGCCGCGAACTATTGCTCACCGACGGGGTCAGGATGCGTGCCGCCGACCTCGCCGAGCGGGTCTCGGCGTCGGGTACCGACGCCGAGAAGAGTTCGACCGGACCGCTGGTGGAGATGCTCACCAAGCTCTCCGATGGAATCGCGACCGAGGGTATGGAAGCGCTCATCCCGGCGCTCGTCCCCGGACAGATGCAACTGCTGACCGAGGTGATGGCCGCGGGCACCCACGTCCTGGTTCTCGACCCGGAAAAGGTCCGGACCCGCGCCGCCGATCTGGCCCGGACGGGAGCAGAGTTCCTCGAAGCGTCCTGGACTGCGGCCGGTGGCGGCGCGGAAGCGCCCATCGATCTCGGTGAGGTCCTGCACCTCGAGGACAGCGCCTACCGGTCACTCACCGACGTCCACGCCCAGACCGTCTCGGCGGACCGGCTCTGGTGGACCCTGAGCCCGATCGGAATCGGTACGGAACTGACTCTCGCGCCCGGACCCGCCCCGCGTGGCGACGACAGCGAGGTCGCCAAAACCTTTGCCGCCCTTCGTGTACACATCAATGCCGGAAACCGCGCGGCCATCGTCGCGGCCGGAGCAGGTACTGCCGAACGCATCGTCGAACGTCTCGGCGCAGCCGACGTCGCGGCGAAGCTGGCCGAGGCCGGCGATGTGCCCGAGCCCGGTATCGTTTCCGTCCTGCGTGGCGCGCTGACCTCGGGTCTGGTGCTGCCGGACGCCGGACTGGTCATCGCCACCGAACCCGACCTCACCGGCGCGCGGGTCACGGGCGCCAAAGACGGTCGCAGACTGCCGGCCAAGCGCCGCAACCAGGTCGACCCGCTGGCGCTGACGGCCGGCGACATGGTGGTCCATGACCAGCACGGAATCGGCAAGTTCGTCGAGATGATCGAACGGACGATCGGCGGCGCCCGGCGCGAGTACCTGGTGATCGAATACGCGCCCAGCAAACGTGGCCACCCGGGTGACCGGTTGTTCGTGCCGATGGACTCGCTCGACCAACTCTCGCGGTATGTCGGTGGCGAGACCCCGTCGCTGTCGAAACTCGGCGGCTCCGATTGGCAGAACACCAAACGCAAGGCGCGCAAGGCTGTTCGGGAGATAGCGGGGGAGCTGGTGCAACTGTATGCCGCCAGGCACGCTGCCCCCGGATACGCCTTCGAGCCCGACACCCCGTGGCAGCGTGAAATGGAAGATGCCTTCGGGTTCACCGAGACGATGGACCAGGTCACGGTCATCGGCGAGGTGAAGGCCGACATGGAACGCCCCGTGCCGATGGACCGCGTGGTCGTCGGCGACGTCGGGTACGGCAAGACCGAGATCGCCGTGCGCGCAGCCTTCAAGGCCGTGCAGAGCGGCAAGCAGGTCGCGGTACTCGTACCGACAACCATTCTGGCGCAACAGCATCTGGCCACCTTCACCGAACGCATGCAGGGTTTTCCGGTCACGGTCGCGGGATTGTCGCGATTCACCGACACCAAGGAGTCGCGCAAGGTCATCGACGGCCTCGCCGACGGCAGCGTCGACATCGTCATCGGCACCCACCGATTGCTCGCCTCGGGCGTGCGCTGGAAAGATCTCGGACTGGTGGTGGTCGACGAGGAGCAGCGTTTCGGTGTCGAGCACAAAGAACACATCAAGGCGCTGCGTACCCACGTCGACGTGCTCACCATGTCGGCGACCCCGATCCCGCGAACCCTGGAGATGTCGATGGCCGGGATCCGCGAGATGTCAACGATTTTGACGCCCCCGGAAGAACGTCATCCGGTGCTGACCTACGTCGGCGCCTACCAGCAGAAGCAGGTTGCGGCCGCCATCCGGCGAGAGTTGCTCCGCGACGGCCAGGTCTTCTACGTGCACAACCGGGTGAGCACCATCGACAAGACCGCGGCCCAGATCAAAGAGATGCTCCCGGAGGCCCGGGTCGTCGTGGCGCACGGGCAGATGGGCGAGGATCTGCTCGAACGTACGGTCACCGGCTTCTGGGATCGCGAATACGACGTCCTCGTGTGCACCACCATCATCGAGACCGGTCTGGACATCTCCAACGCGAACACCCTGATCGTCGACCGCGCCGAGGTCCTCGGGCTCTCGCAGCTCCACCAGCTGCGGGGACGTGTCGGCCGCAGCCGAGAACGCGGGTACGCATACTTCCTCTACAACGGTGACAAGCCGTTGACCGAAACCGCGTACGACCGCCTCGCGACCATCGCGCAGAACAACGAGCTCGGCGCCGGTATGGCGGTGGCCCTCAAGGACCTCGAGCTGCGTGGGGCCGGAAACGTACTGGGCGCAGAGCAATCGGGTCACGTCGCCGGCGTCGGATTCGACCTCTATGTCCGGCTCGTGGGAGAAGCCGTGGAAGCCTATCGTGCCGCTGCCGACGGCAGGCCGATCGCCGCCGAGGAAGACCGCGAGGTCCGCATAGACCTACCCGTCGATGCCCACATCCCGCCCGACTACGTCGACTCGGACCGGTTGCGACTCGAGGCGTACCGGAAGTTCGCGTCCGCCGACACCGCCGAGGAAATCGCCGGCGTCGTCGACGAGCTCGTCGACCGCTATGGTCCGTTGCCGCCCGAGGTGTCGCGCCTGGTCTCTGTTGCGAAGCTCCGGCAGCTCGCGCGTGAACTCGGTGTCACCGAGATCGGGGTCGCGGGTAGTCAGATCAAGGTGTCGCCGCTGAAACTTCTCGATTCCCAGCAGATCAGACTCAAACGGCTGTATCCGAGTGTCGTCTATCGGGCCACCACAGGCGTTGTCGGACTACCGATACCGCGGACCGGCGGCATCGGCAGCGAACGGGTGCGTGACGTCGATCTGGTGCAGGTGGTCGCCGATCTCATGCTCGTAGTGGACGGCCGCACGCCCGGGTCCGTCAACATGCGCCTGCCTGGTGGCGCGACCGCAGAGACCGCCGGCAAGAAATGACCGACGAGTCCGGCGGTGACGTCAAGGCCAGCGGTCACGAGTTGCTCGCGGCCGTCGAGCTCATGGATCGGCTGCGGCGCGACGGACCCTGGGAGCGGGATCAAACCCACGAATCGCTGCGCCGTTATCTGGTCGAAGAGACCTACGAACTGCTCGACGCCATCGACTCGGGGGATCGCGATCACCTGCTCGAAGAGCTGGGCGACATCCTTCTGCAAGTGCTCTTCCACGCCCGGATCGCCGCCGACCGCGCCGACGAACCGTTCGACATCGATGATGTGGCACAGGCATTCACCACCAAGATCTCCGCGCGCACCCAGGGCGTACTCAGCGGCAGCGACATCGATCTGCAGACGCAGCTCGAGGAGTGGGAGTCGCGCAAGGCTGCGGAGAAGGCGCGAGGGTCGGTGCTCGACGGCATCGCAACCGGCCAGCCGTCGCTCGCACTGGCCCAGAAGGTTCTCGAACGTCTGGCCGCCACCGGCTTTCCGCGCGATCTCTTGCCGCGGGACGTCACCGACATCCGAGTGGTCGCCGACGGACCCAGCGTCGAAGACGAGCTGCGCCGGTCGGTGCTCGCCTTCATGGCAAAGATCCGCATCGCCGAAACCGCCGCTGCACCTGGTGAACTCAAGAACACAGACTTCTGGCGCACCCACCTGCCCCGATGATGTGCCCTCAGTGTGACTCTTGTGTTGCCGCTCTGGCGGTGGTTGGGTCCTGATCACCTGGTGTTTGGCTCTTGATGGGCCTACCGGCATCACCATCAAAGGGTGAGGTCTGGTCTCCAAAAGTTGTGCCAACACCAGGTGTGATGGACCGACCGATGTGGCTTGATAGGAGCGTGGCACCGCCCCCAACTGAGGATTGCCCACCGGCCGGCCCAACCGTCCCTGTCCCTGTTTCTGAATCAGGAGGCAACCACCATGGTTGTTGTTGGAGTCGATGTACACAAGTCCACTCACACATTCGTCGCCGTCGATTCCGTCGGCAAGAAGCTAGGCCACCTCACCTCTGCGGCCACCACCGAAGGGCACCACACAGCGATCAACTGGGCACTCACCGAGTTCGGTGGCGATCTGGTGTGGGGTATCGAGGACTGCCGGCAGATGTCGACCCGCCTCGAGCGCGACCTGCTCGGCGCCGGCCAGACCGCGGTGCGCGTACCCACCAAGTTGATGGCCCAAGCCCGCTCCAGCGCTCGCACCCGCGGCAAGTCAGATCCCATCGACGCCCTGGCCGTGGCGCGAGCGGTACTACGCGAACCGGACCTGCCCGCCGCTGGCGCCGACCCCCAATCCCGCGAGTTACGGCTCCTCGTCGACTACCGGGAAGTCGCTGTCGCCCAACGCACTGCGTCAATCAACCGACTGCTGTGGCGGGTCCATGAGATCAATCCCGCCTACGCTCCCAAACCCCGGTCGCTGAGCATGAACAAGCACCAAAAAATACTCGCCACCCATCTCGCGAACCACACCAGCCTCCTCGCCGACATCGCCCGCGCGGAACTCGACGACATCATCTCGCTGACAGCCCGGATCAACAAGCTCGCCACCGAGATCGGCAAGCGAGTACGCCAACTGGTGCCGACCTTGCTCGAGTTGCCCGGCTGTGCCGAACTGACCGCCGGCAAAATCGTCGGCGAAACCGCCGGCATCTCCCGCTTCCGCTCCGCCGACGCCTACGCCAGCTACGCCGGCACAGCACCCATCCCCGTCTGGTCCGGCAACAGCGCCGGCCGCGTGCGACTACCCCGACACGGCAACCGACAGCTCAATACCGCACTGCACCGCATCGCCCTGACCCAAATCCGCCTCGAAGACTCCGACGGCTACACCTACTACCGCAACCGCCTCGCCGCCAACGACACCAAAACTTCAGCCCTACGGTGCCTGCGACGACGACTCATCCGCACCGTCTACCAACGACTCACCACCGACGCCCACACGCACCCCGCACCGACCGAACAAGCCGCCGCTTGACATAGGAGCAACTT
>NZ_MJEJ02000013.1 GCF_002095435.2 Williamsia sp. 1138
GGGCCGTGCTCGGCGATGGCGGTGGTGAACATGTCGATCGCGGCGGGCTTGTTTTCGGTGTACTCGATGCGCCAGCAGACCGGGTGGCGGGAGAACACGTCGATCGCGAGGTAGAGCTTGTAGCGGTCGTCGTTGGTCGGGCCGTGCAGGTCGGTGATGTCCCAGGACCACAACTGACCCGGGCCGCTGGCATGAATGATTGGTTTGGATCGACTGTGGTTGCCGGGGCTGCTGTGGTGGCCGCGGCGGCGGTCACCGACCGTGCCGTAGCGCGCAGCGATCCGGTAGAACGTGCGTGGTGAGCAACCGATCTCACGCTTGTCGAAAGCGCGCCAATATGTTTGCTGCACAGACAGATCCGCGTATTCTTCACGGTTCAATATCTCGACAATGACCTCTTCTTCGGTGGCGGTCAGCGCAGCCGGCTGGAACCGCTGCGTGTGCGGCACCGGATCCTGGACCGGCTTGTAATGACGGTAACCGCGCTCGATCCGGTAGTAGGTCGAGCGAGCCAGACCGGTCAATGCGCATGCGGCTTTGACCCCGATCCAGGTGTGAGTGGCCAAGGCGGTGACCAACTCGGTCAGGAAAGATGATGTCGCTTGAGCCAGGCCTGGTACTGCTCGGCGCTCATCAACGCCGGTGGGATCTGCGGACCCTCGTCCTCGGTCGAGCTCTTGGTGATCCCGTCCAAGAGCTCGAAGGCTTTTCCCATGATCTCCAACGCCGCCTCGGACTGGGCGTTCTTCTTCTCCAACCGGGCGACTTTGGCGCGCAACCGGGCCAGCTCAGCGCGGTCTTGGCTGTCCATGCGGTCCCTCGTTTTGTCGGCGGCAGCGACCATCGAGTCACTGAACGCACCAGACTCGCGGGCCTCTAACCACTCTCGCACGGTCGCCCGAGTCAGGTTGTACTCACGCATCAACCGAGTCTTGGCGCCGCGTTGCACCGCCAGGTCCCAGCGCTGCAAAAACGCAACCCGGAACGCGATCGGGAACGACCGCCGCCCCTTCGCTGACCGTCCAATCGGGATATCGATCGGGGTATCCAACAAATCCATGTCACACTCCATCCCCACCACCCCTACCACACCTTGTGTCTTACGACCAGGATGGCAGAGAGGGTCGAACGTGTGCAAATGACCGAACCGTGTGCGTTTGTGTTGCGGAACGAAAAAACCGAGCCGCCACAGGGCGACTCGGTTCTTTTGTCGGGTGGAGCTAAGGGGACTCGAACCCCTGACCCCCACACTGCCAGTGTGGTGCGCTACCAGCTGCGCCATAGCCCCGTATTCGGTTTTCACACCCTGCCACGGCCACTTGCTCCGGCGCAGCGTGCTCGACCGAAATTACACCATCAGCGCGAGCCCGACCAAATCCGCTGTGCGATCTCAGCTGTTGTTCGAGCCGAGGATGTCGGCGACCCACTGCGGTCCTGACGTGGTGGCGACCTGCTTGCCATCCTGCAGCACGCTGGGCGTCCCCACCCGACCACCGGTGGCGTTGGCCAACTCCGCCTGTGACTGCTCGGCCGAATCCTCGGCAGCACGGACCTGGGTGCCGTCGCTGATGCACTGCTGAGTCGCCTCACTCGCGCCGACGTCCGCGGCGAACCCTGCGAGCGCGGCGTTGTCGTGGTCTTGGCCGCCCTCGGCCGGCTGTACCTGGAAGAGCTTCGAGTGGAATGCGAGCTGCACGTCCTGACTCTCGCCGTCGGCAACGCACTTCATCGCGCCGGCTGCCCGCGAGCTGTAGGTCCCCGACCCCGACTGCTTGTTCAAGAACGTCAACATGTGGTACCTGACCTGCAGCTGACCGCTGTTCACGGCGTCGGTGACAGCGGCACCCGACGACTGTTCCAGGTTGCGGCACGCGGGACACTGGAAGTCCTCGAACATGTCGATGGTGTGCGGGGCAGTGGCGCTGCCCACCGTGAAGGTCGCCGAGGTCGCCAGCACATCGGTGTCAGCCTCGCCGTTGCTGCGGCTGTTGTTCCACACGATCCCGCCGATCACCACCGCGGCAATCAGTACCACGGCCAGCCCGCCCAGGACGTAGGTCATGGTGCTCGACTGTTTGCGCGGCTGGTACTTCGAGGTGCTCGTCTTGGGTACCGGCTGCTTCTTCTTGTTACTCAATGTTTTTCCTTTGGAACACTTTCTTCCGCGACACCCGCACGGGGCGAGCACTTGTTTCCCACCTGCATCAGCGTAACGACGCACGCCTGAGAGAACTCTGAGCACTTGCTCCCACCGGGCGATAGCATCGCTGGATGCCGGCTCCGATACCGCCCGACGATGAGCCCCACCCACCCGATGAAGGCGTCGATGAAATCGGCCACACCCACGCCGATGTCGCGGGCGGGCGGCTGCGCGCGGCCACCTTCGGCGCGATGGATGGTCTGGTGACGAACATCAGTCTGGTCGCAGGCGTCGGGGCCTCGGGTGCGTCCGGGCAGACAATCATTCTCAGCGGGGTGTCCGGGCTGGTGGCAGGCGCCTTCTCGATGGCCCTCGGCGAGTACACCTCGGTGACGACCCAGAACGAGCAGGTCGACGCCGAGGTCGTGGTCGAGCGTCGCGAACTCGCGAAACACCCGCGGGCCGAACTCGACGAACTCATCGAACTGTTCGTCGACCTCGGGATGCGCGCGGACACCGCCGCAGCTGCAGCGGCAGAGATCCACCTCGACAGCGACAAGGCCGTCAACCTGCACCTGACGCACGAACTCGGCGTCGACCCCCAGGATCAGCCCTCGCCCATGGTGGCCGCGGTGTCGTCGTTCCTGATGTTCTCCCTTGGCGCGATCATTCCGCTGATCACTTATCTGCTCGGATTCGAATCCCTGTCCGCGGCGTTGCTCCTGGGCGCGGCAGGGCTGCTGCTGGCAGGCGGGCTCGCCGCCCGCTTCACGAATCAACCCATCTGGAAAGGCGCGCTCCGTCAGCTCGCATTCGGTGCGATCGCAGCCGGCGCAACCTATTTCGTCGGCTATCTCATCGGCGTTCCGGCAGCGGGTTGAGCACACCGCATCGGCATCCTCGCCGCTACGACCCCAATACCCCGTCCACCAAACTCTGCGCCTCGGCCTGCACCTTCGCCAGATGCTTTGGGCCGTTGAAGGATTCGGCGTAGATCTTGTAGACGTCCTCGGTGCCCGACGGACGCGCCGCAAACCAGGCGTTCTTCGTCGTCACCTTCAGTCCACCGATCTTCGCGCCGTTGCCCGGCGCCTCGGTGAGCGTCGCGGTGATCGGCTCTCCGGCCAATTCTGTAGCGGTGACCTGATCGGCTGACAGCTTCGCGAGCACCGCTTTCTGGGCACGGCTCGCCGGAGCGTCCGTGCGCGCATAGGACGGTGATCCACCGTGCTGCTCCGCGAGTTCGGCATACCGCTGCGACGGCGATTTACCGGTCACCGCAAGGATTTCCGACGCCAGCAACGCCATGATGATGCCGTCCTTGTCGGTGGTCCACACCGTGCCGTCGGTGCGCAGGAACGAGGCCCCCGCGCTCTCTTCCCCACCGAAGCCGATGGACCCGTCGAGCAGGCCCGGAACGAACCACTTGAAACCGACCGGCACCTCCACGAGGTCGCGGCCGATTCCCGAGACGACCCGGTCGATCATGGACGACGAGACCAATGTCTTGCCCACCGCGGCCGTGGGCGACCAGCCCTCGCGGTGCGTGAAGAGGTAGTCGATGGCGACGGCCAGGAAATGGTTCGGGTTCATCAGTCCCCCGTCGGGGGTCACGATGCCGTGCCGATCGGAGTCGGCGTCGTTGCCGGTTGCGATGTCGTAGCGGTCGCGGGCGCCGATCAGCGACGCCATCGCGTTCGGCGAGCTGCAGTCCATCCTGATCTTGCCGTCGGTATCGAGTGTCATGAACGAAAAGGCAGGATCCACAGTGGGATTGACCACCGTCAGATTCTCGAGGGTGTACCGGGCCCCGATCTCGGCCCAATAACCCACGGACGCACCCCCGAGCGGGTCTGCCCCGATCCGGATCCCCGCGTTGCGGATCACGGCGAGGTCCACGACGGAGGACAGATCGTCCACGTAGTTGGCGCCGAAGTCATAGGTGCCACAGAACTCGGACTTGCGTGCGCGCTCGTACGGGACTCGCTTGATGGCGTCGACGCCGGACCGAAGCAGTTCGTTCGCCCTGGCGGCGACCAGTGCGGTGATGTCGGTGTCGGCAGGACCGCCGTTGGGCGGGTTGTATTTGAAGCCACCGTCTCGCGGCGGGTTGTGCGACGGTGTGACGACGATGCCGTCGGCCTGGGCTCCCGAGCCACGGTTGTGCGTGAGAATCGCATGGCTGACCGCCGGTGTCGGGGTGAAGCGATCCTTGTTGTCCACCAGCACCCGGACCTCATTGGCCACCAGGACCTCGATCGCCGTCTGCCATGCGGGCAGCGACAAAGCGTGGGTGTCGCGGCCGATGAACAACGGACCGGTGATGCCTGCACCCGCGCGATACTCGACGATTGCCTGTGTGGTGGCGAGGATGTGGTTCTCGTTGAAGGCGTTGTCAAGGCTCGAGCCCCGGTGACCCGAGGTACCGAAAAGCACCTGCTGCATCGGGTTTTCCGGGTCTGGCGTGCCGGAGTAGTACGCGTCGATCACCGCCGACACATCGATCAGATCCTCGGGGAGAGCGACGGTACCCGCACGCGGGTGAGCCATTGGATTTCCTTCCGGTTGTCCCGTGATCACCGCTCGGCGACAACCACGGTCCTCGGCGACATTGACTGGACCACCTGAATTCTGCCATCGATCACTCTCGCTGTGTTGTCCGCGCCGAAATCCTCCCCGCCGGGCCGCTCGCCGGCAATTCGACCGTCGCCGATGTGGGTGCGGGTTACACTTCGACCCGAAACACCGCTCGTGTGTCCCGGGCGGAGGGTTCTTCGGTTGGGGTGACGGAGGATGATCGATGCGTGTTCGTAATTTGTCCGGTCGCCGGATTCTGGGGACTCTTGCGGCGGCGGCACTCAGTGCTGCCGCGGTCATCAGCTTCACCGCCGCACCCGTGGGCGCCGCCCCGTATCTTCCGGCCGGTGATGGAGACCCGTTCTATGCCGCGCCCGCCGATCTCGCCTCGGCGGTCAACGGCCAGGTCCTCAAGGTCCAGCCGGCCGCGAGTCCCTTTCCGGGATCGACCGCACAGAAGGTCCAGTTCCGTAGCACCAACTCCCAGGGTGAGCCCATCGCCGCGGTGACCACGGTGCTCGTACCGAACGGTGGCGCCCGGCACGATCTCCTGTCCTACCAGCCGTTCACCAACTCGCTCGGACTGCAGTGCGCCCCGTCGCACCAGCTGTTTCGCGGCGGCCTGCAGGAGCAGCAGTTGATCGGTCTGGCGCTGGCCCGCGGCGTTGCGGTCAACGTGCCCGATCACCTGGGCCCGACCAGCGCCTACGGCGCGGCCCGTCTCGGCGGCACGATCACCCTCGACTCGATCCGTGCGGTGCAGTCCGATCCCGGCTTCCGGGTCGGCAAGGTCCGCACAGCGCTGGCCGGGTACTCCGGCGGCGCGATGGCCAGCGCCTACGCCGCGGTGCTGGCCCCGACCTACGCCCCAGAACTGAACCTCGTCGGACTCTCGGCGGGCGGCACCCCGGTGAACCTCGAGGCGATCGCGCGCACCCTCGGCGTCAACCCCAACCCGCTCTTCGGTCTCGGCTTCGCCGCGTCGCTGGGCCTCGAACGCGAATACCCAAACGAACTCGCGCTGTCCGAGCAACTGAACCCTCGTGGTGTTGCCCTCGCCGATCAGATCCGTAACAGCTGCACCCAGCAGATCATCGACGCCGGAGCAAACCTGAAGATCGCCGACGTCGTCGGCGGCGGCAGCCTGTCCGATGATCAGGCGGGGGTCGACGCCCTCAACCGCAACAGCGTTCAGATGTACCCGGGAGCGCCACGGATTCCGGTGCTGCTCTACCAGGGCGCGAGCGATCAGCTGACCCCGACCGCACGCGTGCAGGCGACCGCGGCCAAGTGGTGCCGGCAGGGCACGCGGGTGCAGACGATCATCCTGCCCGGCGATCACGGCTCCACCATCGCCACGGGTGTGCCGTTCGCGCTGAATTACATCAATGACCGGTTGTCGGGGGCCGCCGCGCCCAGCACATGCTGATCCCGGGCCGAAAGCCTCGCGCGCTGGTGCTGGTGTTGCCCGGCGGAACAGATTCATCGCGCGAACCGTACAGCCGCAAGCAACCGGCGGCGTTGCGGATGTACCCGTTCACACTTTCCCTCATGGCTCTGCCCGGTGTTGTCGTGCATCAGGCGGCCTACGAGCTGTACGGGTGGAACGGTGAAGACGACAGTCCGATGGCCCCCACGCAGCGTGCCCTCGACGAGTTGTTGCAGGCGCACCCCGATGTTCCCGTGATCCTGGTCGGTCATTCGATGGGCGGACGGGTGGCGGCCCGGCTCGCGGCGGACAAGCGCGTGGCCGGGGTACTCGCACTGGCCCCCTGGTGGCAGTACGCGGACTGGCGGTACATCAACGTCGACGCGCGAGTGCTCGCGATGCACGGAACCGCTGACACCCGCACGTATCCGAAGCGCACCGCGAAGGGTGTTGCCGAGTTGCAGGAAGCCGGCGTCGACGCCACCTTCATTCCGATCGAGGACGGAAAGCACGCCATGCTCGACCATGTCTGGGCGTGGCACTCGACCGCGGTCCGATTTGTCCGAAGTTTCTTGTGAGACAACCGTTTTCTTCGGGTTCTCACACGCATATCCACAGCTGATCTACAGAATCGACGACCAGTCTCTAGCGAGTGAACCTTGCCGGGTTGCCGCTGTTCGGCGGCTGGTTCGTCCCGTCCCTGGAGTTGGCGGCCGCGGTCGCGATCCTCGCTGCCGTCCGGTGGCGTCACCGCCGAACGCGGCGGCTGTGGTTACCACTCGCCGCCGCGGCGGCAGTTGCCGCTTCGGCTGCGACCTATTGGGTCCTGAGCAGTCGAGATCTCGCCCCAGAGGCCGCGCCCTGGACGTTCTGGATCTGGTTGTCACTGACCGTCGGGCTGATGTTCCTGGTTCCCGCCGCGTGGATCGGAAACCACTGGTGGCGGCGGATCACGGGGATGGTTGCGGTCGGTCTGACCGTCGTCTGCCTGGGCCTCGCGGCGAATCAGTGGGCGGGTTTCTACCCCACCGCAGGGCGCGCGTGGCAGGGTCTGACGGCGCAGCCGCTGCCGGGTCAGATCTCGTTCGCGACGCTTTCCCATCTCCGCGGCAACCCGGAACCGGACGGAAAGATCGTCCCGCTGCGGACGTCCGACAGTGTCAGCAGGTTTCACCATCGGACCGAGTACGTCTATCTGCCACCTGTGTGGTTCGCGGGCGACGTCCCACCGCGCTTGCCGGCCGTCGTGATGATCGGCGGCGTCGTCACCACACCCGAAGATTGGGTACGTAGCGGCTCGGCCCTGCAGACGGTCCGCGACTATGCGGCGACGCACCACGGGCAGGCTCCGATACTGGTCTTCGTCGATCCGACGGGCAGTCTGTCGAATGACACCGAATGCGTGGACGGTCCTCACGGCAACGTCGACACCCACATCACGAAAGAGGTTCGTCCAGCGGTGATCTCGGAGTTCGGCGCTTCCGATCGGCCCGGGAGTTGGGCGGTCGCAGGATGGTCGATGGGCGGCACCTGCGCCATCGACCTGACGGTCGAACATCCCGATCTGTTCCGGACCTTTCTCGACGTCTCCGGGGATGTGGGCCCCAACCTGGGCGATCGGGCGCAGACCACGTCGACGCTGTTCGGTGGCCGGGCAGCTGACTGGGACCGCTTCGATCCGGCGACGGCCATGCGAAGGCACGGCCCGTACTGCGGAGTCGGCGGATGGTTTCAGTCCGAGGGTCACCGTCACCACGGATCAGGACTGACCTCGCCGCAGATCCGGGCTACTCAGACATTGTCGACAGTGGCCCACGAACAGGGCATCGACGTCGTCGTCCGGCCGGTGCCCGGACGGCACAACTGGCAGTTCGCCGGTCAGGCGTTCACCGATGCGCTTCCCTGGTTGATGGCACGGGTCGACGCGCCGAACTGACCAGAAAATCTGCTCCGGTTACAGCGATCCGCTCCGGTTCCAGGGCTCTGGAACCGGAGCGGATCACCACAAGTGGAGCAGATCGTGCCACGTGGTCTGGGGTGGCCGATGGGTTAGCCGATGGGTTAGCCGATGTAGTCGAACGTGTCGGGGTTGGGGCCGTTGCGGCCCTCTTCGCCCTTGTCGAGGGCGCTGATCGCCTCGACGGCGGCGTTGTCCAGTTCGAAGTCGAACAATGCGAAGTTCTCCTCGACCCGCTTCGGCGTGACCGACTTCGGGAAGATGATGTCGCCGCGCTGGATGTGCCACCGCAGGACGACCTGGGCTGTCGACTTGCCGACCTTGTCGGCGATCTCGGTGATCACCGGGTCGTCGAGGACTTTGCCCTGCGCGATGGGTGACCAGGCCTCGGTCGCGATGCCGTGGTCTTTGCCGTACCGGCGGGCGACCTCGTTGGTGAAATACGGATGCACCTCGATCTGGTTCACCGCAGGTACCAGCGACGTCTCGGCAGCAAGCCGGTCGAGATGGTCTGGCTGGAAGTTGGACACCCCAACCGACTTCGAGCGGCCATCTTTCGCGAACTCGATGAGGGTGTTCCAGGTCGACACGTAATCGCCGCCGTACTGCGTCGGCAGGGGCCAGTGGATCAGGAACAGGTCGATGTGGTCGAGCCCCAGGTCCTTCAGCGTGGTGTCGAAGGCCTTGCGGGCCGCATCGGGCTCGTGGAAGGTGTTGTTGAGTTTGCTGGTGACAAAGATCTCGTCACGCGGGATTCCCGACGCACGGATTCCCTCACCGACCTCTTTCTCGTTCCCGTACATCTGCGCGGTGTCGATGTGCCGGTAGCCCACTTCGAGGGCGGTCTTGACCGCTTCGGCGGTGTCCTTCGGCTCGATCTGGAAGACACCGAATCCGAGCTGCGGGATGGTGTTGCCGTCATTGAGAGTGATGTTCGGAACCTGGGTCATCGTCGTCCCTTCGTCTGATTTCTGCGCCACAGCGAACGGCTACACGGTGGCGGGGTCGTCGTTACCCAAGAGTCCAACAAGGCGCCGGGCCGCCGGTATTCCACGAGCGCGCTGGTCCAGACAGAGAAGCAGGCCAGAGCCGGTGGCTCTGGCCTGCTTCGAACGGTGGAGCTGCCGGGAATCGAACCCGGGTCCTTCGCCGTGTCAGTAGGGCTTCTCCGTGTGCAGTTCGCTAAGTCTCTACTCGGATCTCTCAGTCACGCGAACAAGCTGAGATGACGATCCCAGTCGCTGTTTGATGTCCCATTGCGGTCCGCGACCGCCCGCAACGGTTAGCTCTCTGAATGATGCCGGTACCCGGGGCGAGAGCTCACCCGGGCCGACAGACCAGCCGTCGCTTAGGCAGCGAGGGCGTAGTCGCGCTGATTTTTGTCGGCGCTTAATTGTTTGCTATGACGCTTACGGTGGTCTCTAGCCTGCACCGACACGCTTCCCCTACCTAGACGCACGCAGTCGAAACCGTTCAGCCCCTTGGTAGCACCCCGCCGTTGTTCGCGACGGGACAATTCAGTGTAACAAGAGTCGACGACAAGTCATTCCTATTTACCTCCCGCTTCACTGATCGGGCTCCACAGTGGCCTCGCACCCGCGCCGAGCGGGCCTCTTCGCTCACCGAGCGGGCCTCTTCGCTCACCGTGCGGGCCTTTTCAGTCGCCGAGCGGGCCTCAGATGTATCGACCTTGACGGCAAGGGCACGATCGGCGACCAGAAGAGCACAGTCGACGACCAGAAGGGCACGATCGGCGACCAGAAGAGCACGATCGACGTCCGGAAGGGCACGATCGGCGACGGAAAGGGCACGATCGGCGTCCGGGAACTGCCGCAGGATCAGGCCCCGATCGCCGGGCCGATGACACGCCAGCTGTCGCGCATCTGCTGTTCGAACGAACCCCAGGTGTGCGCTCCGGTCGGGAACACCTTGTAGGTGTGTCCGATGCCGGCCGAACGCAGAGCGCCCGCCATCTGATCGGTGCACTGCCGCGTGATCACCTCGACCTGGGCCGGCCCGAAGAACAGCGGGACCGCCGCGGGGCCCGGTGCCGCGCTCGGCAGACCGGTGGCAGCAGAAATGTATATCGCTTTACCGCGCAGCCGGTTCGGGTGCAACGTCGCGTCGTGCCAGGCCCAGGCCGGATCACCGGGTGGCCCGTACATTGCGAGCGGATTGGCGCCTCCCGACGCCACCGTCGCCGAGACCGCCGCAGTCCCGAGTGGACTGCCGATGGCAGGACAGCCGCTGTACGACGCGACAGCCCGGTAGACGTCGGGTGCCTGGCCGGCCAGGTCGAGTGCCGGTCCCCCACTCATCGACAGTCCGGCGATCGCATTCGCGCCGTTCGACTTCAGTTCGGGGGCCAGCGCGGCAGGCAATTCCCGCGTCAGATAGGTCTGCCACTTGTTGATTCCGGTCACGAGATCGGGGCCACGCCAGTCGGCGTACCAGCTGTATTTACCCCCGAGCGGCGAGACGACGTTGACGCGTTTGCCCGCGAAGAACCCTTCGTAGTTGGTGTAGTTCACCCAACTGTCACCCTCGGTCCCGCCCCCTTTGCCGTTGAGGAGATAGAACGTCGGCGCGCCGGCAGAGTTGCCGGCCGGGCGTAGGACCTGATTCGGGATGACCCGATTCATCGAAGGCGAATACACGTAGATGATCGACAACCGATCGGTGATCTGCTTGCTACCGGTCACGGCCGGCGCGGATGCCGCTGGACCCACGCCCTGGCACAACGCGGCCACCACCGCCACCACACCGACACATGCCGTCAACCCTCGCGAGATACCGCCCCGAATGCTCATCAGGGGTCAGTGCAGTCGACCGTCCTTCGCGATGCAAACCTCAATCCCGGCGCGACACCAGGTCGATACCAAACCCTGACCCCGCCGATACTGCGCAGCGGTCAGCGCATCCCCTTGACGCGGCGACCGAGCTCTCGGGTGACTTCCCGCTCAGCGTCGCGCTTGGCCAGGTCGTGGCGCTTGTCGTGGTCCTGCTTGCCTCGGGCGAGCGCGAGTTCCACCTTCACCTTGCCGTCGTTGAAGTACATCGACAAGGGCACGAGCGTGAGGTTGCCGTCGCGGATCTTGCCGACCAGGCCGTCGATCTCCTTGCGGTGCAGCAACAACTTTCGGTTGCGGCGTGGCGCGTGGTTGGTCCACGACCCGTTGCCGTACTCGGGGATGTGCAGTCCGCGCAGCCAGATCTCGCCGTTGTCGACGGTCGCGAACGCGTCGACCAGCGACGCTTTGCCGTCACGCAGACTCTTGACCTCGGTCCCGACCAGTGCGACACCGGCCTCGTAGGTGTCGAGGATGGCATAGTTGTGCCGCGCCTTACGGTTCGTCGCAATCGCCTTGCGGCCCTTTTCCTTCATCGATTCTCACCTACTCTCGCCGGGTATCCGCCGGATTTCTCGTGTCTGATGGCCCCGCAACACTACACAGGCCGGGGCCGCGGCGTCGCCCCGATTATTCGCGGACGTAGAACCGGAGCGTCGCGTACGCCGTGATGCTGGACAGCCCCACGCCGATGATGATCAGCCACGGGGCGACGAACAGCACGTCCGAGACGCCGATCTTCGCCAGGATGTTCACACCGTAGAGATCCTGCAGGGCACGATCGAAGAACAACGCCTTGGCACCGAATAGTCCCGCGATGGCCAGGACCGAACCGACCACGGTCGCGATCACCGCCTCGAGCAGGAAGGGCAGCTGGGTGTACCAGCGGGTGGCGCCCACCAGGCGCATGATCCCCACCTCGGTCCGCCGTGTGTACGCGGCGACCTGAACGGTGTTGGCAATCAACAGCACCGCAGCGAACACCAGTACGAGCGCGATGGCGAACGCCGCATTGCGCGCACCGTCGAGGACGCTGAAGATTCGTTTGACGAGTTCGCGCTGGTCCAGCACGCTGTCCACCCCGTCCGCGGTCCGGAACGTGTCGAGGACGACGCCGAACTGGTCCGGGTCGGACATCCGCACCTTGAACGACGCGGGCAGGGTGTCTTCCCTGACCAGTGCCGCGATGTCCGGGTTGTTGGCGAACGTCTTGGTCGTGGCGTCGCGGTAGGCCTGCGCGCGGTTGATGTACTGCACCGACTCGACCCCTGTGGTCCCCTCGATGTCGGTCCGGAGCGTGGCGCAGGGCGCCGACTTGCAGTCGGGGTCGGCGTCGGTCACCGGATCGGAGATGAAGATCTGCATCTCCACACGATCGAGGAAGATGTCCTGGGTCTTGTCGGCCATCTGCACCACCAGCAGACCGGCGCCGAACATGCCGAGGGTGATGGCTGTGGTGATGATCATCGCCACCGTCATGGTGACGTTGCGGCGCAGTCCGTTCAGGACTTCGCTCAGTATGAAACTCGCGCGCATCGGAGTTCGGGTGTCCTCCCGGTCGGGACTACAGAAGAAGTGGAATGGTGGGCTCAGCCGCCGAGGCCGTAGACGCCGTGGGCGTCGTCGCGGGTCAGGCGACCGTTGCTGAACTCGAGAACTCTCCGCCGCATGGAGTCGACGATCTGACGATCGTGCGTGGCCATCACGACGGTGGTACCCCGACGGTTCACGCGGTCGAGGACCTCGACGATCTCCCGGCTGGTGTCGGGGTCGAGGTTTCCGGTGGGCTCGTCGGCCAACAAGAGCAGCGGCCGGTTCGCGATCGCCCTCGCGATGGCCACGCGCTGCATCTCGCCGCCGGAGAGTTCGTACGGCATCCGGTCCGCCTTGCCCGACAGTCCCACGTAGTCGAGGACCTCGGGCACCACCTTGGAGACCGTGTTGCGCGGTTTGCCGATCACCTCGAGGGCGAACGCCACGTTCTCGGCCACCGACTTCTGCTGGAGCAGCCGGAAGTCCTGGAAGACACATCCGATCGACTGCCGCAGCTTGGGGACCTTACGGCCCGGCAGCTTGTTGACGTGGAAGTCGCCCACGTAGACGTCACCGGAGGTCGGCTTGTCCTCTTTCAGGAGCAACCGGAAGAAGGTTGACTTGCCCGAACCCGAGGGCCCGATGAGGAATGCGAAATCGCCTTTGTCGACGTCGAGAGACAGATCCCGCAGTGCGGGCCGGGTCGATGCCTTGTACTGCATCGTCACATTGTTGACGCTGATCACGGTCGCCCAGTGTAGCCACGAATACTTGCCGCGCCCCTCAGACTTGCCGCCCGGTCAGGGCGCAATGCTGATCGTCGGCAGCTCAGGGAGCCGGAACCCGCCGCCCGGGGTGGTGGTCGTGGTAGTCGGCGCCTCCGAACTCGAGCTCGACGACTCCTCGCCGGTCGGCGGGACCGTGGTGGACGGGGTGACGGTTGTCGACGGCGTGGACGTCTCGGTGGGCTCTTCCTCGACCGGCTCAGGTGTGGTGGTTCGTGGTGCCTGAACCTGCGAGATCTGATTCTGCCGGTTCTCTTGGTCGAGGTTGGCGTAGTGATCCGACCGCTGGCCGTAGAGGAACAGTGCGGCGATGAACAACACCACCAGCGCCGCGGTGGTCGTCCGAACCCGGCCACGGAAAATCCGCCGGGGTATGCGCTCCCAGAGGGTCTTCTTGTGGCTGTTCGCGGGTCCTTCGGTGTCCGCCGGGGCCGTCGAAGGTGCTTCCGGCGTCGTGGATCGCCGGGTCACGGGTTGCGGGGTCACTGGTTGCGGGGTCACGTTCTTGTCGATGTTCTCACCGGTGCCATCGCTCATCGGCTTCCCTCCTCAGCGGCTGCCGGCGCGACGGAGTCGGTCTCGATGGCCGTACCCGGCGCGAGCGCAATGCCCGCCCGGCCGAAGGCCCTGACGATTCTGGCGCGCAGGTCTCGGCTGACCTCGAACTGTTTGCCCGGCAGCGTCCTGGCCACGATCCGCACCGTCATGGTGTCGACCTCGATGTCGGTGACACCCATGGCCGTGGGTTCGTCGAGCAGCAGGTTGCGGGTGCGGGAGTCGGTGAATGCCTGGTGGCCGATCTGGGCGATCAACTCGTTGACCCGGGCCATGTCGGCGCCGATCGGCAGCGGGATGTCGACCACGGAGCGGGCCCAGTCCTTGGACAGGTTGATGGCCTTGACGATCTGGCCGTTCGGGATGGTGATCATCTCGCCATCCGCCGAGCGCAGTTTAGTGATGCGCAACGTCACGTCTTCGACGGTGCCCTCGGCGGGTTCGGCCGCACCGGTGATCGCCAACGACACCACGTCACCGAACCCGTATTGCTTCTCGGTGATGATGAAGAAGCCCGACAGCAGATCCTGGACGATGCGCTGGGCACCGAATCCCAGGGCGGCACCCAGCACGGTCGCGGGCGCCACGAAACCGGTGATCGGAACGCCCAGCTCTCGCACGATGCTGAATCCCGCGATGATGTACACGATCGCGATTGCCACCCAGGCGATGACCTGGGCGACGGAGTGCCGGTGTTTGATCGCCTCCGACCGCACGAGTGCATCGGATTCGGTGAACTGCGAATCGATCTTGGTGGTGATCCGGCCGACCATCCACTGGACGAAGCGGGTGGCCAACAAGGCGCCGACGACCCACAACAGGATGGTGAGGCCCTGCAGCGAGAGCCATCGGATCAGGCGGTCCGAGCCGGCGGGCCCGGACGGGGCCGCCGTCACGAACGCGACTACATCATGAAACAAGCGATTTACTCCTCCGGTGTGGTGCCGCGGCCCTACTGGTCAGGTCGAACTCCGCTGCGGTGGAAAAATCAGGGCCGGCTCGAAGCTCGGGCCCGACACGGCCTAGGCCGTTTGCGCCATCCTCCAACGGATCCCAGATTCGATGAATCCGTCGATGTCGCCGTCGAGGACGGCTGTGGGGTTGTTGACCTCGAACTCGGTCCGAAGGTCTTTGACCATTTGGTAGGGATGCAGCACGTACGACCGCATCTGGTTGCCCCAGCTGGATCCGCCATCACCTTTGAGGGCGTCCATCTCCGCGCGTTCTTCTTTTCGTTTGCGCTCGAGCAACTTGGCCTGCAGAACCCGCATTGCCGCGGCCTTGTTCTGCAGCTGGCTCTTTTCGTTCTGACAGGTCACCACGATACCGGTCGGAATGTGGGTGAGTCGCACAGCGGAGTCCGTGGTGTTCACGGACTGACCACCGGGACCTGATGAACGGTAGACGTCAACGCGCAGTTCGTTTTCCGCGATGTCGATATGATCTGTGGTTTCCACCACAGGCAGTACCTCGACCTCGGCGAACGACGTCTGACGGCGGCCCTGGTTGTCGAAGGGACTGATCCGGACGAGCCGGTGGGTGCCCATCTCGATCGAGAGGGTGCCGTACATGTACGGCCCCTTGACGGCGAACGTCGCAGACTTCAGGCCCGCCTCTTCGGCGTACGACGTGTCGTAGACCTCGACTTTGTAGTCATGCTTCTCGGCCCACCGGATGTACATGCGCATCAGCATCTCGGCCCAGTCCGCGGCGTCGACCCCACCGGCGCCCGACCGGATGTTGACCAGGGCATCGCGGTGATCGTATTCACCGGCGAGCATGGTCTTGACCTCCATCGCCTCGATGTCGGTGCGCAAAGAGACACGTTCGGCGTCGGCGTCGGCCATGGCCTCTGTGCGAGAGGCGCCTTCTTCGGATTCGGCCAGCTCGTACAGCAGCGGGAGGTCCTCGAGGCGCTGGCGCAGTTCGGCGACCCGGCGCAGTTCGGTCTGCGCGTGCGACAGCTCACTGGTCACCTGCTGAGCATGTTCCTGGTTGTTCCACAGCTCGGGATCGGCGGCCTGATGTTCGAGCTCATCGATCCGTCGCCGAAGCTCCTCGAGGTCGAGGACCTTCTCCACGGTGGTGAGGGTCGAATCGAGGGCGTCGATGTCTGCTGAGGCGTCTGGATGCACGATCACTCAGGGTACCGGTCCGGCAGCGCCATACCTATCAGTCCTTACGCAGGTTGGGTCCGGCCTGGCCAGGATCGTGGCCGATGGGCCCGGCGAGCTCCCAGCTCGTCTCGGCCTTACCCGGCTTGTAGGTCACCGAGATCTCGTCGCCGACCGACGGCCAGCTCATCGACAACGGCACCACGAAACGCCCGTACACGGCGGTGGGTGCGGTGTCGGGTCCGATGATCGTGCCCGAGACCGTGCAGAAGACTTGATGGTTCTTGTCGCCTTCGACGGGCTGATCGGACACCCCGGTGAGTGTCAAGGTGCCCGGAACGCGATTGGAGAATCTCGGATCACCGGGCCTGCCACCTGCAGTCTCACCCGACCGGGAGCGGCGCCACTGGATCAGGAACGCCGCGAGTACAGCGGCGAACATCACGATGAGAATGATCTCGACCATGTTCCAAGGCTAACCGGACATGACGGGTGAAGACGCGGGGCGATCGAGCGACCTCGCGGCCAAGTAGCGTGGCGTTTCATGACCGAACCCCGCGACCTGCAGATCGCGCTGGCGCTGGCAGACGCCGCCGACGCCATCACCACCGCCCGTTTCGGCGCCCTCGACCTGATCGTCGACTCCAAACCCGACCTCACCCCCGTCTCGGACGCCGACCTGGCCGTCGAGACGCGGTTGCGTGAGTTGATAGCCCAGGAGTGCCCGGGCGACGACGTCCTCGGAGAAGAGTTCGGCGGCGACGTCGCGCTGACGGGGCGCCAATGGGTGATCGACCCGATCGACGGCACCAAGAACTTCGTCCGCGGGGTCCCGGTCTGGGCGACCCTCATAGCCCTGCTGGTCGACGGCGTTCCGCAGACCGGGTTCGTCAGCGCGCCGGCGTTGGGCCGGCGCTGGTGGGCCTCGGCAGGCGAAGGGGCGTTCGCCCAGGGACCAGACGCCGCCGTGCGTCCGATCCGCGTCTCCAAGGTGTCGGAGGTGTCATCAGCGAGCCTGGCGTTCTCGAGCCTGTCCGGTTGGCGCGATCGCGGCGTCCGCGACGAGTTCATCGACCTCACCGACCAGGTCTGGCGGGTGCGCGGATACGGCGATTTCTACAACTACTGCCTCGTCGCCGAGGGCGCAGTCGACATCGCCGCAGAGCCCGAGGTTTCTCTGTGGGATCTGGCCCCGCTCGACATCCTGGTCCGCGAAGCCGGCGGGTCGTTCACCGCGCTCGACGGTAACGCCGGCCCCCACGGCGGTAGTGCGGTCGCAACCAACGGAGCCCTGCACGCAACTGTTCTCTCCGCGCTGCGTCCCGCCTGAGGCGCATACTTGAGGCCATGCAGATCACACACTTCGGCCATTCCTGCATCCTCGTCGAGTTGAACGGCACCCGTGTGCTTTTCGATCCGGGCAACTTCTCACACGGCTTCACCGGCGTGACCGGACTCGACGCGATCCTCATCACCCATCAGCACCCCGACCACGTGGACGTCGCAACGCTGCCCGATCTCGTGGCAGGCAACCCCGAGGCGGTTCTCTACGCCGACCCGCAGACGACGCGTCAGCTCAACGACGACGATGTCGCAGGAACGTGGACGGCTGCCCAGCCAGGCGACGAGTTCACCATCGGTGGCATCAATACCAGGATCGCCGGCGGCACCCATGCCGTGATCCATCCGGACATCCCCACCATCGACAACGTCGCCTATCTCCTCGGAGATGAGAGCAATCCGGCGCAATTGATGCATCCCGGTGACTCGTTGTTCGTTCCGGAGGAGAAGGTCGATGTGCTCGCGATGCCGACGATGGCCCCGTGGATGAAGATCAGTGAGGCCATCGACTACCTGCGCGCGGTGAAACCGCGCCTGAGCTTTCCGATCCACAACGCCCTGTTGGCGGAGGCCGGACTCAAGATGCACTATGGGCGCTTCTCGGAGATGAGCGATGAGTCGACCGAGTTCCTGGTCCTGCCGGATCAGGACGCCCTTGAGGTCACCTAGCAACTTTCTTGAGATCGTCCGATTGAGGGGTCGCCGAGGGAAATATGCCCTTTGCACCCTCGGAATCGGACGATCTCGGGGCCGAACGTCAGGCGATGTCGGGGAACACTCCGCCGCCGACCAGGTGGTCGATCACCCTGGCGATGCCGTAGAGCACCCAGATCACCACCACCGCGATGACAACCGGGTGGCGAAACAACCGAGCAATCGGCGCGGCCGGCTTTCGGCGTGTGGTGAGAATGCCCACCGCGACCACGAACAGGATCGTGGCGACAAAACTGATGGGCCCGAAGATGTTGTACGAGAAAGCTCCCGCGAAGTCTCCGTGAGCGGAGGCAACCCAGCTACGGGTGAGGCCGCAACCCGGGCATGGCAGGCCCGTGATCAATCGCATCGGGCACATGGTGGGGCCGGACGTACTGAGGGACGGTGTCACCGCGAAGGCCGTGACGACGGCGCCGACGCCAAAACCGGCGGCAATCCGAATCGAGCTCTCGGATTGCCGCCGGTTCGGCAGAGTCGACGGGGACGTCACTTCAGAGGAACACCATTCGAGTCGGGGAGCTTGCGCATCGCAATCAACACGATATCGATCAGCGTCCAGATGCCCAGACCGCCGCAGGTCAGGAGCTTGGCAACTCCCAGGCCGGTGTAGCCGAGGTAGAAGCGGTCGATGCCGAAGCCGCCGACGAACACCGACAGCAGGAGCGCAGTGAGCCATTCCTTGTCGGAGAACAGGCCGGGGACCTGCGAGACCGGGAACCAGTTGCTCGCCTGCGTCCGCACCTGGGTCTCGGGCTTGACCTGACCGGACCGGACCAACCCGGCCAGGTCCTGGTAACCCATGGGCCCCTGTTCCTGGCCGAGCAATGAGACGAAGAAAGTGTCGTTGTGCGGGCCACCCTGCGGCTGGAGAGGCTGGGCCGGGTACCCGGGGGGAGGTGTTGTCATGCAGAGGACGATATGGCACAACCACGGTGATCGGCGGGTCCTGGAAGAAATACTGATCATTTGAATGACGTGTTCCGAATCGCCCGCCTGAACTGGGACGACAGAAGATTTCTGCGGCTACCGAGTTGCAGTCTGCACCGATTGCCCGAGCGTTCGTACGGCGATGCGTGACAAAGGACCTTACTCGTGAGTAAGATAGTTCTTACCGCCGAGTAAGATCGGCATGCCCGGCCCAGCCGGGCACCTGGAACTGGCCGCATATCGCACGAGACAAGCTGGTGAGAATGAGTACTCATACCGAACCCCGCGACACATCCGCAGTTGGCAAGAACCCGCACCGACGCAGCGCGATCGGTACCGCGATGCGGGTGTTGACCACGGTCACCGGTTCGGAGTTCGCCGACAAGTACAAGCTCCGCGAACCTCTGAACCGCATCGCCTACGAGGGCACCAAGACCGGCTTCAAGACGATCGGCGCCGCGAACCGCGCCTTCGCGTCGGCCCAGGGTGGCGGCAACGCCAAACGGCTCACCACCACCCCCAAGAACTACTTCAACCTGTTCCCGGACGACGAACAGAAGATGATCGCGGACACGGTTCGCGAGTTCGCAACCGAGATCCTGCGGCCCGCGGCCCACGACGCCGATGCGGCTGCAGCTGCACCTGCCGAAATCCTCACCCGCAGCGCGGAACTGGGGATCACCATGATCAACGTCCCCGAGGAGTTCGACGGCGCCGCCACCGAGCGTGGCGTGGTCACCAACTCGTTGGTTGCCGAGGCCATGGCGTACGGCGACATGGGACTCGCCCTGCCCCTGCTCGCACCGAGCGGTGTGGCGACGACGCTGACCCAGTTCGGCAGCGATGCACAGCAGAAGACCTACCTGCCCGACTACGCGGGCGAGAACGTCCCGCAGTCGGCTGTCGTCATCGCCGAGCCGCGAGCACTGTTCGACGCGATGACGCTGCAGACCAAGGCAACTCGGGTGCCCAGCGGTTACCGGCTCAACGGCGTCAAGTCGTTCGTGCCCGCCGCCGGATCGTCCGAGCTGTTCATCATCGGTGCCCAACTGGACGGGCGCCCCGCTCTCTTCATCGTGGAGTCGAGCACCAAGGGCCTGGTCGTCGAAGCCGATCCCGGTATGGGCGTGCGCGCCGCCGGCATGGGACGCCTCCTTCTCACCGACGTCACAGTGCCGTCGAATGCGCTGCTGGGCGAGCAAGAAGGCGACGCGGCTTTCTCCGCCTACCGTGACGTGGTGCGGCTCGCCCGCCTCGGCTGGTCATCGCTCGCTGTCGGCACCGCCCATGCAGTGCTCGACTACGTCATCCCCTATGTCAACGAGCGGGTGGCGTTCGGCGAACCCATCTCCAACCGCCAGGCCGTCGCTTTCATGGTGGCCAACATGGCCACCGAACTGGACTCGATCCGGTTGGTCACCTTGCGCGGTGCTGCCCGCGCAGAACAGGGACTGTCCTTCGCCCGCGAGGCGGCTCTGGCCCGCAAGCTCACAGCCGACAAGGGCATGCAGATCGGTTCTGACGGAGTGCAATTGCTCGGTGGACACGGTTTCACGAAAGAGCATCCCGTCGAGCGCTGGTTCCGCGATCTACGCGGCGCCGCGATCGGCGAGGGCATCGTCGTCCTCTAGTTGACCTGACCACTCCTGTCTCACAACACTTCACGAAAGACTCAGTCATGGCAATCAATCTCGAGCTTCCCAAGAAGCTGAATGTGACGGTCGATCAGGCCCACCAGGCCGCGGCCCAGATCTTCCGCCCGATCTCGCGCAAATACGATCTCGCGGAACACTCATACCCCGTCGAACTCGATACCCTCGCCAGCCTGTACGACGGCCTGAACGAAGCCGGCGCGGCCGGCGCGGGCGCCGATGGCGGCCGTGGGCAGAAGCAAGAGAAGAAGGACCTCCCTGCCGGAGCTGTCGTCAACGGCGGCAACATGCAGTCAGTTCTGAACACCATGGAGACCTCGTGGGGTGACGTCGGCCTGATGCTGTCGATCCCCTACCAGGGTCTGGGTAACGCCGCCATCGCCGCAGTGGCCTCCGAGGAGCAACTCGAGAAGTTCGGCAAGGTGTGGGCCGCGATGGCCATCACCGAACCCTCCTTCGGATCCGACTCCGCCGCGGTCTCGACCACTGCGACGCGGGACGGCGACGACTACATCATCAACGGCGAGAAGATCTATGTGACCGCCGGTTCGCGCGCTGACCACATCGTGGTCTGGGCGTCGGTGGACAAGAGCGCCGGTCGCGCCGCGATCAAGAGTTTCGTGGTTCCTCGCGAGCACCCGGGCGTCACCATCGAACGCCTCGAACACAAACTCGGCATCAAGGCCTCGGACACGGCTGCGATCCGTTTCGAGAATTGCCGCGTTCCCGCGGAAAACCTCCTCGGCTCACCAGATGTCGACACCAAGAAGGGTTTCGGCGGGGTCATGCAGACCTTCGACAACACCCGCCCGATGGTGGCCGGCATGGCGGTGGGTGTCACGCGGGCAGCACTCGAGGAGTTGCGCCGACTGCTCGAAGAGGCAGGCGTCGAGATCGACTACGACAGGCCGGCGAACAACCAGCACGCCGCTGCCGCCGAGTTCATCCGGATGGAATCGGATTTCGAAGCCGCATACCTGCATTCTTTGAGGGCCGCGTGGATGGCCGACAACAAGGAGCCCAACTCCAAAGAGGCGTCGATGTCGAAGGCGAAGGCAGGCCGCACAGTCACCGACGTCACCACCAAGACGGTGGAACTCGCTGGCACTCTTGGGTATTCGGAGCACCTGCTGCTCGAGAAGTGGGCCCGCGATTCGAAGATTCTCGACATCTTCGAGGGCACACAACAGATCCAGAATCTGATCATCGCTCGTCGCGTTCTCGGGAAGAGCAGCGCCGAACTGAAGTGATCTGAGCACTTTTCGTCTCTCACAGCGAAGAGCCCCGCCGTATCGAGGGGTACGGGCGGGGCTCTTTGCGTGCGCCAAAGCCGTTGAACCACATCAGTGGAAGTCAGAGAAGTCAGGCCTTTTCGCACCTTTCTCGATGGCACACTTCACAATTCATCGGTGTTCCGAGTCACATTCATGGTTCGACCACACTTTCGGTCCGGGGGCGCCTGCAGCGAGCCGACCTGCACAGACGCCCGCCATCACCGATCCGCATCGAGTTCGTTCGCCGCCGAGGGCGATGTGA
The DNA here is from genome assembly GCF_002095435.2 of Williamsia sp. 1138. Lineage (GTDB taxonomy): Bacteria > Actinomycetota > Actinomycetes > Mycobacteriales > Mycobacteriaceae > Williamsia. The sequence goes on from NZ_MJEJ02000013.1 coordinate 22,110, forward strand.
CCTTTGGGCAAGCTGTCCGTAGCGTCGTTGGACGTGCCGTGAACACGGTCAAGAAATGTCTGAAGTAATCACCAACCCGCGCACCCGTGCATCTGACGGTTGTGCGGCGCGAGGAGGAAACATGACAAGCATGCGCAAACTTGCCGCTCGAACTGCTATCGCCGGAGCACTGACGCTGGCGCCGATGGGGGCCTTCGCGGCAACCGCATCCGCCGAAGGCGCTCACAACTGGGATGCGGTCGCCCAGTGTGAGAGCGGTGGCGACTGGTCGATCAACACCGGCAACGGCTACTACGGCGGCCTCCAGTTCACCCAGTCCACCTGGGAAGCCAACGGCGGCGTGGGCAGCGCCTCCGATGCCAGCCGTGAAGAACAGATTCGAGTCGCCGAGAACGTCTTGGCAACGCAGGGCGTCGGGGCATGGCCGGTCTGCGGTCAGAACCTCTACAGCTGACACCAGCACTATGCATCGCCCGGGCCCCGCACTGCGGCCCGGGCGATGTTGTGTCTCGAGTGCATTTCACGGTAGTACTCGTTGACACGAAATTGTGGGGCCGCTAGCGTGTGCAGACATGAAGACGACGCGCAATTACGTCATGCGCTCGCGTGCCGAGTCCGCCGAACTGACCCGGCAGCGCGCGCTTCACGCCACCGTCGCGCTGGCTGGTGAGAAACCGTTTTCGACGATAGTGCTCCCCGAAGTCGCCGCCCGTGCCGGCGTCAGCGTACAAACCGTCCTACGCCAGTTCGGTAACCGTGACGGACTGCTCGACGCAGCAACCGCGTTCGTGGGCGACCAGCTGAACTCTCAGGCGGTCACCACCCCCGGAAATGTACGCGCCGCCCTGGACGCCCTATTCGACCACTTCGAGGCCCGCGGCGACGTCATCATCATGTTGCTCGGCCAAGAGGGCTGGGATCGGCGGGCGCAGTCACTCACCAGCGGTGAGCGCGAGGCGCATCGTGAGTGGGTCACCTCGGTCTTCGCGCCGCAACTGGCCGGCATCGCGACACGAACCCGAAACGAGCTCATCGACATGCTGCTGGTCGCGACCGACGTCTACACCTGGAAGGTGCTCTGCCGCGATCGCGGCCTGACGCGGGCGCAGGCGCAAAAGCGCGTCGACCGGATGATCACCGCGCTCCTGACGACGGCCACGTAGGCGCCAGGTGCCCACCGGATCGCAGCGCGCAAGCGTGTTGTTCGTGACTTTCGACGCCGGAGGCAATTTCCCTCCCGTGATCACCCTGGGGCGGGAGATCGCGGCGCGCGGTCACGAGGTGACCGTGCTGGGTCACGCACAACAGCGCGGGAAGGTCGAAGCAGCCGGGTTGTCGTTCATCGCCTACACGGACCCGCCGCCCTGGTCCTCCGCGCAGCATCACGGGATGCTGTCCGCCGTTCTCGGTTACCTGAAGATGTTCACCACCGATGCACTGGTCGAGGATGCGGTATCGGCGGCCGCCGGCCACGACGTCGTCGTCGTGGACTGCATGTTGTTGCCGGTCATGTCGGCGCTGGCTGGGCGGGACGTGCCTGTTGTCTCGCTCTTCCACACCTTCTACGCCTACCTCGACGGATCGTTCCGACGGGCCGTCGGGACGGTATCGCGCGCCCGAGGACTCAGCGTCCGTAAAACGTGGCACGCAACCGATCTCCGCTTGGTGGTCTCCGACCGGTCACTCGATCCCTCCGGACGAGGACCCGCTGATCCGCGACTCGTGTGGTCGGGCCCCGCCGAGCCGGCGGCGCGTCCTCATGAGAGACAAGGACTTCCGCTGGTCCTGGCCAGTCTGAGCACCACCGACTTCCCCGGCCAGCAACAGACGTTGCAGAATATTCTGGACGCCGTCGCCGAGATGCCGATCCGCCTCGTGGTGACGACCGGTCCGGCAGTGGACCCCACGTCACTGAACCCGCCGCCGAATGCCGATGTGCATCAGTTCATCCCACACCGCGAGGTACTGCCCAAGTGCTCGGCGGTCGTGGGCCACGGCGGCCACTCCACCACGGTTCAGGCCTTGGCGCACGGACTACCGATGGTCATCATCCCGATGCATCCACTCCTCGATCAACCGATGGTCGGCAAGGCCGTGGCCACATCCGGTGCCGGTGAGGTGTTACCCAAGAAGGCGTCGCCGGCGAGAATCTCGACGGCATTGACCCGGGTACTCGAGGACAAGACGTACGCCGCGGCCGCCGCGGTGATCGCAGAACGACTTGCCGACGGCCAGGGCACGGCCCGTGCGGCGGACGCGATCCTGAACCAGACCAGGTGAGGTGGAACTTTACCCCGTGACCGGGCCTGGTCAGGGCGGCGGTGCGGCAGCGTCGCCGGAGAGCCAATGCCGTACGGAGTCGGTGTGCTCGCCCAATCCCGGAGGCGGCTCGAAGGCGCGCAGTGGACTGCGCGAGTACCGGACCGGATGTGCCACCTGATCGGTGTACCCATCGGGCATCTCGACCACCGGCGCCAGCCCGAGATCGCTCGCGGTCTCGAAGGCCTCACCGATGTCGGCGACCCGGCCGGCAGGAACGCCGGCGTCCCGCATCCGCGATTCCCACGCCACCGCGGTGTCGCGGCTCAGATGCCCTTCCAGGACCTTGGTCAATGCGAGGCGATTCTCCACGCGTGCCCGGTTGGTCGCGAACCGCTCATCGGAAGCCAGCTCAGGCTCACCGACAACTTCTGCAAGAGCGGCGAACTGACGATCGTTGCCGCAGGCGACGACGAGTAGGGCATCGCGGCACTGGACGGGCTCGTAGGGCGCGACCGACGGATGATGATTACCCATTCGGCCCGGCGCCTGCCCCGTCGCCAGATATGAGGACGACTGATTTGCCAAGGCTCCCAACAAAGACGACATCAGGCTCACGTCGAGTTGCTGCCCGACACCGTCGCGTTGCCGGGCGGCGAGCGCGGCCAGAACAGCCACCGTCGCATCCTTACCGGTCAAGATGTCGACCAGCGCGACACCTACTTTCATCGGATCACCGTCGGCCTCACCCGTGATGCTCATGAGGCCACCCATCGCCTGTACGACGAAGTCGTACCCCGGCAGTGCCGCGCCGGCGGCAGACCCGAAGCCGCTGATCCCGCAATAGATTATTCCGGGATTGGCGTTGCTGACCGTCTCGTAGTCGAGTCCGGATCTCTTGAGGAGCCCGGGCAGGAAATTATGGATCAGGACATCCGCGCGGCGAGCCAACTCCCGTGCTGCCACGAGGTCGTCGTGATTCGAAAGGTCGAGGCAGATACTGCGTTTGGACCGGTTGACACTCTCGAAGTACGACGATCCCGCGGGCGTCCACGGTGGACCCCACGACCGGCTGTCGTCCCCGCTCCCCGGCCGTTCCACCTTGATGACCGTGGCACCGAGATCGGCCAGGGTCATCGTCGCCAGCGGCCCTGCCAGCACCCGACTGAAGTCGGCGACGATCACCCCGTCGAGCGGTGGGCGCGGCTCAGAACTCGTCGTCGTCATCATCGATGACGTGCACCGCGGCTTCCTCCGCCGAGGCACCGCCGCCGTCGATCCCCGCATCGGTCGCGAGCCGCTGCTGGATGTCATGCACGGACACCCCTTCGTCCGGCGCGATCAGACGACCCGATCGGCGATCACCCACCTGCTCGTCCTCCGGGAACTCGGGATCGCTGTCGGCCTCGTCGGAGCGCCATTCCGGATCCGGGGCGTCGGGCTGATACGCCAGCGCCGTCGGATCTGGTTCTTCCTCCGCGAGATGCTGGGCCAGGTTCTCGCCTTGGCTCTGCTCGTCGGCTGTCGTGCCGTAACGGTTGATCCCTTCAGGCTGCTCGGGCGGCGAATAGCCCTCGTCCAGAACGTCGTCGACACCACGGTCGTCGAGCGTGTCCTCCGGCTGCAACTGGTCGTCCTCATCGAGGCTATATTCCCCGGTCGAACCTTCCGGCGTGCTCTCTGGGTTCATCGTCATCACTTCACGATGCCATCGCAGGGGTGCAGCCACCACCCTGCCACCACCAATAGCCTGCGGACGTTTACCGTTCCAGCTCGGCGTAAGCGGTCTCGGCGTGCTCAGAGAAGTCGACGCCCTCGCGTTCGTCCTTCGCGGACACCCGGAAGCCGATGGTCCAATCGATGACCTTGCCGATGCCGTACGACATCGCGAAGGTGTATGCCGCAACTGCGAGGATCGCCAGCAGTTGTTTGCCGAGCAGGAGCAACCCGCCGCCGTAGAACAGCCCCTCGGCGTCACCGGTCATCATCCCGGTGGCCAGAAGGCCGATCAGGGCGGTACCGACGACTCCGCCGGTGAAGTGCACGCCCACCACGTCGAGAGAGTCGTCGTAACCGAACTTGAACTTCCACAGCACGACGTAGGCGCAGACGACGCCTGCCGCCAGGCCGACGGCCGCCGCACCCAACGGGCTGACAGAGCCGCACGAGGGCGTGATCGCCACCAGACCCGCGACGATGCCCGACGCCGCACCGAAACTCGTCGGATGGCCGTCTCGGCTGTTCTCGACGATCAACCACCCGACCATGCCCACGCTGCCCGCGATCAGGGTGTTGAGCAGAACCGCAGCGGCCATCCCATCGGCGGCGAGGGCCGACCCCGCGTTGAACCCGAACCAGCCGAACCAGAGCAGACCCGCACCGAGCAACACGAACGGCAGGTTGTGCGGCCGCATCGGATCGTGTTTGAAACCGAGCCGGGGTCCGAGCACCAAGGCCAGGGCAAGGGCGGAAGCACCCGACGTCACCTCCACGACGAGGCCGCCCGCGTAGTCGAGTGCACCCAGTTCTGAGATCCAGCCGCCGGGGCCCCACACCCAGTGCGCGACAGGCGCGTAGACAAGCAGGGTCCAGACCGGCACGAAGGCGATCCAGGCAACGAACTTCGCCCGGTCCGCAATGGCCCCGCTGATCAACGCCGCCGTGATGACCGCGAACGTCAACTGGAACGTCACGAACAACAGCGTCGGGATCGAACCGTGCACCGACTCCGGCCCGATACCTGCGAGCCCGAACGAGTGGACTCCCCCGATGAGACCGAACCCCGCATCGTCGGAGAAAGCGAGACTGTAACCGGCGAGCAGCCAGGCCAGTGCCACGAGTGGGATCGCGATGAAACTCATCATCATCATGTTCAGGACGCTGAAACTCCTGACCATGCCGCCGTAGAACAGCGCGAGCGCCGGAGTCATCAGCAGCACCATGGCGGTCGCTATCAGGACCAGCGCGGTCGCGGCACCATCGATTTCGGGCACAGCAGCCCTCCCATGTCTTGGCAGGTGGAGTTACGAGATGAATCAGGACAGTAGCGGTAGTCGAGCACAACGGCGATCGCGGAGTACTCCGATGTCCGACTCGTCCGATTTCGGTTGCACACCGAATTGCGCGAGCGTCCCCGGCGTTTCGGTCAGGTCGGTACCTTCGACACCGACGTCACCGGATAACCGGTGGACACCACACCACTCGGAGTGAGCCCAGATGAGCATCTCGATGACGGCCGGTGCCAACACCCCGCTCACCTCGCCGGAGCTTCGGATCGAGGTGAGCGCGTCCGGTCGGCGTATCGATGTCTCGGCACTCCTGCTCACCTCCACCGGCAAGGTGCGCTCGGACGCCGACCTCGTCTTCTTCAACGCTCCCATCGGCCCCGGGGTTCGACACGTTCCCGGCACCGCGTCCTCACCGGACGCCGTCGTCATCACCCCGGCGTCTCTCCCGACCTCGATCGACAAGGTGGTGATCACCGCTAGTCTCGATCCGCCGACCACCACCTTCGCCGGGGTGAACCCGGTGGCCGAACTCATCGACGTCGCGTCGGGCGCCCACCAGATCGCCTTCACCCCGGCCAAACTCTCCGCCGAGACCGCGTTGGTCGTCTTCGAGATCTACCGGCGGGGCGCCGACTGGAAGGTTCGCGCGGTCGGACAGGGATACGCCAACGGGTTGGCAGGCATCGCAACGGATTTCGGCATCTCCGTCGACGACGAACCGGCAACCCCGGCACCTGCGGTGCCCCCGCCCACCGCTGCGGCCACATCGCCCACACATGCCCCGGCACAGCCACCCCCGACCACCCACGCCGGTCCACCGGCGGCCGACTACCGGCCCAACCTGGACAAGGGCCGGGTGGTGCTCCGCAAGCAGCAATCAGTGCTGCTGACCAAGTTCGGCAAGCCGCTGCAGAACAAGGTGCTGATGGGTTTGGGCTGGGATCCTGCGCCGGGCCGGGCGAGTATCGACCTCGATGCGTCCTGCATCGCCTTCGATGGCGCCCGCAAGGTCGTGGCCACCTGCTGGTTCCTCAAACTGTCGATACTCGGTGGGGCCGTGGCCCATTCGGGAGACAATCTGACCGGGGCAGGTGATGGCGACGACGAGATGATCACCGTCGATCTGGGCCGACTCCCCACGGACGTCGTCGGCCTCGTGTTCACGGTCAACTCGTTCTCCGGGCAAAAGTTCACCGATGTGCAGCGCGCGTTCTGCCGGTTGGTCGATGCGGGCACCAAAGAAGAGATGGTTCGATTCGAGCTGTCAGATTCAAACGCGAGCACGGGCGTGCTGATGTGCAAGATGGTCCGCGAACCGTCGGGGTGGGTGATGACCGCGCTGGGCCAATACGCCGACGGCAAAACCGTGCGCAAGATGAAAAAGCCTGCCGCCGCGGCCCTCTGATCTCACGGATTGGCTCCCCGACCCACAGTTTGTCGAGTTACGGACGTGGGTATCCCGCTGGAGACCGTGAGACCAGAGGAGGAATCGTGAGCGATACGCCACCGGCCGACCTGTCGACCGTGCAATTGATCGAGCGATTGTCGGAGCAGACTTCTACGCTTGTCAAGACCGAGGTGAGCAATGCCCTCGACGAGGTGAAAGCCAAGGGCACCCGACTGGGCGTGGGTATCGGGATCTCGGGAGCCGGCGCCCTCTTGCTGCTCTTCGGGCTCGGCACCCTCGTTGCCGCCGCTGTTCTGGGCCTGGCAACGGCTGTTTCAGCGTGGCTTGCGGCTCTCATCGTCGCCGCAGTGCTGTTGATCGTCGGTGGTGTGGCCGCAGCGATCGGGGCAGCCCGTGCCAAGAGTGCCGTCCCGCCGGCACCCCAAGCCACCGTTCACAGCGTCCAGACCGACGTCGCAACCGTTCGAGAGGCCCTGTGATGACAGAACCCACACCCACCGGCTCCGCGGACGATCAGACTCCCCCGCCGCCCGTGGAGCAACAGCGCGCCGAACTGGCCGAGACCGTCGAGGCGCTGACCCAGAAGCTCGATGTACCGACCCGGGTGAAGTCGGCCGCCGCCGACACCGCGCACACCGCTCAGGTGAAGGCCAAGGAGAACCCGCAGCCTTTGGCTGCGTTCGGTGCCGCGGGCGTCGTCGCCATCATCGCGATCATCGTCCTGCGCCGTCGTCGCCATTCGAAGGGAAAGAAATGACCACCGTATCCAAGACCATGTACAAGCCCCTGTCGATCGCGAGCGGAGTGGTCGGTGGGCTCGCTGCGACTGCCGTCTTCGGTCAGGTGTGGAAGCGCGTCGGCGACAACGACGCGAAAGCGCCGCGGCCCAGCGATCTCAGCCGGTCGAACACGGAGGTGTTCGCTGCGGCTGCCATCCAGGGTTTGATCGTCGGTTTGGTCCGGGCTGCCATCGACCGCGCGGCCGCGCGCGGATACAAGGCGGTCACCCACGAGGATCCGACCTGAGATGTGATGTCCGACAATTCAAAAGACCCGCGCCCTGCAAGCAGGACGCGGGTCTTTTTCGTAGTCCTCGCAGCTAAGGAACACACCCCAAGAGCGGACTGACAACTCGCGCCGTTGCTGGGAGACGAAGCGGAGCAAGAGCACCATGCTCAGAATTCTAAACAAGCTGGCGTCGACGGCGTACCCCAGAATTGCAACAATCTAATTTGAAACGTCGCGACATGGTCGTCCGCGGTTGACACGCCGTTAGACGACCGACAGCTCCGGCTCCGGCTCCGGCTCCACAGAATGGGCCACACATCCATACGACCGGAATAGCCGGCCGGCGCGCAGTAGTCAGATGTAACGATCTGATAACAGCGTAGCGGCTGCTCGCCGCCACGACCAGGCTATACGACGCTTCTGCAACCCAAATCCTTCTTATATGCATGTGTAGCCTGGACTTCTAGTCGCAGATAGTAAATCTCTGGGCTAGCTTCTGGGCCAGACGATCAAACCGCTGGTTGCTCGGAGGGGATTCACTATGACAGTCCGACGTTCTCGTGTGCTACCGGGAGCATTGCTCGCCGCGTTCGCAGTCACCGCTCTTGGCGCGGGTTCGGTCAGGACCCAACCAACCCGTACCCCCGGGAGACCCCACCCCCAGCCAGAAACACCCAACCCCGAACAACCCAGGCGACCTGCCACCCGCCGAACAACCTGAAACCCCCGAAACTCCCGGTTCCGGCACCTCGACACCATCCGCTCACGACCCGAACCCGCCGCCTCAACAACTCCGGATATTCCCGATCCATCCGCACCCGAGTTGCCGAGCAACGATGGCCCACCAGAGCTTTAACCTCCACCGCAGGAACCTGAGGATCCGCCATCAACCGATGCGCCACCGCGGAGCGATATCCACAATCTCCGGAAACTCATCACCACCTGGCTGTCCGAGCTGCGGTTGACAAACGAACCACCGAGGCGGCGAACCAACAGTGCCCGATGGCGACGACCCCGCCACCATCGACCTCGACACCGCAATCCACATGCGACCGCAGGAGTTCGAGACCGCGATACGTTTGATGAATGACCCACGGTTCAACGGGCGCACCTTCGAAGGCGTACCGCCACCTGACCCCGGGCACGACTGGGTCGATGACCTCGGACGCACCTACGACCAGATGGGAGACGGTAAGCCAGCCAATACTGCAAGGAAACCGCTTTCATTGAGTCGATCGATAAACACCTGTTGAAAAGTGTCGATTTTGTCGTCATCGACATGACCGGAGGGAGTGTCCGATTAACGGTGGATCCGACCTTGATGTCGGTTAGTTACCGTTCGGGGTGATGCGTCCTTCGAAGGTGATCGCAAACGCATTGAGCGCGGGCTTCCACCTCATTGCCCATCGTGCCTTACCTTTCCCTGTCGGGTCCAGAGCGCGCGTGGCCAGATACAAGCATTTGAGCGCCGCCTGTTCGGTCGGGAAGTGCCCACGCGCCCGTACCGCGCGCCTGTAGCGGGCGTTGACGGACTCGATCGCGTTGGTCGAGCAGATGACGTGCCTGATCTCCACGTCGTAGTCCAGGAACGGAACGAACTCACTCCACGCGTTGTCCCACATCTTGATGATCGCTGGATACTGCTGACCCCATTTCTGCGTGAACTCAGCGAATCGTTCCTTCGCCGCAGACTCCGACGGAGCGGTGTAGACAGGTTTGAGATCACGCGCCATCGCATCCCAATATTTACGTGAAGCGAACCGAAAAGTGTTGCGTATCAGATGAATAATGCACGTCTGCACCACAGCGAGTTCCCAGACGGTGTTGATCGCCTCAGGCAATCCCTTCAGTCCGTCGCACACCACGATGCAGACGTCCGCCACACCACGGTTCTTGATCTCGGTCAGGACCGAGAGCCAGAACTTCGCGCCCTCACCGCCCTCGCCGGCCCAGATCCCCAGGATGTCGCGTTCGCCATTGACGGTGACCCCGATCGCCACATACATCGGCCGGTTGGTGACCTGCCCATCGCGAACTTTCACGTGCACCGCATCAATGAACACCACCGGATACACCCGATCGAGTGGCCGGTTCTGCCACTCCGTCATTTCCCCGACGACCTTGTCGGTGATACGTGAGATCGTGTCCTTCGACACCGACGCTCCGTAAATATCTTGAAAGTGCGCAGATATCTCTCCGGTGGTCAAACCCTTTGCAGTCAAGGATAATACGATCTCATCGATACCTGTAAGGCGGCGTTGTCTCTTCTTGACGATCTGCGGGTCGAACGAAGAGTCGACGTCACGTGGCACTTCGATCTCCACCGGCCCGATCTCGGTAAGTACGGTTTTGGACCGCGTCCCGTTTCGCGAGTTGCCGCTGCCGCGGCCGGCGGCATCATGTTTCTCGTAGCCCAGGTGCTCGGTCATCTCCGCGTCTAACGCGGTCTCTAGGACGTTCTTGGTGAGTTGATTGAGGAGTCCGTTCGGGCCCATCAACTCCACGCCCTGCTCCTTGGCCTGAGCCAGGAGCTGCTCGGCCAACTGCTTCTGATCCACCTCAGCCTCTGCCATGGGATCTAGTGTTTCGGTCATCGTCGATCCTTCCTGCCAAGCTCAGCTCGGCGTGTTGAATCAAGGACCGGATCCACCGTTATTCAGACAGTCCCTGACCGGATACACACCGGAACAAATCGCTGGCATTCGCGACTATGTCGATTCGCTGCCAGCTGACCAGCAGTATCGAATTATCAGAGTGGGGTTTTAGAAAATGTATTTCCTTAATTTCTCTGAGATGGGCAGACCTTCCGAGAATGAGTGTGTTTGGTGGGTTTCTGACGAGAATTTCGAGCGTCTATTCGACGATTGCCTGGAACGCGGATATCTACAGGGCGATGTCGCTTGGATGAAGATCGCTGCGCGCGGCTACAAGGGACTTCCAGACAAGGCGGACACCCTAAGACTCCTGCGCCCATTCCGCCAATGCGCACTTGAGAGGATTGAAGAAATCATGCAGCAACAACCTCCGCTCCCGACAATGGATCAGCACTACCTCGAGGGCCTTCAAGAAGGCGTTACTGTCTTTGATCGAGTCATAGAGAACCGGCTAGATAAAATCTAGAACGAGATCCCCAGGAGATCGGAACTTGGTTCCAGATGTATGCCGTTGATTTCAATCCAGAGAACAATCCGTCCAGTCCGGCCGATCGAACCCGGAACGATAGTTATCTATGGTGGGTTTCGGACGAAACCTACGATCGGCTGTTCGATGAGGCACTGGCGTCGGGTTATCTTCAACAGGAGCTGTCGCATTTGCGAGAAGAGGCCAGCTGGTACAAGGGATTGACGTCGTCAGCAGGGACGCTGCTTCTCCTCGATGGATTCGAGCGGCGCGCACAAGAACTGATAGAACAACTGGAATCAACATCGGGTCTAGATATAATGGACTCCCATTTCCTGTCCGGTCTCCGCGACCTGATCAAGGTATGGCAGCGACTAGCTGACGATAAGAAAATACACTTTAAATAAATGCATTCACGCTAGCGGCTGCTGAGACGCGCCAGTCGAGAGTTGGATGCGCGAAAGCTGGAACTGGTCGCGATTGCCCGCCCGGAAACCCGCGAACGCCGATACCGCCTCAGCGCCTACCAAACCGCCATCATCTACGCCCCAGACGGTGACATCAACGAAGACGCAACCGCGAACACCAACGAGATCATCGAGTCCTTCGGCATCATCGGCGCACCCCTTGACCCCTGGCTACAAGCACTCCAGCTCGAGTGGCCGGCCTGACTGGATGACCCGCAATTGGCACGGCAAGTCGAGCGCTCACAACAACGCAAGAGGCCCTCGAGACAGTGTCTCGAGGGCCTCTTGACCTTCGTAGCGGGGACAGGATTTGAACCTGCGACCTCTGGGTTATGAGCCCAGCGAGCTACCGAGCTGCTCCACCCCGCGGCGGTGAACACAACGTTACAGGCGTGCGGCCCAGAAGTCGAAACGCCAGGACAAAGCAGTCATGACGGGGCAATTGGCATCGCCGCCCGTCGATTACACAGAGGGTGCAGACTTCCCTTCATGTGGACTCGATGCTTCGCCGCGGCGCTATCGCTTGTGCTTCTGACTGCGTGCGGCGACGACAGCAGCCGTAGCCTCGACGAGCCAAACCAGTCGAGCGCGACCACGGTTCGAACGTCGACGGGGACCTCCGAGTCGACGGTCGACCAACCCACCGCTCGACCCCGCGAACCCGGCACTCAGATTGACGCCGCAACCGGCCCGTTCGGACAGATGCTGTACGACTCGACCGGGCAGGCGATCTACCTCTTCGACATCGAAACCGACTCGACACCTCGTTGCTACGACGACTGCGCCGACGCCTGGCCCCCTGTGCTGACCACCGGCGACCCCGTCGCCGGACCCGGTGTCGACAGCACACTGCTGGCCACGACCCAGCGAGCTGACGGCACGACCCAGGTCACCTACAACGGCCACCCCCTCTACTTCTACGTCAACGAGGGAAAGCGCGAGGTGTTGTGCCACAACATCTTCCTCAACGGCGGCAACTGGTACGTCATCGCGCCCGACGGCGAGCCCGCGCCCCCAGGCTGAGCCGCGCTGCGGTCGCGGGAACTTCGCTGCCGCCAACGCATCTGGTCGGAATGGGACAACGCAAGAGGCCCCCGAGACATTGTCTCGAGGGCCTCTTGACCTTCGTAGCGGGGACAGGATTTGAACCTGCGACCTCTGGGTTA
>NZ_MJEJ02000012.1 GCF_002095435.2 Williamsia sp. 1138
GGGCCGTGCTCGGCGATGGCGGTGGTGAACATGTCGATCGCGGCGGGCTTGTTTTCGGTGTACTCGATGCGCCAGCAGACCGGGTGGCGGGAGAACACGTCGATCGCGAGGTAGAGCTTGTAGCGGTCGTCGTTGGTCGGGCCGTGCAGGTCGGTGATGTCCCAGGACCACAACTGACCCGGGCCGCTGGCATGAATGATTGGTTTGGATCGACTGTGGTTGCCGGGGCTGCTGTGGTGGCCGCGGCGGCGGTCACCGACCGTGCCGTAGCGCGCAGCGATCCGGTAGAACGTGCGTGGTGAGCAACCGATCTCACGCTTGTCGAAAGCGCGCCAATATGTTTGCTGCACAGACAGATCCGCGTATTCTTCACGGTTCAATATCTCGACAATGACCTCTTCTTCGGTGGCGGTCAGCGCAGCCGGCTGGAACCGCTGCGTGTGCGGCACCGGATCCTGGACCGGCTTGTAATGACGGTAACCGCGCTCGATCCGGTAGTAGGTCGAGCGAGCCAGACCGGTCAATGCGCATGCGGCTTTGACCCCGATCCAGGTGTGAGTGGCCAAGGCGGTGACCAACTCGGTCAGGAAAGATGATGTCGCTTGAGCCAGGCCTGGTACTGCTCGGCGCTCATCAACGCCGGTGGGATCTGCGGACCCTCGTCCTCGGTCGAGCTCTTGGTGATCCCGTCCAAGAGCTCGAAGGCTTTTCCCATGATCTCCAACGCCGCCTCGGACTGGGCGTTCTTCTTCTCCAACCGGGCGACTTTGGCGCGCAACCGGGCCAGCTCAGCGCGGTCTTGGCTGTCCATGCGGTCCCTCGTTTTGTCGGCGGCAGCGACCATCGAGTCACTGAACGCACCAGACTCGCGGGCCTCTAACCACTCTCGCACGGTCGCCCGAGTCAGGTTGTACTCACGCATCAACCGAGTCTTGGCGCCGCGTTGCACCGCCAGGTCCCAGCGCTGCAAAAACGCAACCCGGAACGCGATCGGGAACGACCGCCGCCCCTTCGCTGACCGTCCAATCGGGATATCGATCGGGGTATCCAACAAATCCATGTCACACTCCATCCCCACCACCCCTACCACACCTTGTGTCTTACGACCAGGATGGCAGAGAGGGCTGGAACCCCTGGGTTTGACCGGAACGAGTGGGTTTGCGGGCGGGTGACCTGGGTTTGTCAGTCGGGAAGCAGATATTCGGCGGTGAGCGTCTTCCACAACGGCAGGTGCGGGTCATCCCGCGGATCCCGGCGATCGAGGAGATACGTCATCGCCGCACCTCGCATGCTCGACAGCAGGATCGGATACAGCTCGTCGGTGCGGGGCGCGGCGGTCAACACCGGGCCGAGGAACGAGTCGACAGCCGTGCGGACCGTCGGACCCAGCTCCCGTTCGGCCGGCAGCAGTGCACTCCGCAACCGCTCGTTGGTGCGAGCCGCAGTCCACAGCTCGATCGAGGCGACGAAGTATGGCTGATGAAAGGTCGACCAACCGGTGTCGATACCGACCGAGATCCGTTCGATGGGATCCTCCGGCCACTCGACCCGCTGCGGCAGCTCTTCGATCCGCACCCGCGCCAGGTGATGCACGGCCGCCATCAGCAGGTCGTCGCGCGACGGAAAGTGGTGGAGCAGCCGCCCCCGCGAGACGCCGGCCGCCTCCTGGATGGCGAGCGTGCTGGCCTGCGCGTAGCCCTTGCTGACGAGAACATCGATGGCGGCGTCAAGAATTTGATTGCGGCTCTTCGTACTCTTGAGCTGTTGCACCCCGAGTTGCTGTGTGCCGCCCAGAGATACGGATCCGTCCGTCATGGAACAACACTACCGCTCCGATCAGACATCCATGATGTGCGGGAGCCCGGCCCGGTACCGGTCGCGGTCGGTCTGCTTGAACGGGTCCAGGAATGGCAACTCCCACAACGGGTGTACCGCGGCCCGCTCGGCATTGCTGCCCGACGCATCGAGGATCGCGTTGGCCACGCGCCTGCCCGATTCGTTCGCCCCCTCCATCGTCGCGAGGTCGATGTTGGTCCGGACGTGGTCGCCACCGATGAAGAAGTTCGGGATGGCGGTGTCGGCGGTGGGTCGGTGCTGGTAGGAGTCGGCCGTATTGACCATCAACGGCGTTGCGTTCGAAATGGTTGGATCCCAGGTGATTCCGGGATCGAGATGCCAGCTGACCAGTTCACTGTCCCGCAGGATCGGTGTCGACCCCCGGTTCAGCGCGCGGCTCATCTGCGCCCAGACCTCCTTGGCGATCTCTTCCTTGCTGCATTGCTTCGCGGTCTTGCCGTACAGGATTCCCGGGGTGTCCCAGTCGGAGACGTCCACCGACAGGCAGTCGTGCACCCGACCGTCGCCGTACTTGCGACCGAAGTCGACGTCCCACGGGCCGGCCTGGAACAGTCCGGTCAGCGCCCACGGGGTGCCGAGCGAGGCGATGTGGCTCGGCGGGACGTCGGAGCGCCTCGACAGGAAGTACTGGATGCCCACCATCCAGTCGTCCTGCAACTGCGCGATGCCCGCGAGCTCGGGCGCCGCCGACAGCACTGCGGGTTGCAGCAAGGGCTTGAGACGATCGAGTGGCATCGCCGCGACGTACCAGTCCGAGGTCACCGTCGACGATGACCCGGCACCGTCGGACACCTGAACTCCCGTGATCTGACCGCCCGCGACGTCGAATGCGGTGGCGCCCTGTCCCATCACGAACTGCACCCCACGGCCGCGGAGATAGTCGACCCACGGGTTGATCCAGGCGTGGTTGGTCGGGGCATTGAGAACCCGGTCGACACCGCCCCCGACGATCGTGCCTGCGTACTGACTGATCAACCCGGTCGCCGAGGTGACCAGCGCGAGACCGATCTGCCCGATCGTCCGTGCCGAACCCAGGTCGGGCTTCGCCGCAACCGTCGCCCTCGTCAGCGCGCTGACCAAGTACTTCTGGTAGGCGCTCGACTTGCCTTTCGCTTTGACGAACTCCATCCAGGACTGTTTTTCCCACTGCCCGAGCCTGCGCTCTTCGCAACTCGTGGCGATGATCAGCTCGCGGGTGACGAAGTACGCGAGCTCCTGCGGCGGGATGTCGCCCACGATCTTGAGAGATGTGGTGATCGAGTTGCGCAGGTTCTCGAGATTGACTATCGCACTGGCGTGTTCGACGAACCCGTTGACCGACTGCGGCACCGTGATCGGCGCATACCCGGCCTCGTCCAAGGCGATGACCGCACCTTCGACGTTGATCAGATGGGTGTCCTTGACGTTGCCACCACCGACCGCAATCCGCTCCATGGTGTCCGGCACGTGCTGATAGCAGCCGGGGAAGAACCGGAATCCGTGTTCGCCGGGAAGTGCGAGCCTGCCCCCTGCAGCAGTGTTCGGCACGTCCATGCTGCGAGCCTTGCCGCCGAGGAAGGCCGGTTCGTACACGGTGACCGAGAAGCCCCGCTCGATCAGCTCGTGCGCAACCGTCAACCCCGACATACCGCCGCCGAAGATCGCGACCCCTCGTCCGCGACCTGCCCCCGTCGGCGGTATGGCCCGCGCCGCCGGCCCCGTCAGCGACGGCACCACCAGCGTGGATCCTGCAACGGCAGCGCCTACCCCGGCGGCCTTCAACACCGTCCGCCGCGTGACCTGTTCCATGCCGCTCCCCCATCCTACAGTCAGTACTGACTGCTTCCCTGGAGTGATTTCTACCACAGGGCACGACGGAGTTCGGGACGATTTTCGAAATCAGTCCCGCCCGCGACGGCACCACCCACCCGTTTTTGCGCCACCCACCGGAAAGATCAGGTGGGCGGCGCGAAAACGGGTGGGTGGGGGCGGTGCTACTGGCCGAGAAGACGAGAGATCGAGCCGCTCGGGTCAGAGGATCTCGCGCCGGACGATCGTCTGATCGCGGCCCGGCCCGACGCCGATGCACGAGATGTGCGCCCCGGACAGTTCCTCGAGTCGCAGCACGTAGTTCTGCGCGTTCTGCGGCAGCTCGTCAAATGTCGTGCACTGGGAAATGTCTTCCCACCAGCCGGGCATCTCTTCGTAGATGGGCTTGGCGTGGTGAAAACCGGTCTGCGTCATCGGCATCTCGTCGACCCGGACACCGTCGACCTCGTATGCGACACAGATCGGAACGGTGTCGAGGCTCGAGAGGACGTCGAGTTTGGTCAGGAAGTAATCGGTGATGCCGTTGACCCGCGTCGCGTATCGGGCGATGACGGCGTCGAACCAGCCGCATCGGCGGGCGCGGCCGGTGGTGACACCGACCTCGCCACCGGTCTTGGCCAGGTAGGCGCCCCACTCGTCGAACAGCTCCGTCGGGAACGGGCCCGAGCCGACGCGGGTGGTGTACGCCTTGAGGATTCCGAGGACCGTGGTGATGCGGGTGGGTCCGATACCGGACCCGACGGCGGCACCGCCGGACGTCGGATTCGACGACGTCACAAAGGGATACGTGCCGTGGTCGACGTCGAGCAGGGTGCCCTGCGACCCTTCCAGCAGGACGGTCTCACCGGATTCGAGCGCCTGGTTGAGCAGCAGTCGGGTGTCGGCGATGCGGTGCTTGAAACCTTCGGCCTGGCCGAGGACCTCTTCGACGACCTTCACCGGGTCGAGTGCTCGCCGGTTGTAGATCTTGGTGAGGATCTGGTTCTTGATTTCCAGTGCGGCCTCGACCTTTTGGGTCAGGATGCTCTCATCGAGCACGTCGGCGACCCGGACGCCGACACGGGCGATCTTGTCCTGGTAGCAGGGCCCGATTCCGCGGCCCGTGGTGCCGATCTTCTTGTTACCGAGGAATCGTTCGGTGACCTTGTCGATGGCCACGTGGTACGGCATCAGCAGGTGGGCATCCGCGGAGATGAGCAGTCCGCTGGTGTCGACGTCGCGGTCTTCGAGACCGCCCAACTCGGTCAGCAGCACACCCGGGTCGACGACGACACCGTTACCGATGACGTTCTTGACTCCGGGGGTGAGAATCCCCGATGGGATGAGGTGCAGGGCGAATGTTTCGCCGTTGGGCAGAACCACGGTGTGCCCGGCGTTGTTTCCGCCCTGGTACCGCACCACCCACTGCAGGCGACCACCCAAGAGATCCGTGGCCTTGCCTTTACCTTCATCGCCCCACTGGGCGCCGATCAGCACGATCGCAGGCATGTACGCGCTCCTTCCGGACGACATGCAGATGCGCACGCCGAACCGTGGGTCAACCCTACTGGGTCGAGCCGACATTTACGTGATCGAGGTCTCTCGGGCAGGTCTGACGTGGCGGAATGGTACGCCGACGGCGATCCGTAGGATCGCAGGCGACGGGCGTGCGAGGTGAGCGAGGATGCGGTGGGACCAGGACAGATACAGGTGATCGCCGAGACCGGGGCACAGTCGGAGTTGATCCCGGCCGGCCTTCGACATGCCGACGCGGTGCGCGAGCGGGCGTCGATCATCGCCGCAGTCAACTCTGCAGTGGCAGATGAGTCGCTCACCCGACTCGTGGTGGTGGCCGGCCCCGAGCTCCCCGACGCCTTCTGCGCCGCCGTGGTCGGCCGGATCATGCTCGCCGAGCGCCTCGACCTCGAGATCGCACTGGTCCTGCCACACCCGACGCCGGCGAGCACGATCTACGGGTTGCCGACCGGGCCCGCGGCGACGGCGCTCGCGGTGGACGGTGCAGCCGAGGAGCTTCCCCTCATCCGCGACGACATGGCGATCGTCCTGCTCGGGCAGGCCAGGCAGCGTGGGGTCGAGGGGCCGTTCGAGGGTGAGAGTTACGTCGACAGCGACCTCCTGGTCCGAGGCAAGGCCAAGGCCGTCGTGATCGAACCGACCACGACGATGCCCGGTATCCGGGCGCGGCTCGACAAGCGGTTTCGCGCGAAGTGGCACCTCGGCCGGGCCGCGCAGACCGGCGCCCCCGCCCTGATCGTCGAACGTGACGGCATCACTGCACCGAGACCTACGAAACGGTCGACCTTCTATCGCCATCAACACAATTGGAAGCTGGTCCGGCCATGAGAGCTCACACCCACAGGGCCATCAGATGACCGCGGGCACCACGCGCGCCGTCGCCCGGGCCGTTCGGCCCGGGCCGGTTTTCCTGGGTGTGGTCGCCGCGACGGTCGTCGGTGGTGTGATCCTGTGGAACTCCGGTGGGCAGCGATCCGCCGTCGCGATCATCGGCGCCCTGCTCCTGGTGATCGGCGGATGGGTGGTGTCCCTGTGCCTGCACGAGTTCGCGCACGCCGTCACCGCTTTCAAGTTCGGCGACCACGGCGCAGAACTGCGCGGGTATCTGACCCTCAATCCCCTGAAGTATGCGCATCCCGGCCTCTCGATTGCTTTGCCGCTCTTGTTCATCCTGCTCGGTGGTATCGGATTCCCCGGCGGCGCCGTATATGTGAACCAGGCCGGTTTCACGAAGGTGCAGCGCAGTATCGTCTCGGCCGCGGGACCACTGACGAACATCGTGCTGGCGGCGATCCTGCTCGGTGTCATCGGGAGTCAGGACCTGTACGCGATCTTCCCCGAGCTCAACTTCTGGTCGGCGCTGTCGATGCTGGCCATCCTGCAGATCACCGCAGCGCTGCTGAATCTGCTACCGATCCCCGGCCTCGACGGCTACGGCATCATCGAGCCGTATCTCTCGCACGAGACCCGCAGCAAGGTGGCACCGGTCGGCCAATACGGATTCTTGATCATCTTCGGCCTCCTGCTGATCCCACCGCTGAACCGGGCGTTCTTCGACTTCATCTACTCGTTGTTCGAACTCGGCGGCGCCGACCGCGCTCTCGCGTCCTGGGGCTGGCAGTTGTTTGTTTTCTGGCGCTAGCGGGTAGCTCCCGGCGGTCAGCATCGGCGCTGTCGTCTCAGCATGTCCACCCCGACGCCAGTAGGCTCGAAATCCCCCGTCCGATGCCAGGAGGCACAACTTGCAGATCCGACCGGGTACCGCCTATCCGCTGGGAGCCAACTACAGCGGGGCAGGTACCAATTTCGCCGTGTTCAGTGAGGTCGCGGAGCGGGTGCAGCTGTGCCTGATCGACGACGACGGCACCGAAACCCAACTCGACCTGCTCGAGCGCGACGGTTTCGTCTGGCATGGCTTCTTGCCGGGCGTCGAGCCCGGGCAGCGTTACGGGTACCGGATCCACGGTCCCCACGATCCCGCCCAGGGGCAACGGTGCAACCCGAACAAACTGCTGCTCGATCCCTACGCCAAGGCGATCGACGGCAAGTTCGAGTGGGCAGAAGCGGTGTTCGGATACAAGTTCGACGACCCGTCATCTCGCAACGACGAGGACTCGGGGCCGTACATGCCCAAGTCCGTGGTGATCAACCCGTTCTTCGATTGGGGTGTCGACCGCCCGCCAAGACACTCCTACCCCGACACGGTCGTCTACGAGGCCCACGTCAAGGGGCTCACCGAGACCCACCCGGGTATCCCCGAGGAACTCCGCGGAACGTACGCCGCCATCGCGCACCCCGCGATCCTGGACCACTTGACCGAGTTGGGGGTCACCGCACTCGAGTTGATGCCGGTCCACCACTTCGCGGACGACTCGGTGCTGCAGGACAAGGGCCTCTCGAACTACTGGGGCTACAACACCATCGGCTTCTTCGCACCGGACTCCAAGTACTCCCGGACCGACTCCCTGTCGGGTCAGGTGCAGGACTTCAAGTCCATGGTGAAGGCGGTTCACGAGGCCGGCATCGAGATCATCCTCGACGTCGTCTACAACCACACCGCCGAGGGCAATCACCTCGGACCGACGTTGTCGTTCCGGGGTCTGGACAACGCGTCGTATTACCGGCTGGTCGAAGACGACCAGCAGTACTACATGGATTACACCGGTACGGGTAACACCCTCAACGTCCGGCACCCGCATTCGCTGCAGCTGTTGATGGATTCGCTGCGATACTGGGTCACCGAGATGCACGTCGACGGCTTCCGATTCGACCTCGCGTCGGCCCTCGCCCGCGAGTTCTACGACGTCGACCGGCTGTCGAGCTTCTTCGACCTCATCCAGCAGGACCCGATCGTCAGCCAGGTCAAGCTCATCGCCGAGCCGTGGGATGTCGGACCCGGTGGCTATCAGGTGGGCAACTTCCCGCCGCAGTGGACGGAATGGAACGGCAAATATCGCGACACCGTCCGCGACTTCTGGCGCGGCGAACCCGACACCTTGGGTGAGTTTGCCTCACGCATAACAGGTTCGGCCGACATGTACGAGCACGACGGTCGTCGCCCCGCGGCATCGATCAACTTCGTGACCGCACACGATGGCTTCACGCTGCGAGACCTGGTGTCGTACAACGAGAAACACAATGAGGAGAACGGCGAGGACAGCGCGGACGGCGAGAGCCACAACCGGTCGTGGAACTGCGGCGTCGAAGGCGAGACGGACGATCCGGAGATCTTGACGTTGCGAGCGCGCCAGAGCCGCAACATGATCGCGACCCTGCTCCTGTCGCAGGGTGTCCCGATGATCAGCCACGGCGACGAACTCGGCCGCACGCAGCAGGGCAACAACAACGGGTACTGCCAGGACAACGAACTGACGTGGATCGACTGGGAGAACGTCGACACCGACCTGCTCGCCTTCACCCAGAAGGTCACCGCACTGCGCGCCGCACACCCGGTCTTCCGTCGCCGCCGGTTCTTCGAGGGCCGGCCGATGCAGCGTTCCGCCGACGCCCTGCCCGACATCGCCTGGCTCCGTCCCGACGGCAGCGAGATGACCGAGGACGACTGGTCGGTCGACTTCGGCCGCGCCGTGGGGTTGTTCCTGAACGGCAGCGCCATCCCC
Source organism: Williamsia sp. 1138 (assembly GCF_002095435.2). Taxonomy (GTDB): domain Bacteria; phylum Actinomycetota; class Actinomycetes; order Mycobacteriales; family Mycobacteriaceae; genus Williamsia. Next base: position 8,802 of record NZ_MJEJ02000012.1, read on the forward strand.
GAGGTCGACGACTTCGGCGAGCGGATCACCGACAGTTCGTTCCTACTGCTGCTCAGTGCGCACTACGAGCCCATCGACTTCGCGGTGAATGCGGAGTACGGCGAGCAGTGGGAGGTCGTGATCGACACGATGAACCCTGACGAGGAAGCAGATCCGTTGCCGGCTCCCGCGACGATCACCGTCGGGCCCCGTGCGATCACCGTCCTGCGTCGCATCGAGCCCGAAGACACCTGATCGCACCCCCGATGATGTGCCCTTGTGGCGAGGGAAAGCCCAGGTGGGCTCCGCCAGAAGGGCACATCATCGGAGCTACCAGGTGATCTTCTTGTGGCAGTCGGCCTGCATTCCGACGGGATCGACCTGAATGGTGGCGTGGGTCAGTCCATGGGAATCGAGGACTTCGCGGGCTGCGCTGAGGACGACGGCGTTGTCCGCGGTGGCGGTGACGTGCACCGTGGCGACGTCCATGCCGGTGGTCAGGGTCCAGATGTGCAGGTCGTGGACCTCGGTGACCCCTTCCAGGGCGGTGAGGTCGGCGCGGACCCCGTCCACGTCGACGTGCTGGGGCGCCTGCTGAGCCAGGATGCGCAGGGCGTCGAGCGCCAGCCGAACAGCCCTGGGTGCCACCCACAGTGCGATCAGCACGGCCACGACGAGGTCGGCATACGGCCAGCTGGTCGTCATGGTGACGATGCCTGCGATCAGCACCCCGATCGAACCGACCGCGTCGGCGAGCACCTCCATGTACGCGCCGCGGACCGCGATGCTGCCCTTGGAATCGCTACGGAGTAGCAGCATCACGACGATGTTCGCGGCGAGGCCGATCAGCGCGACGATCACCAGGGTCAGCCCGGGCACCTGTGGATCGGTGCCGATCCGTTCCACCGCCTCGTAGAGGACGAAGACCGCGACCCCGATCAGCAGTACCGCATTGGCGACGGCGGTGAACACCTCCGCGCGATGCCAGCCGAAGGTCTTCACACCGTCTGAGCTGCCATGTCGACCGAGCAGCAGCGCACCGAGGCCCATGAGCATCGCGACCACATCCGTGAGCATGTGCCCGGCGTCGGCGATCAGGGCCAACGAGTTGACCGTGATGCCGACTGTCAGTTCCACCACGAAGAAGACGGAGATGATGATCGCCCCGACCACCATCGGCCAGAGCCTGCGCTCGGTCCCGTCGGCCTCGTCGGAAGCGCCAGGACCGTGGCTGTGCGTGTGACCCATCAGTTCGTTCCCCTGTTCTTGCCCCGACACCAGGACCGAAGACCAATATATGCATGATCTTGCATGTGTTGCAAGACCGGGCTGCCCGGCCCTACCTCAACGTGGCCATCGCCGAGACCCGCGAGAGCCCGCAGGCCATCAAGAGGTCGACGAGTGTCGAGCGGATCTGGGCGAGGATCACCGTCTCCGACAACGCACTCCCCTCGACCAACTCGGGTTTGGTCCGGCGCGCGATGCTCCGCAGCACCCTGGCCGCCTCCGCCTGGTCGGGCATCTGCCCGGGATCGGCCAGCATCATGTCGTTGAGGACATCGAAGGCGTGGCCGAGCTGTCCGATCAGGTCGACGATCTCGGGTTTGATCTTCTGACCACGTTCGGTCGAGGACGCGGCGCGACGTGTCAGCACGCGGACGTTCCGGACGGCGTTGTCGATCGGATCGGCCATCGCCGTGACGCGATCGAGTCGCGAGCGACGGGCCCAGTGCAGCGGCGAGATCCGGCTGATCTCCTGGCCTCCGGAGATGTCCGACCGCAGCGCGTCGATACCGGCCTGGGTGGTGCGGGCGTTCTCGAGCGCTTCGCTGAGCCGCTCGTGGTCCATGCGCCGCAGACCTTCGGCGACCTCGGCGAGTACGTCCGACATCGTGGTCAGCACGTTGGCGGCGTCGCGGCGAGCGCGCAGGACGGGGTGGGTGGGGACGAGTGCGACCACGACGATCGCGACCAGCCCACCGATGAGTGCGTCGATCACCCGGTGGTAGCCGTCCACTCCGCCCGGTGGCAACAGGGTGGCCACCAGCACGGCCGAACTCGCCGCCTGGATCGGGACCAGGGGCCCCTTGTCGACGAGCACCGCGCACAACATCGCGATGGCGACGACGACCATGATCTGCCAGGTCCCCGAGCCGATCACCGAGATGATCAGGTCACCGACCGCGACGCCGACGGTGACACCGATGGCCACCTCGAGGGCACGACGCCAGCGCTGACCCAGCGACAGCCCGAGGGACACGACCGCAGCGATAGGCGCGAAGAAGGGCCGTTCGTGATCGAAGACCTGACTGGCGATCCACCACGCGAGCCCAGCCGCGAGAGAGCATTGCAGGACTGGGAGCAGCGAGAGCCGCACGCGGTGCAGTGGAGCCCGCACGCGCGGCGGCAACCGGTCACGGCCGAGGGTCGGGAGGAGCTTTATCCGCTCGACCGGCGGACCGCTCGGTGGCGGCTCAGGCGAGGCCGAGCTCGCCGGCGGCTGCGGGGTCACTTTCGTTCAACAGGTCGAGGCAGCGGAGGTACTCGTCTTCTTCGCCGATGATCTGTGCAGCCCGCGCCAGCACCCCGACGCAGCGCAGGAAGCCCTGGTTCGGTTCGTGACTCCACGGCACCGGACCGAAGCCCTTCCAGCCGTGGCGGCGCAGCTGATCGAGACCGCGGTGGTAGCCGGTGCGCGCGTACGCGTATGCGGTGATGGTGGCGCCGTCTTTCAGGGCGGCCTCGGCGAGGGCGCCCCAGGCGACAGAGGCGGTGGGATGTGCGGCGGCGACGGCAGCAGGGTCGGCTCCATCGAGCAGTTCCGACTCCGCCTCGTCGTCTCCGGTCAACAGGGTGGGCTGGGGGCCGAGAAGATCTCCGAACGACGTCATCGACCCATTGTCGCAGCTCCACTCACGGCCCGGGCCACCCGTCCGGTCGACGATCCATTCGATAGGGTGGGCCCGACGCTGCGCAGGTACGTCTGGCCGAACATCGGCAACGACCTCGCACTTTCTTATCGATGTCGCTCGAGGACGGGGACCTGGTGCATGTCACATCCTAATGATGAAGGCAATTCTGTTGTCAGCCGCGCACTTTCGGCCATCCGTAAGCGTCGCGAAGGCAAGACAGGCCCGGGTCAGGCCTCGTCGCAGGATGAAGCACCACGTACAGAACACTCACCACAGGGGGAACAGTTGTCGCAGGAAGAACCGGGCCGGGATACGCCGACGGCACCCGTCGACGATTCGACCGACATTCCAGCGACCGAATCCGAGACACCCGCCGCCGCTGAAGTGACCGAGGAGGACTCCACCGCCGAACCCTCCGAAGATCCGACTTCGGAAGCCCCCGCCGAGTCGCCGTCGGCCGCCGACGCACCAGAACCGACAAGCGACGAGGACGTCCCGGAAGACGAAGAAGAAACCCGGGTCGACGAGGACGCCTTGGTCGACGAAGAACCTGTGGCCGACCAGGACCCCTCGGTTGACGAAGATCCCGGGGTCGACGAAGGCCCTGTAGTCGACGAAGAAGCCGGGGTCGACGATGAAGCCGGGGGCGATCCAGCTCCGACTGAGGCACCGCAGACCGTCGCGGCGCCGGTTGCGACCGAGGCTTCGTCCCCGGAATCGTCACCGGTCGAAGAATCGACCACAGAACAGGCACCTGCTGAGCCCTCACCCGCGGAGTTGGCGGCCGATGAGGCGGTCGACGACACCGCCGAAACCGAATCCATCGCGACGGCGGATTCCGAAGCCGACACCGTCGCCATCGTCGCCGGCGACACCGGCGTACCCGGGGATGACAACGAGACCGCCGAGTTCGCGGCGGTGCCGCCGGTCGGCCTCCAGAAGACCTCCTCCGCCGATCCGCAGCCGCCCGCCGTCGGATCGCCGGCGGACGAGAGCGAAACCCAGGTCATCGCCACCGATTCGGCTGCGCCGACCGAGGTCATCGACGCGCAGACCGAACGGATCGACGTCACGAAGGCTTCGCGTCCGCAGGAACGTCCGGCCCAGGCAACGGGGTGGAAGGCCGAACCGTCCACGCCTCAGTACATCGCCCCTGGGGGCACGCCGCAGGACCGGCCGAGTGGTGTCCCACCCAAGAAATCTCGCAAAGGGCTCTGGTTCGGTCTCGCGGCGCTGATCGTGATCATCGGTGTGGTGGCCGCCGTCATCGGTGTGGTCGCCGCCAACAAGGAAGAATCGGTGCCCGCGGCCGACGTCGCGGCGGACACTGCGCTGGAATACACGGCGGCGCTCCGTGACGGAGACATCGTCGTCCTCCGCTCGATCACCTGCGGCGAAGCGCAGGCGCGTTTCGCGGGCATCTCCGACGAGGAGTTCGCCGAAGATCACCGAACCCAGGAGGCCAACAACGAATTGGTCGGGGTCGATGGGGTCAAGGCATCCAAGATCGTCGAAGACGGCAACAGCGCGGTGGTCGAGGTGATCGCGTTCAAGACCGCCACGCCCGATCAGAAGCTCGACGTCGCTCTGACCCTGAGCAAGATCGACGGCGAATGGAAGGTCTGCAAGGCGTAGCGGCGTACCACTGATCGAATGACTGCGCCCGCATGTGCTCTTCACTGATACAGCGCGGCGGATAGGCTCATCACGTGCCCTCTCCGGAAGACCGGCGGCCTGCTGGTCCACCCCGACCCGCCCACCGGGTGGTGAACGCGGCGACCCTGCCGATCGCGTCGCAGCGCCCACCGGCCTCGGTTCCCCATCGAGATCACGAGCCGCCGACCCGGCCGAATCCGGTCCCGCGTCAGGGCCCACCGCCGCAACCCGCACCTCCGCTGACCCGCCGGCCACCTGCTCCCCCCGAGCAGCAGCGCCGGCCGGGTCACCGGCCGGTCCCCGGCCACTACGTCCAGCGGCCCGAGCACTACGTTCAGCGCCCCGAGCACTACGGCGTCCCGCCGACACAACAGATCCCGTTCGCGGCTGATCCGTACCCGTTCGATCCACCACGCATGACAACGACACAGCGGCCACACCGCCGGGTGGATACCTCGGTCTTGTGTGCGGCCGCTGCGTTGGTGCTGCTGGGTGTCGCTGTCTTGGTGGGGATACTTCTCTAGGCGCTGATGGACTTGCCCGTCGACTTGAGGTCGGTGCACGCCTCGATGACGCGCTCGGTCATCGACGCCTCCGCCTTCTTGTTGTAGACGCGGGGGTCGTAGACCTTCTTGTTGCCCACGTCGCCATCGACCTTGAGGACGCCGTCGTAGTTGGCGAACATGTGACCGGCGATCGGCCGGGTGTACGCGTACTGGGTGTCGGTGTCGACGTTCATCTTGATGACGCCGTAGCCCAGGGCCTCCTCGATCTCGCTCTTGAGAGACCCGGATCCACCGTGGAAGACGAAGTCGAAGGGCTTGGCGCCGGCGGGCAGACCGAGCTTCTTGACGGCAACTTCCTGGCCGATCTTGAGGACCTCGGGACGCAGTTTGACGTTGCCCGGCTTGTAGACGCCGTGGACGTTGCCGAAGGTCGCGGCCAGCAGGTAACGGCTACCGGAATCGCCGGCACCGAGTGCTTCGAGGGTGGCCTCGAAGTCTTCGGCCGTGGTGAACAGTTTGTCGTTGATCTCGTTCTCGACACCGTCCTCTTCACCGCCGACGACACCGATCTCGATCTCCAGGATGATCTTGGCGGCTGCGGCCTTGGCCAGCAGATCCTTGGCGATCTCCAGGTTCTCGTCGAGCGGCACCGCGCTGCCGTCCCACATATGCGACTGGAACAGCGGGTTCTTTCCGGCGTCGACGCGCTCCTGGGAGATCGCGAGCAGCGGGCGCACGTAAGTGTCGAGCTTGTCCTTGGGGCAGTGGTCGGTGTGCAGCGCCACGGTCACGCCGTACTTCTCGGCGACGACGTGGGCGAACTCGGCCAGCGCGACAGCGCCCGTGACCATGTCCTTGACACCCAGGCCCGACCCGAACTCTGCGCCACCGGTGGAGAACTGGATGATGCCGTCACTGCCTGCATCCGCGAAACCCTTGAGGGCGGCGTTGATGGTGTTCGACGAGGTGCAGTTGATCGCGGGAAAAGCGAACCCGCCTTCTTTGGCCGCGTTGAGCATCTGTGCATATTGTTCGGGCGTTGCGATGGGCATATGTCCTCCAGCTGCGGTTCGTTGTTTTCTCCGCCCAAGTATGGCAAGTGTGTCCGGTTGCCGTGCCCCCCGGATCGACGGTTTGGGATTCGGACACCTGCAACCGGTACCCTTGGGCCCTGTGATCGAGACTGTGCTTGCCCAGACCACCACTGAAGTGGCGTTACTGCCTGGGTTCCTGGACCCGGTCAACCTGTTGAATTCATTCGGGACCTGGATGTTGGGCGGACTCCTCCTCGTCGTCTTCATCGAATCCGGATTGCTGTTCCCGCTGCTCCCCGGCGACTCCCTGCTTTTCACCGCAGGTCTGATCGTCGCCGCCAAGTCGACCGAGATCGAACCGTTCGCCCCGCTCTGGGTCTTGCTGGTGACCATCCCGATCGCCGCGTTCCTCGGTGATCAGGTGGGTTATTTCCTCGGTAACCGCTTCGGCTACTCCCTGTTCAAACCGGACGCCAAGGTCCTCAAGACGAAGTACATCGAAGAGGCCCACGAGTTCTTCGAGAAGCACGGCCCGATCACCATCTTCCTGGCCCGCTTCGTGCCCATCGTGCGGACGTTCGCGCCTCTGGTGGCGGGCGCCGCCCGGATGAAGTACCGGACGTTCCTCACCTACAACATCGTCGGCGCGATCGTGTGGGGCGCGGGTGTGACCCTGCTCGGTTTCTGGCTCGGCCAGATCACCTTCATCCAGGAGAACATCGACTACATCTTCTTGCTGATCGTCTTCGTCTCGGTGCTGCCCATCATCAGCGAGATCTTCAAGCGCTACCGCCGCCGTGGGGACCAGCCGCAGCCCGCGACCGAGGCGCCGTCGGACTCCCCCACCTGACATCAGATGCACCTGGTTAGGTGCTTTTGTGCGCGGGCCGAACGTCAGCCGACGAACTGGTTCTTCAGATCACCCTTGGCTAGTTTGCCTGTCGGGGTCCGGGGCAGGCTGTCGACGAAGATCAACGTGCGAGGGACCTTGAACCGGGCCAGGCGTTCTCCGGTGAACCGCAAGAGATCATCGGAGAATTCGGGGGATCCGTCGACCCCGTCCACAGTCTGGACGGCCGCCAGGACCGTCTCCCCCATCTCGTCGTCGGGAACACCGACCACCGCGACGTCGAGCACCTTCGGGTGCCCGGCCAGAACGTTTTCGATCTCCTGCGGATAGATGTTCACGCCGCCCGAGATGATCATGAACGTGGCCCGGTCGGTGAGGAAGAGGTACCGGTCCTCGTCGAGGTAGCCGACGTCGCCGGTGGTCGCCCAGTTGTCGTGGTCGGGATGCTGCGCCGATTTCGTCTTCGCGGGGTCGCCCCAGTACTCGAACGGCATCGTCTCCCGCTCGAAGTAGATGACCCCGACCTCGCCGGCAGGCAAGTCAATGCCGTCGTCGCCGCATATGTGGACGGTGCCGATCCAGCCGTCGCGACCGACCGATCCCGGCTTGCGGAGCCACTCCTCGCTGTCGATCATGGTCATCCCCGCGAGCTCGGTGGACGAATAGTATTCCAGCAGAATAGGTCCCCACCAGTCGATCATTGCCCGTTTGACATCGACGGGGCATGGGGCCGCCGCGTGAATCGCCTGCTGGAGGCTGGAGTGGTCGTACTTGTCGCGGATGTGCGCGGGCAGCCTCAGCATCCGCACGAACATCGTCGGCACCCATTGACTGTGGGTGATCCGGTACTGCTCGATGTATTTGAGCGCGGCTTCGGCGTCGAAGCGGTCCATGATGACCGCGGTGCCGCCGATGGCCTGGATCGCGGCGGCGGTACGCAGTGGCGCAGCGTGATACAGCGGTGCCGGCGACAGATAGACGGTGTCGGAGTCCATCCCCCACAGGTCCCGGACCATGTGCACCATCGTGTCGCCCTCGTCGCCGACCTGGCGATTCGGCAGTGACGGCGCGATGCCCTTCGGCTTGCCCGTCGTGCCGGACGAATACAGCATGTCGGCGCCGCGGGGCTGGTCATCCAGCGGCTCGTCGGACACGTCCGCGAGCGCTTCATCGAGGTCGGCGTACCCGGCCGATGTGCCGCCGAACGAGAGCCGGTGACGCACGTCGGGGGTCAGGGCGACGACCTCACCGGCAAGTGCACCCAGCGACGCGGACACCACGAGGCACGTCGCCTGCGAATCCTCGACGATGTATGCGACCTCAGACGGCGTCAGGTGTCGATTGATCGCGGTCAGGTACAGCCCCGACCGCATTGCCGCCCAGTAGGTCTCGAAGATGCGCGGATTGTTGTCGCTGAGCAGGGCGATGTGGTCACCGCGCCGCAGCCCCAGCGAACGGAAGTACCTGGCAAGCTTCACCGAACGACTCTCGAGTTCGGCGTAGGTCAGTACCTCACCCGTCCCGGCCATGATGACCGCCGGCTTGTCCGGGTAAGAGATCGAATGCGCGCCTGGATACATCAGCGGGCTCCCTTCTGGGTGTCGGATGGCACTGTGCCCCGTACAATGTCCAAGGAGAATTGGGTATACGAACGTGCGATGTCCGCAGGCCTCGCCGGCCCGTCCGGACGGAACCAGTTCGCGACGCTCATGCACATCGTCACCACCGCACGCGACGACTGCTTCGGCTGGGTCGTCCCGAACTCACCGGCTTCAACCGCGCCGAGCACCTCGATGTCGACGAGGCGTTGCACCGCAGTCCTTTTGGCAGCGATACTCGCCCGACTGTCGGCCTCGAGGCTGCGCATCTCGCTACCACACACGAACGACAGTTCGCGCCGATAGGTGTGATAAAGCACCAAGCATTCGACCATCAACGCGAAACGTGTTGCCGCGCAATCACCGCCATCATCGCGGGCCGCCGTCATCCTGTCGATGAGGTCGGTCATCGTGCTGTCCATCAGTGAATAGAGCATGGCCTGCTTGCTCGGATGATGGTGATAGAGCGCAGGCACACTCAGGTGCGCGGCCTCTGCGATGTCCCGAACGGAGCAACCGTGGTAACCCTTGGCCATGATGCACGCCAGGGCCGCGTCGAGGATGGGATCGTGCGGTGTCGGCTCGTACTCACGCCACCGAGCGACTGCGGCGGTGCTCATCGGCACCCGCATGGTGTCGACGAGCCCGTCTTCGTCGAGCAGTGCAGCAATCGAGATGTCGAGAACCTCACTGACAGCGAACATCCGGCTCACGCTCACCGCGGTCCGGCCGTTTTCGAGCGCCGACAACGTGGCCGGACTGACATCGAGACGACGCGCCATCTCCCGTAACGAAACCTGCCGGTGTTCGCGGTGGGTTCGGATCCGGCGGCCGACCTCCTGGTCACTGGGAGCGGGCATCAGGCCGGCCGCACTGATGAATACGGGAAGTGAGCCATCACTCGGCGAGGAAGATCGACTTCAGACTGTAATACGCGGCCAGACCTTCAGGACCGAGTTCTCGGCCCAGGCCACTCGACTTGACCCCACCGAACGGCGACCCGAAGTCGAGCGCATAGCTGTTCACGCCAAAGGATCCGGTCTGGATCTGACGGGCCACATCGAGTCCGCGAGCGGAGTCGGCTGTCCATACCGTGCCGCCGAGTCCGAACTCGGAGTCGTTGGCCATCGAGATGGCCTCTGCCTCACCGTCGTACGGCATCACCGTCAGGACCGGCCCGAAAATCTCCTCGCGGGCGATGGTTGTGGTGTTGTCGGTGTTGGCGAACACGGTCGGTTCGACGAACCATCCACGATCGAGTCCGCTGGGTCGGCCACCACCGGTGGTCAGCGTCGCGCCCTCATTGCGTCCGGCATCGACGTAAGACAACACCCGGTCACGCTGCTTCTCGCTGACGAGGGGCCCGATGAAGGTAGAAGGATCCAGCGGGTCACCGACGGGCAGCGAACCGACCATCGCGGTGATCGCATCCACGAAATCCTGGTAGCGACCTTTCGGCGCGAGGATACGCGTTGACATGTAACACGTTTGGCCGCTGTTGAGCAGAGAAGCGGTCGCCAATCCGGTGACGGTCGACTCGATATCGGCGTCGTCGAGGATCAGTGCGGCGGACTTGCCACCCAACTCCAGGGTGACCGGGCGCAGCAGTCGCCCACACACCTCGCCGATCTGGCGACCCGCGGCGGTCGATCCGGTGAATGCGACCTTCTGGACACCCTGGTGGGCGACCAGGTATTTGCCGATGTCAGGGCCACCGGTGACGACGTTGAGGACGCCGGCGGGCAGTCCTGCTTCGATGGCGGCATCGGCGAGCAGGAACGAGTCGAGGACGGTCTCCGGCGACGGCTTGAGGACGACGGAGCACCCGGCGGCGAGGGCCGGAGCGATCTTGAACGCGGCGAGTACAGACGGGAAGTTCCACGGGGCGATGGCGGCAACGACGCCGACCGGTTCCTTGCGGACCACGGTAGTGCCCGGGCCGGGGAATGCGACGCGTCGTTCTTCCAGGGAGGCGTCACGGATCAGTCCCGCGAAGTAGCGGAGCAGCAACGCAGGCATGGGTCCCTCGGCCATCCCGGCGATCGCGATCGGCATCCCGTTCTGCCGCGACACGACAGTGGCCCGCTCGTCTGCACGCTTGTCGACGGCGTCCGCGAAGCGCTCGATCAGATCGGCGCGCTCGGACTGCGAGATTCCCGCCCACGCCGGGTCGACGAGGGCGGCACCCGCTGCCGCTACCGCGTTGTCGACATCCGCAGGCGCCGACGCGGGCACCTGACCGATCTGCTCCTCGGTGGCAGCGGAGTGGACAGCAAGGACGTCGGTGGTCGACGGCTCCTGCCAACGTCCACCGATGAACAGTTTCGGGTACGAGTACTCCACTGGGTCCAACTTTCTCTATCGGCGATCCGCGGGTCCGGACGAGAACCGGCGAGGTCGTTCAATTCCCGCAGTGTTCAGATTTACTGAACACTTTGACGTCGTCGAAGCAGGTGTGTGGCCCGCCACATTTCCGACGGTAATCCGCACGCTGATGCTTGTCAAAGTTTGAACACCGCCGGACCACGGGCGCCCCCGAAGGTCAAAGATCTACCGTTTCGGCCGGTTGACAGATCGATTGTTCGGTAGGTGGGTGCGCCAGGGGCCGGAAGCCGAAGGAAGCACCCATCGACGAGCGCAGGCACTGGACCGCCGAGGAGGCCCCTCAACCACCCTCCCCCACCCGAATTCGCACCGCCCACCGGCAATTGCGAGTGGCTCCCGCGAAAACGGGTGGGTGGGGGCACTACCTAGCCAGCGCGAAAACAGGTGGGTGGGGCGCAACCTGCCCCCAACCAACCCCACCCAACCAACCTCCCCCACCCGAATTCGCACCACCCACCGGAAATACCCTCTCTGCCATCCTGGTCGTAAGACACAAGGTGTGGTAGGGGTGGTGGGGATGGAGTGTGACATGGATTTGTTGGATACCCCGATCGATATCCCGATTGGACGGTCAGCGAAGGGGCGGCGGTCGTTCCCGATCGCGTTCCGGGTTGCGTTTTTGCAGCGCTGGGACCTGGCGGTGCAACGCGGCGCCAAGACTCGGTTGATGCGTGAGTACAACCTGACTCGGGCGACCGTGCGAGAGTGGTTAGAGGCCCGCGAGTCTGGTGCGTTCAGTGACTCGATGGTCGCTGCCGCCGACAAAACGAGGGACCGCATGGACAGCCAAGACCGCGCTGAGCTGGCCCGGTTGCGCGCCAAAGTCGCCCGGTTGGAGAAGAAGAACGCCCAGTCCGAGGCGGCGTTGGAGATCATGGGAAAAGCCTTCGAGCTCTTGGACGGGATCACCAAGAGCTCGACCGAGGACGAGGGTCCGCAGATCCCACCGGCGTTGATGAGCGCCGAGCAGTACCAGGCCTGGCTCAAGCGACATCATCTTTCCTGACCGAGTTGGTCACCGCCTTGGCCACTCACACCTGGATCGGGGTCAAAGCCGCATGCGCATTGACCGGTCTGGCTCGCTCGACCTACTACCGGATCGAGCGCGGTTACCGTCATTACAAGCCGGTCCAGGATCCGGTGCCGCACACGCAGCGGTTCCAGCCGGCTGCGCTGACCGCCACCGAAGAAGAGGTCATTGTCGAGATATTGAACCGTGAAGAATACGCGGATCTGTCTGTGCAGCAAACATATTGGCGCGCTTTCGACAAGCGTGAGATCGGTTGCTCACCACGCACGTTCTACCGGATCGCTGCGCGCTACGGCACGGTCGGTGACCGCCGCCGCGGCCACCACAGCAGCCCCGGCAACCACAGTCGATCCAAACCAATCATTCATGCCAGCGGCCCGGGTCAGTTGTGGTCCTGGGACATCACCGACCTGCACGGCCCGACCAACGACGACCGCTACAAGCTCTACCTCGCGATCGACGTGTTCTCCCGCCACCCGGTCTGCTGGCGCATCGAGTACACCGAAAACAAGCCCGCCGCGATCGACATGTTCACCACCGCCATCGCCGAGCACGGCCC
>NZ_MJEJ02000003.1 GCF_002095435.2 Williamsia sp. 1138
GGGCCGTGCTCGGCGATGGCGGTGGTGAACATGTCGATCGCGGCGGGCTTGTTTTCGGTGTACTCGATGCGCCAGCAGACCGGGTGGCGGGAGAACACGTCGATCGCGAGGTAGAGCTTGTAGCGGTCGTCGTTGGTCGGGCCGTGCAGGTCGGTGATGTCCCAGGACCACAACTGACCCGGGCCGCTGGCATGAATGATTGGTTTGGATCGACTGTGGTTGCCGGGGCTGCTGTGGTGGCCGCGGCGGCGGTCACCGACCGTGCCGTAGCGCGCAGCGATCCGGTAGAACGTGCGTGGTGAGCAACCGATCTCACGCTTGTCGAAAGCGCGCCAATATGTTTGCTGCACAGACAGATCCGCGTATTCTTCACGGTTCAATATCTCGACAATGACCTCTTCTTCGGTGGCGGTCAGCGCAGCCGGCTGGAACCGCTGCGTGTGCGGCACCGGATCCTGGACCGGCTTGTAATGACGGTAACCGCGCTCGATCCGGTAGTAGGTCGAGCGAGCCAGACCGGTCAATGCGCATGCGGCTTTGACCCCGATCCAGGTGTGAGTGGCCAAGGCGGTGACCAACTCGGTCAGGAAAGATGATGTCGCTTGAGCCAGGCCTGGTACTGCTCGGCGCTCATCAACGCCGGTGGGATCTGCGGACCCTCGTCCTCGGTCGAGCTCTTGGTGATCCCGTCCAAGAGCTCGAAGGCTTTTCCCATGATCTCCAACGCCGCCTCGGACTGGGCGTTCTTCTTCTCCAACCGGGCGACTTTGGCGCGCAACCGGGCCAGCTCAGCGCGGTCTTGGCTGTCCATGCGGTCCCTCGTTTTGTCGGCGGCAGCGACCATCGAGTCACTGAACGCACCAGACTCGCGGGCCTCTAACCACTCTCGCACGGTCGCCCGAGTCAGGTTGTACTCACGCATCAACCGAGTCTTGGCGCCGCGTTGCACCGCCAGGTCCCAGCGCTGCAAAAACGCAACCCGGAACGCGATCGGGAACGACCGCCGCCCCTTCGCTGACCGTCCAATCGGGATATCGATCGGGGTATCCAACAAATCCATGTCACACTCCATCCCCACCACCCCTACCACACCTTGTGTCTTACGACCAGGATGGCAGAGAGGGTTGAACGTGTGCAACTGACTCGAGCGTGTGCATCTGCCGCAAGACCGGAAGATTACCGACGCGTTACCGCTGTGAGGTTCTTGAATCGCAGATTTGGTCCCGGGATAACCACTGGGAAACGCATCGAATCTGTACTGGAGCATGCAGCCGGATCCGGCTTCTCGCCTCCGCGGCAATGACGTCGCAGCGGCTCAATCCTTGCCCCTCACCAGGAGTCCTGATGTCTGAGATCGACCAAGCCATTGCCGAGAATATCAAGAAGTCCCTCGCCG
>NZ_MJEJ02000033.1 GCF_002095435.2 Williamsia sp. 1138
CCCTCTCTGCCATCCTGGTCGTAAGACACAAGGTGTGGTAGGGGTGGTGGGGATGGAGTGTGACATGGATTTGTTGGATACCCCGATCGATATCCCGATTGGACGGTCAGCGAAGGGGCGGCGGTCGTTCCCGATCGCGTTCCGGGTTGCGTTTTTGCAGCGCTGGGACCTGGCGGTGCAACGCGGCGCCAAGACTCGGTTGATGCGTGAGTACAACCTGACTCGGGCGACCGTGCGAGAGTGGTTAGAGGCCCGCGAGTCTGGTGCGTTCAGTGACTCGATGGTCGCTGCCGCCGACAAAACGAGGGACCGCATGGACAGCCAAGACCGCGCTGAGCTGGCCCGGTTGCGCGCCAAAGTCGCCCGGTTGGAGAAGAAGAACGCCCAGTCCGAGGCGGCGTTGGAGATCATGGGAAAAGCCTTCGAGCTCTTGGACGGGATCACCAAGAGCTCGACCGAGGACGAGGGTCCGCAGATCCCACCGGCGTTGATGAGCGCCGAGCAGTACCAGGCCTGGCTCAAGCGACATCATCTTTCCTGACCGAGTTGGTCACCGCCTTGGCCACTCACACCTGGATCGGGGTCAAAGCCGCATGCGCATTGACCGGTCTGGCTCGCTCGACCTACTACCGGATCGAGCGCGGTTACCGTCATTACAAGCCGGTCCAGGATCCGGTGCCGCACACGCAGCGGTTCCAGCCGGCTGCGCTGACCGCCACCGAAGAAGAGGTCATTGTCGAGATATTGAACCGTGAAGAATACGCGGATCTGTCTGTGCAGCAAACATATTGGCGCGCTTTCGACAAGCGTGAGATCGGTTGCTCACCACGCACGTTCTACCGGATCGCTGCGCGCTACGGCACGGTCGGTGACCGCCGCCGCGGCCACCACAGCAGCCCCGGCAACCACAGTCGATCCAAACCAATCATTCATGCCAGCGGCCCGGGTCAGTTGTGGTCCTGGGACATCACCGACCTGCACGGCCCGACCAACGACGACCGCTACAAGCTCTACCTCGCGATCGACGTGTTCTCCCGCCACCCGGTCTGCTGGCGCATCGAGTACACCGAAAACAAGCCCGCCGCGATCGACATGTTCACCACCGCCATCGCCGAGCACGGCCCACCCACGGTGCTGCACTCGGACAACGGTGCAGTCATGCGATCGCACAAACTCATCAGCGCCCTCGAAGAACAGGGTGTGATCAACTCACGCTCACGGCCCCGAGTCAGCAACGACAACCCGTTTTCCGAATCACTGTTCAAGACCATCAAGTACGACCTGTCCTGCCCCGATCGGTTCGACAGCATCGACCACGCTCGTGCCTGGACCCAACAGTTCCTGCACGCCTACGCCACCGAACACCGCCACAGCGGGTTGAACTATTACACCCCCGAACAAGTGCACATCGGAACCGCCGACTCGGTCTACCAACAACGACTCGAACACCGCATGAACTACTACAACCAACACCCTGAAAGGTTCCGAAAACAACCCACACCGCAGGCACCACCCACCAGCGCCGGAATCAACCACAAACCGGCCGAACAGGCCGAACAGGCCGAACAGGCCGAACAATCGAAAAACCCACACCTGTCTCAGACAGGTTGACAACTTCCGCACAACAGGTGGACGACGCGAATTCGGGTGGAGGAACGACGCGAAACCCACCCCCCACCCGTTTTTGCACCACCCACCGGTCACAACAGGTGGACGACGCAAATATGGGTGGGCGAAGGGCGCGAAACCGGGCCTGTGGTCAGCCGGAGTAGCTCCACGACGACCATCGGGTGACGGCGATGGCGATGGCGGGACCCTCGAGCGACACCGATCCGTACTGGTCGTACTTTGCTCTCAGCATTTCGCGTGCCCGGTCGGCCCGCTCACCACTGGTGTGCACGGTCGCCACGCCGTCGGCCCGGACCCACCAGAGCTGTTCCCAGTCGTCGTCGTAGTGGTCGACCAGCACACTGACCTTCGACTGCGCTTCGATGTTGGCCAACCGCCGGAGCCTGGTCGTCGACTTGGGCTTGCCGTCGACCGCGGTGTAGACGACGTCGCCCTCGCAGGCGAAGACGATCGGCACCAGATGCGGACCGCCCTCAGGGACCACTGTCGCCAGCACTGCCGAGCGGGCTTCGATGAATCGGGTCCGCGCCGTCTCGTCCATACAGATCTACCCTAGTGGCCCAGATCCTTCGCCTCTGCAAACATCGTCGGGATGAGAGATGTCGACATGCCCTCCCCCGACCGACTACGTCCTCGCTGGGCAGCCTTCGCCGCGGTGCTGGCGGGGCTGGGCCCCAGGTGGGCCGAGGGCGCTCACGCATCGGCCGACGCCTGGCACTACGACGACGGCGGCGGCAACTGGGTAGATCTCTGTGTGACGCCCGTCGGCCATGCCGTGCTGGTCGGGCATGACCACGAGTATTCCGAGACATATTTCCGGGATGCGGCCGAGTACTTCGAAGAGCAGCACACTGACCTCCTCGCCGGTACGCCTGCATGGTGGTCAGCAACAATCGCGCCGTATCTCGACGACATCACCGGTCAGGGTGTGTGGATCGGCTTCATCTACGGTTTCGACGGTAGCTCGTGGTCGCGCGCGGACTACGACGCAGAAGACGGCTTTTCGAGCCTGCGTCTGCCGTTTGTCTCCGATGAGCGGACTGTCGAACAGATCACGGAGCATCTCTCCCGTGCCGCGCCCGGCCCCGAGCTCGACGTATCGGCGGTTCAAGCTCTGGTCGCGGCTGGTCCAGCGGTGGACCGCGCCACGCTCGACGCGGTGTTCAAGGGTCGAGAGCTCGACGCCGGCGCCGCGCTGGCAGCTGCCCGGGGATTCGCGTGAGCACCACGTTCCGCAGCCGGGTCCGCCGGCGTTGCGTGGGCCGATAAGCTGTCAGCCACCATGGCTTCTGCATCGAAACCGCCGTTCTACATCACGACGGCCATCGCTTACCCCAACGGCTCCCCGCACATCGGGCACGCCTACGAGTACATCTCGGCTGATACCCTCGCCCGTTTCAAACGGCTCGACGGCCATGAGGTGCTCTTCGTCACCGGCACCGATGAACACGGGCAGAAGATGCAGCAGACCGCCGAGAAAGAGGGCATCGAGACCCGCGCTCTCGCCGACCGCAACTCTGCTGCTTTCCGGAAGCTGCAGGAGACGCTCGGTAGTAGCTTCGATCGCTTCATCCGGACCACCGACGCCGATCACCACGTCGCGTCGAAGGCGATCTGGGAGAAGATGAGCGCGGCCGGCGACATCTACCTGGACAAGTACTCGGGCTGGTACTCGGTCCGCGACGAGGCGTTCTACGCCGAATCCGACACCACCGTCCTCGAGAACGGCACGCGTGTGACCTCCGACACGGGCACCGAGGTCGAGTGGACCGAGGAGGAGGCCTACTTCTTCCGACTGTCCGCATATCAGGACAAGCTGCTCGCACTCTACGAAGAGCATCCCGACTTCATCGGGCCGGTGACCCGGCGCAACGAGGTCGCGAGCTTCGTTCGCGGTGGTCTGCGCGATCTGTCGGTGTCCCGCACCACCTTCGACTGGGGTGTCAAGGTTCCCGGTCACGACGACCACGTGATGTACGTGTGGGTCGACGCACTGACGAACTACATCACCGCGGCCGGCTACCCGGACACCGAGTCCGAGACATGGAAGAAGTTCTGGCCCGCCGATCTGCACATCATCGGCAAGGACATCATCCGGTTCCACTGTGTCTATTGGCCGGCATTCCTGCTGAGCGCCGGGATCGAACTGCCGAAACGCGTGTTCGCCCATGGATTCCTGCTCAACAGCGGTGAGAAGATGAGCAAGTCGGTGGGCAACGTCGTGGACCCCTACGTACTCGTCGAGGAGTTCGGCCTCGACCCCATCCGGTTCTTCTGCCTGCGTGAGGTGCCCTTCGGTCAGGACGGCTCGTACAGCCACGAGGCCATCGTGGCGCGGGTCAATGCGGATCTGTCGAACGAGCTCGGCAACCTGGCCCAGCGCACCCTGTCGATGGTGGGAAAGTACTTCGACGGCGTCCTTCCCGAGCCACTGAATCTCACCGATGCCGACAACGAGCTGCTCGCCAAGGCAGACGGATTGCTCGATCGAGTACGCATCGAGTTCGATCAGCAGGCGATCCACACCGCCCTCGAAGCGATCTGGGAAGTCCTCGGCGACACCAACAAGTACATTTCCGTCGAGCAGCCGTGGAAGCTGGCGAAGACCGACCTCGAACGCACCGGAACCGTGCTCTACATCTGCGCCGAGGTCGTCCGGATTGCCACCTTGCTGGCGCAGCCCGCCATGCCCGGATCTACCGGCCGGCTGCTGGATCAACTTGTTGTCGACCATGATTCGCGGACGTTCGACTCCATCGGCAAACGCCTCACGGCCGGCACGACGCTACCGAAACCCACCCCGATCTTTCCCCGGTTCGAAGTCCCGAAGGACTGATCGTTCGTTGCGCAGCATTGAGCTCGGCCCCGCGGCTCCTGCAGATGTGGTGCGCGCTCTGGACTTCCACACTCGGCGACTGGGCATACCCGGACCCACGGCACTGATCGGCGATTGGCTCGACACCGACGCCGTGATCGCACCGTCCATCTCGCTGCGCTCCGGTGTCGACATACCGGACGACCCTGCGGAGTTCTGGTTCGGCTACCGCAGCTTTCCCGATCGAGCCGACCGCGGCCCGTTGCCTCCGTCCGTGGGCGGAACGACGGACAGCGTGCTGCACCTCGATCGCACCGGCAGTTGGTGGTGGACCTCACTGAGCGGCCACGCCTGCCCCGACTGGGTTCGTGCCTCCCTCGTCGAACACCACAGCCACGGGTGGTCGGTGAACTGGCAGCCGCCGCCCCGGCGCCCCCACGTGGAAGCAATCGCATTGTGCCTGGACGCAATACGCGCAGGCGAGGTCTACCAGGCCTGTGTCTGCACCCGATTTTCCGGACACATGGTCGGGTCTGTCGCGAACTACTTCGCCGACGGCGTCGCTGTCACCCGTCCACGCAAATCCGCTCTGCTGCAGGGAGATTGGGGATCAGTAGCGTCGTTCTCCCCCGAGTCCTATCTGCGGCGACGAGGGAATGTGGTCGCGTCCAGCCCGATCAAGGGAACCCTGCCGATAGATCTCGACCCGCAGGTTCTCCGGGACTCCGCGAAAGACGTCGCCGAGAACATCATGATCGTCGACCTCGTTCGCAATGATCTCGGCCGGGTGGCTGTTCCGGGCACCGTGATGGTCACGGAATTGCTCGACGTCCATCCGGCGCCGGGTGTCTGGCACCTGGTCTCCACCGTCCAGGCCACCACCACCCCGGGCGTGACCAACGCCGAACTCATTGAGGCCACCTTCCCCCCGGCATCGGTGACCGGAACGCCGAAGGTGCGAGCCCAAGAGCTGCTTTCGGCCTGGGAGCCCTTTCCCCGTGGGCTGTACTGCGGCGCGGTCGGCGTCGTCTCCCCCACCGCAGGCCTCGACCTGAATGTGGCCATCAGGACGGTGCAGATCACCCCGAGCGGCGCGGCACACCTCGGGGTCGGCGGCGGCATCACCATCGATTCAGACCCGCTTGCCGAATGGCAGGAGTGCCTCGACAAAGCCGCAGCCATCATCGGACTGCAACCGACCTGACGGCCCGGGGTCCTGACGTCGTGCGCCTAATCCTGCCGCGCCGCCAGCACCGCTTCGTACAACTCGCGTTTGGAAGCGCCGGTGGATGTCGCGACCGTCGCACACGCATCCTTGAGCCGAATCCCCTCGGCCACCAATCGCTCGACCCGCTCGATGAGGTCGTCGATGTCGGGTTCGCCTACCACCGCCCCTTCGAGGACGACGGTGATCTCACCGCGTACCCCGCCCGCTGCCCAGTCGACGAGTTCGGCCAGCGTCCCGCGTCGCACCTCTTCGTAGGTCTTGGTCAACTCGCGACAGACAGCGGCGCGCCGGCCCGGCCCGAGTACCTCCATTGCATCCGTCAGACACTCGGCAAGCCGGTGAGGTGCTTCGAAGAACACGGCCGTCCGCGCTTCCTCGACGTACGCCGCGAGCCAGGTCTTGCGCTGCCCGGACTTCCGCGGAGCGAACCCGTCGAAACAGAACCGCTCCACCGGTAGCCCGGACACAGCCAACGCGGTCGTCACGGCGGAGGGTCCGGGCAGGCACGTCACCGCGAGCCCGGCCTCCACACATGCCACCACGAGCCGGTAGCCGGGATCGGACACCGATGGCATCCCGGCGTCGGTGACGACCAGGACGGTCGCGCCTGATCGCACCTCGTCGACGAGTGCGGGGGTGCGCTGGGCTTCGACCTGGTCGTAGTAACTCACGATCCGGCCACTGATGCTCACGTCGAGCCCTGAGGCCAGGGCTCGAGTCCGCCGGGTGTCCTCGGCCGCGACCACATCGGCGGTCGCCAACGCCTCACGTAAGCGGGGTGAAGCATCGTCGAGGCGGCCCATCGGGGTCGCGGCAAGAACCAGTAGGCCCTGCGGTTGCGGAGAGTTCATCACTGCACAGCCTACGATTGGCCCCGTGACGTTTGCCCCGCCGCTCGAGATCTCCGCACCGGAGGACTCGATCTCATCTCGCCGCGCAGCCGATGAGCTCCCCGGCACCTACGCCGAGGACCTCGGTACGAGTCCCAGCGGCGCCCGCAGGATCCCGGCGCCGGTGTTCGGTGCGACCGACCGGCGGCGCGGGTGGGTCGTCGCGCTGATCCTCACGGCCATCGGGGCCGTGACCCGGTTCATCAACCTCGGCTCGCCCACGGACAAGGGCACCCCTGTTTTCGACGAGAAGCACTACGTACCGCAGGCGTATCAGGTCCTGACCGGCGACAACTGGCTCGAGGACAACCCCGCCTACGGTCTCGTCGTCCATCCGCCGGTCGGCAAGTGGATGATCGCCGCCGGCGAATGGATCTTCGGGTACGACGCGTGGGGCTGGCGATTCATGTCGGCAGTCTGCGGCACGCTGATGATCTTGATCGTCATCCGGTTGGTCCGGCGGCTGACGAGGTCGACGCTCATCGGTGGTGTGGCGGGCGTATTGATGATCTGCGACGGCGTCTCGTTCGTGAGCTCACGGACCGGCCTGCTCGACATCTTCCAGATCTTCTTCGTCCTGGGCGCACTCGCTGCGATCGTGTGTGACCGCGATCAGATGCGCGCGCGAATGCACAAGGCCTTCGTGGAGGGCCGGATCGACGACTCACCCTATGGGCCACGTCTGGGCTTTCGGTGGTGGCGGTTCGGCGCCGCAATCCTGCTCGGTCTGGCCTGCGGCACGAAATGGTCGGGGATCTATTTCGTCATCGCCTTCGCGTTGTTGTCCCTGGGCTTCGACGTCGCGACGCGGCGGGCATACCTGGTGCAGCGGCCATGGCGCGGCGTCGTCGTCCGAGATCTAATCCCCACCGGCTTCTCGCTGGGTATCACCCCGGTCCTGGTCTATCTGGCCACCTTTGCGCCCTGGTTCGGTTCCGAGACCGCGGTGTACCGATATGAGGTCGGCAGGCAGATCGGCACCGGCGGTCCGTTCTCCTGGGTGCCGGACGCGTGGCGGTCACTCTGGTACTACGAGTCAGGGGTTCTCGAGTTCCACTCGAATCTGACCAACAGCGCCGGCAATCACCACCCGTGGGAATCGAAACCCTGGACCTGGCCCATGAGCTTGCGGCCGATGCTCTATTACATCGAGTACGGTCCCGACAAGTGCGGCGAGTCCGAGTGCGTCCGGGCAATGATGTTCATCGGAACACCCATCCTCTGGTGGCTGGCCCTGCCGATGCTGACCTGGGCGCTGTGGCGGATGGTGATCCGCCGCGACTGGCGCTACGCCGTCGTACTGGTCGGCTACGGCGCGGCTTTCTTGCCGTGGTTCACCAATCTCGATCGGCAGATGTACTTCTTCTACGCCGCAGCCATGGCCCCGTTCCTGATCATGGGCTTGGCGTTGTGCGTCGGCGATATCCTCGCGGCGGGGCGGCGAGCCAGGCGTAACGGTTACGAGTGGAAGGTCATCAGCGTCGTAGGCGTGAGCATCTACCTGGGACTGGTGGTGCTCAACTTCATGTGGATGTGGCCGATCCTCACCGGTGAACCGATCTCGCGGGAGATGTGGAACATGCAGATCTGGCTCCCCAGCTGGAGTTGAACGAACAAACCCACCCGTTCTGGTCAATCCCACGGGTCGTGGACCCTTGGGTTTGTCTGGAACGAGTGGGCTTGCCTGGGACGAGTGGGTTGTGAGGTCGAGCGGAAACTACTTGTCTTTCGGCTTCCCGGGTGGATCGATCGAGTCGGCCTGCGCCAGCTGTTCCGGGGTGATCGCGGAGAACTCACCCGATGGCAGCACGTCGTTCGAGTCGTCCGCAGCCAAGATGTTGGCATGGGTCCGCAGATCGCGATCGAGGTTGCCCTCGTAGTGGGTTTGCGCCACGATCAGCGGGTCTTTTCGCAGATCCATGTACAACGAGACACACATCAGGATCATGACGATCACGAACGGCAGCGCCGCGATGATGGCCATGGTCTTGATGCCCTGCAAAGCGTCGTCGCCGCTCACCCACAACAGCAGTGCAGCGACCGCACCGGTGAGTGTGCCCCAGAAGATGGTGACGCGTTTGGTCGGTTCGTGCGCCCCTCTTTCTGACAGCGTCCCCATCACCAAGGAGGCGGCATCGGCCCCCGACACGAAGAAGATCGCGACGAGGATCATGACGAGCACGGAGGCGATCCCGGTGAGCGGCAGGTTACCGAGCATGTCGAACAGCTGACTCTCCGGCGTCTCGACATCGGCCAAGTTCTTGCCGTCCATCTGCTGCTTGATCGCTGTGCCCCCGAAGATCGCGAACCACACCAGGGACACGATCGTGGGAACGAACAGGACGCCGACCACGAACTGGCGGATGGTGCGGCCACGGCTGATCTTGGCGAGGAACATGCCGACGAACGGGGTCCAGGACACCCACCACGCCCAGTAGAAGATCGTCCAGCCCGCGAGCCAGGTTTCGCCTTCGGCGTCGACCGTCGCCCCCGAACGGGCGGAGAACGAGGTGATGTCGTTGAGGTAGGTGCCGATCGTCGTAGGCAGGACGTTCAGGATGAAGACGGTGGGGCCCACCACGAAGATGAACAGTGCCAGCACGATGGCCAGCACCATGTTCGTGTTCGACAGCCACTGAATGCCTTTGGCGACGCCCGAGACCGCGGAGGCCACGAACGCTGCGGTCAGGACGGCGATGATCGCGACCAGCAACAGCTTCGAGGGCTCGTTGAGCCAGCCGATCTCGACGAAACCCGAACCGATCTGTGCCGCACCGAGTCCCAGAGACGCAACGGTACCGAAGAGCGTGGCGAAGATTGCGAGGATGTCGATGACCTTGCCGCCCCAGCCATTGGCACGGTGACCGAGGATGGGCGCGAACACGGCGCTGACGAGCTGCCCGCGACCGCAGCGGTACGTGCTGTAGGCAATCGCGAGTCCGACCACGGCGTACATCGCCCACGGATGAAAGCCCCAGTGGAACATGGTGGTTGCCATCGCCACGCCGACGTCGTCGGCGCTCTGCCCGGGTGGGGCGTTGACGTAGTGCGTGAGTGGCTCGTTGGCGCCGTAGAACATGAGTCCGATACCCATGCCGGCGCTGAACATCATGGCGATCCAGCTGATGGTGTTGTATTCCGGCTTCTCGCCGTCGCGCCCGAGCGGGATCTTGCCGAACTTGCTGACGGCGAGATAGATCGCGAACAAGACGAAGAACGTGGCCGAGAGGATGAACACCCAGCCCAGGTTCTCGGTGATCCAGGCGAGAACGTCCTGGGTCCTGGTGTTCAGGCTCTCTTTGTCGACGATGCCCCAGATCACGAAGGCGATCACCGCGGCGGCAGTCACCCCGAACACCACGAGGTCGATACGCGGTTTCGGCCCGGGTACGTCAGGGGTAGGAACTGCGTCGGACGTTTCGGTCTTCAGTGCCATGAGCTCAATAACATCAGTGTTGGCACTGTTTGTTCAACTTTTGCCGAAGTTTAACTACCTGCTCGTGACCACGTCGCCGCCCATTTTCAATCCGGCAAATGTGCCGCTCACCTGCGCAGAGCCTGGTCCAGCAAGGATTTGATGTGACCGTCGTCGATACGCAATTGTCGCAAGGCGGCAACATGCTCGACGGTCAGGAGCGCCGCGCGCTGAAGGGTCGAGTCCGCATGGGCTTTGATGAATGATCCCTGCCGTCCCCGGGTCTCGATGACGTCGTCGGCCTCGAGTTCGCGATAGGACCGCGCGACGGTGTTCGGCGCAAGTGAGAGTTCTTGCGCGAGCGCCCTGACCGTGGGTATCCGGCTTCCGGCGAGAAGCCGTCCGGAGTTGACCAGTTCGATGACGCCTCGGCGGACCTGCTCATAGGGTGCGATGTCCGAATCCGGGTCGAGCTCGAGGCCGCTACCACCGTCTTCCCTCATGGTCACAACCGGTCACGGGACACCGGGCATGACATACACCGGGGTCCGCCACGCCCCGACCCCAGCTCACTTCCGGCGATGGTCAGCACCTCGATGCCCGAATCCTCAAGTCGGCGATTGGTTTCGACGTTGCGGTCGTAGGCGACGACGACGCCCGGCGCCAACGCGAGCGTGTTGTTCCCGTCATCCCACTGCTCGCGTTCGGCGGTCACCGCATCCAGTCCGGTGTCGATCACACGGAGTTTCTCGATACCCATCGCTTCGGCCGCGGCCTCGACAAAGGGTTGGGGCCCGGTGACCGAAACCGAATCGCCGCTGTGGATGGTGAAAGCGGACAACGTGTCCTGGATGACCGGGTACATGACGACGGCGTCGGTGTCGACCATCGTGCACACGGTGTCGAGATGCATCGAGGCGCGGCGCTGTTCGATGGGCACCGCCAGCACGGTGTGGGCCAAGTTGTCGTCGAACAGACTGCGTGCCAGCGCCTCCGCTCCCGCAGGGGTGGTGCGTTCACCGACCCCGACGGCAACCACACCCGGCGCGAGCAACAGCACGTCGCCGCCTTCGACCGGCGCGGTGTGGGACTCGTAGGCCCTGCGCACTCCGAGAAACCTGGGGTGATGGGCATAGATGAGATCGGTCAACGAGGTCTCCCGGACGCGTGCAGGCAACGCCAGGGACGTGATCGCAAAGCGGTCCCCGATCCAGAACGAACTGTCTCGCGTGAACAACAGGTTCGGCAGCGGATCGATGGCGAACTCGGCACCGTGATGCATGCGCCACACCAGCGAGGACCGGACGGTGGCGGCTGATTCGGGCATCTCATCGAAGGTCATCCCCGCCATCAGCACCCGAGCGAGGTCGTTCGCCGACAGCCCCCGGAGTTCGGTGGAGAGATCCTGCGCGAGGTGGTGTCCCAGGCGGCGCGGGCTGACGGCCGCTGCGATGCCCTGCATCCGGGCCGCGCCGCTGGTCTCGAACGTCTCGGTCAGCAGATCGCCCAGGAGCAGGACCTCCACGCCCCGACCGGTGAGCACCTCCGCGAATGCGTCGTGTTCTTCCTGTGCGCGATCGACCCAGGGCAATCCGTCGAACAGCAGCTGATCGCTGTTCCGGGGGGTCAGTCGCCGCAATTCGTCACCGGGACGGTGCAGCATCACAGTGCGCAACCGGCCGACCTCGGAGTTGGCTCCCAACACCGACTGCTCGGGACTCGACGCCCCAGAACTCGAAACCCCAGAACCCGAAACTTCAGACATGAGGTCAACGGTAGTGCGGTCAGGGCTCGTTCGCCCGTAAGTTGTCGGTCCCGCGCGGTGGCAGCGTCTCGCGGGCGAACATCCAGAAGATCGTGGCCACGAATGCGACGGCGCCGGTGACGGCGAACGCCGGCCCGAAACCCCACTGCTGCGCAATGAATCCGGCGATCACGGGTCCGCTGATCGCACCCAGGTCGGCAACCATCTGATAGGAGGCCAACGCCGGACCCCCCTGTCCGCGACCGGACAGGACGTCGGCGAGCGCTGCCTGATGGGTCGGCGCGAACAACCCCGAACCGATGCCCGCGACGAATGTCAGCGCACTCGCCACCCAGATGTTTCCGCTGTACCCGAGCACGGCTGTGGAGGCGCCCATCAGCAGCAGGCCGGGCAACATGATCGGTCTTCGCCCCAGCGAATCGGACAGTCTGCCCGCCGCGATGATCGCGATGACGTTACCCGCCGAGTACACGGCCAGCACCACCCCTGAGATGGCGGCCGATTCTCCGAGACCGTCGACGATGAACAGCGGCACCAATGCCACCCGCACACCCATCGAGGCCCACCCCTGGGTGAAGGCCGACGACAGGATCGCCCGATAGGCGCTATCGCGCAGCGCCTCCGCGAACGGCATCGCCACCTGGCCGTCACCACCGGGTAGCGGGCGCCCACCGACGCTACGCAATTGGGTGGCGACCACCGCCGACGCGATCAGCAACGCGACCGCGTAGACGACAAAGGGCATGCGGAGCCCGAAACTCACCAGAGCGCTGCCGACCAGCGGTCCCATGATGTTGCCCATCAGGAAGCCCGCACTGAAGTACCCCGAGACCCGCCCCCTGATGTCCGGTGGCGCCAGGCGGATCATCAACGCCGTGGCCGAGACGGTGAACATCGTCGAACCGATACCGCCGAGCCCCCGGAAGATCAGCAGCTGCCAATACGTCTGGGCGAAAGCACATGCGAGGGTCGACGCCGCGACGATCAGCAATCCACTGAGGTAGATCCGGCGCTCGCCGAGGATGCGGACCAGCCGTCCGCTGGCGGGTGCGAACAGCAGTCGCATCACGGCGAACGCGGAGATGATCACCGACGCCGCCGTGTATCCGACGTTGAAGCTGCGGGCGAACGCAGGCAGAGCCGGCGCGATCAGACCGAAGCCGAGGGCGATGACGACGTTGGCGCTGAGCAGGACCCATATCTCGCGGGGTATCTGCTTCACGTGGCAAAGCTACCGCCGGGGTGAGCCGAATCCCGAATCGCCCCTCGCACACCGCCGATGCCGCGTGCGACGAACGGGTGCCGTACGACTGCCTTCTGTGGCGACGCGGGTTAGCATCTGACAACTGGTGTTATCAGAGCACGCGCGCCTGGCGAGGAGCCACAATGCACAAGAATCCGACCCGCACGGCCGATTTGATGACCGCCCTCGGGACCACGATGGGGGTGGCGAACGTCATCATGCAGCTCACGCCACCCGAAGTCGGGTACGGCGTCCTCGAAAGCCGGGTCGACGGGGCCAGCACCTTCAAACACCCGTTCAAACGGGCGCGCACCACCGGCCAGTATCTGGCCGTGGCGATTCAGGGCAACGACGATGATGCAGCTTACGTGCGCGACAAACTGCGCGCGGTCCATGACCAGGTCACCTCGACCCCGGACAGCCCCGTCCGTTACAGCGCGAACAACCCGCGCCTGCAGCTGTGGGTTGCGGCGTGCCTGTTCCGGTTCTACGTCGACCAGTACGAGTTCATGTACGGCCCTCTGAGCGATTCTTCTGCCGATGCCGTCTACGCCGATGCCGCCCGGCTCGGGACGACGCTCAATGTGCACCCCGGCATGTGGCCCGCGGACCGCGCGGCGTTCGAGACCTATTGGGCCGAGCAGACGCGCGAGCTCGTCATCGACCCACCGGTTCGGGACATGCTGGTCTCACTCGCCGACCTCAGCTTCTTGCCGGGCCCGCTCGGGTACCTCGGGACGACACTGCACCGCCTCTTCGGGCGACGACAGCTGTTCATGACCAAGGGGGCGCTACCCGAACCCTTCCGCCGCGCCATGGGCTTCGACTGGACTCCGGCCGACGACGTTCGCTACCGCACGGCGATCGACCGGTACCGCAAGATCGACCGCTGCACACCCGGCCTGCTCAAGGGCTACAACGAGGTGATGCTCGCAGGCCTGCGGATCCGGCGCCGACTCGGCATCAACGTTTTCTGAAGACCCCGTTATCGTCTGCGGAGCAGCCAGAAAGGGCTAGCGTGCACTGATATGACCCCCATCACCACCCGCAGCGTCTGCAATCTCTGCGAGGCGATCTGTGGCCTGCAGGTCACCGTCGACGCAGGCACGGTCACCGACATCCGCGGAGACCGGGACGATCCGCTCTCCCGGGGGCACATCTGCCCCAAGGCAACCGCCCTGACCGACCTGCACCTCGACCCCGATCGCCTGCGGACCCCGCTGCGCAAGACTGCCGACGGTGGCTGGGAGGACATCAGCTGGAAGGCCGCGACCGCGCTGGTCGCCGAGAAGATCGTCTCGACGCAGGAGCGGCATGGGCGCGGCGGCGTGGCCGTGTACACCGGGAATCCGAACGTGCACAGCCTGGGGTTCATCACCCATGGTCTGCCGTTCCTGGGCGCGGTGGGCACCCGCAACATGTTCTCGGCCACCTCCGCCGATCAGCTACCGATCCAGCTGACCGCGCATCTGATGTATGGGCATCAGCTGCAGATACCCATCCCCGACCTCGATCACACCGAGCACCTGCTCATCATCGGTGCGAATCCCGTCGTGTCGAACGGGTCGATGATGACGGCGCCGGACTTCCGCAACCGGATGCGTGAACTGCGCCGCCGCGGCGGGACCTTGGTGGTGATCGACCCGCGCCGCACCGAGACCGCCGCCATCGCCGACGAACACCACTATGTCCGACCCGGGACCGACGCCGCGCTTCTGCTCGCAGTGCTTCATGTACTGGTCCACGAGGTGGGCCTCGACGACAAGCGCATCGGTCATCTTCCTCTCGCCGGACTCGATGAGGTCACGACCGCGTGCCGCAGTACCACGCCCGAGTGGGCAGCAGGCATCACCGGTGTCGACGCTGACGACATCCGTTCGATCGCAACGGATTTCGCCGCAGCCGAGCGCGCAGTCGCCTACGGCCGGATGGGGGTCTCCACCCAGCAATTCGGCACCTTGTGCCAGTGGGCGATCCAGACCATCAATGCCGTGACCGGCAATCTCGACCGGGTGGGTGGCGCCCTGTTGACCGATCCCGAAATCGACCTCGTGGCACGTAAACTCAGCGGCCGTGGACATTTCGACAAATGGCGTAGTCGAGTTCGCGATCTCCCGGAGTTCGGCGGCGAGCTTCCGGTCTCGACGCTGGCGGACGAGATCTCCACGCCGGGCAAGGGGCAGATCAAGACTCTGATCACGGTGGCCGGGAACCCCGTGTCATCTTCACCCGGCGGCGGTGGCCTCGACAAGGCTCTCGCCGACCTGGACTTCATGGTGTCCATCGACTTCTACGTCAACGAGACCACCCGGCATGCCGATCTCATCCTGCCGCCGACGATGATCTTCGAGCGCGACCACTACGACCTGATCTTCCATCAACTCGCAGTGCACAATTCGGCACGCTTCTCCCCTGCCATCGTCGAGAAGTCGGCCGGCGCCAAACACGATTGGGAGATCTTCCGCGACCTCACGCTGGCGATCACCCGCCGTCGGGCGGCATCGCACGGTTCGGGCATCACCGGCCTGAAGAGCCGAGCAGCAGCGCTGCAGGCCCAGGTCAAGTCGACGGCCCGCTTGCGCGCGACGCCCCGCACACTTCTCGGGCTACTCCTGCGAACCGGGCCCGGCGACCTCACGTTGCGGGCGCTGCTCCGGTCACCGTCCGGGGTGGACCTCGGCCCACTACGGCCCGGACTGCGGCGCAAGCTGGTCGCCGATTCCGGTGTGGTGCAACTGGCTCCACCCCTGATACTGGCGGATCTGAATCGGCTGCACACCGACCTCGTCGGTATCACCGAGGGGCAGCTGCTGTTGATCGGGCGCAGGCACCTGCGATCGAACAACTCATGGATGAACAACTCACCCAGACTGTCGAAAGGCCAGGCGCGACACCATCTGTTGATGCATCCCAAGGACCTCGCAGGATGCGGTCTCACCACGGGCGATCGCGCGGTGCTGCGATCGCGCGCAGGCAGCGTCACGGTCACGGTCGCCGAGACGGACGACATCATGCCCGGGGTGGTCAGCCTGCCCCATGGTTTCGGGCAGCGACGGTCCGGCGTCCGCCTCGCCGTCGCCGGTCAGGTCGATGCACCGTCGGCCAACGATGTCACCGACCCCATGCACCTCGACACGGCCTCCGGCAACGCCGTCCTCAACGGCGTGCCGGTGACCGTGACCGCGGTGTGAGTCGTCAGCCCATGTGGGCAGCCGTCATCGACTGCAGCTCATCTTTTTTCACGCGGACGAGGATCAGCACCACCGGTGTCGCAAGAATCAGTAACCCGGCTGCCCAGGCGAAGGCCGTGGTGTAGCCGGCGACCTCGGCGGCGATGAACGCCGTCGGGCCCTCGGTGATCGGATTGGTGGAGAGCGAATCGCCTTTCGCCGAGGTATAGACGGTGGTCAGCAGTGCCGTGCCCAGCGCGCCTCCGACCTGCAGCGTGGCACTCGACAACGCACTCGCTGCGCCGGCGTCGTGATTCGGCACCCCGATCAGCGCCACATTCTGCATCGGGACCATCAGCAGGCCCATGCCGAAGCCGAACACGGCAAGGCCTGGGAAGACGCCGGTCCAGTAGGAGCTGTCGACGTCGATCTGGGCGAGCAGCAGCAGGCCGGCAGCCGCGACCACAGGACCGATGGCCAGCGGGATCCGGGCGCCGACGGTGACCGTCAGCCGCGCCGCCAGTCCCGAGGCGAGCACGATGAAAACGGTGATCGGCAGACATGCGACACCAGCCATCATCGGGCTGAACTCCAGGATCGCCTGCAGGTAGATCGCGAGATACAGGGTGCTGCCGATGATCGCGACCCCGGCGAGTGTGATGCCGATCAGCGCGGCACCGCGATTGCGATCCCACGGAACAGACAGCGGCAGCAGGGGGTTCGCAGATCGATGCTCGACGAGCACGAACACGGTCAGGACGGCCAGACCACCGATGATGAAGCCGAGCGTATCGGGTTCGAGCCAGCCGTGTTCTGCGCGGGTGAAGCCGTAGACCAGTGATCCCAGACCGATGGCGACGAGCAAGGCGCCCGGGAGGTCATAGCTGGTGTCGCCGTGGGCTTTCGTCTCGACGATGACCGGGACCGCAGCTGCGATCGCAAGGGCGGCGATGGGGATGTTGACCAGCAGGCACCAGCGCCAGTCGACATACTGGGTCAACGCACCGCCGAGCAGCAGCCCGATCGCGGCGCCCCCACCGGAGATCGCGCCATAGACGGCAAAAGCCTTTGCACGCTCGGCACTTCGGGTGAACGTGGTCGTGAGGATCGCCAGCGCGGCAGGGGCCACCAGAGCCGCGAACACGCCCTGGCCGGCCCGCGCGATGAACAATTCGATCCCGTTCTGCGCGATGCCGCCGATACCGGACATCACCGCGAATCCGACCATTCCGACGAGAAACGAGCGCTTGCGTCCCCAGTAGTCGGCAATCCGCCCGCCGAGCAGCAGCAACGCGCCGAATGCGAGGGCGTACGAGGTCACCACCCACGCCCGATCGCCGTCGCCGATTCCGAGTTCGGCCTGGGCGTCGGGTAGGGCGATGGAGACGATCGTCGCGTCCAGGACCACCATCAGCTGAGCAAGCGCAACGATGGTCAGGACGAGCCACCGTCGCCGGTGATTCGGGTTGTCCTGGTGGTTCGGAGTGTCCAGGTCGGGGTCGAGCTGCGCCGGTTCCGTGCTCACCGGGGCGTCAAAAGGAGAAGAAGTCACGAGGGAAAAAGGTATGGCACATCGACCCTGAAGTCAAACGAACTAGTTCGTTTGGTTACGCTGTGACCATGAGCGGCAAAGATGTCAGTGCGACCAAGCAGCGAATCATCGACGCGGCCCGCGCGGAGTTCGCCGATCACGGCCTGGCCGGCGCACGCATCGATCGGATCGCGACCACCGCCAAGGCGAGCAAGGAGCGGCTCTACGCGTACTACGGCGACAAGGAATCGTTGTTCCACGCGATCCTCGACGAGGACTTCGGCCGCTTCCTCGACTCCGTAGCCTTCGACGCGGACGATCTGCCGGGTTATGCCGTCGCGGTCTTCGACGACCTCCGCCGCTCACCGCACGTTCAGAGACTGATGTTGTGGGGTCAGCTTCAGGGCCAGGCCGCTCGCGTCAGGCAGCAGGCCGACGCGAATCCACAGTGGGAGGCCCGCCTCGATGCGATCCGGCGCGCCCAGTCCGCTCGGGTCATCGAAGCGACATGGGAACCCGCGGACGTGCTGGCCATGATCTTCGGGATCGTCTCCTGCTGGGTGATCACGCCCGGGTCGGACGGCAACGTCGACCTCGACCCCGACGTCCTCGAGACCAGACGCCAGATCGTCAGAGAATCCGTGGGCAAGATCCTCGGCGGATAGCCGGCCCTTATAGTTTTCCGGCCCTTACAGCTTTCCGGCCCTTACATTTTTCCGGCCCCTATAGTTTTCCGGCCCTTACATTTTTCACCGAAGCAATCGCACGGAAACGTTGCCGCGAGCATCATCAACGGATGAGTGCACACGACACCGGCGGTTCGGATCCCGGCGGCACCTCGGTGCGGGCTGCCATCGTCCAGACCAACTGGACCGGCGATCGCGAATCGATGGTCGCCGCGCACATCGCCTACGCACGCGACGCTGCAGCTGCGGGCGCACAGATCATCGGCTTCCAGGAAGTGTTCAACGCACCCTACTTCTGCCAGGTGCAGGATTCGAAGTACTACGAGTTCGCGGAGTCGATCCCGGGCCCCACCATCGACACTTTCTGCGAACTCGCACGGGAATTGGCGATGGTGATGGTGGTTCCCATCTATGAGCGTGAGCAAGACGGATTCCTCTACAACACCGCGACGGTGATCGATGCCGACGGCGCCCTGCTCGGCAAGTACCGCAAGCATCACATCCCGCAGGTGAACGGATTCTGGGAGAAGTTCTACTTCAGACCAGGCAACCTCGGCTGGCCCGTCTTCGACACCGCCGTCGGGAAGGTGGGTGTGTACATCTGTTATGACCGTCACTTCCCCGAAGGCTGGCGGGCCCTGGGCTTGGCGGGCGCACAGATCGTCTTCAACCCGTCGGCCACCAGCCGCGGCTTGTCCAGTTATCTGTGGAAGCTCGAGCAACCCGCGGCAGCCGTTGCCAACGAGTATTTCATCGCGGCGATCAACCGGGTGGGCATCGAGTCAGAGTACGGCGACGACGACTTCTACGGCACAAGCTATTTCGTCGACCCGGAAGGAAGGTTCGTCGGCGATGTCGCTTCGGACCAGGCCCCGGAACTCGTTGTCCGCGACCTCGACCTGAGTCTGATCGGAACGGTCCGCGACCGGTGGGCGTTCTACCGAGATCGGCGCCCCGACGCGTACGGCAGCCTCACCGAACCCTGAGCAGGACACCGTCTACATCGAGGAGAAGCTGTGCCGACTACGTTCATCCACGGTGGCACCGTGGTGTCGCCCACCGGTAGCCAACTCCTCGATGTGCTGGTTTCCGATGGCACCATCGTGGCTGTGCTGCAACCGGGTTCGACGGCACTGGCCGCCGACCTGACCAGCTCCGCCGAGACCGCGATCGACGCCACCGGCAAGTACGTGATACCTGGCGGAGTGGACGGTCACACCCACATGGAGATGCCGTTCGGCGGCACCTTCGCCTCCGACACCTTCGAGACCGGTACGCGGGCGGCAGCGTGGGGAGGCACCACCACCATCGTCGACTTCGCGGTCCAGAACCCCGGGATGCGGATACAGGACACCGTCGCGGCCTGGCATGACAAGGCAGCGGGTAACTGCGCGATCGACTATGGCTTCCATCAAATCATGGGCGGTGTCGATGCCGACTCGCTCAAGGGCATGGCCGAGCTGGTGAACGAAGGGATCACGAGCTTCAAGCTCTTCATGGCCTACCCGGGCGTCTTCTACTCCACCGACGGCCAGATCCTGCGGGCCATGCAGGAGGCCGCCGAACTCGGCGCACTACTGATGATGCACGCCGAGAACGGCATCGCCATCGACGTGCTGGTCGAGCAGGCGCTCGCACGGGGCGACACCGCACCCTATTTTCACGGCACATCGCGGGCGTGGCAGCTCGAGGAAGAGGCGACGCACCGGGCGATCATGCTCGCTCAGCTGACAGGGGCCCCGCTCTACATCGTCCACGTGTCGGCCAAGCAGGCCCTGGCCCAGATCGCGCAAGCCCGGGGTGAGGGCCAGAACGTCTTCGGCGAGACGTGTCCCCAATATCTCTACCTCTCACTCGAAGAGCATTTGGGCGCATCAGGTTTCGACGGTGCGAAATGGGTGTGTTCCACACCGCTGCGCTCCCGGGAGGAGGGACACCAGGACGAGCTGTGGCGATACATCCGAACCGGCGATGTCGCGACCGTCGCCACCGACCACTGCCCGTTCTGCATGAAGGGCCAAAAAGACATGGGCATCGGCAACTTCGCCAACATCCCGAACGGGATCGGATCGGTGGAACACCGCATGGATTTGATGTTCCAGGGCGTCAAAGACGGCCGGATCTCGCTCGAGCGCTGGGTCGACGTCTGCGCGACGACGCCGGCGAAGATGTTCGGGATGTACCCCCGCAAAGGCATCATCTCCCCCGGCGCCGATGCCGACATCGTGATCTACGATCCCAACGGACACACCAGTATCGGACTCGAGAAGACGCACCACATGAACTTGGACTACTCGGCCTACGAGGGGTACGAGATCGACGGACACGTCGACACGGTCCTGTCGAAGGGCTCAGTGATCATCGATCAGGGTGCTTACCTGGGTACCAAGGGACACGGCAGCTTCGTCAAACGCGGCCTGTCCCAGAACCTGATCTGACCGAAGCCGCACCCGATTCACAGACCTGCACCGGGAGAGAAATGGATATCGGAGTCGTACTGCAATGTGATCCACCGGCCCTCCGGCTCGTCGACCTCGCCGTCCGTGCCGAGGCCCTGGGGTTCTCGCACGTGTGGACCTTCGACTCACACCTGCTCTGGCAGGAACCGTTCGTGATCCACTCGGCCATCCTCGGAGCGACCAGGAAGGTGGCGGTCGGGCCCATGGTCACCAATCCGGCCAATCGCGACTGGACCGTCATCGCAAGCACTTTCGCGACCCTGAACGACCTGTACGGAAACCGCAGCATCTGTGGTATCGGCCGGGGCGACTCCGCCGTGCGGACCCTCAACGGCAAGCCGGCGACCCTCGCGACGTTGCGCGAGGCCATTCATGTGATCCGGGAACTGGCCAATTCACGTTCGGCGGAGTACGGCGGTCGCCGGCTTCGTTTCCCGTGGAGCCACGGCTCCGAACTCGAACTCTGGGTGGCCGCGTACGGACCCAAGGCCCTCGAGTTGACCGGCCAGGTCGCCGATGGGTACATATTGCAACTGGGCGACCCCGACATCGCGGCCTGGACCATCGGCCGGGTCCGGGCCGCAGCCGAAGCCGCCGGCCGCGATCCGATGGCGATCAAGTTCTGCGTTGCCGCACCGGCATACGTGACCAAGGACGACAGCCCCGAGTCCATGGCGCTGGCCCGCGATCAGTGTCGATGGTTCGGCGGGATGGTGGGTAACCACGTCGCCGATCTGGTGAAGCGTTACGGCACCGAGGGTGAGGTCCCCGCCGCGCTCACCGACTATGTCGTGGGAAGGGCCGGATACGACTACAACGACCACGGCAAGGTCGGCACGTCGCACACCGACTATGTGCCCGATGAGATCGTCGACCGGTTCTGCATACTCGGCACCCCTGCCGACCATCTCGCCAAACTCGAAGTGCTCCGGCAGATCGGGGTCGATCAGTTCGCGGTGTACCTGCAACACAACGACAAGCGCGCCACGCTGGAGTCGTACGGAGAGAACATCATCCCGGCGTTGCACCCACCGGTCCAGGCGATCGAGGACCTTGACTGACCCCCGAATCGGCGCGTTGGAGTGGGCGGGTCAGCAACCCTCACTCTCGATGATCGGTGAACCTTCCAGCCGCGCGAAGCGCGAGACCGCAAGGTTGCACAGACCCTGCAGCCTGCACAGCCAGCGGTCGGTGCCATCCCATCTCGCAGCAAAAGAACTGCGGCCGTGGATGGCTCGGCTGTTGTCGATGATGAAGAGGTCGCCAGGGCTGAGCACGACCTGGCTGCGATGCGTCGCCCACACGCCCTTGACCTCAGCCAGCGCGGCCGCGTGCTGCGGGCTGTCGGTCGACATGAGGTCTTCGTCGTACGTGATGACAGGATCGTTCCACGACCCACTGAGTACCGGGATGGGACCGCGCACCTCGTCGGGCACACCACCGTCGACGAACGAACCGTCGACGCGCGTGTAGAAGACCGGATCGCGCAGCAACCGGGCTGTCTCCGCGGGCAACTGCCGTTGGAGTTCGCGGGCCGAGAGCAGGTATGTCGCGGCGTGTGGGTCACCTCGCAGGCACCCGAGCGCGATGAAGTCCGGCCGGGAGACCATGTTGTGGCACTGCTCCGTGTGGCTTTCGAGGTCCACCGCGCTTCCGGTGGAGGTCTGTCGACGTTGGTGGCTGCGGATCGGCACCAGGGTTTGTACGAGTTCTCCCCGACATTCCGGCCGGTAGCCGACCAGGTGGACGATGCTCGAGAGCAACACGGCCGACTGCTTGGCCATCTCGGTGCGACGGGTGAGGGCGTCGACCGGCGAGTCCGGCGTCGCCGAGATGGCGCCGACCTCGAGCCCGCTGAGCAACAGACCACCGTCGCCGTCAACCAGGAAATCGAGCAACAGTTCGCGAACGGCCGCCGGCAGCAGCGCCGCGGCGAGTCGTGACTGCCGTGCGAAGGCCTGCGGATCGGCCAGCGAATCAGCGTGGACGTTCTGCGCGATCATGCCGATGACCTGGCGATGTTCACTCACCGAGACATGCTTGACGGTAGGCCAGGACGCCCCTGGGTTCCATCCTGGATTCGATTGTGCACTCATCATGAGATTGCCCTCCGATCCGTAGGTCGACGCAGTACCAACAGCGTAATGCGCAACACCGAGTCGCACATCGCAACAAATGCGACGATTTGGTCACCGCGATGAGTTCTCCACTCCCGTGCGGTCTATCTCCCAGGAACGCCGACCCGACCCCCGAGCTGAGGAGCCCGCCATGACCGAGATCATCCCGTCACTCTGGTTCAACCAGAACATCGAAGACGCCATGAAGCTGTACACGGAGACGTTTCCCGATTCATCGATCGACAACGTGACCCGCAACGACGGCAACGTGTTCTCGGCGGAGTTCACGGTCTCCGGCCAGAAGTTCATCGGCATCAACGCCGGTCCGGAGTTCTCGTTCACCGAGGCGGTCTCCTTCACCGTCACCTGCGCGTCCCAGGACGAGGTCGACTACTACTGGAACACTCTCACCGCAGGCGGCGAAGAGTCCCGGTGCGGCTGGCTCAAGGACCGCTTCGGACTGAGCTGGCAGATCGTCCCCACACGGCTCTACAAGCTGATCTCGGATCCCGATCCCGCCCGGGCCAAGGGTGCCCTCGACGCCATGATGAAAATGGACAAGCTGATCATCGCCGATCTCGAAGCCGGTGCCGACGCCGCAGTCTGAGACCTACTGCAGAGCAGGTGATTCAGGCACACCCAGATGCCTGCGACACCTGAGTGTGCCTGCAACGGGTGGGTATGAGGGCGCTAGTCCGCCTGCTCGAGTTTGCGCTCACACGTGTCGGTGAGCAGCCGACTCGAGCCGAGCCCCTGTTGAGCGTAGGCGTCTTCAGGGTTCAGCAGATGGCACGCCTTCATCGAGAGGCAGCCACAACCGACGCAGGAATCCATGAGGTCCCGCATCCGCTGCAACAGCGCGATCCGCTCGTCGAGGTCGTCGACCCACCGCTGCGACGCCTTGTGCCACATCGACTTGGTAGGCGACTCGTGCTCGCCGAGCGCCTCGAGTACCGACCCGATGGTGGCCAAAGGGATTCCTGCGGCCTGAGAAGCCCTGATGAAGGCCACACGCCGGAGCATCGCCCGGTGATATCGCCGCTGGTTCCCGGTGGTGCGCCGACTGAAGATCAGGCCACGGTCTTCGTAATACCGCACTGCGGACGGCGCGACCCCGGCCCGGATCGCAAGTTCTCCGACTGTCATCTCCAACTTCTTCAACGCCATCCGCACAGAGTACTTGACTTCAACTTCACTTGAACTTGAATACTCAGCAACCATGACACCATCGACTCATCTGACGTTCGTTCTGATCATCGCGAGTGTGCGCGCCGGCAGGATCGGGCCCAGCGTCGCGCGCTGGTTCCTGGACCAGCTACCTCCACAGCGCCCGGAGTTCGACGTCGTCGACCTCGCCGAACCCACCGGCACGACCACCACCCGACTCCTCGATCACGCTGATGGATTCGTGGTCGTCACCCCGGAGTACAACCACTCCTACCCCGGAGAACTCAAGGTTCTCATCGACTCCCACCGGAGCGAGTGGAAGCACAAGCCGGTCACCTTCGTGTCCTACGGTGGAATGTCCGGTGGTTTACGGGCGGTCGAGCATCTACGAACAGTGTTCGCAGAGCTCTACGTGGTGGGAACCCGCAACGGTGTGGCCATCCACATGCCGTGGGACCACCTCGAGGACGGGACCCTCACCCTCGACGATGCCGCTGCCGCCTCGGCACGGCAGGCCATGGATGAATTGATCTGGTGGGCAGAGTTGTTGAAGCCCGAACGTTCCGCCGGCGCGCGTGGGGTGGCGTGAAGATGAACCGGTTGGCAAAGCAGGTCGCAGCGATACTCGCTCTCGGAACCCTCATGGTGATGCTCGACGTCACGGTCACCGTGGTGGCGATCCCCCGGCTCACCGAATCCTTCGACACCAATCTGTCGACCATGCAATGGGTGACCACCGCCTATGCACTCGCACTGGTCGCCGTCATGCCGATGGCGGCCTGGGCCATCGCACGGTTCGGCGCAGGCCGGGTCTACATCACCGCGCTGACGCTCTTCGTCGTGGGCTCCACTCTTGCCGGCCTCGCCTGGAATGTGGAGAGCCTCATTGCATTTCGCGCGGTCCAGGGCCTGGGCGGCGGCTTCTTGCAACCCGTCGGCATGACCATCGCCCTGCAGCTCGTCGATGAGCGTCATCGCGGGAAGATGATGGGATGGCTCGGTCTGCCTCTGATGATCGGCCCGGTGCTCGGTCCGACCCTCGGCGGTGTACTGGTCGACAGTGTCGGATGGCGGTCCCTGTTCCTCATCAATGTGCCGCTCGGGATCGTCGCGATCGTGCTGGCGGTCAAACTGTTTCCCCGGACAACCGGCAGTGAGCGAAGACCCCTCGACTGGGCGGGGCTACTCCTGCTCGCCCCGGGAGGTGCGCTGCTCGTCTTCGGTCTTTCCCGGGCCGGCGACCACGGCGACCCACTGACCCCGCAGGTGCTGGTGCCGAGCGGTCTCGGCGTCGGACTGCTCGCGCTGTTCGTCCTGCGCACCACGAGGTCGGCGCGACCTCTGCTCGATCTACGCCTGCTCCGGCGACGTTCGTTGGCCGTCGGTGCGGCGAGCATGCTGCTGGTCGGCGGGGCCTACTTCGGTTCGATGATGATCCTGCCGATCTACGTGCAAGCGGTCCGGGGCGACAGTGCCACCGCCGCAGGTCTGCTCATGATCGGTCAAGCCCTGACCACGGGTGTCGTGGTTCAGATCGCGACACGGTTGGTCGACCGGATCGACCCACGAAGGGTGGTCTGGTTCGGCATCGGCATCACTGTGGTCGCCATGTCGCTGATGACGTCGGTGCTCGCTGTCGATACGTCGTATGTCGCGATTGCGGGCATCGGGATCCTGATGGGTGTTGGGATCGGTTCGACGTTCATGCCGATCATGACCGCGGCCCTGCGCGGTATCACCGGTCCCGACCTCGCGTCGGGGACCACCATCCTCACCACCGGCAACCAGTTCGCCGCAGCGATCGGCGCTGCGGCGAGTGCCACGCTGCTGACTGCCTACTTCAACAGCCGGGTACCCATGCTCGATGACGGAGGCATGGCCGCTGCACTCGGACTCCCCACCGTAGAGCGGTTGCTCGCCGCGCCCGGACTGGCCGGCGCGGTCGCCGACACCTACGTCCTCACGCTGGGAATGCTGGTTGCCGGATTCGGTGTCTCGCTGTTCCTACCGAAGTCAGGTGCAGCCCCGGGACCGGACACACCGCAGAAGTCGACACAGGCCATGGCCTCGGACGCCGCCGGGTAGACCGATACCACTCGCCGCCTGCCGAACTTCGACAGGCGGCGAGCCGGTGTTCATTCGTGAGGGGTCTTGACGACCAGCACCGGGCAGGTCGCCTTGTGCAGGACGGCCTGGCTGGTGGATCCGAGCAGCAAACCCTTGAACCCACCGCGACCACGACTGCCGACAACCAGCAACTGCGCGTCTTTGGCGTGTTCCACCAATTGCGCGGCCGGGCCATCCGGCACGATGATCCGCTCCACCTCGACGTCCGGGTAATCGGAACCGAACCCGGCAACGCGCTCGGCCACCACTTCCTGGGCCTCGTCCGCGAGCCGCTGAAGCTGCTGTGGCTCGAGTCCGTATCCGTAGAGCGCGTCCGACGACAGATCGGTCCAGGTGTGGACCACCCGCACGCCCGTGCCCAGCTCCTGCGCATAGGCAAAGGCAGCTTTCAGAGCGCCTTCGCTCAGCGGCGATCCGTCGACTCCCACCACGACCGGGCCCGGGCCGCCGGTCCCTGCATGGACCAGGACCGGGCTCTTGGCATGGGCGGCCAGATCAACCCCGACCGAGCCGAGAAACAGGCCGCGCACGCCGCCCAGCCCGCGGCTGCCGATCACGACCAGGTCTGCATCTTCCGATTCCGCGATCAGCAACGAACCCGGCCGGCCTTCCTCCACCTTGACCTTCACCTTCACGTCCGGCGCGACCTCGGCGACAGCGGCCGCCGCCTTCTGCACGTTCGATTCGGCCTCGGCGCGAATGACGTCGATGACGTCCTGGGGGATCACCAGCGCGGGGGCATAGGCAGCGGTCTGCGTCTCGTACGCACCGAGGACGGACACCGACTTACCTTGCCGTTCGGCGGTTTTCGCTGCCCAGATCAGTGCCTCGAGAGCAGATTCCGAACCATCGAACCCGACCACAATTGTTGAGCTCACCTTTGAACCTCCTTGTCACATTCCACCTTCAATGCTTTCCCTGTTGCGTGCACACGTCAATGCGACAGGCGGGTCTGGTGCGACACATCTGGGTGAACGTTGTCCTGTCGAGAGGAGTCGCGACAACCGATCGGCGCGGCATGTTCGCCCGTTACCGCCGCCCTGAACCGCTTACCCGTACACTTGAGAGGTCGGCCACATTCACCGGCCGGCAACTTTCCGTCACGACACCCATATGACGGGGCTTCGGAAAGTCCGGGTTCGGACGGACGATGCAACCACGCGAGCGGCAACGAAAGGCCGATCCTCACCGCTGCGACGCTGATCAGACCCTTTTCCGGGTCCGAGGCAGCACGTTGGCTGCGCCCGGCAGCAGATATTTCCCACCCGGCCGTCAGAGCGAGACACCACTCCCTGACCGCCCGGCACATACTTCGAACGCCACGTGGTGTTCACCGCAGGAAGAAGACAACATGCAGCAAGATCGAGACCTTTTCTCCCACCCCGAACGAAGTCACTCCGAGGACCCTCAGAAATCGGCCGAATCCGGCCGGATACCGCAACCTGTGTTCTCCGATCTGGTGACCGATCCGGCCGCGAAACGGCAAGAAGCTCCGTCGGTATCGGTTTCGGACCGGGTCTGACGATGAGCAGACCGATGTCGGCGCCCATACGCTTCACCCTCGCAACCGAACGGGGCGCCAACATCGACGGAGCCTGGTGGCCGGAAACCGCACGGGTCGGCAACGAGTTACCGCTGCTGGTCAGCGCTCTCAATCCGTTGCTGGGTGTCGTCCGCGACGTCTCTGTCAACTGGACGCGCTCGGACTCCTTTCCCGATCTCGATGCCGTCGACTACGACGGCATCAGAAACTCACTGGTGCCCGTGGCGCAACGCATCATCTCCTTGACCGGCCTCAAGAGAACCGCGACTCTGCTCGTGATCCCTTATCGCACCTCGTCGGCTCTCGCCGTGGCGATTCTCGGAGAAACGGCCGGAATTGCCTCCGCGGGTAACTCATCGGCCAAGGCCCGCGTGTCGGCGCGTCGAATTGTGCGGGAGGCGACCAAACAACTTTATGGCACGGTCGTTCCCGTAAAATCGACTTCCTGACGCTGTTCGCTCCGCCGCCGCCTGACACAAATTCGCGCCACTTACGCGCATACGCGCCATGTGCAACGGGCGCGAACGTCGGCAGGTGGCGCGAATTTTGGCCTGGGGACAACGTCGACTCGGTCTCACCGTTTTCTGAGCAAGAACCGCTGTACTTTGCCACTCGGTGTCTTGGGCAAGGCATCGATGAAATGAACCGTCCGCGGATAAGCGTGGGCGGCGAACTTCTTCTTCACGAGTTGCTGCAGTTCCGCTTCGAGTTCAGCTGAACCGACTGCCGAATTACGCAGCACCACATAAGCTTCCAGAACCTCGCCACGCAGCTCATCTGCCTTGCCGACGACGGCCGCCTCCACCACGTCGTCATGCATGACGAGAACACTCTCCACATCGAACGGCCCGATGCGGTAGCCGGCCATGATGATCACGTCGTCGTCACGGGACGAGAAGTAGAAGAATCCGTCCGCGTCCACCGCACCCGAATCCCCCGTCAGATACCAGCGCCCGTCCTCCGAATACCGTTCAGCTGTCTTCTCGGGTGCATCGACGTAGGCGAAGAACCACCGCAGCGGACTGGAGGCGGTGTCGATGGCGACTCGTCCGACGGCGCCGGTGACGGCTTGTTCATCGGAGTTCTCCTGCAGCACAACCGAGGACCAGCCGGGGAGCGAGCGGCCCATGGATCCCGCCGGCACCTCGGTACGCAACTCGTCGTGCCAGGCGTTGACGATGAACATTCCGTGCTCGGTCTGGCCGTAGTGGTCGCGAACCGCCACACCGAGGGTGTCCGCGGACCAACTGACGACGTCCGGGGTCAAGGGCTCGCCGGCAGAGGACGCCCTGCGAAGCTTGATCTCCGGGACCGGTCCGTCGCCCGCCCGCAGAGCGCGGTACACCGTCGGCGCCGCAGCAAAGTTGGTGACGCCGAACTCGTCCAGCACGCGCCAGGTCAGGGCGGGTGAGAAGCCCGCATGCAAAAAGAGCGACCGGGTACCGGCGGCCATCGGTCCGAGCAGCGCGTAGTAGAGGCCGTAAGCCCAGCCGGGATCGGCGGCGTTCCAGAAGACGTCATCGGGACGGACGTCGAGGCCGAACTCCTGGTAGGCGTGGAACGATGCAAGAGCTCTTACCGGCACCGGCACACCCTTGGGGGTTCCCGTCGTCCCGCTGGTAAACAGCTCGACGAGCAGCCCATCTCCACCGACGGTGGCCGCGACACCGGCGGGATCGTCGGCCTCGTGGGCGTCGATCAGCGTCGGGAGCTCGAGATCGTGATCAGCAGACCGGCCCGCCGCGATGACTCGCCACGGCGCATCGGCAGGCATGTCCTCTCCGGCCGCCAGCTTGGGCAGCTGATCTAGGTCCGAGATGACGAGCTTCGCCCCGCCGGCCTGCAAGCGGAACGCGATGGCTCCGGGCGCGAACGCCGTGAACAACGGGACGTAGACCGCGCCGCGCCGCCAGATCCCCAGCGCGGCGACGACGAGGTCCGCAGACTTGCTCATCAGGG
Source organism: Williamsia sp. 1138 (assembly GCF_002095435.2). Taxonomy (GTDB): domain Bacteria; phylum Actinomycetota; class Actinomycetes; order Mycobacteriales; family Mycobacteriaceae; genus Williamsia. Next base: position 29,745 of record NZ_MJEJ02000033.1, read on the forward strand.
TCGCCACCCGGTCCCCCGGTTCGACGCCGAGTCCTGCGAGCGCGGCAGCGAATCGGGTGGATTGCTCGCGCAGGTGCCCATAGGTCAAGTCCAGCGACACCAGGTCACCGGCAGCGTCGGTCTCGATGACGGTGAACGCCACAGCATCGGCCGGATGACGATCACAGAGCAGGTCGGCTGCCGAAGCATCCGGGCGGTCGTACTGCGCGAGCAGCTCGCCGACACGGTCGGTGGTGGTGGGCATGCGGTCCTCAGTTCTCTCGGCGGTCGGTCTCCTAGGTAGGATCCATGTCACAGTTGACCAACCGCTACCCCCGAAAAGGGGTGAGAACGTGACAGGCCGGGATTCGTTGCTCCGACCGCGCGACACCGACGCGCTCCGCGACGAGATGCGCCGCCTGTCGAAGGTGCTGGAGGTTCCGGTCCTGTTCGGTGGCGAGGTACACGGCGGATCGCTGCTCCTGACAGAATTCGCCGGAACGCGGACCAACGGCCTGCGAGGACTCGCCGTCAGTTCGCAGTCCGGGCTGGGCGGACGCGTCATCGACCGACTCCGGCCCGCGTCGGTCTCGGATTACCGCAGCGCCGATGCGATCACCCACCACTACGACCGGCCGGTCCTCGGTGAAGGCCTGCGGTCGGTGCTCGCGGTGCCTGTCGTTGTCGACTCCGCACCCCGCGCCGTGCTCTACGCCGCGCGTCGGGACCAGGTACCGATGGGCGGGATGACAGCCGACGCGGTGGTCGCGGCATGTCGGCGATTGGCCACCGAGATCGCCATCAGAGACGAGGTGGACCGCCGCACCGAGATGCTCTCCATCGCTCGGACCGGTGCTCGCGACGCGTTTGACCCCGCGACGCTCGAAGAACTTCGGAGCATCCACGCGGGCCTTCGCGAACTCGCGGGCTCACTCGACTCGGTCATGAACCGGCAGGCACAGGCGCTATCGGACCGACTCGCTCGAGTCATCGGTGGAGACATCGACCCCGAGGACTCGGTCTCTCTGTCTCGCAGGGAGATCGATGTTCTCACCCTGGTCGCCGTTGGTTGCTCCAATGTCGAAGTGTCCAGCAGGCTTTCCCTCGGCGCCGAGACGGTGAAGAGCTATCTCCGCAGTGCCATGAGGAAACTGGGAGCACATTCCCGGGCCGAAGCAGTCGCCAATGCCCGCCGCAGGAATCTGCTCCCCTAGGCCCGGCTACACCAAGCGAGACGTGCGTTCGGTGTCAGCGCCCGCTGCGAATGTGGATGTCCCAGTGGGCCAGCCCGTGTATCTCGAGTACGTCGGTGGTGAACAACACCGGATCGATCCGATTCTCGGCCGCTTCGACGGCCGCCACGGTCATGGTCGCCGTTGCCTCGGACTGGTTGTGTCCCGAGGTGTGCAGCCAACGACCGGTGGTCCGATTGCGCGCCAGCACCGACCACTCGTCGCTGCCCGGCAGATGCACCCGCCGCAGTAACGGACCGCCCACCGCAGGAAAGAGATTGGCCATTCGCAGTGACAGCGTCGCGGCGCCGGAACCGAGAGCCAAGTAGTTCTCCACGAGCCTGCCGTCATCGCCCGCAACGACATGGTCCGGAAAGTCTGCCCTCACGAAACGCTTGCGGCTGCCGACCGGGCCCCCGAGGGTTCTGGGCCTGGTCAGATTGCGAATCGACTGACCGGAGCCGTCGACGAAGGTCGCTCCGAGCAGGCCGACAGTCCACTCGACCGCGGCCCGGCCATGCTCGTCACCTTCACCGAGGGTCAGCCCCACGTCCACGTGATCGCCCGCTTCGGCAGCCAGCTCGGAAGCCATCAGCGTGCTGAGTCCCGGCGCCAGGCCGACAAACGCCAGTACACCACCTGCTGCGGGTGCTGCGGCGATCTTCTCCAGATAACCGGACGAGGCACTGATGTCGACGAATCTGGCGTTTCCTGCCTGCTGAGCCAATGCCAGATTCTCGAGACCCGAGGCATTGACCACCATGTCGGCGTCCGCTACCGCCGCCGCGTAAGCCGACGTGTCGGCCGCACCGAGGTCGACCACCCGATCGGCTCCGGCGCGGTTGCGACCGACCCGAACGACGTCGTGACCGCGCTCGTCGAGCTTGGTCACGATCCTCGTCCCCACCGCACCGTTGGCACCGAGGACCGCGACTCTCACCGCGCAACCTCGTCCAATTGCTCGGCTGGGACGTCGAATCCACCGGCGTGCACCATCCGACGATACAGTTCGTCGTTCTTCATCAGCTGCTCGTGGTCCCCCGTTGCACGTACCCGACCGGACTCCATCACCACGATGGTGTCGGCGTGCCGGACGGTCGAGAGCCGGTGGGCGATGGTGAGGACGGCGCCGGACGTGGCTCGATGTCTGATCGATGCGACGATCGCCGCCTCGGTCAGTGTGTCCACCTGCGACGTCGCCTCGTCGAGCAGCAGGATCGGCGAGGGACGGATCATGGCTCGCGCCATGGCGATACGCTGCCTCTGACCACCGGACAGGTCGGTGTCCCGAATCGGGGTATCGAGACCCTTCGCCTGCGCCGCGACCACCTCGTCGAGTTGCAGCAGTGAGAGCACCTCTGCGAGTTCAGTATCGGTGGCGTCCGGGTGGATGAACCGAAGGTTCTCGCCCACCGTGCCGGGCACCAGTGGGGACTCCTGCTCGACATAAGAGATCCTGGCTCGGACCTCGTCGACACCGAGATCCGGGTACGGGACACCGTTCAGGCGAACGACTCCTGCCTCGGGCTCGACGAACCGCAGAACCGCAGAGAACAGCGACGTCTTTCCCGCTCCGGACGGTCCGACGATGGCCGTGTGCCCGACGGCCGGAACCTGCAGCGTCACCCGATCGAGAGCAGCGTCGAAGTCTCCACCGTAACGGACGGTCACGTCGTCGAACTCGATCGACGCGGTCTCCGTCACGGTCGACAACATGTGTGAGTCAACGGCTTTGACCGCCGAAAACTCGGCCTCCAGCGTCTCGAGTTCGCGGATGCGCATGGCCGCAGCGATACCGGACTGCAGTGCGGTGACATTGGCGGTCAACTCCCCCACCGGTCCCATCAGGGTGAACGCGTAGAGCAGGAAGGCGATGAGCGCCGACACCTCGAGTGTTCCCGAGTCGACCCGCCAGGCACCGAGAGCCAGGATCGCGATGATTGCGCCCTGCACCCCGGTCCACGCCACCGTCCACGCGCCCGCCGAGATGCGCACGCCTGCAATGGCATGCAACCGCGCCTGCATCGCGCTCGTGCCGATGAGGGCACCGATCCGGTCCTCGGCTCCGGCCGCCTTCACCGTGCGCACCGACCGCAGACTCCCCTCGAGCACACCGCCGAGGTGACCCAAAGACTCCTGGGTCAGCGCTTCCGCCTTGGCGATTCGTGGCATCAGCACGGTGAAGATCGCGCCCACGATGATGATCGCGGCAAGTGTGACGCCCAGCAGCATCAGGTCGAGGACACCCATCAGGACCACGGTCCCGATCGTCACGCAGGTCGCGTTCACCACCCCCACCGCGGCAGTGGATGCGGCTTCCCGTAGCAGCACGGTGTCGGAGGTGACGCGAGTGACCAGTTCGCCCACCGGACGCGACTGCACTGAGGGCACGGTCGAGCCGAGCAGACGTTTGACGAGGGACCCGCGGGCGTCGAAGACGATGTGTTCTGCCGTCGTACCGAGTACCACCCACTGGGCCCAGCCGAGAATCGCGCCGACCACCAGCAGTGCGATCAGAACCCACACCGGGCCCTGCATCGATGCGCCGGTGCCCAGTGAGTCCAGGATCCACTTGGTGACCATCGGCGTCGCCAGAACCGTGACCGACCCGCTCAGCGCCAAGGCCAAGCCCAGCAGGATCGAGCGTCTGTGCGGCCGCGCGAAACCGATCAGTACTTTCGCGTTCCGCAGCCCACCGGCATCGGTTGTGGGTGCAGGGCCGCTCGACTCGATGGAGGTATCCACCCTCGTAGTGGAACACATATGTTCCATTACGGACAAGGGCAATTCCCTTCCCGTATGTCGATGTTCCGATTCGGAGCGTATGTGCACTAAACTCTCGACCATGACTGCGACGCAGCCCGCCGCCGAGACCGGCGCCCGCGAGCGGACCCGCCGGGCCATCCTCGATGCCGCGGTCGCCGTTCTCGCGAAATCGCCGGCGGCACCGTTGTCCGAGATCGCCGATCGCGCCCGCGTGGGGCGTACCACGCTCCACCGCTACTTTCCAGAACGCAGCGACCTGCTCACCGCCGTCGGGCGCTATGGCGAACAGTCGATGGCCGACGCGGGGGCAAGGGCTGATCTCGCCGCCGGAGATGGTCTCGACGCCGTGCTTCGCCTGTGTCAGGAGTACTTCGAACTCAGTGACATGCTGACGGTGCTGTTCTTCGCCGCCGGAGTCGATGATCAGGACATCTGTTTCTCGGACAGCACCGTCGTCGACGCGGTCGAGCGCGGGCGTCGCGACGGATCCATCGACCGCGAACTCGACGCGGCCTGGATCATCAACATGATGTGGGCGTTGCTCTACGCCTCGGTCGACCACGTCAACACCGGCGCCGCCGGCCGATTGAAGGTGCAGTCGATGACACTGCTGAGTCTGCGTAAAGCCATTGCAGCCCAGCAGTAGTCACCAACCGAACGGACACCGGACAACCAGGAGATCAGGGCGATCGGTGATCAGGGACGGAGCACACCGCCCGGCTGACCCACCTCGACTCCGCTGGTGGTGACGGTCACCATGCGAGCAGTGGTGATGTCGAAGAACAGTCCGGCCACCCGCATGCGTCCGTCGGCGACGGCCCTGCCGACCACCGGATGGCGCTGCAGGGTCTGCAGCTGCAGTGCCACATTCACGATCCCGAGCTGATCGACTTCATCGAACCCTGCCTGGGCTGCGCTGAGTCCGGCGGGGTGGCCGGCGCGGAAGGCCGCCAGGGACGGCTGTGCGTTCTGCAACCAGCTGGCCACCGGGCCACTGTCGTCGGCCGCGTCCCCCGCGATGAGCGCCTTCATCGCACCGCACGACGAATGTCCACACACCACCGCCGAACTGACACCCAACTCGTCGATCGCGAACTCGATGGCGGCCTCGACCGACGTGTCAGTGGCAGGGCCGGCCGGAACGAGGTTGCCGACGTTGCGGACGGTGAACAGGTCACCTGGACCGCTGGAGGTGATCACGTTGGGGACCACCCTGGAGTCGGCGCACGTGATGAACAGCGTGTCCGGGTCCTGTCCGTCGGCGAGATCGGTCAAGTACCCGAGCAGTTCGTCGGCGCCGTGCCGGTGGTATTCGTCGACGCCGTCCTTGATCGGCTGCAGCGCCCGAGGGGAGTCGGTCGCCGCGCCGGACTGCCAGGACTTCCATGGCACCAGGCCCAGCCCCCGGCCGAAAGGTGTCCGACGCTGCGGCGGCGCGACGGGCGCGTCTTCGATGGTCGCTCCGCCGGTCTGCTGGATGACCACGGTTCCGCCATTCGCTTCGTGCGCCCGCTTCCAGTCTTCGATCGTGTCTGCCGCGGCATGGTCGAGGTAGTCGGTGTCGAGTTCGATGCTCACGTGCGCGTCTGCTGGGACCGAGGCCAGCGTCTTCGTCAGGCGCGGCAGCGCGAGGAAGCTCAGCGACCCCCTGATGCTCACGCGCCACTGCCGAGATCCATTGGTGCCGAACTGTTCTGCGGTCATCTCGGCGCGGACCACGCGCCAGATCAGCACCAGGACCGCGACGGCCAATCCGATCCCGACGCCCTCGAGCAGGTTGAGGAAGATCACCGACATCATCGTGATCAGGTAGACCCAGAGATCACCGGTTCGCCGAGCCAATCGCATGTGCGCGAGTTTGACCAGCTGGATACCGATGACCACGAGTAGTCCTGCGAGTGCAGCCTTCGGAATCTGCTGCACCAGCCCGGTCAGCAACACGGAGAACACGAGCAGCCAGAAGCCGTGCATGACGGTCGAGGCGCGGGTGCGGGCACCGGTCGCGACGTTCGTCGAACTGCGCACGATCACACCGGTGACCGGCAATCCACCGAGCATGCCCGACGTGATGTTCGCGCTGCCCTGCCCCAGCAGTTCCCGATTGAAATCCGTGCGGGGGCCGGTGTGCATCTTGTCCACTGCGACGGCCGAGAGCAGCGATTCGACACTCGCTATCAGGGCCACCGTGATCACGCCGAGCACGACGGCGCCCCAGTTGCCGGTCGGAAGCTCCGGCAGCGCAATCGAATCGAAGAAGTTGCCGCCGAGTTCGATTCGCTCGGCGTCGATCGGAGCGAGAACGGCGACCAGGGTCGCGGCGACGATGGCGACCAACGGGCCCGGCACCTTGCGTACGTTCGCCGGTAGCAGTGGCCAGGAGAGCATGATGATCACCACGAGTCCACCGACCAGGACGTCGGCAGTCCGGAAGTCGACGATCTGACCGGGCAGGGCCGTCAGATTCTCCCAGGCATCACTACGTGAGGACCCGCCGAGCAGGACATGGATCTGTTGTAGGGCAATGGTGATACCTATACCTGCGAGCATCGCGTGCACCACGACGGGTGCGATGGCCAACGCCGACTGTGCCACCCGGCTCAGTCCGAACACTATTTGCAGGAGACCCGCTGCCACCGTGATCGCGCAGGTGACCTTCCACCCGAAGTTTGCGACCAGCTCGGCGACCACGACGGTCAGTCCCGCTGCCGGTCCGCTGACCTGCAACGGGGACCCGCCGATCATCCCGGCCACGATGCCGCCGACCACGCCCGCGATGAGTCCCGCCATCACCGGCGCACCTGAAGCAATGGCAATTCCGAGCGAAAGCGGTAGCGCTACAAGGAAAACCACCAGCGAAGCTGGTAAGTCATACCGAAAATTTTCCTTGAAGTACTTCCCCCGAACACGTGCTGATGAGTTCTCACTGAGCATCTGCATGATTTACAACCGTAGGGACGCCACGTTAACAACGCCTTAGATTTTCATTACGTTGCACGATTTGTGACGTATGCGACGATTGCCGGGTAAGTCCGGTTTGCTCACCCCACTGAAACCGGAGGACATCACAGCTCCTCCGACAATCGCGACATCCTCCGACATCGGCAACAGCCTCGGTAATCTGTTGCGATGTCCCGCCCAGATAACGAGATCCCGTCCACGCTGGCCTTCGGCAGTCGCGCTGTTCATGCCGGTAACAGCGTCGACAAAGGGTCCGGCGCAATTCGCACACCCATCGTGATGGCGAACTCGTACGCGCTCCCCGATGATCCGTCGAACGTCAGGTGGTCGGGCACCGACATCCCGCTCTACACCCGTAACTCGGGTGCCAATCAGATTGCGCTGCAAAACAAGATCGCCGCCCTCGAGGACGCGGAAGACGCAGTGGTCCTCGCGTCCGGGGTGGCCGCGCTGCACGCGGTCTTCTTCACGTATCTGAACACCGGCGACCACATCGTCGTCGCCGACGTGACCTACGAGGCCACCTGGCGGTTGTTCACCGAACTGCTCCCGCAGAAATACGGCATAGAAGCCACCTTCGTCGATGCGGCAGACCCGGATGCGGTGCGGGCGGCGATGCGCCCGACCACCAAGATCGTGCACGTCGAGGCCATCGCCAATCCGACGACCAAGGTGACCGACATTTCCGTGGTCGCGGGCATCGCGCACGCCGGCGGGGCTCTGCTGTCGGTGGACTCCACGTTCACCCCGCCGCCGCTCTACACCCCCATCGCCGACGGCGCCGATCTGGTGGTCCACTCGTTGACCAAGTACTACAACGGCCATGGCGACGCGATGGGTGGCGCCGTGGTCGGCTCGCGAGAGCTGATCGCGCCCATCAAATCGAACGCGATGGTCGATGTGGGAGGGGTGATCTCGCCGTTCAACGCCTGGCTGATCAGTCGCGGCGTGATCACGCTGCCGCTGCGGTTGGCCCGCCACCTCGAATCGGCCCGGCAAGTGGCCGAATTCCTCGAGGCCGACGAGCGGGTCGCCTACGTGGCCTACCCGGGTCTGCCGTCACATCCGCAGCACGACGTCGCGGTTCGGCAGTTCGGTGGCCGCGGTTTCGGGGCGATGATGGCCTTCGCGGTGCGCGGCGACGCCGACACCCAGAACCGCTTCGTGGCGAATCTGCGCATGATCACCTCTGCGGTCTCCCTGGGACACGACGAGTCGCTGATCGTGCACGTGGGCACTGACGGACCCCGCGTTACCGCCTACCCGGAAACCTTCCGGACGTGGGGCCACCTACGGTTCTCGATCGGACTCGAGGACCCGTCCGACATCATCGCCGATCTACGCGGCGCGCTCGACGAGTCGGTCAACTGATCAGATCGCATCTCTCGATCGGGTCAGCAGGGCCACGAGGGCGCCTGCCGCCAGCGCTGCGATCACACCGGAGAACGCGACACCGGCCGTGGTCAGCGTCCACGCCTCGGCAGCGAACCCGACCGCGATGATCGGCACCGAGATCGCCAAGTAGGCGACGACGAAGTATGCGGACGTCGCGTCGGCCTTGCGATGCGGTTCCACCCGCGCTGCGATGGCAGCGATGCCCTTGCTGAACAGCAGTCCCTGGCTGGCGCCCGCGATCACGGCTCCCACAACGAGTCCCGCGAGCGACGCCGTCTCCAGGCTCACGATGAGCACTGCCATCCCCGCGACCAGTCCGACATAACCCCAGAGCAGCGAGGCCCGAAGCGGTGCCTTGGAGGTCAGTATCTGGGTCAGCGCCGAGGTCGCGAAGAGAACGAACACCACGAGTCCCGTGATCGTCGGGGACGAGACGTCCAGAACGCTCGCCATGAAGTTGGGTGCCACCGCAGTGAACAGACCTGCGACGGCGAAGCCCGCGACCGCACCAACCGCAGCCTGCGTGAATATCCCTCTGACGGAGGGCGGGACGCTCACCCGCTGCAGCGTCGGGCGGGCACCCTTGAGGACCTTGACGGTCTCGGGGACCAGCGACAACCCGATACCCGCGATGATCAGGAGCACCGCGTGGACCACGAAGATCGTCCTGGTCGGATACGGCGCGAACTCGGTGACCATCCCCGCAACCAACGGTCCGAGACCCAGACCTCCGATGTTGGCCGCAGTGGCAACCGCTGTCGCCATCCCGCGTCTGCCGCGAGGCGCCGCCTCGATGACGGCAACCGTAGCGGTGCTGGTGAAGATTCCCGCCGAGAATCCTGAGACCAGTCGGCCCACGAACAGGATCTCGACACTGCCACCGATCAGGAAGAGCACAGCACTCACGAACGAGAGGGCCACGCCCGCATAGAGCATCGGGCGGCGGCCGATGGTGTCGGAGAACTGTCCGACACCGACCAGTGCTGCGATCACGCCCACGGCATACGTGGCGAAGATGAGGGTGGTCATGAGACTGCCGAAACCGAACTCGCGCTCGTACTCCGGATACAGCGGAGTCGGCAACGTGGTGCCCATCATCACCACCGCGAACGAGTACACGACCGCCGGGAAGGCCAGCACTCTCAGACGACCCGGTCGCGCGACCGCGGTGTCGTCGGTCAGCTGGGTTCGATCGTCGGTCATGGCCTACCTCGTTCGTCGATGTACTCGGGTACTCACCTCACAAGCCTCTCAGGCGCCCCGTTGTTCCAACGCGTTCGAAGATGGAATTTCCGGCTCGCCGGTACAGAGATTGCAGCTGGCCGGTAGAGCTGCGCCGCCACGCCGCCGATTACAGAGCGGGCGGCGCTGTCCAGGTCTGGGTCTCGCTGACCGACACGATGGCACCGTTGTGGATGACGATGCGATCGGCGGGTGCGTTTGCGATGACGTCGAGCACGCTTGTGCCGCGGACCGCGAGAAACTCTGCCCGTGCACCCACCCTCGCGCCCGCCTGCGGCAGGCCCATCACCGTCCTCGCGTCGTCTGTCACCATCGCCAGCGCCACGTCGGGACGGACGTGGGCGGCAGCGATGGTCAGAGCCGCCGTTTCCAGGGCGTCGCTGCGGCCGATCGGATTGAAGGGATCGCGCACGTTGTCGGCGCCCGCGGCCACGCAGACCCCACCCGCTCGCAGCGGTTCGATGGCGGTGATACCGCGGGGCATCGACACCGGGTGGTCGCGGCCCTGCAGGTAGAGGTTGGTGATCGGGTTGGCGACCACCCCCAGTCCGCTCGCGGCGATGCGCGGAATCAGTTCCTTCAGCTCGTCCGGCGCCATCGTCCCGAGCCGGGTGCAATGGCCGGCGGTACGGATCCGGTCGGCAGGCCAGTGCCGCACCCGATCGGCGAAGGCTGCGATCGTGTGGTGGTCACCTTCGAGGAACTCGTCGGTGTGCAAGTCGACACCGACGCCCCGCGCCTCGGCGATGTCCAGCAACCGGTTCAGGTCACCGATCGGATCCGGCGCACTGTGCGGCGACCCCCCGACCAGGTCCGCACCGGCATCGAGGGCGGCGTGGACGAGATCGTCACCCGAGTACACCTTGCACAGCGCGGCGATCTCGATGTCGATCAGGCCCCGCAACTCGTTGCGGACCCGCACCACGGCGCGAATGCCCCGTAACGGATCGTCGCCGGCCAGGATGTCCACGTGCGATCGAACCGCAGTGGTTCCGTTGCGCACCAGGGCGAGTGCCGCCTCCCGCGCACGCGAGCGAAACGATTCCTCGTCGAAGGTCGCACTCCCCTGCTTCCAGCTGGCGATGGCGTCATGGAGATCGCCCAGCGGTGGCTGCAACGCATCCCACGACAGCGCCTTGTCGAGATGTGCGTGCGGCTCGGCCGGCGCAGTCATCAAGACATAGCCACGTAGGTCGAGGCTTTCCCTGTCGGCCGCTGTGTGCTCATCGGTCGGCCCCACTGCGGAGACGACGACGTGCTCACCACAGCGGACGAGGTCGACGTCGACGACCGAACCGTCCGGCAGCGTCGCGCCGCGAAGTCGCGAAACCACCTGAGGAAGAACATAGTTCACAAGACATACTCCTGAAATTTGGTCGGCTGAGAAGGCCGGGCTGGCGTCGCACTCAGACCCGCTGGGTGCGCACGAAGATGCCCGCGACGTGGGCGCAGGCGGCTGTGCGGGCCCCCTCGGCGTCGCCTGCCTCGATCGCCGCGACGATCCGCTCGTGTTCGGACACCGCGAGCCGCCGGTTGAGATCGGCGGTCCACACATCCGACCGGAACAGATGGGATTGACCGTCCAACCTCGACAACGCCTCGCCCAGGGGGCGGTTGTCGGCGGTCTCCCGAATCAGCGTGTGAAACTCCAGGTCCAGCAGGGAATCGCGGCGCTGATCGGCCGGTTCGTCGAGCAGCTCGGACTGGACCTGCACCATCTTGCGAAGCTGTGCAACCGTCTCGTGCGTTGCTGTCAGGGTAGCGGTGTAGGCAGCGAGTCCGTCGAGTACCTCCCGCACGTCGAACACCGCTTTGAGTGTTCCCGCGTCCAGGGATGCGACGCGAGCGCCCGCGTTCCGCGTGTGCGACGCCAGACCCTCATAGATCAGCTGCTGCACCGCTTCGCGAACGGGGGTGCGACTCACGTTCAATCGCGCAGCGAGCGCCGGGACGCTCAAGGGGCTGCCCGAGGCCAGCTCTCCCGAGAAGATCAACTCCCGCAGAGCATCGTGTACGGAGTCGGTCAACAGGGCACGCTCGGTTGACGCCACGTCGCAATCCTCCTCCGCTAGTTCCCGGCCGCCGCGACCCGCGCGGTTTCACGCAGGTCGACCGTCGGCGCCGCACCCGTCCGAAGACCGGCCACCTTCATGGCGATGTTCTCGGCCACCGTGATCGGAGCGTAGCCGGTCTCGCCGTCTGAGAGGGTTCCGGGAAGTGGTTCGATGACGGCGTCGTGATTGCCGTCGAAGAAGAACGCCGCCGATCGTCGTCGCCGAATCTGTCCGTTCACCACCGGCGGGTCCACCCGGTGGATCGTCGACATCCAGCGGTCGTTGGTCCAGCGGGCCATGGCGTCGCCGAGATTGACCAGCAGGGCACCGTCAGCAGGCTCGACGTCATGCCAACGACCGCCACGGTCGAGCACCTGGAGACCCGGCACCTGATCGGCCCACAACACCGTCAGGATGCCGAAGTCCGAATGTGCGCCCATACCGCGGAGGTCACCGGTGAACTCGGTATCGCCCTCGGGGAGCGCGTAGTTGTTCATCTTGAGTACCTCGATCGAGTGGTCGACCAAGGTGTCGAAGTGGTGCGGGGAGAGTCCGAGCGCATCGGTGAACGCTCGCATCAACGTGCGCGACAAGCTTTGGGCCGCGGCGAAGTACCGCATCACCCGTGGCTCGAAGCCGGGAGCCGCCCCGGGCCAGTTGTTTGGGGCGTAGCTGGTCTCCGGCAGGTCGAGGCCTGCAAAGTCCGCAGCGGCCGTACCCACCGTGTAGGCCTCGTAGAAGTCGTTCATCTGGTTCGCGGTCGGGATCCCCAGGCTCATACTGAGCGACTCGGACTTCGGCGGGGAGTACCCGCGGTTGGTGGACGGATCGCGCCGGTACTCCTTCTTCACTGCCAGCGGCAGGGCGAAGAACTCGTCGAGCGCGTCGGCCAGGTCCGTGATCAGGGTGGGATCGATGCCGTGCCCGACGATCTGGACGAAACCCACCTCTCGGCACGCCGCGTCGAGTTCGGCGGCGACCGCGGCGCACTGCGTGCTGCTGCCGGCGCTGTGACCGGTGAGGTACGGGCTGATGTCGATGGTGGGCACGTGGAAGTTTTGTTGGGACATCGATGGTACTTCTTTCTACGAGGGGCTCAGGATTTGTTCGCGGACTCGTGCCAGCTGCCGACCGCAGCCTTGGACACCAGGCCCATGAGCGCGAAGACGGCCACCCCGAACAGCGAGGCGAGCACGATGGCGGCGATCAGGTCGTCGGACTGTAGCCGGCCGCGGTAGACGTCGAGGAGCGTTCCGATGCCGGGTTGGCCTTTCGCGAAGAACATGTCGCCGATGATCGCGCCGACCACCACCAGTCCGGACGCAGTGCGGATACCGGTCAGAATGGTCGGAAGTGCAGTGCGCAGTTCGAGTTTGACCAAACGATCCCAGCGTGAGGCGTGCGAGAGGGCGAACAATTCGTGCAGACCCCGGTCCACCGAACGGATACCGAAATGTGTGTTGGTGATGATGGGGAAGGCCGCAATGAGAACGCATACGAGGGTGCGCGAAGACATCCCGTATCCGAACCACAACCCGATCAGCGGCACGATCGCCAGGATCGGGATCACCTGGATCACCACGGCGTAGGGATAGATGATGCGCTCGATCCACTTGGCCTGACTCATCAGCACGCCCGTCCCGACCCCGACCACCACTGCCACGAGGAACCCTACGAGGGCCACCTGCGCCGTGACGGCGAGCGCCTCGAGCATGGGCTGCAGATGAGACCAGTCCAGCAGCGAGTTGCTCAGCACCTCCGAGGGCGGTGGCAGCAGAAACCTCCGCTCGGGCGCGAGCACCCAGTAGCTGACGGCGGACCACGCTGCAAGAGCGCCGATCAGGGACAACAACGGGTAGGCCAGTGCAGCAGCGAATCCCCTGAGGCGGCGGCTGTTTCGGCTGCGGGCCCGAGTCCCGACCATCGCCTTGCTGCGTGGGCGGATCCGGGCAGGCAGGCCGAGGGTGGCGGTGAGGGTCATCGGATACTCCCGTGCAAGGTCGCCGAGATGTCGGCGACGTATTCGTTGAACCGTGGGTCGAATCGCAGCTCTGGGTCTCGCGGGTACGGCAGGTCGATGTCGATCACCGCCGCGATCCTGCCCGGGCGGGGTGTCATCACCACCACCTTGTTGGCGAGATAGACCGCTTCCGACACCGAGTGGGTGATGAACATGGCAGTGAACTTCTCTGTCGCATAGAGCTTCTGCAGCTCGGCCTGCATCTCGAGGCGGGTCATCTCGTCGAGGGCCCCGAACGGCTCGTCGAGCAGCATGATCTCCGGAGACAGCGTGAGCGCCCGGGCGAGGGACACCCGCATCTTCATGCCGCCCGACAATGCATTCGGCAGTTGATTCGCGAACTGGTCGAGTCCGACCGCTGAGATCGCCTCCGCAGCACGACGTTTGTAGTCTGCTCGGTGGCCTCGCCGGTCACGTCTGAGTTCTCCCCCTTTCAGTTCTGCCGACAGTTCCACGTTGGCGCGGACGTTGCGCCACGGAAGCAGAGTCGGCTCCTGGAAGATGAAACCGACCGATTCGCCGGCCACCGCCACCGAACCCTCGGTAGGTCTCTCGAGCCCGGCAGCCATGCGCAGCAGCGTCGACTTTCCGCATCCTGACGGGCCCACCACCGCGACGAAATCGCCGCGTCGGACTTCGAGGTCCGCCTTTTCGATGGCAACGGTTCCGGTGTCGAACTGCTTCACCACATCTGCGAACACCATCTGCAGATCTTTGGTGAGCCGTCGAGCGTCGGTTCCCCGCGTCGTGTCGGCTAGTTTCATCGTCATCTCCAAGAGCTTGGCTGTACATGCAACAGGCTGGCCTTCCAACGCTTCTCATCTTTGATTACATGCATGACGATTTCGTTGCACCACGTTACAACTTGATGACGTAAGCACTCATTGCTTCGAAAAATTGGCTTTTTGCTCGTCTTTTTCGGCACCTCGACGAACTTGGGCGAATCGCTTAACACCATGGCAACAGAGTAGTGATTGCATGCAATCAACCGAAACTCACCTCTAGGAGAACCGTGAAAGCACAACGCGCCCAACGCATCGGTGTCACCGTCATCGCCCTCACCACTCTCGGGCTGTCGGCCTGCGCCTACGGCTCGGACGAGCCAGCAGAATCTGTGTCCCTCGAGCCGGCCGCGGCGCAGCAGAGTCTCGCCGACGTCTGCCCCGCCAACGTAGGCGTCCAGCTGCAGTGGCAGCCGCAGTCGGACATGGGCGGTCTGTTCGGCCTGCTCGGACCCGGATACGTCGTCGACACCGACGACAAGTCGGTCACCGGCCCGCTGGTCGCGGGCGGTAAGGACACCGGTGTCGACATCACTCTCAAATCAGGCGGCCCGGCAATCGGCTTCCAGTCCGTGACCTCGCAGCTGTACGTCGACGACTCGGTGATGCTGGGCGTGGTGCACGGTGATCAGCTGGTGTCGGCGGCCGCCGACCAGCCGGTGGTCGGCGTGACTCCCCTGCTCAAGTACAGCCCGGCGATTCTGATGTGGGATCCCGCGACTCATCCCGAGTGGAAGACGGTCGGCGACGTCGGGACCACCGACGCCACGGTCGTGGTGTCCAAGGACCAGATCTTCCCGCAGTGGATGGTCGCGAAGGGACTGCTCAAGCAGTCCCAGATCGACACGAGCTACGACGGCGCGCCGTCCCGGTTCGTCGGCGACCCGGCCATCGCGCAGCAGGGTTTCGCCAACTCCGAGCCGTACACCTACGCCGAGGAGACACCCGCCTGGGACAAGCCCGTCTCGTACGGCCTGGTCAAGGACGCGGGTTACGACATCTATGCCTCGAACGTCTCGGTACGCGCGGACAAGGTCGCCGAGTTCTCCCCGTGCCTCGATAAACTGGTGCCGATCATCCAGCAGTCCGGCGTCGACTACATCAGTTCACCCGAAGCCACCAACAAGGTGATCGTCGATGTGGTGTCGCAAGACCAGACCTACTCCCCGTACAGCGAAGGCGAGGCGGCCTTCAGCGCGAACCTGCTGCAGGACAAGGGTTTGCTCGCCAATGAGGACAACGGGTCGTTCGGTGTCTACGACGAGACGCGCACACAGAGCAACGTCGACGACCTGCGTCCGGTCCTCGCCGCAGGCGGCAACCAGGTTCCGCAGAACGCGACCGGGGAGCAACTGTTCACCAATCAGTTCACCGACCCCGCCATCTCGATCCCCTGAGCGAACCCCTCTTCACCGGAAGGCACTCCCCGCATGACACACGACATGACAGAACTGCAGCGCGAACGCCGTATGGGCGCACTGGGCACCGAGAGCGATCGCGAGGTGCGGCGCATCTCACTGGCAGATCTGAGCAACCGGCGCGCAGACATCGCTGACGAACTGTGGTCCGCAGCAACCGACATCGGATTCTTCCAGGTCGTCGACCACGGGATCGATCTCGTCGACGTGCAGGACGCATTCGCGATGGCAGAAGCGTTCTTCGCTCTGCCTGAAGACGTGAAATCCCGCCGCCCCAAGCGTTACAACTCCGGGTGGGAGAGCTTGACGCAGGTGCGCCCGTCGGTCGGCACCCCTGATCAGAAGGAGTCGTACCAGGTGACGTTGTCGAACATGGACGGGCTGTGGCCCACCGACGCCGAACTCGCCGGTTTCCGGCAGACGATCCTCGATTTCGAGCGCCGCTGCTGGACCCTGGCGATGGAGCTGCTCTCACTGTTCGCCGACAAACTCGGATTCGACCGGGACTCTTTCACCCGTGCACATGATCCGGCGTCTGCGAGTTACCAGAGCACGTTACGTCTGCTGCACTATTACGCGTTGCCTGCCGACGCCGACCTCACCGGGGTGTGGCGGGCCGGCGCCCACACCGACTTCGACTGCCTGACATTGCTTTTTCAGCGCAATGGGCAGGGCGGACTGCAGGTGTGCCCCGGTAAGGAGATGGAAGATCAGGTGTGGACGTCGGTGGAACCCTCCGACGATGCCATCACCTGCAACATCGGCGACATGCTGATGCGTTGGAGCGACGATGCCCTGCCGTCCAACTTCCACCGGGTGCGCAGCCCGGGACCCGACGATCATCGCGGTTCTCGCTACAGCATCGCGTTCTTCGCACAGGCCAATCGGGAGGTCTCGATCGAGGGCCCGAATGGCAAGTACCCGGCCATCAGCGCCGAGGATTACCTGCAGCAACGCATCAGCGCGAACTTCGCAGGCTGATTCGCTGCCGACTGCCCCATCTTGGTGGGTTGCGGCGACGGCGACCTGCGCTTTCGCTCGCCACAACCCACCAAGATCGGAGCTCAGTGCGCCGCGCCGAGCTCGATGATCAAGACCCCGCCGGCGATGGTCACGATCCCGAGGCCCATCAGCCAGGTCAGTGGGTCGTCGAACAAGATTTTCGCAACGACGGCAGTGATCGCGACACCACACGCCGCCCAGATCCCGTAAGCGATCCCCACCGGCATCCCCTCGGCCAACGTCAGCGCCAGCATCCCGAAGGCCAGCAGATAGCCGATCGCCGTCGGGATGAGCCACACCGCTTTCCGAAAGCCGTCTGATGCCCGCAACGACATGGTGCCGACGACTTCACTCAGGATCGCGATGGTCAGATACACCCACTGCATCAGGGTTGCTCCGGCTCTGCCTCAGTCGACATCGTCACCGTCTCGGCCTTGTGAGACCCCAGTTCCACCAGCAGGACCCCGACGATCACGACCCCGATACCGAGTGCGATCACCCAGGTGAACGGGTCGTCGAAGATGATGGCCGCGAGTACAGCGGTCAGCGCGACGCCGCACGCTGCCCAGATCCCGTAGGCGACACCGATCGGCATACCCTCGCGCAGCACCAGCGCCAGGCAGACGAACGCACCGCTGTAGCCGAGCACGACGAGGGCGATCCAGGCCGGATGATCCACGGCCGCCCGAAGTGCGAGAGTCGCGGTGACCTCCATGACAATTGCGCCGAACAGCAGTAACCACGGCTTCAGCGAGCCGGTCTGCGCGGAAGTGCTCATGGGCGACAATCATCCCGCACGGGCGACCCGGCGAGTCGGTCGGTCAGATACGGGAGGATCCCGCCGGTGTTCACGGTCCCGTGCCCGGCGGTGGGTTGCAGATCGACGGTCACGGACCCACCCAGAACACACTGGTCCCGGATGGACGCTGCCGTCCACGCGGGCTCATTGAACTTGTCCTGTCCGCCGTACAGCACGAGCAGCGGAGCAGTGAGAGCTGCCTTGGGCAGCGCCATCTGCTGGATCAGCTCGCGTAGCCGAGCGGTGGCGGCGGGCGAGGCAGGCACGAAGTCGGGCGCCGAGATCCATGCGACCGCCTGCTCCCGCACAGACGCCTCGGCGCATGCGCTCAGTGCATCCCAGTGCTGGGCGAGGCCGCCGCGCCGATAGTCATCGCGATTCATGTCGGGGTTGCGCCGCGCGAGGGATTCCTCCATCCACTGCAGGCTTCCCTGCTGTTCCTTGGTGAGCGCGCCGGCCGCGGCCAGGTCGACCACCGGGACCTTGCTGGTGGGAGGTACCTGCGCGACCGCACCTTTCAGCCGCAGATCGGGCGCGTAGGACGCCGCGATCTCGTCAGCGGCCCAGCTCGCCCCAGCACCCTGCGATATCCCGTAGGTCACCCAGGTCGTCGACACCTGCGGATACACCTGCCGGATCGCCCGGACCGAGTCGATCATGGTGCGGGCAGCGGAATAGGGATCGAGGTACGGGTGCGGGCCGCTGTCCGAACCCAACCCTGCGAAGTCGGCGAGGGTCACGGCCATACCCGCGCGCAGATACGTGGTCACCAATCGGGCGAGCCCGTAGAGGTTGCCCGTCAACGATGGCGCACAGTTGGTGTTTATCCCGGTCGACCCGTGTCCCAGCGCCAGGACTGGCCAGCCACCCTCGGGCGGTGTGCCCTCCGGTTCGAAGACCGTCCCCGACACGACATTCGGCTTACCACTGGTGTCGGTGGACCGGTACAGGATCCGGTCGCCACGCAGATCGGGAGCGAGGCCGGTGGTCGACACCCAGTCGCGTCTGTCGACGACGTCACCGGGAGCCGGATAGTCGATGGACGACGTCGTCGGCATCGGCTCGTCGGGTGGAGTGGCCGGCTCGGCCGTACCGCACGCAGCGAGAACCAGCGACACGATCGCGGCAATCGCCACAAATCCGTGCCTTGTGAACGTCACGGGCAAGAACTTACCAGCGGTCATCACCCGCCCCGGTCAGGCGATCGGGTCGGCCGCACACACCACCCGATCGGGTCTGATCAACACTGAGCGGGCTCCGTTGGTGTGCAGCCATCGGCGCATCGCGGGTGCGAACGGCCCCAGGTCGCCGACCTCCATCTCCCGCGCACCCACCGATCGGGAGTGCCGCAGCAGCGCCGCATCAGTGTGCCCGTCGACGAGCAGAACGTAACCGCAGCCGAGGATTTCGTCGGACCGCCGGTGCGTGTCTTGTTCGTCCGTAGAGGTGAACTGGGGCACCGTCCGCCCGACGATGCGGTTCTGGCGCCGAGCCCGTTCGCGCAGCGACAGGCGTCTGCGACCAACCCGCGGATAGATGAAGGCGGGGCCGGCCGATGCTGCCCCCGGCACGGAATCGACGGCACGCATCGCTGTGTGAGCCACCGTCTGCGCGGGCATGCCCCGAACGCTCATCAGCGTTCCCACCACGGTCGCCGCGACCACCGACCGCACCACATGCGGCTTGCGTTCGGATTCGTACGTGCGAAGCAGCCGCTCGTCGGCGCGCCCGTCGATCACCGCGGCCAGCTTCCACGCCAGGTTCATCGCATCACGCAGGCCCGCGCCGAGACCCTGCCCGATGAACGGCGGGGTGAGATGCGCGGCGTCACCGAGGACGAAAAGCGGACCCGATTGCCAGTGCCTGGCGACGCGCGCGGCATGCCGATAGATCGCGGTCCGGAGGATCTCGACGTCGGTGTCGGCATCAGCCAGCTGCGCACGTACCGCGCGCAGTGCCCACGCCTCGTCCACGTCGTCGCCGACAGCGGTGTCGAGGTCCGGCAGGCGGAACTCCCAGCGGTATCTGTCTTCTCCGATTCGCATGAACGTCGACGCCTGCGCGCCCGTGCACACCTGGTGCACTCCGGGCCACATCTGCAGGTCCGCAGCACAACGTACATCGACCACCAACCAACGTTGTCTGAAGCGGAGGTCGTACGCCTGCTGCCCGATGGCCGACGCGACGACGCTCGAAGCGCCGTCACACCCGAGGACGAACTGTGCGGTGAGGACGTCAGGACCGCGCTCATCGCGTACCTGAAGCGTCGCCACACCGCCGGACACCACAACAGATTCGACATCGACGCCCTCGCGCACGGTGACGGCCTGCTGCCTCGACACGGCACCGCGCAGAGCTCGCTCGAGATCGGGTTGGTCGAACATCGTGCTCTCGCGCCAGCCATGGTGTCCGTTCGCCGAACTTCGCGCGAACCTCATCAGTACCCGCATCCGTGCGTCGACCAAGCGCATTCCCTCTGCGGGCCGTCCATGCGGACCGAAGTCGTCTGCGGCGCCGGCGGCTTGCAGGATCCTGTACACCTCGTCGTCGAGGTGCACAGCTCGAGGCAGTGGATACACGCCGCGATGTCGCTCGAGGATCGTGCTGGGGATGCCGTATCGAGCCAGCAGAGCGGCGGCCGTCAGGCCGGTCGGTCCGGCACCGACGATCACTACCTGGGCGGACACTGCGCAGGCGATCCGGAGGCGTGCTTCGGCGGCCTGTTCAGTGCCGCACTGATCCCGCGCGCCCCGCCGAGCACGGCCAGTTCTTTCGCCATCGCCCGCGCGCGATCCTGGTAACCGGGGTCGTCCAGCACCGTCTGCACCGCCCGCCGGATGGCAGCCGGCCGGGTCGAGCGCAACCGAATTCCCGTGCCTGAACGCACGATTCGCGCTGCAACTTCGTTCTTGTCCTCCGTGGACCCCGCCACGACGATGGGAACACCATGCCGCAGAGCGAAGTGCACTCCGCCCCAGCCGCCGTTGGTGACCAGGACGTCGGCACGGGGCAACAACATGTCGAACGGGACGAACTCGGTCACGACGGAATTGTCCCCGGGCGCACGTACTGCCTTCGCGGACGGCCCGCCCGTCGTCGCGATCACCAACGTAGGGGTGTGCGCCAGCGCAGCCAGGGTCGGTTCCACCAATCTGCCCATGTCACCGTTGTCGAGCGTGCCCTGAGTGACCACCACCACCGGGTCCGGTCCGTCGAGCCGGGGCCACCAGGGAGGGGTTGTGTGAGACCCGCCTGCGATGTCGAGCACCGGTCCCACGTAGTCGAGCCGCTCGTCGAGATCGCGCCGCGGGTACTCGAACGACGGGGCGGTGAGAACGAAGATGTCGTCGGCGAGCAGTGGCCAGTCCAGAACGAACGAGCCCGCCTCGCATCCGACGGTCTCCTGCACCGCGGCGTCGGCAATCCGCTGAACCCGGCGCAACACCACCGCGCGCGCACCCGCACTGAGCAGTCTGTTCCGGCGCATCCCCCACGGGGTGCTCGACGGCGGAAACCCTGGCCCGAACGGCGCGGTGTCGCGGCTTGACGCCATCAGCGGCGACGTACAGACGCAACCTATCCGTGGTGAACCCATCTGGGTAGAACCCGACCGGTGCGAGCCGACATCACGGACGGTCAGGGTCGGCAACAGTCCGAGGAAGAGGTTCTCGGCGAGCACCACGTCCACAGTACGTTCGGCAAGCACCTTCGACACCGCTCGATGCTGCGCGACGATGTTCTTGGCGAAGAAGTTCTCGAGGTCGTAGCGAGAGCGAAGGATCCCCGGCAACCGGGATCGGCCGGGGAATTGCCCGTCGAGATCTCGATCGTCGAAGTCCGAAGACACGGGTAGCGCAATGTGTTCCAGCCCGGCCCGCTGAACCCTCTCCCGAAAGCGGCTGCCGGTCAGCATCATCACAGTCGAACCATCACTGACGAGTTGTTTACCGATGGTTATCATCGGCTGGACATGCCCGGTCAGCGGAGCGCTGCACAACAACACATTTCGCATCTGGATTCGTCATTCTTCTCGGGAGTAGGTCCGATTGTCACATGACAACAACCGTTCTCGGATCGCCTGGCATCACCTACCGACGCCACAGTCGAGCAAATGACCGACATCACATCCGAAAAGCCCGGTCTCGACAACCCGAGGGGTTGCCGAATGCCATAAACGGACCTACGTTGACCTCAACCTAGTTTGCATCGCGGCGAGACTACGGCTACCCCAGGCTTTTTGAGACGAGATTCGGAAATCATCCCATGGTCACCGCTTATGTAAACCAGATCAGCACCGCAGTTCCAGAGCTCGACGTTCACGAGACCTTCGTCGAGTTCGCCCCCGCGCTGATCGACGCCCGCGGAAAAATGCTGCTGTTCAAGAGGATGGCCGAACGCGCTCACATCTCTCATCGCTGGTCTGCAGTCGAGGATCCGGTGGCGTTCTACGGCGACAATCCGAGCGACGTCGACACCGAAACCCGCATGATCGAGTACGAGGACAAGGCCCCGAAACTGGCCCAGCGCGCCGTGGACGGCCTGGACCTGGGTGCAGCGGCCGACGACATCACCCACTTGGTGATCGTGACCTGCACAGGCTTCTATTCCCCCGGCATCGACTACGACATCATCAAGAACTGCGGCATCAGCCCCAACGTCGACCGCACGCAGATCGGCTTCATGGGTTGTTTCGCCGGTATCACCGGCCTGAAGACCGCGAACAACATCGTTCGGGCCGATCCGAGCGCCAAGGTCCTGCTCGTCAGTGTCGAGCTGTGCTCCGTTCATCTCCAGAAGCCCAAGAGTCTCGAATCCATGTTGTCGTTCTTGATCTTCGGAGACGGCTGCGCAGCAGCAGTGATCTCCGCCGAGACCACCGGAATTGAACTCGACACGTTCAAGCAGTTGATGGTGCCGGACACCCGCGACCTCATCACCTGGCGAATCGGCAACGCGGGTTATGACATGGTGCTGTCCGGCAAGGTCCCCGGCCAACTCGGCAAGGCACTGAACCCCGAGAATCTCAAGCTCATCCTGGCCGGACGTACACCGGACGATATCGACCTCTGGGCAATTCATCCCGGCGGCAGAACCATTCTCGATGCGGTCGAGAACGCCCTCGAACTCGACTCCGACGCACTCGCAGTGTCACGGCACATCCTTGAAAACTACGGGAACATGTCTTCTGCGACAGTACTTTTCGTTCTCGCCGAGATGATGGAGCGCGCCGCACACGGCGGCCCCACAGGCATGGGGAGCGCCATGGCTTTCGGTCCCGGGCTCACCGCGGAGACGATGCTGTTCCGACTGGAGTGACGGCCGACGCTCAGACAGATGCTCCACTTCCAGAAGGATGCTCCGGTTCCAGGGCTCCGGAACCGGAGCGGATTGCTGAAAGTGGAGCAGATTACGCTGCAGGATCGGGCACGGTCGGCGGGGTCGGTCAGCCTCGGGCCCGGCGACGACGATACGCCGCCACGTGAGCCCGGTTGCCGCAACCACCGTCGCTGCAGAACCGTCTCGACCGGTTCCGTGAGAAGTCGACGAACACTGAGTCGCAGTCTTCACCGGCACATGTCTTGAGTCGTTCGAGTTGGCCGGTGCGAATGAGGTCGATCAGGGCCATGGCGTTCTCGGCGGCCATCCTGTCGGCGAGCGGAGCCTCGGCGTCGGTCACGTGGATGTGCCAATCCCAGTGGTCGTGCCGACTCAGATACGGACGCGCGTCGGCTTCCCGAAGGATGTCGTTGACCTCCCGAGCCACGTCGTCGACGTCCATCGACCACAGGGTGTCGAGCCGCTGCCGTAGCTTCCGCACGGCCGCCAGCTCCGCATCATCTCCGTCACGGCGGCCCGAATAGCCCTGCTCATCGAGGTATTCGCTCAGCTGCAACGTGGTGGTCATGGTGTCGACCTCGGCGCGCCCGGTGTTGATCAGCGCGGCTGTGGCAGCAAGCGCCAGATCGGTGTCATGGGCAAAAAGCATTTGACTCCTTACGTCCGATCGGCTTCACTGTAAGGAGTGTAAGCGACATTGGTACTGACGTGCGGACGACCAGCCGAGGAGACCCCGGTGAGCAAACCATCCCCCTCGGGTGCTGCCCGCACACCCGCGTACGGCCTGCTGGTCGCGGTCACCTCGGCGGTCTGTTTCGGCACGTCGGGTCCGCTCGCCAAGGGTCTCATCGACAGCGGGTGGTCGTCCGCCGCAGTGACCGCGGCACGACTCGGCCTGGGTTCTCTACTGCTCGTCATCCCCCTCATCCTTCTGCGTCGCAGACTATTTCGGGAACTCGCCAAGTCACCACTGCTGGTCGTCGCGTACGGCGTACTCGGAGTCGCGGTGGTGCAACTGAGCTTTTTCAACGCCGTCCGCTACCTCGACGTTCCTGTCGCACTGCTGATCGAGTACTCGGGCCTCATTCTCGTCGTGGCCTACGACTGGTTGATCCGCGGCCGCAAGCCCACGATCCTGACCGGCTTCGGTTGCGTCACCGCGCTCACCGGTCTGGTGGTGGTGATTCTCGGAGGTAGCGGGATCGGCGACATCGATCCGGTCGGTCTGGTCTGGGCCATTGTCGCCGGTATGGGATTGGCAAGCTATTTCATCCTTGCCACAGAAGACTTCTCACGGTCCGGTGGGAGCGTTGATCCCCTCGCGCTCGCTGCCGGCGGATTGATGCTCGGCACCATCGTGATCGCAGTCGCGGGGGTGGTCGGTCTGCTGCCGATGTCGATGAGCACCGACTCCCCCGTGCTCGCCGACACCGTGGTGCCGTGGTGGCTGGTGGCGCTGGCCATCGCGGGGATCTCGACGAGCCTTGCGTACGTCACCGGCGTCACTGCGGTTCGATTGCTCGGTGCGACCCCGGCCTCGTTTGTCGCGCTGATCGAAGTGGTCGCGTCCGCGGTGGCATCCTGGTGGCTACTCGGTCAGACGATGGCTGCGGCGCAACTCGTCGGTGCCGCGGTGTTGCTCGCAGGGCTCGTGGCGGTCAACCTCGGCGGCAGACCTCGCGCCACGTCAGACGAATCGTCACTGCACGACCCCTCACTCGACCACCCTTCACTCAATGACGTCGAGGGCGGCCGCGACGATGCCGTCGGCGTCGATCCCGTGATAGGAGTAGACGTCTTCGAGCGACCCGGTCTGACCAAAACGACTGACCCCTAGCGCAACTCCTGGGACACCGTTGACGGTGGGAAGGAACGCAAGGGTGTGCGGATGCCCGTCCAGCACGGTCACCATCGGTGCCGCCCGGTGCGTCGCGAAGATCTGGTCGAGAATCCAGGTCGGCCCATCACCGTGGCCGCGGCGGGACTGCAGCGCCTCGAAGAGCAAACCCGGGCTCGTCACACAGATCACCTCGGCCGACACGCCCTGTTCCTCCAGACGGTTCGCTGCCGCAAGGGTTTCGGTGATCACCGCACCCATCCCGACCAGGGTCACCGCGGGCTGTCGTACGTGCCGCAGGGTGTACGCCCCCGCCACCACCTGCCGTCGTCGTCGCTCACGAGCAGCCGGATCGACCGGCACCGCGGCGAGCGACTGACTCACGGGTCGGGTCGACAGCCGCAGATACGACGACAGGCCGCCGGGCCGACCCAGCCGTGCCATGCACGCCAGGAGAACCCATTCTGCGTCGAGCGCGAACGCCGGCTCATAGCTGACGCATTCCGGCTGCTCCAGACCTATCGAAGGCGTCGTGATCGATTGATGGGCGCCACCTTCGGCGGCGAGCGTCACCCCCGAGGGGGTGCCGACGAGAATCGACTGTCCGCCGGCATAGATGCCGTACGACCACGGTTCCAGGGCACGTCCCACGAACGGGTCGTACAGCACCCCGATGGGGAACAGCGGCTGCCCCCATCGACTCCAGGTGGCGCCGAGTTCGCCGATCAACCCGACCAGGTTGGTCTCGGCGATCCCGAGTTCCATGTGCTGACCGGCCGGGTTCTCGGTCCAGTGCATCATCGTCTGCGCGTCGTCGGCGAACCAGTCCCGTCGCTCACTGGTCGACCAGACACCCACCTTGTTCAGCCAGCCCGCGAGATTGGTGGTGGAACTGACGTCCGGACTCACTGTCACCACACGCTTGGCCACGTCCGGGGACTCCCGCGTGAGATCGAGCAGTGCCCTACCGAGCGCCGCCTGGGTTGTCGATGTTCCCGACGGGGTGCGGCCGAAGTCGGTGGGTACCGTCGGAGGCGCCGACTCCGTCACCGGTTCACGGCGCAGCGCCTCCGCAGTGCGCAGGCAGAGTCGTCCGGCATTGCCCGTCGATTCGAAACGCTGCCACGGGCTGCCCGGATCCATCCCCAGTTGCCCCGCGAAATCGGCGAATTGCTCGACCGTCAGCAGGGACGAATGGTTCTGAGGGTGGCCCTCGGTGGGCAGGGCGTGACCTTTGATCGTGTACGCGATGACAATCGACGGCCTGGTGTCGTCGATCTGCGCGAACGCCTCGCCCAGCGCCTCGAGATCATGACCACCGAGGTTGCGGATCGCACTGAGCAGTGTGGAGTCGTCGAGATCGGCGATGACGGCCGCGACAGCATCCGCGCCTGGACCATCGCCCGGCAACCGGGAACGTACCTCGTCCGCGTCGCAGCGCAGCAGTCGCTGGTACTCGGGGTTCGACATCTGCACGATGCGGGCTCGCAGTGCATCGCCACCGGACCGCGCGAACAGCGATTCCAGCAGTGCGCCGAATTGCACGGTGATCACCTGCCAGCCTGCCGCGGAGAACATCTTCTCGAGTCGACCGGCGGCAATGTTCGGGACCACCCGGTCCAGCGACTGCCGATTCATGTCGACGATCCAGACGATCTCGCCCATCTCCGCGACCGACGGATCGCCGATCGCCTCCCATACGGCGCCTTCGTCGAGCTCGGCATCACCCACGAGCGAGTACTGCCGACCCGCGCCCGCACCACCGAAGGTCGTCTCGACGTACCTGCGCGCCATCGCGCCCCAGATGGGCGCGGTGGCACCGATCCCGACAGAGCCGGTCGAATAGTCCACCGGATCCGGATCCTTGACCCGACTGGGATAGCTCTGCAGTCCCCCGAACTCGCGCAGGGTCGTCAGATACTTCTCGTCGAGTTCGCCCAGCAGGTAGTTGATCGAATGCAGGACCGGAGACGCGTGCGGTTTGACCGATACCCGGTCGCCCGGCCGCAGATGTTCGAACCACAGCGCGGTCATGATCGACGTGATCGACGCGCAGGAGGCCTGGTGCCCACCGACCTTCATGCCGCTCTGGTTCGGTCGAATTCTGTTGGCATGATGGATGATCGACGTGGCAGTCCAGAGAACCCGCTGTTCGATCTCCCGCATCGCCGCTGCGTGGTCGGAATCGTGTGACGACGTTGCGTCCACTGGGGCCTCGGCACTGTCCGTCATACGGTGATCCTGCCTTGCGCGGTCGAGCACGACAAGCGTCCTGGAGATCTCGCGCACCGACGGTGCCGCTGCCGGGATCCGACTCGGGTTTGCCGATGGCCCCACCGGGTACCCACCAACGTCTTTCCATGTGCGGAGGACCACTGTAGTTCGCGCACGAGTGAAACCGAAGGAGTTCATGATGGCGAAAATCTTGTTCGTGGTGACCGGAGCACGACATTGGACACTGGCCGACGGCTCGCAGCATCCGACAGGGTTCTGGGCCGAAGAGTTCGTCGCGCCCTATGAGGCGTTCACACAAGCAGGCCACGAGGTGGTGGTCGCCACGCCGGGTGGTGTGGTCCCGGTGGTGGACGAAGGCAGTTTGAGCCCCGATGTCAACGGCGGCCAGGAGAACGCCGACGCAATCGCCGAAAAGGTCCGGTCGAATACCGCTCTCAAGCAAGCGGTTCCACTGGACTCGGTGAGTCTCGACGACTACATCGCGGTGTTCTACCCCGGCGGCCACGGTCCCATGGAGGACCTCGCGGTCGATGAGACCTCTGGCGCGTTGCTGAACGAGATCATCGATTCAGGGAAGCCTTTGGGGGTGGTGTGCCACGCACCCGCGGCGCTCTTGGCCGCGACGCGGGCCGATGGATCCGCCACCTTCGCGGGGTACCGGTTGACCGGATTCTCCAATGCCGAGGAAGCTCAGGCCGGCCTGGCCGACAAGGCGAAGTGGTTGTTGCAAGACCGGCTGGTGGAACTCGGCGTCGACTATCAGGAGGGCGCGCCATGGGAGCCCAAGGTCGTCGTCGACCGCACTCTCTTCACGGGCCAAAATCCCGCGTCGTCGGCTCCGCTCGCCGAAAAGATCCTCTCCGCCCTCGACTGAGAGCGGTCGTACGCACCGATGGCCCCGACAACAGTCGGGGCCACCGGTGCGTCTACGTTGCCGACTTGCGCCCGGGTCAAGGTCCGACCGGGCGGTACGCATGGCCTGGTGACCCCTCGCGGAATTAAACGGACCGTGGTTTCATTTACATTGTTATGAAGAACATCGGATTCCTGTCCTTTGGACATTGGTCGGACTCGCCCGGCTCACAGACGCGGTCGGCGGGCGACACCCTGCTGCAGTCGATCGACCTCGCAGTCGCAGCCGAGGAACTCGGCGCCGACGGTGCGTACTTCCGTGTCCACCACTTCGCACGGCAGCTCGCCTCACCCTTCCCACTCCTCGCGGCAGTCGGCGCCAAGACGAACCGGATCGAGATCGGCACCGGTGTAATCGACATGCGCTACGAGAACCCGATGTACAT
The DNA here is from genome assembly GCF_002095435.2 of Williamsia sp. 1138. GTDB lineage: Bacteria > Actinomycetota > Actinomycetes > Mycobacteriales > Mycobacteriaceae > Williamsia. The sequence continues at coordinate 58,099 of NZ_MJEJ02000033.1, forward strand.
GGCGGAAGACGCCGGGTCCGCCGACCTCATCTCCGAAGGCCGGTTGCAGCTGGGCATCAGCAGGGGATCACCCGAACAGGTGATCAATGGATACCAGTATTTCGGCTACGTACCGGGCGACGAGACCACGGACGCCGACATGGCCCGCGAACACACGGCCGTCTTCTTGAAGGTCATCGAGAACGCCAAGTTCGCGCAGCCCAACCCGTCACCGATGTTCCCGAATCCGCCGGGAGCACTGGGCATCGAGCCGCAGGCCCCGGGCTTACGCGATCGGATCTGGTGGGGCGCGGGAAGTCGCGCGACCGCGGAATGGACCGCGCAGCAGGGTATGAACCTGATGAGCTCAACGCTGTTGACAGAAGACACCGGGGTCCCGTTCCATCAGCTGCAGGCCGAGCAGATATCGCTGTTCCGCGACGCCTGGAAAGAAGCCGGACACGGGCGCGAGCCACGAGTGTCGGTGAGCCGCAGCATCTTCGCACTGACCGACGACCGTGACCGCGCCTACTTCGGGCGCGGTGGCGACGATGCCGATCAGGTCGGCGTCATCGACGGCGGTATCGCCAGATTCGGCCGGAGCTACGCCGACGAGCCCGACCGGCTCATCGAGCAACTCCGCGAAGACGAGGCCATCGCCGCCGCGGACACACTGCTACTGACCGTCCCCAATCAGCTCGGTGTCGAATACAACGCCCACGTGATCGAATCGATCCTCAAGCATGTCGCACCCGCTCTCGGCTGGCGCTGACCCCATCGGATCAATTGTCTTCACCTCGGGTGGACTCGCCCGCAACCAACACGATCAGATAATTCTCAGCGTGAAGGTTTGAAGTCAGCGAGGTCTTGCTGCAGGGTCCCTGTACGCACTGATCGTTGAATGGAACAAGGTGAGTAACCGACGTGTTCGGAGTCCCATTATCCTCGCGCATCCCCGTGCGCTCGGCCTCCGCACCGACAATGAGCGCAACGATCAGGTACGAGGTGGTCGCGACACGGGGGTGAGCAACGACTCATAACGTTCTTCGGGGTCGATTCCGAGTCTGCAGATGTCGCAATTTGACGATCGGGAACATTCTTGATCTCGGTATCAACAAACGCCGAGTACTCTATGGCATCTCGTAATGTGCGTCGGCACAGCATTTCTGAGAATCAAGAAAGTTACAGAAGATGTGACGGTGCTGCGGATTGCCATCGTGAACAGTTGACAAGTCCGGCGTCCTACTCCGCCGATAGGCGATGAGTCGACCAAACGTAGTACAGATCAACGCCCCGACCCGCTATTGTTGACAAAGAACCAGACACCCGCTAATCCAAAAGGACGTGCAGCCGAAGTGGCAACAGTTACTCGATTCGAATTCGTCGACGACATCGACGGCAAACCCCTCGACGTAGACGATGTCAATGTAGTGCAGTGGGCCTGGCTGGGCGTCGAGTACGAATTCGAGACCAGCACGGCCAATCTCGATCGTATCGAGAACGGCCGTCTACCCGTCTCTACCTTGCTCGCGAAGTCGCGTCGTACCGGTGGGCGCAAGAAGTCCCCATCACACAGTTCCGCGTCCAAGCCGGCCGCCGCAGCCGGATCCACCGACACCAAGGCGATCCGTGAGTGGGCCCAGCAGAACGGGTACGAGGTCTCCGACCGCGGCAGGATCCCCGCCGGTATCGTCGAAGCCTTCACCAGCGCGCACTGACTCACCCGCCTGAACAAGGCGCAGCTCGGCCCAGCCGGTCGGCTCGATTCTCTGAGCAGAGAATGGAGCCGGCCGGCTTTTGTATGCACAGAATGCGCTCGCAGCGACCACCAGGCGGCGGCAGCGAGTTCAGCTGAGCGCGCCCGGGTAATGACGCAGATCGGCGAACCAGCTGTGCACCATTGCGATCAGCGTGGGCTCCTCCCACATCGACACCGGGTAGAGGACTTCGACGTAACCATCTTCACCGTCGGTCACCGCGACATGCATATCGCATTTCGCAATGGCCGGCGGCCGTGGGGTGACAACCAATCCGCTGCGGATCGCCCTGTCGACCAATGTGGTTGTCGGTGTGCCGTTCTCGACGGTCAGCATCACTTGGAAGATCGGATGCGCCGCATTCTTCTTCGGCCACATCGCACGAACCACGTCGACGAACGGGATATCGGCGTTCGACATCGCGCGCACCTCGGCCGATGCCACCGTCGCAAGGTGCGCGCTCACATCGCCGTGGTCTGCCGGGCATACAACGGGAACGGTATTGACGAACATCCCGACAACGTCATCGAGTCGATCGTCGATGCGCCCGGAGGTCAGGGCTCCTACGGCCACGACGTCGGCGCCCGCGCGCCGACAGAGCAGTCGGGCAAGCGACGCCCTGAGCACCGTCGTGGTCGACACCGCGTGAACGGCCGCAATCGAACGAATGGACGGCCACAGGTCGTCGAACCAGACTCGGACGCGGGCGCCGTCAGGGTTCCAGGTGGTAGGCCTCGGCCGGTCACTGGGCGTCGCGAAGGGGCCCGATATCGACACCAACTCTGATTTCCAGAACTCCAGTTGTCTGCGGTGCAGCGACTCCGGGTCACCGACATCACCGAGGCGGCGGTTGGCCCAGCTGATGTAGTCGACATAGCTGACGGCGCCGGCGTCACGATGCGGCGGTTCGGAATCAGCGACCGACTCTGAGTAGGCAGCAGCCAGATCTCTGGCGATGATGCCGAGGGACCAGCCGTCGACGAAGAGATGGTGGGCGCACACCGCGATCGTGGTCGTTCCCGCCGACACACACATGCCGAGTCGGATCGGATGGTCGGTCGCAGGATCGATTGCGGTATCCAGAAACTCGGCCACCGAGGCGTCCGAGTCGGTCAACGGAACGACGATGTCCGCGCTGTCGGCCGTATCGATGACCACCCCACCGGCGGCATGGCGGCTCCGCAACATTGCGTGCCGGCGAACGACTGTGCAGGCTGCCCGATTCATCGCTCGCAGGTCGAGTTCTGCCGCGATCTGGACCACGAACGGGATCAGGGCGCCTGCGACCGGGCCGTCCAGGTCGACGTTGCGCTGCGGCGGTGCGAACACGTGCGGGCCGGGGCTATCGTCGCTACGCAGAGTCGACAACTCTGCGGAACGCGTACCGAGCCGACGTGCCAACGCCGCCGGGGTCCGGTACTCGAACACGTCCCGAACGGTCAGTGATGCCGCAGCACCGGAGTTGAGTTGAGCGACGAGTCCCGTCGCCGACAGCGAATCTCCACCGAGTTCGAAGAAGTCGTCGTCGGCGCCGACGAGCACGGCACCGGTGGCGGACTCGAAAGCGGCGACAACATGTCGTTCTCTGTCATCACCGGGAGCGCGGAACGGACTCGATGCCAGATACGAAGGGGCCGGAAGCGCCGTCCGATCGACCTTGCCCGCCGGAGTCAATGGGATCTCGTCGACAAACGTGATCGAGCTGGGAACCATGTACGGGGGCAGTGCGGCGTCCACACTCTCCCGCAGGGTGTTGCTTGTCGGACTCGGTGACGTAGCCGCGACATAGGACGCGAGTTGAGTCGACCGACGATGCTGCACGGCAACCGTGATCGCAGCCTTCACCCCTGCCTGGGCACGCAGGACGGCATCGATCTCGGCCGGTTCGACACGATTGCCCCTGATCTTGACCTGATGGTCGGTCCGGCCGAGAAAGTCCAACGACCCGTCCGCCCGCCATGCGGCCCGATCGCCTGTTCGGTACATGCGATCGCCACCCGTGCCGGTGGGATCGGCAACGAAGTTCGCGGCGGTGAGCCCGGTCCGGTCGAGGTAGCCACGAGCCACGGCCGGCCCGCTCACGTAGAGGTCACCCCCCACGGCCGGTGGCACCGGACGCAGATCTCGATCCAGGATCTGGACCCGGACGCCGGACATCGGGCGACCTATCGGCAATGGCAGAGACGAGATCGATTCAGGCACCACCGGATCGGTCATCGTCACGCTGCACGTTGTCTCAGTGGGTCCGTAAGCGCAGCGCACCGTGGCACGTTCCGCAAACTGGGCGATCACCTCTGGAGGGCAGACGTCTCCCCCGACGATGATGTGCGTCACCGTGGGTATATCGGCCGGATCGAGGGTCGCAAGGACACCGGGGGTGAGGAAAACATGAGAGACCCCATGGTCGGTCAGATGCTTCGCCAGATCTGCGCCGCCGACGATGGTGTCCGGAACGATGAGCAATGCGGCCCCGGAGATCGCTGCGGAGAGCATTTCGACCACAGCGGTGTCGAAGGCCGGTGAGGCCATGTGTGCGACAACCGACTTCGGCGAGAGGCCGTAGCTACGACAGATCTCGGTCGCCAACGCGCTGAGTCCGGTGCCGGTGACGACAACACCTTTGGGTGTCCCGGTGGATCCGGAGGTGAAGATCAGATACGCCGCGAGGTGCGGAGATGGGGCGCATACACGGGCCGGGCCACCGACACGCTCATCGTGTTCTCCGCGGGGTCCGAGCCGGAGTGTCTCGATGTCGGGGAGGTTGTCCGGAGGGGTCGCGCTGCTGCAGAGCAGGATTGTCGCGGCGCTCTCCGTCAGCACGAGTTCCTGGCGGACTCGCGGATAGCGGCTGTCGATGGGCACGTAGCAGGCACCGACCGCGGCCACGGCGTGAAAGGCGATGACTTCGGAGACACTCCGAGAGAGCATGACGGCTACTCGATCCTCGGGTCCGATAGTGCGCGCCCGTAGGGTCGTCGCCAGCAGATCGACGGCCCGTGCGAGGTCGGAGTGACTCAAGATCGTGCCCGATTCGACGACTGCGGGACGCGCCGACCGATGATGTGTCGCAAGGAGTTCGGACAGTGCCCGACACGGCGGTGGTGCGGATCCGTCACGATGTCTGTCCACCGCGACCCTGATTCTGCCGATCGGCGTATCTGCCGGTGAGGCGCAGATCTGCTCCAGAAGCGCGATCAAGTTGTCACGGTGTTGTAGCACCGACGACGAATCGTGGCAGTGTGGGTTGGCCTCTAAATCGATCGTCTCCGGATGCCCGGCACCGCTGGGATAGATGTTGACGTTCAAGTCGGAGACCGGGCCGGTGGTCAAGACGTGGTAGGCGGCAGTGAGTTCGTCACCGAGATGTATGAGGTCCTTATCAGGAAAGATGTTCAGAACCGGTCCCGCATATGTCATCACGCTGCTGACAGGGCCTCGGTCGCGGAGCATCTGTTCATACCGATACATCTGATGCCGGAGCGCACCTGCCACGGCGCCGGACACGGACACCACCAGATCCGACAGGGTCATCGACTCTCGCACCTCGAGCACAAGCGGAACCAGATTCGACACCGTTCCCGCATTGCGCCGCGCCGTGCCGGTCATCCGCGCTGCGACCGGCACCATCATCGCCACCACCGACCGGCCCGATGCCCGGGCCAGGTAGAGGCTCAAGGCCGCCACGATGATGGCGGTCCTGTTGTGGCGCGGCCGCTCGGCGGCACTGGCCAGTGCCTTCGCCAGCTCCGGAGACAGGGTCCCGGTTGCGCGAATGGGGTCGGCTGAGGGCGGCGCCGACCGGCGGGCCAACGTCACCGGCGCCGGCAACGAGCCCAGCACCCCGGCCCAGTATTCGCGATCGCGTTCACAACGCGGTGACGCACGATAGGCCGACTCGTACTCGGCAACAGCCAGATGGTAATCGGTTGGCGTGCAACCGTTGTGCGAAGCGGCATCCGAAAGTGTCTCCCGCGCAACACGTGCCCGGTAGTCGGCGGCGATACGGGTGAGTAGGACGTACGCGCCGTATCCGTCGAGCACGATATGGTGAGCACGCGAGAACAGAAACCAGCGGTGATCAGATACCCGCAGCAGCGCCGACCGGATCAGGTGGCCTGAATCGAGTGGCAGCGGAGCGCGGCACCACTCACCCATGGTCGCGTGCGCTGTCGCAACCGGATCGTCGGCGGTCCGCAGGTCGATGTCCTCGAAAGGGGCCTGCGCCTCGGCGGCATCCAGCACCAGAGTCGGCTGCGCCTGGCGCACGGCAATCCGGCTGATCGTGGTGCCCAACGCGCGACCTGCCGATTCCGTCGCGGCACGCAGTGCTTCGATGTCGAGAGTGCCTGCTATATCTATGTATTGGGCGATGGCGATCGGGGTGTCACCAAGGGCTTGCTGGGCGTACCACAGAGCGACCTGGGCAGCGCTGAGCGGCAACGATCGATTGCTGTCCCCGATTCCCGGGTCACCCGCCGCTACCATGTCCCCCTCACCAACGCCCCTGTCGCCAACGTACGCCGTCCGGGCCCGGAACAGACGGGCTTCCGCCGGTGCCCATGTTGTCAACGCATCGCTGAGTAGACGCTGAGTTCATCGCTCGGCGCCTTGCCCGACCCTGCTGCGTCCGAGCAGACGCCGGCACTAGTGTGGTGCGATGAACGCTCAGCCCGGGCACCCCGGAAAGCTGGCGGTCGGGTGGGCCTGGCTGCGAAAACAGACTGCCGGAGTGCGCCGGCGCCTTGTTCTCGTGGCTACGGCGCTCGTGGCGCTGGCACTCGCGATCGGCGCAGCGGCGATGCTGTTGATCCTGCGTCAGGCGCTGCTGGGGGCCGCCGACCGGGCCACCGCGGCCAAAGCGCAAGAGGTCGTCGCGGCGGTGCAGAACAACTCGATCGACAACGTGGACCGATCACTGATGGCGACATCCGACGTGGTCGACATCATCCAGGTCGTCGACTCGAACGGGCGGGTGATCCTGACCAGCAGGGCGTCCGGTGGAGGGTCCGCGCTGCAGGCATCCATTCCCGAACCGGGTGCGCAGCGGACCTTCGGAGACATCAGGCTCGACGGCGGCAACACCGAATACCGCGGAGTAGCCATCGGCGTCTCGACCGCTGACGGTGACGCCGCTGTCGAGGTGGCGACCTCGGAGGGCCGGGCCCGGGAAGTGGTGCTGTTCGTCTTCATTCTATTGTGTGCATTCTTCCCGTTCATATTGGCACTCGTGATCTGGCTCGTGCATGTACTCGTCGGACGAACGCTCAAGCCGGTCGAGGAGATCAGGAGTGAGGTGTCGCAGATCTCGACAACAGACCTCAGTGCCCGAGTCACGGTCAATGAGTCCGGTGACGAGATCGCCGCATTGGCGGAGACGATGAACTCCATGCTGGATCGCCTCGAGGACAGCTACTCCCGGCAACTGCAATTCGTCGGTGATGCCTCGCACGAACTCCGAAGTCCCTTGGTGACACTCGTCGGCATCGTCGACCTCGCGGTCACGACCGGCCAACCCATCGACGTCGCCACCGCCGACCAGATCCTCAAACCCGAAGTCACCCGCCTGCGCGACCTGATCACCGACCTGTTGTTACTCGCGAGTGCCGACGAGAGTGGCCTGCGGCTCACCAACGTGGACGTGGACCTCGATGACCTCATCGACGAGCAGGTCCGCATAAGCGAACTCAGCCATGACATCTCGATCGATGCGACCATCGTTCCGACCCGCATGATCGGCGACCCACAACGGCTGTCATCGATGATCCGCAACATTCTCGACAACGCGATCCGGTACTCATCGGAGCGCGTCTCGGTTCAGATGTCTGTTGACGACGCCCGCCGAACCGTGCGGGTGGAGGTCTCCGACGACGGCCCCGGCATCGCCGACGATGCCAAAGAACAGGTCTTCGACCGGTTCGTCCGTCTCGATCCCGAGCGCGACAGACGTGGCGGCGGAACCGGCTTGGGCCTCGCGATCGTCTCGGAAATCGTCCGTGCCCATCATGGGAACGTGCGCGCACTCGATTCCGAGTTCGGCGGTACCACCATCAGGATCGAGCTCCCCCTGGACACGGGCGACTAGCCGCCGTCGTCGCGAAGCCGGTAACCCACGCCTCGCAGCGTCTCGATTGTCTTGCGGCCGAACGGGACGTCGATGCGCTTGCGTAGATAGCCGATGTACACCTCCACCACATTGTCGTCCCCGTGGTAGTTCACATCCCACACCGAACCCATGATCTCCGCCTTCGATACCGCGGTTCCTTTGTGGCGCAACAAATACTCCAGAACCGCGAACTCTTTGGGCGTGACCTCGATCGTCTCGGGACCGCGCATCACCACATGTGCGGCCGGATCCAGTGACAGATCACCGGAGGTGAGCACGGCCGGTCGTTCCGGCGATCCACGTCGCAGCAAGGCTCGCAATCGCGCGTTGAGCACCGCAAACGAAAAGGGTTTGATCAGATAGTCGTCGGCCCCCAGATCGAAGGCATCGACCTGATCGAAATCGCCGTCCTTCGCCGTCAACATCAAGATCGGTGTCCACACACCGGAGGCGCGAAGATCGCGAATGACTTCATAGCCGTTCATCTTTGGCAACATGATGTCGAGGACGACGATGTCGTACCCGCCCGTCTGCGCACGGTGCAGGCCATCTTCGCCGTTGTCCACGGTATCGACCGCCCACCCGTCGGCCTGCAATCGCCGCCGGATCGTCTCGGCACCGTTGATGTCGTCCTCCACGACCAGCACCCTCATGCGCCCACCGTACCCATTGCACATCGACTCAGCGTCGCTTCAGCGCCAAACATCTAGCGTCACGGGCATGGACACGATCAACGGCCTGCCACTGCATCCCCTGCTCGTGCATGTTGTGGTTGTGATCCTGCCGCTGGCGGCGAGCTGCGCGGTCCTCGGGGTGCTGTGGCCCGCGGCAAGGCGAAAACTCGGGGTGATCACGCCGATCCTGGCGCTGCTCGCACTCGTCTTCGTTCCCCTGACCACCAGCGCAGGTGAGTCACTCGAGAAGATGACCCCACCCGACGCACTGGTCGAACGGCACGCCGAACTCGGCGACCAAGCACTGATCTGGGCTGCACCGCTGTTCGTGTTCGCGTTCCTGTGGTGGGCCCTGCACACCGGATGGGTCGAGGCAAAACTTGCGGACCTCGACACCCGCGCCCGCACCGGCGCCACCGTGGTCACGGCGGTCGTGCTCGTAATCTTCGCAGTCGGATCGGTTGTGACCGTCTACCGAATCGGCGAGAGCGGCGCACAGGCGGTGTGGCATTCGTCAAGCTGATCGACATTTCCGCCGCGGCCGCCGCCAATGCGACGGTGGGTGTCAGGAGCTGCGGTCTCCGAGTCGACGAGCGAGATCGACGGCAGTTTGATGTGTCCGGGGCAGCGGAGCAACCGTCGGCGCGAAACACGCAGCCCACACCAGAACGGCCGGCAGATGCAGTCGCCCCGAACAGCCATTGAAAATAGCCAAGCCGGGCCAGGAGTTCTCCGACCACCGGTCCCGCGGTGTACTCGGTGCTCTTGAACGAGCCATAGCTTCCGAATGACCCGCCCCGCTTCCCGTGAAGATTCAGATGGGCGACCATCGAACTCGCCGTCGGCAAGAAGGCTGCTGCGGCAGCGCCCTGTCCCAGTCTGACGAGCCACAGCCAGCTGCCGTCGGAAACGGTGGCGAAGGCCACAGACGTTGCGACGAAACGGCGAGACCTCCCGGCAACACCCCTCGGTTAGCATGGCCCCCTCGTGCGGGGTAGTCATGCCGGCAACGGCCCGGGCGGCTGGTCCCGGCCGCCGGTCTGTTCCATCCGATCGACGTGGCTGAACGACAGGTAGCCGACAAGCAGGACGATGACGACGAAGAATGTGGCGTTCATCGTTGTGGTGCCCAGGCCCAGACCCCCCTCGCTGGTGGGTTGGGTCAGCAGGTCGCCGAGGGAGGCGCCCAGGGGTCGGGTGACGATGTAGGCGGCCCAGAACGCGACGACGGGATTGAGGCCAAGTCCGAAGTGTGCCAACATGATCAGAAAGATGACTGCAGTGAAGATCATCAAAGATGCGATGTATCCGACGGCGAGCTTTTCGGCAATCAGGTCGCCGGCCGCAGTTCCGAGGGCAAAGGTCACCAAGATCGCCATCCAATAGAACAGTTCGCGGCGAGGGGTGCGGATCGAGTGGATCGACAGGGTGTGTTCCACGGCGTACCAGGCGGCGAACACCGCGATCAGAGCAGCCGTGAACACTGCGGTTGTGACCGCAAGAGGTACTCCCACGTTGTCGGTCAGGTTGTCGGTGATGAGAGTGCCGGTGACACTGATGAGGACAACGGCCCACCAGTACACCAACGGGATGTAGCGACCCACCGCGAACTGTGCGGCAAGGCTGGCGATCAGCAGCACAACGGTGACGATGGTGGTGCTCGTCAGTCCCCAACCCAGCGTCATGTTGAGGTAGTCGGCAGCTGTCTCCCCGACCGTGGTCGCCAATATCTTGATGATCCAGAAGAAGATTGTGACTTCGGGGACCTTGCTCCATTCTGACCGAATCGTCGGTGGCAACCCCGACGGTAACCCGGCACTCGGAGACGATGCGACTCGCTTGGTCCTACGGGGCGACTGATGCATGATGCTCGCTTTCGGGCTGAAGTCGACGTAGGTGATTCGCGTCGATAGACGGGTCGATATACGGCTTGAAACGCGGCGAAGCATGCGGGGAGAGCGCGACGCAGAGTTCTCGCACCACCGCGGGCATGACAAGAGCGACAGCGCCGGCCAGCACGATTGCGGCAACAACGTCAGAGAACCAGTGCACACCCAGATACAGGCGAGTAGCAGCAGCGAAGATCGAGATAGCCAGTGCGAGTACAGCTGCCACAGTGCGCCATATCGCCGGCGAGGCGACGGTGAGCGCCAGCGCGAGAGCACAGACCAGGGCCGCTGTTCCGGTGACGTGGCCCGACGGGAAAGACTTGCCGACCTCATAATCGCTCGCCTGATCGACCAGGGGCGGACGAATCCGATGACATGCCGCTTTGAACACCGTCCCCAGCGCCCCCGCCACTGCCACCGTGGATAGGACCGTCAGCCCTCTCATCACGGTGTCGTCGCGCAGGATCAGCGCGACTGTCGCCAACAGCGTCCAGGTGAGCACCCATGCCGGACCGAAGAGGTTTGTCACACCGGACATCACCGTTGTGGCGGCTGGTGAACGATGACCCACTGTCCAGTGCAGGACAGAGTTGTCGACAGTTGCCATCGGGTTGTGGCCTACGGCAATGGCCACGCCGAGGCCCACCACCAGCGCAATGAGCAGCATCGCCAAGACCGGGACCGCATATCTGTGCCGCATGTACAACAGCCTGGTGGTGTGATCCTGTGTGGACACTGTAAGAGTCTGAAGAGATGCTGAACAAAGCATCTCCTCTATGGTCGGTGAGCCTAGGCTCGGTGAATGCGAGCGTTACTGCCCCAGCTCCCCGCCTCGCTGCGCACTGCCCTGGGTAGCGTCCGAGGCAGGCTCACGATCCTGGCCACGACGTTGCTGGCGGTAGCACTGGCGCTCGCCGGGATCATCATGCTCTTCGTTCTCAATCAATCCCTGCTCGGTTCAGCGGACTCCGCGACGTCCTCTCGCGCCCAGGAAGTCTCCACCACGATCTCGACTGACGGCCTGCCCGGCCTGAATCATGCTGCCCTGGCGCTGCCAGACGATCTCGATGTCATCCAGATCGTGGATGCACGCGGGCGAGTTCTCGTGAGCAATCCCGCAGGACGAAGGGCGCCCCTGGTCCCGCCGATCGCGGCAGGAGACCGTCGTACGGTCGACGGGGCCACGTTCCCCGGTAGCGATGTCGAGTACCGGCTCACCGCGGTCGGCGTCTCGGTGGACACCGGGGACCTGACGATCATCGTGGCGGCGGCCGAAGGTCCGATCCACACCGTGTTGCTTACGGTCTTCATCTTGCTATGCGTGGTCTTCCCCCTGATATTGCTCCTGCTCATTTTCGTGACCTACTACTTCGTGGGCAGAGCACTGCGGCCTGTGGAGCACATCCGCGCGCAGGTGGCAGCCATCTCCAGCAGCGATCTCAGCCGACGGTTACCGGTGCCCCCTACCAACGATGAAATATCCACCTTGGCAACCACAATGAACGACATGCTCGGAGGTCTCGAAGATGCACGGCGCCACCAATTGCGGTTCGTGGGCGACGCCTCGCATGAGTTGCGTAGTCCATTGATGACGTTGGTCGGGCTCCTCGATCTGTCCCGCACGACCAGAGAGCCGATCGACCCCGAAACCGTCGAAGACATCCTTTTGCCCGAAGCACGACGACTCGAGACGATGATCGACGACCTCTTGCTCCTCGCGAAAGCGGACGAACGCGGTGTGCCATTGCAGATTCGCGATGTGGATCTGGATGAGATCGTCAGCGAAGAAGCATCCAGGCTCACTGCGCTGACCCCTCTTGACATCCAGGTCACGCTGGCCCCCGTGCGTGTTCGTGGCGATGCCGAAAAGCTCTCCCGCGCGGTGCGGAACATCGCCGACAACGCTGCGCGTCACGCCAGATCCTCTGTGCACCTCACCATGGCATCGGATAACCGCACCGGCACTGCAGCGATCGCGATCATCGACGACGGGCACGGAATCGCAGACCAGGACAAGGACCGTGTCTTTGACCGGTTCGTTCGGCTCGATGCCGGCCGAGAACGCTCCCATGGCGGGTCCGGCCTGGGTATGTCCATTGTTACGGAGATCATCCGGGCCCACGGCGGCACTGTCGTCATCAGCGATACCCCCGATGGTGGTACGACGGTGACGATCGCTGTCCCGATGAAGATTCCTTGACACTGGATCTCGTCTCGTGGAGCGCCGACGTCGGCGGACGACGGACCACCAACTACTCCTGAGGAGCTCGGAATTGTGCATGTCCTGGTGATCGAAGACGACCGCAACGGTGCAGAAACGCTGCGACGCACCCTGATCGCTGCGGGATGGATCGTCGCTCTTGCCGACAACGGAGAGGACGGACTCTTCCTGGCGACCAACAACTCCTACGACGCGATCGTGTGCGACATCATGATGCCGAAACTCAGCGGCTACGAAGTGGTGCGGCAGTTGCGCCACCGAGGAAATTGGACACCAGTGCTGATGCTGACAGCCAAAGACGGTGACTACGACCAAATCGACGCCTTCGACCTCGGTGCCGATGACTACCTCATCAAGCCCTTCTCCACCGCAGTGCTGACTGCACGCCTGCGCGCTCTCGTCCGCCGCGGCGCGCCAGAGAGGCCGGCCATACTGACCGCCGGAACACTGACGCTCGATCCCGCAGCCCACATCGTCAGACGTGGAGAAACCGAAATCGACGTCACGCCGAAGGAATTCGCAATCCTCGAGTTCCTGATCCGCAACAAGGGCGCGGTGGTCAGCAAGGCCGAGATCATGCAGTCAGCGTGGGACGCCCACTATCAAGGTGACCAGAACATCGTCGAAGTCTACGTCGGATATCTACGCAGGCACATAGATACACCCTTTGACTGTAAAGCGATACGGACCGTGCGCGGGGTGGGCTACCGCCTCACCGAGGACGGGCGCTGAGGCGGAGCGAGGACCTCTGTCGACGCGACGACCAACTTCGCAGGCGCGCCCGGACCGCTGTGACGGGCGGGGGCATCTGCACCGAGCTCCGCCCGCGGAACTCGGTCGTAACGAATGGGGTTACCCCTTCCGGCTGACGGCTCCCCCGAACCCGCGATCGGCCACCGGTCGAGTGCACACGCCCGCGATGCCGTTCGACTGTGTCCAGGCTCGCAGTGTCGCTGCGCTCAGGTGGACGCTGACACAGCAGCCCCTCAATACCCCTTGGGGGTATTATCGGGGGTCGAGGAGGCACCGCTGGCATGAGCAACGCATCGGCACGAGTCGCAGCAACGAGCGCGGCGATCGTCGTCGTACTCGGCGTCCTGTTGCTGCACTCACTGCCGATGACCCATCCACCCGGCGGCCACGGCGCCGGCCCGGGGCTTGACTCCGCGACCATCGCCGACCAACGACACGACGCGGCAGCGACCACGATGAGCCACCACGTCGCCCCCGCGAAGGCCGTGGTGATGCTGTCGTCGGCGACTGTTCACACCTCTGATATGGCGATGAGCATGTGCATGGCCCTGGTGACGATCGTGGCGGCATTGCTGCTGATCCGTCATCTCGCACCGCACAGCGATCAGGACGACGCGGCCTGGTCGCATCTCACAGCGATGGGGCGGCACCGGTCCCGCGCACCCCCATGGGCCGGGCCTTCCCTCGAGAAGTTGTCGATTCTGCGGATCTGACAGGCGATCACCCGACCGGGTGATTCGCCTCAGAGTCATACCCCGCGGACCGCATGTCCGCGGAACACTCGCAACTCCACAACACTTTTCGAGGAGATAGATCATGCGTGCTTCACATTCGACCCGGATCACACTGGCGGCGTCCACCCTCGCCGTCGCGGCCGTCCTTGCCATCGCAGGGTGCACCAGCGACGACGGACACGACATGGATTCGATGTCCATGTCCGGTCACTCGATGACGAGTTCGGCCGCACCCTCCACGTCCACACAGGCTTCGACGGAGTTCAACGCCGCCGACGTCACATTCGCAAACGGCATGTACCCCCATCATGCACGAGCCCTCGACATGGCGGAGCTGGTCCCTGATCGCAGTACGAACCCGGAGATCATCAAACTGGCCCGCGCGATCGAATCCGCCCAGGGTCCGGAGATGGAACAGTTGGCCCGGTGGCTGCGGGCGTGGGGTCAACCCGCTCCCGCGTCGTCGACAACCGGCCACATGGGCGGTATGGACCACAGCGGAATGACCGGCATGATGTCCGACCAGGACATGGCCGATCTGACGTCGAAATCCGGCTCCGAATTCGACCAGGCGTGGCTGACCATGATGATCGAACATCACGAGGGTGCCGTCGAGATGGCCGGGATCGAAGTGACCGAAGGGTCCAACGCGGAGGCAAAAGCGATGGCACAGAACATCATCACCAGTCAGCAGAACGAAATCGCGACCATGAGGACACTGCAGCAGTAACACCGGCACCACGCGGCGGCCAGGAACCGCAGACCCGCGGTTCCTGGCCGCTTCGTATGCGCGCAGACCTACTCGACAGATACCCCTGGGGGGTATACATTCACAATCATGAGTACGCAGAGCCAGCACCACACGATGAAGGACGAGACCGTGACCGGCACGTCCCTGCACGACCACGGGGGACGCGGCGAGCACGAGGGGCATGGCGGGCACGCAGGGCACGCCGATCATGTGGGGCAGTTCCGCAGACTGTTCTGGATCATGCTGGTGCTGGCCATACCGGTGACGTTCTTCTCGGACATGTTCGCGATGATCGTCGGGTACGACCTTCCTGACGTCCCCGGCCTGGCCTGGGTCTCCCCCGTGCTCGGCACCATCATGTACGTCTGGGGAGGGCGACCCTTTCTGGTCGGCGCGATCGGCGAGATACGTTCTCGCGCACCAGGCATGATGCTGCTCATCGCTCTGGCCATCACAGTGGCGTTTGTCGCGTCCTGGGGCGCGAGTCTGGATCTGCTCGATCACGGACTCGACTTCTGGTGGGAACTGGCCCTGCTGATAGTCATCATGTTGCTGGGGCACTGGATCGAGATGCGCTCGCTCGCCCAGACCACGTCGGCACTGGACTCGCTGGCAGCACTCCTCCCCGACGAAGCCGAACGCGTCGACGGTGAGCGGATCACCGTCGTCGCGCCGGCAGAACTGCTGGTCGGCGATATCGTGATCGTCCGCCCCGGCGCAAGCGTGCCAGCAGACGGAACCATCGTCGACGGTGCCGCCGAGGTCGATGAGTCAATGGTCACCGGGGAATCGCGGCCTGTACGTCGCGGCGCCGGCGACACGGTGGTCGCCGGAACCGTGACCACCGACTCCGGCCTCCGAGTTCAGGTCACCGCCATCGGTGACGACACGACCTTGGCAGGCATTCGACGCCTGGTCACCGATGCCCAGAACTCGTCGTCACGGGCACAGCGACTCGCCGACACCGCCGCTGCCTGGCTGTTCTGGTTCGCCTTGACGGCTGCGGTGATCACCGCGATCGTCTGGACCACGCTCGGATCGCCCGACGACGCGGTGGTCCGCACGATCACGGTGCTCGTCATCGCCTGTCCTCACGCCCTGGGTCTGGCCATTCCGCTCGTCGTCGCGATCGCCACCGAGCGCGCCGCCCGGGGCGGTGTCCTGATCAAAGAGCGGCTGGCGCTGGAGTCGATGCGCACCATCGACGCGGTGCTCTTCGACAAGACAGGCACCCTGACCAAGGGGGAACCGGCCGTCACCGCCATCGAAGCTGCCGCGGGTTACAGCAGCGATGCCATGCTCGCGATGGCAGCGGCCGCCGAGAGCGACAGCGAACACCCCCTGGCCAGGGCCATCGTGAACGCCGCCACCCAGCGCGGGCTCGAGGTGCCGGCAGCAACGGACTTCGCGTCGTCACCCGCGGTCGGGGTCACCGCGACCGTCGAGCGTCATCAGGTGAGAGTCGGGGGTCCCCGGCTCCTCGACGAGACCGGCCAGGCCGAGCTCGGCGTCGCCGACACCTGGCGTCAGGACGGCGCGATCATCCTGCACGTCCTGCGTGATGGCGAGGTGATAGGTGCCCTCGGATTGGCCGATGAGGTTCGGGCGGAGTCGCGCGAGGCCATCGATGCACTGCACGCGTTGAACATTCATGTCGTGATGATCACCGGTGACGCCGAGGCCGTCGCTCGCACCGTCGCCACCGACCTCGGAATCGACCGGGTGTTCGCAGGGGTGCGACCCGAGGACAAAGCAGCGAAAGTTCAGGAGCTGCAACAGGAAGGACGAAAAGTCGCCATGGTCGGTGACGGTGTCAACGACGCGCCGGCCCTCGCCCAGGCCGACGTCGGGATAGCGATCCGCGCCGGAACCGATGTCGCCGTTGCCGCTGCCGGTGTCATCTTGGCCGGCGACGATCCCCGGTCCGTGCTCTCGGTCATCGAACTATCCAAGGCGAGCTACCGCAAGATGAAGCAAAACCTCTGGTGGGCAGCGGGTTACAACCTGATCTCGGTACCACTGGCCGCAGGGGTGCTGGCGCCCGTCGGGTTTGTGCTGCCCATGTCCGTCGGCGCGATCCTGATGTCGGCATCCACCGTTGTCGTCGCGCTCAATGCGCAGTTACTGCGACGTCTCGACCTGCGACCAGGAGCGCGCGCATAGGGCCCGCGACACAATCCATACCGGCTTTCAGTCGACCGGCTCCGGGTCGAGATGTATCGCGTCTCCGCCCGACGGTTCCATTTCGAGGACCTCTCGGTTGAAGATCATCATTTTCACGAAATAGAGCCCGCCTGCCGCGACCAGACCGAGCACTATCGCGACCGGGACACGAGCTTCCTCGGGTGTCACGAGAACGAAGATCGCTCCCACCACCCAGATCAACGCCACGACGGCAACGGGCACTTCGAAGCGGCCGAGGCTGAATCCGCCTTCCCTGACCTCCAGCCGTTTCCGCACCACCAGGTACAAGATCACGATCCCGCCGTAGATGATGGCCGGCAGAACGGTGCCGCCGACCAGCAGCTCGATCAATGCATCACCGGGAAGCGCGACCATGAGCACCACCCCGATCACGAGTACGAGGATTGTCGCGGTGACCGGTGTCTGCGTGCGAGGGTTCACCTTCCGCAGCCACTTGTGGGCGGGGAAACGCCCATCTCGAGCCATGGCAAACGCCTGCCTCGAGCATGCGGCCATCACCACCATCCCGCCTCCGAAGATCGCAAACACGATGACTGCCAGCAGGATCCGCTCCGCCACCGGTCCGAGCTGATCTCGGATGATCGCCGCGACCGGTGAGCCATCGGCGCTCACTTTGTCCACGTCTTCGATCGCGACGGTCAGTGCGATCAGGAACACCAGTCCGGCAATCGCTGCCGCGAGGACCGATCCGACGATCGCACGCGGCACACTACGGAACGGGTCTTTGGCCTCCTCGGCAAGGTTCGCTGCCGAGTCGAATCCGACGAGCGTGGTCATCCCCATCAGCATGCCGGCCATCAAACCGCCACCGACCGCAAAGTAGTTGGCCTCGCCCTCTGTGACCCCCCTCGAGGTCAGATTGCCGACGTCACCGCTACTGGTGAACACCACCACCGCCGCCAACGCGAGCACCAAGACCACGACGATCCCGATCTCCGCGGCCACCGCACCCGACGTGATCAAGCCGAGCAGCTTGGTCGAGGCGATCACCATCACCACCTGGATGATCATGACCACCACCGTGATGATCCGGGCTGTGTCCTCGTTCTCGTCCATCCCGACCAGGGGCATGAAAGCCTGACTGGCCAGCGCGCTGTCCATGGCGACGACTGCGGTGGCCAGGTACCAGAAGGTGAGCCACCCGAACAGCCACCCGACCTTGGGATTGGCCAGCCGAGAGGCCCACTGGTACGAGGATCCGCTCAACGCGATCCGCGCGGCGAACTGGGCAACCACCAAGGCAACCAACGTCTGTCCGATCGCGGCGATCACCCACAGCCAGATACCGACCGGACCGGCAGTGTTCAACACCTGCCCGTAGGTGGCGAACACGCCGACCGCCACCGAGATGAACGCGAACGAGATCGCGAAAACCTGGAAGCCTCCGAGGGTTCGTTTCAGTTCTGTGCCCGAGTCACCGACATGTGCCGCATTGTTCGAAGGCCGGTCGTCGGCCAGGGAATTTGCCACCTTGGGTACCTCACCTCGGGTTGTAGGAGGGCATCCCGCGCCAGGCGGTCGGAACGTTGACCAAAGGCTAACCCGAGTTATGCACGCAGATCCGATGAAGCGCGGTTTTGACGGGTGGTAGATCTGGTCAGCACGCCCAGCAATACGTCATCAGACGTCCCACCGATTCGGCCACGTGGCTCATCACAAATGGAATAGCATCCAGACACATGTCTGGAAATGCTCGTGGTGGGCCGTATTCCACACTCGCGCCGACGACACCGGTGATCGTCGGGGTCGGCCAGTGGACGCGACGCCCAGAAGGGACCAGCCCGGCGCCGGAGCCGGCCGCAATGATGGCCGAATCGCTCCGGCGCGCCGCAGACGACACCGGCGGCGACCAGACGCGGGTCATTCGGGAGGCCACCGGTCTGTGGACTGTGGAAACTGCGAGTTGGCACTATCGGAACGCACCGATGACAGTTGCGGAGTTCCTGCGGATCGCTCCGCCCCGCCATCTCGTCACCTCCTCAACCGGAGGTGAGCAACCGCAGGCGCTCGTCAGTCGAGCAGCTCGTGCCATCGCGGCCGGAGACCACGACATCGTCCTCATCACCGGTGGGGAGACCTTCCGCTCCATGCGATCTGCAGGTTCGACAGGCGTCGGACTCCCGTGGACCGAGCAATCCGACTCGGTTCCGGCCGCCGAGACCGAGCCGGACCCTCATGCCGACGCATCCCATGCCTGCGAACTCGCCGTCGGCGCCGTGCTCCCGACCGACTACTATCCCTTGTTCGAGAACGCTTTACGAGGCGCGAGCGGACGGACGATCGCCGAGCACCAGTCGGTGCTCGGCACGCTGTGGCACAACTTCTCGTCAGTGGCACAGTCAAATCCACACGCCTGGAACCCGATCGACGCGAGTGCCCACCAGATCGCGACCGTGGGTGTCGACAACCGCATGATCAGCTTCCCGTACACGAAGCTGCTCAATTCGAACATCTGGGTCGATATGGCAGCAGCGGTCATTCTCTGTTCGGTGGAGAAGGCTCGAAGTCTGGGAATACCGGTCGACAGGTGGGTCTTTCCCATTGCTTCGGCGCAGAGCCACGACCACTGGTTCGTCACCGAGCGCGACGAACTCCACCGGTCGGACGCGATCGAACTGAACGGCCGATCTGTTCTGGAGACGGCAGCGATCGACATCGACGACGTCGACCACATCGATCTGTACTCCTGCTTTCCGTCCGCCGTGCAGGTCGCGGCCAATGCACTCGGGCTCCCGCTCCTCGACCCCGACCGACCGCTCACCGTAACCGGCGGCCTCACTTTCGGCGGCGGACCCGGAAACAACTACGGCACGCACGCACTCGCGGCGATGACCGAGACACTGCGCAAAGAACCCGGTTCCGTGGGTTTGGTGACCTCGAACGGTATGTTCCTCACGAAGCACGCCGTCGCCCTGTACTCGACGACGCCACCCCGTACGGAGTTCAGGGTGACCTCCCCGCAACCCGGGATCGATGCCGGCCCGCGCCGCGTTCCGGCCGAATACTACAGCGGAACAGCTCAATTGGAGACCTTCACCGTTCGACATGACAAACGGGGTGCTGCGGAGCGGGCGATCATCGTCGGGCGCACCGCGGACGGGGCACGGACCTGGAGTCGCTCAACGGATCAAGACCTGATGGCCGCACTCGAAACAGAGGACTTGCTCGGCCATTCCATGCGAGTGGCCGATGGCCACGTGGAGGAGATCAGCGCGGTGTCACGAGAGGGGTTGTTCTGATGGGTTTCCTCAAACCCGATCTGCCGGTCGTCGACCTGGCCGAATGGAGTAAAGGAACTCGGGCGGAAAAGATCCGTCCGATGGCAAAACACTGGGCCGAGATAGGTTTTGGTACACCGGTGGTGCTCCACCTGTTCTACGTGGTCAAAATCGTTCTGTACGTCCTGGTGGGCTGGCTCCTCGTACTCACCACCGACGGGATCGATGGTTTCACCAACGTCGGCGCCTGGTGGACCGAGCCGATCGTCTTCCAGAAGATAGTGCTGTACACGTTGATGTTCGAGGTCGTCGGCCTCGGATGCGGCTTCGGGCCTCTCAACAATCGCTTCTTTCCACCACTCGGATCCATCTTGTACTGGCTGCGTCCCAACACCATCCGGCAACCGCCGTGGCCCACGCGGGTACCGTTGACGGCCGGCGACAGGCGCACTGCCCTTGACGTACTGCTCTACGCGGCGCTCCTGGTGATGATCACGATCGCGCTGTTCTCGAACGGCACGGGCCCGATACCAGCGCTCGACAGCGCAGTCGGCACGCTGCCCATCTGGCTGATCGCAGTCATCGTCGCCATCTTGGTACTGCTCGGCCTACGAGACAAGACCATCTTCTTGGCCGCCCGCGGCGAAGTGTACGCGACACTGACAGTGACATTCCTGTTCAGTGGCGTCGACATGATCGTTGCGGCCAAGCTCGTCTTCCTGGTGATCTGGATCGGGGCGGCGACCTCAAAACTCAACAAGCACTTCCCTTTTGTGATGGCGACGATGATGTCGAACAGTCCGGTCGTCAGGACGCGCTACCTCAAACGGAAGTTCTTCGAGCACTTTCCCGACGACCTGAGGCCCGGCAGACTTGCGCGCATTTTCGCTCACGCATCCACCGCGATCGAGATGCTCGTTCCTCTGGTGCTCTTCTTCTCCGGTGGCGGATGGCTGACGACGGTGGCCGCGACCATCATGATCTGCTTTCACCTGGGGATCCTCACGGCCATACCTATGGGGGTCCCGTTGGAATGGAACGTCTTCATGATTTTCGGTGTGATCACCCTGTTCATCGGCCATGCTGAAATCGGCCTGTCCGACGTCGACAACCCTGTGCCGGTGGCAATCCTGTTCGTGGTCGTCGCCGGTATCGTCGTCCTGGGAAACCTGTTCCCGAACAAGATCTCGTTTCTCTTCGGCATGCGGTACTACGCGGGCAACTGGGACACCACCCTCTGGTGCGTCACACCTTCTGCCTCCAAGAAGATCGAAGACGGGATCATCTCCATCGCCGCGATGCCCGCCGCACAGTTGGAGCGCGTATACGGCAAGGAAGGAGCACAGATACCGCTGTATCTGGGGTACGCCTTCCGCGCGATGAACACTCATGGCCGGGCCCTGTTCACTCTCGCTCATCGCGCCATGGCCGGCCATCCCGAGGAGAGTTACGTACTCACCGATGGTGAACGCATCTGCAGCATGGCCATGGGCTGGAACTTCGGCGACGGTCACCTGAGCAACGAACAACTCATCGACGCGCTGCAATCGCGCTGCCACTTCGAACCCGGGGAAGTCCGGATCGTGTTGCTGGACGCCCAGCCCATCCACAAATCGACTCAGGCCTACCGGTTGATCGATGCGGCGACCGGCGAGTTCGAACGCGGCTCGGTGCGAGTGGCGGATATGGTGACCCGCCAACCGTGGGACGACACGGTGCCGATACGTGTCGACAACGGGCACTCTGTGCGCTGACCCAGGATTTCTCCGGCAGTTCTACCCGATCTCTCGACGCCCGCGCACCGCGCACCGCTATGCTGTGCGAGTGCACAGCAATTCTGGCGAACTCCAGAACCCAGCAACGGAGGGACGAACACATCCATGAAGATCAAGGCCGACTTTGACCTCTGCGAGTCCAACGGCGTCTGCGTGGGCATGGCCCCAGACGTGTTCGATCTCGACGATGACGACTACCTCGTCGTCCTACAGTCCGACGTTCCGTCCGATCGGCGCGAGGAAATGCGGGTCGTGGTCAGCAGCTGCCCGAAATCGGCGTTGACGATCGAGGACTGAGCGCTACCCAGGTCCGCCAGAGCGTCATACACGCCGTCACGGTCGGCCCAGATGGTGTTCGGGTGTACTAATGCTCAGGGAAGCATCTTCCACTTGGAATTCGGAACCGAGAGGCCACCATGAGCACCCTCGCCCATCGACCCGAAGCCGGCGGATTTCACGAGGGCGAACTGGCGGTGCAACGTCGCGCCGGGGTCAGCGCCCAGGCGGCCCGACTCGAGGGCATGCTCGATCCCGGGGAACTCAGTGGCGGTCTCGCCCAGTTCCTCAGCGTACGAACATTCGCCGCCATCACCGCTCGCGACGCCGCAGGCATCCTCTGGACTTCACCGTTGGCCGGCGCGCCCGGTTTCCTCGCGGCCCTGACGCCGACGACTCTGACCATCGCCGGCTCCCCCGCCCCCGGCGACCCGTTGCATCAGCTCGCACCCGACCAACCCGTCGGCCTCCTGGTCATCGACTTCGCGACCCGGCGGCGGGTCCGCATCAACGGAACCCTGACCCGCGCAACGGAAAGTGGTCTTTCCATCACCGTCGAGCAGGCCTACGGCAACTGCCCCAAGTACATTGCGCATCGGGATCTGAGAATCACGAGCGGTCCCCTCAGCAACGCGGACGCTCGCCACGGTCGGAGCCTGGGCTCCGCCGACCGTGACCTGATCCGCGCCGCGGAAACGTTGCTTCTGGGCAGCACCCACCCGACGCACGGCATTGACACCTCGCACCGCGGCGGACCGTCAGGCTTCGTGCGTCTCGACAACCTCGACCAGCTGTGGTGGCCCGACTACCCCGGCAATAACATGTTCAACACGCTGGGAAACTTCGAGGTCGATCCTGCGGCCGCACTGCTGTTCGTCGACTTCGCCACCGGCCGGGCCTTGCACATCAGCGGCAACGCCTGCACCGAATGGTCGGCGCAGGCGGGTACACCCGGCGACGATGGGCATACCGGCCGACGAACCGTGGTCAGCATCGACCACGTGGTGAGCCGGGCCACCGAGCTGCGCGCCGGGCCGGCCGAATCCTACCCACGCAACCCACCGATCAGCTGAGTCCGGCGATCGCCGCTACTGCACTTCTTCGACTTCACCAGGTTGCCACGACTTGTCGAACCATGACTCGAGGGGTCCGTAGATCCGCAGTATGGGAAACCAGCTTTTCCCGGGAACGGTCTGCACCCAGTTGTTCTCGCGCCCTTCCGGCGCCGCTGGGCCGAACCAGAGCACGATCGACCCGTCGGTTTCGGGTGTGACGGTGCCGCTCAGACTCATCACGCTCGGGTGCGGGTTGTCGGTACACAGCAGCGACCGCGTCTGGGTGTCGTATATGTCCAGCGACCAGAAGTTCTTTGCAGGCGGGTTGGGCGGCAGCACGAGTCGATAGGTGTTCGCGCCGTTCAATATCTGTCCACGGGCGTCCTGAGCTGTGTACGTGTACGCCGACCCCGCCCCGACCTGCGCATGCGCCATCGCAGGAGTGATGACGGTTGCTGCGTAGTGGAACAGGGTTCGCGCATCGAGGAGCCTGGCATCGTCCTTGATGAATTCGTAACTGCCACCGACGAATCCGTCCTTCCACGAGCCTTCCGCGAAGGTGAAGTTTTCACGACTGCGAGGGAAGTAGACAAGCGCACGACTCATGCCGGCGGCAGTGCGGGCGGCGGAACCGAGAATCGCACGCAGTCGTTCATCCGGTGCGAAGGTCTGCCCGTGGACGATGCCGATCGCTGCGAGTTGGCCTGCACGCTCTGGATCCAACGAGCCGGGCGGCTCCTCCTGGACGAGCTCGTCGATCTCCTCGAAGAAGCTGAAGTCGTTGGAATGCACGGTGTTGAAGACTTGTTCGGCGATGTTCACATAGACGAGATCCGGTGGGCTCAGCGCGTCAGAGAGACGATAGACGCGTGCTTGTTTGATCGCGTCGACACCAGCGAGGGCTCTGAGGACGACCCAGATGGTGAATGTGTCACTGCGATAGGTGTAGTAGCCATCAGGTTCGTCGCCGTCGTATCCCGGCGGTAGGAACAGGTACTTTCCACCCTCCCCTTTGTCCTGACCGGCCAACCCCATGTCCGCGATGTAGCGGAACCAGAAGTCGTCGACGACGCACAGCGAATTGGTGGGTGGTTCGATGACAACCGGGCCGTCGCGAAGGTCGATGAACATGACGCCGTACGCCGTCGAGGTGTTCGGGGTCAGAAAAAACGATCCCGAGTTCGCTCTCGGGTCGGTGATCCCGAGGACATTGAGGCCATCGATTCCGACGCTGCGAAAACCGCGACGCATCGCGACGAGTGATGCGCCGGGAACGGTGTTGAGGAACACGTCGACGCCGCGGAGATAGTCCAAGCCGTCGTACAGGGTGCGGGTGGTCTCGGGCGTGGGCACCCCGTCGAAGAATTCGTAGGTTCCCAGCGGTGTCTCGACACGATCGGGCACACCGATCGTCTCCAGCGCCGACCGCAGGTCGGGCGTGTCCACAGAGTCATCCATCGTTGTCCTGCCTCCTTGGCGGCACGGGAACCGCAAGGTCAGCATGTGCCACTCATGAGCCGGGCCGCGTCATCTCGAACGAATGAGATCGGTCCGCACGGGAGGGGCCGAGGGAACGTCGTCGACGATGTCGAGAATGTCGCGTCAGACACCCATCCGATCCCGTGGGCGGCTCCGAATGGTTTGAGCACCCTTTGGTAACTGGACTTACGCCGGACACGGAGAACGTCAGATGATGTCGATAGACCAGCACGCGGCGCCGATCACAAACGACCTGGTAGAGGAGCGAAACCGTACGATCTTGGCCTCGGTGGGCGACGTGTTGACCACGCACGTCACCGGCCACTCGGTGGCGATGGGCGAGATGAGCGCCGAGGTCACGTCGCTGACAGCGGCGATCGTGGACATGCTGGGTCGCGGGAAGCGGATCCGCGCACAGTTCTGTTTGTGGGGGTCGTACGGCGCGACCGGAGGCGAGCTGGTCGAGGGTGTCCCCGAGATTGCCGCGGCCATCGAGCTCTTCCATCTCGCCGCCTTGGTCCATGACGACCTGATGGACAGCAGCGACACCCGTCGCGGGCTCCCCACGGTGCACCGTCAATTCGCCGACGGGCACACCCGCGAGCAGCGACTCGGGGACGCCGACAACCACGGATCCGCGGCCGCCATCCTGGTGGGTGACATGCTTCTGTCGTGGTCCGACGACCTGGCCGCGATGTCCACCGACTCGCTGGACTCCCGGACACGTCGCACTGTCCGTGCCATGTGGTCGCGGATGCGCGACGAGGCCTACGCCGGTCAGTACTTGGACATGCTGAGCCAAACCGAGGTAAGCACCTCGCGCCGGCGCACCGACCTCATCCTCGAACTCAAGAGCGCGAAGTACACGATCAGCCATCCTCTTCGTCTCGGCGCTGCCATCGCCGGTGGCGACGACGAACTACTGCACCTCTATGACCAGATCGGACTGACCGCCGGCGCAGCCTTCCAGCTTCGCGATGACCTTCTCGGTGTCTTCGGCGATCCGCAGGTCACCGGCAAGCCCGCCGTCGATGACATCCGGGAGGGCAAACGCACCCTCCTGATGGCCGTGGCCGAATCCCGGGCCGGCGACTCGCAGAAGCAAGTACTCCGGCACGCTCTCGGTAACCCGGCAGTCGGGGACGCCGATCTCGAAGCAGTGCGGTCGGTGCTCACAGACACGGGGGCCGACGAAGCTGTCGAGGACAGAATCCGCGAGCTGACGGACAACGCCATGGAGATCCTGGAATACCTGCCTGTCGACGAGCTCACCCGGACCGCACTGACCGGTTTGATCGAACGGTGTGTGTGGCGCCGCTCCTGACCGGTCGACGTCGGCACCGGGTCGAACCGCGGACGCCGTTCGGCCGGTGCAGGACTCAGCTCGACGGGCCCACCGAGCGATCACCCTTCAGCCGCTTGCGAATCAGTTCTGCACTGATCAAACACATCGGCAAACCGATACCGGGACGGGTGCTCGATCCGGCGTAGAACAAACCCTCGACCTTGCGTGACCGGTTGGTCGCCCGCAGGAACGCACTCTGGCGCAACGTGTGTGCCGGGCCGAGCGCACCACCTGACCACGAGTTGACGTTGTCGACGAAGTCGGCCGGACCCACCGAGCGCCGCACCACGACCCGTTCGGCAAGATCTGGGATGTGCGCCCATTCCGCCACGGTCGCGATCGCTTGGTCGACCACCTTCTCGACGTCGGGAGCGCCCATGCCGTCCACTCCCCCGCGCCCGAGACCAGGATCCGGGGGTGAGGGCACCAAGATGAAGAGGTTCTCGTGATCGGCGGGGGCAACTGAATCGTCCGTGGCGGACGGCCTGCACACGTACAGCGATGCCGGATCGGGCATGTGGGTGGGTGACTCGAAGATCGCGTCGAAGTTCGTTGTCCAATCGTCGGTGAAGAACAGCGAATGATGAGCCAGTTCGGGAACACCGCCCTGCACACCGAGATAGGCCAGCACCGCGCCCGGTCCCGATGTTGCCTTGTCCCACCACTTCTCCGGGAAGGTCTGCAGATTCGCGGGCAGCAGCCGGGTCTCCACGTGGTGCAGATCGGCTGCTCCGATGACGATGTCGGCAGACACGTCCCGTTCTCCGCCACTGTGATCGCGCACTCTGACGCCGGTCACCTCACTGCGCCTTCGCCCCTTTCCAGAGCGACCCTGCCGGGCACGCGTGAGAATCGCGGTCGCGGATGTTCCGGTGTGCACCCTCACCCCCTTCTCAGTGGCAAGACGGGCCAACGCGTCGACGAACGTCGTGAAACCGCCTTGCGGATAACGGACTCCGTCGGCCAGGTCGAGCCAGCTCATCAGGTGATAGATAGAAGGCGTGCGCTCGGGAGACGAGCCGAGGAACACAGCTGGATACCCGAGAACCTGCTGCAATCTCCGGTCGGAGAACCGTTGCGAGACAAAAGCCTCGAGCGACTTCGTGAGCAATACCGCCAGCTTCGGGGCGTTGCGCAGGACGTCGAGACCGAGAAATGCACGCGGAGAATCGAAACTGGTGTAGAGGAATCGCTTGACGGCGATGTCGTACGCCTCTCGCGCTGAGTCGAGGTACGAGGTCAGGCCGGCGCCGGCGCCGGGTTCGATGCTCTCGAATAGGGCCCGGTTCCGTTCTTCGTCACCCTCGATGTCGATCTTCTCGGCCACGCCCTCGAAGAACACGCGATACCCAGGGTCCAGGCGCACCAGACTCACCTGTTCAGCTGTGGTCGTGCCGAGCAGCTCGAAGAAATGGTCGAAGACATCGGGCATCAGCCACCAGGAAGGTCCGGTGTCGAATCGAAAGCCCTCGTGCTCCCATGAGCCGGCCCGGCCGCCCAGGTCGTCGTTCTTCTCCACCAGGTCGACGTCGTGCCCATCGCGGGCGAGCAGTGCGGCCGTCGCCAAACCTGCGACACCACCACCGATGACGACGACCTTTTTCGATGTTGCCGTCACGACCGTCCGTACTCCTTCGTCAGATCACTCGAATGGGTGAGCGCATGCGCACTTGCGAGTTGTGGTCGGCCGCGGCGAAGTGCGGCCGCGGCAGCGATGCGCGCCTTCTCCGGAGTGGGCACTCGCACCCTGTCTCGCCGGGCGTCGGCCGCCGAGGTCGCCCGCAGCCGCGCTGTCAGTTCAGCGAACAGGTCGTGCGCCGTGCACACCGCCACGCGGCAACCGCGCGGCAGCTGGGCTATGGCCTCGGCGCTTGCGGTCAGGTCCATGTCGATGTCGTCGAGCCAGCTGCTCCAGATCTCTTCGTCGAGGTCATCTGGCCGAAGACCGACGAGGTACTGACGTCCCAGTCCGTCGCTGTCGTCACCGAAGTCTCGTAGGAAGTTGATCTTCTGGAAGGCCGCACCGAGCCGTCGGGCCCCGGGCGCCAGTTCTTCGTAGCGCGCCGACGGATTCCGCTCACCGGCGACGAAAGCACGCAGACACATCAGGCCGACCACCTCTGCAGAGCCGTAGATGTACGTGGCGAGACTGGTGAAGTCGTGCTTCGTGCGCTGAAGGTCGGTCCGCATCGAGTCGAAGAACGGCGCGATCAATGATTCGTCGATGCCGACGCGACGCGCGCTGCGGGCGAATGCATGGACCACCAGGTTGGCGCTCGAACCCGTCTCGATCGCCGAGTAGGTCTCCTGCTCGAGCTTGTCGAGTTCGACCAACCGATCCGCACCGTCCTGGCCGGGCCGAGGCGCGTCGACCACCTCGTCGGCAACCCGAACCAGCGCGTAGATGTTGCACACGTCTTGGCGGACCTGTCCGCGCAACATGCGCGTCGCCAGGCCAAACGATGTCGAGTAGTGCCGGATCACCAACGCGGCGCTCGCATCGGCGGCCGCATCGTAACGCCGATACGGCTGTAGCGCGTCTACGCGCCCTCGTGTTCGCATCATCCCGACCAGTCCTCGCCTTCTGTCAGCAGCTGAGTACCCCTTGACCTGCATTCGGAACCGAGGACGGTTCGGATGGCTTCGCAGCCGGTGACAGAATGACCAGATGCCGATGCCCTCGCCGCTACCCGTCAGGAACGGGGTCGGCGCAACGAGGCTGCGCATCCCGACCGCCGGACCGTGGACGACTGTCGCCGAGTTCATGGTCGCAACTTTCAGCCACCTGGACGCCGGCGACCTGCACCGCCGGTTCGACCGCGGCGAGATAGTCGGCTCCGACGGCCGTCCGATCGACCGCAGCACACCACTGGGCGCGGATCCATTCGTCTGGTACTACCGCGATCTTCCGGCCGAGACCCCGGTCTCCTCGCAAGAGGAGATCCTGCACATCGACGACGATCTGGTCGTGATCGACAAGCCACACTTCCTCTCGACCACTCCCGGCGGGCGATACCTGAAGGAGACGGCGCTGGTCCGGCTCCGGACCCGTCTCGACAATCCGGACCTGGTGCCCATGCATCGCCTCGATCGCGCGACAGCGGGGGTGTTGATGTTCTCGGCCCGGCCCGCCACCCGCGGCGCATACCAGTCTCTGTTCGAACAGCGTCAGGTCACCAAGGTGTATGAAGCGGTCTCGGCACTTCCGCCGGAGTGGGACGCAGACGCACCGTCGCTCGCCGGGCACCCGGTGCCTGTCACCTACCGCAACCACATCGCCTCGCGCAGTGGCGTGCTGCGGGTGGTGATCGACGACGCACTCGCACCCAATTCCGAGACGGTGATCGAGGTCCGAGGGTCAGGCTTCAGCGCCTCCGGTCGCGCTGTTCTGCACACACTTCTTCGCCCGCATACGGGCCGTCGGCACCAATTGAGAGTGCATCTGGCCGCACTCGGTATCGGAATTCTCGGTGACACCTGGTATCCCGACTTGCTGGCCGAGGCACCGGACGACCACTCACTCCCGATGCAATTGCTCGCTCGCGAACTGCAATTCACCGATCCGCTGTCGGGACTGCCGCGGACGTTCATCACCCGTCGGACTCTGCTCGAGGCACCCGTTGCCTGACGCCGGCACGCGACGTATCTGATTGGTGAAATTTGCAGCAGACCGACGTAAGTCGGGTTAGCATTCTTTCGACGTTCCGCTCAGCAGCCCGGAATGCCTTCACCCGATGATTGAGGTATTCCGCGTGTCGACACCCCTCACTGACGACTCCCAAGCCGAACCGCCGTCTTCCGCACAGGACTCGGGCCCGGAGTTGCAGCGCACCCTCGGTGGTTTCCAGGTCTTCGCCATCTCTTTCGCATTCATCTCCGTAGCCGTGGGCATCTTCGGGACATATGGCGAATTGCTGGTGACCGCTGGTCCTGTCGGGATGTGGCTGTGGTTGATCGCTGTGGTCGGCCAAACCCTGGTGGCTCTCGTCGTCGCCCAGTTCGCTGCCCGCATAGCCCTGAGCGGGTCGTCCTATCAATGGGCCTCACGACTGGCCAACCCCAAGGTCGGCTGGCTCTTCGGGTGGCTCACCTTCTGGTTCCTTGCCACCGCGGTCGTCGCCTTGGACAGCGCGCTGGCCAGTCAGGCATTCATGCCGCTGGTCGGAATGGACGAAAACGAGGACGTCGCCCGGATCATCACCGTGGTCATCCTGATCATCCAGGCAGTCCTGGTCATCGCGTCCACCCGGCTGCTGGGCCTCATCACCTCGGGCGCTGTCGGTGTCGAGCTGGCCATCGTCGCAATCTTGGTGGTAGCGCTGATCGCGGTCGTCGCGTTCACCAGCAGCGGTGAGATCAGCAACCTCACCTCACGGGGCGTCACAGCAGGAGACAGCAACTACTTCGCCATCGGCGGCGGTCTCACGGCCGGAATGCTCATGGGTCTGACCACCCTGGTGGGCTTCGACTCCGCGGCCAACCTCGCCGAGGAGGCCAAGGACCCGTTTCGGAGCGTGCCGCGTGCCATCGTCGCATCCGTGGTCGCCGCGGGTGTCGCAGGATTCTTCTTCCTGATCGCACTGACCCTTGCCATCGATGACGTCGACGCCATCAGCAAGAGCGGATCACCCGTTGCGGCCATCATCCGCGACCAACTCGGGCCGGTGATGGAACGGATACTGCTGGCCGCCATTGTCTTCGCGATCTTCGGTGCCGGGATGGTCGTCATGGCTGCGTGTTCGCGTCAGGCGTTTGCGATGGCTCGAGACCGACGATTCCCGGCGCACCGCCTGATGAGCAAGGTCAATCCGCGCACCCAGACACCGATATTCGCAACCCTGCTCATCCTGGTCGTCGGCGTGGTCTTGCTGGTCGCACTGCCGGGAGACGCGTTGATCCAACTGATCACCGCCTCGACACTGCTGCCCGCACTCATCTACGGCGCAACCGTCGTCCTCTACCTGGTGGTCCGAAAACGCCTGGAGTACAAGGAAGGAGGGTTCAGTCTCGGACGCTTCGAACTACCGATCGCCGTGGCGGCCCTCATCTGGGTTGTCTTCGCGCTGTTCGTACTCGTCACCCCCGGTGACTCCACGGCCTCCAACGTCATCGTCGCCGGTCTGATCCTGATGGGCGGCATCTACTTCGCCAAGATGATGATCTTCAATCGCGAAGTTCTCGAGACCGAACCGTCCGGTGGCGACGCCGTCGACGCTGTTGTCGAGTCGACCGAATGAGGCCGCCGAGTTCGTCCTCTGACGCGCTGACCGGCCGAGTCGTCAGGTTCGGCGACGCGGACTACGCAGCGGCCAGCGCCGGTTGGAACCTGCTGTTCAGCAACGCCCCCCAGGTCATCGTGTATGCCCAGGAGACCACCGACGTCGTCAACGCGCTCGCCTGGTCGCGGCGTCATGGGGTTCCCGTCCGGGTGCGCAGCGGTGGACACTGCCTCGAAGGCTGGTCCAGTGTCGACGACGGCATCGTGATCGACGTCAGCGAGATGAAGTCCGTTTCGCTCGACACGCAGACGCAGACGGCGACGGTGGGCGCCGGGCTCAATCAACTCGAAGCCGTAACCGCCTTGGGGCGAGAGGGATTCGCAGCACCGACCGGTACCGAGGGAAGTGTCGGTCTGGTCGGCGCCACCCTGGGCGGCGGTTTCGGCCTACTGACCCGCATCTTCGGGATGGCTTGTGACAACTTGTTGGCAGCAGAAATCGTGGTTCCTTCCGATGACGGCGCCGCCGAGGTGATCGTCGCCGACGAAACGCACCACACAGACCTGCTCTGGGCGCTGCGAGGCGCGGGCAACGGCAACTTCGGGGTCGTCACGTCGCTGACCTACCGGGTGCATCCGTTGACGCAGACCATCTACATCACAGCGACGTGGCCAGGAATCGACCATCTGCCCGCTGTCTTCGACGTCTGGCAGCGATCTGCGCCGACGACGGACAGCCGACTGACGAGCCAGATCGAGATCAGTAGCGACGCAGTGCAGGTGCTGGGCGTGCTGGTATCGGGCTCGGAGGCGGAGGCATTGGACCTACTCGCCCCGATCTTGGCTGTCGGAGCGCCCGAGGTCACCATGACGGACGCGAGCTGGGTGGACAACTACACGGCGTTCCAGATCCCGATCGCAGACGAACCGGCCAACTGGAAGTTCCTGTCCCAGTTCGCGTCGACGCCATTCCCCCGAGAGGCAATCGATCTGATCTGCACCTTCATCTCGACGGCTCCTACGCCGCTGTGCAACTACTTCGCGAACGCATTCGGCGGCGAGGTCGTGCATTCTGAACCGGCGGGCGGGTCGGCATTCGCGCACCGCAACGCTCTGTTCTACGCCGAGCCGGGCGCGGGCTGGGGCGTCCGGGGCGGGTCGTCTTCATCCGACGACCCGCTGGCGCCTGCGTGCTTGCAGTGGGTCGCGGACTTCCATGAGGCATTGGCGCCCTATGTGTCTGGGGCCTACAGCAACGTCCCCAATGCGGATGCGGTGGATTGGCGAACCGACTACTGGGGCACCGGCGTCGACCGCCTGAACGCGATCAAGGCCGAGTACGACCCACACCACGTCTTCACTTTCGAGCAAGGATTGTGAACACTCCTCCCCAACTCCCCGCCACTGAATCGTGCACGCATCTCCGGCGCGTACGTTCGGTGCTCGTCGCCGGCGCCAATCTTGCCGGCGCGGACTTCTCGTCCAGGAATATATTTCGAACGGATTTCACTGACGCCGATCTCACCGGCGCCTCTTTCGCGGGCAGTTTCCTGGCCGACCCGATAGCGGTCGACGCCAGCTTCGTAGAGGTCGACTTGACCAGCACCAGGCGGATCCATGGCGACTTTTCGAATACAGATTTCACCGGCGGTGAGTTATCCGGGACAAGATTCGAGAACAGCACGATGACCGGCGCGAACTTCACCAAAAGGCTCGTCGCACTGGCAAGTCCCCAATAGTAGGGTCACGTGGATCTAGAGCCACGGGTAGTTGATCAGTTGATCCCGCACTCCACCGGGTGCTGGGTGTGCGCGCATTGTGCAGCGTACTCGGCCGGCGTCCCATAGCCCAGCGATGAGTGCCGGTGTCGATGTTTGTGGTCGTCTTCAAGGTCCTCGATGACCACACGGCCTCGATCAGGCTGGTTCACTGATTGTGGTTTTCGTAGGCGAAAATTGAACGATTCGATGTGCCCGTTGTTCCACGGCGTGCCCGGCGGGAGATAAGAGATACCTACCCTCTTGTCGCAAACTGTTCAGTGCATGGGGAATGAACTCCGGCCTGTTGCCCATCCGCAGCACTTGCGGAGGCCCGCCCCACAGTACGAACGCTTTGCCCACCCGACGACCAGCCGGTCCCTCGTGATCGAGCGCTCCACGATGTTGAGCACCGAGAGCCGGGTGTTCATCTACTATCGACGCGATCTTTTATGGCCTTCTCAACCGATTGTGGAGTCAAACGGAAAATCCACTGCCCACACCACTTTCGGGGCATCAGCGTCCACAAACGGCACCGACGCCTGGCCGCACGCTTGCGCGGATGATTGATGCGGACCCACAGGGCCCTCTTCCTTCCACAGGCGGTGAACCTTCTTCTTGTTCACATCCCGATGCTTGTCGAACCGCAGCGCCGCCCAGGCCCGTCGGAACCCATCGACCGGGTGTTGTTGGCGTAGGTCCGTAACCAGGCCCCTAGCTCAGCGTCTGGGTCTGCTGCCGTTCTGGGCGATCGGGGTGCGACTATAGTGGAGCGGGCAGCCCAACAGCTATGCATGCCAATTGTTTCGACATGCCGATCGTTGTGACGAGCATGTCGCTGGCGCGCTTGGCGGCTGGGCTCAGACTTTTTCCTTCGCCACCTCACGCAGGGCGTCCTTCTCCAGTTCGGCGTCGGCGAGCAGTCGTATGAGTCTTCCCTGCCCAACCCGGCCACCTGCGGTCGCTGTCATCGCTGACCGACCTGCCGCGCGGGGGTGCCAATGCGGGGTTCAGTTAAGGAGTGCACCCAGATCGAACGAACCGATACTCGATCCTCCGCCACTGGACCCGGAGCTTGACCCACCTCCTGGCGTCTCACCACATCCGGTGACGACGAGCTGCTGCGGAGTCGGCGCTCTATCAGCGGTCTGAGGACCCGTGCGAATACGGAACCAGATCGTCTTCGTCCCGTCGGCTGATGCCGGTGGAGCACCTACCGCAGTCTTCAGGTCGATGGTCCTTTCAGTGACGAATCCATCAGGCTGTGCACTGCCGTTGTACGGATTCCCAGATCCCCATGGCAGAACCCCCGGAGCGAGACCCGACGTGAGGTACGGAGACTCGGTTCCGACCCACCTGGCGATTGGCCATGGAATGCCGTTGACCGCACGCCACGGTGCCTGCATGCTCGCCGGAAGCTGTGTGGCGTTGACCAACGCCAGATCATTCTCCTGCTCAAACCACCAATCAGGCTGGTAATTGGTCGAATTCGTGTGATTGACCTCCGTGATCGTGGCAGTGCAGTTGCCATTATTGACGCCACTGATCTCCGTGCCCTTGGTCGCAGCAGATGCAGCGCCGGCCCCGGCAAACGACGCGATAACTGTGACAGCAGCAGCCGCACAGAGTCCTGTAATTGCTGACCGCTTCATGTCCGCCCTCTCAGCGTGATCAGGACGCTGTTGCCGCGTCCGCTGCGTACTCACGGTAGGGCGACCCACCTCGTCGCGACCCGCTTTCCGGAAATCTGATTAAACAAATCCATTTGACCGCGTTACATCGCGAGCCAGCACCCGCCGATCAGCAGCTGACGAGCACTGGTCAAGGCACCATCGCCGAATGAACCCTGCCGGCCGGTCTGGCCGAGTGCACCCCAGCGTCGGGCAACGCATTCCCGGCAGGCGCCACCACCACCGTGAGGTGCATGGTCGCCGGCGCCGGCGTTACCGATGACGCCAACGACGGAGAAGGCTTCGGCACCTTCACCGGGACCGTCAGTGCGTACGAACCACCCGAACCGCCTGCAGGGTCGTCGGGATCATCAGTGGGTGGACTGTTCGGCTGACACCATCGACCGCAAGTCGGCTTGCCAGGTGCGATCAATCCCTTCGCTGGTAGACGTCGGGGATCCCGTCGTGATCGTCGTCGCGTTCTTCATCCTCACAAATGTTGCGGTAATGCCGATTTCGAGCGCGCAGCAGAATCGAGGCAAGCACAGCGGCCACCAGCGATCCGGTCAGCACACCGATCTTGACGTGGTCATCGCGCTCTGAACCCATCCCGTAAGCGAGATCACCGATCAACAGGGACACAGTGAACCCGATACCCGCCAGCAGCGATATACCGACGACATCGATCCACCGAACACTGGAATCGAGCGACGCCCGCGTCACAGCCGACAACAGTCGGGTGGTACCGAAAATGCCCACGGCCTTTCCGACGACCAATCCGCAGACGATACCCACCGCAATGGGGTCGGTCAGAGCGTCGGTCAAACCGTCGAACCCACCCACGGTGACCCCGGCAGCGAAAAACGCAAAAACAGGAACCGCGAACCCCGCGGAAATCGGCCGGATGCGGTGTTCGAAATGCTCGGCCAAACCCGGCCCGGCATCGGGGCCGCCGGCGGCTGTACTGCGCAACACCGGAACGGTGAAACCCAACAGAACTCCGGCGACCGTCGCATGCACCCCGGACTCGTGCACGAACACCCACGTCAACGTAGCCAGAGGAATCAACAGCCACCACGAGCGGATGCGGCGTTGCACGCAGAACGCGAACAACGCCAACGGCACGGCGGCCACCGCGAGCGCGGTCAGGTTGATGTCCTCGGTGTAGAACACCGCGATCACGGTGATCGCCAGCAGATCATCGACCACCGCCAGAGTCAGCAGAAACGTGCGCAAGGCAGCAGGCAGGTGGGTCGAGATGACAGCGAGAACAGCAACAGCGAAAGCGATATCGGTGGCCGTAGGGATCGCCCAGCCCTTCATGGCGCCGTCGCCGACATGGGCGGTGAACGCCACGAAGATCACCGCCGGCACGATCATGCCGCCGACCGCAGCAGCAATCGGCAAGGCCGCACGGGCAGGATCACGCAGATCACCGGCGACGAACTCACGTTTGAGTTCGAGACCGACGACAAAGAAGAAGATCGCCAACAGGCCATCTGCGGCCCACGTCGCCAGCGACAGATCCAGGTGCACACCCAAGGCGTCGGTACCGACCGTCAACTCCCCCAGACTCGTGTACGCCTCCGACCACGGAGAGTTGGCCCACACCAGGGCGATCACAGTCGCCACCAGCAGCAACGCGCCGCCAACGGTCTCCTTGCGCAGGATGCTCGATATACGGGACGTCTCGGCCCAAGAACCACGCGCGAAGAGCGCGCTACGGCGTGAGCGAGTGTTGTTGTCAGACATGGGGAATTACCTCACGTGGGTTTTCTGGGTTCTGGGGCGAGCGCGGTGTTGTGGTGCGCTCGTGGCGTC
Source organism: Williamsia sp. 1138 (assembly GCF_002095435.2). Classification (GTDB taxonomy): domain Bacteria; phylum Actinomycetota; class Actinomycetes; order Mycobacteriales; family Mycobacteriaceae; genus Williamsia. Next base: position 94,779 of record NZ_MJEJ02000033.1, read on the forward strand.
GTACATCCAGATGGCGGAAGAGCAGGACGAAGAACACGGTGGCCATCAGCAGCGACCAGCCCCAGGTGACCTTGGAGTATTCGAGGATGCGACCGAAGGCCTCCCAGCGCTGGGAGGCGAAGGTGTCAAACGACAGGCAGCCGTAGACGCCGAGCCACGCCGGCCACGCCCTCATCACCGACCCCGGGAGCAGCACGGTCATCAACAGGGGAAACAGCAGCATCGAGTAGTAGCCCTGTCCCAGCGATAACACCAGAAACGAGGTACCCAGCAGCACGCCGGAGGTGGTGGTCAGCCAGAGCAGTTCATTGCTGGTCCGGTAGTGCCGATAGAGGAACCACACTCCGAATGCGGCCATGCCAACGAAAGTGATCCGGAGCAGCAGGACAAGCCAGTGATCGACACCGAAGTAGACGCCATACCCCGACAACGAGCTGTTGTAGTAATCGCGGACCTCGAGTAGGTACGGCACGGTCCTGCGCACGAAGGCGTCGGGATCGACAGCCACGGGCCACGCGGCCGCGGTAAGTACTGCCGGGACTGCGAACGCGCCCGCGAGAACCTTCCACTGCCGGTTCAACAACGGCAGCAACAATAGCACCCCGAGCACGGGTTTGACCGCGAGCGTCAGCCCGAGCGGTACGCCGGCCCACCAGTCTTTTCGTCGCAGCATCAACGTCATGAACACCAATTGACCCAGCAAGACAAAGGAATTGAAGTTCACGAAAATCAGTGTGTTGGCAACGCTTTCAGTCATGAACATCGCCAGCAGAGTGCCGGGCATGACAGGTGATGACAATGAGTAGCCGAACATGCGGACCAGCAACACCGCGCATCCGACCAATGCGAGCGCCGACGCGGCGATGAACAGCCAGCGGGCCCGTTCAGGATCCAGATATCCCAGAGGGGCCATCACCAGCGAACCCGAGGGTGGGTAGAGATAGTGCGGATCAACGTTGGCGTAGTTTTCGATGTACACCGGCTCACGTCGGAGAAAGGCCAGCGCCGCCCGGTACACCGGCGCGAAGTCATCGGTCCGGCTGCCGTTGACACCCAGGATCACCGATCTCTGCAGTACCAGAACCACCGCGATCGGCCACAACACCAGCGCGACCACCCGGGCCCGGTCGAGCCGAGGAAAAAGCACTCGATTGACACTGTTTGCGGGATTCGCCGCCGCGGCACACCCGTCTTTCTCGGACGCGTCAGGCATGGTCGGGCCACTTCCATGTCAAACAGTCAGCGGCACAACAACGGTGGCTTGCAGAGGGCGTCACGCGGGTCCCTTATCGTCGGTCGGCAACACATGACACGCGTTCGATACCGCCGAGACGGATGTGAGCGCGTGGCCGACCAGACTTCCCGGCACACCGGACATGACCTTACCGATTTCATCAGAGTGTTCCCAATCCACGGGCGTTTCGTACGGCCCCGGAAGCCGAACGCTGGCGTTATGCGGGCGCGGAGCGTCCTGGAGTTCGAGCACTGTTCATTTGACCGCTGATTAGGCAAACGTCAATATAGACATATGTCGAATCAACACGCGGAGCCTGACGCTCCGTGCTGCACGCCCCTGGTGCGCGAGCCACTGACCGAGGACTGGGCCGGGGATCTGGCCCGCATGTTCAAAGCCCTCGGCGACCCGGTGCGTCTGCGGTTGCTGAGTTTGGTCGCCAGCCACGAAGGCGGCGAGGCCTGCGTCTGCGACATCTCCGAGTCCTTCGATCTGTCTCAGCCCACCATCTCCCACCACCTCAAAGTGCTGCGGTCAGCGGGCCTGCTGGACTGCGAGCGCCGCGGGACCTGGGTCTACTACTGGGTGATTCCCGCTGCCCTGCAACAACTCTCCGCAGTCCTCGGCGAACCTGCCATCGCCTTGCAGGCCCCTTCGGACGAGGTGTCGGCATGAGCACCACCACTGACCAGCCGGCCGTTGTCGGCAAACTGTCCACCCTCGACCGATACCTGCCGGTGTGGATCGGTGTGGCCATGGTCGCCGGACTGCTGCTGGGCCGGATGATTCCGGGCCTGGACGACGTGGTGAGCGCGGTTGAGATCGACGGCATCTCGTTGCCGATCGCGATCGGTTTGCTGATCATGATGTACCCGGTCCTTGCGAAGGTTCGCTATGACCGCCTCGACACTGTCACCGGAGACCGCAAACTACTGCTCGGGTCGCTGGCACTGAACTGGGTTCTCGGGCCGGCCCTGATGTTCGCCCTGGCCTGGCTCATGCTCCCCGACCTTCCGGAGTATCGCACCGGACTGATCATTGTCGGCCTGGCCCGGTGCATCGCGATGGTCATCATCTGGAACGACCTGGCCTGCGGTGACCGTGAAGCCGCAGCAGTGCTGGTGGCGATCAACTCGGTCTTCCAAGTCGTCATGTTCGCCGTCCTGGGCTGGTTCTACCTCTCGGTCCTGCCGGGCTGGCTCGGCCTGGAAGAGACCACCATCGACGCCTCCCCGTGGCAGATCGCCAAGTCCGTGCTGATCTTCCTGGGTATCCCGCTGCTGGCCGGGTTCTTGACCCGCCGCTACGGCGAAAAAGCCAAGGGCCGCACCTGGTATGAGGAGAAGTTCCTGCCCCATATCGGCCCGTGGGCGCTGTACGGGTTGCTGTTCACCATCGTCATCCTGTTCGCGCTCCAGGGAGATCAGATCACCTCCAAACCCTGGGACGTGGTGCGCATTGCCCTGCCGCTGCTGGTGTACTTCGCCGTCATGTGGGGCGGCGGCTACGCCCTCGGCGCGGTGATGGGTCTCGGGTACGAGCGCACCACCACCCTCGCATTCACCGCGGCTGGCAACAACTTCGAACTCGCGATCGCCGTCGCGATCGCCACCTACGGCGTCACCTCCGGGCAAGCCCTCGCCGGTGTCGTGGGGCCTTTGATCGAAGTCCCGGTTCTGGTCGCGTTGGTGTACGTCTCTCTAGCCCTGCGTAAACGCTTCACACCCCATTCCCTGACTGGATCCGAGGCACGATGACCAAGACACCACACGTACTGTTCGTCTGCGTGAGCAACCGCGGCAAATCGGTGATGGCTCAGGGATTGTCAGACAAGGTCGCCGGATCGGCGATCACCGCATCATCAGCCGGCACCGACGCCGCCATCGGCAAACATGTCAACGACATCTCGGCAGAGGTGCTCGCCGAAATCGGCGTGGACATCAGCGACCATGAACCCCGTCAGCTCACCGACGACCTGATGCGCGCCGCCGACATCACCGTCGTACTCGGCACCTCTGCGAAAGTAGTTGCACCTGACGGCGTCATCGTCGAGGTTTGGGAGACCGATGAACCGTCGCAACGGGGTATAGACGGCATCGAGCGCATGCGCCTGATACGCGACGACATCGCCGCCCGAATCAACGACTTGACCACGCGGCTGACCACACCCTGAGTAGTCGGCGGGCCCCAGGACGCCAGGACCCACCGACACCGGCAGGTACTTCAGCAGCAGGCCGACGAGGTCGTGCCCGGTGCAGTCTGAACTGCTTCCGTGCCGCCCGCGGACCCACAACACACCGAGGACTCGGTACCGTTGTCTCCCAACAATCGAGGGCTCGTGCCAAACGTGTCGGAATCAGCGAGCACGGTATAGACCTCCCACTTCTCCCCTGCCGGTCCGGTCACCCACACTTTGTCCTGGGTGGCAAAGCAACACGTCGCGTTGATCTCCTCCTCGGCGAACAGACCCTCGTCGCTGAGCCGGGCGATCTCCGAATGCACCTTCTCGCTGGACTGCACTTCCACCCCGAGGTGGTTGATGGTGCCACCGCGGCCTGGGTTCTCCAGCAGCACCAGTTTTAGTGGGGGCTCGGCGACGGCAAAGTTCGCGTAGCCCGGCTTGCGTTTGGCCGGAGCCACATTGAACAACTTCGAATAGAACTCGATCGCCTGATCAAGATCGTCGACGTTGAGCGCCAGTTGCATACGGGACATGACTACCTCCACCTGTGAGACATACATCGAACTACCGTCGCCACTCAGGGTGCCGACCTCTTCGACATATGTCAATACCGTCGGTAGTATCCATGTATGCCCAAGACGTTGCCGGTGATCGATATGACCGCACCCATCTGCTGCGCACCGGTGTCGGCCTCCCCGATGGATGACGATGCGGCCCTGCAGGTGGCACTGCGGCTCAAGGCACTGGCCGATCCGGTTCGGATCAAGCTGATGTCGATCTTGCTTACCGACGACGCGGGCGAGGTCTGCACCTGCGATCTCGCCACTGCTGTCGGACTGTCCGAGCCCACCGTCAGTCATCACCTCGGGCAGCTCAAGAAGGCGGGCATGGTTCGACCGGAACGTCGCGGAATGAACGTCTTCTATAGCGCCCACACCGACGCGCTGCAGGCGTTGCGACAAGTTCTGGACCCAGCCTGCTGCCGTTAGCCACGTCGCAATCTCGCCGCGCACATCCGTGCCGGTCGGCCTGACGCCGTCAACGCTCGGCGGGCAGCGGTTCCTCGACCTCACCGCGGCCGAGAAGGGTTGCGGTGAGCGGCAGGATGAGCACGGTGATTGCTCCGGCGGCGACCAGGATCGATGCGTTCGACGGTGTCATCGGTCCGGCGTCGACCGCGACGGTGGTTACCGCGACTATCAACGGCAGACCCGTGGTGGAGTAGAGCGCGATCTGCGTGCGCTGCCGCACAGTGAATGCCCTGGCACCGTCGACCTTTTCGAAACGCGTGGAAATGAACACAGGCAGTCCGCGGACCAGCAACAGCATCACGATTGCCAGCACGAGCAGGAGTGGTCTGTTCAGCACGCTTTCGACATCGATGTTCATACCGGAGGTGACGAAGAAGACCGGAATGAGCAGACCGAACGCCAGCCCGGCCAACTTCGTCTCCAAACCCTCATGACCACGAGGAAGTGTCCGGCGCAGGATGAATCCCGCGGCGAACGCACCGATGATGATGTCGATCTGAAATGTTGCTGCCAGAGTCACCAAGCCGACGAGCAGTAGCACCGTCAGCCGCACCTGGGTCTGGGACGTCGTGTCTGCGCCACGTCGAATGGTTCCGGCCAGACGAGAGTCGGGTTTGCCGATGCGTCCCGGCAGCATCGCGACGACGACCGCAGCGAGCCCAAACACAACTAGTACGAGCAGCGAACCCGCCGGGTCTCTCACTCCCAGCAATATCGCCATCGCCAGCACCGGGCACAGTTCACCCACCGCGCCATGATTGAGAATGGTCTTGCCCAGACGAGTCTCGATCAAGCCCCGCTCGGCGAGAATCGGCAACAGCGTCCCGATCGCCGTGGACGTCAAAGCGATGGCCGTCGCCACCTCGGCTCTGATCGTCATCACTTGGGCCAGCCCGAAAGTGGCACCGAAAGCAATTGCCAGGCAACATATCCAGGTGATGAACGCTCGACGACCACCGCTGCCGACGAGTTCACGCTGATCCAGCTCGTAACCGGCGAGCAAGAACAGCAGACCAAGTCCGAGTTCTTGCAACATGTCGATACCCGGCGAGAACTCTGCGATTCCGAATCCGAACGGGCCGATGACTATGCCCGCGACGAGAAGAACGACAACTTCCGGAACCAGCCGTTTCGGCACCGTGGATGCCAGGATGGGCGCGAAGGCCGCCGCCAGCACGATCCAGAACAGCGACTGCGCGACATCAACACTCATCGGTGTACCCACACGGTGCGCGTAAGTGTGACCGGACAATTGGTGACCCCACGCAACGACCGCGCGGAATGACAGCGAGTTCGCAAGAGCATCGTCATCGGCATTTCTTTCTGCGGAGGCTCATTCGGGTGTTGTCACACACCGATGGTGCGCGAAGTCTAGCTGTGAAGCAGGCCGGGGGTATCGGTTCACAGCTGAGCCGGCAACAAGTCATCCAGGATGGATGAGGCCCGAGCGCATTCAGGTTTCTAGTCTTTAACAGGACGCAACCGACGACGGCGAGGGGCCGATGGCAGCACTGTTCGGAGCGCATCCGCACCCAGGTGTTCCCTGGTGAAAGTCACCGGACGGCGCGGTGAGGCGTGGCGCGAGTCGGTGGGCGGCGTGATGTGGGTGCTGCCCGTCACCGCCATGGCACTCGCTTTGCTGGCGGGGGCAGGGCTCTCACAGGTCGATGTTCCGGAATCGTCACGTTATGACTGGATCGTATTTCAGGGAACGAGCGATGACGCCCGAGCACTGCTGATCGGCATCTCGGCCACCATCATCACGGTCATCGCGCTCATCCTCGGTTTGACCGTGGTGGCCCTTCAGCTCTCATCGACTCAGTACTCTCCGCGCATTGTCCGGAACTTTCTGCGAGACAGACCCAATCAGATCGTGCTCAGTGTTTTCGTCGCCACCTTCACCTATTCCGCTGCCGGGCTGTACACCGTCGGGGTCTCGGAGGGAGGTCGAACTGACGCGTTTCCAAGAGCTGCGGTGTCCGGTGCGATCGGCCTTCTCTTTCTGAGCCTCATCGCTCTGGTCTACGAGGTCCATCACATTTCGCACTCGATGCAGATCGACGAGATCATGCGACGGATCAGCCGTAACACCGCCACCATCATCAACTCCGAGCTCCCCGTCGGGCAGATCGACAACGTGGCGCCGGCCGTGCCCCCATGGGCTGCCACGATCACCGCTCGGCATTCGGGATACATACAGACCATCCACCCGGATGCGGCCGGAAGTCTCGGCCACACCGCCACACATATCCAATTCCTGACCGCTGTGGGAACACATGTGGTCCACGGTTCACCGCTGGCCCGAGTGTGGAACGACGCCGACCGGGAAAACTCGATCGGCAGCAGCGCGGGTGTCGTCAGCGGATGCGTCCGGGTCGGGCACGAACGAACACTGCAGCAAGACGTTGCCTTTGGCATCCGGCAACTGGTCGACATCGCCGCCAAGGCGCTGTCGCCTGCGATCAATGACCCCTACACCGCCGTACAGGTGATAGACCAACTCGCCACGGTCCTGGCGAATCTCGCCACCCGTAGTTTGGGCCCTGTGGTCGTCCGTCTCGGCGCCGATGGATTCGTCACGGTGCCGGCACGAGACTTCGGAGAGTATCTCGATTTGGCATGCGGACAGATACGGCGTTACGGCGCCGGCGAGCCGGCAGTCGCTGTTGCTTTGGTACGGGCGCTCACCGCGGTCGCGCACTGTCTTGACGGTACGGCGACAGGCCGACGTACAGCAGTCGACCGCCAGTTGACTCTGATCGTCGAGGACGCCCGACGCAGGACAGCCCAACCCGATGATCTGACGCTCGTCGAGCGGGAGGCCGCTCACCTCAGGTCGCTGCTGTTCGACTGAGTTTCTGCTGCATCACATTCGCGCGAACTCGTGTCCACTGGCTGCGGCGCTGACCCCGCGCTTTGTGCGGCAGGACGACGGGCATCCAGAATCCTTCCACCCCCACCTCGGGGACGGGCCGCTCCTCGGGATAGAAGTCATCGGATCCCATCCAGAACGTTCTGCCGGGAATCCACACCATGTTCTTTGCCGGAGGGCGTTCGGTAGAGACTGAGGAATGGACATGGTCACAGTTCGTACGTCGGTCAGTGGTCGCTCTCGTCAACAGCATCTCCGTCGTCGGTGATGTGGGTATCTCCAACGTTCTCAGACTGCGTTGCGGAATCCTACCCTTCGGCCGAGCGCAGAATGCTGAGAGTAAGCGCTCGTCAAACTCCCGGTTCGCACTCCGCGAGCAGAAGCTCGAGCACGGGTATCAGCGTCGATACGTCCGTCGTCGCCGCTGTCCAGACGGTCGTACTGTCCACCTGGGCATAACCATGAACAAGAATATTGCGCATTCCAATGATTTTGTGCACGTGCGGTATTCGCTCCGCGGTAACTTTTGTCGACGCGCCGCAGGTTGCGTAAGGCCTCCCCGACGATTTCCAGCTGACGTTCGGTGGCAGACTCGAGAAGCAGGTCACCGACGTACCGCTCGACCGCGATGTCGGCGACGAACAACCCCACATTCCGTGCTGCGGTCAGCGCATCCCAGATGTACGCAGCCTGACTGTTGTCAGGCCGCGTAGACATCTTCAGCACTGTCGAAAATCGACTTGGCGATGTAGGGATTCTTCACCGCGTTGGCCATGACGAGATCGACATCGCGACCGACGATCTGTTCGAGCGCAGACTGGAGGTCGAAGTAGTCATGAAAAACGTTCTCGCGGTCAGCTTCGAACTCCACGACGAAATCGACGTCGCTGCGGCGCGGGTCAAAACTCTCGGTCAAGACTGAACCGAAAACCCGCAACCGCTTGACACCGTACTGCGCGCACGCGGCGCCGATCGCATCGGCGTCGAGCGGAATCGCGGTGGCCATGTTTATCAGTCTTCCAGACATCGAGTGACTCTCGACAAAAAGACACGGGTGTGGAGCTAAGGGGAATCGAACCCCTGACCTTCTCGATGCGAACGAGACGCGCTACCAACTGCGCTATAGCCCCTTCGTTGCTTCGTGAGAAGCAACTCGAACAGATTAACAGCCCGGGACTACTGCCCCACCACCCGACGGTACGAGGGCTCCCGCTCGACGCGTTCAACCCGCTCGTACCTGGGCAAATGGTCGAAGACGGGGTCTTCGTCGTCGATCTCCAACACGATCGCGCCGGGGCGACGCAGCCTGCGAGGGATCTCCGCACGCGGATCCTCTTCGGGATGCTCGCGGCGCTCCTCTTCTTGCCGCTTCGCGCGGGCCAGACGCCGCATGCGGTGCTGGCGGATCCGCTGCTCGTTCCGAACCGCCCGCCGTAGGAAGGTGAGGTAACCGAACATGGCAACCGCGACCACACCTGCGAGGACCCAGCCGGCCGTTCCCAGGAGCACACCGGCGCCGAGAGCTGCCACCAACAGCAGGGCGAACACCGCCATCACACGCTGACGGAAGCGGTACCGCTTGTCACTGCGCTCGCGGTCGGCCTCGGGATCGAATCCACCGCGCCGCGCGCGACGCTCGGACTCGGTTTCCGCTACCGGCTCGTCAACCGAGTCGCCGTCGAGGTCGTCGTCGTATTCCGCGTCCTCGTCGTAGTCATCGTCATACTCGGCGTCTTCGTCGTATTCGGCATCTGCGTCGTCGTCCGCTTCGTCGTCGTCCGCTTCGTCGACGACGTCGTGGTCGTCATCGACCTCGTCGACCGCGTCTTCACCGTCCGACTCGGCCTCGGAAACATCAGACTCGATGTCCTGGGACTCGGCCTCGGTCTCGGCCTCGTCAACATCATCAGAAGCCACGGACTCGACGGCGTCGGATTTCTCGTCGTCCTGCGTCGGCGACTCCACCGCAACCTTTTTCAGTACCGGCGCCGCCTCGGATCCGGAAGCCTTCGCGACAGGAGTCTTCTCGACGGTGTCCTTGGTGTCTTCCTCATACACATCGTCGGTCTCGTCAGCGTCTTTGACCGCGGTCGCTGTCGCAGCTTTGCGGTACTCGCGGACGGGCGGTTCCCAGTCGGCGTCATGCGGATGACGACCGGACGCGATGCGGCGTTTGGTCCTCGCCATGGTCCGTCCGCCGCGGTGCAGCACGCGGGTCGACAAGGCGGTATCAGACGTCTTGCGCACGGTCGGACGCGATTTCACGACCATCGGCACCAAGACAAAGAGCCAGATCGCCACCAGACACACCCACAGCAACGAGTTCGGCATGGGCAGCTCCTTTCTGTCGGCAATCTCAGCTCGACCGGTCAGCCGAGTAGCCGTTCGTCACACGCGTAACAGACGGTGAACCCAGGCTATGGCCAGCGCAGGTCCAACCAGCGGAGACGCGCCGACGCGGAGGCAAATATCAGCAAGCTTTCAGGGTGGATCGCGGAAAACCCTTGCGATATTTTCGATATTACGTAATTATCGAACTATGCCCGGCAAGCAACCAGTCGACCCGCCTCCTGCGGAGCTGGCAGAGCGCCTGCGCGAAGTGGAAGCCCGGCTGACCGCCCTGGAGCAGAAGACGCCCTCGACAGATGCCGGTGAGTCGGGGTCGAACGACCGAAAAGAACCTCCGCACAACCGCTTCTGGGTTCTCGAGGGACTGAGAGAGCAACTCGGTGGCGCCTCTGGCGGGCTCATCTACTCCGGCATCGCACCGACCGCCTCAGGACCGGTGGAGTGGCAGTACGGCCATACCGCCGAGGAAATCCTCGAACTGGATGACGATCACGCCGCGATCGTCGCCGACCGGCTCGCCGCGCTCGGCTCACCCATCCGGCTCCAGCTGCTGTTGGCGGTCCTGGGTGGCACCACCAGCGTTGCGGATCTGTCCGCTCTGAAAGCCATGGGCACCACCGGGCAGGTGTATCACCACGTCCGCATCCTCAGCGCCGCAGGCTGGCTACGACCTGCCGGTCGAGGGGCCGTCCAGATTCCGCCTGACCGCGTCGTCCCGGCGATGCTGGCGCTCGCTTCTGCCCTGTAGCCCACGACCTGGTCAGACCCGACCGACCCAACCGAAGGGATCAGAACCATGCATCCATCGATTCGACTGATCACCCTCGCGCTCGTGACCACCTGCGCGCTGGCCATCGGGGACAGTCCCGCGATTGCGGCCCCCAGCTCACCGCACGCGAGCGGCGACAGCGCACTCGCCAAGGAGATAGCCGAACTCACCGGTCCAGATCATCCGGTGGTCGCCGCTGCCGTCATCGACGGCGACAACGTGCGTGTGACGGCGGTAGGCGCCGAACTGGACGACCGGTTCGAGATCGGATCGATCAGCAAGACCGTCACCGGGATGCTGTTCGCAGAAGCCATTTCGCGGGGTGAGGTGCAGCCCGACACCACCGCGGGAAGTTTGCTTCCGGTACTGCGTGGCTCCCCCGCCGAGCGCATGACGCTGTCGAACCTTGCGACGCATCGCTCGGGACTTCCCGTACAACCTCCGACCGCCGACCAATTCGTGCGTAATCAGTTGGCACAACTGACCGGTTCGTTCCCGTACCGCGAGAGCACCGCGAACCGGTTGGCCCAGGTGCGCGACTACCCGCTCGACTCCCCTCCAGGGACGTACTCCAATGTCGGATACGAGGTACTGGGAACGGCTCTGGCCAGGGCCGCGCACACCGAGTTCGACGACCTGGCCCGCGAACGCATCCTGGCCCCGCTTGGAATGTCCAGCTCCGACGTGTTGATCGACCCCGACCAGCTGGGACCGCGGGATCTGCGCGGGAAAGACACCGCGGGGCGCACGGTCGAACCGTGGGTCGGCGAATCCATGGCGCCGGCTTCCGGTGTGCGCGCCGACATCACAGACATGGCCACCTACGCGCGCGCACTGCTGGCCGGCACCGCTCCGGGCATGGATGCGCTGGTTCCACGAGCAGATTTCGGGGCATCCCGCATCGGCTGGGCCTGGATCACCACGACCACCGACGATGGCCGAGAGATCACCTGGCACGACGGTCAGACCAGCGGATTCGCGTCGTACATCGGTATCGACCGTCACAATGGCGTTGCCACAGTACTTTTGACAGCAACCGGCGATTCGGTGGTGCCGCTGGGCGAAAAACTCCTTGCACAAACGGCATCCGATCGCTGACCATCGAAGGGGTTGCGGCAACCGGCTGCGTAGAAGGGTGATCACATGCGAAAGCTCGTCTACTACATCGGAATCTCGATCGACGGGTTCATCGCAGGCCCTGACGACGAAGTCGACTTCTTCCCCATGTCCGATGACTACCTGCAATGGATGGGATCGGAATACGGCGACGCGTTGCCTGCACACGTGCGAGCTCAATTCGGTATCGCGGATGCGCCTCTCACCAAGTTCGACACGATCCTGATGGGCCGTCGCACCTACGATCCCGCGCTCGCCGCCGACATCACCAGCCCGTATCCGCACCTCACCCAATACGTGGTGTCTCGCTCACACAGGTCGGACGATCCGGCGATCACCGTCATCCGCGACGAACCCGACGTTGCAGTGGAACAGCTGAAGGCCGAGAACTCGGGCCTCGACATCTATCTCGCGGGCGGCGGCGCACTGGCCGGACAACTGCTACCGCTGATCGACGAGCTGGTGATCAAGACCTATCCGGTGGTGGCAGGCGCGGGTCGGCCGGCGTTTGTCAGCGGTTTCAGCCCGACCCAGTTCGACCTCGCCGACGTCAAGACGTTCAGCGGCGGCAACGTCGTGTCGACGTACAGCAGGAAGTGACCGCACTTCCTCCGACTCCGTCCAAGTCCTCCGACTGCAACCGGAGGACCTCGCCACAACCGGAGGATCTGCCACATCCTCCGACTTCAGCGGGCGATTCAGCGGCAGCAGCCCCAAGCGAAACCTCTAGACGCAGAAACTAATACGACGCGCGCCCGGCCCGCACCAGGGTGTCGACCGCGGTACCGGTCATTTCTTCGACGGTCAGCGCCAGCAGGATGTGATCCCGCCAGGCGCCGTTGACGTCCATGTAGCGCTTGAGTAGCCCCTCGTCGCGGAACCCGACTTTGTGGAGCACAGACAGCGATGCCCCGTTGTCGGGTTGCACGGTCGCTTCGAGCCGGTGCAGGCCCACAGTGCCGAAACAGTGGTCGACACCGAGCGCCAACGCACCTGTTGCGACGCCGCGACCGGTGACCGCGACGTCTACCCAGTACCCGATCCACGCGTTGCGCAACGCGCCCCGCTGGATGTTCCCGACGGTGAGCTGCCCGCAGTAGTCGCCGTTGAGCTCGATGACCATCGGCAGCATGTTGCCTGCTTTGGCCTCGGCCCGCAGTACCGAATGCAGACCCGGCCAGGCTGCCGGATTGTGCCGCGCCGACCACATCCCAGCACCGGTGGGTTCCCATGGAAGCAGGTTGTTCTGATTCTCTATCCGCAGCCGACTCCAGGCGCGCGCATCGCGCAGCCGTACCGGCCGGACGGTGAGCGTTCCGCCGGCGACCGTGATCGGTCCCAGTTTCGCGGGCCAGCCACGCCGACCGGCATCACCCCTGTTCCAGGCACGCACAGTGCAGTATCACCCCCGCTGCGCCAGGAATGCCACGTCGACCTCATCGCCGGCCCGCAACTCGACATCTTCGGGTTCGATGATCACCAGACAGTTCGCCTCGGCCAGGCCGGCCAGCAGGTGGGAGCCGCCGTCGGCAGCGCCGATCACCTGGGCCAGATACTCGCCGGTCTGCTCGTCGCGCATCAGCTGACCACGCAGGTATCCGCGCCGGCCCTCGACAGACGTGATCGGCCCCACCGTGCGGGCGCGCACGATGCGGCGCATCGGCTGCCGCTTGCCCATCGCGATACGGATCAGAGGTCGCACCATCACCTCGAATGCCACCAGGGCGCTGACCGGGTTGGCAGGCAGTAGGAACGTCGGGACCTCGTCGCGCCCCAACTGTCCAAAGCCCTGCACCGACGCCGGATACATCGCGATGCGAGTGATCTCGAGATCCCCCAGTTCCGCGAGCGCCTCTCGGATCGTCTCCGACGCCGCGCCACCGACCGGACCGGTGATGACCACGATCTCCGACCGGATCAGTTGCCCTTCAACGAGTTCGCGCAATTGAGTCGGTTCACTGTCGGCGATCCCGACCCGGTTGACGTCGGCGCCTGCATCGCGCGCGGCCGCAGCCAGGGCGTAGCTGTTGACGTCGTAGACCTGCCCGCCACCGGCGGTCCGGTCGATGTCGACGAGCTCCCCGCCGATGGAGATGACCGACAAGCGTGGTCGCGGATGCACCAGCACCCGCTCCCTGCCGACTGCGGCGAGCAAGCCCACCTGGGCAGGCCCGATGATGGTTCCGGTGCGTACTGCCACATCACCGGGCTGGACGTCGTCGCCGACGTGGCGGACGTACTGCCCGCTGTGCACCGCATGCCCCACCCGAACCTTCGGCAGGCCGCCGTCGGTCCACCGCTTGGGCACCACCGCGTCGGCCAACGTCGGCAGAGGCGCACCGGTTTCCACTCGTACGGCCTGGCGCGGCTGGAGCCGGGTCGGGGTACGCGACCCCGCCTTCAACTCCCCGACCACCGGCAGCACCACGATCACCTGGTCACCCGGTGACTCCGACTCCTCGTCGGCGATCGTGCCCGCCTCTGCGACGTCCACGCTGCGAACCGCGTACCCGTCTATCGCCGATTGATCGAATCCGGGCAGCGGCCGCTCGGCCGTCACGTCTTCAGCACACAGCAAACCTTGCGATTCGGAGATCGCCACCCGTACCGGCCGCGGCGCCACCGCTGCGGCGGTCACGCGGCTCAGCTGATCTTCCACCGAACGCACTGATCGCCTCCTTCAATCACCATTGCTCAGGTCGCGGGAGCACACCTGTGGCGACCCGCGCTTCCTCGATGACTGACGTTAGCGGTTTTGTCGAGCGCATCGGTGGCACCTCGTCGGCAGTTCGCGGCATTGGGGTCCTCACACGTTGCACCGAAGTGCCCCGGCCCACCACCGAGCTCGCGCTACAGACCCAGACGCCCGACGAGCCACTCGCGCAATTCAGGGCCGTAGTCCTCGCGGTCCAACGCGATGTCGACCGAGGCCTTGAGGTATCCACCGGGGTTACCGAGGTCGTGACGGGTGCCGTGGTGGACGACCACGTGCACCGGATGTCCCTCTTCGATCAGCAGGGCGATCGCATCGGTCAGCTGTAGTTCGCCACCGGCGCCGGGTTTGATCCGGCGCAGCGCGTCGAAGATGGCACGGTCGAGAATGTAGCGACCGGCGGCGGCATAGTTCGACGGCGCATCTTCGGCTTTGGGCTTCTCGACCATGCCTTTGAGCTTCATGACATTCGGGTTGTTGGCGTCGGGCAGTTCCTCGACGTCGAACACACCGTAGGCACTGATCTTGTCCTTCGGGACCTCGATGGCGCACAGCACGGTGCCGCCGCGCTTCGCCCTGGTCCGGGCCATCACCTCGAGCACCCCGGACGGCATCACCAGGTCGTCGGGAAGCAGTACGGCGACGGCGTCTTCGTCGTCATCGAGCTTTGCTTCCACGCACCCCACCGCATGGCCCAGTCCCAAGGGCTTCTCCTGGATGACAGAAGCGACCTCGAGCAACGATGGCGCGTTGCGAACCTTGGCGAGCATGGTGTCCTTGCCACGCGACTCCAGCGTGTGCTCGAGAACCAAGTCCTCGACGAAGTGGGCAACCACACCGTCTTTGCCCGGCGAGGTGATGATCAGCAGCCGCTCGGCGCCTGCCGATTTGGCCTCCTCGGCGACGAGTTCGATACCGGGGGTGTCGACGACAGGTAGTAATTCCTTCGGAACCGTCTTGGTGGCCGGCAGAAATCGCGTACCCAGGCCGGCAGCGGGAACGATCGCCGTGCGCGGAATGGGAGGCGTGCCCGGTACCGATTCGTACTCGACCTCAACAGCCGGGCTGATCTGCGCTTCAGTCATCTATCCCACCCTCAGTTGCGTTTTGACGTGTGTGGATAACCTATCGGCACAACGCCACTTACGAGGAAGATGTACCCATCGATACCGCCAAGAACACGTTGCGCCAACGTTTTCGTGCCAGAAGAGACGTTCTGTCTCCCCAGGTGAAGGCCGATGCCGACGAACATCTTGTGATCTCGCTCGCCAATACTGATCTTCACGATCACTTTAGCGCGTCGCCGGGGTCTCTCATCGCCGCATATGTGCCGGTAGGCACGGAACCGGGTTCGACCGCCGTCCTTGACACATTGATCGCCGGCGGATGGGACGTGTTGCTGCCGGTCGTCGTCCCCGGTCCGCCTGCACCGCTGGAGTGGGCCCGGTATTCCGGGCCCGCGTCGCTTCGCACCGGCCGGTTCGGCCTTCTCGAACCCACCGGGCCGACGCAGGCGCCGTCGGCCGTCGAGCGCAGTGACGTCGTCCTGCTGCCGGCGCTCGCCGTCGACCGACAGGGAGTCCGTCTCGGGCGCGGCGCCGGGTACTACGACCGCAGTGTCGCCGGTGTCCCGCGGGAACGGCTGGTTGCGGTCGTCTACGACGAAGAGCTGGTAGACCAGCTGCCGGCAGGGCCCTTCGATGTCCCGATGGGGTGGGCGCTGACCCCAAAAAGGGGCTTCACCCGGCTGGGAACAACATGACCCTGGCACTCGTTTACGTAGAGTGCCAGTTCGACGGTAGAATCCACAACGTTCTCGGCTAACACCCCCGGAGGTCCTCGGTGCCAACTTATTCGTATGCCTGCACACAGTGCGACAACCGCTTCGACATCGTGCAGTCGTTCACTGATGATTCGCTGACGGAATGCCCGCAGTGTGCCGGTAAGCTGCGCAAACTCTTCAACAGCGTCGGCATTGTCTTCAAGGGCAGCGGCTTCTACCGCAACGACAGCCGCTCGGCGTCATCGAGCAGCGAGGCCGGAAGCAGCTCCAGCGATTCGTCGTCGAAGTCGGAGTCGGGCAGCAAGGATTCCGGCAGCAAGGACTCGGGTAGCAAGGACAAGGCCGCGAGCACTTCGAAGTCGAGCGACTCGAGCAGCAGCTCGTCGTCGAGCAGCCCGTCGACTGCCAAAGCAGCTTCCTGACAGTTCTCCACAGTTCCGGGCGCCGTCCACAGGCGCCCGGTTTCTTGTGCTCTGAGCCGATGGGCGGACGCTCACCGGCCCTAGCGTTCTCCGCATGCCTGCCCGCAACCCGCTGACCCCGACTTTCTTCGACCGCATCCGCCGAGCCCTCCGTCCGGGGTGGACACGGTCACTGTTGATACGGAGACTGTCCGCGGGCCTACTGCTGGTGCTCGCAGTGGCGGCGGCGGCCTCAGGCGGACGGCAGAACGACCTCTCGACGGTGGTCGTGGCCGGCCACGATGTCACGCCCGGCAGCCGATTGACCTCGGCGGACGTCACCACCCGCGAGGTCGATCCCGACATGGTCCCCGCCGGCGCGATCACCGACCCGTCGGCCCTCACCGATTCGACAGTCACCGGGCCTGTCCGAACAGGCGAGATCTTCACGGACAGCCGGGTGCTCTCGAGTCGCCTGCCCATGGACCTCCTGGGCCGGCCGGATGCACGCCTGGTGCCGGTCAAATTGTCCGATACCGCCATCGTGGAGTTGCTGCGAGAAGGCGATGTGGTGGACGTACTGAGTATCGACGACACCGGCGGCGATCAGAGCTCGCGAGCAGCAACCGTTTTGGTGAAGAACGCGGTGGTCGCGCTGGTGTCGGCAACAACCCAGGTTCGCAGCGCCGACGGATCCCGGCTGGCACTACTGGCGATGCCCGAGCGCGATGCGCATGCGGTCGCGAGTGCCACGCTGGCCTCACCCATCACAGTTGTTTTTCATTGATTTGCATGTTGGATCCACCAATGTGATCCCCGCCTGGTTAGGATCGACGAATCCGTGGTCGAGCAAAGGCACGTATTCCCAGGTCGAAAGGGACGCTTCATGTTAAAGGGTTTCAAGGACTTCCTCATGCGAGGAAACGTCATCGATCTAGCGACCGCGGTTGTGGTCGGTGCGGCATTCACTGCGATCGTCACCGCATTCACCACGAACATCATTGAGCCGCTGATCAATTCGATCGGTGGCACCGATCAGGCCGAGGGGCTCGGCTTCACGATCCGCTCCGGCAACCCCGAGACCTTCGTCAACATCGGGGCGTTGATCACCGCCATCATCAACTTCCTGATCATCGCGGCCATCGTCTACTTCGTCATCGTCATGCCGTACGAGAAGTTGAAGGCGCTGGCGGCGAAAGACGGCGACGACGCGACCGCTTTGTCGGAATCGGAGCTGCTCACCGAGATTCGCGACATCTTGCAGGGCAAGGACCCGGTCGAGGAAAAAGCCAAGATCGCCGCGGCGAAGAGCGAGAAGGACCAGGCCGAGATCGACCGTCGACGCGACGAGGGCCCGCCGTCCGGACCGCTCTACTCAGGCCCGATCCCAGGTGGCACCGTCGGCGCATCCGCCGCGGGGACCCAGCAGTTCTCGTCGCAGCCCTCGGGACCGATCGGTGGCGCCAATCCGTATCCGCCACAGGGACCGCCCACGGGCGGCTCGGGGCCGATCGGCCAGCCGAACCAAGGTCCACCGCCCCAGGGTGGTGCACCGCAGAGCCAGTCCCCCCTCGGCGGTCCGCCCCCCGGTTACCAACAACCATCGGGTCCGCCTCCCGGCTACAACCCGGCTCCGCCGCAGCGGCCGAATCCGCCGCAGTACGGAGGGCCAGAACAGGGTCCCGGTTACCGCCCCGACCCACTGACCGGACCGCCCCCGAATTACGACCCACTCACCGGTCCCCCGCCCAACTACGGACCTCCGCCGGGACGGCCCGACGAGTCCAACGGCGGCGGCAGGCACAGCAGTCCGTAAATCGTTCGACCTACGCCGACGAGTTTTGCGCGCGGCGCGAGTCAGAACACCATGAAAACCCACACGATCTCAGTTCCCGGCGCCACCCTGACCTACGACATCCGGGACGGCTCCTCCCCGGGCGGCGTTCCGCTCGTCTTCGCAGCGTCACCGATGGATGCAACCGGGTTCGCGACGTTGTCGACATACTTCCCCGACCGCACGATCGTGACCTACGACCCGCGCAACAGCGGCCGCAGCGTCCGCGACGATCCCACATCGCCAGTCAGCCCGGAACAGCACGCAGATGATCTGCATGCCGTTATCGGCGCGGTCGGCGCCGAGGCGGTCGACGTGTTCGCCTCCAGTGGCGGCGCGATCAATTCGCTTGCGCTCGTCGCGCGCTACCCGGACGACATACGTCTCCTCGTCGCCCACGAACCACCCGCCGGCGGAGTGCTTCCCGATCGGGATGCGGTGCGCGCCGCGTGCGACGACATGGTGGCGACTTATCAGAGCTCTGGTCAGGGTCCGGCGACGGCGAAGTTCATCAATTTCGTGATGCAACGAGGAGAGATCCCGGCCGACTACCTGGCGCAGCCGGCACCTGACCCCGCTGCATTCGGTTTGCCGACCGAGGACGACGGTGATCGCACCGACTCGATGATGACGAACATGCAGGGCGGAGTCGCCGCTTTCACGCCGGACGTGGACGCACTGCGCGCCGCGTCAACGAAAGTGGTTGTCGCGGTGGGTGAAGAGTCGGGTGGTCCCACAGACGGAGAGATGGCCGGGCGCGCTGCGTATGCAGTCGCCGCAGCGCTGGGCGCCGAGGCAGTGGTGTTCCCGAGCCATCACGCAGGCTTTCTCGGCGGCGAGTTCGGGCAGACCGGCCGGCCTGCCGAGTTCGCCGCAAAGCTGCGGACGGTGATGGGCTAGTTGTCGTCGAGCGACGCAGGTGCGGCGGTCGGGATGCCGCCGAGTTCTTCCTGCGCTCGCCGCTCCACCAGTAGCGGTACGAAGTCACGGATCGGCTGACCGTCGAATCGCCGGTAGGCCTCGTCGACAGCCCGGTTGACCGTGTCGGCAGGAATGCTGTCGTGTTTCGTCCGCAGGACATCAGCGATCATCGCGATATGCTGCTGCTCTTCTTGCTGCTGCTTATCGATCTGTGTTGTCATGTAGACCAACGTAGCCAGAAACTAGTGGCAGGCTCCAGTTAGTTCATACGTTGTTTGCCGCCTGTTGGTCGATCGTTCACATAGCGAACGATCCGGCCTGCGCCGAGCCTTGGCCGTTCCCACTTCTGGGACACAAACCTCACGGTCTCGCCGGGCACCACCAGAGGTCCGTCCCGATTCCGGACATATGCACGAATGACACCGCGACCGACCTAGCGTCGTGGGTGCATCACCCGCCGCGTGTACCGATCGAGGAGTTGGCATTCATGAAAGCACTTGTCTACCACGGACCCGGAAAGAAGGAATGGGAAGAAGTTCCCGATCCTCAGCTCCAAGACCCCACTGATGTCATCGTCCGCGTCGACACCACCACCATCTGCGGAACCGACCTCCACATCCTGTCCGGCGACGTCCCGGCGGTGACCGAGGGACGAATCCTGGGTCATGAGGCCGTCGGTGTCGTCACCGAAATCGGTTCGGCGGTCACCGGTTTCAAACCCGGCGACCGAGTGTTGGTGCCGGCGGTGACCAAGTGTGGCAGGTGCGACTACTGCCAGGCCCAGATGCCGTCGCACTGTCAGACCGTCGGCGGGATCGGCTGGATCTTCGGTCATCTGATCGATGGCACGCAGGCCGAGTTCGTTCGAGTTCCTTTCGCCGACACCTCGCTCTATCTGGTGCCCGACGGTGTCACCAACGATCAGGCCATCTTCCTCGCCGATTCACTCCCCACCGGATACGAGGTCGGAGTCCTGGCCGGTGGAGTTCGCCCGGGAAGCACGGTGGCGGTGGTCGGATCGGGCGCGGTCGGCCTGTCGGCGATTTTGACCACAAGCCTGTGGGGCGCCTCGCGAACCATCGCGATCGACTCGAACAAGTTCCGGTTGGAGAAGGCCTACGAGTTCGGTGCCACGGACGTCGTCGAGGTGGGCCCCAACACCGTGGCCGATGTCTTGGCCCTGACCGATGGACTCGGCGTCGACGTCGCGATCGAGGCGGTCGGCTACCCCGAGACCTTGCTCACGGCAGCGTCGTTGGTTCGCCCGGGTGGCACGATCGCCAACGTCGGCGTACACGGCACCCCGGTGGAATTACCCATGCAGGACATGTGGATTCAGAACCTCACCCTGACCATGGGTCTGGTGGACACCGTCTCCATCCCGACGCTGCTGAAGATGGTGGCCTCGGGCCGACTACCTGCCGAGAAGATGGGCACCCATCACTTCACGTTCGATCAGATCGACGAAGCGTATGACGTGTTCTCCCACGCCGCCGACAACCAGGCGTTGAAGGTGGTCATCAGCCCGAGCTGACGCTGAGGTTTACGACAAATCGACCGGGAGCGATGTTGTTCCCGGTCGATCTGCGGTATGGGCTCGGGAGCGCCCGACGGGTCAGCCGATATAGCTGATGCCGAACGAGTCGATCTTGCGGTAGAGCGACGATCGGCCGATACCGAGTAGCGCAGCGGCTTTGTAGCGGTTGCCGTTGACCTCGTACAGCGCGTGGATGATGGTCTCGCATTGCGCTACTTCGAGCGGCGTGAGTTTGCGCGGCGCGCTGCGAAAGTACGTGGCGGGCAGATCGCGAACGGTGATCTCTCCGAACGGCTTGTGCGCCACCACGTAGCCCAGTACGTCGACCAGCTCATCGATGTTCCCAGGCCACGAGTACCCCTCCAGCACCCTGATGACCGACAGACTCAGTCGAAGCGAATGCCGCGGTGAGATGTTCTTGAGGATGGACCGCGAGAGGTCGGCGATGTCGTCGGGGCGATACCGCAAAGACGGCATGCGGGTCACACCGTGAAAATGTCTGCTGAGCATCGCGTAGGGCCGGGTTCGGTCGACCGTGGTCGCGTCGACACATCCGATCACCAATGGGGATGACTCACGCGTGGCCAGCGTGCGCAGTACGGCGTCGACCTGCCGTGCGCCCATGGCATCGAGCGAGTTCAGCGAGCCGAGCAACAGCAACTGTGGTGCAGTGGAGGGTGATCGCACCACTGAGGCCAGCGGCTGTGTGTCTCCCCATCGAGAGTCTCCGCGACCGATGTCGAGCACAGCGCAGTCGACGGGGTGAATGACACCGTCGGGGTGCTGCGCTCTGAACTCCGCGACCGCCAATGTGCGCTTGCCGACGCCCTTCTCCCCGGTCAATAGCCGGTTGGAACGCTCGCTGATACTCAGGGCCAGTTCGCTTCTCGTGGACGTCATCGGTGTCAGGAGCGCCTTGTTGCGCGAGCGACCGAGTTCGCCGCCTGCGGCTCCTACCAGGGGCATCCCGGCGGTGTAGTCCCGTGGACCGACCGGTGCCACGTGCGCACCTTGTCTGGCCAGGGCCGATGAATACTGCGGGGCAGGCGTTTTCGTCCAGGTTCCCACCAGCACGCAGCCGACGACGTCACCCGCCACCTCGACGGGCTCGAACTCGACCTCGACCGGTGAACCCGACGGCAATGTGAGGGAGGCCGGTTGGAAGCGGCAGTCGACCAGTGCGGCACGCACGGACTCGATCAGTACTGCACTGTCGGAGCCGTCGAGAGCACTCGCGCGTGGGTCGAAGATCGTGTGGTCGCCTGCGGCACCGATGGCGAATGTGCCGCTTCCGTGGACCCGGGCGGCCAATTGCGCTGAGGTCGCAGTCAACGCGGTGGAAGGCCCGGCCATCAGGTCGACCCCGATTTGCGCCGCCAGCGTCCTGGTGAGTGCGGCGGCATACTCGGCGACCGGTTGTTCGGAGACCAGGACGACCGCGCCGATCGCCGCTCCCGAATCATCGGTGACCGGGGCAGCGCACTCGTGGAGGCCCACAAGGTCAGGATGAAAATGCTCCGGGCCCGAGACCAAGGCCGGCCTGCCCAAGGCAAGGGCGAGGGTTCCCGCGGACGTCCCGAACTCACGTTCGGTGATCGAAAAGCCCTCGGCCACAGGCCAGGTGTCGAGGACCGCCGCAACTGCCGATGTTCCGTCGTGGCGGCAGCGGACCACCGAATGTGCGTCGAGGACGAGAATCGTCGCCGGCACCGGGCCCACGGTGTCGGACCACTGTGCCACCACGGCGCGCGCGACACGGGTCAGTGGGTCTCCTGGGACGTCTCCGACGAAGCCGAGCTGTTTGTCGAGCGAATTGGCGAGTTGCCCTCTGTTGACACAGCGGAGCCATGAGCTGGCGATGTCCGGACTCACCTGCTCGGCCCATCGGCCGAGATCACCGTTTGCGACAACGTTGAGCCGCGCAGCGGTGATCGCGGCGTCGGAGTGCACCACGCCAGCCTATGCAGCGTGGTCCACCCCGGCCGTCTCATTTTGAGACCGGACCCCCGTCCGGAGGCGAGGTACCTGGCGGCGACCCGTCCGCTGAGGTCGGCGGTGGCCCGCTGAGTTCTCGGTTGAGTTGTTCGACTTGGGCTTTGCGGCGGGCGAGCATGGCTTGGCGGGCCTCGATCAAGGCTTCATCGGGATGGTGGGCACGGTTGACCCTCGGTGTTCGCTCGGGGTCCAGGAACGCTGGTGGTATCCACGCACACCGCCCGGCGTCGGGGCCGTCGGTGATCATGATCGTCTGCCACTGATGCTCCCCCGGCCCCACCAGCTTGTGATGCTGCGGGCACGCCGGAGCCAGGTGCGTGATGTCGGTCAGC
>NZ_MJEJ02000015.1 GCF_002095435.2 Williamsia sp. 1138
GGACGCGCTCATCCACTACGCCCGCAAGGGCGCCATCATCAACTCCACCTACATGGTCTGAGGATCACGACATGACAACTCTGGCAGCGGTTTCAGCCAACTTCACCCGAGATCTCGATCAGAACTACGCACTCATCGAAGCGCTTGTAGACGAAGCCGGGGAGCGCGGCGTCGACTTCCTGGCACTGCCCGAAGCCGCCATCGGCGGGTACCTCTCGTCGCTCGGCAACCACGGGGACACCGTCAAGACCACCAACCGCTCACTACCGCCGGCGATCTCGGTCGACGGCCCCGAACTCAAGCGGGTGCAGAGCATCGTCGGTGACATCGTCACCGCCATCGGTTTTTGCGAACTCGCCGAAGACGGCGAGACCCGTTACAACGCAGCAGCATTGCTCGACGGCAACCAGATCTACGGAACATACCGGAAGGTGCACCAACCGCTCGGCGAGCACATGTCGTATTCAGCCGGGTCGGCCTACCCGGTCTTCGAGACGCCGGTGGGCCGCATCGGTCTGCAGATCTGCTACGACAAGGCGTTTCCCGAGGCTGCACGCCTGATGGCACTCGATGGCGCCGAGATCATCGCGAGCCTGTCGGCGTGGCCTGCCGCGCGCACCGCGACCGCCGAGAACCTGCAGGAAGACCGCTGGACGTACCGGTTCAACCAGTTCGACATCGCACGGGCTCTCGACAACCAGGTGTTCTGGGTGGCCGCCAACCAGTCCGGTACCTTCGGGTCACTGAAATATGTTGGTAATGCCAAGGTTGTCGATCCGGGTGGCAACATCCTGGCCACCACACTGCTCGGCAGCGGCATGGCTGTCGCCGAGGTCGACATCGCCGCAAAGTTCTCCGAGATGCGCGGCGGCATGTTCCATCTGCGGGATCGGCGCCCCGACGTCTACGGGAAGGTCACCGAACTCGACGAGGCCGGCACTGCGACCTGGCGGGGGTTGGCCCATGCCTGAGCACACACACGTCCCCGTCGCGATCATCGGGGGAGGGCAGGCCGGTCTCTCGGTCAGCTGGTACCTCGGTCGCCAGGACATCGCGCACCTCGTCATCGAAGCCAAGACGGCCGTCCACGCCTGGACCGATACCCGCTGGGACAACTTCACACTCGTCACCCCGAACTGGCACTGCCGTCTTCCCGGATACAGCTACGCCGGTGACGATCCCGACGGCTTCATGAAGCGAGACGAAGTGGTCGCCTGGCTCGAGGGCTGGCTCGACACCTTCGAACCGCCATTGCGGGAACACACCCGCGTGACCAGGCTGCGCCAGGGCGCCGGTGGCGGCTTCGAGTTGACCCTGCAGTCGGGCAGCAATGAAGAGATTCTCACCGCCGATGACGTGGTGATCGCGACCGGCGGGTACCCGCTGCCTGTGATCCCTACCTTTGCGCGCACCCTCGATCCGGCTGTGACACAGATACATTCCGAGGAATACAAGAACGCCGACCAACTGCCGGACGGCGCCGTCATGGTGGTGGGCACCGGGCAATCCGGTGCACAGATCGCCGAAGACCTCCACCTCGCGGGTCGCACTGTCCACCTGGCGATGGGCAAGGCCCCCCGGGTCGGTCGCTTTTACCGTGGCCGCGACTGCATGACCTGGCTCGCCGACATGGGGCTCTACGACGTCGGGGTGCAGGAGTACCCCGGTGGCCAGGCCGCGCGGGAGAAGACCAACCACTATGTGACCGGCCGTGATGGTGGTCGCGACATCGATCTGCGCGAGTTCGCGACGCAGGGGATGCATCTCTACGGCCTGCTCGAGGACGGCCGCGACAGTCGTCTCGAGTTCGCCCCGACTCTGCGTGAGTCGCTTGACTCGGCGGATGCGACGTACAACTCGATCTGCGGCGACATCGATCGTCACATCGAGCGCGAGGGTATCGACGCGCCGCCGGCCACTCGCTATGAGCCGGTGTGGGAGCCGTCCGAGGAGCCGACCTCGCTGGACCTGGCGGCAGCCGGGGTCACCAGCATCGTCTGGGCAATCGGATATCGCCCCGACTACCGGTGGATCGAGGCCAGTGTCTTCGACGGCGGCGGGCGTCCCATGCAGACCAGGGGAGTCACCTCGGTGCCGGGCCTGGCTTTCATCGGGTTGCCGTGGATGTACACCTGGGGGTCGGGCCGGTTCCACGGAATCGACCGTGACGCAGCCCATATCGCTGCATCGATCATCGATCGGGTGGCCCCGGGTTCGGCCGGTCGCGAGGCGACCGATGGTGCCACGCTCGCGACCACTCCCTGACCGTGGCCGAGTATTCGTTCTCTCGGCTGATCACCGCCCGGGCACGGGTCGACCCGGATGCCGTGGTCGTCGTCGCCGACGATCAGGTGTTGACCGCGGCCGATCTCGACCGGCAGAGCAACCGCCTCGCCCGGAGCTATCTCGAACTGGGGGTCCGCCGGGACGACCTGGTGGCGGTGGCTCTGCCCAATTCTGCGGAGTTCGTCATCGTGTGCGCGGCGATCTGGAAGGCGGGCGCCACTCCGATGCCGACATCGCCCATGCTGGACGACTCCGAGCGCGGCAAGATCGAAGAGCTCGCCCGCCCGGTACTGAGTGTCGGTGCACGACCGGTTCATCCGCAGATCTGCTGGGTCGAGACAGGTTTCGACCCGGACCCCACGTTGTCGGACGCCGAACTCCCCGACAGCTGGGCGTCCTGCTGGAAGGCGCCGACGTCGTCGGGCAGTACGGGTGTTCCCGCGGTGATCCGGGCGGCCGCGCCTGCGCTGCTCGACCCCGAACGGCCGGTGGCAGCGTTCCTGCCATCGGAGGCGGTGCAGCTGGTGAGTGGGCCGATCTGGCACTCCGCATCGTTCACCTACGCCCTTCGTGGGCTGCTCACCGGACACCGGCTGATCATCCTGCCGGGATTCGACGAACGACGGGTTCTGGCCTCGATAGCCCGCCACCGGGTGAGCTGGACGCTGCTCTCACCCACGATGATTCATCGGCTGCTCCGCCTTCCGGCGCCCGAACGTCTGGCCGCTGATGTCAGTTCGCTCGAGACGGTCCTGCACCTGGGATCGCCGTGTCCGCCCGCGGACAAGCGAGGTCTGATCGACTGGCTCGGCCCGCACCGCGTGGTCGAGGTGTACGCAGGCGGCGAATCCAACGGACTCACCATGATTCGCGGAGACGAGTGGCTGGAACGTCCGGGTAGCGTCGGACAGCCGATCGGCGGCACCGAACTACGCGTCGTGCGCGGTGATGGATCTGTAGCGGACGCGGGCGAGGTGGGAGAGGTCTGGATGCGGCGAGGGCCGCGGCCCACGTATTCGTACCTGGGCCGCCCGTCGCGCCGGACGACCGATGGCTGGGATTCGCTCGGTGACGCGGGTTTTCTCGATGCGCAGGGCCATCTCACGATCATCGACCGCGTCGCCGACCGGATCGTCAGCGCAGGCGTCCACATTTATCCGGCCGAGGTGGAGCGGGTGCTCGAAGAACATCCGCTGGTGCGTGGGGCAATCGCTTTCGGCGTCCCTGACGAGCAGCTCGGATGTGTGGTCGAGGCGGTCGTGGACGTCGCAGGCGTCGCGGTCGAGGCCGACTCACTCCGCGCCTTCGCCGCGCGACGCCTGGACGAACTGCGAGTACCCAGACGCATCCGGCTGCAGGACAAGCCGGTGCGATCCGACGCCGGGAAGGTCCGTCGACCTCGTAACCTTGCTGGATGAGCATGAAAGTACGCATCGGGGTCGGACTGATACCGACCGAGGGGCCACCGCAGGGTGCCGGGCTCGCTGAGCTGATCGACGACCTCGAATCACTCGGAATCGATTCGGTGTGGCTCTCCGATCAGGTGTCGTCGCCGGATCATGTCGATCCGCTGATCGGTCTCGCTTACGCAGCGGGCCGGACCGAGAAACTCAAGTTGGGCACCGGAGTCCTGGTGTTGCCCGGGCGCAATCCCGCACTGGTCGCAGCGCAACTCGCCGGGCTGGCCGCACTCGCACCCGGCCGCATATTGCCCGCGTTCGGGGTGCAGCCTGCGACGCGCGGCGATCGCACGATGTACCCGGCGCCGGCGGGGCGGCGAGGTGAACTGTTCGAAGAAGCGATCACAGTGGTCCGGGCGCTGCTGACCGAACCGGTTGTCACCCATCATGGTGAGTTCTTCCACCTGCAGGAGGCCACGGTCGGACCGCTACCCGGCAAGCCGCTCGACTTGTGGCTCGGGGGCAGGTTGCCGGTGAGCATGGACCGGATCGGGCGTCTGGGTGACGGCTGGCTCGGCAGCTTCATCACCCCCGCCGAGGCTCAGCGGTGCCGCGAGCAGATCGAGGCGGCCGCCGCGCGGGCAGGGCGGGAGGTCGAGGCCGATCACTACGGCACCAACATCATCGTCGCGCCGGACGGCACCGACGAGGCGGCCATCGACGCCCTCGTTGCCAGAGCGGCAGGCAGACGCAAGGACCTTCTCGACCCCGGCGTGCTCATCTGTCGTGGTTGGGAGCAGGCGCGCACCCAGGTCCGCGCTTTCGTCGATGTCGGGCTCACCAAGTTCGTGGTGCGTCCGATTGCGCCGGTACCTTCTCGTCGCGAGTTTCTCGAACAATTCGCCCAGGAATTGCTTCCGCTGGAAGATCGTCGATGATTTGAATTGATTCGCATTAGACTTCGGGCAAATATTCAGATGTGACGTCGGCGCACGCGAGAGGCTGCGACACGATGCTGGTGCTACCCATTGTGGTTCTCGGGTATGGGGCGGTCGCGCGCGCCTATATCGGCCAGATCATTTCTCATCGCGCTGAATATCGTTCGCGATTCGGCGTCGATCTCACGGTGGCCGCGGTGCGAACTCATCGAGCGCAGACCGAGATCACCGGTGATGCGATCCCGCAGCGGTCACAGTGGAGCGCACCGACCGCATTGGACGAGTTGATCACCAGGGTCGAGGCACGGGTTGTGGTGCAGGCGGTGCCGTCGGACGATGCCGGTGCGGTCGACGCGGTCGCGGACGGTGTCTGTGCCCTCCGGAGCGGCGCCCATCTGGTGACCGCCACCAAGACGACCCTGCTGCACGGCTGGCGCGCCCTGGATGCGGCGTCTCGCGAAACCGGCCGCGCGGTGAAACTCTCCGGGACCGCCGGCGCGATGCTGCCCGCCGCCGATGTGGCCCGGTCGCTCAGCAACGGCATCCATGTGACATCGGTGAGCGGATGTGTCAACGGAACCGCCACTTTCGTCCTCGATCGACTCTCGGACGGTGACTCGTTGGGTGATGCGGTGGAGGCGGCCAGGCGCGCCGGGATCGCGGAAGGTGACCCTTCCGCCGATCTCTCGGGGCGAGACGTGGCGACGAAGATCCAGATCTTGACCGGTGTGCTCTGGTCGCGGGATCCGGGTGCGGCCGAGACGATTCTCGAGCCGATCACCCCCGCCATCAGGTCGGCCGCGGTGCGGGCGAAAGGTCGTGGTCAGCGGCTGCGCCAAGTGGCGGTCGCCGACCTCGACATCCCGGATCTGGTGACGGTGTCGATCCGGGCAGTGACCCGAGAGAGCCCGCTCGGAGCGCTCAACGGACCCGAGAAAGCCGTGATCTTCGATTGCGGCGAGTTCGGTCCGGTGACCGTCACCGGTGGTCAGAGCAGTCCGACCGGTGCCGCGATGGCGATGATCAAGGACACGTTGTCCCTCGCTCTCGAGACGGCCCCGGGTCTGCACTGAGCGAAACCGCCGCCCGGCTCATGACCGTCATCGAGAACAGTGCGTAGTCCGAATTGTCCGTAATGTGGACTCCGTGTCGAAGTCCAGGTCTCTGTCGATGTTGCTCGGGTGCTGCCTGCTGGCCGGCATTCTCGTAGCCGGTTTGCTGTTCCCTCTGGTCGGAGGAGTGGGTTTCGTGTCGAGCCGCGCCGCGAGCGCAGTCGACAACGTCGAATCGGAATTGGTCGGCGGGCAGGTCCCGGAGGTCAGCACGATGACCGACGTCAATGGAGATCCGATCGCATTTCTGTACGACCAGAGGCGCTTCCAGGTCGGGTACAACGACATCTCTCCGGAGATGATCCGCGCAATCATCTCCGTCGAAGATCGACGGTTCCTCGAACACGACGGGGTGGACTGGCGGGGGACGATTCGCGCGCTGGTGACCAATCAGGCGTCCGGAGAAGTACAGCAGGGCGCGTCGACTCTTGATCAGCAGTACGTCAAGAACTATCAACTGCTCGTCCTTGCGCGCACCGACGCCGAACGCCGCGCAGCCACGGAGACGACTGCCGCCCGCAAACTGCGAGAGATCCGGATGGCCCGGACCCTCGAGCAGACGCTGACCGCCCAGGCCATGAGTGAGAAGAACCTCGACGCGGAGTCGGCGAAGCAAGAGGCCAAGAAGGCCATCGTCACCCGATACCTGAACCTGGTGCCGTTCGGTAACGGCGCCTACGGCATCGAAGCCGCTGCCGGTACCTACTTCGGCAAGCCCGCCAAGGACCTCACGGTCCCCGAAGCGGCAATGCTCGCCGGCATGGTGCAGTCCAGCTCTGCGCTGAACCCCTACACGAACCCCGAGGGAGTGCTGGAGCGGCGTAATGTCGTGCTCGACACGATGATCGCGAATTTCCCCGAGCGCGCCGGTGAATACGTCGCCGCCAAGGACAGCCCGCTCGGTGTGCTGCCGTCACCGCGTTCGCTGGACCAGGGCTGTATCTCCGCCGGCGACGCGGGTTTCTTCTGTGACTACGCCCTGCAGTTCCTGGCGGAGAACGGGATCAGTCGAGACCAGATCGCACGCGGCGGGTACCTGATCCGCACCACCCTCGATCCGCAGGTCCAGGAAGCCACCCACAACGCGGTCCGTACGTACGCATCACCGGACCTGACCGGTGTCGCCAACGTGATGAACGTGATTCGGCCCGGCACCGAATCGCACGACATCCTCGCGATGACGTCGAGCCGCGACTACGGACTCAACCGCGACATCGGGCAGACGATGCAGCCGCAGCCCTATTCGATGGTCGGCAACGGCGCCGGGTCGGTGTTCAAGATCTTCACCGTCGCCGCCGCGATGGAGCGCGGCCTCGGGGCGGGCTCGTCGCTGCAGGTGCCGTCGACATTCCAGGCCAGGGGGATGGGCAGCAGCGGTGGGGTGAACGGATGCCCGGCGAACACGTACTGCGTGCGCAACGACGGCAACTATCCGGGCAGCATGTCCGTCACAAATGCCCTGGCCCAGTCGCCCAACACGGCGTTCGTGAAGTTGTTGCAGGACGTGGGGGTCGGACCGACGGTGGACATGGCGGTCAGGTTGGGACTGCGGTCGTACACCAACCCCGGGACGTCGGGATTCGGTGAGCAGAGCCTCGCCGACTACATCAAAGAGAACAATCTCGGGTCGTTCACACTCGGCCCCACCGCGGTCGACGCCCTGGAATTGTCCAACGTGGCAGCGACATTGGCCTCGGGTGGGGTCTGGTGTCCGCCGAATCCGATTGCGTCGATCACCCAGCCGAAACGGGACAGCAACGGCAACCGGGTGCTCGAGGCCGATGGCAGGCCCGGCGTGGTGGACGTGGCGCTGGAACGACCTGCCTGCGAGCGGGTGGTGGAGCCGGGCCTGGCCAACACCCTTGCAAATGCGATGAGTGAAGACGATCGAGGTGCGGGCACGGCTGCCGGTGCTGCCGGCTCGACGGGGTGGAGCCTGCCGATGTCGGGCAAGACCGGCACCACCGAGGCCAACCGGTCGTCGGCGTTCCTCGGGTTCACCAACAACCTTGCCGGTGCGACCTACGTGTACAACGATTCGCCGACGATCTCCGAGCTGTGTTCGGGACCGCTGCGCCAGTGTGGGTACGGAAACCTCTACGGCGGTAACGAACCGGCGCGCACGTGGTTCAGCGCCATGCTGCCGATCGCTGACAAGTTCGGCCCGACGGCACTCCCTCCGCGTGATCCCGCCTACGTGGCCGGGGTCGGCGGCAAGGCGGTCCCGTCGGTGGTCGGGCTGTCTGCAGGTGAGGCGACGGCGCGGCTCGAAGCCGAGGGTTTCCGGGTGAATCAGGTGAGTGTCGGTAGCGGCCAGGCATCGGGGACGGTCGTCTCGTCCACTCCGAACGGTTCGGCAATACCGGGCAGTACGGTCACGATTTCTGTCAGCAACGGGCAGGCACCGCTACCGCCGCGACGTCCTGCGCCGCCGCCCGCGACGATCACCGTCCCGGGTGTCGGGCCGATCGTGATCCCGCTACCGGGGTGATTCCGGCGCGGCTGGCATAGGCTCAGACCATCGGGCATCGACCACTTGCCGTCAGGAGGAGCTCGTGAAGTCTGCTGAGCCGGATCCGCAATCGCTGCTCGAACGTGCGTTCACCGATGCGGTGGAACGCGCCGACGACAGCGATCAGACCCGCACGCGGCTTCTCGATGCGGCGTACGAGCAGTTCTGCCGGATGGGTATCCAACGTTCGTCGATGGAGGACGTGGCGAAACGTGCCGGGATGTCCCGGATCACGGTCTACCGGCGCTTCGCCACCAAGGACGCCTTGGTCGAACAGGTGATCCTCAGAGAGTTCCGTCGCTACTTCGACCGGTTCCTGAGGGAGATCCGAGATGCCGAGTCGGCCGCCGACCGGGTGGTGCTGGGGTTCGTGAGTTCCTTGCGTGCCTTCCGTGGCAATCCGCTCATCGGCGGTCTGATGTACGCGGAACCAACCTTGCTCGCGGGTTCCATGATCGGTGACGAAGGCCGAATGCTCGGTGCCGTCTCACAGTTCGTCGCCGGTCAGCTCAGGCGTGAGCAGCAGGCGGGCACCGTCGCAGCCACCCTCGACACCGACCTCGTCGGCGAGATGATGGTGCGTGTCGCGGCGTCGTTCCTGACCATCCCCAGCCGGGCTGTCGATCTCGACGACGACCATGTGCTCGAATCCGTGGCCAGGCAATTCTTGGTTCCGATGCTCACGCCGAACTGATCCGTTCATGAGCAGGTGTTGAACGACCCTCCGGACGCGAGGACGAGGCGACGATATGCCTGTACGCCGTAGCAGTCGCCGAGATCTGTGGCGGTCAACTGGGTCGGACCGCCGCTCGTCGGGTCACCCGCAGGTGCGCACACATTCCCGGTGCCCGTGGCGGTTTCGCCGCCCCACGACGTCCATGTGATGTCTGAGATCGTGTTGCCGCACAGTGAGTTCAACGACACCAGCTCCGGCCGCTCGGTGCCGTAGCCGATGGCGTACTGGTTGTCGGCCCTGCCGAGCACGACCGGGCCGCTGACGGGCGGGGTCGTCGTGGTGAATGTTGGGATCGCGGCGGTGTCATCCGTCGTCGCGGCGGCACTGCGTGACCAGGAGAACTCGCCGGGATCGTCGTTCCCGCCGCCGCACCCGGACACAGAAGTCGCGACCGCCGCAGCCACCGAGACCGACAAGACCGCTCGTCGCACGAATCGCATGACGAACTCTATCCACGAAGCCGGTGGCCACGGCCTGCGTCGGCGGCAAGTTCACATCAACGAACTACACGGGATCGGCCTGCGCACGAAGCCCCGCGACGAGGACCTCGACCAGACGGCGCGCGTCGTAGCCGGGGTTGTCGGCGCCGATGCAGAGGTTGCCGACGCCCCGCATCAGTTGGATCGCCTCGAGGTCGGAACGGATCTCGCCCGCCGCGACGCACGCGTCGAGCAAGGTGGCGCACACGGGTACCAGTCTGTCGAGGAAGTAGGCGTGCAGTGTCTCGAAGCCGGCGTCCGGCGACTGCATGGCCTCGGCGAGGCCGTGCTTGGTGACCAGGAAGTCGACAAAGAGGCCGATCCACGCCCGTAGCGCGGCATGAGGGGTGGCGCTGCCGGCCAAGAGGACCGGTCCCGCCTCCGCGCAGGCGTCGACCTGGTGGCGGTAGACGGCGACGATGAGGTCGGCGCGGGTCGGGAAATGCCGGTAGATCGTTCCGACGCCCACTCCTGCCCTGGTGGCGATGTCTCGCACGGGGGCGTCGACCCCTGACTCGACGAACGCCGCGGCGGCCGCGTCCAGCAGCGACGCTTGATTGCGGCGCGCATCGGCTCGCCGGCGCGGCGCCGGTGGCGCGGACTCGTCGTCTGCCATCTCGAAGCCCCTGATCCCTCACACTTGGCAAACGGAACACTGTTCCGTATGTTGTTTATCGGAACCTTGTTCCGCTTATTCAGGATGCCAGACCAAGCACGTCGGAACCAACCATTGGGGCATCCGATCATCTGTCAGGAGGACCACCATGAAATTTCGAACTCTGGGACGTACGGGCGTTCAGGTCAGCACTCTTGCGCTCGGCGCCATGAACTTCGGCGCCATCGGCCGCACCACGCAGGACGATGCGACTGCGATCGTCGATGCCGCTCTCGAGGCGGGGATCAACGTCATCGACACCGCCGACATGTACAGCCAGGGCGAGTCCGAGGTGATGGTCGGCAAGGCCATTGCCGGCCGCCGTGATGATGTCGTGCTCGCCACCAAGGTGTTCAACCCGATGGGTGACGAGCGCAATCACCGGGGCAGTTCGCGACGGTGGATCATTGCGGAACTGGAGAACAGCCTGCGACGGCTGGCCGTCGACCACGTGGATCTCTACCAAATCCATCGCTGGGATCCGAACACGAGTGACGAGGAGACCCTGTCGGCGCTCACCGATCTGCAGCGGGCGGGAAAGGTCCGCTACTTCGGTTCCTCGACCTACCCGGCTCATCGCATCGTGGAGGGCCAGTGGGCAGCCCGTGAACACCGCCTGAGCAGGTATGTGACCGAGCAACCGCCTTACTCGATCCTGCAGCGTGGCATCGAATCCCATGTCTTGCCGGTGACCGAGCAGTACGGACTGGGCGTATTGGTGTGGAGTCCGTTGGCGTCCGGCTGGCTCTCGGGTGCTATCCGCGAAGGACGCGAGATCACCACCAGCCGTTCAGGATTGATGCCGCAGCGCTTCGACACCGCCCTTGCGTCCAACCGTGCGAAGATGGACGCCGTCGAGAAGCTCGTTGCCGTCGCCGATGGCGCCGGGCTCACCTTGATCCAGCTCGCACTCGGATTCGTCACCGCGCACCCGGGCGTCACCAGCGCCATCATCGGACCGCGAACCGTCGATCACCTGCACTCACAACTCGCCGCCGCAGACACGGTGCTCCCCGGCGATGTTCTCGATGCGATCGACGAGATCGTGGCTCCGGGAGTTGATCTCGCGCCGGATGAAAAGTTCGACACACCGCCGTCGCTTCTCGACTCGACGCTCCGTCGACGCTGACCCCCGGCTGCGACTCGAACGGGGCGATCGTCGGGGGCGGGAGCAGCACGATCCTGCTGTGAGCGTGGGCCGCCTTTAGGATGGGCACCATGGTTATGGCTGATCGACCCGAGGTGCAGACCGCATCGGCGCCGGTGACCGCGCTCACCGTGTTCGGTCTGGCGGAAAGCATGTTGAACGGGCTCGCGAGGGTGCCGTTCCGTCGACCGTGGCATGGACCCGCAGGCCTGTTGGACAACATCGGGCAGTCGGTGACCCGCCAGACCATTCGTTCCTTCATGGGCTATTCGATGGGACTCCCGATCGAAGAGTTCCGGTCGATGGAGCGCATTCTCGACGATGTCTGCCGGGTGGTGATGCCGCCCTTCATCGGGTTGACCGACGATGTGGAGATCACCGACGACACCATCGGAGGTGTGCAAGGGATCTGGTGCCGGGCGAAGGCAAGCTCCGACGCCCACGTCGACGACTGTGACGACAAGCAGACCATCGGCGCGACGATCCTGTACCTGCACGGCGGCGGATACATCGGGACGTCGCCGATCATGTATTCCGCATTCGCGGCCAAACTGGTCAAGATCAC
Organism: Williamsia sp. 1138; assembly: GCF_002095435.2. Classification (GTDB taxonomy): domain Bacteria; phylum Actinomycetota; class Actinomycetes; order Mycobacteriales; family Mycobacteriaceae; genus Williamsia. The sequence goes on from NZ_MJEJ02000015.1 coordinate 11,831, forward strand.
CGGCTATGAGGTTTTCATCGCCGATTACCGGATGGCTCCGGAGTTCCCGTTTCCCGCGGGCGTCCACGATGCCGCCGACGTCTACCGGGGCCTTCTCGAGCGCGAGGTCGACGCGGACCACCTCGTGATCGCCGGTGACTCGGGTGGCGGCGGTCTCGCGACGTCGCTGATCAAGTACCTGCACGATCACGAACTGCCCAAGCCCGCTGCGGTGGCGCTGTTCTCGCCGGAGGTCGACCTCGATTTCAATCATCCGTCGATCACTGCGAACGCGCAGTCCGACATCCTGCCCTGGAGCCTTCCGGCTGCCCCTTATCTGGCGGGGGTCCAGCCCAATGATGAACGGGTGTCCGCGGTGCACTCGATGGCAGATCCGGAATGGTTCCCGCCCACCTTCGTGTGCTGGGGTGCCGACGAGATGTTCCGCGACGGTATCCGGGAATTCGCCGAAAATCTCGCCAAGGCCGGAGTGCCGGTGCATGCCATGGAAGAGGCGGGAATGTTTCATGTCTTTCCGATCCTCATGCCGTGGGCCGAGTCGTCCAAGCGGGTCTTCCGCGAGTTACACGACCTCGCCGGACGCCATGTGACGCCCGATCCGGATGCAGAGCCGACCCACTGACGCACATTCCGATCTCGGAACCGCCGGAGCGTCACGGTCGGGAGCCGGGGTAGGTGCCCCACCCTCAGATCGACACAACCGGAGCGTATTTCGCAATCACACGTTCGTCACCATAAGTTCGGTGATTATTTTGGTGGGTGACGTGAATTCCGGTATTCATTGCGTTGCCAACCCTGCCCAGGGTTAAATATCTCTACCACTGGACAGAACTAGAGGACTCAATGAACGCCAAATCAATGTTGCTCGGTTTTGCCCCCTGGATTGTCTTCTCGGTCGTCGCCGAGCGCTTCGGCGCCGACCACGTTGCAGTTGCAGCAATTCTTGCGTTCGTGATCGCGCTGGTTCTCACCGTGTACGAGACCATGCGCAGCGGCTGGAAGATCCTGGACGTCGCCGGCGTGGTGACATTCGGGATCATCGCTGCGATCGGCCTTGTCGGCGACCACACGGTCGACGAGAACCTGGTCAACTTCGGTCGTGGTGGATCGACATTCGTTCTTGCGGCGATCATGGCCATTTCGGCATTCACGATTCCGTTCACGGAGCAGTACGCCCGTGAAAGCGTCGACAAAAGCCTGTGGGACTCACCGATTTTCCGCGCGAAGAACAAGCAGATCAGCCTGATGTGGGCCGGTGTCATCTTCGCAATCGCCGTCTCCCACATCATCGCCGGTGCTCTGACTTCCTCGCAGGATCTCGCCGGATCACACCCGGCCAACATCGTGCTGAACTGGGTGGTGCCCATCGCGCTGATCGTGTTCGCCATCAAGCGCACCCGCGCCATCGCCGACTCGCGGCCGGCAGGCGCGGGCACCCAGCCCGCTCAGTAGTCACCCCGCTGTGAACAGGCGTAGGAACATCCGTCACCTGGCGGATGTTCCTACGCATCTTGGGGCACGGACTGAAGTCATCTCCAACAACCCATTCGACGAAGGAACGTTCCGATGACCGTCACCACCGACCCCCATCGACCCGCCCCGATCGATCCCGGCAATGTTCATCTGACCGGGGTGTTCGCCCCGCAACGCGACGAGACGGATGCGATGGATCTGCCGGTCACCGGCGAAATCCCCTCCGATCTGAGCGGCAGCTATCTGCGCAACGGCCCGAACCCACGATTCGACCCCATCGGGTCGTTCGTGTTCCCGCTCGACGGCGACGGCATGGTGCACAGGGTCACGCTGGAGGGAGGCCGCGCCTCCTACAGCAACCGGTTCGTCCGGACCCCCATGGTGGAGTTGGAAGAACAACGCGGCGAGGCGATCTGGTCGGGCATCACCGACGGCTACACCCCACCGGCGAGCGTCGTCGGAGAAGAACTCGCCGGAACCACCCGGGCCCTGCCCGACATCAACATCGTCAGGCACGCCGGTCGGCTGATGGCGATGGCCGAGTCGGACAAGCCCTACCTGCTCGACCCGCGCACGCTGGCGACACTGGGCACAGAGGACTGCGACGGGGCGATGCGGGTGGGCAGCACCGCGCATCCGAAAATCGATCCACGCACCGGCGAGATGGTGTTGTTCAACTACGTTCTCGAGGCGCCCTACCTCACCTGGTCGGTCGTCGCGGCTGACGGTACGTCGTTGCGAGCGCCGACCGCCATCGATGGCCTCGACGCACCGGTGATGATCCACGACATGGCGCTGACCGAGAAATATGTCGTGCTGTTCGTCTGCCCGCTGATCTTCGACATCGCCGCCGTCATGGCCGGGGGATCGCTGTTGTCGTGGCGGCCCGACGACGGCACCCGGATCGCTCTGATCCCGCGCGACGGTTCTGCCGTTCGATGGGTCCACACGGAACCGTTCTGGGTGTGGCACTTCGCCAATGCCTTCGACAATGCGGATGGAACGGTCACGGTCGACTACGTCGAGTGGACCTTCCCCGGCGGGTTCGCCGCGACATCGGTCCCTAACGAGTCGGGATTGATACGCGCCGCCATCGACCCGGCCACGGGGACCATCACTCGCAACCGGGTCAGCGAGCGCAGGGACATCGACTTTCCTCGGGTCGACGACCGGTTGCTCACCCGTGACCACCAACGGGTCGCCACGGTCGGCAAGTCCGACTCCGACACCGGTTTCCAAGAGAGCCTGTGGTTCCACGATGTCGCGAAGAGCGCTGAGGTGTCGTGGAGCCCGGGTGTTGCGATCGGTGAACCGATCTACATCCCCGGCGCCGACCACGATTATTGGGGTGCCATCGGAACCGACCCCGAGGACCTGCGGTCGCGGTTCTATCTGCTGACGGCAGACAGCCCGGAAGATGGACCCATCGCAACCATCGATCTGCCGATCCGGGTGCCCGCGGGGTTGCACGGGGCCTGGCTCGACAAGTGAGCACCGCCGTCTTCTGACGGCGTCGTCGTCGCGGCAGGGGTGGCTCACCACTAAAGTCGATGCAATGGCAGTGCGTGCGGGTGTGGTGGTCACGGGAACCGAAGTTCTCAGCGGTCGGGTGACCGATCAGAACGGCCCGTGGGTCGCTCGGCAACTCCTCGAGATGGGTGTCGACGTCGCGCACATCACCGTGTGCGGCGATCGGCCGGCCGACCTGACCGCCCAGTTGCAGTTCCTGGCCGATCAGCGGGTGGATCTCATCGTCACGACGGGAGGCCTGGGCCCGACTGCCGACGACCTCACCGTCGCCACCGTGGCTGCTCTCTGCGGACGGGAACTGCAGCTCGACGCTGAACTCGAGCAGCATATCGACGCGATCGTGCAGCGATGGCGCAGCCGAATGAGTACCGCGGTCGATTCCGAGCCTCTGAACGCCGGCATCCGTAAGCAGGCCCTGGTTCCTGACGGCGCCCAATCGATTGCGCCCACGGGCACCGCACCGGGCGTCGCGATACCGGCTGCCGGCCCCCTGCCTGCGATCCTGATCCTGCCGGGGCCGCCTCGAGAGCTTCAGGAGATGTGGCCGGCAGCTCTCGAATCCGCCCCGGTCGCCGCGGCATTGGCGGCACGGTCGGAGGTTCGGCAGTCGACCATCCGCGCCTACGGTCTCTCCGAGGCCGATCTGGCCGCCACATTGCGAACCGCAGAGGTCGAGGTCCCCGGATTCGACGATCTCGAGATCACGACCTGCCTGCGCCTCGGCGAACTCGAGATGGTGACCCGCTATCCCGATTCTGCCGACGCGGCGTACGCGAAGCTCTCGACACAGGTCGCCGAAACCCATGGCAGGCAGATCTTCTCGACGGACGGGTCGACCATCGACGACATCGTGGCAACGCGACTGTCCGGTCATCTGATCGCCACCGCCGAATCGTGCACCGGCGGCATGATCGCGGCGCGTCTGACCGACCGGGCCGGATCGTCGGCCTACGTCACCGGTGGTGTGGTGTCGTACTCCAACGAGGTAAAATCCGACCTACTCGGCGTCCCCGCAGAGATGATCTCCGAACACGGTGCAGTCAGCGAGCAGGTCGCAGCCTCGATGGCCGAGGGGGTGCGAAGGCGAGTCGGCGTCGACATCGCGGTGTCCACCACCGGCGTCGCGGGACCCGGTGGCGGCACCGAGCTCAAACCGGTCGGCACCGTCTGCTTCGGGATCGCGATGGCAGATCGTCCAACCGTCACGCGCACCCTGCGGCTACCCGGCGACCGCGCCAGTGTGCGAGCACTGTCGACCACGGCTGCGATGCACATGCTGGCGGCCGCGTTAGCCTAGGCGGTCCGACAGCCAGGATCGGATGTCTTCCCGGGCGGTGGCGGCGATCGCGGTGGGGTGGTTCGTGAACCCATGCGGCGACGCCGGGTAGATGCGCAGGTCGATGTCCACTCCTGCCGCCGCGAGCCGTGAGGCCATGGCCATGTTGTCCTCGAGCAGGATGTCTTCTACCCCCACCACCAGCACGAGCGGCGGCAGATCACGCAGGTCCCCATAGATCGGGGAGACGTCGGGAAGCGTGCGGTCAGCCACGTGACCGGCGTATGCCTCGAGAAAGTACTCGTCGCTGATCAGGCGTCCTGCGGGTGTCCGGCCACTCAGGTCGTAGGTGCCGAACTGCAGCGCTGCGCCGGCGAAGCTGCGTACACCTTTGTCTCGAAGCCGTAGCAGGGTGGTCATCGCCAGGGTGGCCCCCGCCGAGAACCCGCCGATTGTCAGCAATGAGGTGCCGAAGAGCCGCGCGGCGTTGTCGGTCAGCCACAGCGCCGCGGTCTCGCAATCGTCCGGCGCTGCGGGCCAAGGGTTTTCGGGTGCCAGTCGGTAGTCGATACTGACCACCGCCACCCCGAGTGCATCGGCCAGCTCCCGGTTTCGGACATCGCCGCGCGCCGCGGAATCCATGTAGAAACCACCGCCGTGGATGTCGAGGTGCACGCCTCGCGTCGGCGCAACAGTAGGTCGGATGATGCGCACCGGTACGCTCCGCCCGCCGGCATCAACAGTCCGCTCGACCGCCGAGTCGTCGGTGGTGGTGCTGCCCCGCAGCGCCCGAGCCTCTCGCAGTTCGTCGGCATCAGCAGGGCCACGGCCCGAGGGTCTGGCGGCATAGAAGGCCACGGCCTCGTCGATGTGTTCGGCAGGAACTGTTCGCACGAGGTTGGTCGATCCGAACTGCATGAAACTCCTTGTCTCGAGTCAGCGTCCACCACAATCGGCTCCGTGAGGGACGCCCGAGGGGAATGTGCCCTCGCCTGCTGGATAAGGGGACGAATCTGGTGGATTGAACACGATAATCGCCTACCGATGACTTTCGAGCACTGCCGCGGTCTGCATCTGCAGGTACCAGCCAATCGGGAGGAACCAGATGATCGACTTCAGAGCCGCATCCGATGCAGTGGCCGATCTCATCACGCAGGTGGACGACGAGGATCTCGCGCGCGCGACGCCTTGCGAGAGCTACACCGTGTCCGATCTGCTGATGCACATCGATGAGGGTGCGACCGGATTCACCGCGGCCGCGGGCGGTGAGACCTCGAGCCCCGCGGTGCGGGCGATCGACGACGATGCGTCGCGCAACCAGATTGCCGATCACGTCCGTGACCTGGCCAAAGCGTGGGCGGAGCCCCGGGCCTGGGACGGCGATTCGGACTTGGCCGGCCTCGAGTTGCCGAACGAGACGTGGGGGAAGATCGCGATGACAGAGGTGATCGTGCATGGCTGGGACCTTGCCGTCGCGACCAATCGAGGTTTCGTCCCGCCGGAATCCGTGGTGCTCGCCTGCCACGAGCACGTCGAAGGATTTCTGACCGAGGCGCCGCTGCCCGAACTCTGGGGCGAGCCGGTCGCAGCAGACGAGACATTGCCCCTGCTGGACCGGACCGTCGCCATCGCCGGACGCGATCCGCGATCGTGGCACCTCGCCCCGCCCGCATGATCACGAAGGAGCAGGCAGGCTTGGAGCAAAGTGGCGAGCCCAGAACTCGCGGATGGCGACGGCAAGAAGGACAGCGCCCATCGTCGTCATCGTGCCCAGTTGCCAACTGTCGATGACACCCGGGGTGACGACGATCAGTATGCCCAGTGCCGCCAGGGGCGCCACGATCGTGACGATTCCAGGAGCCGCTCGGCGAACTGCTAGTGCCTCTGTCACTGCTGCAATAAGGACAACGGCAAACGCCATCGCGGAGAACACCTCCGGCTCCGTCCACCACTCGTACGGAGTCGGACCGGAGAAGTTGGCGATGCCGACCGGTCTGTCCATCACCCCGGTGTAGGCCGTCCACCCAAACGAACGACGAGAGGACACTCCGTCGCCGTCGAGTCCGAGCCATGTGATGCCACCGGCGAACGCCGTTGCGACGATGAATATCCACCACGCGATATGGCCGGTGATCTATGCCGAGCGAAACAGTCGGATCTGGGTCATGGATTGGTGCCATTCGCTTTCAATGATGAGTTCACGTCGTACTCGATGGGCCATTGCATATGCGCGGCGCCGAGGGTGTGCAAGTCACCTGCGGCGGTCACCCAGATCGTTCCGGTCCTGTCGGCCGCAAGTCTGGGGGACGACGAGGGCACCGGCGCGCTGCGGACGGGCCCGAGGGTGGCGGCGTCAAGCAGCGTGAGCAACCAGAACTGGCCGCGGCTGCGGTCATAGTCGGTCGGCCCGTCCAGTGGCCACCATCGGACGCTGCCGCCAGGCGGGTGGCCAAGGACCCAGATGTGTTCGCCGACGGAACCTGCGCGAAGGAAGCGTCGGGGAAGTCGGGTTGTTGTTTCGACGGAAAGATCAGGCGCAATCTTCATCGCTGTATTGCCCTGAATGACGATAAGAGGGCGACCGTTGAGCGAGGGCTCATCGTGGTCTTCGGAGTCGGGCAGCGGCGGCCCGACTGCTACCTCGCCGGATTGGCTGATGCGGATAAGCCGGTGGTGCCGGACGTTCTCCCCATCGCGGAACCTCGCAACGGCCACAAAGACTCGGCCGTCTGCGGTGGCCGTGACGGCTGTGCCTTCGGGAACATCGACTCGGACGGGGTCTCGGTCCGGGCTGTGGATCTGCCAGGGAAGTCGGGAAGTGCAGGCCAGGAACGCTTCTCCGAGTACGGCACCGGTGGTGGTGAGCTGGTCGTCGATCTTGCGGGCTGGTTCATCGACCGTCACGCGGTAGGTACCGTCCGGGCCACTGATCCAGCAACCGGTGGGGGTGGCCCACACCCGCCGCGACGGTCGGACGTCGCCAGGAATCAAATACTCGGTGGCTTTTCGCGTTTCGTCGACATGAACGACCTTCGGAAGGGTGTTGTCGAGCACCCATATGTCGCCCTCGCAGGTCGACACATCGGCGGCAACCAGTCGGGGTCGTAGCGGTGGCTCGGGCACGTCATCGATGTCGAGGTCGATCAATACGCCGATTTCGACTCGACGTACGTCCTCTCCGTTCTCCCGGTGGCGTTCATCGTCGAAGAAGCGTGGTGACTTCTCGACTTCTCGGTAGGTGCGTTGCCTGTCCGGCAAAAGCTTCCAGGAGTTCGGGTTACCGGTGGTGCGGGCGACGTCCACGCTGACGACCCGCACGCGTGTCACCCGACCCCTAACCGATCCTGACGCGTCTATACCCAAGACGCCGTGGAACCGCCCGGTCATCTCGACGTGGCCGGTCGCCGGGCGCGTTCCCTGCCAACTGGCGGTCCACCCGTCGCCACGAAGGAGCCCAGACCAGTGCCATTGCTCGGTCTCGCGTCCACCGCCGCGCCGCAGGATCGGCGGTCGGGGAGCAGGGTCCAACCTGGCCCGAATGGTCACTACATCAGGCTCGGACGGTGCAGCTTCAGAGAAGAGAAGGGGGAATGAGGTGACCGTCCCGACTTCAGGCGGGGGAATCGCGCCGTCTTCGATCGCCAGTTCGTCGACGAGGACGGTCATCGTGCGTGGGCGGCTCATGCGCCTTTCAGCAGTGTCATGTCACCGACGCTAACACATCGTGTTCTGGCTCACTTCTGCGTGCAACTTCCGTGCGTTGGCCCGTCTCAGTTCATGTAAGGCGCGACCGGGCAATGGGGTTCGGCGCGAGAAACAGGAGGAGAGAACAATGGCTGATTTCATCGACAAGGCAAAGCACAAGGCCGAAGAGGTTGCGGGCAAGGCGAAAGAGAAGATCGGCGAGGCGACCGGCAATGACGACCTCCGGGCCGAGGGTGCCGCCGACCAGGGCAAGGGTAAGACCAAGCAGGTCGGTGACAACATCTCCGATGCGGCGTCGAACGTGAAGAGCAAGCTCACCGACTGATTTCGGCTGACACACCCAGTTGTGAGGGGTGGGGTGGTGGCCGATGTCGGCCGCCACCTCCTCTCTCTTCACCCGTGAGACGAGCACCAGGAGAACCATGATCCCGCTGTTGGCACGAAAATACCTGTACCGCTACCTGATCCTGGCAATCGTTCTGCCGCTGGTCGCGAAGATTTTGCTGACCGCAGGACACCGGATAGAGCGTCGAAACGACAATCCGACAGCCTTGTCGAGATTGCTGATCAAAATAGGCTCGTACAGTCGGCGTAAGGCACGCACTGTCGACGCTGATGATCACCAAGAGAAGAAGCGTCGGTCGATCGTCGGTCGTCGCAAGAAGTAGTCCGCAGTCTACGGCCGTCGCAGGATCGCGCTGATGCGATCGACGATTTCGCCGGCCACTCCGAGGGTGGCTGAATCATCTGCAGCACAGTATCTGTCGGCGTCCGCGTCGTAGATGGCGCCGGCGATTGAGCCGTGGTCGGCATCGAAGGTGATGAGCTCGAGAGGCCAATCGTCGAGCGCAGCGGCGAAATCTTCACTCGCAGTGAGTGGAACCACGTCATCGGACGTGCCGTGTAACAGGGTGATCGGTATCCGAGCTCCGGTCGGCAGATCGCCGGTGGGGAGGCTTTCGCCCGTCAGTGGATTGGTTGCGCCGAACGCGCCGGCCAAGGTGATGACCCGTGACACGGGGCTGGCGTAGTGGTCGGCGTCCAGGGCCACTCCGGCTGCCGCTGTCCCGCCCAGCGACCATCCGATCAGTGCGAAGGCGCCGGAGGCTGCGGCGTGACGGAGGGATCCCAACAAGTCGCCGCGACCACGGTCGGTGGCATGCGAATCCCAGTCGGGGACGATGACGTGGAACCCATGATGATCGGCGAGCAGTGTCGCGAACGGTCGCATAGTTGCCCGCGCGTCGGTCTGGGTGCCGTGCCACACGAGGACGGCAGGGCCTGTCGCATCTCCGTACACGTCGACTAGCCGGCCTGGTGCGTATTCGTTGGTCTTCACCACTGCAGTGTGCCCAGCGGCCGAAGCGCAGACACATCTTGTTGAACTGCGGCAGAATGACCGGCGTGACAAAATCTTGCGGTACCGGCAGCACAGTCGTCGACTCGGCGGCCACGGCGGATGCGACTGCGGTGGCGGGGTCGATGGCCACGTCGTCGAGCACCGCTGTGGCGGGATCGATCGGGACTGTGGCGAGTGCAGGTGTTGCGGGTTCGGCAGGGACTGTCGCGAGCGCGGGCGTCGGGACCTCCGTCGCGACGGTGGCCAGTGCTGTGGTCGCGGGCTCTGCGGTCACCGCGACCAGTGCCGTGGTCGCCGGAAGTGCGGGCACCGCATTCTCTTTCGGTATCGCAGGGTGTCTCGGGGTCGTGGCGAGCGCACTGTGCCAGCGGTGCATGGCCTGCGTCGGGTGCGTTGGATGCACCGACTGCATTGGGTGTGTGGGTTGCTACAACTGCTCCGGCCTACGCGGTGCGGTCGGTCTGCGCGACGTGCATGTCTGAGTGCGCTAGTGCCGCGGTATCACGTAACAGCTGCTGACCGTCGGGCTCTGCCCAAGGCGTTGCGAGGTCGGTCGAGCAGTCACCTCGGCTACGACGCGGCCGAATATACGCGCCCTTTCGCGCACTACTTTCGATCGCACACCGAGCCGATCCAACCGCACGTCCATGAGGCACTACGTCGTGGACGCGTTCCGGCCGAGTTCGGTTACGGGGTCGACGATGCCCGGGCGCGGCTGTCGGCGCCTGGCTACGGCCCGATGGAAACCGGCTGGACCCGGACGGCGAGCGGTACTGTGCTCGTCGCGTGTCTGACCGATATGCCTGGTGTCACCGCGGACATGTGGGACTGGTGGTTCGGGTGGCACCTGACGGACTCCGCGCGCTACAAACTCTGGCATCCGGCGGCGCACAGGCAAGCGTGTGTCGCCGAGGATCGCAGCGACGTCGCAGGCCTGACGGACCGTGAGAAATACATCGGCAACGTCTCCTTCGTCGATGAGTACATCGGCGCCAAGAAACTGCGACTGGCAATCCGTTTCGTCGATCCCACTACGCTCGGATTCGCCGATAGCCCGGGCACCACGTACGTCTGCGCCCGGATCGGCGTGACCTACCTACCGGTGGCAGCCGGCTGGCTCGTCCATCAGGTGCGGCCCACCGACCACGGCTGTGAGATGCGGTCCCGGTTCTTCATGGGTCCGGGCGAGATCCTCTCGCTCCCGGGTAGGGCGGTCTCCCTACCCGGTGCCGCACCATTGCTCACGTCTCGCGTGGGCAGGACAGTCGCGCCCCCGGTTGTCGATGTCGCGGTACGAACCACTTTCAACGATCGTCTCGCTCACGACCTGCTTCACCACTGCGCAAGCGAGATGAACCACCTTGCAGGCTTTTTGCCTGCGTTGTACGACGAGTTCAGGTCGATGCCCTGACTCATCCGGAGTCGGATGCGAGAAGCGCGTCGCGACACGAGGTGAGCAGCGTGAGAAGTCTCGATACGTCGGGCGCCGTGAGCTGGCCGGTCATCGTGTTCGCGACTGCAGCGACGTCGGCCTGCGCATGTTCGAGTAGGGACGCTGCGGCGGGTGTGAGAACGGTGGCACGTTCGCGTCGTGGTCCGGGCTCCTCGGAACGTTCGATGAGTCCGCGCTTCTCCAGCCCCTGGAGCAGTACGTTCATGGATTGGCGCGAGACGAAAGCGTGCCGGGCGAGCTCAGAACTCGTACTGGCGGGCGTGTGATGCAGAGCCTGCAGGCACGCGTACTGCGGCACGGTCAGCTCTAGGTGGCGCAGCTGCTCGGCCATGCGCAGATGGAGTATCGCCTGGGTCTCCTTGATCAGAAGTCCCAACGCCTCGGAAGCTGTGTCGTCATGCGGTCTCCTCATGTCAACATTTTGACACGAGCGGGATTTGAGTGTCAGTATATTGACACTGGTAACAATCAACGGCAGCAGGAGCTCGACATGACGAACAGCATCAGCACGACCACCAGCGGACCCGATTTCGTGTCATTCCAGGTGCGCGACCTGGCGACGTCCGCAACGTTCTATGCGGACGCGATCGGCCTCGACCGACTGCCGGCGGCCAACCCCGCTGCAGTGGTGTTCTCCTCGGGCGGAACCGCTTTCGCGGTACGTGAACCGTTCCCCGGAGTGGATCTCGACGCAATCGGCCAACTCGGTGCCGGCATCGGCGTCTGGTTCGGCAGCGAGGATCCGGCCGGGTTGCACGCACGCCTCGTGGAGCGGGGAGTGCCGATCGTGCAGGAACCGTTCGACGGCCCGTTCGGGCTCCAGTTCTCGCTCCGTGACCCAGACGGCTACGTCGTCACCATTCACGCTGCAGGTTGAGCGTTCGGGCCGGTCAGGTCGGCGTGATGGTGCCGTCTACGTACACCCAGCGCCCGTCCAACCGTTCGAAAGTGCTGCGCTCCATCAGGCTTCCCGCGGTGCCACCTTGGACGCGGTAGAACGCGGTGAATGCGACCTCGCCTGTCGAGTCGAAGGGTGAACCGCCGCGGGTTGATTCGATTTCCAGGCGATACCAACGCATCGCGTCGTCGAGATCGAGTTCGGCCGGTCTCGTCCGCGGGTGCCAACTGTGGAGCAGGTAGTCGCGGTCGCCGGTCGCGAAGGCGGTGAAGCGCGACCGCATCAGTGCTTGGGCGGTGGGCGCCGGGCGGTCGCCCGCCACTACTGGTCTGCAGCAGTCGTCGAAGGGGAGTCCGCTGGTGCATGGGCAGCGTCGATCGGAGGTGGACACCAACACAGCCTATGGTGCGGTCATGTGGCCAGGCCGACCTTCGTGCGGTGGGTGCTGGGATTGACCCCTTTCGTGCGTTTGAACGCCGTGCTGAAGGTGAAGGGGTCGGCGTACCCCACGGACTGTGCGACGTCCGCGATGCTCAGGTCAGGGTGATCGGTGAGCCGATCCGCGGCGATGGTCATCCGCCACTGGGTCAGGTAGGTCAGCGGCGGTTCGCCGACGAGGTCGGTGAACCGTTTGGCGAGCGTCGCACGGGACACCCCTGCCCGCTGAGCCAGCGCGGCGACGGTCCACGGAGCGTCCACCTCGGCGTGCATCAGCTGGAGCACCGGGCCGACAACCGGGTCGTGCAAGGCTGAATACCATTGCGGCGCAGCCTGTTCTTGGTCATCGAACCAGGTGCGCAGTGAGCAGACGAGCAACCAGTCCAGCAGGCGGTCGAGAACGATCTGTTGCCCAGGCCGGTCTGCGGCGACCTCCGTCGCGAGATAGCGAGCGACCGGATCGGCGTCGGTGTCGGGTGGGATGCGGATGATCGGTGGCAGCACCTGCAACAGCCGGTCGCCTATCTCGCCGTGCACCGGATAGGCGCCGACGACGATGGAGGTCGAAGCATCGGGGTCACCGCAGTCGGCCCACCCCAGGCGATGCCGAGCACCGCCGTTCTCGGGAATGGAGCAATGCTCGCCGCAGGCCACGGGTTCGGCGAGGGTGTCCACCTCATCTCGGAAGGAGAACGGCTCCGGTCCACGGAGGACGACGGTGTCTCCGCCTGACACTCGCAACGGCTCGTGATCGTCACGGACGATCCAGCCCGCACCGTCGACGATCACGCACAACGTCAGCGGCGCGCCGTCGATGAAGTCGAGGTCCCACGGTGCCGAGAGGGTCGAATATCCGAAGACCGAGCCGTGTGACCGCACGCCCCGGAGAAGGTCACCGAACGCATCCATGACCCCCAGCCTAGACGAATCAACAGGCAAACCAGTGTCTGAACTATGGAATGCTCTGCGAACAGCCGCTTGACTGGTCTCATGAACCACAACACGATCCTCGTTCTCGGTGCCACAGGCAAGACCGGACGCCGGGTGACAGCCCGTCTCCGACTCCTCGGCGCACCGGTCCGGCCGGTATCTCGATCCAGCGCCATCCCGTTCGACTGGTCACGCCCGGACACCTGGGACGCCGCACTCGACGGTGCGTCGTCGGCCTACCTTGTCCCGCCGGCCGAGGTCGGGCCGGTCGACCACTTCATCGACAGGGCTCAGTCTGCGGGCCTTCGCCGGGTGACCTTGCTGTCCGGCAGGGCGGCCGACAGCTGGGGCGATTCCACCTTCGGGCTCGACATGCGCGCGGCAGAACGGGCAGTGCGCGCCTCGGCTCTCGACTGGACCATCGTCCGTTCGTCGAACTTCAACCAGAACTTCTCCGAAGAGGTGTTCCTCGAGCCCCTGCTGCAGGGAGAACTTGCTGCTCCACCGGGCGAAGTTCCCGAGCCCTTCGTCGACATCGAAGACGTGGCCTCGGTCGCGGCCGAGGTGCTGATGAATCCGGGACACGAAGGGAAGACGTATGAGCTGACCGGACCACGCGGCATCACCTTCCGTGAGGTGGTGGGTTTGATCGCCGCAGCCTCGGGCCGAACGATCAACTACCGGCAGATCACCCCGAGCCAGTACGCCGACAGCCTCACCGAGCAAGGATTGTCCCGCGCCGAAGCCGACACCATCGCCGCGATGTACGAACTCATGGAGCAGGGGCTGATCTCGGAGACCACCGATGACATCCGACGCGTATTGGGCAGGGCGCCGGGCACATTCGAAGACTACGTCGTTCGCACTACCGCAGGCGGGAGATGGCAGGCATGAGGGTTCTGGTGCTGGGAGCTACAGGAAAGACAGGCCGACAGGTGGTGCGTGCGGTCAACTCGGTGGACGGAGTCGACGTTCGGGCGGTGTCGAGGTCTGGCGGTCCCATCGACGACGGCACATTGGTGCGGTTCGACTGGGACGACCGGACCAGCTGGGCGCACGTGGTCGACGGTGCCGATGCGGTATATCTGGTCGACTCGCAGCAATCGGATGCGGCGCAGTCGATGTCAGACTTCACTGCCGTGGCACAGCGCGCCGGGGTGGGCCACGCGGTGCTGTTGTCATCCCGCGACGCCGTGGTGTCCCATAGGCCGGGTGACGCCGCAGTTGTCTCTGCGGTGTAATCGTCCGGGATGACGTGGACGGTGCTCCGGCCCACGTGGTTCATGCAGGTATTCAGTGAATGGGACCTGTTCCGCGACGGCATCATCGAGAGACATCTCGTCGGAACGTCAGGTGATGGCCTCGAGCCGTTCATCGACACCCGGGACATCGGGGATGTCGCGGCCGCAGCGCTGGTGGACGCAGAACGTCACGCGGGAAAGGACTATCAGCTTTCCGGGCCGGATCTGCTGACGTTCGCGGAGGCGGCCAGGAAGATCGGAAAGGCCGCCGGCGAAGACGTCGACTTCGAACAGATGGCTGACGACGCCTTCGTCTCGTACCTTGCCCGGCGACGCGGTGTCGCCGGCCCGTTGGCGCAGGACTTGGCGCAAGTCTTCGGATGGATCCGTGAGGGGCGCAACGCCCACGTGTCTGACGGGGTGCGGGAGGTCCTCGGGCGAGCTCCGCGAACGTTCGACGACTTCGTCGGAGAGATTGCTGCGCAGGGCATCTGGCGCCGGTGAGTCGCGGTGGTGGTCGGGCGTGGGCCTACGTCGGCGTGGTCAGGGCTTCCGGCGTCCAGGTCGGCCACGAGATGGCCCCGATCGGTGAGCCGCCGACGAAACGGGCCACGATCTCTGGAGTACCTGCCGCCGAGTTGTAGACCGTGGCCTGCTCGGATCTGTCGATGGCGGTGGCGGCAAGGGGCCACAGTCGGTGATAGCGCTCGCGGATCCTCGCTTCCGGTACCGAGTGGCCCCCGGCCGCAACTCGGTGTGAGACACGCAGCACCGCCAGGGATTCGGGAACCAGTAGGACGTGCACGGCCACCACGAACCCGTTTGTCTGTGCTCGGGTGATCATGTCGAGCTTCGATGGATGAGAGAACACTGTCTCGGCGATGAAGGATCTACCCGCGTCGATGAGGGCGTCTCGCGTGGCTGCCGCCGAGCGTGCTGCTTCGTACGACCTCGCCTCGGCGTCATCGGGCCACCTCTGGCGCGCGATGACGTCGGCGTTGACAAAGACGCTGGTCGGCAAGGCGGGGGTGAGGGTGAGTTCGACGAAGGTGGACTTACCCGAACCGTTCGGGCCGATCACCAGGTCGAGGCGCTTCATTCGGAGTCGAGTACGCGGGTGGTGCCGTCGGGATTGTGCTCGACGAGCCGTCCCTGATCGTCGAGAACGACGGTCGTGATGCCGCTCGCGGCGAGTTCGGCCCGGTAATCGGTGCGGGCCAGGCCTTCGGCAATCTTGACGTCGACCTCTGCGTTGAAGAGCCGACCCTCTGCGTCGGTGAGATCGGCAGTCGGCACCGTGCCTGTCAAGGCTTGCTGCACTCGACTCAGGGCCGAGGTCTCATGGGCTGTCATGGCCTGCCCGATCCGTGCCCAGTACTCGAGTTGTTGGCGGCCGGTCCGGTTCTGTCGTCGCCCTTCAGCGATGGCTGAATCGACCAGAGTTGAGTCGAATCTGGTCACCTTGTCTGCGGACTGGGTCATGACAGCTCCTCGCGTAGCACTGTGCTACCAACTGTAGCTCTCTGCTACGCCCCACGGCATGGCTCAGCGATAAGGGTCTGCTGCAGCAACGAACTCATCGAGTGTGGCCAGCGTTTCCGCTTCCGGACGCGTTGGTAGCAGGAAGGTGACGCGCTCGACGTTCGCCGCGGCGTATCCGTCGAGCTCTTCAGACTTGCGTCCCGCGCCGAAAATGGTGAAGGGGATGTCGGATCGGCCGCGGTCGGCCAACTCCGTGCGTACGCGGATCAGGTCGTCGGCGCTCGTGTGCGCCCGCGGGAGCCACGCGTCGGCGTAATTCACCAGGCGATCGATGGCCGCGGGACTCTCGCCGCCGATGTAGATCGGGGGATGCGGCTTCTGGACCGGTTTCGGCCAGGCGAAGATCGGATCGAAGTCGATGTGTTCGCCGTGGAACTCGGCCTCGTCTTCGGTCCAGATCTGCTTCAGCGCGGCCAGCTGCTCGTTGATGAGCGCGCCCCGGGTCTTGGGGTTGGTGCCGTGATTGCTCATCTCTTCGCGGTTCCAGCCGACCCCGACCCCGAAGGCCACCCGTCCACCGGAGAGGAGGTCGAGGGTCGCAACCTCCTTCGCGGTGTGGATGAGGTCCCGCTGGGGCAGCAAGGCAATCCCGGTGCCGAGGATCAATCGCTCGGTGGCTGCTGCGGCAGCGGTGAGTGCGAGGAACGGGTCGAGAGTGCGGTAGTACACCCGCGGCAGGTCGCCGCCCCCTGGGTACGGAGACTCGCGGCTGACCGGGATATGCGAGTGTTCGGCCAGAAACAACGAATCGAAACCACGCTCCTCCAGCGCTCTGGCCAGCACATCGGGGCGAATGCCTTCATCGGTCACGAATGTAGAGACTCCGAAATCCATACTTCCCATGGAAGCACAGTGGATTGGAGCGACCTGTCGATCAGTTCTGACCAGCACTTTCTCTGGTGACGGCATGCGCTTCACGGCACGCGTCCTCGGCGACTTCCAGGGCGACCACGACGCGCCCGAGGGCGACCCGGGCGTCCAGGACTCCGTGCAGAGCGGCCGAGCGTTGGGCGTGTATCGCACGTAAGCGCGCCTCGTGCAGGGACTCGAACAGCTCGCTGGTCTCCTGGAATGCGTTCATGACTGCATCCCGCTCGACGTCTTGCTTGTTGCCCCAGCACTCGGATGCGCAGTGCATGCTGACATATGACCCCCGACTGTCTCACCGCGTCTCGGTTGGTCGAAACTAGACACCTCGACCTGACAGTGTCAACTTTAGAGCAACCCACGGGCCTCGCCGGCTATCAGATCGGTGAGTGCACAGACATGGGAGCGTGCCCGCGCATCTCGAGGTAGTGCTGTGCGATGTCGTCGCTGGTGGTCAGCCAGACATCGGGTTGCGCGGCGAGATAGGCGAGAGCCTGATCGAGATACTTGTGACGGAATGGTTGGCCGATGACAAACGGGTGCAGAGCGAGGGCCATCACGCGCCCACTGGTCGCGGAATCAGAGTGCAACTGTTCGTAAGTGTCGGTGACCATCTGGAGAAAATCGGGCCCGGTGAGGCCCTTGCCGAACAGTAGGAGATCGTTGAGTTCGACGGAGTAGGGAACGCTGATCATCCCCGAGACCGTCAATGGGAACGGCTGATCGTCGTGGGTCCAATCCAGGACGTAGCGGTAACCGAGTCCGGCGAGGAGTTGCGGTGTTCGATGGGTTTCGGTCAAGCCCGGCCCCATCCAGCCCTGCGGTGCCCGGCCCGTAGCGGTCGAGATCGTGTCGGTGATCTCGGTCAGCACGCGTATCTCTTCTTCGACGGTGAGGTCCGTGTGCAGTGATGAGTTGGTGCGACCGTGCGCCAGCCACGCCCAGTCTCGCTCCAACCCCGCCGACACGATCTGCGGATACTGCTCGACCACCATGGAGTTGAGCAGGACGCTGGGCCGTATCCCGTGACGATCAAGGCTCTCGATGACGCGCCAGATCCCCACGCGGGCACCGTAATCGCGCCACCCATGGTTCAGGGCGTCGGGTCTGAGTGTCGCCGTTCCCTCCCAGATGCTGGTGGAGGGTAGACCCGGGACGAAATGTTCGACATTCAGTCCTACGTAGACCGCGATCCTCGCGCCACCAGGCCAGGTGATCGGGTCGCGTTCGGTGATCGGGCTGTACTCGTACGGTGGCTGAGGATCGTCACTGCTCGTCATGTCCGAACGGTAAGGGCTCACACCGGTGTCAGGTTCAAGCCGAATTGCGTATAACGGGGGTATGCGCATCGGGGAACTGGCACTGCGGACCGGAGTCAGCGAACGGTCGTTGCGCTACTACGAAGAGCAGCAGCTGCTGATCTCCGATCGAACCCCTGGCGGCCATCGCGACTATGCGGAGTGGGCCGTCGATCGGGTGATCCACATCCAAGAACTCTTCGCTGCCGGCCTGGCCAGCAAGAAGATCTCAGCGTTGCTTCCCTGTATGCGGGACGTCGATGGCGGGCCGTCCGAGACCGCCACGCCGAAGCTGATCGAACTGCTCGAAGCCGAACGCGCGCGTATCGACAAGGCGATACGCGACCTCGCGAATTCACGTGCGGTGCTTGACGATGTCATCGACGTGGCATCGGGGGCGAACCACACTGCGCCGTCGTCGTCATGAAGGGTTCAGTTATGCGGGAGTGACTCGTCCTTTACCTTCGCCTGCGCCAATCGTTTGCGCTGCCGCGCATCCCGCGCGGTTACCGATGCGTGCACGAGGGTCTTGCCGGTCCCGCTACCTACCGACTTGGACAGACCCGCGCTCAACCGATCCCAGATGTCTGCCCCGCCGACGTCGAGAACGTAGTCATCCGCCTGACGTTGTCACCCTGTACAGATGTCAGCGGTCAAACATGTGCACGCCCGTCGTCGGGGTTGGACGGGCGTTCATTCCCTCGCGGTATGCGGCGCGGTGAACTGCGCGCGCTTCCAGTCGCCGTTGATCTCGTCGCGTTCGCGCACGGCTTCGCGGAATCCCACAGTCGCCGCGCGGTCCTGGAACTCGAACCCTTCCCGCGTGTGGCGCGAGATTCCGTCGAACACGGTGCTGATCATGCCTGAGTTGCCAACCCCTTGGGCCAGCAACGCACTGTTGAGCGCGAGCTTGCTCATGATGAGTTGATTAATGGGAACCCGCGAAATGCGTTGCAACAGGTCCTCTGTGCGCTCGTCGAGTTCATCGGCAGGCGGTGCTTCGATGGCGAGGCCCCAGTCATACGCTTGCTTGCCGGATAGGCAATCTCCGGTGAACAACAGTCGCTTGGCTCGCTGATCGCCGAGTCGATGTGCCCACATGCCGGCTGCGGGGATGCCCCACACTCGAGTCGGTGGATACCCGATCTTGGTGTCGTCGGCGCAGATGATCTGATCGGCGTAGAGCGCGATGTCGGTTCCGCCCGCGACCGCGAATCCATGCAACTTGGCGACCGTTGGTTTGTTGGCATGGAGCAGGCTGGCGAAACCGCGGTTGAAGCGGCTCATCATCGCATAGTCGATCATGGGATCCCATGTGCGCGAAGGGTCATGATTGCGCGCCTGCACCACCGGGTCGATGGCGCTGCCTTCGCTGGGGTCCGGCCCGGCAGCCGGATTGCCCCCGTTCTCGGCGAAGATCGACAGGTCGTAACCACCGCAGAAACCCTTGCCTCGACCCGACACCACCATGACATGAACGCGGGGATCGAGATCAGCTCGCTCCACAACACGGGCGAGTTCGACGGGGGTGTCTGCGGTGATCGCGTTGCCCTGCTTCGGCCGATTGAATGTGATCCGCGCGATGCGACCGGTCACTTCATACGTCAGCGTACGATAGTTCTCCGCGTTGTCGGGTGGGGTTCGGCCGGCGAACAGCGAATCCTCACCTGCGGTGAGGTCGTCTCGCCACCCGGCGGGCTGTGACCCAGAACGGGTGCTGTGCTCGGACACCGTTACCCCCTATCGGGTTTCGAGTTTGGGAGTCACTCGTTCGACGATCGCGGCGGTGTCGATGCCGGTGGGAAGCGTGCCGAACACGTCGCCGTGGTCGCGGCCGAGCCGGCTGACGGTGAACGCGTCCGCGACCGCCGGGTGGCCGTGGCGGACGAGCAATGAACCCTGCAGCACTTGCGCCATCTGGCCGACGACCCGCCGAGCCCGGTGCTGCAGGCTGTCGACGTCGTTGAACTGGTTCTCCAAGTCGGTGATCGCGCGATCGAGGTGAGCGTCGGCTCCGGCGGCGACTTTCACCTCGTCCAGGAACGCGGTGAGCGTTTCGGGCTGTTTCGCCATCGCCCGCAGCGCGTCGAGGGCGGCCACGTTGCCCGATCCCTCCCAGATCGACATCAGTGGTGCCTCCCGATACAACCGAGGCATGCGCGACTCCTCGACATACCCGTTGCCGCCCAGGCACTCCAGCGCCTCAGCGGCATGGATAGGCGCGCGCTTGCAGACGTAGTACTTGCTCACTGCCAACGAGATGCGGCGTAGCGCGTCCGCTTCTGAGTCGCCGGCAGCGGACTTGTCGGTGAGGTCGGCGAGCCACAGGCCGACCGAGGTGGCGGCTTCTGCCTCGATCGCGAGATCCGCGATCACGTTGCGCATCAACGGTTGATCGATGAGGGTGGCACCGAATGCTGTGCGGTGGTTGGCGTGATGCGCGGCTTGTGCCACACCGTTGCGCATACTGGATGCCGAGCCGAGCGTGCAGTCGAGACGGGTCATGTTCACCATCTCGATGATGGTTCGCACGCCGCGCCCCTCGTCGCCGACCAACCAGGCCACCGTGTTGTCGTACTCGACCTCACTGCTGGCGTTGGATCGATTGCCCAGCTTGTCTTTCAGGCGTTGCAGCGCGAAGGTGTTGCGGGTTCCGTCCGGGAGGATTCGCGGAACCAGGAAGCACGACAAGCCGCCGGGTGCTTGCGCCAAGACGAGGAACACATCGCACATCGGCGCCGACGTGAACCACTTGTGACCCGTGATCCGGTAGGTGCCATCGGAGGTGATGGTTGCAGTCGTCGTGTTGGCGCGGACGTCGGAGCCGCCCTGCTTCTCCGTCATGGACATGCCCGCCAACAACCCCGCCTTCGATTGCGGGGTACGCAGGCCCGGGTCGTAGACGGTCGATGTCAGCCCGGGTTCGTACAGCGCCGCCAGGTCGGGGTTGGCGCGCAGCGCAGGGACCGCGCCGTAGGTCATCGATATCGGGCAGCTGTGGCCGGCGTCGACCTGACTCCACACGGCCATCTTCACGGCTCGGACAAAATGTGGGTTGGGTGTCGACTGGGTCCACGGTGTGCCGCCGAGTCCGAGCGCGACGGCTTCGGTCATCAGGCGGTGATAGGCGGGGTCGTAGTCGACCTCGTCGATCCGATTGCCGTAGCGATCGTGGGTCCTGAGCGTCGGGGGATGCGCCTCGGCGCGGTCTCCCCATTCGATGGCCTCGGCGCTGCCGGCCAGCCGCCCGACTCGATGAAGTTCGTCGAGGACGTGATCAGCGTCGGCGCGGTGTACCGCATCGAGGATCGACGGCGTGTTCGCCGCGTCGTAGCAGACCAGTTCAGGAACCTGATTTGTGACGAGATGAGTGGACATGCGTCGACTGTATTACAAGTGCAGATAACTGCGCCACGAAAATGTAATGTTCGGTGATGCGGGTTAGCATCGCACGATGACTACGGGCGCTTCAGGGGTTCGGAAGCTGACTGCGCGCTCGGTGATCCTCAGTACGCTGCTCGGGTTCCATTCGGCGCAGGCCCAGGTGCGCGGTGTCCTATCGCTGGCGACCGAACTGGGCTTGCAGGAGTCCGCTGTCCGCGTGGCCCTGACCCGGATGGTTGCGGCCGGCGACCTCGAACGTCACGACGGCATGTACCGGCTGTCTGCTCGGTTGATCGAACGACAGCGTCGTCAGGACGAAGCGCTGCACCCTGTGGCGGGGCCGTGGGACGGCCGGTGGTGCATGGCGGTCGTCACCACAGGCGCGACGGGATCCTCGGATCGGGCCGCGGTGAGGGACTCTCTGCGCGCCGCCCGATGTGGTGAGTTGCGCGAGGGGGTGTGGGCCAGGCCTGCCAATATCGAGGTCGTGGTGAGTGCGGAGGTGCGCGCTCGGCTCACCTTGTTCTCCGCCGTGCCCGAGGGGTCGCAGACCGCATTGGTGGCGCGCTTGTTCACGCTGGACCTATGGGCCGACAAGGCCGAGGGGCTATTGGCGGCCATGGACAACGCAACGGCGATGTCCGAGCGCTTCGAGGTCGCAGCCGCGATGGTGCGGCACACGCTCGACGATCCGCTGTTGCCGGCCGAGTTGTTGCCCGACAACTGGCCGGGGGAGCGCTTGCGCGAAGGCTACGAGAACTTCCGGAAGGAACTGACCGCCCTCGCGGAGAGGCTTTTTGCTGCGGGCTGACGCCGCCGACGTCGCAGCTGCGAAATAGTAGTCGAGGCTGTGCCTCGCTCGATGAATACCGGAGCATCTGTGTACAACTCATTCGGTTGTGCACAGGTGGTTGCTCCGACGGTTTGGTCTGTATTGAACGTGACACGCTCGGGCACATGGGAATTCGATACTACGCATACGCACTTCAACCCGACGATGTCGCCGCTGCCCGCCGCGATCCGTATCCGTTCATGTCCGATGATCCGTTCATGGACGCCTGGGGCCAACCAGAGTGCCCGGACTCGCTGTACCTCGACAAGGCATGGCGCGAACTCCAGCACGTGTTCGCCGGCCACGGCGGCAACAACTGTCCACGTGTCGCGTTGGAATTGGTGAAGGGAAAAGTCACTCCGGTGGGTAATGGACAACACCGGGGATTTGTCCAGGTCTTGCCACCTGAGGTGGTGGAATCAATCGCCAAGGACATCGCGCTGGTCGAGCCCGTCGATGACGCAACGATCAAGGAGGCGTTTCCCAATTCGGACGCCGACTACGTCAACGAGTTCCTGGGCCGCGCGCAGAGGTTCACGACGGGATTGGCTCGTCAGGGATTGGGTCTGGTGTACGCGATCCAGTGAGACGCCGATGCACACCGTCGAGTCATTTGCACACGTTCAACCCTCTCTGCCATCCTGGTCGTAAGACACAAGGTGTGGTAGGGGTGGTGGGGATGGAGTGTGACATGGATTTGTTGGATACCCCGATCGATATCCCGATTGGACGGTCAGCGAAGGGGCGGCGGTCGTTCCCGATCGCGTTCCGGGTTGCGTTTTTGCAGCGCTGGGACCTGGCGGTGCAACGCGGCGCCAAGACTCGGTTGATGCGTGAGTACAACCTGACTCGGGCGACCGTGCGAGAGTGGTTAGAGGCCCGCGAGTCTGGTGCGTTCAGTGACTCGATGGTCGCTGCCGCCGACAAAACGAGGGACCGCATGGACAGCCAAGACCGCGCTGAGCTGGCCCGGTTGCGCGCCAAAGTCGCCCGGTTGGAGAAGAAGAACGCCCAGTCCGAGGCGGCGTTGGAGATCATGGGAAAAGCCTTCGAGCTCTTGGACGGGATCACCAAGAGCTCGACCGAGGACGAGGGTCCGCAGATCCCACCGGCGTTGATGAGCGCCGAGCAGTACCAGGCCTGGCTCAAGCGACATCATCTTTCCTGACCGAGTTGGTCACCGCCTTGGCCACTCACACCTGGATCGGGGTCAAAGCCGCATGCGCATTGACCGGTCTGGCTCGCTCGACCTACTACCGGATCGAGCGCGGTTACCGTCATTACAAGCCGGTCCAGGATCCGGTGCCGCACACGCAGCGGTTCCAGCCGGCTGCGCTGACCGCCACCGAAGAAGAGGTCATTGTCGAGATATTGAACCGTGAAGAATACGCGGATCTGTCTGTGCAGCAAACATATTGGCGCGCTTTCGACAAGCGTGAGATCGGTTGCTCACCACGCACGTTCTACCGGATCGCTGCGCGCTACGGCACGGTCGGTGACCGCCGCCGCGGCCACCACAGCAGCCCCGGCAACCACAGTCGATCCAAACCAATCATTCATGCCAGCGGCCCGGGTCAGTTGTGGTCCTGGGACATCACCGACCTGCACGGCCCGACCAACGACGACCGCTACAAGCTCTACCTCGCGATCGACGTGTTCTCCCGCCACCCGGTCTGCTGGCGCATCGAGTACACCGAAAACAAGCCCGCCGCGATCGACATGTTCACCACCGCCATCGCCGAGCACGGCCC
>NZ_MJEJ02000009.1 GCF_002095435.2 Williamsia sp. 1138
AGGTCGTCCCAGCACCAGCGGATGACGATGACGCCCAGGCGGGCGAGTTTTTGCTCGCGTTTCTTCTCACGTTCATATGCGTCGGCAATGGTCTCACCAGGTTTCAGGTAGCGGATGTACTTGGCGTAACCGTCGAACTCGCCGACAACCACGCCATCCCAGTCAAAATCGGTGCGTGCAACGAAGGCGCCTCTCGCGTCGAAAAACCTCTGTTGTAACCGGGGTCTCGGGATGTCACCGAAGGTGTGCATCAACGCGCGCGAAAGTGATTCACCGATGCTCTCCGCGTCGCCGTCGGCAATCGCGAACGCTCGAATCGCGTTGGCGACGCCCGCGCGACCGCGGCTGCGATCAAGGACCGACTCCACTTCAGCCCGCGTCGCACCCATCCGGAGGACGCCGTCGAAGGCGCAGACTGCTTGCAAGAAGCTGCCCTGCCTGGCCAGATCGACGGCTGTCCTTGCCAAGGAAGTGACCAGCAGGCCGTTGATCTCGACGACCTCGTCCGCGAGCCAGGGCGCGGCATGAAGGACGTTCGCCCGCCCCTTCTTTCGCCCTCCGGTCTTCCGGTTCGCGGTGAAGTGGACCCGTGTCGTCTTGCCGCCCAGCAACGGCAAGCCGTGCAGGACGGCGGCTGAATGATGACTGACGGCTTTCGACCCGTCGCCCGCATGCGCGGCGCCGAGTACGGTGCGGCGGTACTGCAACTGTTCACGCTCGTGGTCGGCCAGATCCTTCAGGTCGCAGCTGAATGTGTAAAAGCCACGGTAGAGCCGGATCAGCTGCCCGGTCTTGACCCGAACCCTCAGTGAGTCGTCCCCGTTGCCGACGGACGCAGCATCGCGTCGCCGGATGAGTCTGTTGTCATCAGAAGTGTTGTCCCCCATGAATCTGATGATGGTGGGTCAACGTGGTCTGCTCCGTGATCCTCATTGGTGAACGTCCGTCCTGGGGATGCCTGGGCAGACTGTGGACAACTGGGGATTCTCGCGTGGCTCGGCGGGGACAAAACCGTCGCGTAGAGGTCGTGTAGAGATGACGAACGCATGTAAACGCTTGTCCCGAGGATCCGTACGAATATGGGAGTCGACTGCAAACTGTGAGTAGTTCCGCTGCATCAGTTCGCCGGGCGGGCCTGTCGTGGTGAAGAGACACCGCTGCTGGAAGAGGTGGCAATGACAACGCTCGGTGTGTCTCGCGCCCGAGGCAAGGCGCTCCTTCCGATCTGGGCGTTGCGGTGGTTGCGGGGCCCGTGTTGCTTCTGGAGGCACGCTCATCCCAGAGTCACCGCCTACGCGCATGACCGACGCCAGCAGACTGTGGACAACTCAATCTGCTCCGGTTACAGAGAAATGCTCCACTTCCAGGGCCCTGGAAGTGGAGCATTCTTCTAGAAGTGGAGCAGATTCAGCTGAGGCGTTCGGTCTCCAAGCGGAAGCCGGCGCCGCGGAGGCGTTCGATGAGGACGTCGCCGATGGCGGCGGCGGTGGTGAGGACTCCGGTGCGCGGCGGCAGATCGTCGCGATGCAGGGCGAGCGACAGTGCGCTCTCGGCGAGCATCACCGCGGTGGCCTTGTACCCGGGGTCGCCCTTGGCGACCATCCGCGAGCGGTAACGCTTGCCGGTGGTGGTGGTCGTGTAGGTCTCGGTGGTGAAGTGACCCGACTCCCTGACCTTTTCTGTGGGTCCCTCGCCGGGTTTGGGAAGTATCCGGTCGAGGACGCTGCGGACGGGACCGATCGACATCGCGCCGAGGAAGGCGGTGGTGCCGGCGGCGACGGCGGCCGCGATGGCGGTGGAGACCACGGGGATACCACCGACGTACATCGCCTCGCCGTAGTGGAAGTCCTTGCCGTAGGCGTTGTTCAGGATGGCGTTGCTGCGACGTACGATCCGGGTGTTGTAACTCGCCATGAAGAACGGGGCAAGGGTGCCTCGCAGGCTCGGATCGACCTTGGATCCGCTGACCATGGCCATGTCGCCGGGCTCGGCACTACGTTTGATGCCGGCATATCCGCCCGGCTCGGTGGACAGGGCGTGTGGGTCGAGGAGGGTGCGACGGGTGTTCGCATCGCCGGCTTCCTTGGCGATGACCCGCATCGAATCGACGGTACCGCCGCTGATCCCGCCGCGGAAACTACGCACGACCATGGTGGTGTCGCCCATGGTGCCCTCGCCGTCCTCGGCGACCTTCTTGTGCAGCAGGTAGGCACCGATGTCGGATGGGACGGAATCGAATCCACAGGAGTGGACGATGCGGGCACCGTTGGAGGCCGCCTGATCATGGAACTTGTCGATCGAGAGCCGCACGAAGGGGACCTCGCCGGTCAGGTCGACGTAGTCGGTCCCGGCGTTGACGGTGGCGGCGAGCACGTTCTCGCCGTACTTCAGGTATGGCCCGACGGTGGTGCAGACGACGCGGGTGCGGGCGGCCATCGCATCGAGTGAGGCAGGCGAATCGCTGTCTGCGATCACCAGCGGCCACTCGTTCGCGGGCGCTGGGAGGTTGAAACGAACCTGTGCGAGCTTGTGCTCACTGCGGCCTGCCAGCGCGACCTTGGTCCCGGCGGGAGCATGTTTGGCCAGGTATTCGGCGGTCAGCTTGCCGACAAATCCTGTGGCCCCGTAAACGATGACATCGAACTCGCGATCACTCATGCCCACGACCTTACTGATTGGTAGGGCGACGACGCCGGTCGCCGATCCCCAGAACGAATTTGGCGCAGATGACTGTGGCGCGGTACGTCGGAAGATTCCCGTCGTACCGCGCCACGTGAGTCTGTCGTGACGGTCCGGGCCCCTACCCGGCAGCGGTCACTCGCTCATTTCGTGTCTAGTAGTAGTGCGCTCGCCCACCGACCTTGCGGCCGGTTGCGCCGAGGATCCAGAGGACCGCGCCGATGACGATCAGCACGATGCCGATGGTCCATAGAATTGAGATCCCGAAGACGAATCCGAGAATAAGAAGAAGTAAACCGAGAAGAATCATCGTTGATCTCCATACACCCCGAGTTGGAAGCGATCACGGACTTGGTCCGATCACACCTACGTGCCCCCATTGTCTTTGCACGGCTGCTGTGCCGGGGGTCACGCTCTGACTGAGTACCCCGGTGTCCGGACCATAAACCTACTTTTACTAAGAAATCTGATCAGGGAGATCGCAGAGCTAGACGGGCACGAGTTCTTCGGTCGCAGCAGCCCGTCTGCGGCGAAGCCACCAGTGATAGCCCCGGGCCGCGAAGGGCGCGATGAACAGCATGATGAGGACCCGAATCATCTGGGCGGCCACGATGAAGGCGATGTTGCCGCCGGTCGCCGACGCCGTCGCCAGTACCGCGTAGATCCCGCCTGGCGTCGTCGCGAGGTAGCAGTCGAACATGGACTCGCCGGTCCACAGGCTCAGCAGCACGCCCAGCCCGGCGCAGGCCGCAGCGATGACGACGATGAGAAGGGTTGCCAGCGGAAGGATCTTTCCGATCGCAACCAGCGAGGACCGGGTGAAACCCAACCCTGCCTGCCATCCGATGGCCGCGTACGCCAACTGCACGAGGATGATCGGGACCGCTGCCGACGAGGTGATGCCGAGGAGCTGGGCGGCCACGGTCAGGATCAGCGGTCCGAGCAGCCCTGCGGCGGGGAGGCGGATCAGCCGGCCCGCGAAGTAGCCGCCGACCGTGCAGACCACCAGCATCAGCAGGCCCCACCACTGGTTGCCGGTGGTGCCCGAGAACTCGCTGCCGCCGGAGATCGACTCGTGGAACACGAAGATCGCCACCAACGGCATCGACATCGTGATGATCGCGACCCGCAGGTACTGGATCACGGCGACGATGCGCTCGTCGCCACCGAGTTCGCGGGCCAGGGCCACCAGCCCCGAGGCGCCACCGGCGACCAGGGCCAGCGATCCCGTCAGTGGGTCGACCCGGCGATGCAGGCCCAGGAGGGCGCCGCCGATCACCGAGAGCGCGAGGGTCACGAACGCCATCGCAAGGACCGCCGGCCAATGCGACCCCAGGCCGGCGAGGGTGTCGGTGGAGATGAGGGTCCCGATGTAGACGCCGAGCACACCTTGCGCGGCCAGTCCGACCGAGCGGGGCATCGGCGGTTTGTCACCGTGCGCGCGGGGACCCCAGCCGACGATGGCCAGGGCCGCGGCGACAACAAGTCCGGCAAACAGGGCCGCTGACGGCACACCGACGGCAGACAGTCCGATGGACGCTCCGCCGGTGATCACCATCAGTCCGATCCACCGCAGCATGGTCCTGAGTCTACGCTTGCTATTTACTTGTCGCGAACTGGACAAATAGCAGCAGATACCAAGTATTGTCTTGGTATGAGTGAATCAGGGGCTCACCTGGGCGTTGTCGGTACCGAGGAGGCCACGTCGTTGCGCGAAGCAATGATGGCCGTGACCCGCCAGGCCAGGCGGCACCGGCCGGCACACGGGATGACCATGACGCAGGTCGGAATCCTCGGGGATCTGGATCGGCACGGCGTCAGCACCGTCGCCGAACTCGCCGAACGCGCGCAGGTGAAGGTGCAGTCGCTGACGCTGAGCATGAACAGACTCGAAGAGCTCGGCCTCATCACCCGTCGCGCCGACCCCGATGACCGGCGTCGCCAGCTCGTCGAACTGACCGCGGACGCCCACCCACTACTGGCCTCGGATCGCCGACAACGTGACGAGTGGCTGGCCCAGGCGATCAACACCCTCCCCGACACCGAACGTGGGCTCCTGATGCTCTGCATCCCGGTGCTGCGGCGGCTCGCGGAATCAGGCGGTGAAGTTCAGCCCGATGAGGGGTAGGCGAGGGGAATGTGCCCCCGGTGAGCGGCGAGGGGGACGAACTTCACCGGGTGCCTTCCCGCTGATACGGCTCACAGTGCCGCGGCTGCTGTGGAGCCTCGCGATGGTGCAGCGCCGGGATCGGCAGCACGGTCTCGCCGGAATGCACCGTGAAGGGCGTGCCGTGGTGCTGCACCTCCATCGGTTCGCCGTAGGTGAGTTGATAGGTCGCCTCGTCTGCCCCCACCCGGACCTCGATGCACCGGTCGCGCACGGCCAGGCGGAACGTCAGTCCATGCAAACGGGCGGGCAGACGCGGCGCGAACGTGATCGACCCGTTGTGGTCGCGCATGCCCCCGAAGCCGGCGACGCAGCACAGCCAGGTGCCGGCGAGCGAGGCGATGTGCAGGCCACTCGATGCATTGTGATGTAGGTCGTGCAGATCGGTCAGAGCAGCTTCGGCGAAGTAGTCGTACGCCAGGTCGAGATAGCCGACCTCGGCCGCGACGATCGATTGCGCACACGCCGACAGTGACGAGTCACGCACGGTGATCGGGTCGTAGTAGTCGAAGTTCTTGAGCTTCTGTTCCGGGGTGAACGCGTCGCCGCGGAGGTACATCGCGAGCACCAGGTCCGCCTGTTTGACGACCTGCTTTCGATAGAGGTCCTGGTACGGATAGTGCAGCAGCAGTGGGTAATTCTCTTCCGGGGTGTTTCCGAAGTCCCACAACGCCTGCCGGGTGAACGATTCGGATTGCTGGTGTACGCCCAAGGCCGGATCGAACACCACCAGCATGCGATCGGCGCAGTCGCGCCAGTACGCCATCTCCTCGTCGTCGACCCCGTGGTGGCGGGCGACGGACGGGTGTCTCTTGCAGGCGTCGGCGGCCTCGCGAAAGTTCTTCTGCGCCATCAGATTGGTGTAGACGTTGTTGTTTGCGACGGCTGAGTACTCATCGGGCCCCGTCACGCCGTCGATGCGGAAGTCTCCGCGCAGATCGTGGTGGCCGAGCGAAGCCCAGGAACGGGCGGTCTCGATCAGCAGCTCCACACCCTGGTTCACCTCGAACTGTTCATCCCCGGTCGCGGCGATGTATTGCGATACGGCATAGGCGATGTCGGCGTTGACGTGGACCGCAGCGCTCCCGGCGGGCCAGTAGCTCGAACACTCGTCTCCGTTGATCGAGCGCCACGGGAACATTGCGCCGACCTGGCCCAGCTCGACCGCTCGGGCCTTGGCCTTGTCCAGTGTCGAGTGTCGCCATCGGAGCGCGTCGGCGGCTGCCGCGGGCACGGTGTAGGTGAGAACCGGCAAGACGTAGGTTTCTGTGTCCCAGAAGGCATGTCCGTCGTAGCCGGGTCCGGTGAGACCCTTGCCGGGGATGGCGCGGGTCTCGCCGCGGGCTCCGGCCTGCAGGACGTGAAAGAGCGCGAACCGTACGGCCTGCTGCAGCTCGGCGTCGCCGTCGAGGGTGACGTCGGCCGAGCGCCAGAAGTCGTCGAGATACTTGCGCTGGCGGGCCAATAGCTCGTCCCAGCCGTTGTCGAGTGCTGTGGCGAGCGCGGCATCGACCTGTGCGCGCAACGCTGACGGTGATCGCTGACTCGACCAGCCGTAGGAGAGATACTTGATGACGGTGAACTTCTGTCCTGCTTGCACTTTCGCGGTCACCGTGAGCCGAGCGAGATCGTCGCTGAGGATCTCGCAGTTGACCGAATTGGTGCCCAGTAATTCATGATCCATGCCGGCTGCCATGCGGAGTCCGGACACCTTGGTGTGGTGTCCCAGGACGCCGCGGTGCCCCTTGGCTTCGGCGAAGTCGCCGACCAGTGGTCGGTCGAGGGCAGCGGCCAGTCGTGGATCGTTGCCCGGCCGCGGGACATCCTCGTTCGCGAGGAGGTCCGACTGCACCACGATCTCCATCTCGAGATCAAGCGGTTCGACCTCGTACCGGATGGCGGCGATGGCGCGCTCGGTGAACGAGACCAGGCGCGTCGAGCGCACCCGTACCTTCCGGCCGGTGGGGGAGGTCCAGTCGGTGACCCGCTCCAGGGTGCCCGCCCGGAAATCGAGCTTCCACTCGTGCTCGTCGGGGTTCCCATACCGCATGTCCATCGGCTCGTCTTCGACCAGCAGCCGGATGATCTTGCCGTTGGTCACATTGACGACCGTTTGGCCGTCCTCGGGATAGCCGTATCCGCCTTCGGCATAGGGCAATTCGCGTTGTTCGTAGAATCCGTTGAGGTAAGTGCCCGGATTGAAGACCGGCTCACCCTCCTCGAGGTTCGCGCGCATGCCGATATGCCCGTTCGACAGCGCGAAGATCGACTCGATCGCAGCCATCGCGTCGGGATCGGTACCCCGCCACGACAGATGCCAGGGCGCGACCTCGAATCCCGCGGGCCTCATGCGGGCTTCAGCAGGTCGGTGAGTGCGGTGACCACGACGTCGGCGCCACCGTTGCGGAGGTTGCTCGCATGAGTGTCACCTCCGGTTCGGTCGACCCCGACCACGTATCCGAAACCACCTGCGTGCCCGGCCTGCACCCCCGACACCGCGTCCTCGAAGACCGCGGCTTTCTCGGGCGGTACCCCCAGCGCATCGGCCCCGGCCAAGAACGAGTCGGGTGCCGGTTTCCCGACGAGCCCACGTTCGGCGATCACCTTCCCGTCGATGCGGGCGACGACGAACGGGGTCAATCCGGTTGCCTCCAAGATCTGTTCGCCGTTCTTCGACGACGTCACCACCGCGATCTGCAACGAGGCCTCCTGAGCTGCTTTCAAATATCTCACCGCATCGGAATAGGCTTCGGCGCCCTCTTTGTCGAGGAGTTCGAGGAACAGCTTGTTCTTCGCATCCCCGATCGACGCGACCGACGGCGCTGCTCCCTGCTGAGCCAGGGTGATGCCCCGCGACTGCAGGAAGCTGACGATGCCGTCGTCACGAGAGCGTCCGTCCACATAGGTGAGGTAATCGTCCTGGCTGAAGGGCCGCCGCTGTGCATCGGTCGCACCCGGGTACTCGGCCAGGAATGAGTCGAAGGCCTGCTTCCAGGCCTGACTGTGCACGACTGCGGTACTGGTGAGGACGCCGTCGAGGTCGAAGAGAAGTGCGGTGACGGAATCGGGTAGGCCAATCACGGGTTCGACCGTACCCGTGCTGCGGAATGGTTGCCCTGCGGCGCGCTCCACCGATGAGTTTCGTCGGTGGGAGGTGTCAGACTCATCGACAACAACTGGAGTGGGCAAAGGGGACAGTTCCATGGCGAAACTGCGAGTGCACAACATCACGATGTCGTTGGACGGCTTCATGGCCGGCCGTGACCAGACCGCTGACGCGCCTATGGGCGTCGGAACGGAAAAGTTGCACTCCTGGGTGTTCGACACCAAGTTCGGTCGCGCGATGATCGGCCAGGACGGTGGTTCGGAAGGCCTCGACAACGACTACCTCGAGCGCGGCGACGACGGTGTCGGCGCAACCATCATGGGACGCAACATGTTCGGGCCGATCCGCGATGAGTGGGATGACAGCGGCTGGCAGGGATGGTGGGGCGACACCCCGCCGTACGGTCACCCCGTCTTCGTGTTGACCCACTACCCGCGGGACCCACTGCCCATGAAGGGCGGCACCACCTTCAACTTTGTCGACGACGGTATCCACCGCGCGCTGGAGCAGGCGTTCGATGCGGCCGACGGTGCCGACGTGCGGCTCGGCGGGGGAGCGTCGGCGATTCGCCAGTACCTGGCAGCAGGATTGGTCGATGAGCTGCATCTGGTCATCTCGCCGGTGGTGATCGGTGGCGGTGAACGCATCTTCGACGGGCTGGACGCCGGGTGGCCGGCGGGTTTCGAAGTAGCCGAGTTCGTGCCGTCCGAGACAGTGACCCACGCGGTGTTGCGGAAGGTGTGACGCGACTGACCTGCGGGTCATGTGATCGGGTCGAGCTCCGCTCCGCTTCGTCTCGATAGACGGGTCGAGCTCCCCTCCGCTTCGTCTCGATAGACGGGTCGAGCTCCGCTCCGCTTCGTCTCCGGGTGATCGCGACCACGTCCGGCCCGAGGCTAGCCTGGTCTGATGAACCCTTCGACCCTGCAGGCGCGAGTGATCGTCGACGAGATGATCCGCGGTGGCGTCCGGGAGGCCGTGCTGTGCCCGGGGTCGCGGAACGCCCCGTTCGCGTTTGCGCTGCATGCGGCCGATGCCGCAGGTCAGCTGCGGTTGCATGTTCGGGTCGACGAGCGGACCGCCGGGTATCTCGCGCTGGGTCTCGCGGTCGCGTCCGGCCAGCCCGTACCCATCGTGATGACCAGCGGGACCGCGGTGGCAAACATGAGTCCGGCCGTGTTCGAGGCCAACTATGCACGCCAGCCACTGATCGTCGTCAGCGCAAACCGGCCCTACGAGCTCCTGGGGTCGGGTGCGAATCAGACCATCGAACAGTTCGGGATCTTCGGAACGCAGGTGCGCGCTGCGATCAGCCTCGGTCTTGCCGAGCAGAACCTCGACACCAACAGTCAGTGGCGTTCGGGCGTGGGCCGCGTCCTGGCCGCGGCCCGTGGCGCCCGGACCGGCAATGCCGGGCCCGTCCAGTTCGACATCCCGCTGCGCGAGCCGCTGGTACCCGACGCCGGGGTCGCGCCCACCGACGATCTCGGCGAGTACTCCGGACGTCCCGGCGGTGCGCCGTGGACCGTCACCGCCGTCGGCAAACTCGATGTACCCGTCGAGATCGACATCACCGAGCCGACCGTGGTGGTCTCAGGTCACGGTGCCGGCTATCGGCCCGAGCTCGCCGCGCTGCCGACCGTGGCGGAACCGACTGCCCCGGCACCACAGAATCCGTTGCACCCCTTGGCATTGTCAGCGCTTCGGCCGACCCAGGCGATCATCTGCGGTCGACCGACCCTGCATCGACAGGTGTCGACCCTGCTCGCCGACCCCGAGGTGCGGGTGTACGCGCTGACCACCGGCCCGCGCTGGCCGGACGTGTCCGGCAACGTCCTGGCCACCGGATCGCGGGCCGTCACCAGCGGTGAACCCGACGAGGCGTGGATCAAGTCGTGCGCGCAGGCGCATCAGCGTGCGGTGAGCGCGGTGGATGTGGAGCTGGAACAGTCCGAACACGTCACCGGATTGCACGTGGCGAAGGTGGTCAGCGCCGCGATGGCACCCGGTGAGCAGCTGGTGGTGGGGGCGTCGAACCCCATCCGCGACGTTGCGCTGGCCGGTCACGTGGGCGCCGACGTGCGAGTGCTCTCCAATCGAGGGGTCGCGGGGATCGACGGCAACGTCTCGACCGCCATCGGTGCCGCGCTCGCCGCCGATGTGCGGACCGTCGCACTGATGGGCGACCTCACCTTCGTGCACGACGCGACCGGACTGCTGATCGGCCCGGCCGAACCACGTCCGCGCCGCCTGACGATCGTCGTCGCCAACGACGACGGCGGCGGCATCTTCGGGCTTCTCGAGCAGGGCGATCCCAGGTTCGAGGGCAAGGACTACCTCGGTGCGTACGAGCGCGTGTTCGGTACGCCGCATCACACCGACCTGGCCGCGGTCTGCGCCGGCTTCGGCACGCCGCACCGGGTGGTCTCGCTGGCGGAGCTGCCCGCGGTGCTCAATTCCCCGAGCGAGGGGATCGAGGTGATCGAAGTTCGCACCGACCGGTCCCGGCTGCGGGCGCTGCACGCCGCGATCCGCGCAAGGTTGTAATCGCCCCGCCGATCAGGCCCTTCCAGCCCGGTGCGCGGCGGTAGAGGCCGGTCACCGCGATGGATTGGGGGCGTCGATGACCGGTTGACTATTGTGGCGTCATGTCTCCCACCGTGCTGCGCCGAGTCCAACTCGGCCTGATCTCGCTGGGAGTGGTCATCACCATCATGATGGCGATCATGGTGGCCGGGACGTACCGCGACGACGTCCTCATCAACAAGGACGAGGCGACCGCCGTGGCCGAGGTGGTCAGTGCGACCCCGACGAAGGCCACCGTCAACTTCTCCACCCCGGACGGCATGTTCCACAGCCCCCGCCTCGGTGTCTTCTACCCGGGGCGGCTGGCAGAGGGACAGCGGATCAGTATCGAGTATTCGCGGGCGAGTCCCGAGTTGGTGCGGGTCGCTGGTCGAAACGCAAGCCTGGCGATCGTGCCTGCGCTGTCGGTGCTGCTGTATTCGTATCTGGTCATCGGTGCGCTCATGGTGCTGTTCGCGGAAGTCTCCCGCCGCAAGGGGGGTGGAGCGGAGCTCGACAAGGGACGTTCATCCGAGGTTCCACCAGAGGTCACGGCGACGAAGACCTCCTGACATTTGCCCTGTCCACACTGGGCATCGTGCGAGTGGCAATTGTGTCCGAGAGTTTTCTCCCGAACGTGAATGGCGTCGTCAACTCCGTCCTGCGGGTGGCCGAGCATTTCGACCACACCGGACACGAGGCGATCATCGTCGCGCCCGATACGCCGTGGTCGATGCGGCGAACTGCCCGCGAGACGTCGGGGCCGAGTCGGGTGACCGGTGCCGACGTCCACTACATCCCGTCGGTGATGGTGCCGAAGGTGAGTTCGCTGCCGGTCGGTGTGCCGGCGCCATCGATGTTCCGCGTTCTCGCCGACTTTCAGCCCGACATCGTCCATCTCGCGTCGCCGTTCGTGGTCGGAGCAGCCGGTGCTGCGGCCGCACGTCGCTTGGACGTTCCCGCGGTCGGGGTGTTCCAGACCGACGTCGCCGGATTCGCGGCCAGTTATGGCATGAAGCTCGGCACCCGGGCTGCCTGGGCATGGACCCGCAAGCTGCACGGTGCCTGCGATCGAACGCTGGCGCCGTCGACGGTTTCAGTGAAGGCCCTTCGCGATCAGGGTATTCCGCGGGTCTTCCAGTGGGGCCGCGGTGTCGACGCCGAGCGTTTCAATCCTGGGCGTCGCGACGAGGAATTGCGCGCCCAATGGAGTCCGGACGGCAAGTTGATAGTCGGATTCGTGGGCCGGCTCGCACCGGAGAAACATGTGGAACGGCTCGCGATCCTGTCCGGCCGCAGCGACATGCAACTCGTGATCGTCGGCGGCGGACCCGAACGCGCACGACTCCAACAGATGATGCCGGACGCCGTCTTCACCGGTGAACTGCGTGGCCTCGACCTCGCCCGTGCCTACGCCAGTCTCGACGTGTTCGTGCACGCGGGCGAACACGAGACGTTCTGTCAGGCCGTGCAGGAGGCGATGGCCAGCGGGGTCCCGGCCATCGGACCGGACGCCGGTGGTCCGCGGGACCTGATCGGCCACTTCCGGACCGGTTATCTTCTTCCGGTAGAGGGTTTTTCGGAGCGTCTGGTCGATGCCGTCGGAACTCTGCAGGACGCCGGCGTCCGCGCCGACTTCGGCTCAGCCGCCCGCCGCTGGGTGCAGGGTCGCACGTGGGCGGCCATCAGCGACCAGCTGCTGGGGCACTACGACGCGGTGCTCGGCCGGGACCTGGTTGCGCGCCGGTCGGCGTAGGTCGTCGCTGTCGCGATGACGGACACAAACCCACCTCTTCTGGTCAAACCCACGAGGCGCAGACCCGTGGGTTTGACTGGAACGAGTGGGTTTGTCGCGACGCGGTAGCGTGGCACTCATGTCACGTGCATCGCTGGCCAAAGAGCCCGCCGACGTCGCCGCAATGTTCGACGGAGTCGCCGGGCGGTACGACCTGACCAACACGGTGCTCTCGTTCGGCCAGGACCGCGGATGGCGCACGGCGACCCGCAAGGCCCTGGCGCTCGGCCCCGGCGACGTCGTCCTCGATCTCGCGGCCGGGACGGCTGTCTCCACCGTGGAACTGGCCCGCTCGGGCGCCGAGTGCGTCGCAGCCGACTTCTCTCTGGGGATGCTCAAAGCGGGGGCGAAGCGGCCTGTCCCGAAGGTTGCCGCAGACGCGCTGCATCTCCCGTTCGGCGACGAAACCTTCGATGCTGCGACGATCTCGTTCGGACTGCGCAATGTCGCGGACGTCGACGTCGCATTCGCAGAGCTGTTCCGCGTCCTCAAACCAGGTGGGCGAGTGGTGATCTGCGAGTTCTCGACCCCGGTCTTCAACCCGATGCGCGTGGTCTACATGGAGTATCTGATGAAGGCGTTGCCCGCGGTGGCAACAAAGGTGTCGAGCAACCCGGAGGCATACGTCTACCTCGCGGAGTCGATCCGGGAATGGCCCGATCAGCCGGCGCTGGCCCAGCGCATGCGCGATGCCGGGTTCAACGAGGTTCGTTGGCGAAATCTGACCTTCGGCATCACTGCGCTGCACCGGGGTCTCAAGCCCCGCTAGCCCCGGAATTGGTGGGTTCTGGCGACTCCCACCTGGGGCAAATTCATACGGTCAACGCAACACTGACTGCTTGGAGGTTGCGATGGGTAGACGTCCGTTTGATATTGCTATTCGGTTTGGGTTCTTCGATCTGCTTTGTACGGGGTCGACGAAGGATTTTGCGGCTCGGGTAATGGGCGTGTCGAACAGCACTGCCGACCGCTGGTGGGCGAATGCTGGCGGCATGACACTGATGAAGGGCGGAGTAGGCGGCCTGGCGGTTGTGGTCGACGACGATGGCACTGAGACGCGTGGGCATCGACTGGGGTTGGGCGAGCGGATCGAGATCCAGTCGGCGCTGCAACGCGATCTGGGCGTCACTGAGATCGCGATACTCATAGGTCGGCCGCGGACGACGGTGTGGCGTGAGATCGGCCGCAACTCGAACGCCGACGGCACGTATCACGCGCTGATGGCGCACCAGCGATCCAAGGTCAATGCGTTGCGGCCTAAAGCATTCAAGCTCGATGGCCACCCCGAACAGCAGATGATAGAAGACTCATTTGACGACGGGTGGAGTCCCAAGCTTGTGTCGCATTCGCTCAAGATTCAGTTCCCCAACGACAAGGCGCATCAAATTAGTTACGAGACGCTGTACAACACGTTGTACGTCCAGTCGCGTGGGTCGTTGCGGGCGGACCTGTACAAGACTCTGTCCACCAGTAGGCCGGCGCGCAAGTCGCGAATCAGCGCGAGTCGACAGGGCAAAATCTACGACAAAGCCCTCAAGATCGTTGACCGCCCTGACGTGAAAGATCGCAAGGTTCCGGGGCATTGGGAAGGTGACCTGATCATGGGGTCCGGTGGCACAGCGATCGGGACGTTGGTCGAACGAACCTCCCGGTTCGTGATCTTGCTGCACCTGC
The DNA here is from genome assembly GCF_002095435.2 of Williamsia sp. 1138. Lineage (GTDB taxonomy): Bacteria > Actinomycetota > Actinomycetes > Mycobacteriales > Mycobacteriaceae > Williamsia. Next base: position 13,987 of record NZ_MJEJ02000009.1, read on the forward strand.
CGGGCAATCACCAAGCCGATACCGTTGCTGGCGCGATGATCACAGCGATGGGAGACTTGCCCGCCCACATACGGCGATCCATTACCTGGGATCGCGGCACCGAGCTCGCCGCCTACGACCGGATTCAGCTCGAACTCCAAGCGCCTGTGTACTTTTGCGATCCACACTCACCGTGGCAGCGCGGTAGCAACGAGAACACCAACCGGCTTCTGCGCCACTGGTTCGCCAAAGGCAGCGACCTGAGCGTGCACACCGCAGCCGACGTCGCCCGCGTCGCTGCGACCCTCAACAGACGGCCGAGGGAAACCCTGGAGTGGAAAACTCCGGCCCAAGCCTTGACGGAACTACTTGCCGTACACGCCGCCGCCTAAGTACATCCATACCCCGTCCCTGCCCTCGAACCGGAAGCAAGAACAACTACCCCAAGCCACTCCACAGGCGACGCGGGTCGATCACCCACGCCGCCAGCCCGGAGTCTTCCAAGCCCATCAAGAAGTCACCGCTAAGACCAGCTCGTTGCGTTGACCACTTGACTTTGCC
>NZ_MJEJ02000007.1 GCF_002095435.2 Williamsia sp. 1138
CCTCAGTGTGACTCTTGTGTTGCCGCTCTGGCGGTGGTTGGGTCCTGATCACCTGGTGTTTGGCTCTTGATGGGCCTACCGGCATCACCATCAAAGGGTGAGGTCTGGTCTCCAAAAGTTGTGCCAACACCAGGTGTGATGGACCGACCGATGTGGCTTGATAGGAGCGTGGCACCGCCCCCAACTGAGGATTGCCCACCGGCCGGCCCAACCGTCCCTGTCCCTGTTTCTGAATCAGGAGGCAACCACCATGGTTGTTGTTGGAGTCGATGTACACAAGTCCACTCACACATTCGTCGCCGTCGATTCCGTCGGCAAGAAGCTAGGCCACCTCACCTCTGCGGCCACCACCGAAGGGCACCACACAGCGATCAACTGGGCACTCACCGAGTTCGGTGGCGATCTGGTGTGGGGTATCGAGGACTGCCGGCAGATGTCGACCCGCCTCGAGCGCGACCTGCTCGGCGCCGGCCAGACCGCGGTGCGCGTACCCACCAAGTTGATGGCCCAAGCCCGCTCCAGCGCTCGCACCCGCGGCAAGTCAGATCCCATCGACGCCCTGGCCGTGGCGCGAGCGGTACTACGCGAACCGGACCTGCCCGCCGCTGGCGCCGACCCCCAATCCCGCGAGTTACGGCTCCTCGTCGACTACCGGGAAGTCGCTGTCGCCCAACGCACTGCGTCAATCAACCGACTGCTGTGGCGGGTCCATGAGATCAATCCCGCCTACGCTCCCAAACCCCGGTCGCTGAGCATGAACAAGCACCAAAAAATACTCGCCACCCATCTCGCGAACCACACCAGCCTCCTCGCCGACATCGCCCGCGCGGAACTCGACGACATCATCTCGCTGACAGCCCGGATCAACAAGCTCGCCACCGAGATCGGCAAGCGAGTACGCCAACTGGTGCCGACCTTGCTCGAGTTGCCCGGCTGTGCCGAACTGACCGCCGGCAAAATCGTCGGCGAAACCGCCGGCATCTCCCGCTTCCGCTCCGCCGACGCCTACGCCAGCTACGCCGGCACAGCACCCATCCCCGTCTGGTCCGGCAACAGCGCCGGCCGCGTGCGACTACCCCGACACGGCAACCGACAGCTCAATACCGCACTGCACCGCATCGCCCTGACCCAAATCCGCCTCGAAGACTCCGACGGCTACACCTACTACCGCAACCGCCTCGCCGCCAACGACACCAAAACTTCAGCCCTACGGTGCCTGCGACGACGACTCATCCGCACCGTCTACCAACGACTCACCACCGACGCCCACACGCACCCCGCACCGACCGAACAAGCCGCCGCTTGACATAGGAGCAACTTTCGGTACGAACCGAGGATGCCGTCACCGGTGAGCGTGACGGCTGCGTTGTACCGGTTTTCGCCGTCGGCTTCGCAGAACCCGAGGGTGACGGTCATGTCCCCCGCCATCGCGGCGACCTTGGCCAGTTCGGGACCGTCGAGTTCGAGTGCGGGCGGCAGATTCTCCAGCCGCCTCCGGCGCGCCTGCGGACTCTCGTCACCGCCGCCCAGGGAGGGCAGATACCCGCCGAGACATGCCTCCGGTAACACCAGCAGATCACTGCCCTTCTCCGCGGCTTCGGAGATCAGCGCACCGATCGTGCGGTAACCCTCATCCATGTCGCGGCCGAACTCCGCCGCCGCGACCGAGATCGTGGTGCTCATGCTGCCCCCAATCCTGTGACGGTGCTCCGCACCGCTTGTGTGACCTGCCCATCGGGCCAGCGCAAGCCGACACCGGGGGCCTCGGTGAGCTGTCCGCAGACAGCGCTCTGGGCCGGGCCCGCATCTGGAACGGCATGTCCGGGCGCGTCAGTGGTGATCATCGCGAATCCCGGAAATGCTGTGATCCACTGCCCCACCGGTACTCCGGAGGGCCTCGGGATGTCTGTGACGTCGAGGACAGCACCGGTGCCACTGGCCTCCGCGAGCATCCCGGTGGTACCCACCAGACCCGCCATACTGACGTCCTTGGCCGCAGCCGGCGCCGCTCGCTGGACGAAACTCGCCATCTGCGCGAGGTCGTCGGCGGAGCGGTGCGACGTCGAATCCCATTGATGCCCGGCGTATCCCTGCCGCCACCCACCACCGAGATCTGCGGTCAACCGCACCGAGTGCCCGACCTGCCCGCCACCGGCAGGGATGGGATTCGTGGTCCGGCCCAGCGCTGTCACCGACAGTGACGACGGAACGCCTGCCTGGGTGTGTCCGCCGAGGACCGGCACATCCCACGCTGCAGCCGCGTTGGCCATGCCGCGGATGATGCGGGTGAGTTGGGACCGGGTGGGCGCACCGACGGCGTCGAGCAGACCCACCGGGGTCGCGCCCATCGCAGAGAGATCGTTGAGGTTGACCAGCACCGCGCACCAGCCGGCCCACTCTGGATCGCGTTCGACCATCGATGGGATGATGGCGTCGCACGCGGCGATCATGTCGGTTCCGGGCACCGGGGTACCGTCGTCGCCGCGAAAACCACTGGGCCCCAGCCCCATGGCCTGCTGCCCCAGCGGCGCCAAGACGTCGGCGAGCATGGCCTTGGTGCTCGCGACCAGGAGTTCGATCTTGTTGATCGGCCATCGCATCGCGGCATGTGGCACGCCGGCAACATCGACATCACCGATGTGGTCCCAGCCGAGCCGAGAGAACATCGACCGATATCGCTGCTGCACGGCGGCGTCGAACCGCAGGACTCCGGCGTTCTCTGCGTGGGCACAGGCAGCGCGCACCAGCGCCGGCCCCACACCCCGGGCCTGGTCGGTGGGTGCGACCACCAAGCGGCTACCGGTCCACCACCCGATGTCCTCGGAGGTCGCCGGCGCCAGCCGTACTCCACCGAGGAACGTGCCGTCGTCACCGATCGCACACAGCACGACGGTGCGCGGGTCGTCGTCGATGTCGTCGTGATCGGTGCCCGCGAACAGCCCCTGATCGACGACGAAGGCGGCGTGCCGTAGCGCGGCGTAGTCCGCGAGATGCGTTCTGCTCTCGGCGGGTTGGATCAGGAAACCGGCCGACGGTGTCGCCGCCGGCCGTGGGCCGGTCAAGATCGCGAGATCCCGCGCTGCCACCTGCATGTCAGCCTCCTACGTTCTGCAACACACTGCATGCTCCGCAGGCCGCGCAGCCTGCCTTCTGATCGGACCCGACCATGCCGGCCGCGATGAGTTCCTTGCCGACCCGTCGCGTGACGTTCTCGACGACGTCCCCGCGCGGTGCACAGGCATGATCGACGTCGACGGCAAGCGAACCCGGGTGCGGACGAAACGGCACCACAAAGGGATACACACCCATGTCGATGAGTTCGCGAGCCCCCGAGACCAATTCGTCCGGGTCCTCACCGAGCCCGATGAGCAGGTAGGTGGAGACCTGATTGCGTCCGAACACCCGGACCGCCTCCGCCCACGCCGCTCGGTACTCGTCGAGGGTGACCGTGGCCTTGCCCGGCATCCACTCCGCGCGAACCGCGTCATCGAGAGACTCGACGTGGATGCCGATCGACTCCGCGCCCGCGTCCCGCAGTTCGGTCAGGGTCGCCAGATCCCCGGGCGGCTCACACTGCACCTGGATCGGGAGATCCGGGACTGCGGCCTTGACCGCGCGGACGCACCGAGCGAGGTGCTTGGCGCCGCGATCCTTTGCCGCCGAGGTACCCGTCGTCATCACCATCTGCTTGATGCCGTCGAGCCGGACAGCGGCCTCGGCGACCTCTGCGAGTTCGGCGGGCTTCTTCACCGCGACCGTCGCTCCCGACCGCAGGGACTCCTCGATGGTGCAGAACCGGCACCGCTGCGACGGGTCGTAGCGGATACAGGTCTGCATCACCGTGGTGGCCAGCACGTCTTTGCCGTGCAGTTTGGCGATCTTCTCGTACTCGATGCCCTCATCGGTGCGCAGATCGTAGAACGCAGGCCGCTCGATGGCGGACACCTGCAAGCCGGTCGGCGACAATCCCTCAGGGGCACCGTCCAGCAGTATCTGGTCACCATCGAGGACATACGGACTCAGTGGATTGCGTGGGACCGCAGCGCTGAGGCCATCGATGAGCAGATGGCCGTCGTCGCTGGGACCGGCTCCGGCCGACCGGCGCACGGGCAACGAGCCACGAACACCGAGCAGCGCGAGATCTACGCGTGCCGATAGGGACATTGCAACCTCAGACCATGTAGGTGGAGTTGATGATGGCGCCCTTGCGGGCGTAGTGGATGAGCGCGTCC
>NZ_MJEJ02000039.1 GCF_002095435.2 Williamsia sp. 1138
CCTCAGTGTGACTCTTGTGTTGCCGCTCTGGCGGTGGTTGGGTCCTGATCACCTGGTGTTTGGCTCTTGATGGGCCTACCGGCATCACCATCAAAGGGTGAGGTCTGGTCTCCAAAAGTTGTGCCAACACCAGGTGTGATGGACCGACCGATGTGGCTTGATAGGAGCGTGGCACCGCCCCCAACTGAGGATTGCCCACCGGCCGGCCCAACCGTCCCTGTCCCTGTTTCTGAATCAGGAGGCAACCACCATGGTTGTTGTTGGAGTCGATGTACACAAGTCCACTCACACATTCGTCGCCGTCGATTCCGTCGGCAAGAAGCTAGGCCACCTCACCTCTGCGGCCACCACCGAAGGGCACCACACAGCGATCAACTGGGCACTCACCGAGTTCGGTGGCGATCTGGTGTGGGGTATCGAGGACTGCCGGCAGATGTCGACCCGCCTCGAGCGCGACCTGCTCGGCGCCGGCCAGACCGCGGTGCGCGTACCCACCAAGTTGATGGCCCAAGCCCGCTCCAGCGCTCGCACCCGCGGCAAGTCAGATCCCATCGACGCCCTGGCCGTGGCGCGAGCGGTACTACGCGAACCGGACCTGCCCGCCGCTGGCGCCGACCCCCAATCCCGCGAGTTACGGCTCCTCGTCGACTACCGGGAAGTCGCTGTCGCCCAACGCACTGCGTCAATCAACCGACTGCTGTGGCGGGTCCATGAGATCAATCCCGCCTACGCTCCCAAACCCCGGTCGCTGAGCATGAACAAGCACCAAAAAATACTCGCCACCCATCTCGCGAACCACACCAGCCTCCTCGCCGACATCGCCCGCGCGGAACTCGACGACATCATCTCGCTGACAGCCCGGATCAACAAGCTCGCCACCGAGATCGGCAAGCGAGTACGCCAACTGGTGCCGACCTTGCTCGAGTTGCCCGGCTGTGCCGAACTGACCGCCGGCAAAATCGTCGGCGAAACCGCCGGCATCTCCCGCTTCCGCTCCGCCGACGCCTACGCCAGCTACGCCGGCACAGCACCCATCCCCGTCTGGTCCGGCAACAGCGCCGGCCGCGTGCGACTACCCCGACACGGCAACCGACAGCTCAATACCGCACTGCACCGCATCGCCCTGACCCAAATCCGCCTCGAAGACTCCGACGGCTACACCTACTACCGCAACCGCCTCGCCGCCAACGACACCAAAACTTCAGCCCTACGGTGCCTGCGACGACGACTCATCCGCACCGTCTACCAACGACTCACCACCGACGCCCACACGCACCCCGCACCGACCGAACAAGCCGCCGCTTGACATAGGAGCAACTTTTGGCGAACAAAAGCCCAGGTCGGCTCCGCCAGAACCACACATCTTTGGGGGTCGGGGCTGTGGATAACCCGTTGATCGCAGGCCTGTCGTCTCCGGCGGTCCGGCCAGAATCGCCTTATGGGGGATTTTCCGACGGGTCCGTTGCGGGTAGAGATGTTGTTGGCGATCATGTCGCGATATCAGTTGCGCGAGAACTACCGTCTGCTGTTTCGCGGCGTATGGGTTCGAAAGGACCAGACAGTCGACTTCACGATGTCGAGCTACGCGGCCGCCCTGGCGTACCCGGGTAGCGACGTCAACTTGCCTGGGATCCTCTGCGGGTGGTCAGCTGCTGACCTCTGGGGTAACGCGTACCGTCCGGCCGATGCGCTTCCCGAGGTGATCGTCCCCATTGATGGACGACGGTTCCGTGGATTGACCGTGAGGCGGGTGCAACTCGAGGCGGACGAGTACACAGTGCTCGGCGACTCACTCGTGACGACTCTTCCGCGAACCGCTATCGACCTCGGCCGCTTCAATTCACGAGATGACGCAGTGTCCGCCCTCGACTCGATGATCCGCGCACACCCCTCTCTCGTCGATGATGTCGAGCGCGTGCTGAAGAGGTGGGAACGGCACTGGGGGATCGGTAAAGCGATCACTGCGCTGAAACTCGCAGATCCGCTGTCGGAATCTCCGTGGGAGACACGGGTGAGGTTGATCCTCGTAGACGAGGATCTTCATGGATTTGTCCTGCAGCACGAGGTGATGTGCGGTAGGTATCGGCTTGACGCGGCGTGGCCGCATCTCAAGGTCGCTGTCGAATACGACGGAGAGCACCACCGATCTGCCGATCAGCATGCCCGGGACCTCGAACGCTGGAATCGCTTGCGCGCTGAGGGCTGGGTCGTGGTCACGGTGACCGCCTCCAACATCCGACGAGGACGCGACGAGTTCGTCGCTCAACTCCGCCGAGAACTGCTACTTCGCGGCTGGCTACCCCGATGATGGGTTGGTTTGGCGGCCTCGACCTGGGGTTTTGTTCGCCAAAAGGACCCACTTTCGGGGGCGGGGAGCTTCGTTGTCAATAAATGTTGACACCAGGTCGCTGTCAGGGTAACTTGACAATCGTGCAAGACGAACAGAACGACATCACCACAGCAGTTGCAGATCGGGATCCGGCGAAAGGGCTGGCCGCGGTCAGGGCGCTGCGAACACTGGCGGACCGACTCGAAGATGTGCAGGTCGCAAACGCCCGGCAACAGGGCTGGAGCTGGCAGGCCATCGCCGACGTCCTCCAGGTGAGTCGACAAGCCGTGCACCAAAAACACTCACGCGGCGAGTAGCAATCCGCCGCTCATACACGGAAGCGGGACAACATGTTTCACCAGTTCACTCGCGAAAACAGGATGACCCTGGTTTTCGCTTATCAGGAGGCAGCCGACCTCGGGCACACCACTCTCGGCAATGATCACCTCATCCTTGGCATGCTCTGCAACGCCAGGACGTCGGTGTTCAACACACTCGGTGAGCAGGGGCTGACCCTCGCTCAGGCCCGTGAGGTGGTGCGTGAGTACCACGACTCCCACGAGGTCGACCCGGACAAAGAGCAGGTTGCCGAAGACAAGGACGCGCTCGCGGCCATCGGCATCGACCTCGACAAGGTTCGGGAGGCGGTGAAAACCGCATTCGGCGATGACATCACGGACAACTGGGGCAAACGCCGCGGTGGTCGGGGAGGACTCGGACGAGGTGGCCCAGGTGGCCGGGGCGGACCGGAAGGTCGCGGCGAACGTGGTCACCGGCACGGGGGCCCGCGTGGTCGCCGGGGCGAGGGACCATGGGAGCGTCCGTCCGGAGACGGACCGTGGGAACGGCCCGAGGGCGACGACGGTGCTCCGTGGGAGCGCGGCGGCCCCTGGGAAGGCGGCCGTGGCCGCCGTGGACCGCGGGGCGGCGTACGCCGGCCACGGTTCTCCAAGGACGCGAAGACCGCGATCTCTCATGCAGCGCTCATCGCCCGCGATGCCGATCGCGAACTGATCGCAGAGGACGTCCTTCTCGGAATCCTCACGACCGGCGATGCCGCCTCCAAGGCGCTCATCGAATCGGTGACAACGGCCGAGGCAATCCGCGAAGCCGTTCAGCGGGCCGACGCCCAGTAGCCTCCGAAAATGGTGGGTTTTGGTGAGGGTGACCTGCGGGTTTGCGCGCCAGAACCCACCAAGATCGGGCTAGGCCAGCAGGAGACCGATCGCGGTGCCGATGGACCAGAGAAGCATCGCGAGACCCGTCAGGGCAAGGGCTGGAATGAGTGCCGGTCCGCCGGCGCCACCCCGCACCGGTGCGTTGGCCTTGAACGCCAGCGGAGCCGCCACGAGCCCGAGCAGCGCCCACGGCGTCGCGGCGATCAACACCAATGACACGACCGACGGAACGATGACGAGGACCGCATGCAGAGTCCGGGTGTGCTTGTCGCCCAGTCGAACTGCCAGGGTGATCTTGCCCGACTCTGTGTCGGTGGGGATGTCGCGCAGATTGTTGGCGACGAGAACCGCGCTGGAGTACGAGCCCACGGCGACCGCGGACAACAGTCCGACCCAGTCGATGGTCTCGGCCTGGACGAACTGCGTACCGCACACCGCGACCAACCCGAAGAACACGAACACCGCGATCTCACCGAAGCCGCTGTACCCGTACGGGTTACGGCCCCCGGTGTAAAACCAGGCCGCGGCGATGCATCCGAGCCCGACCAGGACCAGCCACCAGGCACTCGTCACCGCGAGAGCCAGGCCGGCGATCCCGGCCACGGCGAAGGCGGCAATCGCCGCGGTCTTCACCGACCGCGGGGTCGCGACCTTCGACCCCACCAGCCGCATCGGCCCGACGCGGTCGTCGTCGGTACCGCGGATGCCGTCCGAGTAGTCGTTGGCGAAGTTCACGCCGATGATCAGCGCCACCGACACCACCAGTGCCAACACCGCCTTCCACCAGACGATGTCACCGAGCCAGCCGGCGGCGCCGGTGCCTGCGATGACGGGTGCGATCGCGTTGGGATAGGTACGAGGACGCGACCCTTCGAACCACTGCGCTGCTGAAGCCATGTGAGTATCCTTCCGCACGCGCATCCGGTGGCTGATCGCCGCACCCGATAGTGTGTAGAGACCATCCCCTGACCTGCAGAAACCACTCACCAGCAGCGAGGACACCGTGCCAGTTCAAGTAGCGCCGATCGTCGGACTACTCGGACCGGTGTCGATTGTGGATCGAAACGGGCAAATGCGACCCGTCCCCGGAATCCGCGCCCGGCGTCTGCTCGCCCTCCTCGCTCTCACTCCCGGCAGCCAACGCTCGCAGTCGGCGCTGATCGACGGCGTCTGGGGTGACGACCTCCCGCGGTCCCCGCAGTCGGCGCTACACACTCAGATCTCGCGGCTGCGGCCACTGCTGCCCGACGGCGCGATCGAAGCCGGCCCCTTGGGGTACCGATTGACCCTGCCCGCGGATGCGATCGATGTGTTCGCGGCACAATCCCTGCTGGCAGAAGGTTCGGGCGAGGCCCTGAGCGCGGCGTCGGTGTTGTGGCGCGGAGAGCCCGGCGACGATCTCGGCGACGACGACCTCGCTAGGACCGTCCGGCAGACCGCAGCCCGCATCTCAGACGACTTGGACGACCATCGGTCGCGAAAAGCACTGGCCGACGGTGATTTCGAGACGGCACGGGCACTGGCCCAGACGCGATGTGCCGCCGACCCCCTGGACGAGGCGGCACACGCCACGCTGATCCGTGCGCTGTCGCAGCTGGGACGCGGTGGTGAGGCCCTGGCGGTGTTCGCCCGCCTGCGCCGGACGCTGTCGACCGAACTCGGTGCCGACCCCGGTCCCGAGCTGCTCGCACTCCATCAGGAAGTTCTCGAACAGAAGGGCCAGGGCGCCGCCGCATCGCGTCCGACGGTCAAAGCCGTCGGATTGTCGTCCGAACCGAATGCCCTCCTCGGCCGCGACCTCGATGTCCAGAACATCTGTGATCTGCTCAAGAAGTCCCGGGTGGTCACCGTGCAAGGACCCGGCGGCGCCGGAAAGACCCGCATAGCCAACCGAATCGGTCATCTGGTCGCCGAGGAGGCCGCGGCGGTCTATTTCGTCGAACTCGCGTCGGTGCGGGGGGACGACGATGTGTTGGCGGCGGTCGCGGCGACGCTCGGCGTCGGTGAGTCGGACGTCTCCGCGGGCGGTCGACCGAAGGCGGTCTATTCCGACCTGCGCACCCGTCTGGCTGATGCGCTGACCACCGACACCCTCGTGATCCTGGACAACTGCGAGCACGTCATCGACGCCGCCGCAGCAATCACGGCCGACCTGATCGCTGCCGTCGACACCGTTCGGGTGCTGACGACCAGTCGCTCGCCGCTGGCTCTCACCGCGGAGGCCGTCTACGAGCTGCCTCCGCTGCCTATCGACGAAACTGGCTCGGCGGCAACAGATCTCTTCGAGGCCAGGGCGCACGCCATTCGCCCTGGAGTGGTCACCGAAACCGCGCTGGTCGCGAAGCTCTGCCGGTCACTCGACGGCCTGCCCCTGGCCATCGAACTCGCGGCCGCGCGGGTGCGCACCCTGAGTGTTCAGGAGATCTACGTCGGCCTCAGCGCCCGGTTCTCCCTGTTACGGGGAGGTGGCCGGTCGTCGCCGACGCGGCACCGCACGTTGCATGCGGTGATCGAGTGGAGCTGGGCGCTGCTGGACGAACCTGCTCGAGTGGCTCTGCAACAGCTGTGCCGCTTTCCTGGCGGGTTCTCCCGTGAGGCCGCGGCCGCCGTGACGGGCCTGTCGGGCCCAGACCTCGACGACAACCTCGAGGCCCTGGTCAACCAGTCACTGCTCAGCGTGGTCGAAGCGGGAACTGTCCGCTATCGCATGCTCGAGACCGTTCGCGAGTTCGGGGAGGAAAAGCTCGTCGCCGCAGGGATGAGCGACGTCATCGATGCGGCGATGACCCGTTGGGCCACCGACCATGCGCGCAACCTCCTGTCGCCGTTCCTCACCGGCAGGCAGGCGCTCGCGATGTCAGCGCTCGCCGCCGACAGCGACAATTTCGTTTGGGTCTTGCGGCGATCGCTCGATCCCGATCTGCCGCGTCGTCCGACCGGCTGGGCGCAGGCGGCGGTCACCATCTTCGCCGGGGTGGCGGGATTCTGGGCGGTGCGGGGATTGCACGCGGAGGTGGCGGCCTGGGGTCCACGCCTGGTGAATGCCCTCCACAACGCTCCGCAAGACTCTGCTGGGATGGATGATTCCGAGCGTGAGATCTGGCAGATGGCATACGTCTTCGCCGGTTCGCACATGTTGTTCGATCCCCACGATCTTCGGGCGCTGGCACGTGCGCGAGTGCGACTGCGGGAGCTGTATCGCAGCGACCGCTACCTGGACATGCCCATGGACTTCGTGTCGTCGATTGCGCTGAGCCGCAGTCCGATTTCGGCGATGCGATCGCTCGTTGCCGGCCGTGGTAGCGACAACGCACTCGTCCGCGCTGTGGCGGTGACACTGAGTTCGAACCTGCGTGAAAACCTGGGGGACCTCGACGGCGCGATGCGGGACGCACAGACAACGTACGAGCTGGCCCGAGAGCGTGGTGACGAGTGGTCGATGGCGGTCGCGGAGATCGAGATCGGCGGCATACTCGGACAATCCGCCGACTACGTCAGCGCTTCTCGTCACTACCGGGAAGCGGTGCAGACGCTCGCCGGCATCGGTGCCGACCAGGATAGCCGGCAGACGATGGGATACGTCGTCGGAGCGCTCATCGGCGACGGCCAACTCGAGGAGGCCAGGCGGACGTTCGACGATTTCGCTCGTGGGTGGCGGCCACGCGATCCTGATCCGCGCGAGCAACCAGAGATTACCTCTGGAATATTGCTCTGCGCAGCGGAACTGGCGCATGCCGACGGTGACGCCCTCCTCGAGGTGGAGCTGTTCACCCGAGCTGCGAACTATCTGATCGCCGAACTGTCGTTCCCGAGGCAGGACCCGTCGGGCTGTCTGGCACTCTGTGCGGCGCTCGCAGGATTGGTTCGGGCAGACCACGTCGACGGCGTGGCCCCGCTCGTCGAGAGACTGCTGGAATACCTCGACTACATGTTCGGAAAGGTACAGGCAGCCGACATTCCGCAGGCCGGCTCGATGTCGTTGTGTCTGGGGGCTTTACTGTGTCTGCGCCAACCGGGCTCCGAGGATGGCGCACGGTTGCTCCTGCTGTCTCGCCGTCTCCGGGGCCGCCGTGACTATCCGGCGTTGCGCGACCTCGACCGCGATGCCGCGGAGCTGTCCGGACTCTCGGCGCCGGTCTGGCAACGTATCGAAGCAGAGGTCGCGAACCACTCCCGGCGGCAGGCCTCCCGAGACCTGGTCGAGATCACCAACAGAACTGTGCGCGAACAGTTTTGAAGTAGACAATCCCCGGCCAGACGATCTGGCCGGGGAGTGCCTTGTCCGGGTTCAGGCGTTGCGCATGTACGACTTCACGGTCAGTGGCGCAAAGATCGCGATGATGACCGCGGCACCGATCAGCGACCAGAGCACGTGGACACCGACATGCCCGTTGCTGGTGAGTTCGCGAACGGCGGTCACCAGATGCGAGACCGGGTTGACCTTGACGAAGGCCTGCATCCAGCCGGGCATCGTGCCAGGCGGCACGAAGGCGTTCGACATGAAGGTCAGCGGGAACAGGATGAGCATCGAAACGCCCTGCACAGCAGAGGCTTTCTTCATCAGCGTGCCCATGAGCGCGAAGATCCAGGACACGGCGAAGCTGCACACGATCACGAGCAGCGTCGCGCCGAGGACGCCGAGCGGATCCGGTCGCCAGCCCATGGCGATGCCGACGACGAATGTGATGGTCGTGGCGATGAGATACCGGACGACGTCGGCGAGCAACGCGCCGGCCAGGGGGCTGATCCGGGCGATCGGTAGCGATCGGAAGCGGTCGAATACGCCCTTGTCCATGTCCTCCCGGAGCTGGGTGCCCGTCACGATGCTGGTGACGATGACCGTCTGGACCAGGATGCCGGGAATGATGATCGGCAGGTAGTCATGGATGTTGCCTGCGATGGCGCCACCGAAGATGTAGGTGAACATCAAGGTGAAGATGATCGGTTGCAGGACAACGTCGAACAGCTGCTCGGGGTTGTGGCGGATCTTGAGCAGTCCGCGGTAGCCCATGGTGAACGATTGCGTGACCGCATCACGCACGCTGACGGTGCGCACGGGTGGGGTGAAGTCGGTGGGGGCGGTGGTGATGGGTTTGTCGATGACGGTGGTCATGCGGCTTGCTCCTCGGGAGTGGTCTCTGCAGCGGGTTTGCCGGTGATGGTGAGGAAGACCTCGTCGAGACTGGGCTTCTGGACGTTCATGCCCTCGATCTCGATCCCCTGCTCGCGCAACGCGATCAGGATGTCGGGCAGCAGATCGGGGCGGAGCATGGGGGCGGTGATCCGTCCGGCCTCCGCGCTGAGTGCGGCGGGCTCGGACAGGATCCGTTCGATGACCGCTGCGGCGGCCGGTGCTTGCGATTTGTCGGCCGGGGTGATCTGCAGGGTCGATGAGCCGACGGAGTTCTTGAGTTCGTCGGCGGTCCCGTCGGCGATGACACGGCCGTGGTCGATGACCGCGATACGGTCGGCGAGTTGGTCGGCCTCATCGAGGTACTGGGTGGTCAGCAGCACAGTGCTGCCACCGGCGACCAGGCGCCGGATGGTGTCCCACATCTGTGAGCGGGTCCGGGGGTCGAGGCCCGTGGTCGGCTCGTCCAAGAACAGCAGCGGCGGTGTCGCGATCAGGCTGGCCGCGAGGTCGAGTCGCCGGCGCATACCCCCGGAGAACTGTTTGAGAGGTCGCTTGGCGGCCTCGGTGAGTCCGAACTCTTCGAGCAGTTCGGTGGATCTGATGCGGGCGTCGCGGCGGGACTTGCCGAGCAGGCGCGCGAAGACGATCAGATTCTCGGTCGCCGAGAGGTCTTCGTCCACGGATGCGTATTGGCCGGTGACCCCGACCATCGACCGCACCGCGACCGAGTCGGTGGTCACGTCGTACCCGAAGATCTTCGCCGTGCCGGCATCAGGCTTGAGCAGCGTCGCCAGCATTTGCACGGTCGTTGTTTTCCCCGCGCCGTTGGGTCCGAGGACGCCGTACACCGATCCGGTGGGTACCACCAGGTCGACGCCGTCGACGGCCTTGGTGGAACCAAAGTGTTTGACCAATCCGCGAGCCTCGATGGCCGGCGCATCGGTGTGCAGTGGTGTGTTCATGGAACACAGAGTGCGGGGCGTCGCTGTCGTGCCACTGACAGTTGCTGTCGTGAACTGTCAGCGGCCCGGTTCCGGGGCCATGGGAGTGCGGCCCCCACCCACCCGTTTTCGCGCGGCCCACCCGTTGCTTTGACTGGAGGGTGCAAAAACGGGTGGAGAAAGGCGACTAACCCCGACCCGGTGGAGTTATCCACAGCCCGTGGATCCATCCACAGAGAGCCTCGACAAGCCTCTGTTCTGTCGGACCACGATCCCAATCTCGGGGCATGACATTCCACGAAACCGGCCGTCTTCTGCGGAGGGCCGAGCTCCTTGCCGCCGGCACACTCAATGACCAAACTGTCCGCGCGGGGCTGAAGTCCGGTGCTCTGGAACGGCGCTGCGCGGGTGTTTATGCACCGCCCAGCGAAGACTTGTCGAAGGACGACATCTACCTGGAACGGGTGCACGCGCGAGCGGGCAGATCCAGGGTCCGGGTCATCAGTCACGATTCGGCAGCGGCGGTGCACAACCTGGCGTTGCTGGACCAGGACTACCGGCGTGTGCATCTGACCGATCGCCGAGGTGGACGGATCACGCATGATCTGCATCTTCACGAGGCCGAGCTCGAGGCGGGAGAAATCACCGTCGTCGAGGGCCACCGGGTCACAACGATCGCGCACACGGTGGCAGACGTTGCCAGGGAAGGCAGCTTCTACGAGGCGTTGGCGGTGTGTGATTGCGGCCTACGGAGCGGACTGCCTCAGGCAGGTCAGGACGA
This sequence comes from Williamsia sp. 1138, assembly GCF_002095435.2. GTDB lineage: Bacteria > Actinomycetota > Actinomycetes > Mycobacteriales > Mycobacteriaceae > Williamsia. Next base: position 10,364 of record NZ_MJEJ02000039.1, read on the forward strand.
GATGTCGGAGCGCTTCCGAGGGTTCGTCGGAGGGGCGATTCTGCGCGACGCGGTGTTGCTCGCGGACGGGCTGGCCGCCAATCCCGGAGAGTCGCTCAGCCGCGGCCTGATGCGCAGCTTCCCTGAGGTACCAAGACCCAGATTGCAGCATCCGTTCTACGACGACGAGGGCCTGATCGGGTACGGCGACTTCGACTGGGAAGGCAGGGTCGTCGGCGAGTTCGACGGGTTGCACAAGTACCGCAAGTACCTGGGCCCGGGCGAGTCGATCGAAGAAGCGGTCATCCGCGAGAAACGTCGCGAAGACCGACTGCGGGCGCTGGGCATCCACGTCATGCGATGGACGTGGAAAGACCTGCAGGACGCGGTGCGGTTCCGGGCGCTGATCGCGCGCGGCCTACGGATGGGAGGCATGTTGTGATCGACCCGCCCCCACCCACCCGATTTTGCGCGGCCCACCCGTTGTTTTGACTGGAGGGTGCAAAAACGGGTGGGGGAGGGCCGTGGTGCTCCCACGGTTGCTGTCGTGAACTGTCAGCGGCCCGCCAGCCCCTCACCCACCCGAATTCGCACCGTCCACCGACAATGTCCGGTGGGCGGCGCAAAAACGGGTGGGCGCAGCCGTCCACACGACCCATCAACGGTCCCTCGACCCCGACAGCTATCGCAATATCGGTACCCCTCAACACCGGTGTTGCAGATAACTCAGGGCTAGAGCTCGTCCAGATCGATGTGGCCGTCTTGCAATGCCCGGGCGAGCAGGGCGGCTTTGGTGTTCGCGGGCCGGCCGATCGCCGCGTACTTCAGGCGGATCCGGTTCACATGAGTGCTGACCGTCGCCGAAGAGATGAATAGCGCGGTCGCGACGTCCGACTTCGAATCGCGCATCACCCATTCGCGCAAGATCTGGATCTCCCGGGCGGTCAGAGCTGGTGCCGGCAACGGCTCAGAAGCATTGAAAGCGCAACTCATTGGTTTGTGGCAACTCCTAGACAGACCGACGTTTGTCGGCCGCGTCGTGACCAGACGCTTAAAATTACACTTCAGCGTCACTTCTTTGGTAGCCGTCTCTTGTGGTGACACCAGTACCGGGGTCATGGTTAGCGCGCAAAAACAAATGCGGGGTGTTGCGTCCAGGATGTTCGGCGTCCGAGTGTCTTTCGACCAAACCCTTCTTCTCGATGCGGATTCTCTCGGTCCCTGAGCTGCCGCTTCGGTAGACGGTCACCACGTGATCTCGGCCGGCTGGGAGCACCCGGAGACGCACGTGTCCATCGCGGGCGTCGTGCAGGGCGGCCGTCACCACGACTCGGACCCAGGTGCGCATTTCCTCGTACGCGCCGTCCAGTCCGCCGTCGTCGATCATCGTCACCTCGACTCCGCGGGCGCGTGCCTCCCGCGCCGCGGCAGCGGTCTCCGGGCTCACCAGCGCAGCAGCGCGGAGCTGATCGCGCAGATGCCCCTCCAACAGTTCGCAGTCCTGCCGTTCGGTGGCGGTCAGCGGAACCCCCGTCGCGATGCGCATGAGCAGCGGTCGCGCCAGCTCATCGAGCTCGGCCAGCCGAGCATTACGCTCCTGAGCTGCAGCGGTGATCATCGACGCGTCAGCTGCACGCTGTCTGGCCTGGGCACGGAACAGCAGGATCGTGCGCGTTGTCTTGCGGATGGCAAGCGCGATCAGGGTCACGGGCAGCAACGCACCGGCGTTGTACAGCGGGACCTGCGCACCCGCCCACAGGCCCTGGTCGGTCGCCGCCGCCCACCAGGCGTGGACGCCGGCGGACGCGGCAACGCTCAGCCAGGCGGGCAGAATGCGCCCTCGCAAACACATGAACACGTAGATCAAGGTGGCGTAGCCCGAGATCCAGACCTGATTCGACGTGGTCAGCGGCACCGGCACCACCGACAGCAGGATGGCAGCGGATACCGGAGGCGCCATGGCCATCAGAATCGCGGGGGCCAGCGGCAACGGATCGTGTGGCACCGCCACCAGCGCGATCGTGGCAGCTGCCATGATCAGGACGACGATCACCACCGGCCACCGCGGGGAGATCCCGTCGACGCTCAACGCCGCACCCAACGTCATGGCGACGACGACCGCGCCGATGATCACCCGGGTCGCCAGAGTTCGGAGCCCCAGGATGTCTCTGACGTCCGCCGGGTCGGAGAAAGACGTCACGGGCGCTTCCAGCTCAGGGACACCGTGGTACCCGCGCCGGGTGAGGCTGTGATCTCGGCCTTTCCGCCCGGTAGTTGCTCCATTCGGCCGCGGATACTGACGGCCAGGCCGAGACGGTTTCCGGGTACGGACTTCGGGTTGAAGCCGACTCCATCGTCGGATACCGACACCCGGAGGACATCGTTGTCGGCAGCGACATCCACCCTGCGGCGGGCGTCCGGGCCGGCGTGCCGAACACTGTTTCGCAAGGCTTCGGCGGCGGCGGCCGACATCGTCCGGACGACGTCACCCGGGTACCGCTGGTCGCTGATGTCGGGCGCTATGGATGCGTGCACGCGTACGGCGTCATCGATTTCTCCGGTGGCGCCTCTGAACTCGGCGAGAGCGGTCTCGATTCCGAACTCGGTCGCGACGTTCGCGCCGGATGCCAGGACGTCGAGTTTGTCCACGGTCTCGACCGCTTGGCGGACCAGCGCCTCGGACATCGGCAGTCGGGCGGCTGCGAGCAGGGTCGACATGACTCCGTCGTGGGTCAGTGCGTCGAATCGAGAGCGTTCACCAGCGCGAGCGACGGAGGCCGCGGCTTCCGCTGCGGCTCGCACGGACCGCTTGCGGGTGGCATCGAGAATGCGACCGGATCGCATCGCGGCCACCACGACTGCGTAGGGCATCGCCGAAAGGCAGAAGCTCCAGGCGATCTCGGTCATCACGGAGCTGTCGTACGCCGGTGTCCGCACCGCTTCGTTGACGAACTGAACGGAGATGACCACGTAGGCGAGATACGGCAATGACCAGCGCATCCGCAATATCAATGCTGCTGTGGCTGCGACGAATCCGTTGAACTGGGTGAACCACATCCCGTGGCCGGCATCGAGCTGATCGCCGTTCCACACCAGCGGCCACGTCGCAATCGTGAGGCCGTAGCCGATGACGAGGACGGTTGCTGCCCACCGGATCCTCTCGATGTCAGGGCGCTGGAACGACGTGGCGAACATGACCGCTGCCGAGCCGTAGATGGACAGCACTGACGCGGCGGTCCACCAGACCGGGACCACATCGGTGGACATCGCTATCGCTCCCGACAGGCCGACCGCGCTCAGCAGGTACGCGACCGCGAGGTAGCGGCAGAACTGACGAAAGATGTTGTCGGCTGCGCTGCCGTCGGGAGAATCGGCCCTCAGCGCCGGAACAACCGCGGTATCGGCAGCCATCCATCCTCCAGGGCGCGTTTGTAGAGTTCGGTCTTGGTCGGGGCAGGGCGGCCCGCGTCAGCATATTTACGGCGTATCCGGGCGAGGTAGGCGTTCACGGTCTCCGTGGACAAGCCGGTGATCTGACCGACCCGGGCGGCCTGCTCGCCGGAGGCGTACAGCTCGAGGATTTCGCGCTGTCGCGGGCTCAGGGCAACTGTTGCGATGTCGGGGTCGGCATCGATCGCGGCAGCCCAGTCCATGGTGGCGACCGTGTCACCGTCGGCGGCCCGCCGGATGGCCTCGACCAGTTCGGTGTTGCGCGCGGACTTACGGACGATCCCCTGCACACCTGCGCTGAGTGCGGAGCGAACGAGATCGGGGTAGTCGGCGGTGGTGAACACCAGCACCTTGATGCCGAGCGCGTGCAGTTGCTCGGCGTTGGCCTTCGGCGAGGAACCGTCTTCCAGTCTGAGGTCGAGTACGACCAGATCGATGTCCGTGGTGATCGCGAGCAGGGCGTCCACGGTCGCCGCGCCGGCGACCAGAGTCAGCCCCTCGGCTTCGTCGATGATCGTTTCGATTCCCTTGAGCTGGGATTCGAAGTCCTCGACCACACCGATTCTGCGTAGACCTCCCGCAGCGCCGTCGGTCATCGTTCCGCCTGTGGCTGGACGGTAATCGGGCATTCCATGTCGTAATCCTGACGTATGCAGCAGCTGATTCGCCGGTGAACCTCTTTACGTAAGCAAATCTTGATCGCCCACGCGGTGCGTGTTGTTACAGCTCACGGCGATGTTCGACGAATTCGGTGTGCTCCGAATTCAGCTCAGCAACGTGCGCAGCGCTGCTCGGTCCACCTTGCCCGGGCCGCGGCGGGGAAGTTCGTCGACGAAAAACACGTCGCGCGGCACGGCGGTGCGATCGAGGGTACGGGCGACCGCGGCTCTGACCGACTCGGCCGTCGGGCTCGCGCCGGGCGCCGCCACCACTGCCGCCGCCACCTTCTCGCCGAGGCGCTCGTCGGGCAACCCGAACACCGCGCAGTCATCGATCGCGGGGTCGCTGAGAATCGCGGCCTCGACCACTTGGGGCACGATCGTCAGCCCGCCGGAGCTGATCGCCTCGTCGGTTCGCCCGACGATGGCGAGAACACCGTCCGACGTGAACTCTCCGAGGTCGTCGGTGCGAAACCATCCGGGCTCGGCGAAGGCGGGATGATCGGGGCGGCCCCGGTAACCGGAGGCGACCATCGGGCCACCGAGCACCACCCGTCCCGGACGACCGCCGTCGACCCTGATCCGCGTGCCGGACAACGGAACGCCGTCGTACACGCATCCACCGCACGTCTCGCTCATCCCATACGTCCCGACGATGGGGACGCCTGCAGCAGTTGCTCTCTCGCGTAGCCGGAGCGGGGTCGCCGCCCCGCCCACCAAGACGGCGTCGACCTCCCGCAGAGCACTGACGGCGCCTGGATGTTCGAGCACTTTGACCAGTTGGGTCGGTACCAGCGATGTGTAGCGCCGGGTCGACGCCATCGACTCGAGTGCGCGGACCAAGTCGGCGGGATCGAATCCGTGGGAGACGTCGATGGTGGTGGGCTCGACGCCGGCGCGCAGACTGCGGAGCAACACCTGCAGTCCGGCGATGTGGTGCGGCGGTAGGGCGAGGAGCCAACCCCCGGGCCCGCCGAGGTGCGCGTGGGTCGCGTCGATCGACGCGGTCACCGACGCCGCCGAATGCTGTGCGCCCTTGGGTGTTCCGGTGGTTCCCGACGTCGCGATCACCAGCGCGATGTCGGGGTCGATGGGCTCGCCGACCCCGAGTGCATTGCTCAGTCTGGCGGTCTCGGCGGGATCCGACAGAGGCACCGGCGCAAAGCTCGCCGAGCCGTCGAGCAGCTGGTGCAGTGCCCCCAGATCAGGTGCGACGGCCGACAGGGGGAGTGGTTGCAGCGTTCTGCTGCTCACTCCGGTGCTTGCGCCGGCGGGTTCTCCGGGGGCGGGTCGAGGGGGTTGGGATCGAAGGGCCAGCCCTTGGCCTCGAGATGCTTACGGATTCGCGAGACGTCGGCTTCGAACGGCAGTTCGTCGGTCACCTTCGTGATCAGGACGCCCGCGTCGATGGAGGTGATGGGTTCGGGGCCGTCGTCGGTCACCTGGCCACTGTGGATCAGCTGCCGGGAGACGGACTTGACCTCTTCCTCCGACAACTGCCTCCGCAGCAGCGCGACCAGCGGCACGTAGTCGCCGGACGGCACCCCGTTCGGATATCCCTCGCGCAACCAGTTCACGACTCTCATCAGGAATTGTGGACGGTCCATTTTCGCGCCCTTCCAGCTATGAGGCGTCACCGATCGGCCACTTCCAGACCAGATCGAGTTCGTTCGATGATACTGCGGTCAGCTCTTGACAAAGGGGAACAGGTCGACACCGAAGTAGTAGTCGATGGTGCCGCGGGTGATCCACAGGATGCCGATCACGATCACCGCCGCGATGATCGCAAACAGCAGGTACGCAATACCTTTGAGTCCCGGGTTCGGTGCGGTGACGGTGCCGTCTGCAGTCGACTCCCCTGAGCCGGCCGAGTGCAGCCGGATTCCGATGGCGAAGATGGCGGGAAGTCCGGCGCCGAGGAGCAGGCCGACTACGAGAACTTTGAAGATCGCTTCGACGGTCTCCATGGGTCAGACCCCTTCTTTTTCTTTGTATGCGGCGGCGACGTCGGCCGGGATGACGCTTCCGGTGGTTTCGTCCCAATCGGCGTTGACGTTGTTGCTGTCGACCTTCTGCAGCTGGGCGCGGTAGTACATGAAGCCCGAGGCCGCGACGAGGATCACGAAGATCACGATCGCGCCGGCGGCACCACCGGTGAGGTTGGCGATGAAGAACGAGATCGCACCCACCAGTGCGGCGGCCGGCAGTGTGAAGATCCACGCGGTGGCCATGCGGCCGGCGACCGACCAGCGGACGGTCGCGCCCTTCTTGCCGACGCCTGATCCGAGGATCGAGCCGGTGGCGACCTGGGTGGTCGACAGGGCCATGCCGGCCGCGCTGGAGGTCAGGATGATGGCGGCGGACGACGCTTCGGCGGCCATGCCCTGCGGGGATTCGATCTCGACGAGTCCCTTGCCGAGGGTGCGGATGATGCGCCATCCGCCGAGGTAGGTACCGAGGGCGATCGCTCCGGCGCAGCTGAAGACGATCCAGAACGGCAGGCCGTGCTCGACGCTGCCTGCACTGAGGTGCCCGCTGGCGATCATCGCCATGGCGATCACACCCATCGTCTTCTGGGCGTCACCGGTGCCGTGGGCGAGCGCGACCAACGAGGCAGAGGCGATCTGGCCGACCCGAAAACCCTGTGCCTTCTTGTTCTCGGCGACCTTCTTGGTCAGCGCGTAGATGATGTACGTACCGGTTGCCGCCACGATGCAGGCGATGATCGGGGCCATCAGACCGGGGATGAGGATCTTCTTGGTCAGCCCCTCCCAGTTGACACCGGAAGTGCCCAGCGCGGCGATGCCGGCGCCGATGAGACCACCGAAGAGTGCGTGCGAGGAACTCGAGGGCAGACCGAACAGCCAGGTGAAGAGGTTCCAGAGGATGCCGCCGACGAGGCCGGCGAAGATGATGATCATCGCCTTCTGCGCGTCCAGGCCGCCGATGAGACTGCCCGCGTCGTCGCCGGAGGTCTGCTGGATCTTCAGCACGTCCTTGGTGATGGTCGCTGCGACCTCCACCGAGAGGAACGCTCCGACAAGGTTCAGAAGTGCCGCGATGGTGACCGCGGTCTTGGGCTTGAGGGCTCCGGTCGCAATGGACGTCGCCATTGCATTTCCGGTGTCGTGGAAGCCATTTGTGAAGTCAAATCCCAATGCCGTGATGACCAACAGCACGAGAATCAACATTTCTGCGCTCATAGATAAGATTCTGAGCGCCACCTGAGGATTCTGTCTAAACGGACATAGGGCGAATCGCCAGCGTGACCTGGCTTTTTCGTTCACAAGCCGGGGCTGTTCATCAACTGTTCATGTAGCGTCCGCCGATCGGCCACGCGGGCGAAGCTGCTTCGCCAGCCATATGAAACACTTTGCATACACGATCGCAGTGACGCGAACCTCTGGAGGACACATGAAAATCGGCATGGCCATCAACTACGCGGGCGATTTCGCGGAGACGATCAACAACCTCGTCGATTTCGAAAATGTTGGGCTCGACCGCATCACGGTGCCCGAGGCATACAGCTTCGACGCCGTCAGTCAGCTCGGATACATCGCCGCCAAGACCTCCAAGCTGGAGCTGGCGACCGGCATCCTGCCGATGTACTCGCGCACGCCCACCAATCTCGCGATGACCGCCGCAGGACTCGACTACATCTCCGGCGGCCGCTTCGTGCTGGGTATCGGGGCGTCGGGACCGCAGGTGATCGAGGGATTCCACGGTGTGAAGTACGACGCGCCGGTCGGCCGCGCCCGCGAGAACGCGGAGATCTGCCGCATGGTGTGGCGCCGTGAGCGCACCGAGTACCAGGGCAAGTACTACAAGCTGCCGTTCACCAAGGAAGACGGCGGCACCGGACTGGGCAAGCCGCTGAAGATCATCAATCACCCCGTGCGCGAGCGTATCCCGATGCTGCTGGCCGCCATCGGACCGAAGAACGTCGAGCTCGCCGCAGAACTCTTCGAAGAGTGGCAGCCCATCCTCTTCCACCCCGAGCACCTGGCGACCGCATTCGGCGACGCCCTGGACAAGGGCAACGCCAAACGCGATCCGTCGCTCGGCACACTGGGTATCTCCGTGCACGCCACGACGCTCATCTCCGACGACAAGGACGAGCAGCGCAACGCGCTCAACCTGGTCAAGCACCACGCCGCGCTGTACATCGGCGGCATGGGTGCCCGGGGCAAGAACTTCTACAACGACCTCGCCGTCCGGTACGGCTACGAAGAAGCTGCCAAGAAGGTCCAGGACCTCTACCTGGACGGCCAGAAGGCCGAAGCCGCCGAAGCGATCCCGGACGAGCTCGCCGCGGGCATGTCCCTGATCGGCTCGAAGAGCTACGTCGCCGAACGCCTCACCGCGTTCAAGGACGTCGGCCTGTCCACCCTCCTCGTCGCCTCCGCCGCTCAAGGCCACGAAGCCCAGGTCGACCAGATCCGCCAGCTGAAAGAGCTCGTCGCCTAGGTCTTCTGCGAGCGAGAGCTACTCGAACTGGGATTTGTACATCACCGCGTACTTGCCTCCGCGGGCGAGGAGTTCGTCGTGGGTGCCCTGTTCGGTGACGACGCCGTCTTCGACGACGGCGATGGAGTCGGCCTCGCGGATGGTCGAGAGGCGATGAGCCACAACGATCGTGGTCGTGCGTTTCTTCAGGGTCTCGAGGGCTCGGGCGATCAGCAGCTCCGTCCGGGAGTCGACGGCGCTTGTCGCCTCGTCGAGAACCAGGATCCGGGGATGGCCGACCATGGCCCTGGCGATCGTGATGAGTTGCATCTGGCCCTCGCTCAGGCTCCCACCGTCATGCCCGATGACAGTGTCGAAGCCGTCGGGCAGAGAGTCGACGAAATGCTGGACATGGCTATCTCGAGCGGCGGCTTCGACGTCGGCGCGGGTGGCGCCTGGATGTCCGAACGCGATGTTGTCGGCGATGGTGCCGCTGAACAGCCAGCGGTCCTGGGTGACGATGGCCGTCTGACTCCGGATTGCTGCGCGGGGGCCCGATTCGATCGGAACGCCATCGACCCTGATCGACCCCGACGACGGATCATAGAGACGCAGAAGCAGATTGGTCAGCGTCGTTTTTCCGGCGCCGGTGGGGCCGACGACTGCCACGGTCGCGCCTGACGGTACGTGGAGCGTCAATTCGTTGATGACGTTGACCACCTGCTCCTCACCTGTCGAGGAGCGGCGGTAGCCGAATCGGACCTTGTCGAAATCGATCTCGGGTGGAAAGGAATGCCTGCCGAACGTCATCAACATCGGTTCGTCGACGGCCGGCGCATCCTCGACGGGCTCGCTGAGCAGTGCGCGGATTCGGCCGAGCGACACCAGCCCCGACTGCAGCGATGCGATCATTGCTGTCAGCTCGTTTACCGGTTGGCTGAACATCCGCGAGAAGGAGACGAACGCCTGGACCTGGCCAACTGTGAGCGAACCCGTCAGGACCTGCAGCGCGCCGACGATGGCGACCGAGAGATAACCGAACGAGGTGATCGCCTGCAGGACGGGGGAGATCGACCCGGCGAACGACTGGGCGGTACGGGAGGATCGGGCGAGGTCGGCGGTGATCTCCTCGAATTCCTCGCGGGCGCGGGTCTGTGCACCGTAGACACGGAGAGTGTGTATCTGGGGGTAGCTCTCGTCGATGTGTCCGGTCAGTCGACTCGTCGCGTCCCACTGTTTCTGGAAGTGGGGTCTCGCGCGTTTCGCGATCAGGACGCCGGCGACAACGATCACCGGCAGCGTTGCCAGGACGACCAGCGTCAGCTTCCACGAGATCACCGGCATGACGACCAGCAAAGCGAGCAACGTCAGTACAGCCGTGGGGAGCTTGACGAACAGCGGGGAGAAGATCGACGACACGTTGTCGACGTCGCTGGTGACCTTTGTCAGCATCTGCCCGCGGCCGGCCGCGCCGAAGTAGGCGACCGGCATGCGGTGGACGTGCGCCTCGATGTCGGCGCGTAGTCGATACATCGCGCGTTGGGTGATGTTGTTGATCGTCCGGGCCTGGATCCAGGTACCCAGCGGACCGAGCCCGTCCAGGACGACGAGCAGTGTGAACAGCAGCCACACTGATCTGAAGTCGACGCCCGCGCCGGGAACAGCGCCGGCCCCTTGCACCACATCGGCGAACGTGCCCCGCCCCTCGGCTCGAAGTTGCGACACCGCTTCGGCATTGGTGAGACCGTCCGGCAGGGTCATGCTGATCGCGCCCGCGAACAGTTGGTTGATGATCGCTGCCAACACCAGTGGCCCGGCGATCAGGACGAGAACGTTGACGGACGCGAGCGCGCCGACTCCCCAGAGCTTCCGGCGCTCACCGGTGAGTCTGCTCAATAACCATGTGAGAGTCATCGGAGCGCGGCTTGCGACTCGAGGATCTCGCGGTAGGTGGGGCTGCTGGTCGACAGTTCGCGATGTGTTCCCCGGGCCTCGATGCGGCCGTCGGTCAGCACGACGATGGTGTCGGCGCCGGCGGCGGACGAGACCCGCTGGGCAGTCATCACCACCGTCACGTCGGGAAGTGCCTCCCGGAGACGACGCGAGATGTTGCTCTCGGTCTCGGGGTCGAGCGCAGAGAACGGGTCGTCGAGTAAAAGCAACCGCGGATCGGCGACGAGCGCCTGGGCCAGCGCCAGTCGTTGGCGCTGGCCACCGGAAAGGTTCTTGCCGCTGTGGTGGACCTCTTGGTCCAGGCCCTGTTCGTGGCGGAACACGAAGTCGTCGGCACAGGCGATCTCGAGGGCGGATCGCAGGTCTGCCTCGGAGGCCTCCGGGCGACCGAGCCTCAGGTTGGATTCCAGCGTTCCCGAGAGCAGAGCCGGCACCTGGGCCACATAGGACATGCCGTCGTAAAGGTCGTCCCGGCGGCGATCACGGACGTCGATGCCGTCGACGAGCACCCGGCCCGCGCTGACGTCGGAGAACCGGGGGATCAGGCTCAGCAGCGAGCTCTTGCCGTCACCGGTGCCGCCTAGGATGACGGTGGTGGTGCCCGGAGCGCAGACCAGGTCGACGCCGGAGAGGATCGCCTTCGCCGCGCCGGGATACCGGAACTCGACCCCTTGGAGTTCGACGGATCCGCGCCGCGATCCCGGGGTGTGCGGCGACGCCGGGTCCTGAACCGTCGGCACGGTCTCCAAGACCTCGCGGATACGCCGAGCGCTGACCTGGGCGCGAGGAAGAACTGCGACCATTGCGGCTCCGAGCGACAGCCCAGCAAGGATCTGCGTCAGGTAACCGACGAACGCGATGATCTCGCCGACCTCCATCGACCCCTTGCCAACCAGAATCGCGCCGACCCCGATGACCGCGGCAGCACCGAAGTTGGAGATGACGAGAACGCTGGGCAGCAAGACGGCCTGCAGGGATCCGATGCGACGGGCGGTCGCGGTGAGGTCGGTGTTCGCCGCGCCGAAGCGGTCGGACTCCAGCTGTTCGCGGCCGAAAGATCTGATGACCGCGATTCCTGCCAGCTGTTCGCGGAGCACCCGGCCGACTCGATCGATGGAGGTCTGGAGAATCGCGTAATTGGGGATGAGTTTACGAACGATGAGTACGACGGTTGCGGTGAGGCACGATGCCGAGAGCACGACGAGCGGGGCGAGTTGGATGTTCGCACTCAGTGCGAATACTGTCCCGCCGACCACCAGCAGGGGAGCCGTTGCGAGCACTGTCATGGTCATGAAGACCGCAGTTTGTAGCTGACTGGTGTCATTGGTCGAGCGGGTGATGAGGGACGGTACTCCGAATCGCCGCAGGTCGGAATCGGAGAAGTCCTGTACACGGGAGTAGGTGTCGTTGCGGATTTCGCGTCCGATACCGGTAGATATCCGGGATCCGACAATTGTCGCCGACACGGAAGCCAGCAGATTGAGGCCGGCGAGGCCGAGCATCGTGATGCCGATGGCGACGATCGCGTCGACATCTGCATTCGCAATCCCCTCGTCGACGATGCGGCCATTCAGATTCGGAAGAAGCAACATCGTGACGACGGACGTCAATTGCAAGATGAGCAGTACAGACAACGAAAGACGGTACCTGCGGATATGAGGCAGCAGGACCGTCCTGAGGGATCTGTCTTTGGATGTATTCATATCCGGTTCGCGTCCCTGGAGACCGTCGCGGCGGCCATTGGGTTTCTGCGATGCCGGGAGTGCTGGATCAGGTTGGCTTCTCCTCCGCAAGGTCGAACGTGCTGGAGATCAGGCTAGTTGACTCCATCAAACCGAACTCCGGAGCGCGATGTACGCGCTCCGGAGTTGAGGCTCACACGACTTAGCCTGCAGGGACCTCGGGTGTCTCGGGGGTCTCGCTGCTGCCGCCACCCAGGAACTGGGTCAGCAACGCGACGATGGTTCCCAAGCCGATTTCAGAGGACAGATCAGATGATGCCATGTGTGGATCTCCTTATTTGTAGGTTTCTCTTGCACATCTGGCACGGGCTTGCTTCGGGGCTCGAACTCTATAAACGCTTCCCCGACCAATCGAGCCAAACTCACACTCGCATTTATTTGGCTCTCTGTCACCCCTTACTCGCAATTTTCTCGCGTTTCCGTCGGGGAATAGACATGGTTCTGCCCAAATTGGACAACTGTGTCCAAGCCTGTTTTCCCAGGTAAGGACCTACTTGAGGGCTCGGTTATACGTCCGTGATTCGCTCGGGCGAATGTAAAATTCGCTGTGGGTTATAGGCGTCGAGCGCGGGATTGCAGTGAATCGGAGGTTATCGAAGAGTTTTTCCAGGATTCACGTGTAAATCCGTGGCGTATCGGGTAACGGTCACCGCCTTGTAGCGCGAATGAACTACGGCGCGATCGGGACGCGGTGGCCGACATTCGCGACGTCACCTGATCGATACCCCCGCAAATGGCTGGAAGACTTTCTGCGTGAGCGGTTTCCCGCTATGGTTCGCTTCGTGACCCGAATCTCGGCAACAATGCCGTCCCGAACGATCCGAGCCGCTCTTGCCGCGACGCTGACCTCCGTGGTCGCCGCCTCGACGCTGCTGGTGTCGAGCCCCGCAACAGCAGATGAGCTTCCGAAGGTCGGGATCACCTCGCCGGGTGGGTCCTCGTTGGTCAGCGTGAACGAGTCGGGTCCGCAGCAGCTCGAGATCGTGGTGCATTCGGCGTCGATGGACCGCGACATCCCCATCTCGGTTCTGCTGCCGAAAGACCGGTCTGTTCCGCGGCCCACGCTCTACCTGCTGAACGGGGCCGGTGGCGGCGAGGACGCCGCGAACTGGCAGGCCAAGACCGACATCGTGGGCTTCTTCAAGAACAAGAACGTCAACGTGATCACCCCGAACTCCGGCGCGTTCAGTTACTACACCGACTGGCAAGCGGACGACCCGGAGCTCGGCCGTAACAAGTGGTCGACGTTCCTCGGCAAAGAGCTGCCGCCGATCATCGACGAGGCGCTCGACACCAACGGTCGTAACTCGATCGCCGGCATCTCGTCGTCGGCCACGTCGGTGCTGAATCTCGCGATCGAGCACCAGGGTCTGTATCAGTCCGTAGGTTCGTACAGCGGCTGTGCATCGACCGCCAGCCAGCTCGGCGAGACGTACATCAGGATCACCGTCGAAGGGCGAGGGGGCGGCGACGCCACCAACATGTGGGGCCCGTACGGCGGTCCGGGCTGGATCGCCAACGACGCGATCATCAACGCCCCGAAGCTGCGTGGTCAGACGCTCTACATCTCGAACGCCACGGGTCTGCCGGGTCAGTACGACAGCCTGGCCTACACCAAGGATCCGGCAAGCCTTGCTGACCAGATCATCCTCGGCGGCGGCATCGAAGCTGCGACCGGAGTCTGCACTGCACTGCTGGTCGATCGCCTGAACCGGTTGAACATCCCTGCGACCTATGACTTCCCGCCCGCAGGAACCCACTCGTGGCACTACTGGGAAGACCAGCTGCACAAGTCGTGGCCGACCTTGGCAAAACCGCTCGGTCTCTGACCCGTGACATGAAAACGCCCCCGGTGCTGCCGGGGGCGTTTTCGTTGGGATGTGGGGGTGTCTAACCCGCCATCATGCCCATCAAAAAGGTGAGGATTTCCAGGATATCGATCTCGAAGGTGGAGGTCATGAGTGTCCTTCCGTCGCGCGACACATTTGGAGAATCTAGCCGTCCGGGTCCGCTCCGGATGCTCGAAGCCTTTGAGTCAACCCGATTTCAAGGATTGCAGCCGGCTCGCCTGGACGGTAAAGATTCAACGAATTCATTACCACTATTCATGACTTTGGCATTGTTCGGTGTCAGGTCTTCGCCCAGTATTCAACCGCGTCAGGGTCCAGGAAATCTGCTCCACTTCTAGGAATCTGCTCCGCTTCCAGAGCCCTGGAAGTGGAGCATCTGTCTGGAAGTGGAGCAGATCAGTGTGCGAGAGGGCCGGTCAGTAGTAGAACGGGTAGTCGTCCCAGTCGGGTGACCGCTTTTCCAGGAACGCGTCGCGGCCTTCGACGGCTTCGTCGGTCATGTAGGCCAGCCGGGTGGCTTCACCTGCGAAGACCTGCTGACCCATCAACCCGTCGTCGGTGAGGTTGAACGCGAACTTGAGCATGCGCTGCGCTGTCGGCGACTTGCCGTTGATGGTCTTGCCCCATTCGATGGCGGTCGTCTCGAGATCGCCGTGGTCGACCACCTCGTTGACCGCGCCCATGCGCTGCATCGCTTCGGCGTCATAGGCGCGGCCGAGGAAGAAGATCTCGCGAGCGTTCTTCTGACCGACCTGCTTGGCGAGGTAGGCGCTGCCGTAGCCGGCGTCGAACGACCCGACGTCGGCGTCGGTCTGCTTGAAACGGGCTTCCTGGCGGGACGCGAGGGTCAGGTCGCAGACCACATGCAGTGAGTGACCCCCGCCGGCGGCCCAGCCGTTGACCACGGCGATGACGACCTTCGGCATGGTCCGGATCAGCCGCTGGACCTCGAGGATGTGCAGTCGACCGCCCTCGGCCTTGACCCGCGCGGAGTCGACGGTCTCCGCGGTGTCCCCGCCTGCGTATTGGTACCCCGAGCGCCCGCGGATGCGCTGGTCGCCGCCACTGCAGAACGCCCAGCCGCCGTCCTTCTCGCTGGGGCCGTTGCCGGTCAGCAGCACCACCCCGACATCGGGTGTGCGACGGGCGTGGTCGAGCGTCCGGTACAGCTCGTCGACGGTGTGCGGCCGGAACGCGTTGCGCACCTCGGGGCGATCGAACGCGATCCGCACGATGCCGTGCGCGCGCCCGGATCCGGAATGCCGGTGGTAGGTGATGTCGGTCAGATCGTCGAAGCCGGCAACCGGTTGCCACTGCGTCGGATCGAAGGGCTGCTCTACAGATGCGCTCATGGTTTCCGAGCCTAGTGGCCTGAGTCAGAAGTCCTGGGCGTCAGGAGTCTTGCTGCGCACCACCGCTGCGTTTGGCCCGCTTGATCCGGTAGAGATCGGCATCCGCTTCGGCGAGGAGATCGGAGATGGTGGAGATCGCCGCCAAACCGGTTGCCGACCCGACGCTGGCGTCGCTGGGGCCGCGGCGGATGCCCTCGACGATTTTGGCTGCAGGCATCGGTCGATTGCCTTCGAGGCAGGCCGCGAATTCGTCGCCGCCGAGACGCGCGAACACGGCGTCCTCGGGCATCAGTGCCCGCCACTGCCGGGCGTAGTCGATCAGCTGCTCGTCACCGAACTGATGCCCGAACTCGTCGTTGACGGCTTTGAAGTCGTCGATGTCCAAGGCCACGATGGTGATGGTGGTCTGCGCTGCTCGGGCGCGCGACAGCTGCTCCGCGGTGGCGATCTCCCACCCGGCGCGATTGAGCAGCCCGGTCAGCGGGTCGGTGCACGCGATGGTGATCAGCGCCCGAGTCATCAGGCCGAAGGATTCGGCGGCACCGACGATCGCGACCACGAAGACGACGTAGGTCACTGCCGACTTCTGCGCGGGCGCGACTGCCAGAGCGAC
Source organism: Williamsia sp. 1138 (assembly GCF_002095435.2). GTDB lineage: Bacteria > Actinomycetota > Actinomycetes > Mycobacteriales > Mycobacteriaceae > Williamsia. The sequence goes on from NZ_MJEJ02000039.1 coordinate 26,408, forward strand.
GACGGCCGCGGCGCTCAGCACGCCGATCAGGACGCGGGCGCGGTCGGTTCGATAGAAGGCGATCAGGTACATCGCCAGGAACATGACGGCGATCAGGCACAGGAACTCGGCGGCGGCGAGTTCGTGGAACGCCATCACCGCTGGTGTGGCGATCATCGCCGCAGCGATCGCCGGCGCGAGGTTGGTCGGCGTCCGCGCGAGGTAGAGGAAGCCGAAGAAGCCCGACACCACCGCGATGATCCCGCCGGTGGGGTTGGACAGTTCGACATTGTTGGTGCGTAGCGGGAAGAAGGTGAGCAGGACGCCCGCCGCGTACAGAAACGTGGTCGCGGCCAGGTAGATGCGCAGTACGCGAATCTGCTGCCGTCGCAGCATCTGACCGGTGGTGCCTCGGACGAGACTGAACCGGTTCACGGCAGGACTCGATTTGGCGTGGTCGAGCCGGGTAGTCGCCGCACCGGCACCAGTATTGTCCACCTGGCGGTGGGAGGCGGGGGTTTGTTGCGCTGGTACCGCGTCACGCGAGGTCAGGGGCTGTCGATAGTGTCATGAGAATGAGTCAAGACAGTCCGCTTGAGAAGACGGCCGGGTCGTTTGCGACGGACACGACGCAAGAGGCCCACCACGAGGGCGGATTCCGGCCTGACTTCGACATCGATCTGACGCGCGGCGGACCCCGGTACGGGGAGTTCATCGAAGAGGTCCGGACGTTCATGGACCGGGTCAAGGCGGCGCTGCCGTCCGAGGAGCTCGTGGCCGAGGTCATCGATGAACTCAAGGTGCTCAACAAGAAGCTGGACGAGGTCGCCATCGACGAGTGGCGGGCGCCGTCCGGCGGACGGATCGACCTGCCCGCCCGCGGCAACATCACGCTGCCTCCGTACGAGGTCGACGAGGCCGGCGACGAGGGCGTACGTGCCCGGCTGACGTTCCGTCGCTACCACCTGGGTGGCAACAATGCGGCCCATGGTGGACAAGTGGCCGTCGCGTTCGATGACCTGATGGGCATGGCCGGTGCGCTGGGCTCCAAAGGCATCACCCGGACCGCCTATCTGACCGTGAACTACCGTGCGATCACTCCGCTGAACACCGAGCTGAAGCTTCGGTCCTGGGTCGACCGGATGGATGGTCGAAAGGTCTTCTTGCGGGCGACATTGCACAACGGTGACACCCTGTGCGCCGAGGCGGACGGGCTGTTCATCAAGCTCAATCCCGGCCAGCCCTGATCACCAGCGCCTGCGCTTGCGCAACGCCCACACGGCAATACAGATACCGGCAACGCTGAGCAGGTCGGATTCGGTGAGCCCGTTTTCCGGGGTGAACGACAGGATCACGCCACCCTCGATCGGCCCGTTGAACAACACCCACAAGATGGATACGCCGATCAAGACGCAGGCCGCGGGCCTGCTCGGTCTGGCGAGGGTCCATGCTCCGCAGACGAACAGCAGATTCAGCAGCACCAGGCCATGGAAGAGAGTGGTCGGGAGCATCATTCCAGTATGGAGTCGGTTCGGACGTGGCCTCGTTCTCCGGCGGGTGATGCTCACCACTGGTCGCCTCCCTTGGCCGGCGGCCGTCGAACGACCCACCCTGGACTGCCTTTACTAGGATATGCAACTATGTGAGACGCCCGGGAGTCGAGCATTGGAGAGACATGTCAGACGAGAGCAACGTCCTCGTTCGCACCGAAGGCCGGATCGGGCGCCTCACGCTCAACCGGCCGAAGGCCATCAACGCGCTGACCCACGACATGGTGGTCGACATCCATGCTGCCCTCGAGAAGTGGGCGGATGACGACGCCGTCGAGGCCGTCCTGCTCGACGGCGCGGGCGAACGCGGCCTCTGCGCCGGCGGGGACATCGTTGCCATTCACCGCGACGCCTCGGTGTCCGACGACCTCGAGCAGGCACTCGCGACCCCGTCCGGTGTCTTCTGGCGCGACGAGTACATCCTCAACGCTTACATCTCGCACTACCCGAAGCCCTACATCGCGTTGATGGACGGCATCGTCATGGGCGGCGGCGTCGGTGTTTCGGCGCACGCCAACACCCGCATCGTCACCGATCGCACCCGGATGGCCATGCCCGAGGTCGGGATCGGCTTCTCCCCGGATGTGGGTGGCACCCATCTGCTCGCGAATGCACCTGGCGAATTGGGGACCTACCTGGCCCTGACGGCCGCCAACATCAACGGCGCGGACGCCATCGCGATCGGTTTCGCCGATCATTACCTGCCGGCGGACCAGATTCCCGCGTTCGTCGAGGCCCTGACCGGGTCCGCCGCTGCGGTCTCAGACGTCATCGCGGACTTCACCATCGCGCCCCCCGAGGCCGAACTGCTCGCCAAGCAGCACTGGATCGACGAGGCCTTCGCCTTCGACACCGCGGTTCAGATCGTCGAACACCTGCGCGGACGGGACGATCCCGATGCCCGCGCGGCTGCCGACGTGGTGGCCGCCAAATCGCCGACGTCCGTGGAGGTGACCTTGCGTTCGCTGCGGTCGATCACCCCCGACACCACCTTGGAGTCCGCACTGCAGAACGAATTCCGGGTGTCGATCCACTTCCTGGTCCACCCAGAGCTCGCCGAGGGCATCCGCGCCCAGGTGATCGACAAGGACCGCCAACCCAAGTGGTCGCCGCCGACGCTGAGCGACGTCGACCCCGCTGTGGTCGAGGGCTTCTTCGCGCCACTGCCCGACGACCTCACCCTGACGAATGGAGCCCAGTCATGACCACCTTCGAGACCATCACCACCGAGCAGCGGGGCCGCGTAGGGATCATCACCCTGAACCGCCCGAAGGCCCTGAACGCGTTGAACTCCCAGCTGATGGCAGAGGTCGTCTCGGCCGCACAGGCCTACGACACCGATCAGTCGGTCGGCGCCATCGTCATCACCGGATCCGAGCGTGCCTTCGCCGCCGGCGCCGACATCAAGGAGATGTCGGAGAAGACCTATGTCGACATGCTCTCGGAAGATTTCTTCAGCGCCTGGGGACACCTCGTCGAGGTGCGTACGCCGGTGATCGCGGCTGTCGCGGGCTTCGCCCTCGGCGGTGGCTGTGAACTCGCGATGATGTGCGACATCATCATCGCCGCAGAGAACGCGGTGTTCGGTCAGCCCGAGATCAACCTCGGTGTGATCCCGGGAATCGGTGGGTCGCAACGACTCACCCGTGCGATCGGTAAGGCGAAGGCGATGGACATGGTGCTCACCGGCCGCCGGATGAAGGTCGACGAGGCCGAGCGCGCCGGGCTGGTCTCGAGGGTCGTCCCGACCGAGACGTACCTCGAGGACGCGATCGCCGTCGCCACCACCATCTCCGAACTGTCGCTGCCGATCACGATTCTCGCGAAGCAGGCCGTGAACCGTTCGCAAGAGGTGAGCCTGGCCGAGGGAATCCTGTTCGAGCGCCGGGTGTTCCACTCAACATTCGCAACCGACGATCAGACCGAGGGCATGGCCGCGTTCGTCGAGAAGCGGGATGCGAACTTCTCGCACCGCTAGAGCGTCACTCCAGGGCGCGAAAGGGCTCGCTGTCTGAGGGTGCAGCGCCGAAATCACCGAGGAAATAGGCTCGCAGTACGCCGAACTCGGCGTCGAGGGCTTGGCGGAATCCGACGCTGAACCGGCCGTTGCGGACGGAACCCTCGGCGGTGACACGGTCTCCGATAGGGTCGATGATGCCGTCTTCGTTGCACTCACTCGCCACGACGACGACCTTTCCATCCGGTTCGCCGTCGCCGTCGCCTATCCACCGGACGCTGCCGGTGGTGTAGGCGAATGTGCCTTCATCGATGACGGTTTCGGTCGCTCGGCCGGATCCAACACCGATGGCCGCGCCGCCGGTGAGCGTCGGGGCCCCGCAGTCGGAGGAGAACGGGCGTTCGGCCCAGCCCTCGACACTGATCTTGTTGTCGTCGGCCCAGAGCAGTTCGGTCATGTGACGCTCGGCTTCAGGGAACCCGTACAGGGCTTCGTCGAAGACTTCGATCGTCCTGCGGCCACCCGCCGGAACCCTCAACCAGGTGTGGTCGATGAACACCCGGTGATATGGATGTGTCTGTCGCACAACGGCTTGCACGATTGTGGATTCCTCGAACGGGTTTGCCAGCGCGATCTGGGCGACCGCCCGCGTCGACGGTGACGCCGAAGCCGAAACGAAACGGGTGTAGTTCGAGCGTGCCTCGTTGTTGTAGATGTTCGTCTCCACCACCCCGGCGATCGCAGGATCCTGGTAGAGCCGGATACGCACGACGATGCAGTAGTGACCCGTCTGTGATGTCGGCGACCAGCCGGCGGAGAACTCGGTCGTCGAACCCGGCGCGATGTCGTGAGTGTCGCTGCCCAGCGGGATCATCGGACCGTCGCCGGTGGTGAACTCGATCGCGAAGAAGTCTACGACAACGCCTTTGCACAACAGGTCGCCGCTGTTACGGACCTTCGCGACGATGGTGTTCGGATTGCCCACCCATGGGGTGTTGAACCACCGTCCGGGATCGGCCAGAGACTTCGCGTTTCGCACCTCGATGTCCGGGCTCTGCCAGTCGGGTCCACCGGTCCACGGGCGGATGCCGGGATCGGGTCTGCCGTCTGCAGCGTATTTGACGGTCACCACCGCGCTGTCGGCACTGGTGGATGTGACGCGGACCTGGAGCGCCTTGTGAGTGGCGGGGTCGACGTCGTCGAAGTCGAAGGTGCTGTCGAGAATGGGACCGTCACCGTCGGCGTCCTTGTCCACGAACATGATCGGTGGTCGTGAGTTGGGGGTGACGAACGCATCCGAGGTCACGTCGGTGAGCACGACCCGCCGATCGTCGGGTATCCCGTCGGAGATCTGGGTGGGTTGTGTTGCCCGGTACTCGACGTAGGTGTTCCAACCATCGGCCAACCGGATCTCGATACCGCGCACCCGGCCAGGGGGCGGCGCCCCCAATTCGGCTGCATGGAGGGTGATGGTGTCATTGACCGCGCCTTGCCCGACGAAGTTGTAGAGCTTGAGATGACCTGCCTGGACCCAACCCATGCGCATTCGGTTGGACAGCGAGTAGTGCGGGAGGGTGTCGCGGCTGCCGCCCATCATGTCCCAGTCGGTCACGAGCCGCGACGTCACGTTGGGCGTGTACGACGGGAAGTTGTACAGGTCTGGCAGACCGAGCGTGTGTCCGATCTCGTGCGAGACCGTACTGTGCAGCTGTCGGCCGTCCTGGGTGGCGAAGTCCGGTGGGGCGAAGATGTAGCCGAACTGCCGCTGGTCTTTCGCGGCGTTGGTCCCCGCGAGAAACGACTGCGACGAGTTCGCATGCGGCCATACGAAACGGCGATCGCCGACACCGGGAGCGTCCGGTGAGAACGGGACCATGAGCAGGACATCGATGTTGCCGAAGTCGGCGGTGGTCAACAGCCCGTCGGTGATGGTCCGGCTGACGATCGTCTGCACCGTCGCACCCATCGACGACCACCTGGCGTCGATGACCGTCCCTGCGCTGTCCTTCTTTTGGGCAAAGTAGTTCGTCCAACCGTTCGGCAGGGTGACGGGACCGTAGACCTGATTGTTGTACGCCTGGATGGTCAGTCCGCGTCCGGTGGCGGAATCCCATTGCGACAGTTCTTCGTAGTAGTGGCGCGCGGAGCGGGTCTTGCCGCCGAAGGCGACACCGTCCTGCACCTCGTCGAGGATCGCTTTCCGTGCGGCCGCAAGCGGACCCGCGGCGGTGGGGTAGGCGCCATCCGAGGTATTGACCATGAGGACCAATACGCGCCAGCGTCCGTTGCGGGCCTGCGTCCCGAGGTTCTGCGGTGCGTTCGGTCCGCCACCCCAATCACCTGCGGGACGGGGCTGGCTCTCGCCCTGCAGCATTCGTGACGGGCCGTGATCAGGGTCGTGCCACTCGTCGGTGACCTCGAAAGGCACCCGATCGAGTTCAGTGCCGGTGCTGGTCTCCACCATGGCGACCTCGAAACGTCCGAGGAGACCGCCTGCTGTCAGCATCGGCACCTTCTTGCCGCCGGTGATGGTCGAGGTGTTGGACACCAGCGCGGCATCCGGGTCGCCGTCGACCACGAAGGTGACGTCGTCGTCGGTCAGCGCCGAACCGGTCAGGTCGTAGTGGAGCTGTACCCAGGAACCTATGAACAATGGTGCGGATGGCGCCACCAGGCGCGGTCGGCTCTGCAGATCGGCGAGGCTGTCGGCGACTGCGAGACCATTTGCGGTGACCAGTAGAAAGCGCCCGTCGTCGAGGGCGTGCATTTCGACGATGGCGCCATCGAGGTCGGGGGTGTCGGTGGCGCAGGTCTTGATCGAGCCGTTGTCGATGCGGTGCACCGAGACGCGGTCGGCCGCCGGATGGGCGACGACCAGCTGCTGTCCGTCCGCGCTGACCGTGACGTGTCCGGTGGGCAGCAACCCGCCGACGACGCCCTGGGCGGCACCGGTGACGAGCTTCAACAGCCGTCCCTCGCCTGCCGTGGTTGCCGCTGCCCAGACGTCGCGCCCTGTCGAACACACGCCGGTGAGGCCAGGGGGGTCGGCGAGAACTCGTCGCTGACCGTCGCTGAGCCGGATGGCCAGTACCTCCGACGTAGGCTCCGACACCACCACTGCATGTCCGCGTCCGCTGACTGGTGTTGTGGCAGCGACCTGTCCGAGATCCTGGCCGAGGCTCGCGACCGTTGTGGACGTGTCGGGATCGTCGACAGCGACGGACAGGATGCTCCCGTCCTCCATGGCTATCAACAGTTCGGTGCGATCGCCACTGAGCGTGAGGCCGCTCGCTGGGGTGTTGAGTGACAGATGCCTGTCCAGGGAGCCGCCCGCCACGTCGTACGAAGCGATGCCGTCGGCGTCGACGGCCCAGATCACTCCTCGGTCGACGTCGTGGACCGCGGCGATCGCTCCGTTGAGCGCGCCGAGTCGCGTGATCATTTCGCGGCCTGTGAATCGGTGTGCGTGAACATGGTTGCCTCCTGCTACGACTGCTCCGGAAATCGGGACAGCCTCAACATTCGGCTCCTGCGCTTCGATTGACGTGAGTAGTCGACTACCCGACTTTCATCAAAGGCGTACGCGCACGTCGTGCACTTTTGTCTGAGTACCGGTACGCCTCCACCCACCCGTTTTTGCACCGCCCACCTGAAAAAACCGGTGGGCGGCGCGAAAACGGGTGGGGGAGTGGCTGGGTAGCCGGCGGGACGACTACGGCGTCGCGTAGGTCTCCCACAGTTCGCCGACGATGTCGACAACCTCGGGAGGCAAGCAGATGTCTCCGAAGCAGGCCTCGGCCGGTGGTTCGACGGGTGCGACGGGCTCGACGGAAGGCGCGGTGCTCGGCGCCGTACCCGGCAACACCAGGCGAGAGGGCTCTGCGGTCGCGTTCGGGCCGACGGGCGTGGGTGTGCCCCACTGTTCGGCGCCCTCGCCGAGCGGGACTTCGGAGCAGCCCCAGAACAGGTCGTAGGTGCCGTCGGGCAAGGTCGCGGACCCGTCCGGGCCGGTCTCAGTGAACAGCTTCAGCGGAACTGTCTTGGTCGAGCCGGGCTGGATGACCGCGCTCAACGTCTCAGGATTGGTGTAGCCGAACACCGGCTTCGTGTCCGCGGTGACGGCGGTATCTGCCGGCAGTCCGTACAGATTGCAGCCGATGAGAGATCCGGATCCGTTTGTGATCGTCACGGTGGCGTTGCTTCCCGTGACCGTCGGACTGATGGAGACATCGCCCGGGGCTGCGTGCGCGAACGCGGGGAACATCAACAGGGCAGCAGCGCAACCGGATACGACTCCAGCTGTGCGCCGTGCAATTCGAGCCGTCATGGATGACCAAGCCTTTCGACAGTGATGCCCGAGTGCAGGGTGCACCCGATGATGATCGTCACGGTCACTTTAAGGCAGTGCATGCCTTCCCGCAATTCGAAAAGATGCGGGTCAGCACCCAGACCTGGTGGTTTGACCCGCTGGGTTCGGGGGCAACCTGCCCGTGCCCTCAGGTATGTACCGCTCACTCAGGAGAGTCCGATGTCGACAGATGCCATTGTCATCCTCAAGGACGACCATAAAGCAATCAAGAAGCTGTTCAAGGAGTTTCGTGATGCCGGTCCCGATGCGAAGAAGAAGAAGGCCGACACCGTCGCCAAGATCATCGAAGCGTTGACGGTTCACACGTACATCGAGAACGAGGTCATGTACCCCGCGGTCCGCAAAGCGGTGCCGGACGTCGAGGACGACATCCTGGAGTCGTACGAAGAGCACCATGTCGCCGATCTGCTGGTCATGGAACTCGTCACCATGACCCCCGACGATGAGCGGTTCGATGCCAAGACCACTGTCCTCATCGAGAACGTGGAGCATCACATCGAGGAAGAGGAAGCCGAATGGTTTCCGGAAGTCCGAAAGACACTGGGTCGCAAAGAACTCCAGCGCATCGGTGAACAGCTGCTCGAGTCGCGGGCCAAGGCGCCGCACTCGCCTGCGCAACCGTCGGCGTTGAAGAAGACCATCGACGCCGTCATCAAGTAGGCCGCTCGAAGCCCGCCGGTCAGCTCGAAGGCGCAGCGTCGGGGACGCTGGAGTCCACATCCTCGGACTCATCCGACGTCTGCGCAGGTGCACCCGTCGGGGCCGCAGGCGTGGTGGTTCGCGTCGGCGGCGTATAGATCGGAGGCGGCGTGTAGACAGGCCGTGTCGATGTTTCCCGGTCGGTCGTGGCGGGAGGGCGGCCCAGGTCAGGGGTGTTCTGCCGCCGAGTCGTCGAGTCCGGGGTGGTCGCGGGTGGAAGTGACTCCGTGGTCGTGGAGGTGGGAGTCTGCGCGGTCGGAGGGTCACTGGTGACCGTGTGTGAGGACATGCGGCCTGTGGACGGTACCTGCGGGATCCTGCTGGTCGACGGCGGAGGGTCGGCGGCCGTGGATGTAGAGGTGACGGGCAGGCTCGAATCGGAGAGTGTGGGTGCTCTCTTGTCGGGGTGCTGGGCCACGGCAACCGCGAGACCACCGGCGAGCAGAACGGCGGAAAGGCCCACAACAGCGACTGCGAGGCGGGATGGTCGAGTCTTCGGAGACCTCCCGTGCGCAGGCATGGGCTGCTCGCGTCCGGCCACCAACGCGGCGCCGAACGCAACGCTGTACCGGCCACCGACGTCCCGGACCGGCAGTCCCGACGCGCGGGACATCTCCTCGATGACGCCGGGGATCTCTGCACCTGCTCCGGCCGCGACGATGACGTCGACCCCGAGGTCGACGACAGGTAGTGCCGCCATGGCGTCGGCCAGGGCGTCGGCACCCGCTCGCTCGTATGCCGGTAGGCGTGCGCTCGGAGCCTGCGCGGTGTCGATGACGGTTCCCGCTGCCGGGTCGATCAACATGAGGGGTGCGGTGGTCTCGGGTCGTCCCTGGTGATCGAGAAGCTCTACCACCAGGGGGTTGGCGCCTGGGAACTGCGACGACACGGCGGCGGCGAGCGCCGGCGTCGAGGAGATGATGGTCGCGTGGGCGAGCCAGGCGGGAGCGCTGACCTGGAGGGCGCGATCGGTGAGCAGAATCTGGACCGTTGGGTCGGTGCACGCCACGGCAACGCGCTGGGCCGGAACGGGCGCCGAGTCCACCAGGCGGTCGAGATGGTCCGGCAGGGCGGCGTCAACCGCAGGAAGTGCGACTCTGTTTCTGGCGACCACTTCGTGGGTCACGGCGTCGATGAGCAAGAGCGTGATCTCGGTACCGGTGATCGCGAGGCCCAGGGTGTGCCCTTGGCTCATGCTGCTCCGCCTCCGCGATTATTGATCGTCTCTGTCATTTGTGAGCCAGAGTTTCTCTCTTGCGTTGTGTCTGAACGTAATTCGTGAGCATATGGAATTCGGACGGGTGGCGTTCGTGTGAGCTGCACTACTCGACAACGAGCAGTTGCTAAACCTTTTAGGCATAAGTATCCTCATATTAGGTGAACGGGAGGATGCCTATGCCACGCGTGGGTTTGACCAGCGAACGTCTGGTGCGGGCAGGTGCAGAGCTTGCCGACGAGGTCGGGTTCGACCAGGTGACGGCCTCGGAGCTGGCCAGACGGTTCGACGTCAAGGTCGCCAGTCTGTACTCACATCTCAAGAACACCCAGGAGCTGAAGACCGGGATTGCGCTACTGGCGTTGGACGAGCTCGCCGAGCGGGCGTCTGACGCGCTGGCCGGGCGGGCGGGCAAAGACGCGTTGGTCGCCTTCGCCAACTCCTATCGTGACTACTCGCGCGATCATCCCGGCCGATACGCTGCCACCCAGTTCCGTCTCGATGCGGAGGCCGCTGCCGCGAGTGCCGGCGTCAAACACGCTCAGATGATGCGGGCGATCCTTCGGGGCTACGACCTTTCCGGAGATGAACAAACGCACGCGGTTCGTCTGCTGGGCAGCGTCTTTCATGGATACGCGAGTCTCGAGGCGGCCGGTGGATTCAGCCATAGTGCTCCTGACTCGCAGACGTCCTGGACCGCAATTCTCGATACCCTCGATGCCCTGCTACAGAATTGGCCACGATGAACCCGACCACCACAACGCCCATCACCGCGGGCCTCCTGCGCGGCGCGGCCGATATCGAGCACACGTCGAATGGTGTGCTCGTGCATCGCCTGCCGGTGGGTGCCCGCAGGCAACTCGCCGACCCTCAGTTGGCGATGGCCGAATCACAACCCGCGGGTGTGCGACTGGCCTTTCGGACCGCCGCGACGGTGATCGAGCTGGATGTGCTCTCGACCAAGCGTCACTTCACCGGCCTGCCACCGCGTCCTGACGGAGTGTTCGAGCTGTTCATCGGCGGAGAACAGGCCGGTCGAGCGATCGCGACGGCCGGCACCACCATCACCGTCGACATGGCTGCGGGCTCGGTCGATCAACAGCCGGGACCGGTGAGCACTCTCGAGTTCGGTGACCTCGGTGCCCGAATCAAAGACGTCGAGATCTGGTTGCCACACAACGAAAATGTCGAACTCGTCGCGCTGCGCACCGATGCCGTCGTCGAACCGGCGATGGACACACCGCGCCCGGTCTGGGTGCACTACGGCAGTTCGATCAGCCAGGGATCCGGGGCCCATACTCCGAGCACCACCTGGCCCGCGATCGCCGCAGCCGCAGGCGGCTCCGAACTCGTCAACCTCGGATTCTCCGGTGGTGCGATGCTGGATCTGTTCGTCGCGCGCGCCATTCGGGATACCCGTGCCGATGTCATCAGCCTCAAGATCGGCATCAACATCGTCAACGCCGATCTGATGCGGCTACGGGCCTTCACCGCCGCGGTCCACGGCTTTCTCGACACCATCCGCGACGGCCACCCCGACACCCCGATACTGGTGGTGTCGCCGATCTACTGCGCGATCCACGAGGACACCCCGGGGCCAGGCGCCTTCGACCCCGGTGCGTTCGCCGACGGGCGGGTGCAGTTCCGTGCCACCGGTGACCCGGCGGAGACCGCGGCCGGGAAGCTGACGCTGACCGTGATCAGGGACGAGCTCTCCCGCATCGTCGCCCAACGGGTCGACGACGACCGGAACCTCCACTACCTCGACGGACGAGAGCTGTACGGAGAAAACGACTTCGCGGAACTCCCATTGCCGGATCAACTGCATCCCGACGCGGCGACCCACGAGCGGATCGGGCGCCGGTTCGCGGCCGCGGTGGCGAACCTCAGACTCCTACCACCGCCCGCCGGCGAGCCGGGACAAGAGGGAAGACCTGTTCGGCGATGCGGGCGAGTTCCTCATGTGCCGGCGAACACTGGATCAACAACAGCGTGACACCGGCTTCCTGGTAGGCGTTGATCTTCTCGGCGACCTGCTCGGGAGTGCCGACCAGGTCGGGACGCAGGCCCCGGGTCCCGACGGAGTACTCGCGCTTGGACACCTCGACGTCGAGCTCGGAGTTCGCGACGAACTCCTCGAACGATGCGTAGCCCGGCGACGTCGGGTCGATGGTGGTGATGCGATCGAGTTCGGCACGCGCTTCCTTCTCGGTGTCGCGGACGATGATGAACGTCGACATCCCGAACTCGGCCATGTCGCGCTGATGGATTCGCTGTGATCGCAGGTTCATGTCGGCGATCTTCACGCGGGCTTCCTCCACGGTGCCGCCGTGCAGCACGTACGAGTCCGCGAACATGGCGATCGACTCGCGACCACTCTCGCTCTCGCCGCCGGCGAAGATCGGCGGGTGCTCGGCAGGCTTGGGGGACAGGATCGAATCCTGGATCGAGAAGTGTCCACCTTCGTAGGTGAACGGGGTGTGTTCCCAGAGGCCCCGCAGGATGTCGACGAATTCGGTTGCCTGTGTGTAGCGTTCGTCATGCCGGGTGAACTTGCCGCCGTACTGGCGGGCCTCTTCTTCCCACCATGCTGCGACGACGTTGAGCGAGAAACGTGCGGCGCCCTCGGCGGTCAGCCCGGCGATGTCAGTGATGGTCGCCGACTCCTTCGCGGTGACTGCGGGCAGGTGGAAGCCTGGGCGCACGGCCGTCATCACCCGGAGCTGCTGCGTGACAGCGAGTATGGCGGTCGACAATGACCATGCTTCGAGGCTGGGTGCCTCGACACCCTTGCGGTCATTGAGGTACAGCTCCGGGACGAGAGTCGTGTGGTAGCCGAGTCGATCGGCAAGCGTCGACAGGTTCTTGATGTAGTCCCAGGTCGCAGGCATACCTTCGTCGCCGACATTGCGCAGGAATCCACCGTAGATGGGTGTCCAGTAACCGAAATCCATGTCAATCCTCCAAGAGTGCGTCGAGCGAGATACGTAGGTCCTCGACGAGGTCTGCGGTGGTCTCCAGGCCGATCGAGAGGCGAATTGTCAGGTAGCCGAAGCCGGCCTGCTCCAACTGCTCGTCGCTCAGGTGGCTGTGGGTGGTGGTGGCGGGGTGCACCACCAACGATCGGGCGTCGCCGATGTTCGCGACGATGGCGAACAGTTGCAGCGAATCGACGAACTTGTCGACCAGGGACTCGTCGACCTTCAGATCGAACGAGAAGACCGACCCGGGTCCCTTGGGCAGATAGCGCTGGGCAGCCGAATGCCACTGATTGCCCACGAGCCCCGGATAGTTCACGCGAGATACCGCCGAGTGTGCGTCGAGGAACTCGGCGATCACCGTGGCCGAGCGCACCTGACGCTCGAGCCGCAGATCGAGGGTTTCGAGCCCCTGCAACAGTTGGAAGGAGTTGAACGGCGACAGCGCGGGCCCGAGGTCGTGGACCACCTTGGTCTTCGCATAGACCAGATAGGCGCTGCGCTCGCGGCCGAACTCCTCCCACAGCACGATGTCGCCGACCCGTTTGTACGGTTCGGTGAACTGCGGCCAGCGCTGTGGATCTGCCCCATAGTCGAAGGTGCCGAGGTCGACGATCACGCCGCCCAGGGACGTTCCGTGCCCGCCGATGAACTTGGTTGCCGAGTAGACGACGATGTCGGCGCCGAAATCCTTGGGCCGCTGTAGATAAGGCGTCGCGATGGTGTTGTCGACGATCAGTGGTACCCCGACGTCGTGCGCGACGTCGGCCACGGCCTCGACATCCAGCACGGAGGCAACGGGATTGCCGATGGTCTCCGCGAAAAATGCCCGCGTCTCGGGGCGCGCCGCCGATCGCCAGGCGTCCAGGTCGTCCTGATCGACGAGCGTGACCTCGATGCCGAAGTCGGCGAACGTGTCGGTCAGCAGATCCACGGTGCCGCCGTACAACTGGCGGGCCGCCACGATGTGCTGACCGTGTTTGACCAGTGTGAGCAGCGACACAGCGACCGCGGACTGCCCGGACCCGGTGGCCAGCGCGGCGACACCGCCGTCGAGTTCGGCCATCCGTTGTTCGAACACCGTCTGGGTGGGGTTGCCGGTGCGGCTGTACAGGTTGCCTTTTCGCCGCAGCGAGAAGATGTCCCGGGCCGCCTCGAAGCTACCGAAGTCGTAGGCAACCGACTGGTAGATCGGTGGGACCGCGGTGTTCTGGGCAACTCCCGGTTGGTATCCGGCTCGCACCGCGCTGGTGGCGAAACCTGGGATCTGGGACATCGAGAGTCAAGCCTTTCGTCAGACAAAAGCAGATTATGTTCCGAACAAACACCATCGGAGAGCCATTTGCACGACTTTTGTTCTGCGTGAGCTTTTGTCTTGTTCGTCCCGACCGCGTGAGCGACAGTGACCTGACAACCTGCGGAGACAACCTCGAGTAAGGACATCTGTGAGCATCGACTGGCTGGAACCCGAAGCAACCGTGCGAGGCTCGGTGGTCGTCATCACCGGTCGCGGTGAGCACGCCGGGGTGTACGGCCGATTCGCGCGCAGGATCGCCGTCGACGGGTACCGGGTCACCGTGGCCGAGGGCGGCAGTGGTGCGGCGCTCGCAGCGATCGACGCCGCGCAGGCCTCGTTGCCGGTGGTCGTCGTCGGTTCGGACACCGGCGCCTCGGAAGCGCTGACGGTGGCGGCGGCGCGGCCGGTGGTCACCGGGGTGGTGGCTGCCGGACTACTCACCGACACCGCAGTTGCGCCGGGGGATGACTGGGACGGCGAACTGGAGATCCGGTCTGCCTGTCCGGTCCACCGGGGTGTCCTCGACTCGGACGCCGTGGACAGGGGCGCACTGGCGATCCCGGCAACAGCGGTGACGGCAGAAGTGCTCGCCGCCAACACCGTTCCGACCTTGGTCGTGCACGGCTCGGCTGACGTCGTCAGCGCCGCTGACCAGGTACGCCGACTGGCGCAAGAGCTCCCCGAGGGCCGGATCGTGATCGTCAACGACGGGCGCCACGACATTCTCAACGACGTTTCGCATCGCTCGGTGGCCGCTGAGATCGTGCAGTTCCTCGAACGACTGAGGTTGCCGGGCGCACCCGACATCATCACCCGCATCCCAGCCGGCGTGCTCACGGGATGACGACGAAGACCCCGGTGTCACCCGAGGCCGACACCATCGCCCCAGAGTGGCTCGGCGAGAGGATCGTTGGTCGCGCCAACCTCGCCGACGCGGTCGCCGAGCTGATCAGATCCGGGGAGATCGCGGTGGGGGACCGGCTGCCGACCGTGCGTTCGCTGGCCAAGTCCACGGAGTTGACCGTGGGTGCCATCGTCCACGCGTGGGGGCAACTGCAGGATCAAGGGTTTGTCCAGACCCGGAGGCGCGGCGGAACGGTGGTGCTTCCGCCTCGAGACAGTGTGCCCGAGAGGGGAATCGCGGACTGGCGTGGTGTCGACCTCGCGCAGAATGCGCCCGACCTCGCATTGCAGCCATCGCTGGCGGACGCACTGTTGTCGAGTCTGGGCGCCGAGACCCTGAATGTTTTCGGCCGGGAGTTGATGACCAAGCGATTGCAGCAGGCGGTCGAGCGCAGTTGGCCGTTCGAGCCGCAGGCCTGGGCGACCGCCGGCGGTGGTACCGAGGCCTTGCTGCTCGCCGTCGAGGCCGCGGCCCCGCCCGGGTCCACGATCGCAGTCGACGAACCGCTGGGTCCCGGTGTGCTGGATACGATTCGGGATCTCGGTCTTCATGCGATAGGCGTGGGTGCCGACGCGGACGGGCCGTGCCCTGACGACCTCGAGGCGGCGTTGGCCGCAGGTGCGGTTGCTTTTGTGTTCCAGCCCGGTGCCCCGTTTGCCGTCGACCATGTGGTCACCGCGCAGCGAACTGCGCACCTTGCACGCGTTCTCGCAGCTCATCCTGGCGTCTGGATCATCGAGGACGATTCGATCGGGCCGCTCGAGTCGGCTGATCTTCCCTCGATGGGCAGTGCGTTGCCCGATCGCGTCGTACGGATTCGCAGCTACTGCAAGGCCTATGGCATCGACGTCCGCACGTCGGTGCTGGGCGGATCCCGTGAGTTGATCGAGACGGCGATGCGGTTGCGGAGCCACGGTGTCGGATCGAACAGCCGAATACTGCAGGACACCCTCGCGTACCTGATCAAGAGCGAGGACGCCGAGCGCGCAGTCCGGCTGGCCCAGGAGCGCTACGCCGCCCGTCGCACCGCACTGATCGAGGCTCTCGTGGTCCGAGACATCGATGCACGCGCGGGCGCCAACGGTCTCGTGGTGTGGGTCACAGTCTCCGACGAGACCGCTGCACTCGTGGCTCTTGCCCGGCAGGGGATCTCGGTAGGCGCCGGTTCGCGTTCGTTTGTCGAGCCGCGTGGACGCAACCTGTTACGTATCTCGGCGACCCAATTGCCCGACGACACAGAGGGAATCGGTCAACTGGCCGATCTGGTTGCGGTCGCGGTGGTCGAGTCGGCACGAGAGTTCTTCGACTGACCAACTATGTTCTGTGGCCTTCGCGCAACAAACGAATATGTTTCGAACCGCAGAGAATCTAACCCTCTTCGAGCCCGTATTTGTTCCATACACTTCCACGCAATACGGGCAAACAAACTCCCGACGCGTTCACAAAGGAGCACTTCCATGACCACCAAGCGGCAACTCAAGCTGGGGGCGGTTCTCACCCCGACCGGTGGCCCGGGTCATCCCTACACGTGGCTCGACCCGGAACTGCCCGGTGACGCAAGTGTCGACATCGACTGGTACATCAAGTACGCGCGCATCGCCGAGGAGGCCAAGTTCGACCTGGTCTTCATCGTGGACAGCCAGTTCATCACCCCGGACTCACCGCCCCACTACCTCAATCGGCTCGAGCCGTTGACCCTGCTCTCGGCGCTGGCCGTGGCCACCGAGAACATCGGTCTCGTCGGCACGCTGACCACCTCGTTCAACCAGCCGTTCAACGTGGCCCGGCGTTTCGCGTCCCTCGACCTCATCAGCCGTGGCCGCGCGGGCTGGAACGTGGTCACCAGCGGTGATTCGGGAACTGCCGGCAACTACAGTCTCGACGAGCACTACGACTACGCCACCCGGTACGGCAAAGCCAGCGAGCACGTCGAGGTCGTGAAGGCACTCTGGGATTCGTACGAGGACGATGCCTTCCCGCGGAACAAGGAAACAAAAGAGTTCCTCGACCCGAGCAAGCTGCACACCCTGAACCATCGCGGTGAGTACTTCTCCGTCGTGGGGCCACTCAACATCGAGCGGTCACAGCAGGGCCAACCGGTGATCTTCCAGGCGGGTGATTCCGAGCAGGGTCGCGATCTCGGAGCGCAGATCGCCGACGGAATCTTCACGCATGCACCGAGTTTCGAGGCAGGTGCCGCGTTCTACGCTGACATCAAGGGCCGGGCTGCCGCGCTCGGTCGGAATCCCGACGACATCGTGATCCTGCCCGGTGTCGCGGTGACCGTCGGTGACACCGACGAGGATGCTCGTGAGATCGAACGTGCGACCCAGCTGGCGGACAACAACTTCGACAAGTCGCTCAACGAGTTCGGTCGCCCGTTCGGCTGGCACGACTTCCGGCAGTACGATCTGGATGCCCCGTTCCCCGTCGAGGCTCTCAAGTCTGCCGAGAACAGCTTCTATACCCAGGCCAAGAAGATCACCGAGCTCGCCGTCGAGCGGGGATTGACGTTGCGCCAGACGGTCGAGGCCCTCAGCTCACCCAGACTGTCGCCCTTCACCGGGAGCGCCGAAACCGTCGCCGACGAACTGCAGCGGTGGCTCGACGGCCGCGCACTCGACGGCATCAACATCCACATCGGCCATCCCGCGCAGTTCCGCCGGTTCGTCGACGAGGTGCTGCCCATCCTGCGCGAACGCGGTGTGGTCCGAAAGGACTACGAGGGAACCACGTTGCGCGACAATCTCGGACTGCCCTTCATCGAGAACCGCCACACCAAGGCGCAGCGCGACGGGGTGGCGCTCGCGCCGCTTCCCGGTGCCCTCGCCCCCAGCATCTGAACACACACCCCAACCATTTCCTTTTCAGGAGTTCTCAGTGAGCAAGAAGAGTCGGCGTTCCGCCGGCATCGTAGTACTCGGATTGATCGTCGCGCTGATCGCGACCGCCTGTGGCGGCGGTAGCAGCAGCAGTTCCGGCGCATCCGAGGTCAAGTGGGCATTCAGCCTGCCCACGTCGTGGGATCCGGTGACGAGCCGAACCGGCAACGACATCAACACCATCAGCCTGGCGTACGCCTCGCTCACCCGCCTCGACGAGAACGGCAATGTCGAACCGTCGCTGGCCGAGAGCTGGGAGTACAACGCCGACGGCACCGCTGTCACCTTCAAGCTGCGTGACGGACTGACCTTCACCGACGGCACCCCGCTGGACGCCGAGGCGGTCAAGGCCTTCTTCGAACGCGGTAAGACGCAGGAGGATTCGTTCCTCAAGGATCAGTTGGACGATGTCGTCGGCGCGACGGTCATCAGTCCCACCGAGGTGACGCTGAACCTGTCCCGTCCCGACTACCAGATCCCGTATCTCGTCGCCGGACGCACCGGTGCCATCTCGAGCCCCGCTGCCGCGGCCGACACCCAGAAGTTGAGCGTGTGGCCCGTGGGCGCCGGACCGTTCAAGATCACCGACTTCGTCGCGGAGGATCACGCGTACTTCGTGAAGAACCCGGACTACTGGGACGCCGAGAACATCAACATCGAGAACTTCCAGCTCAGTGTTGCTCCCGACCCGGCCACGCTGGTCGCCGGTGTGCAATCCGGTTCGATCGACTTCGCGACTCTGCCTGCACTGCAGGCGAAAGAAGCCGAAGCGGCCGGCCTGGACGTCACGGTCAAACCGTCGCTCGCCGCGAACAACGTGTCCATCAACTTGAACAAGGCACCGTTCGACAACCCGAAGGTGGTCGAGGCGTTCCGGCACGCCTTCGACCGGCAGGCTTTCGTCGACGTCATCACCGGCGGCCTGGGCAGCACGACGAGCCAGCCGTTCCCCGAGGGCTACCTCGCTTTCAATCCAGAGATCGAGAGCCAGTGGAGCTATGACCCCGAGAAGGCGAAGAGCCTGCTGCAGGAGGCCGGGTACGGACCCGGTGAGCTGACGATCGCCATCACCGCGCAGTCGATCGCGACAAACCGCGCGGAACTGGCTCAGGCACAGCTGAAGAAGATCGGCGTGGAGTCCACGATCGACGTGGTCCCGCCCGGCTCGTCCACCTGGCAGAGCGAGGTCTACATCGCGAAGAACCCGCAGCTGGCCACCGACGGCACCATCGGCCGTGAGTCGCCGGTGCAGAACCTGCTCGCCACGTACGGCGCCGAGGGCATCATGAACCTCAGCGGTCCGCACGCCTCTCCGGAGTTCGTGGCCGCACTCGACCTGGTGCGTGCGACCCCGCTCGAGGATCCGCAGTACAAGCCGCGGCTGTGGGCAGCTGTCAAGGCAGGCGTCGACCAGTCGCCGAGCAACTACCTGTTCAGCAACCCGTGGATCATCGTCTCGAATCCGAAGCTGAAGGACCTCAACATCCTTCCGTCCCAGGTGCGTTGGGAAGGCGTCACGGTCTCATGACGGTCTCCACGGTCAAAACGGGGCGCTCCGCGGCCACACCCGCCCGCACCGAGGGGGTTTCGACCCTCCCGGTGTGGCCGGCGCGGCTGTGTGCGACGCTGCGGGTGGTGGTCGGCACCGTTTTGATCGTGGTCCCGGTCTTTCTCTTCTCAACCCTCATCACCTTTCTCCTCGGCGCCACCAGCGGACTGAACCCCGCCGCCGGTATCGCCGGTGACTCCG
This sequence comes from Williamsia sp. 1138, assembly GCF_002095435.2. Lineage (GTDB taxonomy): Bacteria > Actinomycetota > Actinomycetes > Mycobacteriales > Mycobacteriaceae > Williamsia. The sequence continues at coordinate 45,989 of NZ_MJEJ02000039.1, forward strand.
CCACCCCGGAGACCATCGCGAGGATCAACGCCGAGTTCGGGCTGGACAAGCCGATCTGGCAGCAGTACCTCGACTGGATGGGCTCCATGCTCACCGGTGACCTGGGTGTGTCGTGGTTCAGCAAGATCCCGGTCAGCGAGCTGATCGGGCAGCGGCTGGCCGTGAGCGCGTCCATCGCCGGCCTGGCCCTGGTCATCGGGCTCGTGTTCGGAATCGGACTCGGCTTGCTGGCCGCGGTGTACCGGGGCAGCATCTTCGACCGCGCGGTCACTGCTTACACCTCGGTGGTCTCGACGCTGCCGCCGTTTGTCATCTCCATCGGCCTGATCCTGGTCTTCAGCGTCTGGCTCGGCTGGCTCCCTTCCGCCGGATACGTTCCGCTGGAGGAGGATCCGGGACGCTGGCTCATGTTGATCATCATGCCCGCGGTCGCGCTGAGCATGGATGTCATCGCCGACATCGCCCGGCAGCTCCGGACCGGCCTCGTCGCAGAGCTCGAGCAGGACTATGTCGTCGGAGCCGTGGTGCGCGGCATCAGTCCCAGGCGCATCCTGTTCGTCCACGCCCTGCGTAACGGCGCCGGCCCGGCCCTGGCGATCCTCGGTATGAAGATCCCGACCCTCATCGGCGGTGCGGTCGTCATGGAGACCATGTTCTCGATGCCCGGATTCGGCCGGCTGGCAGCCGATTCCGCGCTGCGCGGTGACGTGCCGATCGTGCAGGGAGCCCTGGTCGTGGCGATCGTGTTCGTCCTCGTGTGCAACCTGGTCGTCAACGTGGTGCTCGGCACCCTGCAGCCCGCAGCGAAACGAAGGGAGTGAGCGGATGTTCACAGCAATCCTGCGGTATCGGTCCGCGCAGCTCGCACTGGCAGTTCTCGGCATAGTCGTACTACTGGCCATCTTCGGGCCCTGGCTGGCGCCGTTCGACCCACTCGAGCAAGACAGCACCGCCATCCTCTCCGGCCCCAGCGCACAGCACTGGCTCGGCACCGACAATGTGGGCCGCGACGTCTTCAGCCGACTGCTCGCCGGCTCCACGGTCTCGGTGCTCTCGGCGTTGCAGTCCGTGCTCGTCGGGTTCCTCCTCGGCGTCATACCCGGATTCCTCTCGGTCTATTTGGGCCGCGGGGTCGAGTGGTTCACGTTGCGACTCATGGACGCTCTGATCACGCTGCCGTTCCTGGTGTTCGCGGTGGCGATGACAGCCCTGCTCGGCAACGGGCTGACCCAGGCGATGTTCGCCGTCGGCATCCTGATCGCGCCCGCGTTCTATCGCGTCACCCGTGCAGCGGCCTTGACTGTCGCCAACTCGCAGTACGTCGAGGCCGCCGCATTGATGGGAGCCACCACGCGGTGGATCGTGCTGCGCCACGCGGTCCGCAAAGTGGCTCCCGCGGTGGGGGTCACGTTCGCCACCATGACCGGCGCCAGCCTGGTGATCGTGTCGTCGCTGACCTTCCTCGGCATCGGTGTCGTCCCGCCTGATCCCACGTGGGGCGGGCTGCTGGCCGGTGGACTGCAGTTCCTGTACCAGGCGCCCTGGTCACCGGTCGTCCCCGCGCTGCTGATCGTTGCGACCGTCTGGGCGCTCAACGCCATCGCCGACGCCGTGCGCGATGCGTCCAGCACCTCGCGCCGCAGGCCGAGCCCTGACAAGCAGGACCAGAACAGACAGGAGAAGATCGCCGATGTCGTCTGACACCTTGGATCTCACCAAGAGCGCTGCCGTCACCCGCAGGGAGCCGGTGCTGACGGTGTCGGATCTGCACATCTCGCTGACCGACGGCACCGAGTTCGTCCGAGGCGTCGACTTCGTCCTCAACCGCGGCGGCGCACTCGGCATCGTCGGTGAATCCGGCAGCGGTAAGTCGTTGACGTGCCGGGCAACGCTGGGGATCCTCGCCGCAGGCGTGGAGGTGACGAAGGGATCGATCGAGTTCGACGGCATCGAACTGACAGCGCTCGGCGCCAAGGAATGGCGACCGCTGCGAGGGACCCGGATCTCTGCGGTCTTCCAGGACCCGGCGGCCTACCTGAACCCGTCCATCCGGGTGGGCGAGCAGCTCGCAGAAGCACTGCGGTCGACCGTCGGACTCTCACGCAAAGAAGCCAAGGTCCGTGCTGTGGAGTTATTCGCGAAAATGGGCCTGCGAGAGCCGGCCTCGGTCTACCGGCAGTATCCCTATGAACTCTCTGGCGGCATGCTGCAGCGCGTGGTCATCGCCATCGCGGTGTCTGCGGAGCCCGAGTTGCTCATCGCCGACGAGGCGACCACGGCGCTCGATGTCACCGTGCAGGCCGCCGTGCTCGACCTCATCGATGATCTGCGTATCGAGCTCGGTCTGGCGTTGGTCCTGGTCTCGCATGATCTGGCGGTGGTCGCGCAGGTGTGTGACGACGTCATCGTCATGCGCGACGGTGTGGTTGTCGAGGCGGGTCCGGCCGAGCGCTTGCTGAGAGAACCTCGCCACGACTACACCCGGCAGCTCGTGGACAACCACCGCGACTATGGCCTCGAAACAATTCTGGAGAAGGAGATCGCCGGTGTCTGATCACACGCCACTGCTGCGGCTGACCGACGTCCGGGTCGAGCGGGGCAGCAGGGCCGCGCGCAAGCAGATCCTGCACGGTGTCGACTTGCACATCAACGCCGGTGAGAAGCTGGGCCTCATCGGCGAAAGCGGTTCGGGCAAGACCACGTTGGCTCGTACGGTCCTCGGGTTGATTCCGCCGACCACCGGAACCATCGAGCTGAGTGGCAAACGCATCGACGGGCTCGGGAAGTCGGAGTTACGCAAGCACCGGCTGTCCGGCGCCGTGCAGTATGTCTTCCAGGACCCACTGCTCAGTCTCGACCCGGAGATCGAGGTCGGGGTCTCCATCGGAGAGGGCCTGGCGGTCCGGGGCGGCTATGACCGGGCCGAGATCAGCCGGCGGGTCGACGATGTACTCGACAGTGTCGACCTCGACCGGAGCATCGCGAGTCGCTTACCCGCGGAACTGTCGGGAGGACAACGCCAACGGGTGGCGATCGCGCGGGCAATCATCCTTGATCCGTCGTTGTTGCTGCTCGATGAACCCGTCAGCGCGCTGGACTCGGTCCACCGCATCCAGATCCTCAAACTCCTCGACGAGCTGGGTCGCGCGCGAAACCTCGCACAGCTCTTCATCTCGCACGATCTGGGTGCGGTCGCAGCACTGGTCGACCGGATCGCTGTCATGTACCAGGGCGAGATCGTCGAGGTCGGTGAGACCGCGCGGGTCATCAAAGACCCGCAGCACCCGTACACCGCGCTGCTGATCGGCTCGGCACCAACCATGTCCGGTGGAACGGCGAGCCGGGAACGCCGTCGCGAACTCCGTCGCGCCCTGGCGGAAGCGACCGCCGCATGACCGACCGACACCTCGTACTCGGCGCCGTGCTGATCGGTGTCGGTGATGCGAACGGGGCAGGTTTGTGGCGTCATCCCGACGTCCCCACCACTGCGAGCATCGACATCGACTGGTACATCAAGCAGGCGCGGGAGGCCGAGGAGGCGAGGTTCGACTTCGTGTTCGTGGTCGACAGTCAGTACATCGACGCAGGTTTTCCGCCGCACCACCTGAATCGGCTCGAACCGCTGACCCTGCTGTCCGCGGTGGCGGTCTCCACCGAACGTATCGGCGTGGTGGCCACCGTCAGCACCACCTACAGCGAGCCGTGGGACATCGCCCGCAGGGTTGCCTCCCTCGATCTGATCAGTCGCGGACGGGCGGCGTGGAACATCGTCACCAGTCAGGATCCGGGGACCGCAGGCAATTTCAGCCGCAGCGAGCACGGCGACTACGCGACGCGATACCGGCGCGCGAGCGAGAGCGTCGATGTGGTGACCGGCTTGTGGAATTCCTACGAGGACGACGCGTTCTCCACCGACAAGTCCGCGGAGCGTTTCCTCGATCCCGCGAAACAGCATCGCCTCGACCATGTCGGTGAGTTCTTCTCGGTGACAGGGCCTTTGAATGTTCAGCGCTCGCCCCAGGGACAGCCCGTACTCATCCAGGCGGGTACCTCCGACGACGGTCGCAACCTCAGCGCAGAGGTGGCCGAGATCGTGTTCAGCTTCGAACCGACGGTTGAGGCTGCCGCACAGCTCAAAGCCGACATCCTGAAGCGGTCCGAGAAGTACAACCGCGATCCCGACGATCTGCTGTTCGTGCCGGGGCTCAGTGTGTTCATCCGGGACACCGACGAGGAGGCTCAGCAGGCTCTCGACGCTGCCCACGACACCTATCCGACCGATCGTCTCCTGTCGCAGATCAAACGGATCTTTGGTGACCGCAGCTTCGCAGACTTCGATCTGGATGAGCCGTTCCCCGACATCGACCCGACCACTCCCGAATCTTTGTCCGGTGCTGTAGCTCTCGCCGCACGTGCCCGGGAGAACGGGTGGACGCTGCGCCAGACGTTGCGCAGCATGATCGACCATTGGGCATGGTTCGTCGGATCGCCGGTCACCGTCGCCGACGAGATCGAGCGCTGGTATCGCAGTGGTGCCGTGGACGGATTCAACCTGTTCGTGCAGGACCCGTCGGACTGGTACCGCTTTCGCACCGAAGTGGTGCCGATCCTCGTCGAACGTGGTGTCGCCCGCGCCGACTACTCATCCGACACTCTGCGTGGACACCTGGGACTGGACGTCCCCGCCAACCGGTACGCCGTGGCTCGCACCTCCAGCCCCTGACCTAACTGCCGCCGACCGTGCCCTAACTCCCGCCGATCGTGCCCTGACTCCCGCCGACCGTGCCAGAAACTGCTGTCACGCTGCACCTATGGCCCACTCGATGTCGACAAGGGCACGATCGGCACGCTCGGCGAGGGGTTAGTGAGGTGACCTTCGGGTCCGTATTCGAGGCGGGTGACGCACTCCGCTGTGCTGTACAGAATCGTGAGCAGGGTGTCGCGGTGCGGTGGTAGTACGCGGATCGTCAGAGTCCCGCTGTTGGCGCCGTCGAGGGCATCGCGGACATTGTCCAGCAGGCGATCTCGCACTGACGCGGGCTTCCCGACGAGCCCACCATCATCGAGCATCACCACTTCGACTCCGCGGGAACGGGTTGCATCGATGGCGTCCCCGATCGCAGGTGTGGCCAGCGCGGGTGCCCGCAATGTGTCGCGGAGGTGGGCTTCGAGAAGTCTGGCTGTGAGCCGGTCATCTGCGGTGAGAGGATCGCCTCCGGCTAGACGCTCCAGAAGTGGCCGAGCGACGTCGTCGAGCTGCGCCAACCTGCGGTCACGCTCTTCGAGCACGGCCTTGTCTGCAGCTTCAGCGGCGACCCGAAGCGTGGCCTGCTCACGAAGTTCGAAGACCCGGCGGGAGGCAGGCCGGATCTTCCACGCGAAGAACGTTGCCATGAGCAGCGGCGCCAGCTTGACCACCGACAGCTGCAGACCTTCCACGTAACCGATTCCCATTTGCTGCCCCCACAGCATGTGGGATCCCAGGATGGCGATCATTCCGATCCATGCCCACCCTGCCCGGCCCCGCACGCACATATAGATATAGATGGCGAGTGCCGCCCACGACGGCCATAGCTGCAGGCCCGAGATCGGCGGGTCTACCTGGTACAGAACGAGGTTCATCGCCACCACACCGGCGGCGGTCAGAGCGACGGTGATCGGAATCGGTAGCGGGTCTCCCCTCACCGTGATGAGCGCTACTGCCGCCAGGCTCATGATGAGCCACGCGGTGAGCTCGTACCAGATGCTTCCAGGTGGGCTGGTGTTCACGGCGATCAGCGCGTAGGTGGCGACGAATGCTCCGACGAGCAGCCTGGCCGCGCTGGTTCTGAACCCGAGTACCTCGTCAATGTCGGGTGTTGTCTTGTCGATCACGGGATCGGCCATTCGAGGTGCACGCGTGTCCCCGATCCCGGGCTGCTCTGTACATCTGCGAAGCCGTCGGTCAGGCGCCGCATGCGGCCAACGATGCTGACCGCGATGCCGAGACGATTCGGAGCGACGGCTTTCGGGTCGAAACCATCACCGTTGTCGACCACGTCGACAGTCAGCAGGGCACCGGAAAGCTCCACCGTCACGGTCCGACAGGCATTGCTACCCGCGTGTAAGCGACTGTTTCGCAGGGCCTCCGACAGGGCAGATCCGACCGCGCGCACGCCGTCCGCAGGAAGTTTCTCGAGTGCGCTGCCTTCGACGTGATGTACGTCGAAGGTGGCACGGTCGTCTGCGTCAGCGGCCGCAGACCGCAGGTGTGTAATCGCTTCGTCGGTGGAGAACATCGGGTGTAGCGGTGGAGGAGAATGCAGCGCGTCGAGTTCGGCCAGCGTCGATTGGGCGAGCGGGCCGACGACGGTCGTTGGCTGGTCACGGCTCGCGGCAAGAAGCGATGCCAACACGTTGTCGTGGACCAAGGCATCAAAGCGTTCGCTCTCCACCCTGCGCGCGTGCTGCGCCGATGCGCTCCCCGCAGCTTGATGCGACATCGCGGTGGTGGAATCTAGTAGTCGTCCAGTACGTATCGCCATTGCGGCTCCGCCTACGAACAGGGTGCAGAACATGGTCGCGAAGGCGATGTCGGTGAGCAACATCCCGAACGAGGAGCCGCCGCGGGCAGCGGCCGTGATCGCCATGACACTGGTGCAGCTCACGACCATGTAAAGGAAAGCTGCCCAGATCGGCCAGGCGATGATCGCTGCCAGGCTCGCCAGCCCAGGAAAGGATGCCAGCCAGAACGCGTCGCCCGCAGCGAGATCGGGGCCTTCCCAGGCATAGGGCCATACGGCTGCGGCGAGCAAGAATGCCAGCGCTGCGGTCGCTGCCCCTGCCCTCATGAGTCGGACATCGGACCGGAAGGACAAAACACCGGGAAGTACGCCGAGGCCGAACACCGCGATCACGGTGGGCGGGGTCCACCAGGGGGCCATCCGGGCCGATTCGCTGGCGATCGACGGCATCAGCAGTGCGAGATAAGCGACGTAACCAACGCTTACCAGACGGGCCACCAGACGCAGTATTCGATCGACATTGTCCCCGCTGGCAGGCACCACAGGTGGGATGACCCGCCGAGATAGCGGGATGCTCATCGACTGGGGTGTTCGGGCATCGGGAGGAGTCCGTCTTCGACGGCACGCTGATACAACTCCACCTTCGAACCGGCGGGGCGGCCGGCCTGGGCGTATTTGATCCGGATCCGGGCGAGATAGTCGTTGACCGTGTTCGGCGACAAACCGGTCATCCGGGCCACCCGATCGGCTTGTTCACCTGATGCATACAGAGCCAGAACGTCTCGCTGGCGCGGACTGAGTTCGACGTCTGCGAGCCCGGGGTCGCCGTCAATCGCTGCGGCCCACTCGGTGGTCACCACCTGGCGTCCTTCGGCGGCCGCGGAGATGGCTGCGATCACGACGTCCGTCGGCTCCGACTTCCGCACGACGCCCAGCACACCGGCTTTGGCGGCTTGGCGGACCAGGTACGGGTTCTCGGCTCCGGTGAAGACCAACGCCTCGAGACCAGCAGCACGCAATTGCTCGACGTTGGCGGAAGGGGAGGACCCATCCGACAGTCTCAGGTCGAGCAGGACGAGATCGAGGTCAAGACCTTGGTCGAGCAGATCGGTGACTGTTCCCGCGGTCGCTACGACCTCGAGATGAGGATGGTCGGCCATCATCGCCCGGAGGCCCAGCACCACTGATGAGTGGTCTTCGATGACACCGACTCTCCTCATGGAACTCATGCACCGCCCTTTCGTCGTGCGTTGATCATCCAGCATCGCAGGACAGCGTGTGTGTCTGACGCCACGCCCGCAGGCGGCGACCACGCTGTAAGACATCGCACGAACGGCCACGGCAGCGGCCGTGCTCAAAGCGTGTCGATTGAACTCTCAGCGACATCGCCACTCGGATGCACATCGGCGAAACCCGGCGCGGCATTACAGAGGGCTACGAATACAGCCCGGTCTTGAAACCGTCGATGACCTTTCGCATCGCTTTACGGTCGCGGATGCGCATCAATTCTTCATGTAAGGGCGTTGACTTCAGTACCACCACCGAGACGTTTACCGTCCTGTCAGGAGCCGGCGGCGAAACGACGGTACGTACCGACCAGCCGAGAATACGGCCGACCCGGCGCCCGGCCGACCGAACTTCCTGAACGCGAGCGGTGTCGGCTGCCTCGCAGCGGGCAAGATACTGGCCACTTACTCGCAACGATGCCTCGATAGACGACAGCAGCGATTGCGCACGACTTTCGGGAATTGCTTTCACCTACGCGCTCCTCATGGCGAACGACCTATGAACTCGCGTCCCCCGACGACAGTTCCCTACCGTCAATCGTGCCAAAATACTTCCGGATGAGGTGTAGCTCGAATAGGTGAATCACGGCGGATCAGCTCCCCATCGACACGGAATTCGAGGCGACTGAGTGTGTCGGGCGTCCGGTGGACGATAGTGAGCACCGCCTGGCGTCGTGGCGGGAGGACGCGAATCGTCACCGTGCCGGAATCGGCGGCGGCGAGAGTGTCGAGGACACGGTCCAGTAGTTGGTCTCGTAGGTCGGCGGGAACGTCGTCGAGTCCGTGGTCGTCGAGCATCACCACTTCCACTCCGCGCGACCGTGCTCGGTTGGCCGCGCGGCTGATTGCAGGTGTCGTCAGTGTTGGCGCTCGAAGTGTGTCGCGTAGGTGCGCTTCGAGTAGTCCTGCTGCTGTGCGGTCGTCGTCGGTCAGGGAGCCGTAGCCCGCCATGCGCTCTAGCAGTGGCCGGGTGAGTTCGTCGAGCTGGGTGAGTCTGTGGTCGCGCTCGTCGAGAACGGCCGCGTCGGCCGCTTCGGCCTCGGCACGGACAGTGGTTTGTCTGCGTAGCGCGAAAATGTTCTGGGCAGCGGGGCGGATCGTCCACCCGAAGAAGGTCGCGGTCACGAGCGGTGCGAAGTTTATTACCGACAGTTGCAGCCCTGTCACGTATCCCATGCCGGTCCGCTGTGCCCACAGCACGTAGCTCGCGAGAACCGCGAGCATGCCTATCCATGCCCAGGTCGTCCGGCCGCGCACGCACATGTAGGTATAGATGGCGGTGACCGCCGACAGCGGCCACAGCTGCAGTCCCGAGACCGGCGGGTGGACCGCCAAGAGAATCACGTTCATGGCAACGACACCGGACGCGGTCAGAGCGACAGTAAACAGCATCGGTAGTGGGTCGCCTCGGACCACGATGAGCGCGATAGCGGCCACGCTGACGATGAACCACGCGGTGAGTTCGTACCAAAGGCTCCCGGGTGGGCCGCCTGTCGTGGCGATCAGTGCGTATGTGCCGACGAAGGCAGCGACGAGTATCCGTGCGGCTGTCGTTCGGAGGCCGAGCATTTCGCGGACGTCTGACGCGTTGGCATTGTTCAAGTAAGCGTCCACTCGAGGTGGATTCGTGTGCCGATACCAGGTTTGCTCTCTACAGAGGCTGAGCCACCCGGCAATCCTCGCATGCGGCCGACGATACTGACGGTGATACCCAGTCGGTGCGGTGCGATGGAGGTGGGATCGAACCCGATCCCATCGTCTGTCACCTCAATGCTCAGGGCATGCTCGGAAACGTGCACCGTCACGGCGCGCACGGCGTCGGAGCCGGCGTGTAAAACGCTGTTGCGCAGTGCTTCCGCAACTGCAGATCCCATGGTTCGTACGCCGTCTGCCGGCAGCGTCTGCGGACCGGTCATGCCGTTCGGCAGGATGTCGAATGTCGCCTGGTCATCGGCGTGGGCCGCCGCAGCCCGGAGGTGCGCGATCGCTTCTCTGACGGCGAAGAGTTCATCAGGCCCACCGTGGGTGTTGAGCGGGTCGAGACCGGCGAGCGCGGCCCGGGCCAGCGGGCCGACAAGGTACTGGGGCTGGCCACGAGCGGCCGCGAGCAAGGCCGACAGAACGCTGTCGTGGATCAATGCGTCGATTCGTTCGCGTTCGACCGTTCGCGCGCGCTGTGCCGCGGCTGATGCGGCGGCCCGGTGGGACGATTCAGTGGTGGAATCGAGTAGCTTTCCGGTGCGAATCGCCATCGCCGCTCCTCCGACGAAAAGTGTGCAGAACATTATCGCGAAAGCGATTTCGGTGGGGAGCATCGCTACGGACGATCCGCCGCGAGCGACAGTGGTGATCGCCATCACGCCGACGCAGCCCGAGATGAGGTGAACGAGGGTCAGCCAGACCGGCCACCCGATGATCGCGGTCAAGCTTGCCAGTCCAGGGAAAGCGGCAAGCCAGAACGCGTCACCTGCGGCAAGGTCTGGACCGTTCCAGGCGAGCGGCCAGGTGGCAATCGACAGCAGAAAAGCCAGGGCAGCGGCCCCTGCGCAAAGGCGCATCGGCCGAGTATCAGACCTGAATGACAACACTCCGGGCAGGAAACCGAGGCCGAAAACGGTGACCACCGTCAGCGGTGTCCACCAGGGGTCCAGGCGCGCCGATTTAACGATGATAGGTGGCAACAGGAAGACGAGGTAAGCAACGTATCCGACACTGACGAGCCGAGCGAGCATGCGCAGGATCCGGTCGAGGTTCTCGGTGATGCCTGGTGAGTCGGTCGTTCTGGCCCAAGGACGCGTCGACACGGGAATTCGGGCAGATGGAAGGGCGTCGTGCAGCGTCTCCGGTGCCGGATCGACGGATGAACGGTCGTCGACCACGGAGACTTTTCTCGTCGCGCTCATGATCCCTTTCCTGCCTGACCCTGCAGCGATCATGCCTTATCGCGATCACCTCGGCCGGGCCTTATCAGCGGAGCTCATGACTGCAGACAGTGCGGTCGATTTCAGGATGTGGGCCACGGTCTGCATCGCTACGAACCAATAGTGCTGTGCGGCAGTACGTCCCAACAGAAAATGTCTGGAAAACACTTGGCACTCGGACGGCTGGAGTGCTAAAAATGTAGTGCACAGTGATTGGTAGCCCGCCAACCGGTGGCGGGCAGCGAGTGACGTAGGAGGTGGGTTGCTGTGCTTCGTTTTGATCCTTTCGGTGATGTGGATGCGTTGACCCGCGGGTTGCTGCAATCGGCGGGATCGTCTCGAACTCCTCGGTTCATGCCGATGGACCTGTGCAAACTCGACGGTCACTATCTGCTGACCGCTGATCTACCCGGCGTCGATCCGGGATCGGTGGACGTCAGCGTGGACAACGGGGTGCTGACTCTCGCGGCGCAGCGCACTGCCCGCTCGGAAGACGGCGTCCAGTGGCTGACCAACGAACGGCCCTTCGGAAGTTATCGTCGGCAGCTGTCTCTCGGCGACGGAATCGACGCGGCAGGCATCACTGCGCGCTACGACAACGGTGTTCTGTCGGTCACGATCCCGATCGCGGAGAAGGCCAAGCCGCGTCGCGTCGAGATCGAACATTCTGACCGTCAGCAGTCCATCGAGGCTGCTGCCGGCTGATCCGGTCTGAGTCCGAAAGTGGCCCGGTGACCGGGCCCGTCCATGTGGTGTCGCCCAGCGCTTGTCCTGGGCGGCACCACTTTTCGATGCTGACCAGGAATACCGAGCGTCACGTCGTCGTTGTCTGACGCGAACAAGTGACTCGACGTCAGAAAGGAGACAACAATGCCCTACCTTCCCTCGACACTGTCGTGGACGTCATCGGTTGCCGTTGGTGATGCCCGGCCCCGTGACGACGAGCCGAGCCCCGGGTTGTGGGGATGGCTGACCTGCTTGACAGTGCTCGGCGCGTTCGCCGCGGCGTTGGTCTTCGGCGTGCCGCAGTGATGCAGATGGCGCTGGTAGACATGACTTCTGAGCTGAATCGACCGGCGTCCCCGCAGTGGTGGGAGCGAGTTCGACGCGTCGTCGCGGCTGACAGATTGCTGGGGTTGCCAGGTCTGGCCAGCTGCTCCACTTCCAGGAATCTGCTCCACTTCCAGAAAGCTGGAAGTGGAGCAGATTTCTACAAGTGGAGCAGATTGCGGGCGGTGCACTCCCGGGTCAGCTACTCCCGAAGCTACCGGGACCCAGGCAGACCGAGCCTCCGCACGGTGCTGGTGGGCCTTGGGTGCTGGAGGCGGCAATCGCGGTGAGATTTCCGAGGTTGTCGGCGACAACGGTTGTCGTGCCGCCAGTTCGCGGGACCGAGACGACCTTCGAGCCGTAGTGCTCAGCGATGTACAAGGTGTTGCCGACCGCGGTGAGCCCTGTCGCACTGAACAGGCCGTCGACGACCAGAGTGGGTTGTCCGCCACCGACCGGTAGTGAGACCACGCGATCGGTGAGGGACACGTAAATCACGTTGCCAGACAATGCAACTCCAGTTGTTCCGCCATTGAACTCGGCGAGCACTGTGGGCTGGCCGCCGCTGGTCGGAACCGACACAACCCGCTGCGCGCCCGACTCGCCGATGTACAGCGTTTCGCCCGACACCGCGATCGGCCCGGGAGCGTCGAGACCCTCGGCAACGACGCGAGGGGTGCCGCCGGTGGTCGGGATGGCAAGGATCCGGCCTGCGTTGGATTCGACGACGAAGAGCGTCCCACCGGATTCGGCCACGCCGATCGGCAGGTCGAGACCATCGGCAACGGTGGTGAGCTGACCGCCTGCAGCTGGAATCGAAAGGACACTGCCCCGAGGGTCGGTGGTGAAGAGAGTGCCGTCGACGAAAGTCATGTCGTTGGTGAGTGTGCCCTCGGCGAGCGTGGTCACTGCTCCACCGGTATGCGGCAACGAAAACACTCGATTGGGTTCGAGGCCCGCCAGATACAGCGTCACTGTGGGTGCGGCGACAGCCGTGGGTGTGGAGCCCAGGGCCCCGACAGCGAGTATCGCTGCGGTAGCGATTGCACTCCACGTGCGCCATCTGCGCAATGGCCTCGTCCCAGTGCCGGTCTCGCTTGTCGCGCTCATCGCGGGCCACCTCATCGTCTGATCAGCAAGAACTCTCCGACATCAAGGTGGCAGGAATATTCATTAGAGTCAAGGCACTATCAAAATCTGCCGATGCTGAAGGGGGCCGGTCGGCTGGATGTTGTTCAGCTGCTGCCGAACATCCCGGGTGTCAGGCACACCGATCCGCTGCACGGGGGTGTTGGTGGTGCTGTGGATGTGAAGGTGATGGTGACCAATGGAGTGGCGCCGCGGGCGGCGAGCGTCGGTCCGGGGCCGTCGGGGTCGAGCGAGGAACCACCGCCGCCGCCGACGTAGCCGCTTCCGCCTCCGCCGTACAGTCCGCCACCACCGCCACCACCGAAGCCGAGGTTGTAGCTTGCGCCTCCCTGACCCAGCGCGCCCGGGGCGCCGTCGTCACCACCGGCACCGCCGCTGGTCGCAGTACCCGCCTGCCCTCCGGTGAGGTTGCGCAAATTGGGGCCCGCGCTACCGGCGTCTCCGCCGGGGGCCGGCACGGCTCCTCCTGCTCCGCCGCCGCCGGCAGCGATTACCCTCCGGGACTGCAGATCGCGGCCTGCGGTGCGAACGTCGGACGCGCCACCGCCGCTTCCTGTTCCGTCGAAGCCACTGTCGTCGGAATGGAACCATCCACCTTGTCCGCCGCCGTTGAATCCTCCGGGGGATCGTTCGAGGACAACGTTGCTCTGGCTGCCGTCACCACCGACAAACGCGTACACGGTCGGTTCCGTGACGGCAATCGCGGAGGTGACGACAGCGCCCACCCCGCCGTCGGAGTGGAAGGTCTCCCCGGTGAGTTGGTTGTACGCGTCAGCGTCACCACCAGACCCGCCGACGGCCGTGACGGTGATGGAGGTGATGCCGTCGGGCAGAGTCAGTTCGTGCTCACCCGCGGTGTCGAACGTGCAGGTGACGAGGTTGCTGCCGATCGGCTGTACGCATTCGCTCGGCAGCGGTGCCGCGGATGCGGTGGGCGCTGAAGCCAGGGCCGCGACAGTTCCAACTACGCAGGCGGCCACCACACTGCGGTGGCGCCACGCTCGGCTCGGTCGAGCAGGTGAAGGATGTGGTTCGACATCAGTCGGCAATCGTGACATCCGCGTGGCTCCTATTCGTTGAAGTATGACGCTAACAGAATTAGGGTTTTGCGCGAGTAGATGCGTGAAAAGAGGTGGGGTAGGGCGCGGTCAGCATCTGCCCACGCCTCCTCGGCAGGTGCGGCTGTAGATACTCGGTCCCTCGTAGGCTGAGCGGATGAGAACACCATCGTGGTCGGAACTGGTCGGGCGCAACGTCGCTGCGAGTGCGTTGTCATTGTCGGGGTCGTTGCGTGTTTCCGGAAAGAACAGGCAGGACGAACCGTTCGACGAGCGCTTCGATTTCTGGCACGGCGGCGGTGGGCAGTGGCGTATCGAGCGTGACGGCACGGTGGTCTACCTTGCGTCGGCCGACGGGACGTTGACGGTGCTCGTCGACGGCGAGATGCGGCGTCAGCCCTCGGGCCACATCCGGATGGCCTGGGTGGGTTCCATGTTCAGTCCTCTCGATCTTCTCGGTGAAGAGTCGCTCCTGAGAAAGATGAGTACGCGCATGCGGGCTTCGCGTGAGGCCGAAGCCATCGAGAACGATGGTCGGGCAACGTGGTCCACAGAGTTGGTGACCCCGAAAGGTGACGACACCATCGAACTCGCTTTTGACGACGCCACCGGAATCCTCGTCCTGCTGCGTAGCCCGAAGGGCGGCCTCTTGCAGGTCACCAACCTGGCGGTTTACGACCAGATCGAAAGCGAACGTTTCACCTGGGATGGCCCTGTTGTCGACGCAGAGTCCGGCAGAAATGATCCGCGGGCCCAGGCTGCCAATCGAATTGAGATTCTGAGCGCGCTGGTCAGTGCGCTCGAGCGGCCGCAGGAACTGCTGCGTGCCGTCGCCGGCACGGCTGACCACCAGCAGGCCAGGACGGCAGTCGTCGACCTCCTCGGCGTGAGCGACACCGGCGCCGACGCTGTCCTCTCCATGCAGGTCCGGCGCTTCGGTAGTGCCGAGGTGGACAAGATCCAGCGGGAGCTGGCCGAACTGCGTCAGCACACCGAGCACCCGTCCGTCGATCAGTGAACCTGGTGCGCTCGCGCAAGCATTAACGAGAGACGCTGTAGCGCAGATACATCCATCCAGAAGCAGGGTAGGCCCGGTGCTCTTCCAACGTCAGATCGAGGCGCCGATCGGGTGCATAGAACGACTTGCCGCCGCCCACCATGGTGGGTACGACGAACAGCTCGATCTCGTCGATCAAGTCCATCAGCGACGCCGCCAAGCGGGCGCCGCCGACGCTCAGCGTGCCGTCGGTCTCCGACTTGAGGCGCTGGACTTCGGCGTGGGCGTCCGCGCTGCGCACGAGCCGGCAACCGTCGGGCACCGAGTCCAGCGTGTCGGAGAAGACGATCCGAGGTGTATCGGTATATGCGCGTGCAAACTCCGCCTCGACCTCACCGCCGTCGGCACGCTCGGGGTCGGTCCAGAACTCCTCCATCATTTCGTACAGCCCGCGTCCGAGTAGGTATGCCGAGGTGTTCTTGGCCTGACGATTGGCGACTCGGTGTACCTCCTCGTCCGGAGCTGAGAAGTCGATACTTCCGGCCGGGTCCTCGATGTATCCGTCCAGTGAGACATGCATGCCGTAGGTCAAGATCCCCATGTCGCTCCTTCGTCGGGTGGTCACTGATGTAGACCGCTGGCAGCCGTCGGACTCATCGGTGCCGACCTGTCTCGACGGCTGACCGCATTGACCGTTTCCAATTGAACCAAGTGAACCGCACCACAAGTCGGTTCATGGTTCGGTCGCTACAGGATAAAGTTCGTGCGCGTAGGTAATTGCCGCGCAACCACAAAAGGAATCGGGGATTCACAGTGGGATCAGTTGGAACAATCATCGGCATCTACCAGCTCTACAAATTTCTCTCAGACCTTGGTCTGATCTGATCATCTCTGCGTGACGAGGAGACCCCGCCGGCCGCGGCGGATTGGTCGTAGGTCAGCGGGGACTTCTTCATCAGCGGATTCGGTTCGGGTACAGACTGATTCGTCTGCGGGTCAGCGTGAGCCGGTGTCGTCGTTCCACGGCGCAAGGGGAGGTGTTCCGGACACGGGCTCCTCTGGGTGCAGCAACCGTTGCAACATGGCCAGTGATTCGGCGGCGAGATCGCCGAGGACGATACCGACGACCCAGTCGAATTCCCCTGCCGTCCATGCGTGGACGACGGGGATGTCCCACCCGAGGAACCACTCGTCGGTCGAGCGCCGTCGCCGCGCCAGGCGCCCCAGGGGCCACTCACCGATGGCGGCATCGAACGACCCGTCCTCCTCGTGTGAACGAAGCAGGTGCATGTTGAGGTCGAGGGTGATGGGGATCGCGAGATCGCGGCTGGTGACGTGCTCACGGAACCAGTTGTGCTGCTCGTCTTTACGGATGCCCACGCTCGGCGTTTGCATTGAGTGGAAATCACCCCGCCGGAGAAACTCAGACGTTCCGATCTCGCCGGTCCAGACGAACATCGCCGGATCGATCGGGATGCCGGCGGTGAACTCGATGAAGCTGACAGCGGTTCCGGCAGCGTCGACGCGCTGTTGCAGGACCGCGCCTGTGCGTTGATCCACGGTCAATTGCCGGGCGTAGGGCTCCTTATCGCGGGGCGGGGCCAGTTCAACCGACCAACACGGCCTCCCCAGATACTCGATGTCCCTGATCGGTCCCGTCGGCGTCGTCCAGCGGCCACCGACCCAGTCTCCGGCCGAGCGCGTGACAAGCAGTTCTTTGCCGGGCCCGATGAACGACATCTCCCGAGCCGCACCACGCAGCGGCAGTTCTTCGTGGCGGGCAAACCGCCAGACAGTCTGGCCGTCGGTCATCACGACCAGGTCGCCGGCCACCGTCTCCACCCGGACTTTTGGCCCATCTCGCCACACTTGCAGGTCGTCGACACCCGAGACGTAGACGGGTGCGATGTCGCCCATGTGGCCGTAGAGGCCGCCCTGGACCTCTCCCGATCGGGAGATGACTCCCTGGATGGGCGCATGCGGGCCGTCGACCATCGTCTTGAGAACTTCGATCCACGCAGTCATGAATCAACCGTGACACAAGCTGAGCGCGGTGGCAGTCGGTCGGTAAAGTATTCGGAGTCAACTGTTCCCGCGTAGTGCAGGTCCGCCGCGTCGGATTGTCTGCGAGACTGCATCCATGGTGAAGCAGCTGGTGGCGCCTGCCGCCGTAGCGGTCGGCGGATTCGTTGCCGTTGTCGTACTTCTGACGCGACTCGGTGGCGGTAGCCTACTTTTCGACCACCAGGACCCGTGGCGGGCGTTGATCGAGGGCGACACGGCGTGCGCCGCACTGGCCGCCGTGATCGCTGTGGTCGTCAGCGCCGCGGTGCGTGATCGCGGCATTGCGGTCGTCCTTGGCGGCGCCGGTCTCGTGATATTCGGTGCGATAGCTTTAATTGACACGTCGGCGACCTGGTCGAGTTATGGCCTTGCGGTGGCCAGCGGGTTGGTGGTCGCTGCGGCGGGATCTGAGGCCGCCCGCGGCGCGAACCGAAGTGCGTTGCAGGCCTCGTTCATCGGGGGAGCGCTGGCCGGTGTATTCCTGGCCAGACCGCTCGATCAATACCGTCCGCGGTCCGGGTACCTTGGCGACGACGTCCCGGTCGGCACCCCCGCGGACTGGCCCCTCGTCATCGGTGCCACGGTCGCCCTCTTGTTGCTGGCCGCGTCCTGGTTCACGGCTTCGAAGAGTTCTGCCGATGACTCACGCGCTTCCAGGGTGCATACGGGCCGCGCCCTGGGGCTGGGGATTGCGATACCGGTTGCGTCGGTGCTGCTGTGGTGGTGGTTCATCTCGACTGAGGTCCTCGCCGACGATGCTGATCTCGGTACCAGTACATGGTGGTACGGAATCCTGCTGTTGCCTCTAGTCATCGGTGGGGTGTTGTGGCTGCCCGGACGGGACGGTCTGGTCCTGGCCGCCGTGCTCGCCACAGTGGCCGCAGCGGCCACTGTGCCCAAGTGGCAGGGATCATGGCCTGTGCTCGTGGTATTCGTCGTCCTGATCATCGGCGGGATATGGACCGGACGCCGCATGCCGCACCCCTTGGGCGCGGTGGGCGTGCTCGTGGTGTGCACCTTGGTGAACATCAGCGATCAATCACCCTGGAAGGTAATCGGAATCATCGCCGCCTTCGTGGTCCCGGCGGCCGGCGGCCACCTCGTCGCAGCCTGTCTGCCCACAACCGACGTTCTCAGCACCGTGGCGGTCACGTCACCGGCAATGCTGTATGCGGTCACCGGCATCACGTTTGGTTTGATGGCAGCGTTCGGCGGCTCAAGTGTGTCGGGTTTCGACAGTTACGCGCCGAACACCACAGAATTGGTCTTATCGGTGGTCACGATCGTCGCGTGCGCTGCTGCGATCGTCATCGTCACCCGCCGCCGGCCGGCGGTCGACGCGGAGCAGTCGTGCCCATAGGAAACGCTGCAGGTGCGAGCCGAGAGGTTATTTCTGACCCCGGATACGAATGAGCTGCAGGCCGCCGGAAATCGCGACGAGCGGCCAGCAGATAACCGCTACCCACAGGCTCGGGTTGCGTTCGCCGTTGGCGAGGTCGTAGACGGCGAGCGCCGTCAGAGCGATACCGGCGACGACGCAAAACCATGCAAGTCCTGCGCGCGCCGACGAACCGGGGGGTGTGCTGCCAGTAAAAGTCACGGGCATGAATCTACCGGCGCTCGTACACCTTCGCTCTGCTGAAGCGAGGGGCCGCGTGTCTCGGGAGTGATTCCTGCGGCTTGAGGGCATGTTTATCGGCGAGGCCGCCGGGTACGTCCTGGTCATGACGAAAGAAGAAGCTCTCCGCCGAATCGATGTACAGCTGGATACCTTCGCATCTGGGGCGCTCGGATATGCAGAAGGCTCTTCGTCCGACCATGAAGAAGGTGTCGAAGAACGCGTTCGTCTGCGCCGAGAGGCCAAAGAGAAAGTCGCAGCTCTCGACGATGGTGACCCGGAGATCGACAAGATTGCCACCGAACTCAACCTCTGACCCCGCCATCAGTGTCGTATGCCCCATATGGTCACTTTCTGAGAACAGCCAGTATTCATTCTGGAGTTCAGTAGCCTCCCTAAAGAGCTCTCCGTAACGGACATGCCGAAGTCGACGACATGTCTCCTGGAGCGGCCACTATCGGGGGAGAAGAATGGACGTCGGGGTTTCATCGCATACAAAACGGCTTTGGACCTATGCGTTGATTCTGATTTCCGTTGTTGCTTTGGTGGTCGTGGTTGTCGGACTGTTGTTACCGCGGGCCGACCCGGAACTGACAACCGCACCCACGTCGTCCTCACAGGAGCCTGACCCCGCGGCGCCCGAGATGCCTGACATCGTCGAAGAACCCGTCGACCTCGATGCTCCGATACCTGGGTGCGATGTTGTGGAAACGCCGGACGAAGGCTATTCGGTGATCACCGGCACCAGTGGTGAACCGAGCTACGACAACCCGAAGTTCCCGTGGTTCAACGGCCCTAAAGCCACGGAGATGTCGAACGCCGTGGCCGAGGTGTTGCCGTCCAGAGCGAAGATCGAGTTCGCAAGTCCGGAGCGGTCGCTGATCTTTCAGCCGATCACCGACTTCGGCGAGGACACTCCGGACCGGCCGGACGGGTATACCTCCGCTAACGGTTCGGTGACCAACGGGGACGCCAAGGGTGGCCTGTATGTCGGCGTCGCGCAGTCGTCCAGACCGATTCCCCCGTGTGTGGCAGGAGACCTCGACGAGCGGCGCATCCTGCCCGATGGTGTCGTCGTCGACGTCCAGGACACCTGGCGGGAGACCGACGGGGTACGCACCTTGAGCAGGTCAGCGATCGCCTACGTGCCGGATGGTTCGCGGATCAGCGCACAGGCCAGTGACGCGTCCGGGAGGACGGGGGCTGAGAACAGCGGTGCGATCCCGGTGTCGGTCGGCGACCTGGTACGCATCGTTACCGACCCGCGGCTCCGCATCAGCACCCCGGTACCTCCTGGCACACCCGCCCCGCCGGCAGGGTGTCGCAGTGGCTCATTCGATGACTCCGGTCCATCCGTCACCCGCGAGCTGGCCCGCAAGCTCGACACCGTTCTCGCATCGATCGATCTGGGCGGTGCGAAGCTGCCGCCGCTGCAGTTGGGCGGGTACTCGGAAGCCTTCTTGTGTACCGGGGTGCCGAACGTAACACCGACCGCAGCGCTGGATATCTCGATCGCGGGTGGGCAGAAGCTTCCGGTGGAGGAACGCCCGGTCCCGGGTGCCGGAAGCCAAAAGACGCTGCGAACACTCGGAGACGGGACGGTGGTGCAGACAGACGTCTCCTTCTCGAGTAGCAGATCGATGACCAATCCCGACGACTACACCAGTGAGGCGATCAACTCCGTCGTCGTGACACGACCTGCAGGGACCCAGATCTCGGTGAGTTCGACAGCACCGTCACCGGACGAGGCCCTGCCGTTGCCCCAGCTCGAATCCATAGCGCTCACAACCGGATTGGAGTTGTAGACGTGCCCGGTAAGAGCACCTTGGCCCTGGTCGTCGCCGCGGTGATTGCAGTGGTGACGGTCTCCGCGGCTGCGATCGTGCTGGCGGACCGCGCTCCGACGTCGGTCAAGAAGATCACCGGGACCTCTGCGGAAACACCGGGGCTCGCGTGGTCGTTCGATCCCGCCGAGTATCTCGATCGTCCGTTCGCCGGTCTGACCGACCCACGGTTGGGTTCGTCGTTCAATGCCGGCGAGCCCGGCTTCATTCTGACCGGCGACACGTTCCTCACCATCGCTGGTAGTCCGACCGAGGGACTCGAATTGGACAAGCCGGTCATGATCAGCGTCGATGCAAAGGATGGGACTGCACGCTGGCAGGCGCCCGCCCACGATCTTCTCGGATGCAGCGACACCCCGCTCGGCGGAAAGATCTACTGCTTCGCAATGAGCGAGATCGTCACCTACGACATCGATTCAGGCGTGTCCGAGAGGCGGACGATACCCGAATCGGTGTACGGCCTCACGACCACCTCGGACGCGCTGTACATCGTCGAGGGCAGTCTCGAGGAGAGTGTCGAGGGCAGCGATGTGCCGTGCATTCGGGGACCTTCGACGATATTTCCGCGAATTGGTCGCAGCCGGTCGACATTGGTGGCTATTACGAAGACCTGTACGGCATCGACGTCCTGGCCGTGACCGATGGGGTTGGACTCGTCCGGATCGGCAATCAGATGGCGCAGTTCGACGCCGAGTCGGGGACTCCGCTGTGGACGACCGGCGACGGTGTTTGTGTTTCGCAGGCGAGTCTAGAACCCGGTGGCGTTGTGGCGCAGATCAATAGCGACTGCGAGTCCTACGACTCCGTGTCCGGGCAACTTCTCCGAGGACCAGACGGAAAGGTGCTGACCACGACGGACAGTACAACCGCGCATAGGCCGATGCTCGAACACCGCGACGATGCCAGTGACCCCATCCTGCTGGGGGATTCGGCGTACGACCGTTCGTCCGGCGAGCTGCTCTGGACCAATCCCAGCATCGTCAGCGGGTCGCAAGGAGCCGTGACGGCCATCGTCGGCGACACGATCTATCTGCGAGATACGAACACCCAAAGCGAGACAGGCATCGACCTGCGGACCGGGAAGCAGTTGTGGCACAACGATACGACGCAAACGTTTGATGTGGCCGGTGCTGGTGGCCGCACGCTGCTAGGCAATGACGGGACCGCACTGACGGAGTTCGACCTCAGGACCGGCTCGGTGGTCTGGACAGCTCCGTTCGTTTCGATCGACAGCGATCCCGAGACCTTCGCCACCGGTAGAGCGGCGCAGCGGTATCGCGATGGGTGGATCTACTCGTCGGATCGCCGAATGATCGGTCTGGCACCCCTGTGATCGCCCGGTTGTGAATGTCCACTGAACGATGGCTATCGGTGTGCTGCCGACCGTGAAATTATCCGGTGGGCCGCGATGTGCCTACAAGCCAAAGTGAGGGGTGGGACGGGTGCTGATGGAGCTCGCGTGGATCGGAAGCCCGGGGCTGTCGTACGCATCGGTGGCGATCGCGTTGATGCTGCTGGCGTTGGTGATCGGGTTGATCGATGTGCTGTGCCGCGACGACACCGGAGTTCGGCTGATGCCGCGGTGGGCGTGGTTTCTGGTCGTGGTGGCGGTGCCGATTGTCGGCACGCTGGTATGGCTTGTCTTCGGTCGTCCACGAGCGCGCAGGGTTCGGCGTCGGGGGGCGTGGTGGAAGGCGAGGTATGCCTCAGGCATCAGCGGCGGTCGTCTCGGCATTTCCGGAGTACGACAGGCCGGGCAGGTTCATCCCGCAGGACCCCGCGGCCGACGCCGCATTCCTGCGGCAGGTCCGTGAGCGGGCGCAGGAGCAACGCCGTGTGGCCGAACTCGAACGTCGTCGACGCGATGAAACGAACGGATCCGCCACCTGATACCTACCGGCTTGTCGCTGCCAAGTCTTTTATGTATTCGTCGCCCCACTGATTGAGTTCGAGCGCAAAGGCTTTCAGACCCTCACCTGTTGCAGTCAGTGAATACTCCACTCGTGGTGGAACTTCGGCATACGCATGTCGCACCACGATCCCGTCTTGCTCCAACTCGCGTAGCTGGCGCGTCAGCACCCGGGGGGTCACGTTTCCCACGCGACGGCGGAGCTCGCCGTAGCGAAGCGGCCCCTCGAGAAGATGCTTGACGATCGTCATCTTCCACGCACCGCCCAGTACGGCGATGGCGACTTCCACAGGACATACATCCATCGCGCGCTGAACTGGTCCTCTAATTTCGCCAGGCTCTGCTGTAGCCATGCCCACCTCCAATAGGAACATTTTCGTCCATATGGACGAAAATGTACATACTAACTTTTCTGCGCACAGCTTGCTATACCAGAAACATGGAATCGGTTGAAGCGTCGCAAGGCCTCAGACACGTGGACGGTGCAGTGGTTGCCCTTGTGAGCGTGACCCCTGTCATCACGTGGGCGGGAGGTGTAGTGCCCGCTGCCGACGCCGTGCTCTACATCCTGGCCACTATTGTGTCGATCGCTGCGTTGCTGCTCATCCAGGTGAGGGTGGGCCTGCGAGTGCAAGACGGAGCAGGCATCGGCGTGGTGATCGTGCTCATTACCGGTGTTGCGGCGTGGGCAGTGACCATGGTGCTCACGCTCCTGCAATCACCCATCGCGATACCCAGCCTGATCGCTGCGATCCTGCTGCTGTCCCGCGCACTTTGTGAACCGCTCGCTACAGACAGGCGCGAGTCTGACGGGCGGGTGCTCGGTGATGGCAGCTAGCGGAAGCTACCCGGTAACCCCTTGCCGCAGGGTTTCAGGGTGCGAGGAAGCAGGCAGGGCCGACCGGGGTCGCGGGTTCGACCTCGACGATTTCGACTGGACCACCCGCTGACGTTTGGTAGGCCATGATGGCGTGCTGTCCGGGCGCGGTCGGAGTCCAGAGCGTGAACGCATGGTCGAAGATCACGGGGTTGACGAAGTAGGGATCGACGGCGTTCCAGATGAGGTCGGTGGGAAAAAAGGTGGCGGCCTGGTTGTAGTCGACAATCGAAACGCCGGCAGTGCTGGGTGTCCCGGGTGAATCGGCGGTCTTGGCAACAACGAGGTAGGTACACCCAGTCCCGTATCCGTTGCCGGGAAAACTGATTCCGGGCATCACCGTGGTATCGACCACGTCAGCGGAGGCCGACGGTGCGAAAGCGGCTGCGGTCGCGAGAACGGCCCCGACGATCGAGGTGATACTGGCGATTCGGATTCGTCTCATTCCCGTAAGTCGGCATCACTACGTATTCCGTTACTCGCTTGGACCCGTCAACGGAACAACCTGAGCTGCGTTCGACTTGCTATGCGAATACGCTTAGCGCAGGCCGACAATTATCCCGTCGTCTGAAGAGATGAACTCCGGTCTTTCTGTGGCGCAAATTCTTTACACCGCCTAATCGGCAATTGGTTCCGCGTCATAGTGTGCATATATGTCTGGTGGTGGGGGTTCTCTCCGTTTACGAACGGTGGGTGATGCAGCGTGGTGGGTGTTCATTGTTGCCAGCCTGATTGCGGGTGGCGTGACTTGGCTTGCCGGTGAGCGTTATGTGCCGTTCGTGCCTCCGTCGATGGGAGCGGGCACCGATGTGGCGTATTCGGGTTCGTACTCCGGCCTCGACGGTGTGGTGATGACGAAGGCCTACGTCGCGGACGAGACCACCAACTGGTGGCTGGAACCGGCGTTCTACTCGGTCGCCGCGTTTGTCGTCGTGGTCGCCGCAGCACTGTGGGAAGCATGCACCCAACGCGACGTGATTGCTGCGGCGGCAACTGTGACCGTTCCCTTCGCGGCGCTGGCGGTACTGGGATTGGCAACACCGGGCGTAATTCTCGATGACGACCCGAGCCCGACTGCGACGTTGGCGCTGGTGGTGGTCGCGGTGGGATTGCGGGGTTGGTGGAAGAGAACAGTGCCCCCGACGAGTGGGCAATGACATGCCCATTTGTATGACATCGCTAGGGGCTCAACGGCTATGCGGATGAAGGCGCTTCGCATCCCGCAGCTTGTGATAGCGGCGGCTGCACTTTTGCTGGCGGTGGGTTGCGCCCAGTATGTCGACCTACCGCCAGCCACTGCAGTCCAATTGCAAACGCCCGCATGCACAGGCAACGACCCACCCGACCCAGCGCGACTTCCGCTGGACTTTGCTCCTGTTGAGGCGTTGGTCTGTGGGGAGATGGCCAAAGGCGGTCCACGCGAAAATCCTGGCGATCGATACCTCGAAACGAGATATCGAGGCGACTTCACGGTTGCAGTCAAGGCTCTCAGAGGCCGAGATCGCAAGAAACAAACCTGCGACTACTCACTTGCCGCAATGCCTGAGCTCTGGCTGATTGATGCCAGCGGTGGTGGGCTGATTCCTCGCTACCCGCTCGACGAATGCGGCGGCCCCACCCTCGACGTCTGAAGATTATCCTTGAGCTACCCGTCTTGCACCAGGAGCAACGTGTGGCACCACCGACGCCGACGGTGACGTCCGCAACACTCGCCTTCCCGATTCCTTCCCCAGGCGACGACAATCCGCCACCATCCTCACCACCACAGCCGCGCTGAGGCGTCAACGCAGTCCCTGTCAATGCCAGGTGTCGGTGACGTGGGCCCTGATGGGGCCGTTGGTTCGGTCACAGCAACGCGCCGCCGGAGACTTCGATGCGTTCACCTGTAGCCCAACGGAACTCGCGGGACACCAGGGCTGAGATCGCGTCGGCGATGTCATCCGGGTCGCCCACCCTTCCGAGAGCGGTCTGTCCAGACAGTGCCACGCGCATGGCCTCGTCATCGCGCATGGCTCCGCCATTGAAGTCGGTTGCTGTCGGGCCGGGCGCAATCGAATTGACCCGAATACCCCGCGGGCCCAGTTCGAGTGCCAGGCTGCGGGTGAGCGCTTCGAGCGCCTTCTTCGACGCCGCGTAGACGGAAGTCGCCGGGCTCACGTGTCGGCTGAGCGAACTGGACACGTTCACGATGCTTGCTCCGTCCGACAGGTGGGGCAGAAAGGCTTGGGCGACAAAGAGCGGACCACGAACGTTGACGGCGAAGGTGGTGTCGAAGTCCTCCGCGGTGACGGCGCCGAGTGGTGCGAACAACCCCACGCCGGCGTTGTTCACCAGCACGTCGATGGTGTTGGCGTTCCACACCTGCCCTATGTCGGCGAGCACCGCGACGCGTGCCGCCTCGATGGAGGAAAGGTCTGCGACATCCAGCTGAACTGTGATGGCTTCGCTGCCCGCCTCGACTATGCGGTCCACCACCTCGCTCGAATCGCCCCGTGAAGCCACGACGACCTTGATCTTGTTCCTGGCCAGCGCGATCGCGGTGGCTCGTCCGAGTCCGCGGTTGGCGCCGGTCACGAGGGCTATACGGGACATTTCGTCTCCAGTCAGATAAGTAAATGAGTACTTACTTGTAAGCTAGACCGTGTTGTACTGCTCGTCAACTCGATGCATAGGAGAGTCAATGGCCCGCGACGCCGAAGCCACCAGAGATCGAATCCTTGTTGCGGCAACCGAAGAGTTCGCTGCGCACGGGTTTGCAGGTGGGCGCGTTGAGCGGATCGCCGCCAAGGCGCAGAGCAACGTTCGGATGATCTACGCGTACTACGGGGGCAAGAGCGGGTTGTTCGATGCGACCCTGGCAGAGGCTCTGCGACGCATGGCCGAGAACGTCCCTCCGCGGCCAGACGACCTTGCCGGCTGGGCCGGTGACGTGTTCGATCATCATCAGCGGTTTCCCGAAGTGCTCCGGCTGAGCATGTGGGCTCAGCTCGAACGGCCAGAGGTCACTGCTGAGCCGCGTGAGATCTATCGGGACAAGGCGCTTGCTGTGGCGACGGCGGTGGCCCAACCGCTGTCCGCCGTTGATGTCTTGGTCTTCATCTACGCCATTGCGCAGGCCTGGCAGTTGTCACCGAAAGGGCTTACGGGGCTTGATGAAGACCTAGACGGTGATGATGGGGTCGCCGCTCACAGGCAAGCGGTCGTCACCGCAGTGGAGCGCATGTTGCAAGCCCATTCCAACGCGTAGAACTGGGGCTTAGACAACCGAGACCTGAAAAATCTGCTCCACTTTCGCAAAAATGCTCCACTTCCAGGGCACTGGAAGTGGAGCAGATTACTGAAAGTGGAGCAGATTTTTCAGGCGGAGTGCCTGACGGTCAAGCGATAAGAGATTCCGTGTCGTCGCGGTCAGCGTGGATATACGTTGTGATCGCAGCGTCGACGGTGGATGAGATGGTCAGAATACGGTCCAGACCAATGAGTTTCATGGTTCCTGCTGTCGCGGGACCATTGGCGACGATACCCAGATGTCCGCTCGGTGACATCGCGGATTGGGCGTCGATCAGGACCTGCATGCCCGCTGAGGACAAGAAGGTCGTACCTGTCAAATCAATGATCAGGCAACGCGATTCGGCCTTGAGTGCCTCGAGCACTGCTTCGGTGAGTTGGGGCGCGGTCAGCAGGTCGATCTCGCCGCTGACCGAGAGGATGGTCGTACCCTGTCGCTGCAGGGTGAGGACGCCGAGAGGGGCGCCCCTGTGAGGCTTCAGAGTGTTGCTTTTAGAAATTAGAGCTGATGATTGTGTATGCACGGTGGTTGTCCTTTCGACGACCAACTGTGCTGACCCGTCGTGCGCGAAAGACACGACTGTCAGAAAATGGCTCGGACTGCACCGGGTTCAATGATGCCACAGAATGCTTACCGGAGGGTAACAACCCGGCCTTTTTGCAGGTCAGGGGGCCGCCTTGTAAGCGGTCAGCTCGGCCTGCCGATGAGACGGAACGCAGAAAAGGCATGGGCGGGTTGCGCGGCGGACCAATAGAAGCCTTGTCCGTAACTGGCGCCGATGAGACGGGCCTGTTGCGCCTGTTCGGCTGTTTCGATGCCTTCGATGACCAAGAACTGACCGAGTTCGGCGGTCAACGCGGTCAGCGCCCGCGCGATGGCGCGACCGGTGGGGGTCTGGAGCGACGAACCGACTGCGCGATCGGCCTTGAGTCCGTCGACGCCGAACGAGAGGAGATGCTCGGCAGGCAGCCAGGGGCCGCCGATGTCGTCGAGGACCACGATGTAACCACGCTCCTGCAGGTCGTTGATGACCCGGGAGTTGATCAGTGCCGTGGTGGGAACGGCGACGGTCTCGGTGATCTCGAGAATGATCGACTCCGCTGCGATACCGGCGTCGGTGGCCACCTTGTCGATGCGGTCGGCGCAGTCCGGACGGTAGAAGTGGTGGGCGGAGAAGTTGACGGCGACCCTCACGTTGGCAGCCTCGGTGTCAGTGGACCGCCACCGCTGCAGATCGTCGAGTGCCCGCGCCAAGATGGCCAGATCGAAGTCGATGATCAGATCGGTGTTCTCGATCAACGGCACGAAGGCGCCCGGCGGCAGAACGCCGAGGGTGGGGTGGAGCCACCGCGCCAGGGCCTCCACTGCGATGAGATTCCCGTTCTCCAGATCGATGATCGGCATGTACCAGGGCACGATCTCGTCGTTGTCGACTGCGTTCGCCACTTCGCCGACGCCGATCCCGATTGTCCTCACCGCGGTGTCGTGCACGTCTGCGTTCGACAGACCTGTAGGGGAGAAGTTGGTCCCTCGCGATCGTGCGGCGTCGAGCGCGTCACCCGCAAGGATCGCGCATCGCTCGAGCGCCGCGATGTCGATGGACTGCTCTGAGTGCGGATCTTGATCGAGGACGCACACGGTGGCCACCGGAAGGCCCTCGCGTCCGAGCACAGGAACGCCCGCGTAGGCGCGAAACCCCACATCGCGCATGAGCGTTATCAGGTCCGAATCTCCACCGCCGTCGGCGGCGTCGGCGACGACTATCGGCGCATTGCCGGCGACGACTCGAGCACATCCAGACAGGCGCAGCGGCACTATCAGGCCAGCGCTCATTCCGTGGGCGGCGATGGTGTACTGATGGGCGCCGTCGACCACGTTGACCAGGGCGATCGGGAATCCTGTGACCTGAGCGGCCAAGTCGACAACCGCAGTCAGTCCAGGCGTCGTTGCCAACTGGGTGTAGTGCGACGCCGAGCGTGCGCGGCGGTCGTCGTCGGTCATGGCCAGACTCCTCGGGGTCTCAGGGGTTGAGTCTGCCGAAGTATGAGTATTACCGATTATGTGACAGAAATGGGGTCACAACGCGTCTTTTCGGGGCGATGAGTGTGCCTGAGTCCACCCGCGCGGCCCGAGGCGCGCAGAGGTGTCCCATCGTGCAAGCTCAAGCTGCGTCGGTGAACCAGTCGCCGGGCGGCGGTTCCGGATCGGGCAACTGTTCGAGTTCGGCAATCCACCGTTGCTCCTCGGCGTGCCACTCCGGGTGTTCGGTCTGCCAGTTGGCCTCGAAGAGTTCTTCTTTGGCTCTCTGCCGGAACCAGGCGGCGTGTGCTTCTTCGGCTTCGTCTTGTGCGCGCAGGGCAGCCACAGTCTCCTGAAAGTGACGTTCAGGAAAGTGGGTGTGGTTGGGAGTGAGGGGGTCGTCGGTGCCTCGTTGGCGCCACCCGACTCGACCCACCCACCCGGGCGGGCCGGTTTCGGAGGTGATGATCTCGGTGATCCACCCGTGCTCGCCGTCGTGTATCTGCCCGTGGTCGGGGTCGCAAACCAAGGTGAGGACAGTGATATCGGTATAGCCGCCGTTCTTCCATTCGCGCATGTGGTGCACGGCGGTGCGAGTCGCTGGTTGGTCGCATCCTGGGCGGGAGCAGCCGCGCTCGGCTGCGATGAGCGCGATGCGCTGGTGGGCGGAGGCCAGTCGGGCCTCGCGACCGAGAAACAGCGGCCGGTGAGCGTTGTCCAGGAGTGCGAGGAACTTTCGGCTGGAGCCGGCGAGCGCCAGCGCATCCCGGACCGGCAGGGTTCCGCCGGATGCGGTGGTGGCGATCCCGACCTCGTTCTCCAGCTCCTCGAGGGTCATGGTGGCAACGACTTTCGCGGCCTGCCCCCGGTGCTGGCCCACGGCCCGCGAGCCGACCACGTGCTCGAGCATGCGGTGAAATGCGTCGTGGTTGCGTTGCTCTTGCGAGCGGTCGTCGCGTTCTGCGGCGGCGGCGAGCACGTCGTTGTCGGCCATATCGCTATTGCCGCTCGGGGATTCCGGGTCAGCGGGATTGTTCATACCCTTCCTGGCCCACTTCTCGGCCACGACATCCCACAGCGCCCGGGTCGCAGGGGTGAGGGTGCCGGTGATGCCGGACATGTGATCGAAATCGGGTCCTGACACCTTGAATGCTCGTGCGCGGGTGCGGTCAGCGTCGTCGGTGAACTCGCCGTCCGGGTTGAGGTAGGCGATCAGTCGCTGGGCAGCTTTGGTCAGGTCCTCAGGCGACATGGTGCGCGCGTAGGCTGCCAGATCAGCTTCGACCTTCGACCACATCTCCGGGACTCGTAGAACTCCCGGCAGCGCCTTCAAGGTCTTGTGGATGACTCGGTAGTGCGCAAACTCGATGGCACCGTCGGTCATCGCGGCAGCGGTCGCCGGGTAGGGGGCCGGGAGCAGGTCACCGGAGAGCTCCCGGCGGTGGCCGATCCGCTCGGCGGCTTTGTAGCGTGCGCCGGCGTGATCGACGTTGAGCCGCAACAGAGATGACAGGTACTTACCCGGCTTCAACCCGCGCTTGGCCGCCACACCGCGCTCGCGCAGTTCCAGCGCCCACCGCACCGAGAGTGCGTCCTCGCGGCGCCGCCCGGTCTCGACGATCTGTGCGGTCTCGACCACTTGCTCGTCCGAGAGCGACGTCAGAGACACCTGACTCAGGTGCTGCGAGATCGCTTCGCGCGCAGCGACCAGCTCGGCGGCATCCATGTGCTGGATGACGTCGAGAAAGTCGACTGGTTCGCTCATGTGTTCGACTATAGGACAGGCCTCCGACAACGGTCGCCGGGCTCCGTCTGCACGCGACTACCGTCCGGGCGGTACGTCGATGCTGCGAGTGCGGGCGACCTCGTTCGCGTGCTCGAGTTCGCCTCGGCTGCCGTTGTGCTCGAGTTGATCGCCCTCGGGCGTAGTGCTGTCGAAAGCCGCTTGTACGCGCGCCCTCAGGTCCTTTATGTGCTGCACGAGTTCGTCGTCGCTCATGGTTTCGGGCGTGCGATGCGAGTGTTCCGTCATCGCCCCAGTATCGCCGAGATGAGATTCGTTGAAACGGCCTTTATGTCTCGGTTACAGCCCTCGGGTGATCACGGGGATCGCAGCGTCGACCGCCTGGGCGATCTCGGCCGCGGCCCTGTCGAACTCTGCGGCCGGCTTGCCCAGAGGATCGGCGATGTCCAGGGATGCAGCGTTGCGATCGGCGCCGGCGGCAGGGTCGAGGCCGGCCTCGCGGAGAGTGATGATCGTGCGCCAGCGGATCGGCGCCAACTGGCGTGCTGCTGCCCGGTGGTCGCGGGCCAGGCACAGGACCAGGTCGCTCTCGGCTACGAGGGGAGGGGTGAGAAAGCGGGAAGCAAAGGGAAGTGGATCGAGGCCTAGAGCTCGCAAAGCCCGGGCGCTTTCGGGGTGCATGTCGTGGCCGTTCATGGCGCGGGTGCCGGCACTGGAGACGGTCCAGCCCAATCCGAGTTCGCTGCTCCGCTGTTCGAGCATGCGCTGGGCAATCGGCGACCGGCAGATGTTGCCGGTGCACACCACAAGAATTTTCACCGGTTCAGTATGCGTGCTTCGGCCCCCGAACAGGCGCTCGGTGGCCTGCCGACGTGGCCCAAAGATCAGTCGTGCTGTGGTTGAGCAATATTGAGTCGAAAAACTCTCGCCGAGAGTCTTGCGAGCGGCACGAGTGGGTGCTAAAACATTTCCCACAGCGATGTGGTCGCGCCATCCAGGTGGCGGGGCCAGGACGATGAGGGAGGTGCCTATCGACGTAGCTTGTGCTTCATTGCGCCCGGTCAGATGGTCGTGCCGGGGTATGCAACTCAGTAGTCCAGTCGCCGCCAGGTGACTGATCCCTATCCATTCGGTGGTGCCGCCCGGACACTCTGGGCGGCACCACCCTTGATTGAGCACCATGCGGTGGGCGGCCACCGCACATCAGTGCCGACCCCGGCCTGCAGGGTTCGCCGGGCCCAGGCAGAATGCGACGCGGCGAGCGTGCGACGATGTGCCGTAACGCTAGCTACGCCGGCACCGAACGCCGGCGACAACACACGAACCCGAGGGAGACTTCAATGTCGACATACACCGCGATTGACGCCGCTATCGATGGCTTCCTGAACACCACTCCCTGGGCGATGGACCTCCTGCTCTTCTTCGTCGGCGGAGTGCAGTGATCTCTGGGGTCCAGTCCTCGTCTGCGAATCCTGTTGCAGAAGAGTCGCTAACCTGAGTTTCACCAGGCTTCACCACTGATTGAACGCGGTTGTCTGACCCCTAGCGATGACTAAATCGTCACCGGTCCTCGCAGGAAATGCGGCGAATTCGAATAATTAATTCGAATTCGCCGCACCTGTTTCTGAAAGAATCGATATGCTGAGTCGGCACGATGCTTTATTCCGTCCTCAACTCTTATCATGGATAAGTATGTTGACATTTAAAGGAGTATGACTTCATGACCTCAGTATTCACTTTGGACATCCTCGAGATCATCGCATTCGTCATCGAGACATTCGGCTCGTAACCGAACAGTTCCCGATATAAGTAATCGGGGGGTTTGATCCGCTGACCCGGTCTTCCGGAGCTTCGCAGCCCGGGAGACCGGGTCATTTCGTTTCGGCAGGACCGACACTTTCCTGGCGCGCTCGCCGTGACTGCCATCCGTCTTTGACCACGAGCAAGAAGAACGCTGAGAACTGCCCAATCGAAGAATTCCGCGACTTGGATAGCGGAGGGGTTGTGAGATCCGCCGAGACTGCAGAAATGACGTGGCCTACTCGGCCGATGGCTTCGCAGCGGCAGTCTCGGTAGGCGCGACCGACAAACTCCGAAACCAGAACTCGGTATTGTCTCCGCGCCAGCCAACTCGCCCGGGCCGCAGTTGGGGCGGCGACTGCCGTGCTCCGATATCGATTGCACCGAGGACGAGTTCGCCATCCTGACGGACCGCGAGAGATACCGAGTTGTTGTCGATGCCCACGTCCGCTGTGAAATGCGACCATGTGCGTGTCGCCGCCGGAAGCGGTGCCGTGGCGATGGTGCGGTACACACCCCTGCCGGTGCCCCGGGGAGCCTTGCGCTTCCAGACAATCGTTCCCGAACGCCGGACCAGGGTCACTGCGTACAGGTCGTCGGGTGAGCGGTACCCGAACAGGAGATGAACACCGTCGTAGTCCTGCTCCGGGGTCCGCTCGGTCTCGGTCGGCTCGTCTGCCCACAGCTCGCAGCTCATCGAAAAGCGGGCGAAGTCGTCGCGTTTGGACAGAGCTCTCAGGACTGCCGAACCGGTCGCTTTCGACGAGCCCGAGTCCGGTGAATTGCCGTCTATCGGGCCGCTCCATCCGCACCCGCCGTCGTGGAACAGTGACCCGCTGGTCACGGTCCAGTCCGGTGACGTGACCGCGCCGTCCGTTTCGGATCGGCGGAGTGCGTACTCATTGGTCACCAGGCCTCGTCCCGCAGCGAACTTCGGCGCCCAGCGGGTGTCGGCAGGTGATCGTTGACCTCCACCGCATGCGACGAGACCCCCGGCCGCGATGGCCCCTAGCCCCAGGCCCAAAGCTCGTCGTCGAGACAGGTGCTGCGGCATCAGCGGGGTTCTATCTGCAGATCCGTCCACGCCGGGAACGGTTGCGCCGCCGCGGTCCTGCTGCCGATCACGCTGAAGCCACCGCGTCCGTCACGAGAGGGCACCGTGGCCACCACCGCGCCGTCCACCCAGATCCTGGTCTCTTGCGGCGACACCGTGACCTTGACGCGGTGGGTGGCACTGTCGCGGAGCACCGTGCCGGCCAGTGTTCGGTTGGCGCTGTCGGTGACGGTGGCGCGGTCCCGGCTGACCATCAGCCGCACCGATTGATCGGTACCGGAGCCGGTGCGCACCCGCAACCCGGTGGACATGCCGCGGCGGATGTCGACGGCGGTACCGGTCAGCGTGTAGTTGGTCCACTGGTCGGTGCGTTGTGCTGCCCACAGCGCCTCGGTGTAGGTCAGCGTGTCCGCATCGAATCGAACGATGCCCGAGGCCAATTCACCGTCATCGATCGGACCTCGGAAGTAGCGTCCGGGTTCGAGCCAGCTGCTGTCGACGGCAACGGGGTCCATCGCGGTGACGGGCAGGGTCTGGGCTCCGCGCATGCGGTCGAACAGTTGACGCTCGGTGTCCCCGCGCTTGATCTCCAGCCGTTCGAGCGGGGTGACCTGTTCGGCGGAGACCGGTGCCGGCGCGATCGCGTGGCTCTGATTGGTGAAGGCGGCGGCATAGTGATCGCGGATGACCTGCGACGAGATCTCGACGGCAGAGTTGCTGATCCGCGAGCTCGGAGCCGAGAA
Organism: Williamsia sp. 1138; assembly: GCF_002095435.2. Taxonomy (GTDB): domain Bacteria; phylum Actinomycetota; class Actinomycetes; order Mycobacteriales; family Mycobacteriaceae; genus Williamsia. The sequence goes on from NZ_MJEJ02000039.1 coordinate 79,914, forward strand.
CGGATAGGAGAACAGTTGAGGTGCAGGGAGGTCGTGGGCAGCGAACTTCCGTTCAGACGCCTCGACGTCGAGGAGCATGCGTTCGCGGAACTGTGCGTCGTCTTCGACCTGGCCGTTGACTGTCTCGTGGGCGGCCATGGTCGGGAGTAGTTGCCCGTTCTCGGTGGTGCGGTAGTGCAGATCGTCGGTATGGGATTGGAAGGACCAGCGTCCGGAGTCGTGCATCCGGTTGATCTGTTGCCAGGTCAGGTAGTACGGCTGCCGAGTGCTCACCGATGATGTGATCAGGAAGCTGACGGCGCTGAAGCCGTAGTCGTCGAGGATGGTGTCGGCGTACTTGTAGAGGCCGGAGGTGCCGTCGTCGAAGGTGATCACCACTGATTGCTTCGGTGGGGTGGAGGCCCCCAACAGGTAGTCGACGTACTGTTTGCCGGTCAAGGTGCGGTAGCCGGCGGTGTGGAGCATCTTCATCTGCGCGGCAAAGGCTTCCGGGGTGATGACGTACTCGCCCGCGTCGGGGTCGGTGCTTATGTCGTGGTAGGTCAGCACCAGGGGAGCCGCGCCGAATCCTGCTCCGAGACGGCCGGTGTTCTCGGCGGCCCACCCTGCGTACAAGGCGGTGTCTTCGGAGGTGAAGGTGGGCGCCGCGGTGTCTTCACGGAAGCCGATGTACTTCTGCCACCACCAGATACCAACTGCCGAGGCGACCAGTGACACCACGACACCGATCGCCAGAACCCGGACGATGAGCGCTGTGAACCGGTGCCCGACGTGCCCCCGGCGGGTCGGTGGGCCGAGCTCGGGCATCAGCGCCGCTCCGCGTGACCGGGTGATGTGCGCTTGCGCGGTCGCGGCGCGATGTCGTTCGAGCAACGTCATAGGAGCGTTCCCCGGCTGAGCACAAAGATGTAGACCACGACGGCCGACGCGATGAACGCGACACTGAACAGTGCGCGTAAGAGCTTCCTGGACTTCAGATTCACAGTGACCTCGACCAGATGTTGCGTCGAATCGTGAGCAGTGAGTAGGGGAGCAGCCAGGACAGACAGAGTGTGGAGATGAGTCCCATCAGCGGCCGGTACCGCCAGCGGGTCGAGTTGGGGTTGTCGACGGCGAACGCCACGGCCCAGGCGCAGCCTTTGATGAAGATGCCACCCAGGTAGAGGGCGGTCAGCAGCCACAGTCCGTTGACGGGTGCCCAGATCATGTGCCGGATCGCCATCAGTGGCGCGGCCGCGACCCAGACAGCGTGCCCGTAGTAGAGGACGGACGGCTGAAGCCCTCTGCGCCACATGAATGTTCCGGAGAAGCACAGGTTCCGGATGAAGCTCTTCTTCCAGCGCACCTGTTGCTTGAAGAAGGCGCGGGGTGACTCGGGCACCACGGTCCATACCTTCGCCGACCGTACGTAGCCGACCCGCCACTTACGCTCGGGGTAGTCGATCGCGGCGACAAAATGGGATTCCGGGTACTGCTCTTTGAGCGCCCGGCCCCGCCACTTCTGGCCCAGGACGTATCCGGTGAGTTGGCGGTCGGTCGCGAATTTGAACTCGCCGCCAAGAAAGCGGTCATTGGCCCACGCCGGCAGGTAGTTCCAGATGGCGTCGCGGCGGAACACCGCAAGCGGCCCGGACACGCAGGTCACCGAACCGAGGGAGGCTTCGGCGGCCTTGACGACGCGGAACGATCCTTCGTACCAGGTGTCCTGGATCTTGGTCAGCAGGGTGGAGTCGGCGTTGAGCGCGCGCGCATGTCCCGACACCGCACCCAGGTCCGCCTCGGACACCAGGGCGGCGACGCAGCGGCGCAACGCATCCGGTGCCAGGACGCAGTCGGAGTCGGTGAAGGCGATCACCTCGCCCGTGGCGACCTCGGCGCCGCGAACCAACGCGTTCTTCTTCCCGACGTTGCGCTCGAGTTCGATCAGCGTGAAGTTCAGCTCGGTGGTGAGGTGTCGCAAGATCTCGGTGGTGCCATCGGTGGAGGCGTCGTCGACGACGATGACCTCGAGGCCGGGATAGTCAGACTCGACCATCGACCGCACGCACCGCTCGATCACGTCGCGTTCGTCTTTGATCGCCACGAGGAAGCTCACGGTGGGCACTGCCGGCAGGGGCGGAAAACTGAGCGGCGCAACGTGGTTGGAGTGCCGCGACTCGGCCGGGTCTTCGTACCGTGCGTAGGCGAGGACGAAGGCGTAGATGGTCGACGACAACACTGCGAACCCGTACAACATGATCCACGGATCGAAGATTATCTCGGGAAACTGCCGGGCCAGCAGAGCGAACAGCGGTGTCAGCGCGAGTACCGCAATCAGGAACTTGGCGGCTCTGCGGACGTGTGGGTCCCAGTTGTCGAACCATCGACGTCGCGGACGCGGTGCGCCCCACGTGTCTGCATCTATCTGCGCAGCTGACCCAGTGGGCGGCGTCCATGTCTGTACCGGCTCGGTCCGCGATGACCGAGCCGAGTGCTGAATAACCATCTGTCAGTGCATATCCGGGATGAGGCGAGGCTCGGAACGAAAGGTCATGTCCAGCACCTGCGGCCGACCGGTGTCGTGACCCGAGGTCCACCACTCGGTCTCACCCGGATGGAGGGTGTGCACGAGGATCAGGTCTGCCGACTCGGCGGCCTCGCTCGACGAGGTCGGAACCCGTTTGCCGTCAATGGTGATGGCAGGGACAAAGGCGTCCGAGTAGGTGACCATGGCACCGGCGCGAGTCAGGTCGGTGATGATTTCCAGGGCGGGGGACTCACGCACGTCGGCGACACCGGACTTGTAGGCAACGCCGACGATGTGCACGCGGGAGCCGGCCATCGGCCGACCCGCATCGGCGAGCCGGGCGCGGATCTTGCTCACGATCGCCGACGGGCGTTGCACGATGCCGGCCATCGCCGCCTCGGTGATCGGGGCGCTGCCCCTGGTACGCCGCAACTGCCACAGCAGGTAGTGGGGATCGCAGGGGATGCAGTGCCCGCCGACGCCGGGCCCCGGTGTGAACCGCATGAAGCCGTACGGCTTCGTCGCCGCGGCGTCGATGATCTCGGTGATCGGCAGCCCCATCGACTCGGCGACCTCCGCGAACTCATTGGCGAAGGCGATGTTGACGGCCCGGAAGGTGTTTTCGAGCAGCTTTGTCATCTCGGCGACCTCGGGGGAGGACACCTCGTGCAACTCGGCAGCGGTGGCGGCCAGAGTCTCCGCGGCGTGATGGGTACACGACGGTGTGACGCCACCGATCACTCGCGGGGTGGCCGTGGGAGAGTGACCGCTGACACCAGGGTCGATGCGCTCAGGTGAGAAGGCAACGAACACATCCTGGCCCACCACGAAGCCGCGATCAGTCAACGGACCCACCAGCAGTTCACGGGTGCAACCAACGTAGGTCGTTGACGTCAGGATGATGCTCTGACCACTTCTTGCCTGCGCGACAACGGTGTTGCAGGCCGAGTGCAGGGCCGTCAGTTCAGGCGCCTGGCTCTCGTCCACGGGAGTGGGTACGCACACGATGACGGTGTCGGCCTTACTGATCCGGTTCGCATCGACGGTGAGTTCGAGAAGTCCCGAGGCCAGGTCGGTACGCAACCGGGTGAGATCGGCCGGTGGGAGGTCGATGTTCGCTTCGGCGATGTTGGTGAGGCGTTCGACGGCGACGTCGAAGCCGATCACCCGGTGGCCGGCCGCAACCAACGACATTGCCGTCGGCACGCCGACATATCCCAATCCGACTACCGCAACCACAGCATTGCCCGAACGGTTCATTACTTTGCCTTCCATAATCGCCGGATCTATTCGGGGCAGGGCGTCGCGCAGTGCGATGCAATCCGGTGGCGGAGTTTCGATCTGACTGAACGTTCGAGGAAAAATGTCGCTCAGATCAGTTCAGACGGTGACCCCGCACAGCTGGTGTTCGCGCAGTCGTACGCGACTTCCTGCCTAGATCCGTCGCAAACTGTACTCGAAACAGGCGAAAAACCCCGCTCGAGAAAAGAATTGCCGCCGATTCATCTGTTGGGTCCACGGGCTGGCCTGGCTGGGTTCGCACGGTTTCCGAAACCCAAGAGTTTTCTATTTGACACAACACTCATTGAAATAAGAATGGAGATGAAGTTGCAGACAATTCGCAATTCCGGGGTCGACGGCCGGGGTGGAGGCGATTTTGGTGAGACGTAAGCGAACTTATGACCGTCACGGTCGCCGATCCTTGAACGTGCCGGCGCGCCGACCCCCAGCTGACCGTCGACGCGTCCTAGGTTCTGGACTCAGGTTCTAGTTAATTGGCCTTCGTTCGCTGAGAACCCAGTCATCGAAACAGTGCGAGGAAGGCTGTGTGCAGGTCGTTCCCACCATCTGAGACGAACCGTTCCTGGCGGTAGGCGTGATTCGTCAGTGCCGTTGTCCAGCAATGACATAGACGATCAAAAGTGCCCTAAAAGGCAGGTCCGGTTCGACTACCGGCACTCGCGAGATTCGAGCGTCTCGAAATACGGCGGCAGCCGTTTGCCGTCGAATGGCTCGAACCAGTTGTCGAGTGTGCCCGCGGTTCCGCTGCGGCGGCCCGCGCCGTTATCGCTCGCGTCAGGGCGGTAGAGATGGTCGTGATCGGCGCCTGCCAGCAACTCCCGTGCGAGTGTGGACCGCCAGTCGTCCGCCAGGTCGAGGCCGTAGGTGTCTTTGTAGAACTGGACGTGGTCGAACAGCACGCGAATGAGTAACTCTTGGGCGACGCAGTCCGGTGGTGACCACTCCCGGGTCAGCCGGGCGAACAGGTCGGCTGCCGCGACTATCAGCTTCTGTATGAATCGAAAGTCGTATTCGTGCGCGAAGCGTCTGGGTAGGAAGGGCAGGATGGTTCCGTCTGTGGTCAGCGACACTCCGGGATCGGCCATGGACCTGCCTGCAAGGTCTTCGAAGAGCCCATCCATCACGTAGGAGGAAGCAACCCACAACGCGGCAGACAGGGCGTCAGCCTGCCGCTGCTGGACCGCCCGGGCGACGGGGTCGCCCTCCTCAGGGTCGACGCCGAGGAGCTCAGGTGGGATACCGGAGACCCGGCGGGCTGTGTGCATGAACGTGGTCGTCGTTTCACCCATTCGAGGCCCCCCAAGAGGATAAGTCGGGTTACGGCGCACGTATCTCGGCGCATAGAAATTCTAATCAAAGGCAGTCTGCCCAAGGCTAGATACTGCTAAACGCGTCGATAATTAGGGAAGGGGCGACCGATCAATTTAATGAGCCACAACAACGTCCGGGGCTGGACGCATGGATTTCTTACTCGCAGTAACGAGGCGAGCGGCGCCGTCTGGTGGGAAGACTGGCGTGTCCCTTGTTGCCGGCGACGTCAGGCACGCAGCGACTGCGGGATGTCCACAGGAGCGGCGGATTCACGCAATTCTGCTGAGAGGGAATCGTTTTCGCGATTGAAGTTGCTCGACAATGCGATGACGGAAGGCACTTCGGCATAAATCTGCTCTCGCGCATCAGCGCGCTTGACCATCCGACCGATTGCCAACGCGACAGCAACAGACACCAGTATCCAGACGACGGCCCCGATGCCGCTCAACCACCACATTTGCAGAATTATGACCATTGAGAACTGGAAAAGAAAGCCAGATCTAGGAATTGATTGTTACGGTCATAAATTGACCGGGAATGTCCGAATTCTAGGCATAGTGATTTCCGGAAGCGGCGATGAAGCTGCAGAAAATGCCCGCCCGGCGGAAGTCGTCTCAGGCCTCGGGCAGAAGTGACGTCACTTCACGCGTCGACTTCCACACCGGTGAGGCGCGGGCGTCCAGTCGGAGGTCATTCCCGACGTCTGCTCTGACGGTCGTTGCATTGGCGATGTGTCAGATCTCTTGCCGGAAACTGCGCACACTTAATCAATCATGTGACCGACACGTAATCCTTTCGAGGCTGTTTGATGTCCTTTTCTGTCCATACTGAATGACATGTGGTGGATCGCTATTGGTGCCGTTCTCTGGGTACTCGTGGCGATGGTGGGTGCAATGCTCATCGGACGGGTGATCAGCCACGCCGATCTCGAGGACGAAGCGGTTGCGCTCCGCCGACAAAATCGAGAGTCGAATCTCCGTCTTCTTCGCTGACAATCGAAACCGCACTTGAGTGCCGGGGCCTCACTGAGGTTCATGCGAACGGACGACGTCGCCGAGGTTTCACGTATCAGTCACTGCATAGTGTTGTTGCACAACCATCTTGACTTCAGGCGCGCGTGCTGAATGGTGGCTACCCCGATATGCGAATCTGGTCGCAGTGACGGACAATCGTTCGAGACGCCCACTGAGGGTCCATCGAAAAGTCGGGGAGTATGAATAAAGTCATCCGTGTAGCTTTCTGTTCGGCGTTGGCCGCGTGCCTCGCCGTGGGCGCGCCGACGGTGGGTGCCGCACCGGTGGCGCCGGACTCGAGCGCCACCTCCAGCGGTGACATCGGATACTGGGATCAACAGTTGGCTCAGCGGGATCGATCGATATTGAACCGGGCTGCGGTGGGAACAGAACGCGAATCTGTGGTGCAGGTGTACTCGAGTGCGATGAACCGCTCGGTGCCTGTGCATATTCGGCGGCCCAAGGACACGGCAACGCCGGCCCCGGTTCTGTACCTGCTCGATGGTGGCGGCAGGTATGCGTCCACCGACATCGCCCAGTACCTCGACGATGCTCACGTCAACATCGTGTCGCCCGCAGGCGGCATCAACGCCTACTGGACGGACTGGAAGAGTCCTGATCCCGATGTGGGTATCGCCAAGTGGGAAACGTTCATGACCAAGGAACTCCCACCGGTGATCGACAACATGCTCGGGACCACCGGGCGTAACGCGGTGGCGGGGATGTCGCGCGTAGGAACGTCAGCCTTGCAGTTAGCGATCGCGAAACCTGGCCTCTACGACGGTGTTGCCGCCTACAGCGCGTGTGCCAACGTCAGCGACCCAGTAGGGCAGGCGTTGATCCGAATCACCATGAACCACGTCGGGGTGGGAAACCCGGAAAACATGTACGGGCCGTCCAACGATCCGGAATGGGCCGCTCACGATCCGTGGGTTCATGCCGAACGTTTGCGGGGCACGGCAGTCTTCTTGTCGGCGGGCAGCGGCCTGCCGGGCCAATACGATCGACTGAACAACTCCTACATCGGTGGCGATATAGCCAAGTTGGCGGACCAGATCATCGCTGGCGGCGCGATCGAGGCGGTGACCAACGGGTGCACCCGTGCTTTCGCGATCCGTTTGACTGCCCTGGGTATGCGTCCGACCACGCACTTCCGGCTGACGGGTACTCACGCCTGGAGTTACTGGAACGATGATTTCCACGCGTCGTGGCCGATGCTGTCGAGTTCGCTGGGCTTGGGATGAAGCTCCGCGGTCAGCGGATGAGGCCGACCAGCCTTACGATTAGTACCAATGAAATGGGCTCGAAGGTTACTGATCGCAGTCTGTGTTGTTCTCGTCGTTTTGCCTGTGCTGCTGGGAGTTTCGGGTTACCTGCTGTTCACCAAGGGTCACATGGATCCAGTGACCAGGGCAGATGCGATTGTTGTTCTCGGTGGTGAACACGACGGCCGTGAAGCATACGGACTGGACCTGGCCACACGGGGATATGCCGACACCGTCTTACTCTCGAACCCGTACTGGTCCGGTGACAAGGTCATGAAGAAGGCCTGCGCTGCCTCGACCGCTGAAGTAGAGGTCGTCTGCTTCAAGCCGCAACCCGGAACCACTCGTGGTGAGGCAATCTTCACCCAGCAGATGGCAGAACGGTTCGGATGGGACCACGTCATCGTCATCAGCTGGCGGTATCACCTCTTGCGGGCACGCTTCGTTTTCTCCGAGTGCTTCACGGGGAGGGTGACGATGACTGGAGTTCCCCGCGCCTATGACTTCTCACTGGCGAAGTGGGAGAGCGTGTATGCCTACCAGGTGGTGGGCTTTGTGAAGGCAGCGGTGGTGGGGTGCGATCGTTTTCTGTAGCGCGCAGTCGTTTCATGTGAGCTTGCCGTACACCGTGTAAACGATGTGACTGATCAAGTAAGCGTCAACCGCTGCCAGTGCAGAAATCGCGACATTTTGTAGGACGGCCACGAAGATCGCACCCACTCCCTGTACGGAGATCCGGCGTGGGAGGGTCGACATCACCGCAAGCGACGAGCTGGCCCCCGAAAATCCGATCATTGCGGTGGTGACCGACCAGGATGTTTGCGACTCGCCGGCCACGGCGACGGCGAGGAGCGCCGCACTGAACGCGTTCAGCGCGAGGACTATCCGCTGGTCCCGCCACGGCAACAACGTGAGGGCACAGTAGGCGAAGGCGCCGCCTGCGGCGCCACCCAGCGTGACTTGGAGAAAAGGACTCATCGAGCGCCGAGTCGGGCGGTGAGCCGGCCCGTGGCGATCGCGCCGGTGGCGACGAAAACTGTTGCGACGAGATACGCGACGGACATCCAGACGTGAGTGGATGTTGTGGCAACAACGACCGCGACGCTAAGAGCGCCTAGTCCGCTTGAGAAGCCGAGCGCGAACCAGCGCATAGTTCGTCGATACCCGCCCGTCGACAACGAGCCGAGTACAACGCCGGATACACCGATTGCGATCAGACTGACAGCGAAGTCGTGTCGAGGACCGGGATACCACTCATCGAGCAGCAACCGTGCTCCGGCGCCCAAAGCACCGCCCGTTGCGGCGCAAATGAGTTCGATGCCGCGGAAGGCGCGCTGGGGCATAGCACCAGTTTAGGTGCGGAAGCGTAGTCGAGCAGCCGGCGGCGTTGGGGGATTGGTCACTCCACCACCGTCAAGACGGGTACGGACCCCGGAGACCCCGGGGTCCGTCAATGCTTTTATCCGCCCGAGCTACCTGCAAACAGGCTGGTGACAACGAATTGAATGATCTGACCAAAAACTTCAATGAACCCGAACAGCTCTGATGACATGCTCGATCCTTTCGACATTTATATTTACAACCGATGGACTTCGGTCCGACCATGTACAGAATGCCTCAAGCACATTAATCGGTGGTCTTTTTGGACAATACTAAGGCCCAACCGCGGCAGACAGCGAAATGTACCAGCGGGGCGGTGGAATAGCTCGTTCAGGGCCGGGATGCCCGACACGATGCGGTTGGCCTAGCCGCTCCGGGCGGTCGGCAAGGCTCAGGGCTCGGCCTCGGTCATTGTTGTCACCTGGGTCGCAGTCTGTACGGACCCTTGTCACCCGCTCATCCGCGAACAACACGTAGATCATAAATACAAATGGCCTTCCGTCGGCAATGGGAGTGGGACTGCGTTTCGGGAGGATCGTTGATTTGAGCGTTCTGCATGTGCGTAGCTTCCTCGCCCCGTATATGGTTGATCCGGCCGTGACCCCAGCGGTAGCTCAGCGGCGACTCCTTCTCGATGTATACATGGTTGATCTTCCAGTCGTCGGAAAGCCGCCTATTTGACGGCTGCGGCCGTGCAGTCGAACACTGACTTAAATGTATGAGGAAGCCGCTGCAGCAGAGATGTTTTCGGTCGGCCTGAACATTGAGTTGGAGGCCGGAGGGTACCTCGGAACCAAGCCAACCGTGATCTTAGGAGGCATGATCTAGCCATGACTGGTGGACGAAATTCTCGGAGCCTGCGAGGAAAGATTGCGATCGGAACTACAGTTCTGGGACTAGTGATAGTGCTCTTTGCGGGCGGGTTCGCGTACGACCAGTCACGAAAAAACGCACCAGTCCCAGCTACCGCCTCGGATTTTACATTCACTGAGCCGCCATTGCCTGACGACGGCGTGGTCCGGCTAGCGGTTATTGGAGACGCGGTCTCAAAAGGTACGCCCAAGAACACGACCGTTTGGCCCGAGATTGTTGCCCATGAGCGAGGCTGGGAGCTGACCAACGCGGCCGGGGGTGGCGGTGGCTATGTCAACGGACTCCCGAAACACCGTGCTTTCGCGGATAAACTGAACGAGGCGGTCCGAAACACCCCCGAGATCGTGGTTGTAGCTGGTAGCCGCAATGACTCTAACGCGGCCCCTGCAGTAGTTGCGAAGGAAGCCCTTGCCCTGCTGACAGACCTAACCACGCGGTTACCCGAGAGCCAAGTGATCGTAGTTGGGCCGATATGGGACTACAAAAAGCCAACGCCAGAAGTGCTAGCTGTGAACGAGTCGGTGCGACAGGCTGCAAACCAGCTAGGCCTGACGTTCGTGGACGCGATCGCGGCAAACTGGCTGTCAACGCCGGGCTTGCTCCAGGGCGACACTGCTCACCCGACCGATGCAGGTCAGAAGGTTATTGCTGAGCAGATGAATGCGGTGCTGCCCGAAATAGAAACTCCGGCGCCACCAGTTGAGGCCAAGTAGGTTAGCGGCGCAAAGCTTGCGTGTCATGATCTGAGCTGAGTCGCCACACAGCTGTGGGCCGCCTACGAAGCATTTGTCGAGGCTCCAGAGCTGGCAGCTTCGACGGACTTGCGAGTACCAGGTGTTCGCAGTTCTTCGAGGTCGCACCTGCCGCGCCACGGTCGACCCGAAGTCGGCACGTCCGCGGCTGGGTTACACATCGTCCAGCTCAGCTCCCGTGGCTTACTGATTCTTAGAAGCCGTTTGGTTTCGAGCCTGGTCATGCACCTTCGTTGAGCTGACCCAGGGGTGGACGTTGGCCGGCGGCCTCCAGATAGACATAACTCCAGTTGTGGGCTATAAATGATCGTGACGATCATCGCCAGCGTCGAGACTGTGCGCCTGATGCTCCGATCTTGGTGAGATGTGCCATGCCTCGGATCCGTTGATGGCGACATTTTGCCAACGTCGGTATAGATAGTGACTACGCCGAATTGCGTGGGGCTTAATCGTCGGCGAGTCGCGAAAGCATTGATTCTGTGCTGTGAGTTAGGGGCCACATCGCGGTTTCTTTTGCGAAACCTAATTGAAACCCAGGGCCGTGACTTGTCAAATCGCTACTTAGGCGTCGCGCACGTGCTGATCCCGCTCAGTCACCAGGCGTGTTGCGCGGCAGACGGTTTCGTAGCGCGTAACCTCCTCTTCGCATCCGCGTTACGGTGTTCTCTTGGCGGACATGTTGCGAAGTAAGTGATGTAAACCACAAAACTATAATTAAGGTTATGTAATACTAAAATTGAGAAATATCATTGACTCACTTGGGTCGCGAAACGATTGTGAAGGCGCTACTCTTCCCTTATTCGGCTAAATCGAAACCAAATAAGACGGGGTCGCGGCCACTTTATAGTTATATTTCGACGCCCTGCCTGACGCTGTGGTCGGGAATCGGCCATCGCTCGCACGCTGAGCGCTGGCCGCCTGGAGCGTCGGGGAGGAAGAGATGACACGCAGTACGAAAGTGGTGAGCACCGACTGGCGGACGCCTTCGCAGGTGTCACCGGTCGACATACGCCCTCGACCCAACACCTGGGCCGATACGTATGTCGCCCGAGTCCAGATGTTGGACGCACTGGTCGTCGCAGTCGCAGTGTTAGGTGCTCAGCAGCTGCGGTTCGGATTCCCGTCCGTGCTCGATCCGATCGGTAGGTTTAACACTCCCGGCATCTTCGTCTCGTTGGGGTTTGTCGTTGCGTGGGTCATTGCTCTCCGGGTGGTACAAAGCACAGACAAACGAATTGTGGGTTCAGGGCCCGAAGAATACAGCCGGATAGTTCGGGCGTCGTTCGCCGTGTTCGGGTCGCTAGCAATAGTCGACCTACTGTTCAAGTGGGACGTCGCGCGAGGTCTGCTGGCGATCGCTCTACCAGCAGGCACGCTCGGTCTGCTTCTCGCTCGGTGGTGCTGGCGTTGGAACCTCGCTCGCGAGCGCCGCAACCGCCAGAATATGAACCAGGTATTGGTTGTCGGAAGTCCAAGCTCCGCAGCCCCGTTGATCACTCATCTGGACAGGAATCCGAGTCTGGGCCTGGAGGTGGTCGGGCTCTGTGTACCGCCGGGCCATCCAGCGCGTCACAGGGAGAATGTGACTATTGGGGACAGGAACCTGACTGTGTTCGGCGACTGCAGCGATGCCAGGGACGGAGTCGAGAAGTCGGGGGCCACGGCGGTTGCAGTGACCTGTGCCGAAACTTTAGGGCACTCGGTGATGCGTGAATTGTCGTGGGATCTCGAGGGCCTGCACGTCGACATGCTCATCGCGCCAGGTGTTGCGGACGTGGCGGGCCCGCGGATGATGGTTCGACCGGTCGCGGGCCTTCCGCTTCTCCATATCGACAAGCCTCGGTATGAAGGAGCAAACAAATTTCTGAAGGCTGCATTCGATCGTCTCGGTGCGGCTGTGATTTTGCTCGTCGTCACACCGGTCATGGTTGCATGTGCGCTGGCGGTGAAGTTCGGGTCGAGAGGCCCGACTTTCTACCGCGCAGAACGGATCGGTCTCAACAACGAACCGTTCCAGATGTGGAAGTTTCGCACAATGATAGATGGCGCGGACCAACAGAAGCTGGCACTCGCACAACTAAACGAAGGCGCAGGCGTTCTCTTCAAGATGCGAGATGATCCGAGAGTAACTCCTGTCGGGAAGTTCATGCGTCGGTTTAGCTTTGACGAACTCCCACAACTGTTTAATGTCCTCGGAGGGTCGATGAGCTTGGTCGGCCCGCGCCCGCCCCTACGCACGGAGGTGGAGCAGTACAGCGGACTTGTCACACGCCGCATGTTGGTCCGCCCAGGAATTACTGGACTTTGGCAAGTCTCGGGCAGATCGGATCTCAGTTGGGACGAGTCGGTGCGCCTCGATCTGTCATATGTCGAGAACTGGTCAATCATGCAGGACGCCATGATTCTTTGGCGGACCTTAAAGGCAGTCGTACGGAGTGACGGTGCCTACTGACCGGGTCACAGTGCTATTCGTCTGCACCATGAACCCTTCTGCGTCGCCCGCGTTCAGGCAAAGTGTGCGCAGCGCCGGACATCGCGAGATGAACGGCAGGCCGATGCACACCCGTAGCGTGCGCGTGCTCAGTGAGTGTGGGATTGATCCGATCGGAGCTTCCAGCTGTCTCAAGTCGCCAGACCTCGTCTGCGATGGCGACAGGTTTGTGGCTACTTGTGGTCGCCACGCGGGAGCGAGTCTGCGAGCACCTCAGCTGTGGATTCGGATGCAGTCGGCGCGCGAATCTCAGATTTCCGGCTTGGCGCCGCCCGCGCCTCGACGTCTCGACGATCCGCAGCCTCCGCTGACGCAGGCATCGACATCGAATGCCCGATCGCGCGGCGGGGCGTGGCGTTCGATCGCGCCGCGGCCGATATCGAAGAGTCTATGAACGGTTTTGCCTCTCGAAACGAACACCAGCGAATCCGGGACTCGGTCGGAAAAGTAGCGAAAAAGGAGAAGCCATGCGTATGACCGTTCTGGGAACCGGCTACCTGGGTGCAACCCATGCGGCCTGTATGGCCGAACTGGGCCACGACGTCCTCGGCGTCGACGTAGACCCTTCGAAGCTCGCCAAGCTGGAGGCCGGCGAAGTTCCCTTCTACGAGCCGGGATTACAGGAAGTCCTTAAGCGCAACATCGACGAAGGCCGCCTTAGATTTACTGATTCTTACGAAGAGGCAGCCGACTTCGCAGACGTCCACTTCTTAGCTGTCGGGACACCGCAGAAGCGCGGAGAGTACGGGGCTGATCTCAAGTACGTCGACGCCGTAATCGACACTTTGAGTCGGTTGATCACGAGACCAGCGGTCATTTTTGGCAAGTCAACCGTTCCAGTCGGAACCGCCGAGCGTCTGGGACGACGGGCTCGTGAGCTCGCACCCAGTGGTGTTCAGATCGAGGTGGCATGGAACCCAGAGTTCCTCCGCGAAGGTCATGCGGTCGAGGACACGCTACGTCCAGACCGTTTAGTTGTTGGCGTTGATGAAACTGCCCCGAGTCGCGCAGAAGGAATCGCAAGGGAAATCTACGAAAAAACGATTTCCTCCGGCACGCCGTTCGTGCTCACAAACCTTGCAACGGCGGAACTGGTAAAGGCCGCGGCGAATGCATTCCTCGCAACTAAAATTTCCTTTATTAATGCGATTGCTGAGGTCTGTGAGGCTGCGGACGGCGATATCACACAGCTCGCCGACGCCATCGGACATGATGATCGAATTGGGAGAAAGTTTCTCAACGCAGGAATAGGATTCGGCGGAGGATGTCTTCCCAAAGACATCAGGGCTTTTATGGCACGCGCAGGCGAACTTGGCGCAGACCAGGCGCTTACCTTCCTTCGGGAGGTAGACAACATCAACATGCGCCGCAGGACACAGATGGTGGAACTGACCCGCCGTGAATGCGGCGGATTCTTGGGTGCGCGTGTGGCGATACTAGGGGCTGCATTCAAGCCTGAGTCCGACGACGTTCGCGATTCACCTGCTCTGAACATAGCAGGTCAGATACACCTCCAAGGCGCAGACGTCAGAGTATATGACCCTAAAGCAATGGAGAATTCGCGGAGACTATTTCCGACGCTCACCTACTCTGAATCGATCGAGGAGGCGTGCGAGGGCGCGGACGTACTCTTAGTACTTACTGAATGGAAAGAGTTCATCAGTTTAACGCCTCAAGACATCGGCAAGCGAGTCAGATCAAAACGCGTGATTGACGGTCGAAATTGTTTAGATGGTGCCCAATGGCGTGCAGGCGGTTGGACGTATAGGGGCCTCGGACGAGCGTTGGGGAACACTAAATGAACGGCTACAGGGGACGCCTATACGGGTTCGCCTACCTATCTGCTGGAATACCAACGATGGAGGTATCCCAGTGAAACACGCAACACATGCACAGCATATTTTGTACCTCGCAGTAATTCCGTGGTACAGACAAGAATGTGTCAACGTATTGGCTGGGCGCATGGGAGACAGTTTAAGGGTCTTTGCGTCTGAGTACGGGCTGGATCCAACAGTGAGAACTGGTATCGACAGCGGAAACTATACCCTTGTGAGCAGACGCGGCATTCTTGCGGATCGGATCTTGTTTCAGGCGATCCCGCTTGAGGTGTTTCGTACTAAAGGATCCGTAGTCGTCGACCTGAATCCGCGAAGTTTTTCTGCGTGGGCAGTCCTGTTATATAGACGTTTCACAGGTAAGCGGATCCTTGTGTGGGGGCATCTTCATCCGAGGCGCGGTGCGGGGACAAAAACTGCCGCAGTCCGGAGAGCTATGCGCCGGATTGCGTCGGGTGCGATTCTATATGGATACGACAGCGTCACGGCCGCTCGGTCTGAACTACCCAACCAGCCGGTGTGGGTGGCCGCAAACGCGATATACAAACGCACAGCGATGCACTCGACCGGATTGAATCAAACCCGGAACACCATGATATATGTAGGTCGTCTGGAAATGTCCAAGAACGTGGACCAGCTCATTCTCGGGTACCGCGACTCTGAACTCTGGCGAGTCAATGTCAGATTAGGAATAGTCGGCGAAGGTTCTCTACGGAAACAAGTCCAAGAACAGGCTGAAGAATTCGGACTTTCGGACTCTGTTGATTTTTATGGACAGGTCAACGACGAAGCCGAGCTTGCGAAAATATACGGGCAGGCAATTTTCTCTTTGTCGCCGGGATATGTGGGTCTCAGCGCAACGCAAAGTCTTGGCTTCGGTGTGCCGATGGTCTATGCACGAGATGCGCCTCATGCGCCCGAGGTGGAGCTTAGAAGACTGGGATTTATGCAAGAATACGAACCCACGACTGCGGATGGACTCGCCGCGGCGATGAAAGTGGCGTACGCAAAGTACATATCGATCCCGGAATCGACAACGGACCGAATCGCCGTTACGACCGCATCTTTCTACTCCGCTGAGATAATGAGTGACGGCATAATTTCGGGACTCTTGAATAATGCTGTCGAATACGGGACTGACGGATGGCCAATCGGAAAGAATCAAGAATGACCGAATCGAGATCTCGTCTGCCTAATAGCTTGCGAACCGCGGCGTCTGGCGTTCTCAACTGGATGGCATTGGGAAAAAACGTTCAAACGGGGAGAAACTTTAGGGCGGGCCGCTCAGCGATAATTAGTGCTCCTCATAGTTTGACTTTTGGGCACAATGTGAGTGTCGGTCCCCGCTCGGTGATCCAAGTAGATGGTCAGATGGGGAACTTCCTAATGGTTGGAATGAACGTTCACATCGTAGGACGCGATGACCACGCAATCGATGAAATTGGTACTCCAATGCTGTTTAGCACTTGGTCCGGTGATCGAGAACCGCGTGACACCGACTTCGTGACAATAGGTGACGATGTTTGGATCGGAGCCTCCGCGACTGTTCTCAGCGGCGTTACGATAGGAAGCGGAGCGGTCATTGGAGCAGGCGCTGTAGTAATCAACGATGTCTCCCCCTTCGGAGTAGCAGTAGGTGTTCCAGCGCGCGAAGTGAGCAAGCGGTTCGACGATCAAGAGCAGCGTGACCGTCACCTCGCGCTGTTAGCGGAATGGGACGAAGCGCAGTCACTGTCCACGACATCGAATCAGGTTGGTTAAAAATGGCTGATCTGAACCTTGTGGGTATCAACTATTGGCCAGAGCCAACAGGCATTGCGCCATATATGACCGGCCTCGCTGAGGGACTGGCGGGGCGTGGAATTGATGTTGAAGTTATTACGGGGTACCCCCACTATCCGGCATGGAAGACGGACTCCACCTTCCATGGGTGGTCAACGTGCGACTTGATCGACGTGAAGCGTCCGGCAGTCCATCGGCTGCGGCACTACGTGCCGAGCCAGCCGTCGGTGCCGCGTAGGCTATTGATGGAGCTGGCGTTCGCGGTCCGCGTGGTCACGCATCGTCATGGCAATCGTGACGATGCGGACACGATCTGTTCGAGTCCGACGCTACTTAGCGCCGCGGCGGTTCTGCTCCGAAAGAAAGTTAGCCGTCAAAAAGGATCTGTGACGGTTTGGGTACAGGACTTCTACGGGCTCGGAGCCGTGGAGACTGGACAGGTGAAGGCTGGGCGTCTGGTCGCCGCGATTCGTTTCGTGGAAGGTTGGGTTCTTAGAAACTGCGATCACGTAGTTGTTATACACACGTCGTTCAAGAGTCACATAGTGCACGACTACAAAATACGCCCGGAGAAGATCAGTATCATCAAGAACTGGACGCATACGTCCAGGAAAGATCGTCTTGAGGATGAACGCGACATCAGACACGAATATGGATTCGGGGAAACCGCGACGGTCGTATTGCACGCCGGGAACATGGGCCGCAAGCAAGGCTTAGAGAACGTGGTAAACGCAGCGCGCCTAGCACTAGCGGCCGAGTCGAATGCCGATATGGTATTCGTATTTCTGGGCGACGGAAACAGGCGCACGGCACTCGAGGACGCGGCACGTGGCATGCCAAACGTAGTTTTTATTGATCCTGTGGACAGCACGACGTTCCAGCTGTTACTCGCAGCTGCTGACGTACTTTTGGTCAACGAAGCTGCCACAGTGCAGGGCATGGCTGTGCCGAGTAAATTGACTTCGTACTTTGCTGCAGGTCGCCCCGTAATAGCGGCGACTCATTGCGGGACTGGGACGGCACAAGAGCTGGAGGCGGCCGGTGCCGGCATTAGAGTGGAACCCGACGCCCCCGCGGAGATCCTGGGCGCGGTTGCCAGGTTAAGCAGTGTCGAGGGTCTTGCGAAAACATGCGGCGAGAATGGTAAGCGATACGTCGAAGCAAACCTGACAGAAGACGCCGCGATCAACAAATTCGTCACTCTCATTCGAGGATCTAAGCAGAAGACGAGTGCGTTGACGCAGTCGGAAGGGGCAATGAAATGACGTCTCCCAACTTCTCGCTCGCGGGCTTCACAGGCGATGGATACTCCAAGGGCAAAGGCCGAATCGCGCAGATCGGCTGGATGTCGGTGCGGAGCCTACTGCGATGGTGGTGGATTCCTAGTAAACTTCGAGTCTTCGTGCTTCGGCTTTTTGGCGCCGACATTGGGCGCAATGTTCTGATAAGGCACAGCGTCACAATACACTGGCCCTGGAAGCTCAGAATTGGCGACAATTCATGGGTTGGGGAAGGCGCGTGGATTTTGAACTTAGAGCCAGTAAGTATCGGATCCAATTGTTGTATTTCGCAAGATGTTCTGATCTGCACCGGGAGTCACGATCGGCGTTCTGCAACCTTTGAGTTCGACAATGCCCCCATAGTGATAGGAGACGGTGCGTGGATTGCGGCGAGAGCAACAGTCCTGAGGGGTGTCACTATAGGAGAACATGCTGTCGTAGGCGCTTGCTCATTAGTCTTCACCGACGTAGGGCCATCAAAACTCATTCATTATCCGGCAGCGGTTGCAGGTAAGTGAAAACATGGTAGCAACAATAGCGCTGTTTAATACCCTTATCGGGGTCTGTGCCATCGTCATCGCAACTAAAGGGCGGGTTGGATACCTGATATCACCGTTCTCGGTTTCGATGGCGTTGTTGATAGCTATATTCGGCATCCGGCCGCTACTGATCAGTTCAGACCAAGATCATCTCTTTTATGGCTACTCGGTCGCATCGGGATATCTATCCGCGGTACTGGTTGGCGGTGTGGCAATTCTGTCTCTGACGCTCGGATACTGGCTTATTTCTACCTCGGGTGTGCACTCAGAAAAGGTCTCGGCTGCAAACGGCCACAACCCCGCGCAGGCGAGGTCGTCTGATCCATTGCAGCCGGACGACGTTATGACGCGAATTGGTCAGCTGTCTGCGTCGACGATGGCAATCATATGTGTAGCCCTGGTCATGAGCTGGGTATCGCTGATGGTTGTAGCTGGTGGGGGGCCTGGTGTACTTACAGAAATGGCCGGCGGTAGGTCGGATGCGACTGCACTCGCGACAGAGAATCTGCCCCTTATCGTCTACTCTTTGCCTGCGGCAGCGGCCTATGTGGCCTGTTTTTGGAGAGTTGCGGTCGAGCGAATTGATAGCAACCTGAGTGGGGGAAGCAAGCTAATATTTTGGGCAGTGATTCTTGCGTCACTGGCTCCCCCAGCGCTACTCGGCAATCGTCGTTTTATACTACCGTGCGTAATTGCAGCAGTCATCGCTTCTAACCTGCCGCTGTCGAAATGGACCGCACGCGTCTCCGCGGTGAAGATCGTGCTGTCGATCGTCGTCGTAACGGTACTCGCTGCCATCCCTTATGTTCGTAGCGCAGGGTCCAGGCAGGCTGGCGACAACTTGCTTAGTGCGCTGTCAGGCTACATCAACACCGAAGGCTTTGGTGGTGTCTTCACCAACTTCTTCCGTTCTTACGATACAGAGATGTACGACTATATTGCCTTAATATCGCCAAAGCTCGGTGGCGCGGTGCCGTATGGACTTGGGCGTGGGGCATTCGTAGATATCGGGGTCGCCGCGTTGCCAGCGGGTACGGTACAAATTCCGTCATGGTCAAATCAGCTACTGGTAGAGAACTTTGGCCAAACATGTGCGTCCGGGATTTGCCCCGTACCAAGTTTTGCTGGAACAGCCTATTTCGATTTTGGCTATCTTGGAGTTGCAGTATTTGGCATCGCTCTTGGAATTGCATCGCGAAAGTTCGAAAACATCGTACACAACTATCGCGGCCTTGCGTTTCTCGCGATTCTAATCGCTGGTTCTCTTCCCGCGACTGCCGTTCGGGGTAACTTTCCGTCGCAGATTTGGATCGGCCTCAACATATTTGTGCTTGCGGCGGCGGTCGTCTGTGCTGTGGCGCTTGTCTGTCGCCCACAGGAGAAGAAGCGACTAGGACGCGTTAGCGCTAGTCCACTTGTGGGTGGAAGAACATCTTCGTGACGGCTACCGACGTAAGAGGTGTCGCGGGCCAGGCCGGCTATATTGCCGGAGGCCGACTTATAGGAGCCTTGATCCAAGCTGTCTGCTTGGCTCTCGTTGCTCGCAGCCTCGGACCAGCTGACTTCGGGCTTTTTGCTATGTGGTACGGGCTTGCGGTCGTTTTGCAAGCCTGCCTGAACATGGGGCTAACACCGCTGCTGGTTCGGATCAGAGCGGTCGGCGGACGAGACGCTGACGTACTTCGCATTCTGACTATTAGCCGGCATGCCTTGTTTGTTTTTTCGAGTTCAGTGACCTTGGTTGCGGTGCTGGCAGCAAGTCTGTTGGGCGCGGAATGGTACCTGGTCGCCTTGGTGGTGTGGGTGGCAGCGGACAATTTGGTAGAAATCTATTTGGCGATCCCGCTAGCGGATGGACGCGCCTGGGAAAACGCCATGTCACTTGTGTTCCGTCGATCGATATCGGGTGCAATATTGTTGGTTGGCCTTTGGAGCAATTCTAGTTCGGCTTTGTTTTACTCTGCTGGTCTCGCGATAGGTTCAACTCTCGTTTTGTACCCGGTTATGAGGTCGGGCAATTCTCGTTTGCGCGAGTCGCAGTCGGCATTGACCTACCGCCAGCTGTTTTCCGAGGCTCGATATTTTTGGTATAACTCGCTGGCCACGCAGGCGAGAAATGTAGACGTATTTGTCGTTTCGCTCTTGGCGACCGGTTCGAGTGCTGGCGCCACTACGGGTTACTACGCGGCGGCCAGTCGGCTGACTAGTCCTCTACGTATCGTCCCTACATCCTTTGCTTCTGTTTTGATGCCGGCCGCTGTGCGGTCCGCTAAGGCGGGCAGCTATCGGGGCATTGTCCGTGCGACGCTATTAATTTGCGTGGTCAGCTCGTTAGGGTTTCTGATCGTGGCAGTTCTGGCGCCGATCGCGTTGCCGTTCATTCTGGGAAGTGAATATGCTGACGCAGCGTCCACAATCCAGATAGTTTGTGTGGGTTTAGTGTTCGCGTCGGTCTCGTCGCAGTTGAACGCCGTACTACAGGCCTTGGGTCACGCGCGTCTCGTGTCGAACGTGTCGGTAGTTTCAACGGCCATGTGCCTACTTCTTGTGGCAGCGCTCGTGCCAATCGGCGGTGCGGTCGGGGCGGGTTGGGGTTTAACGATTAGTTATTTTCTTCAATCAATAATTCTCGCGTTTGGTACAGTACATGTGATTCGGAGGACCAAGAAGTGACAAACTTCTACATTAGCATCGCGGCTGCTGAAGGTAACGTCGGCGACATTGTCATTCGACGCGAAGTCATCCGTCAGTTCCGCGCTTCTGGATTGCAGCCCTACATTTATAGGGGTGCTATGAGTGATAGTTATGTGGACGCATTCAACCTCGATGCGTCGGAAGTTGTCACTCCTTCGCCTGTGCGGTTTCTCGCCGCTCTGTTCCGCGACACGGCTTCACGAGGCCGTCCCGTAGTTGTAATGGCGCCCGGGCCGATACGCGTTGGCGGCTCTGCCAAGACGAGTCTCAAGCATATTCTTCTAATTTTGGTCCTGTCTTTGGTTCGCCTTTCTGGTGGCAATGTGTTGACGGTAGGGCGATCTGTAGAAATCGGTCGGCGGTATGGGCTAGTGGTGGAGCGTGCTCTCGCAGGCATTTCTAATATCTATATCGCGCGCGACTCTCGGACCTCCCAATTGATTGGCGATAAGTCGAGACTCTTCCCTGACTACGCGTTTCGCGGACAGCCTTTACAGTCGCGCGCGGCAAATGTCCCCTCGGCTGTGCGAAGTTTATTGGTGGTTTCTTTGCGCCATGACAGACTATCGATTGAGGATGCCCCTACCATTGACGCGATAGGAAGGTACGCTCTGGTCCACGGGTTAGAACTGAAGTTTGTTGCGCAGGTGAGAGAAGATTCAGATCAGAATGCTCGTTTAGCCGCGTGGCACGGCGCGAGTTTCGATGCCTGGGATTTCGGCGTTTCGCATTCGTTAATAGAAGAGCGCCTTGCGGAAACATACACGCGTGCCACCGCCGTGGTAAGCGATCGTTTGCATGTTCTGATCCTGGCTGCTCGGTTGGGTGCTATACCGATTATCTTTCATAGACCTTCCGTCACAAAACTTCCTGACGCGCTCGATTACGTTCTCCTACCTCAACGAATCGAGTCTGGCGATGTGTCGGCCGTATTCAGGACGGACTCCGCCGAACACAAGCGCATTGAAGACAGGATCGTTGTGGCCGCTGCTCGTATGGAGGAACTCGACGCTGAACTGGTAGAGAAGGTAGCCGTTTCCGCAGGCACAAAGTCGTCTTCGGACCAACCCGCGCACGCTGCACCGTGCAGTGTGGCGGCCGGCAGAGATGCCCAAATCGATGTGAAGGAATGGTCCCAGAATGGCAAATAGCAAGATCGCATTAATAACGGGAATAACAGGTCAAGACGGATCTTATCTTGCAGAGTTCCTGTTGTCCAAGGGGTATGTCGTCCACGGGCTAATTCGCCGGTCTTCGTCCTTTAACACGGCGCGTATTGATCACCTCTATGTGGACCCACACGACCCGTCTGCCCGTTTGTTCTTGCATTACGGTGATTTAAGTGATGGCGCCCGTCTTGTGACGTTGCTTGCCTCGATTCAGCCCGATGAGGTGTATAACCTGGGAGCTCAGTCTCATGTGCGCGTTAGTTTTGACGAGCCGGAGCACACTGGCGACACCACTGGGATCGGTTCGATCCGACTACTCGAAGCGGTTCGGGTAGCAGGTATAAAGTGTCGTTTCTACCAAGCGTCGAGCTCGGAAATGTTTGGTGCTTCGCCTCCGCCCCAGAACGAAGAGACTGTTTTCTACCCGAGGTCGCCCTACGGTGCCGCGAAAGTTTATGCATACTGGGTGACTCGAAACTACCGCGAAGCTTATGGGCTGTTTGCGGTGAACGGGATTCTCTTTAATCACGAGTCGCCACGCCGGGGTGAGACGTTTGTGACTCGAAAGATTACTAGAGCCGTGGCGCGAATCAAAGCGGGTCGCGAGCGTTTCGTGTACATGGGTAATCTCGACGCGGTGCGTGATTGGGGATACGCGCCCGAGTATGTCGAAGGGATGTGGCGGATGCTGCAGGTAGATGAACCGGACGACTATGTTTTGGCAACTGGTGGTCGGTACTCTGTAAGAGATTTTCTACATACGGCTTTTGAGCACGCGGGCTTGAATTGGGAGGATCACGTCCGGTTTGATGAGCGCTACCTGCGACCAACCGAGGTTGATTCGCTGATTGGGGACGCTAGTAAAGCTGAGAGTGTTCTGGGCTGGAAGCCGAAAGTCCATGCTCCTGAGTTGGCGCGGATAATGGTCGATGCGGACATCGAGTCGCTGAGTTGTGAGGGCAAATCCTGGATTGACGTCCCCTCAGTGTCCTCGCTGAGCGGGGAGATGTCCCGATGACGGGTCACCTGCATAAGGGCGTCGGCCTCGACCGCTCTGGTGTCACTTACGTTGCAGGACATAGGGGTCTTGTCGGATCTGCTATTTGGCGGCAGCTCGCTGACCGTGGTTTTTCGAATCTTGTCGGAATGTCAAGTAGCGAACTTGATTTGAAAGATCGAGAATCGGTTTTCGAGTTTTTCAGGGAGCGCAGGCCAGCGGTAGTTGTATTAGCTGCTGCCAAAGTCGGCGGTATTCTGGCGAATAGCACTTACCCGGCCGAGTTTTTGTCTGAGAACATACAGATTCAAGTTAATGTGCTCGACGCCGCGTTGGCTGTTCGGGTTCCGCGTTTGCTATTTTTGGGTTCGACATGTATCTACCCGAAGTATGCCGAGCAGCCGATTAAGGAATCCGCGCTGCTGACCGGGGAACTAGAACCGACCAATGACGCTTACGCGATAGCTAAGATCGCGGGAATTCTGCACGTTCAAGCGGTCCGTCGTGAGTATGGCCTGCCCTGGATCTCTGCTATGCCGACAAACTTGTATGGGCGCGGCGATAACTTCTCGGCGTCTGGCTCCCACGTGCTTCCAGCGTTAATACAAAGGTACGAAGAAGCCAGACGTTCGGGGTTGCCATCGGTTACGAATTGGGGTTCGGGTTCACCAAGACGTGAGTTTCTCCACGTGGACGACATGGCTTCTGCATGTTTGCATTTGCTGGAGACTTATGATGGTCCGACTCAAGTTAACGTCGGCACTGGTGTTGACGAGACGATCGCAAATATCGCTGAAATTGTTCGTGAGGTTGTCGGGTACGAGGGAGAGACACTTTGGGATACGACGAAACCTGACGGCACGCCTCGAAAGGTTGTTGATATATCAACACTCCGCCAGAGTGGTTGGTCTGCGAAGATTGACCTGCGGGACGGAATCGCTGACACTGTTCAGTGGTACCGGGACAATCTTGCATCCCTCAGGATCTAAGCTTGGACATAAGCGTGTGGTCTCCGGGGTCGAAGGGTGTTCCTCGGGGTGTGATGCCGCTATCCAGCGCGCGGGAAATGCGGACGTCGTGCATAATACAATTCATGGGCGATGGTTTTCCTCTGTCCCTAGATGTTGGTCCAATTGCTGTGAACATTCGTCGGGGGATGGATGTCTGCTTTTTCTCGCGAGACAGCGGACTGGGCGCTGGGCAAATTTTCGAGTGCACATGACAGTGACGCATCCAGACGAGCGTGCGACGACGGGAATGAGTTTTAATGCGAACAGTCCAGCGACCGCAAGACCGTAGCGCCGACACGTTGCGTTCTGCGCTTGATACTTTGAAGCGGGGATGGATCCTTGTCCTCTCCATAACGTTGTTCTGTGGAGCAATCGGTCTTTTGGTGAACCTACTTCAGGAACCCACTTACAGATCTACGGCGACGCTATACGTGACGTCAGGAAGCGACGACAACGCTCAATCTGCACTCCAGGGCTCGCAGGCCTCGCAACAGCGGGTAATGTCGTACGCTAAGCTAGTCGATTCAGACGCAGTCGTGTCCGCAGCGCTTGCAGACGGTGGCGGGGACCTTTCCGCTTCCGATGCACGGTCAGCGTTGAGTGCATCAACTACTCCGGACACCGTTCTTCTCAATATTTCAGCTGAGGGAACGAACCGGGAGGCCGTTGCTAGACTGGCTAACTCAATTGCGCAATCCATGGTCGTCTATGTTCAACAGTTGGAGACACCGAGTGGTGGTGGTTCGCCCCTAGCAAAGCTCACGGTTGTTACACCTGCCAGTTCCGTGGACTCTCCTGTTGCGCCGCAAACAGCTCGCAACACCCTGCTTGCTCTGGTTGTGGGCTTCATTCTCAGCGTTGCAGTGGTTTTTATTCGCGACAGGCTCAACAATCGTGTTCGTGACGAGGGTGAGCTAGCTGATGTAAGCGCGGCGCCCGTGCTCGCAACTGTTCCGTCCGATGACCTGCTACGGGAACAGGGCCTCATTGACTTCAGCTCCGGGGCGACTTTGGCCGCAGAAGCTTATCGGAAACTTCGTACGAACCTCGCGTTTACCACTGTAGATAGCCCGTCGCGAATCATCATCGTGACAAGCGCGCTCGCGGCTGAGGGAAAGACCACGACTGCGATGAACCTCGCCGCTGCCTTGGCCGAAACAGGAAAGCGAGTAGTTCTCGTCGACGCCGATCTTCGCCGTCCTCAGGTGTACCACCGGACAGGTGGGATGGGCGACGTCGGTTTCACTAACTACCTTAAGGGTGACGGATCTCTGGCGGACCTCCTGCAGCCATCTGAGGTCAGTGGGCTTCAAATCTTGGCTTCAGGCCCTCAACCGCCCAATCCCGCTGAGCTGCTCGGCTCGAAGAAGGCGGGTCAGGGAATTAGCAACCTGTCTGAGATGTTTGACTACGTCATTATTGACTCGCCCCCGCTGCTGCCTGTCACAGACGCAGCAGTTCTCGCGCAGTGGGCTGATGGTGTGGTGCTCGTCGCCCGCGCAAATCAGTCGCGGGTTCCGGATGTATCTGCGGCTATCGAACAACTAGAGGCCGTCCAGGCGACGCTTGTCGGTGTGGTTCTTACCGATGTGCCCACCCGCGGCGGCGCATACAAGTACGGCTACTACTACACCTCGTCGGATGTTGTGAAGAAGCCGGGATTCTTCAGTCGTTTCGGCAAGACGAAGCCGCACCAGCACCAGAACATTGAAGTCGCCCTCGAACCTGCGCCGGCCAGTAAGAGTTAGGTGCTATTGCGCCTCAACCCAAGTGAGGAGGGGCCCTCGTGGGCATGGTGCTCCGCCAGCAGCTGACTCGCGCCCAGCGAGCGCTCTGGTCGGCCCAGCAGGCGATGCCCCTGTGCCCGATCAATATCGCCGAATATGTTGAACTGACAGGCGATATTGATCCGGAGCTCCTTCGTACGGTGACTCAAGAGGTCGGCCGGCAGACCGGGATCGCCTTCACCCGGTTCGAACAGACCTCGAGCGGTATCGAGCAGGTCATCGACCACGATCTGAGCGGCGACATCACCGTCTCGGATCTCCGTGGCGAATCCGAGCCGATGAACGCGGCCCAAGAGTGGATGCGGGCCGACTACACGCGACCGGTGGATCTGTTCACCGACCGCTTGATGGCGTCTGCGATCCTGCGCGTTGCCGACGACCGGTGGCTGTTCTATCAGCGCGGACACCACCTCACGTTCGATGGCACCGGTGCTTTCAAGACGCTCAAACTGGTTGCGACTGCCTATAACCAGCAACTTGCCGGCGGTTCTGTCGACGCCATTCCAGCCGCCGACCTGACTGGTCTCGCGCAGGCAGACATCGACTATCGAGCGTCGTCGCGGTACGAAAAAGACCGCGAATATTGGCGGGGGCACGTTGCTGAACTGACGTCGCCGGCGTCCCTGAGTCATCGAGTAGGCCACGCTGGGGCTGATCCTCTTCGGGTTTCCTGCGTGATCCCGGCTGACTTGATGGAACTGTTGCAGCGGGCCGAATCAACGCTGAAGACGTCCCTGCCGGTGCTGGTCGCCGCCGCAGCCACCGGCTACCTGAGCAGAATGACCGCACGCGATGATGTGGCACTGAGCCTTCCGGTCGCCGGTCGCACCACCGCGACCCTCCGCAACACATACAGCACCGTCTCCAACGTCGTCCCGTTGCGGACAGGCGTCGGAACGCGATCAACCCTCGCGTCTGCGGTGGCGACCACCCAGGGCGCCATGATGGGAGCGCTCCGGCACCAGCGGTTCCGCTTCGAAGACATACGCGAGCTCATGGGCGGTGCAACGTCGTCATTGGCCGCCCGGGAGTTTGCCGGGCCGCTACTGAACCTGATGCTGGCCGTCGATCCTCTGCAGTTCGGAGATGCCACAGGGTCGTTGCACATCCTGACCACCAGCGCAGTCGACGACTTGGCGGTGAATCTCTACCGCACCGGCAATCCGCACGACTCCAACGAATTCAGATTCGACCTTGAAGCAAATCCAAACCGATATTCCCTCGATGAACTGCGCGGTCATCATGGCCGGTTGCTGGCGTTCATCGAGTCCTTCGCTGCCACAGCGGTGTCGGCACCGGATGCCACGGTCGACGATTTGCCACTGCTGTCTCGGATCGAACAAGACCGAGTTCCGCTCGCCGCAGCGCCGCCGCCGTGTGCGACGACACTCCCGCAGCTGCTGGACGACGCGGCCATCCGTCACAGTGACCGCCC
Source organism: Williamsia sp. 1138 (assembly GCF_002095435.2). Classification (GTDB taxonomy): domain Bacteria; phylum Actinomycetota; class Actinomycetes; order Mycobacteriales; family Mycobacteriaceae; genus Williamsia. The sequence continues at coordinate 107,335 of NZ_MJEJ02000039.1, forward strand.
GGCGCTGCACGCCGGTTGGGCGCACTGGACATACGACGCACTGGCGGCACGGTCTCGTCAACTCGCGCACATCCTGCAAGCCCGAGGTGCGAGACCCGGAACCATCGTTGCCATCGGCACTGGTCGCGGGCTCGACCAGGTGCTCTCGTTCTGGGCGGTAGCTCACACCGGCGCCACCATCATGCAACTCGACCCCGCACATCCCGCGCAACGGATCATTGCGCAAGTGGCCAACGCGAATCCCGTCGTCATCCTCACGGCGTCAGGCGGCATCGAGGCCGAAGACGACGATCGCTGGTTCGATCTGACGCACGTTGATCTGGCAAGTTCATCCGACGCTCCTGTGGTCCTGGAGCGCCCGGTGCAGCTCGCGGACGTTGCGTACCTGGTCTACACCTCGGGGTCCACGGGAACCCCAAAGGGCGTGCAGGTCACCCACCGTGGCTTGGCGGCGCTGATGCAGCAACAGCGACACCTGGGGGCTGACGACGTATCGCGCGTATCCGGTCTCGCATCACCGGCCTTCGATGCGTCGATTTTCGAGATCCTGTTCGCCGCTGCGGGTGGAGGCGCGTTGTGTCCCGCGCCTGCGGGCGTTGTCGGTGGCGCCGAACTCGCTGAGTTTCTCAACAGTGGCTCTGTCACGCACACGGTGATCACCCCCAGCGTGCTCGCGTCGATGGACCCGGCCGCGTTGCGCGACGATGTGTGCACCACATTGATGCTCGCCGGCGAGGCCTGCCCGCCTGATGTGGTGCGTCATTGGGGGACCGGGCGCAAGGTGTTCAATCTCTACGGCCCCGCCGAGTCCACCGTCATGGCGACAGCTACCGGAACGCTCCCCGCGAGTGGCACTGAACGACCGCCGATCGGCACGCCGATCGAGGGCATGTCCTGTTTCGTACTCGATCGCCGTCTACGCCCGGTGCCGCCCGGAGCGGTAGGCGATCTATATCTGGCGGGACCCGCCCTGGCACAGGGGTATTCCAAGCGCTCCGATCTCACTGCAGCTGCCTTCATCGCCAACCCGTGGGATGGGCAGGGGAGCCGGATGTACCGCACCGGCGACCGCGTTCGCTGGAGCGAGAACTTCACAGAACTGCACTACGTGGGCCGCAGTGACGACCAGGTTCAGATCCGCGGTGTGCGTGTGGAACCGGGCGAAGTCGCCATGGCGGCCATGACCCACCCGGCGGTCCAGCAGGCCGCCGCGATCGTGGTCGGCGACGACGCGGATGCGCGCCTGGCCCTGTACATCGCCTCGCCCGACGAGGACAGGCGCCTGATCAAGCGGGTCCGCAACCACATCAGTCAGCGTTTGCCGACGTCGATGTGGCCGGCGCACATCGTGCAGCTCGACGCGCTACCCATCACGACCACGGGAAAACTGGACCGGGACGCCCTTCCGCACCCCGCCGATGTGGAGACCAGGACACATCGGGCTGCGGTCACTGCCTCGGAAAGGATTCTCGCCGAGGCGATCTCCGACGTCTTGACCATCACGAACCCGTCGATGGACGACGACATCCTCGCGCTCGGTGGATCGTCTCTGGATGCCACGCGAATCGTCGCTCGGATCAAAGCGGTCACCGGGTCGACGCTGGGCGTCCGAGACGTCCTCGAGGCTGCTGACCTCGCCGAGCTGGCGGAGGTCATCGACCGAACCGCGTCGGGCCCTCGACGTGCGGACGCGGTGGTGGGCCGATCGCCGCGACCTCGGGCCTCGTCCGGACAGATGTCGTTGATCCTTGCCGACCGGCTCCAGCCGGGCTCGACCGCGAACCACCTGCGCGCCGCCATTGAACTGCGGGGGTCTTTGGATCGAGACGCACTCATCGCAGCCATCGCGGACGTGGTGGAGCGGCATGAGGCCCTGCGCACCATCATCCGGGTGGTAACCGACGGTACGGCCTGGCAAGAGATCGTCGGTGTGAGTGAGGCTCTGTTCGCCGCAGACTTCGACCCCGAGACCCCGGAGACCGACTTCGACCTGCTGAGCGCTGAGGCGATCGATCCGACCGTCCGGCCCCCGCTCGCCCTGCGGCTCAAAATAATTGACCCGGATGTGCACCAGTTGTTGGTGCGCACCCACCACGCAGCGGTGGACGGTTGGTCGCTGGGCGTGATCGTCGCCGATCTCGCCACCGCGTACCGCGCCCGTATCGCCGGCGCTGCCCCGGCATGGGTCCCGACAACGCAGTACATCGATGCCGGGGTGGATGCGCGGGTGGCCTCGGAGGTGTCCACCGCACAGCTCGAACGCTGGCAGCGCAGGCTCGAGAACTTGCCGTCGCGTCCCGAGCTGCCGACGGACCTCTCGGGCGCGCGCGGCCAGACCGGACCTGCGCCGGCTGCGGTGGTGCGTCGTGCACTCGGTCCGGAAATGTCGGCAGCCCTGAATCAGGCTGCGACACAGCGGGGGACGAGTACCTTCGCCTGGCTGCACGCATGCCTGGCGGTGAGCCTTGCCCGCTACACCGGCGCTGATGACCTCGTGATCGTCGTTCCTCAAGCGGGACGGTCGGGACCCGACCTCGATAACGCGGTCGGGATGTACGTCAACCCGGTGGCGACCCGCATCCGTATCGCGGCGGCCGATACATTCGACGACGTCCTGGTCCAGTCCACCGACGCAATTGATTTCGCGCTCGACAACGCCGACGTACCGTTCTCCACGGTGGCCTCAGCAGTCGAACCCCGGCGCGATATCACCGTGTCACCGCTCGCGGACATCCTGCTGACGTATCAAAATCAGCCCCTCGGGCAATGGACTGTCGACGACCTCCAGATCGAGGTACACCCGGCTGATTCCCGTCATGCGCGGGCCGCACTGCAGTGGAGTGTCGACGACACCGCAGACGGGCTGCGTGTCGAGCTGACGTACCGCAGCGATCTGTTCAGTCAGTCGATGGCGGCGGCACTATGTCACGCATACGTGACAGCGATCGCGCAGTCTGTTGCCGTTCCGAATTCGTTTCCTGCACAGCTGGTCCCGGGAACGCAGGCGTCCGCCCGCAGTGTGGTGCGTCCGGTCGGCGGCACGCTGGTGGATCGAATCCGAGACATCGCACGACAGACCCCGTACGCACCCGCTCTGACCTTCGGGGAGGAGACCCGCGACTACGGCCGACTCGTTGCAGACGCGGAGACCTTGGCGTCCGAACTCCAGGACGTCGGCGTCGGGCGCGGCGATCTGGTTGCCGTGGCACTGCCGCGCAACGCTGATGCGCTCGTGGCCCAGCTCGCGGTGATGTGGGTCGGCGCCGCCTACGTACCAATTGATCCCGACTACCCGCAGCAGCGGATAGCGGCGATCCTCGAGGACGCGAACCCCCGCGCGGCGGTGGTCGGATCGTCGACCAGGCACCATTTTCCGGACTCCATGCCCCGAGTCGACCTGGACGACCGGCGGGTATCTACCCAGTCCAGTACACCTTTCACGCCCGTCGACATCACCCCGTCCGATGGGGCCTATGTGATCTTCACGTCGGGATCCACGGGCCGACCCAAAGGTGTGTCGGTCACACACGGCAACGCGATCGCGCTTCTCGACGCCGCTCGGCAGAGCTACACCTTCACCCCAGATGATGTGTTCAGCTGCACCCATTCCACGGCGTTCGACGTCTCGGTCTTCGAGATCTTTGCTGCGTGGACCTCGGGCGCACGCGTGGTCTTGGTGGACAGACCCACGGTTCTCGACCCGCAGCTGCTCTGGCCGCTGCTGCGTCAGAGCGGGGTCACGATCTTGTCGCAGACCCCGTCGGCGTTCTATCCGCTTGCCGCCGTGGCGACCCGCGACGCAGACCCCGGGCAGCTCCGGGCGGTGGTGTTCGCGGGTGAGGCACTGCGACCGGCCCGGCTGCTCGACTGGCGTGCAACCTTCGGCGAGCGGGTCCTGTTGTCCAACATGTACGGGATCACCGAGACAACCGTGCATCTCACGATCGGACCGGTCACGCCTTCGGACCCACGGTCACTGATCGGTGAGCCGCTCGCCGGAACCTCGCTGATGATCCTCGATCGTCATCTGCAGCCCGTACCGGTGGGGGTGTGGGGTGAGCTGTACGCCTGCGGCCCACAGGTCACCCGCGGCTACGTGGGCAGACCTGCCTTGACGGCCGAGAGGTTCGTCGCGTGCCCGGAAGGTCTCGGCGGCGGCAGAATGTATCGCAGCGGCGACATCGTGCGGATGACGATCGACGGCGATCTCGAGTATCGGGGTCGATCCGACCGCCAGGTGCAGGTCCGCGGGCACCGCGTCGAACCCGGCGACATCGCAGCAGCACTGACCACCATTCCTGGTGTGGCTGAGGCAGAAGTACTGATCCGCAACACCGAATCCGCCGGTGGCGGCGACATCACCGGTTACGTCCGGCTGCGCACCGATGATCCGACCGACGAGGTGGCCGACGAAGATGGGTTGCGGGTTGCCGCGGGGCAGGTCCTGCCCGGGTACCTCGTTCCCGCGCGGATCGTCGTCGTGGAGCGGTGGCCGCTGAACGCATCGGGCAAACGCGACCTGGCGGCGTTGCCCGTCCCGGCCGTGCACGCGGAACCGGTAGACGACGGGGCCATCTCGCCGGTACGAGCGATTGTCGCGGAGGTGCTCAAAATCGACCCGGGCACCATCGGCCCGAACGTCGGCCTGTTCGATCTGGGCGCGAACTCGTTGTCGGCCATGCACATCGCGTTGCTGCTGTCCGAGCGCACCGGTCGCGACGTCGGTGTTCGGATGGTGGCCGACTCCACGTCCATCGCGGACCTCGAGACGGCGGTCGACTCGGCGCCGCGACACACCAACGCCGGTCTGCCGATGGGCCAGACGTCGCCGCCCCCGCCGACGCCACAGCAACGGGCCCTCTGGGTCCTGAGCCGTATCGATGCCGGTAGCGCCGTCTATCATCTCCCGGCGGTCCTCGACCTTCCCGGAGCTGCGACCCCGCGGACCGTCGTCGACGCCTTGACCGATGTCGTTGCGCGGCACGAGGTTCTCCGCACCGTGCTGGCCGACAACGCCGGACTTCCCCAACCGCAGCTCCTTCCGATCGACCGGGTGCGCAACCAGCTGTCGGGGTTGCTGTCCCCACGTCCACTTCCGGCTGCGCACGCAGCAACGAACCTGCAGGCGGAGGCGCTGCGGCCGTTCGATCTCGCCACCGACCTGCCGTGGCGTGCCGATCTGTTCAGCGCGGAACCGGGCGCCGTACAGAACGAGGCACAGGGTGCGGCACCCACGTTGCGGTTGCTGCTGGTCGCACACCACGTCGCCGTGGACGGCTGGTCGATGACGGTGCTGGCAGAAGACTTCGGTCGAGCACTGCGCGCCCGGATCGCCGACACCGCACCTACCTGGCCGGCGCCGGCGGCCCAATACCGCGACCATGCCTGGGCAGCAACCAAGGCACTGGGCACTCCCGGCCATTCGAGTGCGTATCGAGACCAGTTGCTCGACCACTGGTCACGGGTACTCGATGGCGCGCCGATTCACCTGCAGTTGCCGTTCCAATCGAACCCGGCTCAGATGCCGTCGGGTCCCGAACCGGCGCAGTACCTGGATGTCGCAGTCTCCGAACGCACCCGGGCCGCCCTGCAGCAGTTGGCTGTCGGTGAGAGTGCCAGCGTGTTCCACGTACTGCACGCGGCGCTCGCAGCCACGCTCGGACAGTTCACCGGAACCGACGACATCGTCATCGGTACGCCCACCGCGGGCCGGACGACGGACATGATGTCGGCGGTGGGGATGTTCGTCCAGACGGTCGTGCTGCGGAGTGACACTGCGCCCGCGGCGTCGTTGCGGACCGCAATCCGGTTGAGCCACAACGTGGTGACCGATGCGATCGCCCATGCAGAGGTCTCGTTCGAGGAGGTGAAGGAGCAGCTCGCGCCGCCGCGAACCCTTGACTCTGATGCCTACCTAGACGTCATGATCGCCTACCAGCTCGCCCCCACCAGCCCGGCGGAGCGTGACGTCACGCTGACGCCGCTCCGGGTGGGCCAGGCGCGCGTACCCCTCGAGTTCACGATCACCGACAACGGCGAGGGCGCGCCTCTGCAGATCACCCTGACCTACGGGCTGTGGCACGTCCGTCCCGCGATGGCGCAACGATTGATCGGTGCACTGGTCCGGACCATCGAGGCGATGGCCGCGGCCGTGAATCCGGCAACGGTGACAATGCACGAGCTGACGGCCCCCGACACCGAACACCTCGCCGGCGCCCAGACGCCGGCGGTGCTCGCGCCACGAGACGACTTCGTCGACGTCACCGAAGCCATCGTGCTGCGCTCCCATACGCATCCCGACGCGGTTGCCGTGATCGACGGCGACGGCGCCGTCACCTACTCCGAACTCGTCAGCCGGGCGATCGATGTCGCAGGAGTCCTGCGCGACCGGGGCGTGGGCCGGGGCGACTTCGTCGCAGTGCTGGCAGATCGCAGGACCGACACCGTCGTCGCGATGGTCGGCGTCCTGCTCGTCGGCGCCGGTTACGTGCCCATCGAGCCCACCTATCCGGCCGAGCGGATCGCGGGGATCCTGCGCGATGCACGTCCGGCAGCGGTCCTGGGTGCCTCCCGGTATGCAACGGCAGCAACCGGTCTCGCGGACATCGTCGACGTCGGGTCGACCGCCCCGTCGCCGGCGGCACTGGACGACCTACGCGAGAGCGCAACCTCTCCGCGCCCGGACGATCCCGCCTACGTCATCTACACCTCGGGGTCCACCGGAACTCCCAAGGGGGTGGTGATCACCAGATCGAACATGGCGTCGCTGCTCGAGGCCGCGTTGTCGACGATCGACGCCGGTGCCGACGACGTCTGGACCTGGTTCCACTCGGCGGCATTCGACTTCTCCGTCTGGGAGATCTTCGGGCCCTTGACGTCGGGCGGCAGGGTGGTGGTCGTCGACCACGACACCGCGCGCGAACCGGCCGCACTGGTCAATGTGCTGAACCGCCACGCCATCACCATCTTGAACCAGACCCCGACCGCGTTCTCCCGGTTGCTGCAGCTACCCACGGCGACGACAGGCAACGGCGAGGCGCTCCCGGAGTCGCTGCGCGTGGTGCTGTTCGGCGGCGAGGCCCTGGACCCGAAAGCGTTGGCGGCCTGGCACGCCCGGCATCATCACGTGCGACTGGTCAACATGTACGGCATCACCGAGACCACGGTGCACGCCTCGGTCACCGATGTCGACGTCACCGATTCGCGAAGCCTGATCGGGTCGGCACTGCCGGGCGTGGGTCTGGTCGTCCTCGACCGGTATCTGCGGCCGCAACCGGTGGGCGCCACCGGTGAGCTGTACGTCACCGGTCCACAGGTCACCGCGGGCTATGCCAACATGCCGGGGTTGACCGCCACCCGATTCATCGCCACACCGTGGGGAACTGCCGGATCCCGGATGTACCGCACCGGCGACCTCGCACGCTGGGTCGACGACAGCAGGCTCGAGTATCTGGGACGCGGGGATCAACAGCTGAAGATCCGTGGGCACCGGATCGAACCGGGGGAGATCACCGCAGTCCTGCGCGCGCAGTCCGGTGTCACGGATGCAAAGGTGTTGCTGCGCAACCGCGACCGGGTCGGCGAAGAGGTGCTGGTCGCGTACGTGGTGGTCGATGGAGCCGATGTCTCGGCGACCCAGCTACGCACGGCGTGCGCGGCGATCCTGCCGGCACATCTGGTTCCGGCGCAGGTTCAGATCATCGACGACTGGCCACTGACCTCCACCGGCAAACTCGACGTCGTCCGGTTGCCTGACCTGACCGCGCCCGAGACCAGTCGGCCGCTGCACGGGACCGAGGTCGCCGTCGCGGCCGTGGTCGCGCAGGTCCTCGAGATCGAGGCCGGTGCAATCGGCCCCGACACCAACTTCTTCGAGCTCGGCGGGAACTCGCTGTCGGCCGCGCGCCTGTCTGCCGCCATCAGTGCCGCGACCGGTGCCGACCTGCCGGTCCGTGCGATCTTCGAACAGCCGACCATCTCGTTGCTGGCCAGTGACATCGACACCGCCTCAGTCCGGCCGCGTGCGCTGCCGGTCGCGACACCTGTGCGGCGCGAACGTCCGAGCCGTCTGCCGTTGACGGCTCAGCAGCAGGCGCTGTGGCTGAACTGGCAGCTCGACCCGGAACGCACCGACTACAACCTCGGCGGTCTGGTCCCGATGGCGGACATGTCCACCGAACGTATCGAGGCTCTGGTTCGCACCTTGGTGGCGCGGCACGAGAGTCTGCGCACACGTTTCCCGGCCGATTCAGCAGGCCCCCGGCAGCAGCTGGTGGACACGGTCGAGGTCGATACCTCCGCGCAGGTCGTGGCAGATCCCATGGCGGCGCTGGCAGAGCTGGACCGACCGTTCGATCTCGAGAACGAACTGCCCTGGCGGATAGCGGTGTTCGAATCACCGATGGGCGGGGTAGAGCTTGCCGTGGTGGTGCATCACATCGTCGTCGACGGTGAATCCGTTCGGGTACTGCACGCGGAGGCCGCTGCGCTCGCCGCAGGAATCGAGCTGCCCCCGGCGTCCCTGGACTACGGGGACTACACGGCGTGGGCCGGAGAGAGCCTGGCGCACAACGGTCAGGTCCTGCGTCAGTACTGGGAAGGTGTGTTCGCCGAACCGGTCTCACGTCCGCAGTTGCCAGGCTTGCGTCCACCGGTGGCCGAGATCGGGCCGGCCACGATCGCCGAGGTGGTCATCGCACCGGCGCGCATGCGGCAGCTGCGGGAGCAGGCACAGGCGCATCACAGTTCACCGTTCATGGTCGTCCACGCGGTGCTGGCCGTTCTCCTCGCCCGGCTCGGGGATGAGCCCGACGTCGTCGTCGGGACGGTGGCGGCGGGCCGCGACACCCCGGAGTTCGCGGGAACGGTCGGCATGCTCGCGCGAACCGTGCTGCTGCGCACGACTATCGACATCGAGCGACCCTTCTCTGCGGTCGTCCGCCAGGTCACGCGAACCGATCTCGACAGTCTCGCGCACGGCGCATATCCGGCGGAGGCCATCGCCGACCTGGCGGATCCAGAACATCGCCGCGGGGTCCGTCCCGTAGTCGACGTCTTCCTTGCCGACCTGGGAACTGCGCTCGAGGGCAACCACACGAACGTCGAGCGTCCCTACGCCCGGTTCGGCCTCGACCTGACGGTCGCCGAGGTCGGAGATGCCCTGCAGATCAGGCTGGCGTATTCGCAGTCCCGGATGGACACCGCCGACGCGGAGCTGTTCGTCGACCGGCTGGCGAACCTGCTCTACGCGGTCTTGGACGACCCGGCCGCCCCGCCGGCACGCCACCTCGTCGGAGCAACCGGGGACCTCGACTCGATTCCGCGGCTCACGGACTTCGAGCCGTTGCCTGATCTGTTGCGGCGCAGCGTGATGGCGCAACCCATGGCGACAGCGGTGGAGGACGACGCGTGGCTCCTGAGCTACCGCGACCTGGACTCGATCAGCACCACCGTTGCCCGGGCCCTGATCGCCCGCGGTGTCGGCGCAGGTGATGTCGTCGCGATCTGCGTGCAGCGCTCGGCGTGGTCGGTCCTGGCCACCTGGGCCATCGCCAAGACCGGCGCCGCCTTCGTCACCCTGGGCGTGAACGATTCGCAGACCCGGCAACGCAGCATGGCGCGCGCAGCCGGGGCGACGATCGGCCTGCACGGGCCGGGGGAGCAGCCCGCACTCTCGGCGGTGGACTGGCTCGATCTCGCGGAGATCGGCAGGGACGCGGGTGAGGCGGGCGAGTTCAGTGACGACGAACGCCGGCGGCCGATCCGGCCGGATGACGTCGCGTACGTCATCTTCACCTCGGGATCGACCGGGGAACCCAAGGGCGTCAGCGTGACCCACGCTGGCCTGCCGGCCCTCGTAGACGCCGTCATCGCGCATGTGGAACTCACACCGGACAGTCGGGTCCTGCACAACTACGCCACGACCTTCGACGCCCACCTCATCGAACTGATCCCCGCCTTCGCTGCGGGGGCCACCGTCGTGGTGTGCCCACCTGCGGTGATCGGTGGCACCGAGCTGGCAGAACTGCTGACGCGCAGGGCGATCACCACATTCTTCTCGACGCCCGCAGTGATGGCGACGATCGATCCGGAACCGCTCAGCACGGTGCGGATCGTCGCGACCGGTGGCGAGGCGCTCCGGGAATCGGTGGCCGCACGCTGGTCACCCGGACGCCGCATCGTCAATTTCTACGGCCCCACCGAAGCGACCATCGCAGCGACGGCCAACCCCGCGGTCCTTCCGGCGCCGGTCATCCCGATCGGACGGTCGATGGCGGCCGCCGCGGCATACATCCTCGACCACCGGTTGCGGCCGGTGCCTCACGGAATCGTCGGCGAACTGTATCTGGCCGGCCCCGCGCTGGCGCGTGGTTACACCGGCGCCACCGGTGTCACCTCGACGAGATTCGTCGCGAACCCGTTCGACCACAACGGTTCCCGTATGTACCGAACCGGCGACCTCGTACATCGCAACGCCGCCGGTGACATCGTGGTGCACGGCCGCAGCGACGAACAGCTCAAGATCAGGGGTGTCCGCCTCGAACCGGCCGAGATCGACGCGGCCCTGACGTCCCTTCCCGGTGTCGAACGGGCGACCACCGCGCTCTCGACCAGTGGCGTCGAACCGGTTCTCGCGTCCTGGCTCATCCCCGACCCGGACCACCCCTTCGACGCCGGATCGATCCGGGACCAGCTGCGCACGATCCTTCCCGGCACGCACATACCGACGCACATCACCGTCGTGGACCACTTCCCGATGACGCCGAGTGGCAAGCTCGATCGCCGAGCGCTGCCCGCGCCGTCGCCGGTGAGCAACGACGTGGTGCCACTCCAGACGCCCACCGAGATCACGCTTGCCGGGGTCTGGGCCGAGGTGCTCGGCGTGCCCGCCGAATCGCTGGGGCGCCAGAGCGAGTTCTTCGCCACCGGCGGTACGTCTTTGTCGGCGAGCCGAGTTGCCGGCCGGCTTCGTCAGCAGCTGGCCCGCGACGTGACGGTGCGACAGGTGCTCGACGCGCGCAGTCTCGCCGATCTCGCGGCATCCGTCGACCTGCTCGCACCGTCGCTGCCTTCGAGCGATGCACCCCATCACCGGCCTGTTCCTGCCGACCTCGGGTTGGCCTATCCGCAGCAACGGCTGTGGGTTCTGAACCGGATCGACCAGACCTCGACGGCCTATGTGATCCCGATGGTCCTGCGCCTCACCGGTGTACTCGACACCGAGCGGCTCGCCCACGCGGTGGCGGAACTGCAGCGTAGGCACGGAACCCTGCGGACCACATTCCCACAGACCTCGCGCGGGCCGAGGCAACTCGTCGGCGATCGCGCCGCGGTCCGGCCCGCGCCGGTGACCGACGTCCCCGGCGACGGTGTCGCGGGGCGGATCGCCGAACTGATCACCACGCCGTTCGATCTCACCGAAGAAGCGGGTTTCCGGGCCGAGGTGCTGGTCGCGGGCGAGGGGCAGGCCTGGCTGGTGATCGCGCTGCACCACGTGGCTGCCGACGGTTGGTCGATGCCGATCCTGCTCAGCGATCTCGTCGGTGCCTACTCCGGAGAACTCGCGCCCGAACAGGCCTTGACGTACGCAGACTTCACCCAATGGCAGGGTGCCCGCCTCGGCGATCCGGCCGACCCGTCGAGCCGATACGCGCAACAGATCGCATTCTGGCGTCGGGAGATGGTCGATGTGCCCGGCCCCGTGCATCTTCCGGGTCGAGCGACCGACCTCGCCGACATCGGTGCTGGCGGAGCGGTTCACGGGACCGTCGATGCCGACACGCTGGCGTCGCTCACTGCAGTCGGGCAGGCAGAATCGTCCACCCTTTTCCACGTCACGCACACGGCGTTGGCCGCGCTGCTGGCGCAGCGGACAGGATCGCACAACCTCGTTGTCGGCGCACCGGTGCTCGGGCGTGACGACCCGGTATGGGAACCGGTTGTGGGCATGTTCGTCAACACCCTGGCGCTGCGCACCGTCGTCGATCCCGAATCGACCGTCCGCGCGGCCCTGCGCCGCACCCGCGACACCGATCTGACCGCTCACGCGCACGCAGACGTGCCCTACGACGCGGTGGCGCGCGCCGTGAGCCCGGCCGGTCGGGCCGGGACCGCGGCCACCGCCGGCGCCGACCCCCTGATCTCGGTGCTCCTGGTCCATCAGGAAGCACTCGGTGCGATGACCTCCGACCACCTGGCCCTGCCCGGGCTCGAGGTCGAGATCCTTTCCGGCACAGCAGAGCTCGTGGCGCCGAAGTATGACCTGGAGTTCGTGCTGGCTGCCGGGGCCGGCGGCGCCCTCGACATCACGGTGGTGCACGGTCCGGCGATTCCCGCCGTTCTGGCGAGCGAGTTGCTCGCCGAGTTCACACGCTTGCTGATCGCGGCGGCCACCGGACCGGATCAGCCGTTCCCCGTGGTCCACACGCACGAGATCACCCCGCACCCCGAGCCTGCCGAGATGGCCGTCGCCGAGCCGCCGAACTGGTCGCCGGCAGCCGAAGACTCCGAGCTGGAGGGCATCGTCACCGCCGCGATGGCCACGGTCCTGGGCCTGTCCGTCGCCGAGATCGACCGCGAGGCAAACTTTTTCGACATCGGTGGTACCTCGCTGTCCGCCACCCAGGTGGTCGCGATCATCGGGGAGGCCACGGCGACGGCAGTTCCGGTGAGGCACGTGTTCGCGGCGCCCTCGCCAATCGCTCTGACGTCGCTGCTGGTGCAGTCGGAAACGCCGGGCGTCGAGGCACTTCCACCGCTGACCGGTGTCGGTGCGCCTCCCGACCTCGGACCGGTGCCACTCTCGCCCGCCCAACACCGGCTGTGGCTCATCCAGCAGATGTTGCCCGAGCGTCCGCTGTACGCGGTGCCGGTCGTGGTCGGTGTGCCCACCGGCGCCGACCCCCAGTCCGCATGGAGCGCGGTCGCTGCCCGGCACGCGCCCCTGCGCACCATCTACCCGGAGCGCAGTGGCGCACCCGTGCAGCTCACGCTCGACGACATCCCGCCGATCACCGACCTCGGCGACCACGACTTGACCGATGCCGTCGCGACCTTGCTGGCAACGCCTTTCGATCTGACCGCATCCGTACCGGTCCGGCCTGCGCTGGTCGATCAGTCCGGACACAGGTTCCTGGTGATCGTCGCCCACCACATCGCGATGGACGGTGAATCGGCCGCGGTGCTCCGCCGGGACCTCGACGCCGCCTTGGCAGGCCGTGCGCTACCACCGCTACCCGTCGACTACGGCCAGGTGTCGCGCTGGCAGAACGTCGTCAACGCCAGAACACGCGAGGCGATGCTGAGCTACTGGGCGCAGTCGCTGGCCGGATATCCGGGAGTGCTCGAACTGCCCGACTGCGCTCCTCGGGATCCGCAGCGGTCACTGAGCACCGCGACCGTGGTGGTACCCGTCGACGAGGCGACCACCGAGGCGGTCGCGCTCACCGCCCGCCGTCGCGGTGTCAGCGAATTCCACGTCTACCACGCAGCTCTGGCACTCACGCTCTCGATTGCGTGCGGTACTGACGATGTCGCCGTCGGCACGCCGGTGTCGCTTCGCCGGCATCCGGAGACCGCGGACATGGTCGGCATGTTCGTCTCGACGGTGGCGCTGCGGACCACGCTCCACACCGGAATGACGACAGACGATCTTCTCGAACTCGTCCGCGACACCGATCTGGCTGCGCTCGATCATGCGCTGCTGCCGTTCGATGAGGTGGTGGCACAGCAGGATCCGATCCGAGAGCTGGGCAGACATCCCGTCGTCCAGGTGACTTTGTCGGTCAATGACGAACCCGGCGGCCACGTACCCGATGAGCTGAGCCCGAACTCGGAGTTCGATCTGCAGGTGACCGTCGGCCGCGACGCCGCGATGTTCACCCGCGCGACCGCGCTCTATGACAAGCGCGCCATCGAGACCCTCGCGCTGCGCTGGAAGGTGGCGCTGCGGTTGATCGTCGCCGACGAGGTCACGTCGCTCGAGGCGGCCGATCTGCGCACCGAAGAGGAGCGGGCCGACCGATTGCACCGCATCCCCAGCCGACCCGAGGTGACACTGGGAGAGATGCTGCAGGATTCGCTGCGCAGGCGTCCCGACGCGGTGGCCGTCGACGACGGCGTCATCGCCGCCACCTACGCGCAACTCGACCACTGGTCGGCAGCTGTTGCCGCAGACCTGCAGGCTGCCGGGGTCGAGTGGGGTGACCCGGTGGCGATGATGTTGCCGCGCAGCGTGGAATCGGTGGTGGCATTCTGGGCCATCGCACGACTCGGCGCGGTGTACGTCCCGGTCGACCCGCGATACCCGTCCGAACGCATCGAACGGATGATCGCGGTCAGCGGCGCGCAGGTCGCGGTGGCGGCGTCGAACGCGGCCCACCACTGCCGTTTTCAGGTACCGGTGGCCGCACCCGACGACAACGCGCGCGTTGCCGGGTGGACGCCGATGCGCGTCGACGGCGCCGCCTACCTCCTGTTCACCTCCGGTACCACGGGCACCCCGAACGGTGTCGTGGTCTCGCACCGGGGATTGCGCAATCTGGTGGAGCCGGCGGTGTTCTCCGCCACCGACGACGACCGCGTCGCCCACCTCGCCAGCCCGAGTTTCGATGCGTCGATTCTGGAGATGGTGTGGGCGTTCGCGTCCGGGGTGACCCTCGCCGTCGTCCCCGCCGACGACACCAGCGGCCGGACTCTCACCGACCAATTACGGCTCCTGGGCGTCACGCAGGCTTTTGCCACCCCATCGGTGCTGGCGACCCTCGACGAGACCGCGCTGCCCGCCCTGCGTGCGCTGTTCGTCGGTGGCGAGGCATGCCCTCCGGAGCTCGTCCGGCGGTGGAGCCACGGTCGGACTCTGACGAACCTGTACGGACCAACAGAGACCACCGTTCTCGGTACCGCGCGTGGCTCGATGCAGGCCGAGAGCGCGGCCGTGATCGGTCGCGGAGTGCCCGGATTGCGCAGCCATGTACTCGACTCACATCTGCGTCCGACTCCGGACGGAGCCGTCGGCGAGCTGTATTTCACCGGCTCGGCATTGGCGATCGGATACCGCCGGGACCCGGCACTCACCGCCGCTCGGTTCGTGGCGGCGCCCGGGGGTGAGCGGATGTACCGCACCGGAGACCTGGTGCGCCGGTTGGAAAGTGGTGATCTCGAATATCTCGGCCGGGCCGACCGTCAAGTCAAGATCCGCGGCCAGCGGATCGAGCCCGGCGAAGTCGATGCCGCACTGGTCGCCGCCGGTGCGCGCAGCGCGGCCACCGTGTTGCGCACCGGCCCCACCGGGCCCGTCCTGGTGTCGTACGTAATCACTGCCGATTCCACCGATTCGACTCCGGAGCGCTTCATGGACGTCCTGGTCTCGCAACTCCCTCATCACCTCGTGCCGGCCGCCGTCGTCCTGGTCCCGGAGCTGCCGCGCACACCGGTGGGCAAACTCGACACCGCTGCGCTTTCCGAACCGGTGTGGACCGTGGCCGGCGGCGAACCCCGTACCCCGACCGAAGCTTCCGTGGTCGAGGTCTTCCGCGACGTCGTCGGCAACCACGAACTCGGCATCTACGACGACTTCTTCGCGGTCGGCGGTAATTCGCTGCTGCTGGCCTCCGCGGCCGCGGCACTCACCGGCCGCCTCGGCCGACCGGTGCCGGCAGCTGTCCTGTTCGCGCAGACGACACCCGTGGCGCTGGCCGCCGTCCTCGATCAATACGCAGACCTGACAGCGGGTCTGGGCGCGGTCGTGGACCTCTCCACCGATCGGACAGGCACCCCGTTGTGGTGCATCCACCCGATCAGTGGGCTGGTGAACGACTACCGTCCCCTCGCCGCCGGGCTGCCGATGCCGGTGCTCGGGCTGCAGATGCCCGGGCTCGACGACCCGGCCGCACCCCACCTGTTGACCATCGAAGAGATGGCGGCACACCACGTGGCGACGATCCGCAGCACCCAGCCGAGTGGCCCTTACCGACTTCTCGGGTGGTCGCTCGGTGCGGTCCTCGCACACGAGGTGACCCGCCAGCTCACGGCGTCCGGCGCCGTCGTGGAGACACTCGTACTGCTCGATCCCCGCCTTGATCACGAGGCGGCCCGCGGTGCGACCATCGACGCGTCGCTGGAGGTGGCGCTACGAGCCATCGATCCCGAGAGATTCGAGCAGTACCGGGTACGCTGCGTCGAGGCGATCACCGCCGCCGCAGCCTATCAGCCAGGGCCTTCCCGGGCGGAGAGAACGATTCTTGTAGCAGCACAGGACAATCCGGACCCCACTCAATGGCAAGCGCTGCTCGCCGGGCCGATGAACCTCGAACGAGTGCCCGTCGCGCATCATGCGATGGGTGGCGAAGAGGCGATGACCGCGATCGCCGCAGTGGTGGCAGGTCACATCGATGCTCCCGTCTCGGACCGGCTGAGCAGCAACACAGATCTCGACATCAACGATGGCACCAGGAGAGAGAATTGACGAGCGCTACAACGCCAGAACCCGCCCCGAGAAGAAGGTCACGTCTGCGATGGTGGCTGCTCGGGACCTTCGTGGTGTTGGTGCTGCTCGTCGCGGCGGCCCTCTACCTGGGATTCCTGGCTGCCACGGCCAAGAGCTCGATCGACTCGGCACGCGGTCATGCCGCCTCCGCACAGCGAGCCTTCCTCGCGGGTGACACCGACAAGGCAGTACGAGAGGCCGATGCTGCTGTGGTTGCTGCGGATGCCGCGAAAGGCGATACGCACAACCCCGTGTGGTCGGCGGCAGCCGCGATCCCGTGGCTCGGCGATCCGCTGCAGTCGGTGCAGGAGATGACCGATTCGGTGGATGCGCTGGCGACGGATGTACTCGCGCCGACAGCGGAACTGGCTGGGGTCATCAACCCTGACAACCTGCGGTCGGCAGACAACACGATCAACACGGCGGCGCTCGCGCAGGCGCAACCGCAGCTGGCGGTCATCGCCGACCGCGCCGAAGCCATCCAGGCCGACGTGACGTCCACGGACGGAAGCTGGTTCGGCACGGTGTCGGATGCCCGGACCCAGCTGCTGGACCAACTCACCGAATCTGCACGGTTCATCCGCGGTACCGACACGGCCGCTCAGTTGCTCCCACCGATGCTCGGCGCGAACGGCGAGCGCAATTACTTCTTCGGATTCCAGACACCGGCCGAATCCCGTCCCACAGGAGGACTTCTCGGGGCCTACGGGGTGGTGAGCGCAGAGAACGGACGGGTGAACGTCGACGATCTCGGGACCAACGCCGAGATCGATGCGCCGGCAAACCCCGTCGATCTCGGGGAAGAGTACGACTACAACTACAAGTACAGCCGCCCCTACACCGACATCCGGAACAGCAATATCAGCGCCCACTTCCCGTACGCGGCGCAGATCTGGATGAACATGTGGCAGCAGCAATCCGGCACCCAACTCGACGGCGCGGTGGCGCTCGATCCCGTCGCACTGAGTTACCTGCTCGACGCCACCGGGCCCGTGACCCTCGACAGCGGCCAGAAGGTGAGCGGCGATGACGTCACCGAGCTGACCCTGTCGACCTCCTACCAGCAGTTCGCGAACAACAACACCGCGCGCAAGGCGTACTTGCAAGAGATCGCCCAGAAGTCGGTGTCGGCGCTGACGTCGATGCGCGGGAACACGTCCAAGGTGCTCGAAGCGCTGGGGCGTTCGGTACACGAACAGCGACTCATGGTCTACAGCGCCGACGAGAAGGAGCAGCAACTGCTCGTCGACGCCGGCCTCGCGCACGAGGTCGCCGAGACCACTGCTCCGTACGCGAACGTCGTGGTGGGAAACCTGGCGGGCAACAAGATCGACTACTACCTCCAGCGGGAGATCACCTACAAGGCCGGCAGCTGCGACTCCGACACCCGCACGTCGACCGTCGAGGTGAAGTTCACCAACAACGTGACCGACCTGAGTTTGCCGCCGTACGTGATCGGCAGCCTGGGCAATCCACAGCTGCAGCTGCCGAACGGCACGAACTTCTCCGCCGTGACCCTGTACGGAACCGAAGGCGCCACCATCGATTCGGCGACCATCGACGGCGAATCCATGCTGATCGCCGTCGGCACCGAACGCGGACACCCCTTCGCCACCGGGCAGATCCAGATCCCGCCCGGCGAGACGGTGACGGTGACCTACCAACTCACGGAACCGACCTCGGCCGGCGAACCGGTCGTGCCGGTGCAGCCGCTGGTCGACGATCCGGAAGTGACGGTCGATGTCCCTGTCTGTGAATGACACCACCGCGATCGAGGTCGCAGACCTCCGGATGAGCTACCGCGGTGTCGATGCACTGAAGGGGATCGACCTGGTGGTACCGGCCGGCACGGTGATGGGACTCCTGGGGCCCAACGGGGCAGGCAAGACCACCACCGTCAAGATCATCGCGACGCTGTTGGCCCCGACGTCGGGTGCGGTGCACATCAACGGCATCGACGCCCGGACGCATTCGCACCAGGTGCGCAGTCTCATCGGATTGTCCGGACAACATGCCGTGGTCGACGACAACCTGACCGGGCACGAGAACCTGGTGATGATCGCGAGACTGTCGGGTCTGGGGCGCAAACAGGCCACCCTGAGGTCACGAGAACTGTTGGAGCAGTTCAATCTCGCCACGGCGGGTAAACGTCGGGTCGCCACCTACTCGGGCGGGATGCGGCGCCGGATCGATCTGGCGGGCGCCATCATCATCCGGCCGCCGGTGCTGCTGCTCGACGAGCCGACGGCGAGTCTCGATCCCATCAGCAGAACCGAATTGTGGTCGGAGATCAAAGCTCTGGTGTACGAGGGGACGAGTGTTCTGCTGACCACCCAGTATCTCGAAGAGGCCGATCAACTCGCTGACGCCGTGACCGTCATCGTCGGTGGTGAAGTGGTCGCGCGCGGCACTCCTGCCGAACTGAAGTCGACACTCCGCACAGCGCAGGTGCGCTTGCAGCTGGCCCACGCGGTCGACGCGAGATCCGCCTCCGAAGTGGTCGGCCGGCTGGACGGCGTGCAGTCCGTCGGCGTCGACGACGCGGTGGTCACCTTTTCGACGCACGACGCCAGTCGGAGCCTGACCCACGCGATCGGCGTACTCGCCCGAACCGGTATCGAGGTCGCCGACTCCAGTGTCTCCGAGCCGACCCTCGACGACGTCTTCGTGTCCCTGGCAGGGAGCGCACCCCGTGGCTGACACTCTCGCGGTGGCGGAGCCGATCGTGGGCCCACGGCCACGGAACGCCGGAACGTTCCTGGTCGATTGCGAAGTGGTGGCGCTCCGGAACATCCGGACCATCCTGCGTAACTGGCAGATGATCCTCGGGGTCGTGTTGCAGCCGCTCATGTTCGTACTGCTCTTCTCGTACGTGTTCGGCGAGGCTCTCGGGGGTGACCGCTATCGGGAGTTCTTGATCGGCGGCATCATGACGCAGACCGTCGCCTTCAACGCAGGCTTCACTGCACTCGGGCTGGCCACCGACATCAAGAGCGGGATGGTCGACCGGTTCCGGGCGCTACCCATGTCCCGGCTGGCCTTCGTGGTCGGCCGGTCAGTCTCCGACATCACGGTGAACGTGGTGGGGCTGATCGT
This sequence comes from Williamsia sp. 1138, assembly GCF_002095435.2. Lineage (GTDB taxonomy): Bacteria > Actinomycetota > Actinomycetes > Mycobacteriales > Mycobacteriaceae > Williamsia. The sequence continues at coordinate 126,917 of NZ_MJEJ02000039.1, forward strand.
GATGTCGCTCGCCGGCCTCGCCATCGGATGGCGCATCGACACCAACTTCGGCGAAGCACTCACCGGCTATGCGATCGCCCTGCTGTTCGGATTCGCGCTCTCGTGGGTCGGAGCGGTGGTGGGATTGCTGGCAGGGTCGGCAGAGGCCGCGCAGAGTCTGCTGCTCACCGTGCTCTTTCCGCTGACGTTCATCTCGTCGGCCTTCATCCCGGCCGCGACGCTGCCTGGTCCGCTGCGCGCCGTCGCGAACTGGAATCCGGTGACCGCCGTCGCGCAGAGTCTGCGGGAGTGCTTCGGGAACCCGGTGACCGTGAACCCGCTGCTGCCGAACCCGGTGACCTGGGCGTCGGAGAATCCGCAGCTTTACTCGCTGATCAGCATCTGTGCGCTGCTGGCGGTGACCATTCCGCTGGCGTCGCGGGCTTTGCGTCGCCTGTGACCACCATTTTCTGCCCCGTGTGAGTGAGCCGGGGGCGTATTCCCCTCGGCGTTGCCAATCTGGGACCGAATGTGGTGGGGCAGGGGCCATGACGGGCGCTGCTGCGTCAGATACCCATGGATGTCGGGGTGTACAGCCGGGCCGAGCTCAGGCAGCGGGGTCTGGACGGGTGGGAGCTACGTAAACAGCTCGCAAACGGCTCATTGCTGCACGTGCGGAACGGGTGGTACGCACATCCGGCTGCGGATTCTCTTGTCGTGGAGGCAGTTCAGCTCGGGGGAGCGTTGAGCTGCGTATCCGCGTTGCGCACACACGGGCTCTGGGTCCCGGTCGGCTACGAGCGCGTGCACGTGCGGGTCACCAGACACGGCAAGCAACAGCGGGTCCGCTCGTGCCAGGGTCCTGGTCGTTCCCTTCCGGTCGAGACCGCCCTGGACCCGATCTCGGTCGCCCTCGGTTGCGCCTTTCGGTGCATGTCCGAGGAGGACTGGATCGCGGTGTGCGACTCGGTCTTGAACACTCTCGGGCTGTCGGTCCCGGCGTTGCAGGCCGAGATGGGCAGGGTCTCGCAGAAGATGTCGGACCTGATGGGCAAGTGCGACCCCAACTCCCAGCCGGGGACCGAATCGCTTGCGCGACTGCGGTTGCGGGCAGCAGGTTTCACGGTTCATGTTCAACCATCGATCCACAGGGTCGGTTACGTGGATCTGCGCATCGGCCGTCTGGTGATCGAGTGCGACAGCATCAGTCACCACACGAGTCTGGAGAACTACCGCAACGACCGCCGCAGAGATCGCAACGCCCTGGTGGGCAGGTGGTTGACCATGCGGCTCACCTACGACGACGTCGTCTACGGCTGGGATGAGGTGATGGCCGACATCCGAGCCATCACCGACTCCGATCGCCACCGAATTCGGTCCGCATAGGCGTGGCCGAGGGTAGATAGCCCTCGGTGGTCGCTCAGGGGACTGAATGTGGTGGAGCTAGTTGGGGATGGCCGGCCCTGTGGACGAAGTCTGGGGAGTGGTCGTCGTTGGCACCGTCGTCGTTGAGCTAGTCACCGACGGCCGCGTCGGCGGCGTGTAGGCCGGCCGGTCTGCGGTTGTGGTCGGGACCCGCGGGTTGGGGGCGGGCCGACGGGTGGTGGTGGTTTCTACAACGACGGTCTCCACCGGGACCGTCGTCTCGGGTACCTCGAGGGTCGCCGAGGTGACCGACGACGGCACTCGGCTCGGTGTGGTGGATTTCGTCGTCGCGCTGGGTGTCTTCGTGGAGGTCGCCGTGGTCGAGCTGACCGAGAAGGGCGCGACCACATCGGCCTTGCGGGGGCTCTCGGAGCCGCCGTTCTTGATCAGATACGCCGAACCCCCGATCAACGCGGCGGAGACGGCCAGACCGGCGGCGCCGGCGAGCAGCATGGCCTTCTTCTTGCCCGGGCCGGCTGCTGCGGCGGGCGCCGGTTTCTTCGACTTGGTGAGTGCGGCCGCACCGTGGGCGACAGCGAACTCACCGTGGTCGATGGTCTGGACTCCCAGGCCGGTGGCGGCACCCAGCGTGCTCGCGAGATCGGGGATTCCCGCGCCGGCGCCTGCCGGGGTGATCATCTCGACGTCGCGACCACGGCCCGGAAGCTTCGTCATCGCATCCGACACCGCCCGGGCACCCGCCATCTCCTGCACCGGGGGTGTCCCGGCCGGCAGCGTCGCGGTGTCGACGACGGATTCGGTCAAGGGGTCGACGAGCACCATCGGCTGCACTGCCGCGGTGTGGCCGGCGCCGTCGACGTTGACCACCAAGATCTTGCCCATTCCGGCGAACTGGCGGGCGGCCACCACAGCCAGGGCGGTGGCGATCGAGGTGATACTCGCGGCCAGCAGCCACGCGGGGATGGCGTCGTCGTCATCGTCGTCGGTCTGCGGGGCGGCGGAGTTCCGGCGGGCCTGATTCAGCAGGATCTGGGTGGCGGGGTCGGCACACGCGATCCCCACCGAGGTGATCGTCTCCGGGGCTGATCGGATCAGTCGGTCGATGGTGGCGACCAGATCGGACTGCGGCGAGATGGGGATGCGGTTCTGGGCCAGCAGCTCGCCACTGGCGCCATTGATCAGCACCGACAGGATTTCTCCGGCATCAATGGAGATTCCCAGGATGACGTCGTTCCGCATGACTTCCTTCGTTTCAGGTTCCGATCGTGAATGGTAACGCCCAGAAGACGCGAAAAACGACGTCGACGACGAACGATCGACACGGCGCGAGGTTGAAAGCTCCCTGTGAATCTTGGTCAATCGTGTCCAAAACGACGATCTGTTGGCACTATGGTCTGGTGCTTGCCGTTGTGATAACCGTCGCGGTGGTGGTGTGGGTCGCCATCTCCGTGGTTGTCGCCGTCCTGGTGGGCCGGGCGATACGCCTGCGCGACATCAGGGACGCCCGGCCGGAGTCGCCCGACGGCGACGACATGAGATCCAAGGCTTCGTGAGGGCCTGAAGTCAGGGTTGACCCTGCATTTTTGCTGCACCATGCTGCATACTGTGTCGAAAGGTGATCGTGAAACTCACTTTCGATGGTCTAGGGATACCAGGGGTCGGGAATGCTTACTGAATCCGAGATCGCCGCCAAGCAGAGGCGGTTGATTGGTCGTGCGTCGGAGCGCTCGGAGCTCACGGCGCTGGTCGACACGTTGTCGCCCGGGGTGCTGATCCTGTCGCCACAGGGTGACATCGAGATCGCCAACGACACCGCGCGCGAGCTGTTGGAGGTGCTCGAAGGTCGCGGTGGTGCGCGTGTCGACATCGCCCGCCCGCAGACGATGTGGCTGGCCGATGGCAAGGAAATCACTTTCGAGGAGCTACCCCACAACACCATCGTCAGAGACCGACAAGCGGTCAGGGATCTGGAGATCCAGATCGATCGCCCTGACGGTCAACGAATGTGGTTGTGTTGCAGCGTATCTCTGCTGGACGAGTCCGATCCGCAGTCTTCGGTGGTGGTGACGCTCTCCGACATCACCGAGCTGCACTGCCTGCGTGAGCGCGTACACAAGAGCGACAACTACGACGCCGTCACCGGTCTTCCGAATCTGCCGTTCGTCCTCCGTCAAATCGGTGACCTGCTCACTGCCACCCGCAGCGCCGACGCCGACGTCTCGACGGTCGTGATGGTCATCAATTTCGACAAGCTCAAGGAACTGAACGTCTCCCTCGGGCACCTGCGTGGTGACCGGGCGCTGGCGATGACCGCCGAGCGGCTGCGTTCGGCACTGCCGTCGCGGCATCTGGTGGGCCGGGTGGTCGGGGCCGAGTTCGTGGCCGTGCTGACGGGTCTCGACGAGGACGGGATCGAGGACATCTCGGATCTCATCCATCTGCTGCTCACCGATCCCACCGACATCGACGGCAACGATCTGCGCATGCGGGCCAGTGTGGGATTCGTCCGGCTGCGGCCCAATGACACCCGCAGCGCCGAAGACATCATCAGCGATGCCGATACCGCGATGTACCACGCGAAGATGAAGGGCGGCGGGCACACCGTCGACTTCGATCGGCTGCGGCTCACCGGCGTCTGAGCCGGCTGTTAGCCACGTACCGCTAATGGCTTGCGATAGTTAATTTGCGCGCTTGTCAAGCCAGTGAAATGCGTCATAGCAGTATCGACGGCGCGCATCGTCGACCGGCCGCACCACACCAGTCTTGGGGGCCAGTCACGTGCTCGTGACGGGCAGGGCGTCAACTGAGACTCGCAAATGATCGTTGCGATCATGGTGTCCCGTTTAACTCTGGCTAGCCGCCCGAAAAGCCGATGTTGCGGGGTGTTGAGCAGGCGTACAGGATTGGTGGCAGACGATACACATGCAGTCGGCCATGACTACCAGAGGGACTCGCAAGAGATGAAAACTTTTGCGCGACAGAACACACCGGACCGTAAAGCCTCGACGCCCGCACCCGGCGGCCCGGACGCAGGCCTCGATCACGCGTCCGTCATCAGTTCTCTGCTCGAAGCGGTTGTCGTGGTTTCGGCTCGCCGGGGCATCCGCGTCGCCAATCCCGCGGCACTCGAGCTTCTCGAGTTGGACGCACGCCACCTCGACCTCGGCGGCGGTCTTGCCGGCGTCCTGAGTTTCACCGACGCGGAGGGGTCACCCCTCACCCCGGGCTCGTATCCGGATCGGATGGTTGTCCGGACCGGACGGCCCGTGAGCGGAATGATCGTCGGCTACATTCTGCCCAGCCGGCGCCGTCTGCACCTGAAGTGCAATGCGGTGCTCGTCGACGGGAGCGATGACGACGATCCGACCATCGCGGTGTCGATCAGGGACATCACCGAAAAGCAGGCGTCATGGCGTCGGTTGGCCTACGCCGCCCACCACGATCTCATGACCGGACTGCTCAATCGCACCGCGGCGCTCACCCGGCTGCATGCGGCACTGACCGAGCGCCCGCACGACGACGGACCACCGCGATCTCTGGCCGTCATGTTCATCGACCTCGACCACATGAAACGGGTCAACGACACGTTGGGCCACGCCGACGGAGACCGGGCGCTGATCGCAGTGGCCCGGCGCCTGCACTCGCTGACTCCTCCACCGGGTTTCGTCGGCCGTCTCGGCGGCGATGAGTTCATCGCCGTGATCGACAGCGATGACCGCGACGAGGTGGAGTGGATCTCGCGCACGATCCACCAGAGTCTCGCCGAACCGGTGGACATCCGCGGGCAAGGGTTCGTGATCAGTGCGAGCGTCGGGTTGGTGCGGGTTCCGGGCGACGATGACCGGTCGGCTGCCGACCTCATCCGTGACGCCGACGAAGCGATGTACGCGGCGAAGATGGCCGGAGGCGGTCGCACGGTCGACTTCGACTCCATCGGACGCGACGGGCTTCGGTCGATCGGGGCGTGAAACCTTCGGCGGTCAGACTTTTCAGGAACCTGATCCCCGGAAGACTGCTCGTATCGTCAGAATGATGATCTTGATGTCCAGCCAGACGGACCAGTTTTCGATGTAGAAGTTGTCGTAGATCGCTCGGTCGTCGATGCTGGTGTCGCCACGAAGACCGTGGATTGCTGCCCAGCCGGTCAGGCCGACGTTGACGCGGTGGCGATCGCGGTACGACGGAATCGATTCGGCGAACTGATTGACGAAGTGTGGTCGTTCCGGCCGTGGCCCGACCAGGGACATCTCTCCGCGGACCACATTCCACAGTTGTGGTAGTTCGTCGATCGATGTTCGCCGGATGAAGTTGCCGACCCTGTTCACCCGCACCGCACGATCGGGGTTCCAGGAGGTGTCAGATTCATCTTCGGTCACCGGCCGCATCGAGCGGAACTTGAAGAGGGTGAACTCGGTTCCGCTCCTTCCGACTCGAATCTGGCGGAAGATTATCGGCGCGTCACGGTCGGACAGGAAGACCGCGAGCGCCGTAGTGGCCAGAATCGGAGACAACAGCGTCATGGCGCTCAAGGCCACCACAAAGTCGAACAGCCGCTTGCAATGCCAATACCAGGTGCGATAGATATCGCGCCGAACGCGCAACAGTGGAATTGTGTGAATCCGGTCCATGTCGGCGCTCAGGTGCATGAACTCGAACAAGCGGGGAACGATGAAGATCTCGCAATCGAGGCGCTCGAATTCGCGGAGCGGGGAGACCAGCTCCGAATCCGGAGCGTTTCGGAAAGCGATGATGACCGTTTCGATGGAGTGTTCGAGCACCACATCTCGCAGGCGTGCGTCTGGGACCACGGGGATCTGAAAGCGCTCGGTGTCGAACAACGGATCCCGGTCGATCACCACGATCGGCTCGAGCCCGAGTTCGGGATGTTCGGCAATGCTCTGGGTGAGCTTCGCGGCAACCTTCCCGCCGCCGACGATGGCGGTGCGACTGCGCTGTCCCGGCGAACGGGTTCGCCGGCGCCGTTTCACGAAGTAGTAGATGACGCGGATGGCGAAGAGAACCGCGAGCACCCCCAAAGAGACGACCAGCACGCGACTGAGCCGGATGTCCATCGCGGCCACCAGGGATATCAGCGACACCGCAGCCAGGCAGGTGACGGCGAGCCGTGGAAGATCGTTGAGCGCCGAGAGAGTGATCTGGGCACGATAACCGCCCGACAACTCCACAAGGAGGACCACGGTCAGTGCAACCAGGAGAGCCGTCCACGGAGGGTCGAAGAAAGAGAGCGCGACGGTCAGGGCGACCAGATCGGTCAGCAGGAGCGTGGTGTCGACCCGTCGTCGCTGCCTCAGATTGTATTTCGCGGTGACACGGCCGACGACGCCCAGCCTTCTCACGGCTACGCGGGAATGTTCAGGGCGGTTCAGCATTCTCGGTTCTCTGGAGGATCTCTGGGCGGCGGGTGACTCATGGACTGTGTGATTCGGAACGCTGCGGATATGACTGCCGTCGCGCTGCTTTCTCAACGGAAAGTCAAGGCAACGTGAATGCCTTGTCGTACTGCGCAAAGACCGCCTTGCGAGAATACTCCGCATCGAAATGGTTTCGCGCGGCGTCCGCTATGGCGGCGTTGTAGGCGGGGGACGTGAGGTCGAGCAGGTGCGTCATGAATTCGCTCGTCGAGTCGGCCACCAGAACACCGTGCTGCGGGCCGGAGGAAATACCGTCGGCACCGACAGGCGTGGATACCACCGGGATTCCGCGGCCGAGCGCCTCGATCACCTTGAGTTTGATCCCAGATCCGAACCGTAAGGGATTGATCATCGCTGCGGCGCGGGTCAGAGCCGCGGACAGGTCTGGCGCGAATCCCTCCAGGGATACGGTTTGGGGGTGTTGCGCGGCCGCCGCGACCAAACCGGGCAGCGGATCCCGGCCGAATATCTTGAGGGTGGCGTCGGGGCGTTCGGCAAGCAGTTTTGGCCAAGTCGAATCGATGAAAGTGCGTAGACCGTCGTCGTTATGCGGCAGAGAGAGCAGGCCAAGGAACACGAACTCGGGTGCACCCTGATAGTCCCGGTTCGTTTGGGTCGGGGTGCTGATCAACGGCGGGATCGACTGCGTTTGGTTCTCGCCGACTCGGGCTCGTCGACGCAACAGGTCCGCCTCGTGCGAGTTGACGAGCAGACTTCTGCGAAAGCGGCGGGCGACCCGGTCTTCACTGCGCTCGACGAGGCGGCGTTCGGCGCGCAGCAGGGCTCGCTGACCCTGTTTGTTCTCGGCGATGGGCCGCAGAGCGGCCGGGACGTGCTCAGCGAAGTTGCCGAGGGGTTGAATGTTTACGTCGGAGTACTCTTCGGCTGCCCGCAGCATTGCGGCATACCGCTCCGAGAAGAGGTCGTCGAGATAGCAGATCTGCTTGTCGAGGCCGGTCTCCGAGGCGTACTGCGCGGTGCGGACGGTGTCGAAGATCTCGAGGCCGAGATCCAGCTGCTGGAGAACACGGGCGATTTCTCTACCGGTCTCCTTCGACCGCAACAGTGACTCTTGCAGGCTTGCGCGCCCAGTTCCCGCGCCAAGCACTGCATTGCCCAGGGCCGCGATGGCACGTGGTTTCGGAATTGCGTGGAGCGGCACGGGGAAGTCAGCACCAGCGTGGCCACCGATCAGGAGGTAGTGCACGTTTTCCGCGCCGAATCGTTCTGAGAAGTATTCGATCAGGCCTGCGAGGACAACCTTCTTGCCGGCATCGATCGGATACGGTCGGACGGCACTGATCAACCCGACTGTTTCCGTCATTTACCCTCCATCGTCGCAGCGTCGACGCGCTCAGACTGTATCGCGAACGCAACAGGTAATGCAGGCCTCGTTGAATCCGTCACTATTTTGGTTTCTGGCGAGATCCTACGACTAGAGTTGGGTTGTTCTATCTCCGGGGGATGGAACGCAAATGTCCGGAATGCGCATTCGGCGTCGGGAATGAAGAAAGCGAAGCTTCACATGCACGCCCTTCGTCGCCGGCCCGTCTCTGAGCCGAGCAGGCCGGACCCCGATCCCGTCGCGATTCCTGAATTGACTGGGTTCACAGGGTCATTGTGGGCGGCGCAGACCGACGTTCTGGAGCGAATAGACATCTCGTCGCCCCGGTGGGATTCACCCACCGACGTTTTTGATCGTGTCGATGAACCCACGCCGGCGACGGGCAAACAGGCCGCCTGGAATTACCTCGTTTTCGCGCTCAGCAAGAGTTCCACTCTGATCATGACGATCATTTTGGCACGTCTATTGAATCCCGAGGAGTTCGGCTTATTCGCTTTTGCGCTGCTCGTGGTCAATCTCTTCGATTTCGTCAAAGATCTCGGTATCGGTGCCTCGCTCGTCCAGAGTCGGCGAAGTTGGGCCCGTATTGCGCCGACCGGGCTGACCCTGTCGGTTGTTTTCGGTGTCTTGATCGGTGGTGTGCTCGCGGCCTCCGCGGGGTTGACCTCGCGGCTCGTCGGGCATCCGGATCTGGAACCGTTGATCCAGGTGCTCGCCATCGGCCTGACCATCTCGGCACTCAGTGTGGTGCCGATGGCGTCGCTGCGACGCAAGATCGACTTCAAAGGCCGGATATTTCCTGAGTTCGTCGGCGCGCTGCTGAAGACCGTGCTCACCATCGGGCTGGCGGTGGGCGGGCTAGGAGTGTGGAGCCTGATCTGGGGACAGCTCCTCGGCGTGACGGTGACCATGTTGCTCTACTGGAGGGTCGCTGGGTCGTCGCTCCAGTTCGGTTATGACGGCGAGACGGCACGTGCTCTGCTCAAGTTCGGCCTACCGGTCACCGCCGTGACGCTGTTGGCGTTCGGGATCTACAACATCGACTACCTTGCCGTCGGAACGCGGCTCGGTGACGCCGAGCTGGGCCTGTACACGCTGGCCTACCGCGTCCCGGAATTGCTGGTCCTGAGTCTCTGCGGCGTCATCAGTGAGGTCCTGTTCAGCTCGCTCTCCCGTTTGCAACACGATCTACCCTCCCTCGGCAAGCACTACCTGCAGACGCTCGGTGTGGTGGTAGCACTGACCGCACCGATCGGTATCGGACTCGCTGTCGGGGCCGACGCTTTGATCGCGACGATGTACGGCCCCAGTTACTCGGCGGCGGGACCGATGCTCGCGGTGCTCGCTCTGTATGCGGTGATCTACTCCGCCTCTTTCCATTCTGGCGATGTCTACAAGGCCATCGGCAGGCCGAGCGTCCTGACGGCGATCAACGCCGGCAAGTTCGCGGCACTCATCGTCCCGATCTGGTGGGCGGCGGGCCACAGCGCGGTCATGGTCGCGGTGGTGTTGCTCGGTGTCGAGCTCGTGCACTTCGCGGTGCGAATGCGGGTCGTCCACCGCGTCTTGACGCTGTCCTGGCCGGAGCTGCTGGTCACCATCGCCCGTCCACTCTCCGCCGCGGTGGTGATGGGTGGGGTGCTACTCGGTGTGAACCACCTCTGCCGGAACCTCCCGGCCCCTGCGCTTCTCGCGGTGCTGGCGATTGCCGGACTTGCTGTCTACATCGTCGTGGTCCGGTTCACCGCCCCAGAGCTTTTCGCGATGGTGTCGGGGCCGGTTCTTCGTAAGCTCGGACGTGAGCCCGCCCCAGACCTGAACCCCGCAGGCCCGAAGCCCGCCAACCTGTACCCGGTGGATCCGGAACCGATGACCTTTCTGCATACGTCCCCGGAGCCGAGATCCCCGGCCACGGCCACCGTTAATGGCTCAGGTGGCCGGCACCGTGCCGGACCCGATCACCGCCCCCTGGTCCCGGCAGGCAAGACCGGTGGCGGCGGCCGGCATCGGGCCGCGCCCGTTTCGCAGCCGCAACCATCTTTGATGTCTAATTCACGGGAACTGCGGCCATCGGCCGAGTCAGATTCTCGAGGTCGGCACCTCCACGTGTCGCAAACCAGAGGAAATAAATGATGAAAACCCTTCGCGGCTCGGCCCGGAAGGTCGTGGCGCTCGGCGCCCTTGTCGGCCTGCTGCTCGGGATCGTTGCTGCCCTTGTTTTCTCGGCCGTGCAGTCGCCGAACTACGAGGCGAAGGCTGTCGTGGTGATGATGCCGGCCCCGGGCGTCCCGGTGGCGGAGACGTCTTACTACTGGGAAATCCTGAGCCGCGGCCAGGTCACGCGCACGGCCGCCATCGTGCTCGCCGACCACAATTGGATGGACGATGCGGCGCAGGCGGCGGGGGTTCCCGAGAGCGATCTCACCCTGACCACCGGTGCCGTCGCCGACACCACTCTGATCGAACTGACGATGAGCGCTGGTTCAGCCGACGCGGCGGAGAAGTCGCTGACGAAACTGATCGAGGTTGCTTCTCCCGACGCTGCGAAGATCTCCGGCCCGTTTGTGCTGAAGGTGATCTCGTCTCCCGAGGGTAGCGCCGAGAAATCGGGGATCTCGAGCGCGCAACTGGTTCCCGCGGCGGCGATCGCCGGACTGGTTCTGGGGGCCGGGATCGCATTGCTTTTGACGCGCATCGGCGGTGTCGGGACAGCAGTGTCACAGGCACCCGCTGGCCCCCCGGTCGAACCAGCACCCAAGCCGGATCCGCGTGTGGAACCGAAACCCGACTCGAATCTGGAGTCGAAGCCGGAGCCGGACGGTGGGCAAGACGTGTCGCAGAAGACGTCCGAGTAGAAACCGGCAATGACAACGAAGATCAGAACGGCTGAGGAGCCCAGCGTGAGAGCCGGGCCGGCTCTCACGGCCAACGACCTCGCCGTGTTCCTGATCGGAACCGGACTGGCCCTTGTCGCTGCGATCACGCAGCTCGGGCCTCGGATCTCGCTGCTGATGATCGTGCCCGCGGGTGTGGCGCTCGGTGTGTACGCAATGCGCCGCCCACTTGTCACGCTCCTGCTGCTCGTCGTCGCGGAGACGTTGAACCTGGCAGGTGTTGTCGCCCTGCATGTCTCGTTGCCGGTGTTCCCCGCCTCGCTGGCGCTGGGGCTGTTGACGATCGCCCTCGCCCTGCGAGATCCCGGTTTGCGAGCACGACTGAATCGCTGGACGGTCGTCTTCGCCGGTCTGATCTGCGTGTACCTGGCGACGCAGGCCGTCGCAATCATAGGCAGCGTGGACCTGCAGGAGTCCACCTGGACCATCAGGCGGATCGTCCTCGACTGCGCGTTCTTGATGATCGTCTTCGTGCTGGCGCAGTTCACTGCGCGGCCATGGACGGTTGCGGTCGCCATCGTCGTTCCACTGGCGGTGTTATCACTGCTGGCTCTGGTGAACGAGCTCGTCTTCGCCGGGGGCTCATCGTTTTTCGGCTTCTCGACGGTCACTGAAGCCTCGGGCGAACTGACCACCACGCTCCGATACGGTGGCCCACTTCCAGATTCGAACTTCTGGGGCCGGAATCTTGTCATGGGTCTGCCCCTGGCTTGTGCCCTGATCCACCGGTCGGTCCGCTCGAGAGACACCCGTGCGGCCATCCTGTGGGGCGCGTCTGTGCTCGCGCTCCTCGCGGGCATTTATCTCACCCAGTCCCGGGGCACCTTCGTCGCGGCAGCGGCGGGGCTTGTCGTCTGGATCGTCTTGAGCGGCCCGACCGTCCGGAAGTGGAGTCTGCTCGCATTTCCGCTGATGGGATTGATGTTTTTTGTCCCCGGCATCGGGAACCGGCTCACAGCGCTCTATGACGATGTCTTCGGGGCGAACGTCGACTACGGAATCGATCCTTCGATCCTCGGCCGCAAAGCAGCGCAAGAGATCGCGTGGGCGATGTTCGACGATCGGCCGATCTACGGCTTCGGGCCCGGTACCTATTACACCCAGGTTCCGGAATACGCGGGGACCGTCCAGACCGCGGTGGTTCACCCCACCGACGCCCCCCATAATCTTTATGCCCAGCTCGCTGCGGAATCAGGCATCGTCGGGCTGACCGGATGGCTGGTGATGGTCATCGGAATCGTCGGCCTGCTCGCCCTGCGGCTCTACTCGAATCCGTCGGTGCGCGACCGTGTTCTGATGGCTGCTGCAGTGGCGGCCGTTGCCGCATGGTCGGTGGCGAGCATCTTTCTTCACCTCGCCTATTTCCGATCGTTCGCGCTGGTCCTCGCGCTTGCCGGGGCGATGGGCGCGGCCGGGGGTCCATTTACGGCCGAGGCCACGCGAGGATTTGCTCGCGGTGTCGCAGTGACGATCACGACGGCGGTCGCCGGTGTGCTGGCCGCAGGAGCCGTACTGTGGTCCACGACAATTACCGAGACCACGGCGACCCAGGAGCTCATGTTGCTACCGCCGGGAACCTCAACGGACGACGGGTATGGCTATGCGCTCGACATCCGTTCGCGCTCACCTGTCCTCCCGACCTATGCGGCGATCATGAGGTCGGCGGAGCGTTCGGCGACGGTCACCGCCGACCCTGTTCGTGGGGTGGTGACCATCAGTCGAACCGGCCCCGACGCCGCTGCCGCCCGCGATGAACTCAAAGCCGACGTGGACCTCGCACTCGAACGGGTCCGAGCGGTCGACGCCGACAGCGACTACTCGATCGTCGACGTCGGTCTCCAGGTGACCAGCGAACCAACCCATTCCGGGCCGGCCACAGCAGTCGCACTGCTGGTCGGTGCGGCGGCTGCGGTCGGTGTCGGATTGGCGATTCGCAGATTCGCGGGCCGACCAGTGGGCGTCCCTCGGCGCACAACAGCGGGGACTGCGCCATGACCCGACCCATCGTCCTGGTCGAGTTCTCACCGTCAGGCGGTCTCTTCCAATTCGCGGTGCAACTGGGCGAGGCTCTGGCCCGCCGGGGTGAGCGCGTCATCCTTCTCACCGGTCCGAGGCCCGAGTTCACCTCCAATCAGCCCGGCTTCACCATCCAGTCGTCGTTGCCGACGTGGCATCCCGCCGACACCGAGGTGCTTTCGAAACCGCTGCGAGTCGCCAGGCGCGCCCTTCGGGCCGGGCAGCTGATGGTGGCCTGGATCGTCCTCGCAGCGGTGTTGATACGGATTCGCCCGCGCGCGGTGCTCTGGTCGCATTGGCGATTCACCTTTGAACCCATGTTCGTGGTGCTCATCACCCATCTGGTCCGTAAGTCGACTTTTGGAATCGTTGCGCACGAACCGCTTCCGCGATCAGACGCCCGCGATACGAGTACACCCAAGTCGGGCCGACTGGTGGACGCCGCCTTCGCCGCGGCGTGGCGGCGCATGGACGTGGCATTCGTGCTCGGACCTCGTACCCGAGACGTGGTGCTCGAGCACTTCGAACCCGGCGGCGAGGTGGTCGTCATCCCGCACGGAGACGAAGGCCTGCTGGTGACCGGCGATGAGACTGTGGCCGTGTCCGACACGGGGCCGGTGGCGCTCTTCTTCGGGACGTGGACGACATACAAAGGCATAGACGTCCTGCTCGACGCGTTCGCCCTGGTGCGCACGCAGTTGCCCACCGCCGAACTCGTACTCGCCGGGGCGGTCGGTGCCGATATCGATCATGCGAGTCTGTTGCGGCGGGCCGCGGAGATCGGGAATGTCGATGCCCGAGCGGGTTACGTCGCACAAGCCGATGTGGCCGGCATCGTGCACTCGGCGCGGGTGGTGGTGACGCCGTACATCCGGGCGAGTCAGAGCGGAGTCGCCCATCTCGCATTCACCTTCGGGAGGCCGGTCATCGCATCTGCGGTGGGGGACCTGCCCGAGGTCGTCCGAGACGGGGAAACAGGCCTGTTGGTACCTGCGGGCGATGCCGCCGCGCTGGCCGCAGCGATGGTCGCACTGCTCACCGATCCGGACCTCGCGGAGCGGCTGGGTTGCACCGGACGATCATTTTTGACCGAATCGTGGTCTCTCGCGGCCGATCGGATCGTATTGTCACTGGAGGGGGTGTCATGACCAACCCGGAGGCAGACATGGGCAAACACACGGTGCAGAAGACCTGGTGGTTCGGACTCCATCCCAAATGGCACATCGCGGTGATACTCACACTGGTCGCGGCTGTGGCCATCGCCACGGGAGCCTTCATCTTCCGAAGTCAAACCACTTCTGCCGGAGCAACTCTCGCCAATCCGTTTGCAACCAACAGTCCTTTCAATACAACCATTGCCGGCAACGCCCAGATCGATCCGGCGAGTCAGGCGATGATCGCGCGTGCCACCAGAGACGGCCGGGTGTACGCGTCGACCCTCGAGTTCGGTATCCCGATCTACGGCGCAGACCGACGGACACCGCGTTACACGGTGAACTGCACGATCACGTATTGGGGTCCATGTCCTTTCGCGGGTAAGCAGGTTCCAATCCCCAACGGCGCCAGACCGCACAGTGGCAGCGATGGTGCCATGGTCGTCGTCGATCAGGGCGACAACAAGATCTACGAGTTCTGGCAGGCCCGCAACTCCGGCGGAAAGTGGACTGCATCCTTCGGGGCCGTCAATCCGCTGAACGGATCAGGCTGGGGTGGCGCGAGCACCGGTTCGGGCGCGTCGCGGCTCGGCGGTGTCGTCCGGATCGCAGAGATCGAACGAGGATCGATCCAGCACGCCCTCGTCGTGCAGAGCGACAACATCTGTGCTCGAATCTTTCGCAGCCCGGCTATCAAGACGGACGGCAATTCGACGCGGGCTGATTGCCTGCCCGAAGGTGCGCGCCTCCGCCTGGATCCGACGCTCAACCTCAACACCCTTCAACTGACTCCCGGCGAACGAACAGTCGCCCGGGCGTTGCAACAGTACGGCGCCTACGTCATCGACATAGGTGGATCGCCGCTCAGTATGAGTTTCGAACTCGACACCCGGGCCCCGGCAGGATCGATCGGCCAGGTCTACGAAAGGGCAGGATTCAGGTGGGACTACGACGGAATGTCGGCGATTCCGTGGAAACGGTTGCAAGTCATCAGATGACACGACCGCTCCGGGTACTGCTGCTGATCGATGCCTTTCGGATGGGCGGCGCCGAGACATTATTGGCGCCGCTCGCCGTGGCCTTCCGGGACAGCAATGTCGAGATGGAGTTCGTCAGCGTGCTCGACGCCTCGGCAGACGCCGCGAAGACGAACGAGATCCTGAACGAGGCCGGCGTGGTGACACGGGCGCTGGGCATCAAACGGTTACTCGATCCCACCGCGATTCCCAAGGTGGTGCGGGAGATCCGCCGCGCAGACTTCGACGTCGTGCACGCCCATCTGGAGATGGCGACGACGCTCGCCGTTCCCGCTGCCGCCATCGCCGGCCGTTCCGCGGTCTGCACTTTCCATCACGTCGCCCGTCCGCTGACCGGCCGCGAGGGCGCGCGTGAGCGTCTCGCCGTGGCCGCTGCAGGCCACGCCTACCGGGCTTTGTTCGTCTCGCAGGCTTCTCGCGACTCATTCCAGGAGATCTATCGTCCGAAAGGCCTGCCGGGCAATTGGGACGTGATGCACAACGGGATCGACATCGGAAACTTCGTACCGGGGCCGGCAGATGCGGAAGTCCGAACGGAATTGGGCGGTACAGAGGGGCCTCTGGTTGTCTTGCCCGCTGCATTTCGGGATTTCAAAGGTATTCCCAACGCAATCCGCGCCTGGCCACTCGTCCTCGAGCGCTTCCCGGACGCAGTCCTCTCGCTCGTGGGCGGTGGATCCGCAGAAGCCGAGTTGCGGGCGGAGGTCGCCGCCGCCGGGGTCGGTCAGAACGTGGTGTTCGCCGGTGTTCGGTCGGACATGCCGAAGGTCTACCGCGCGGCCGACATCGTGCTGCTGCCGTCGATACATGGCGAAAACCTGCCGACCGTGCTGATCGAGGCGGCCGCGTCGGGCCGGGTCGTGGCGGCGTCTCGCACCGGCGGTATCTCCGACATCGTCGTACACGGTGAGACCGGGATGCTGTTTGAACCAAACAATCCACGGGCATTGGCCGATACCGTCATCGAGTTGCTCGCCGATCCGGGGCGTTGCCGAACGCTCGGAGAGGCAGCAGTCATCCGGGCGCGCTCGGAGTTTTCGGCGTCGTCGTGGGCGGAGAGGTTGTACGCCTTGTACGCCGAAGCCGCGGGCAAGAAACGGTGAGCGCGGCCCCGGTGCAGATCGTCTACTTGGTGTCGCGATTTCCGCGTACCTCAGAGACTTTCATCGTTCGCGAGGTCGATGGGCTGTCGCGCCTGGGTCGCTTCGACATTTCCCTGCGGTCGCTCTTTCCCTCTCCGGACACCGCAGTGCACGAGGCGTCCCGGCGGTGGACAGATCGGGTCCGGCGCCCCTCAGGTGTCGATGCCCTGCTCGCGTTCGGTTGGGCGCTCGTCCGCCATCCGCTGGCGCTGATGACCGTCCTGGCACTGGTCGTCGCCGGTCACCGCCGATCTCCGCGGCTGCTTCCGCGAGCTCTGGTGACGGTCGTCCTGGCATGCGCGCATGCGAGAGATATCGGGCGGACGACTCCGAACGCCCACATCCACGCGCACTACGCCACGTATCCGGCTCTCGCAGCGTGGGTCTGCCACCGATTGATCGGCATCACTTACAGCTTCACCGCCCATGCGCATGATCTGTATGTCGATCAGTCCATGCTCTCTCGCAAGATGGCCGAGGCAACGTTCGTGGTGACCATCTCGGAGTACAACCGCCGGTTGCTGAATCTGCGAAACGACGTAAAAACCGCTGTGCACGTGGTGCATTGCGGAATCGAGACCTCCAATTACCCGTTCCGCCCACGGGAGCCGGCCGCGGAGGGGCCCGTGCGGGTTCTCTGCGTGGCATCCCTGCAGGAATACAAGGGGCACGAGATTCTGCTGCGGGCGCTGGCGGCCGGTGGAACGGGTGTCGATCGCATCGAACTCGACCTGATCGGCGACGGGCCGCTCCGTGCGCCTCTCACCGAACTCGCGCGCGACCTCGGTCTCGGGGAACGGGTTCGATTCCTCGGTGCCCGCACCGAAGTCTTTGTCGCCGAGAAGCTCGCGTCCACCGATGTGTTCGTGCTGCCGAGCGTCGTGGCCGCGGACGGCCAGATGGAGGGGCTCCCGGTCGCGCTGATGGAAGCGTTGGCATCAGGAGTGCCGACGGTATCGACGTCGTTGTCCGGCATCCCGGAGATCATCGTGGACGGGGTGACCGGGGCGCTTGCCCGACCCGGCGATGTCGACGATTTGCGGCGGGCACTCGAAGCCACCATCGCCAGGGGTGGTGAGGTGATCCGCTTGGCGGATGCGGGCAGAGAATTGGTTCAGCGTGAGTTCGAGTTGGCTGTCACGCTGGGTGAGCTGGTGGCGCTGTTCGATCACTACCTCGGGGCCGACCAGGCTCCTCCACCGAGACGATGATCACCGCCATCGCGTGACAGTCGGTGTGTGACAACGACAATTGCCCGAACTGCCAGCCCAGCGACCGGGCTCGCGCCGCTACAGAACCCGCCAGGTTCACGAACGGCACACCACGGCGCAGGATCACCTCGATCTCGCGCGGGGGTGTGGCCATCTCGGGGTCGGCGAAGGTCTTGACAACTGCTTCCATCGCCGCGAACCGTGCGGACAGGCGTTCGATGCTGCCGGCGCAGTCCTGGAGTTCGTTCTCGGTGAAGACACGTTGCAGAAAGCGTGAACCGAACTGCGCGACGGAGTCACGG
Source organism: Williamsia sp. 1138 (assembly GCF_002095435.2). Lineage (GTDB taxonomy): Bacteria > Actinomycetota > Actinomycetes > Mycobacteriales > Mycobacteriaceae > Williamsia. The sequence goes on from NZ_MJEJ02000039.1 coordinate 144,815, forward strand.
ATGTCGGAAATGGCCACCACATCGCAACCGATGCGGGTGCCGGGCGGTGGGGTGAGCGACAGGTGCGCGTCGGTGGGGATCATCACGACTCACGTTCTCGGTTGTCCATCACAACCCGGATGGGTAGGTGGTGGTCGATCGAAGTCACTGTGCCCGAGGGCTGCTCGCGGGCACCATCATGTGGTATCAGTCGGACGACGTACGCCGAACCTCCGGCGAGATGGAAGAAGTTGTCGGATGGCCGCCAGCCCGCCAGAGTGATCTCCACATACCGCAGGCACACCGATGTCTGCAGTGTCAGATACCAATCGCCCGCTTCCTGCTGCGCGGTGGCGGTGAGGTCGGTGCGGGCCTGCCCCGGCCTCGGAGTCACGACCAGGACGTCGCGCGCCACGACGGCGCCGTCCATAAGGAGGGAGACCTCGACGGCATCGGCGACCGCGGTCCCGAAGCCGTAGGCGTGGGACAGATCGGTGAACCGACCTGTCAGATCAGCGTCGTGGAACGTGACCGACGAGTGCGGCTCGACGACCACGGCAGTGTCGGCGTCGGCGACGCGGTGTCCCGATGAGTTGGTCGCGATCAACGCGAGCGTGCCCGCCAAGGGAGTCGGGCCGTCGTTGTAGACGTCGATGCGGACACCCGACAGGCCCTCGGACGTCGCGGTCACAGCGATGGGGGCCCACACCCTGGACAGCGCATCGAGTGGGGCCTTCGGATCGCCGTCCACGTCGAGTAGACCCCACCCGGGTCCCGGGCGTAGATCCCGGGCGGAGAGCACCAACGCCCCGTCGCAGCGTGAATCCTCCCGACGCCACCAGGAGTAGCAGGCGATCATCGCCTCGGCGATCGCCGCACGACCGAGCTGGAGATAGCGGTCGGGGTCGAGCCTGCGAACCAGAAAAGGATTGACCGCGAAGACTTCCGACACGTAATGGTCGCGAACGTCCTCGAAATCCCAGGACGATCCGCGGTCTCTGGGTACCCCGGTCTTCCAGTCGGGCGCATGTCCGGCCACCTGCGCGCCGGAGAAGTGACGGTCGACGGCAGCCGGCGAAGCCGGGATCGCAAACGCCAGGCACTCAGCGGCGAACCGGACGCCCGCATGTCGCACGTCGGGTAACGGACGAAGGTATCCGCCCACCCCGAACCAGTGACTGACACCGGAATCCGGCCTGATCGCCAGATCGTCGGATCCGGCAGGAGCCGAGGGGCTGGCAGCAACGTAGGGTACGTCCGCCTCGTCTGACACCACCGTCGGCAAGACGGTGTGCAAAAGGTCGATCCGCCGCTGCGCCGGGTCCAGACCGAGCATCTCTGGTTGTTGGATCGTTTCGTTTCCGCCGCTGATGACAGTGAGTGCAGGGTTCCCCGACACCGTCCGGAGCAGGCTCTGCAGCTCCCGGCGAAGGAGGTCGCCGACCTCGTCTGGCGGATCGAAGGTTGCCAGCATCACGTCCTGCCACACCAGGATTCCTTGTTCGGCGCACAGCGACCACAGCTCAGGACCGGCGTAGGTGGTACCTCCTGGGATGCGGATCATGTTCGCGCCGGCGGCAGCGAGGTGCGCTAGTTGCCTGCGCAGTGCATCGGTCATGGGGGAGGCTGCGTCCTGAGCCGGGTCCATCCAGACGGCACCGCGGGCGAAGATCGCCACGTCGTTGACGCGGATGCCGAAGCCACCGTCGGAGGTGGTAGCCGTGACGGTACGAAAGCCGAAGACGCGTTGATCGGCGGCGGCCTCGCCTACCAGGGTGGTCACCGTGTACAGCGATTGATCGCCGTAGCCGCGTGGCCACCATAGGTGCGGTTCGGGCACAGTCGCCGCGAGGCGGTAGCGCCCGGTTTCATCGGCGTGAACCGACGCCCGGGTGACCTCACGACCTCGATACGAGATGGCCACTGTCACTGGAGTGTCGGGAGATACCACGCCGGCGATGTCGACCCGCCCGCTCGCTGCGGCGGGGCGTACGACCACCTCCCGGGGCCCCGACTCGGGTACGAAGCGCACTGGGCGCCAGAACCCGACCGGGGCTGGTGGTCCCTGGTAGACGGGTGCCCGCCCGATCAGGGAGGTGCGTACCCAACGCATGCCCTGCGCGGCGATGAGCGATGAGCGCCAGCGGCCGCGGGGCCGACGTGTCGCGAGAGCTCGGTCGAGCGAAGGGAAAAGGACCGAGAGCTGATGCCGGCCGGCGGGCACGTCGACCAGCACTGGTAGGAACATCGACTCCACCGTGGCTACGGGTTGGCCGTCGATGAACACCGTGGCGGGTGCGGTCACGCCTTCGAACGCGATGGTCCTGGGGGTCGACGACGAGAGAGAAGTCTGAAACCACCAGTCCCGCGCGTCGATCGCTTCGGCTGAGCCCCGAATGGCCCCGACAGTGGTGGGCTCGCCGATCTGTACCGTGTCGTCCCACCGTGCGCCGAGTTCGCCGGGCGTCGCCGCAGCGCCAGGCTCGGTGTCGACAAGCCGCCAGCCGACGACAGTGGTCATGTCGCGACGGACTCGGCCACGGTGTCGAGACCACGCTCCCAGGCCCGGCCCATCGCCGTGAGCAGGTCGTCGACCTCGACTGTCCGGCCGCGGGCGGCTCGAGCCATCTTGAACTGAACGGCTTTCGCTCCTCGGGCGACGTCGAGGAAATACGGTGCTGCCTCTGCCGCTCCCGGTGCCAGCTCGACGCCGAGATGGGAACTGAGGTCAGCGGCGAGCTCGGCGGTCGCGCCGCATTGTCGAAGCGTCGCAAACGCCCACAGGTGGAAAGTCTCCATCCCGGCGCCCGGCAGCCAGTCGATCGCGGAGCGTACGTCACCCGCAAGCCGGTCGATCGGATTGCCCGGAGCGCGCCGTGAGAGGTGTTCTCGGACAACTGGCAACAACACATCGGGCTCCTGCCGATCGGGAAACCAGCGGATCTGCTCGACGTAGGGCAACAGTCCGGGCCGCGGACTGTCGCCCAGGCCGAAGATGCCCGCGAAGTCGTCGCCCGCCAGAGAGTGGGTCCCGGAGTTGTGGATATAGGTCAGCTGTCGCTGCTCTCGGTCGAACCGGACCGGCACGATGGTCGTCTTGGCGTGATTGCGGTGATAATCGGTGCCCGCGGTGTCGGGGAGCCACCAGCTGTCGACCTCGACGGTGTGCAGCAACTGCCGGGCCAGACCGCTTTCCACGGTGTCCACCAAAGGCATCCAGACGTTCTCCTCGGTGACCTCCAGGCCGTACAGGCGACGGAGGTCCTCCTGGGTCACCTTCAGAAAGGTCCACTGGCCGCCGTCGTGGTCGGTGGAGAGGGCGCAGGCGAACGCAGGAACCGGGTCACGGCCGAGGGCGTGGAGCAGCTCGACCCAGAGATCTATGTAGCAGTTGGTCTCCGGCCAGATGCGGTCTCCGTCATGGACCGGATGTGAGCCGGGTCCGTCGGCCGAGATGACCAGAGGCGCGGCACCGGTGTTCACGCAACACCGTCCAGGAGTTTGTTCACCACCGTTGCGAGATTCTGGACGGACGAAAAGGTGGCCTTTTTGAGGTCCTCGTCGGGAAACTCGACATCGAACTCGTCTTCGAGAGCAAGCATCACATTGACGCTGGCGTGCGATGTCAATCCCAATTCGTACAGATCGGCCTCATCGGTGACCGATTGTGGGTCGACCGACAACCGTCCATGGTTCGCAAGAACTTCGCGAATACGCTCTTCCACTGCAGTCCCTCTCGTGAATCGTCCACGTGAGACAGGATCTGCACCCCGCAAAACGATTGAGTTGACGATGTTGATCGTGCTTCTTACCCCCGAGTCTCGTAGATTACAGTATCTCTGGGGGGATTTGACCTGTCGCAGTTTTGGCGGGTACCAAGGCGATTACGTGCGCCGACAATGGGACAGGACCACATCGTGACCGAATCCATTCGTGCCGGTTTAACCGGTGCCGAGCTCGACTACGAGCAAGTCGTCACTGTTGCGGCCGCAGCCGCGCACGAAGTTGATCGTGACGCTCGTTTTCCGCATGAGGCCGTTGCGGCCATGCGGGACAACGGCCTTCTCTCCTGCTCCCTGCCGAGCGCGCTCGGCGGACGATCCACGAGCATCTCCGACCTGGCGGCCATGGCTCGCGCCCTCGGCACTGGCTGTAGTTCGGCGGCAATGGTGTTTGCCATGCACCACACGCAAGCGCTGTCGTTGCGGTGGCATGGAGCGCACGGCGACATCGCCGAACTGACTCGGACGATCGCGGCCGAGGAGGCGTTGCTGGCGTCCGCGACCACAGAGATCTCCACCGGCGGGGATGTCCGGTCGTCCGGTTGTGCCGTGATACCGGACGGAGCCGAGGTGGTGCTCGAGAAGAACGCACCGGTCATTTCTTATGGCGAGTACGCGGACTACATCTGTGCGACCGCGCGGCGCGGCCCGGACAGCCCGCCCAGCGACCAGGTGCTCATCGTCTGTCCGCGGTCTGACATCGAGCTCGAGAAGACCGGCACCTGGGACGTGCTCGGGTTCCGCGGCACGTGTAGCCCCGGGTTCATGTTGCGTGCCAGGACGCTGCCCTCGAACGTGCTGCCTGTCGATTACGGGACCATCTCGTCACACACCATGCTTCCGTCCTCGCACACCCTCTGGGCATCTGTCTGGCTGGGGATCGCGGACGCAGCGGTCTCGAAGGCAAGGGTTCAGGTACGCGCAGCGGCAAGGCGTAACGGCGGGGGACCCACGGACCGTACCGCCGCGTTCGCGGACCTGCTCGTCAGCCATCAACGCTTCGAGTCGTCTGTTGCCCAAGAGATTCGCCGCTACGAAGACTTTCTCGCGTCCGGGGAGCTGGAGACCACCGTCGGATTCGCCATCGCGATGAACAACCTGAAACTCACTGCCTCGCAGGCAGTCGTCGACGTCGTCTCGGCTGCGCTCGCCATGACCGGTATCAACGCGTACCGAGAGGATCATGTGGCGTCGATGGGAAGACTGCTCCGCGACGCCTTCGGGCCACAGCTCATGGTTTCGAACGAACGTATCCGCGCGAACAATGCTCAACTGGTACTTGCCTACAAAGGACGATGATGACAGCGATCGACCAATCCGAACAGCACATCGCGCTGGAGAACGCGCGTCGCGAATTCCGTGACCAACTCATCGAGGCGGATCTGCTCGTCCCATCGGGCATAGCGGGGCTTTATGGGCGCGGGGCGGTCTTCGAGGACCTCATCGACGGCATAGACCGGGTGGTGCAACGCGCCGGGTCATCGGCACACGGCACCGGCATTCGGCGGCTGCGTTTTCCGCCGGTGTTCCCGCGGGATTCATTCGAGAAGACCGATTACATCGCGTCGTTTCCGAATCTGACCGGAGCCATCTCGACATTCGAAGGTGACAACAAGAAGCACCGTGCACTGCTCGGCGATCGCGACGCCGGTCTGGGGTGGGACCACCACCTCACTCCAGCAGGCACAATGCTCGTGTCGGCCGCGTGCCATCCGAGCTACTCCGGTCTGACGGGCACTCTGGCGCAGGACGGCACGACCATGGACATCTACGGATACTGCTTCCGGCACGAGCCGGCGATCGACCCGGCGCGGATGCAGGCCTTCCGCATGCACGAGTTCGTCCGAGTCGGAACGCCCGAACAGGCTCAGCAGCACCGGGATTCGTGGGTGCCACGTGGTCTGCAGGTCCTCGAAGACCTTGGGCTCTCTGCCGCACCGGTCGCGGCCAACGATCCTTTCTTCGGTCGGGTCGGAAAAATGTTGGCTGCCAACCAACTCGAGGAGAGCCTCAAAACCGAACTCGTCGTCCGCTTGTACGACGACCTCGACGAGGGGACCGCGGTGGTCTCGTGCAACTGTCACCGCGACCATTTCGGGGTCACCTTTGACATCCAGACCGAAGACGGCGAACCGGCCCACAGTGCCTGCGTGGGTTTCGGAATGGAACGCATCGCGCTGGCGATGCTCCGTACGCACGGTCTGAACGTTGCCCGATGGCCCGCGCGGGTCGTCGCTGCACTCGAAGGATAAAGCGTGAGCGAACTGTCGGAAACAACTTCACTGCCAACCTATTTCGGTCCCGAATCAGCTCCCCTGTTCGGGGTCGTGCACCTACCCGCGGACGCACAGGTGCGCGGGGGCGTGGTGATATGCCCGCCGCTGGGCAAAGAGCAGGCCGACACGACCAGGGGCGTGAGGTATCTCGGCGAAGAGTTGGCCCGCAAGGGTTTCCTCGTTCTCCGCTTCGACTATGCCTGCACCGGCGAGTCGTCCGGCCCGCAAGGATCGCCAGATGCAGCGCAACGCTGGCTCGACAGCATCGACAGTGCGGTGAGTTACGTGCGTGAGCACACCGACAGCGTATCCCTGATCGGGCTTCGAGCAGGAGCGCTGCTCGGCGGCCAGAACCAACGCCTCCTGCAAACTTTCGACGCCCTGGTCCTGTGGGACCCAGTGGTCAAGGGTCGTCAGTACGTCCGTGGGCAGACGGCGCTGCACAACATGTCGATCGGGACAGTCGATGCCGACGACCCTCGGGTGCATCTGGTGGGCACATCGCTGGCCCAGAGTGCAGCCGACGCAATGGCTCGCATGCACCTGACCGCGCAGACCCTGGTCGAGGGACCCAAGGCGTTGCTGTGCGGAGTGCGCGACACCGACGTGCGTGGGCGATTCGCGACCGAGCTGGAAGCTGCGGGTGCCGAGGTGTTCCCTATCGGTGATCCAACGCCGTTCGTGGCCTCGCACACCGTCTATTTCGAGTTCCCCGTCACCGTAATCAAGCGAATCGCGCAGTGGCTCGGCGCCGCCGTCGGGACCGAAACCCGCAGTGCGGTTTTCGCACCTTCGAACCACGTTGTACTACCCGACGATTCGGCGGGTCCCGCCATCAGGAAGACCATTCACACTCTCGACGACGGAACGATCGTCTGGATCACCGAGCCCGACAGCGAGCGGTCTGCCGATGCCCCGGTACTGGTGGCCCATTCGACCGCCAACGACATCCGCACCGGGCCGGCGCGTCTGTGGGCCGACCTCGCCGAACTGGTCGCGCGCCGAGGTGGTCGGGCCGTTCGCTATGACCGTTACGGGGTCGGGGAAACGTCACCGGTCGATCCGGTCGACGACTTCTCGCCCCTGCACACAACCGAATCTATCGGTCAGGCGCGAGCGGTCACCGAGTTTGCGACGGTAGGCGTGCCGTCGCGGGTCGTCCACGCCGGCGTGTGTTCAGGGTCATGGCTGGCTGCGCACCTCGGGACCCGGGGAGCCCAGTCCCGAGTCGTGATGATCAATCCGTTGATGTGGCGATTGCGAACAACAACATTCGACACCACCAAGGCGTCTGCGATCGGTGCCGGCCCCTCGGTGTCCGAGGTGGTCGAGTCCACGGGGCCCGACAGCAGGCTGACAGCGCTGCAGATGAAGTTGCGTGAGAAGTTCGGGCCCCTCCTGCGCGCCCACATGCCGTACGCGGTCGTGAACCTGCTGGGGGTCGCCGGCGTGGTACAGGCCCCGAAAATTCTGCTGTCTGCGCTGGCAAAGCGTGGGGTCACACCGGATCTGATCTTTTCGCCATGGGATTACGAGAGGTTCACCCTCAATCGTGGCCCTCGTGCGCTGGAGACACTCGGACGTCGTGGCCGACGGCCGAACGTCAGGGTGTGTGAGTCCGGGGACCATCCCGCCATGCACTGGCTCATCCGTGAGACCGTGGTCGAGGTGTGCCTGGACGCACTCGGCCTCGCACCAGAAGGTATGGGCGCTCTGGACGGGGCCTCAGACGCTGTCGGCGGCTAGTCGACTGCGACCATGATCTCGTCGGCCGGCGCCGGTTTCCCGAACAGGTAACCCTGACCGTGGGTGAAACCGAGGTCACGCAGGTGCTCGATCTGACCCGGGTCCTCGACACCCTCGGCGACGGTCGCCATCCCGAGTGAGCTCGAGAGGGCACAGACGGCCTTGACGATGCTGTGCATGGTGTTGTCGTCGGTGCCCACCTTCGTGACCAGGGACCGGTCGACCTTGACCACCTGTACGGGCTGCTCGACCATGTACCGCAGCGCCGCGAACCCGGTGCCGAGGTCGTCGACGCAGACGGTGCACCCCAGGGCGTCGAGCTCGATGAGGGTCGCCGACGCGGGCGAACCGACCTCGATGAGGTCCCGCTCGGTGACCTCGACCCACAGCGCGTCGGCGGGCACACCGGTGGTCTCGAGGGTGGTGGCGACGAGTTCGGTCAGTGCCCGGTCCTGCAACTGCCGAGCCGAGAAGTTGACCGAGACGAACAGGCCGGGCGTCGTCGACGTGCTCCGCCAGATCGCGAGTTGTTCCAGCGCCGCCTGCACTCCCCAGCGGCCGATCGGGACGATGAGCGACGTGGCCTCGGCGGCGTCGAGGAAGTCGTGGGGTTTGCGGACCTCGTCGGCCACCCGCCACCGCAGCAACGACTCGTAACCGACGGTCTTCATCGTGATGATGTCGATGATCGGTTGGTAGTAGAGCTCGAAGTCGGTTCCGACCGCGTTCGACAACTCGGTGGTCCTCGAGACCTCGGTCTGCAATCGGGCGATCGAGTCAGGCGTCGCGTGCGCCACCGTGTCGCCGTCGACGATCGCGTAGTGGACCGCGGAGATCGCTGCCTGGACGAGGTCGGCCACGTCGGTGGCGGTGGTGACCACCGAGGAGATGGCCAATCCCTGGCAAGTCGGGACGAAGTACCTGCCGCCGTCGATCTTGAGTTGTCGCGTCAGACACTCCGAGATCAGGCGTTCCACCGTTTCCGGTGCGATGTCCCTGACGTCGAAACCCACGGTGAGAAGGTCGTTGTAGGGTCCCACCGACACGGTGCAGGCGCGCCCGAGCATGTCGACCAGCGCGCTGTGGGCCGCAGGCCTCATCTTCTCTGACGGATCCCAACCGACCGCACCGGCGAGGAGGCCGGTCGGATCCAGGCACACCACCGAGACGCCCAGAAAGTCGAAGTCGAGGTGAGCGGTGCACGCGCGGATCTCCGTGATCCCGTCGCGGGCAGACCCGGGCGACGATGGGGGGAGCGGCATGCCCTACCTTCCTGCCCACCTGCGGAGCCGACACCGGGTCGGGCCCCCATTTACACGAGCTGGGTCGTATTGAGAATACCTCCAACGTACGAATGCGCTCGCTGTACCTGGTCGCCGATCGCACCGGCTGTCTACACTGCATGGAGCCGTGCGACCCGTTGTGGGTGCACTATCGAGTTTCGTGAAGGCATCGCGGGATACGATCGTGTAATCCCGTCTCCGGCATCGATGGATGTGCGGTGGGTTCGAGCTACTTTCCCGGGGAATGGACAGGCTGCGACAGTGAGTTCAAGGTATTTCGAACGCTTCGACGCGCGTTCGACTGCCGTTCTCATCAGCACGTTCGGCGCGATCGGGTTGCCGATCTTCGCTTTGATCGCGCCGTCACTCATCGTCGCCGGGGGATTCAAATATCTCACGGTGATCTGGCTGTTCTCGGCAATAACATTTGCGATCACACTTTATGTGGGGCGGTTGACCGATCGCCAATTCGCGGTACTGGGTTTCGGCGGAATGGTCGGAGTCGCCTGGGCTGCCTATCTCGTGACAGATCCGGCCGTCTCGCGAGCAATTGTCGCTCTGCTGGCGGCTATCCCCGCGATCGCGGCCATGGCCTCGTCGCTTCGGGTGACGATCTCGTTCGCGGCGTTCGCCATGGGGCTCGCCGTGTTCCTGTCGACACTCAACGCCACGTCGTGGGTCGCGGTGATGGTCGCCGGTGGCGCCTCGGTGACCACCGTTCTGGTGCCGGTTTTCATGGTCGGCGCACTACGCCGATCGCTCGACTTCGCGTTGTCACGGGTGGCGAAACTAGGCGACACCGATCCGCTCACCGGAATTCTCAACCGGCGAGGATTTCTGAACAGCAGCAGTCGAATGCTGGAATGGATCGTCGCGCACGGAAAGTGCGTCGGTTTCATGATGATCGACATAGATGACTTCAAGAACGTCAATGATGCCCTCGGCCATGCAGCCGGCGACGCGGTGTTGGTCGATGCCGTCGCGAAAATCGAGAGCGCGGCGCCGCCCTATGCTCTCCTGAGCCGATTCGGTGGCGAAGAGTTCGTCGTGATGTACGCCTCCGACAATCGGGAAGAATTCTTCGAGATTGCCGAAAGAATCCGCGTGGCCGTTGCTGATCAATGTCCTGTCACGATCAGCGTCGGCGCCGTGCAAGCGCCATTGGGAAAAGCCTCCGACGGAACACCGAATATCGACAAGGTCATCGATACGCTCACCCGAATGGCCGACCAGAGCGTCTATTACGCGAAAAACGGTGGCCGCAACAGAGTGGTGTCCATGGTGGCCCCGGCGATCCAATGGACCCCAGGGCCACCATCTGAGCCGACCGTCAGGATCGTCGACACGACCCGCAACGTCGGCGTGTTGGCACTGATGCGTCGGTACAACGACAGAGATCAGGCTGCTCCGGCGCGCGACGGCGAGAACAGACTCTGACGGTTGGTGGTCAGCGGGGCAGAGGTGGCCACCATCTGTGCGTACACCGCCGGGTCGGCGTCGGCGGCCAGGGTTTCCCGGTCCCACCACATCAGGCTGGTGCGGTAGCGGTTGTCGGGGTACGGCGAGGCGGGGATGTCCTCGGCCACGCGACCGCCCGCGGACTCCCACCGGCGCAGAACGTGGTCGGCGGCCGTCGCCATGATGTACCGCGTGCCCATCAGTGTGAACGTGGGAATGGCCAGGCGTGCGAGCATCCCGGCGACGGTCGGTGCGGCGGGGCCGTCGGCGGCCCAGGCGGTCTTCATCTCGACGATGCCCTCGTCCAGCCGTGACCGGATCGCCTCGGTGACCATTTCCAGACCGGGCTGTCCCGCCCACTCCAGTAGTGCGTGTGATTGATGCGGGTCGACGTACGGACCCTGCGCCCGGACGCCACCGATGACGGCGCCGTCTTCGTCGACTGCCGCGTAGAACAACGACGTGCACTCACCGCGCACGACGGTGTCGTATTCGAGGGCCATGGAGACGCCGTGCGACGCATACGACGCCCGAGCGCCGTCGAGGTAATCGAGCCACAGGCTCGGGGCGGACGAGGGTGTCGCGACGACCAGCGACGTCGTACCCCTGACTGTCAGGACCTGCGTCTGGATATCACGCGCGGGGATGTCGGTGCGCGAGAAACGGTGGGCGTTCACATAGTCTGTAGTCACTGAGACTCCTGGTTTTGAGGGGTTTGCACTGATACATCAGCAATTCACTAAAAACAATTGTTGATGGGTGATGGCTTGCGGCGCTACTTAGTTCGGCGTAGGAAACGGGTTCACCGCGAGGTTCATCTGGTCAATTGTCGCTTGCGGACCATCGACATGTCATCGCCGCTGTGGGCGGCGCCATATCCCGGCGAATTATGAGATATCGTTAAGCGCTCGTTGCCTTTTGTTCGATTCTGCGTATTCGCTTGCTGCAACACTTGATTGGCGAACTTCCTCACGCTCCGCATTTTCAGTTTCCCCATTTCTGAAGAGATGACAGCATCGGTATAACGTCTCACTACAACTGGCCATCTGGCCAGGAAACGACGCAGAAGACGATGAGGAGGCGGTGCCGTGCCCGCGCCAGCGCAGGATCACACGCCGGCAGGAGGGGCGGTTGTCGAGATTCTCGATCCGCGATCCTCGAACGACATGACCAAGTTGGAGGAACTCCGTGCCGATGGCGCGGTTGACTTCATCGATCTCGCCGCCGATTTGACCGAGGCGGCAGGGAAGCTGGTGCCCCCGCCGGACGGCTGGCCAGAAGCCGACGGCAGCCGCTGGGTGTTCTATCCGTGGCGCGGCAAAGCGGTGCATCTACTCGGCCCGGCCTCATACCGAAGGCTGCGACTCGATAGGAACCGAAACAAGCTGTCCGCCGCCGAGCAAGACCATGCGGCCACCCTGCGCATCGGTGTGGTGGGTCTGAGTGTCGGACACGCGGTCGCGCACACTCTCGCCCTGGAAGGTCTCTGCGGGCAGTTGCGACTCACCGATTTCGATGAGATCGAACTCACCAACCTCAACCGGGTGCCGGGATCGGTGTTCGACATCGGCGTGAACAAGGCCGTGGTCGCGGCCCGCCGGATCGCCGAACTCGATCCCTACCTCGAGGTGCAGGTGCACCAGGGCGGCGCCGAAGCCGCGACGATCGACGCGTTCCTCGACGGGCTCGATGTGGTGATCGAAGAGTGCGACTCCTTCGACGCCAAGGTGCTGGTACGGGATCGGGCCAGGGCTCTGGGGATTCCGGTGATCATGGAGACCAGCGACGGCGGCGTGCTCGACGTCGAACGTTTCGATCTCGAACCCGACCGACCGCTGTTCCATGGTCTGCTCGGAGATTTCGACGCCGATGCCCTCGCCGGACTCACCACAGAGGAGAAGGCGCCGTTCGCGGTGAGGATCCTCGACGGGGCACGGCTCACTGCGCGCATGGCAGCGTCAGCGCTCGAGATGGGCCGAACCCTGTCTGCCTGGCCGCAGCTGGGCGGAGACGTGGCTCTCGGCGGTGCGACGGTCGCTGCCGCGGTGCGCCGGATCGTCCGAGGCGAAGACCTGCCCTCAGGTCGGGTACGCGTGGACCTCGATTCGATTCTCGACGACCTCGAGTCGCCGGTCGTCGACGAGACTGTGCCCGAACGTGTTCCGGCAGATGTGCACGCCATCATCGATGGTCTCGGCCCCCGTGATGCGGTGCTGTTCGCCGGACTGCGCGCACCGTCCGCAGGCAATACGCAACCATGGCGATTCTCCTCTGACGAGGACGGGGTGACCGTGCGGCTCGACGCGACACCGACGTCGAGCGCCGATGTCGAACGCCGGGCTTCGGCCGTGAGTCTTGGTGCCGTACTGCACAACCTGACTGCTGCAGCCGCCGCCGTCGGGGTGTACGGGAAGGCAGGCATCGTCGGCGTCGGCGACGGCGTCGAGGTGCGGGTCGACTTCGGCGACATCGCCGAAACCGGCGCGAGCGTTCGTCCCCTCCTCGACCGTCGCACCAACCGGGCTTTCGGGGACGGCAGCGAACTCGACGCGGGTGTGGTCGCCGCGTTGTCCTCCGGCGGTTCCGCCGGTACGGGTGTCCGATTGATCACCGATCGTGGTGCCCTTGCCGGATTCGCGGCCGTCGCCGGATCAGCCGAACGGCTCCGGTACCTGACCCCGGCGCTGCACGCCGAGATGATGGCCGAGATCATCGATCCGTCAGATGTGCACTCCGACACCGGTATCGATGCCGACGACCTGGCTTTGCTGCCGCAACAGGCGCCGCTGATGGTGGTGCTGCGCAGGCCCGACGTGATGGCTCACCTTAACGCGTGGGGCGCCGGATCGGTACTGGGCGCCGATGCCCAGGGTCGCATCATGACGTCGTCGGCGCTGGCGGTGGTGACCCAGGAGGGTCGCAGCACCGCGGACTATGTGCGCGGTGGCCAGACGATGCAGGAGCTGTGGATTCGTGCCGAGATGATGGGCCTCGCGGTACATCCGATGAACCCTGTTTTCCTCTACGCCGACGGCCGTAAGGAGCTGGCGCAGATCGCGCCGGATCGGGTGGACGAATTCGAGGCGCTGGCAGAGCAATTGAAACAGGTGCTGGGCCTCGCCGACGGCGAAGTGGTCACCACGGTGCTGCGCCTGTTCCGCACCAACGCGACACCCCCGGCGAGCCGGCGTCGGTCCTTGGCGAACGTTTTGGCCTGACCTCCGCGAATCTGCTCCACTTCTGGGGATCTGCTCCGCTTCCAGGGTGCTGGAAGTGGAGCGTCTTTCTGGAAGTGGAGCAGATCAGGCGGGTCGGGGGGTGAGG
>NZ_MJEJ02000046.1 GCF_002095435.2 Williamsia sp. 1138
CCTCAGTGTGACTCTTGTGTTGCCGCTCTGGCGGTGGTTGGGTCCTGATCACCTGGTGTTTGGCTCTTGATGGGCCTACCGGCATCACCATCAAAGGGTGAGGTCTGGTCTCCAAAAGTTGTGCCAACACCAGGTGTGATGGACCGACCGATGTGGCTTGATAGGAGCGTGGCACCGCCCCCAACTGAGGATTGCCCACCGGCCGGCCCAACCGTCCCTGTCCCTGTTTCTGAATCAGGAGGCAACCACCATGGTTGTTGTTGGAGTCGATGTACACAAGTCCACTCACACATTCGTCGCCGTCGATTCCGTCGGCAAGAAGCTAGGCCACCTCACCTCTGCGGCCACCACCGAAGGGCACCACACAGCGATCAACTGGGCACTCACCGAGTTCGGTGGCGATCTGGTGTGGGGTATCGAGGACTGCCGGCAGATGTCGACCCGCCTCGAGCGCGACCTGCTCGGCGCCGGCCAGACCGCGGTGCGCGTACCCACCAAGTTGATGGCCCAAGCCCGCTCCAGCGCTCGCACCCGCGGCAAGTCAGATCCCATCGACGCCCTGGCCGTGGCGCGAGCGGTACTACGCGAACCGGACCTGCCCGCCGCTGGCGCCGACCCCCAATCCCGCGAGTTACGGCTCCTCGTCGACTACCGGGAAGTCGCTGTCGCCCAACGCACTGCGTCAATCAACCGACTGCTGTGGCGGGTCCATGAGATCAATCCCGCCTACGCTCCCAAACCCCGGTCGCTGAGCATGAACAAGCACCAAAAAATACTCGCCACCCATCTCGCGAACCACACCAGCCTCCTCGCCGACATCGCCCGCGCGGAACTCGACGACATCATCTCGCTGACAGCCCGGATCAACAAGCTCGCCACCGAGATCGGCAAGCGAGTACGCCAACTGGTGCCGACCTTGCTCGAGTTGCCCGGCTGTGCCGAACTGACCGCCGGCAAAATCGTCGGCGAAACCGCCGGCATCTCCCGCTTCCGCTCCGCCGACGCCTACGCCAGCTACGCCGGCACAGCACCCATCCCCGTCTGGTCCGGCAACAGCGCCGGCCGCGTGCGACTACCCCGACACGGCAACCGACAGCTCAATACCGCACTGCACCGCATCGCCCTGACCCAAATCCGCCTCGAAGACTCCGACGGCTACACCTACTACCGCAACCGCCTCGCCGCCAACGACACCAAAACTTCAGCCCTACGGTGCCTGCGACGACGACTCATCCGCACCGTCTACCAACGACTCACCACCGACGCCCACACGCACCCCGCACCGACCGAACAAGCCGCCGCTTGACATAGGAGCAACTTCTGGCGACCGCGACCTGCGGTTTTCCTCGCCAGAAGGCCCCATTTTCGGTACCGATGGAAGGATGGACGCGTGCTACTAAGCGTGATCAACCCGAACACCACCGTCGCGATGACCGACCAGATCGCCGCTGCCGCGCGGTCGGTTGCGGCGCCGGGAACCGACATCGTCGGCGTCACCCCGACGATGGGTCCGGCATCCATCGAATCCCACTACGACGAGGCACTGGCGGTCCCGGGGCTACTCGAGGCGATCATCAGGAGCCAGCGCAGCGAAAACCCCGCCGACGGCCATCTCGTGGCGTGCTTCGGCGACCCGGGGTTGGATGCCGCTCGCGAAATCGCTACCGTCCCGGTGATCGGGATAGCCGAGGCGGCGATGCACACCGCGTCCCTGCTCGGACGCGGATTCTCTGTGGTGACCACTTTGGGCCGCACGATCGGTCGCGCCGAGGAGTTGGTCGATCGCTACGGGATGGCCAAGCGGTGCCGCGGCGTTCACGCCTGCGAGATCCCGGTCCTCGAGCTGGAAACCAATCCGGACACCGCAGCGATCCTGATCGAGGCCTGCCGGACGGCCGCCGAAGAAGACGGCTCAGACGCCATCGTGCTCGGGTGCGCCGGAATGGCGGAGCTCGCACATCTCATCGGTCAGAAGATCGGCATCCCCGTCATCGACGGGGTGGCCGCCGGCACGCTGTTGTTGCAATCGCTCGTCACGATGCAGGTGACGCCCGCATCATCGGGCGAACTCGCGCCCCCACCGCCCAAGCGATACTCGGGGATCCTCGCGCAGTTCGGCGAGTAATCCTTGGTCCGCCGGTCAGCCGACCTGCCTGCTCGGCTCCGTCTGGTCCCACCCGGTATCCCCGGTGATCTCACGCAGGATGTCCGCGACGCGATCGGCGACGCGGCCCGGGGTCTGGTCGGCCAGGCTCGGCAGAGTGCTCAACACTGCGGCGAAGACGGCCGCGTTCGCGTCCATGCCGTTCGCGTCCATCACCGTTCGATACGCCTGGATCGTCGCGTGCAGACGCCCATACGTGACGAAGTCATCGCCGTACTCCGCCGCGACCCGAGCGGGGCGCGCGGCGGCCACCATCTCGATCACCGCGACCGCGGGAAGAGCGGATGGGGCGGGGCGCCCTGGCGCCGGGATCGTATCGCTCACGGTGATCTACCTTCGGTGTCTGCTCAACGCTCGATTGCGCTGTTCTTTATTGGTGCTATGTGTACAGCACCTTCACAGGCCCTGTCTGCAGGAAAACCATAAGAATTCTTATGACCTGCATCACTGCAGGTCAGGGCGTTAGCCGAGGTAAATAACGGATCACAAATAAGTGATCGTCACAGTCAGTTCTGCTTTGAGATTCAAGCATCTTAACCATCCGCACTCCATGGAACGAGACCCAGAGGTTCAGAGGAGACACCAGCTCTTCATCCGATCGCTACTGCGCCGGAATCTGCTTATCGGCCGAGGTTGGGTACCGTCGACTGGTCGGAGAGACCGATAGACGACAGGGAGGTCCGCTTGCTGACCAGAGCCAGACGAAGAATTGCTTCACTGGGATTGCTCGTTGTCCTGTGTTTGGCAGCATCGTCAGTTCTTGCCGGTGGCACCCTTGCCGCACCGCCGGTCGACGAAACACCTCTGGGCGCGAACGACTGGACGTGCACTCCTGGTACACAGCATCCTCGCCCGGTGGTCCTCGTCCACGGAACATGGGCCGACATGGCCAAGACCTGGAACACGATGGCTCCCGCACTCAAGGAAGAAGGCTACTGCGTCTTCGCACTGAATTACGGATCCAAGAAGCCGGGAAGTGGCCAGAATCTGCTGGACATGGTCGGCGGGGACACGATCGAAGACTCTGCCTCGACGCTGGCACAATTCGTCGACCGAGTCCGGAACTCGACCGGTGCCGGGCAGGTGGACCTCATCGGGCATTCGCAGGGTGCACTCGTTGCGCGCGAATACTTGAAGTCCGGCGGCGGTTCAGACCCCGGCGCCCCCTCGAACAACACAGTGCACACGCTCGTCAGCCTCGCCGGGACAAACCAGGGCACCAGTTTCAATCTGAACCAACAGCTGGGTGCAATTGCCGAGATGCTGGGAATACCGGTGATCGGGCTCGCAGCCGCGACAGTCGGCCCGTCGTACGTGGAACAGATGACAGGGTCGCCTTTCCTGAAACAACTCAACGCCGGACCCGACACCCTCCCTGGAATCAAATACGTTGCGGTCGGCACGAAAGACGACTTGATGGTGACACCGCCTGAACACTCATTCCTCGAGCCCGCGCAGGGTTCGGACATACAGAATATCTGGATCCAGGACGGCTGCGAGTCGGCACACGTCGACCACATGCAAGTAACCAGTCATCCTCGGGCAATCTGGCTCACAAAGAAAGCACTGGACCCGGCGTACCAAGAATCTTCTCCCGGCCGGTGCACCTGAGTGTTCGGCTCAACCGTTCCAACGGCCCTGAAGATGAAACTTGCCCAACCTCAACAGCGATCGCGGTAGCCGCGGCCCGACGTCCAGCACCAGCCAGCGGTACTTGAGTAGCCTATGCTGCAGTGCATTGCGTGAGAGCACGTTCTCGAGCGCATCCTCGAGCTTGCGGTCGCGCATGCCGCCGCGGGTCCGCAACGCGCGTAAATTCTCCTCGACATACGGGTAGGCCGCTTCGCGTACATAGGTCCGGTGGATTCGCTCGGCCGACACCTCGTCGGGCAGAGTCTCGCACCGCTCTAATGCGTCGACGGCGTAAAGGTTGATCATCGTCCGAATACACTTCTCGCAGTTCGCACGAGTTGTATTCGTCATCGGCGGCCAGACCGCATACATATAGATAACGCATTGCCAGATCGCTGTGCTTGACTTCCTGCGCCTTGGCCACCCTGTTGACTTCGGTCCCGTCGTGCACGATGTCGAGAGAGCTCGGTCGCCACCGTTCGCTCGACCGACGAAATTCGCTCGTAAGGTCGCCTACGGGTCGGGCTGATGTCGACGCCGTGCACAAGAATCAGATGGGTGATCTTCGCGCTTCTTGAGCACGGTGTAGAACGCATCCAGCCCACCGCTGAAGAAGCAACCCATGCCGCGGTCACCCTCACCGTGCGCCGGACTAGGGACCGCATGTCGCACAGCGGCGACATTCACAGCAACCATGTCCGGGTACCAGGATCTCAGCAGATCCGCGGCCTCCTCGGCCCCGGCCAGGGCACCAGGGTCTACAACGCCGTCAAACGCTAGGGCATCGCCGATGGTCGCGGAGTACCGTACTCCGCGGCAGGCAGGGGGTTGCCGTCGAGTCCAGGCGAAGGCGCCGTCGTGCGTATCCGGGAACCCCTGCCGTCGAGGACGATCCGGTCTTCCACTGTGTTTTCGTCGACAGGATTGACCTGTACTTCGATAGCCATCTCGCGACCCCTCGACAATTGACCAACCCGGGCATTTCAGCTGGTCGAATCACGCGAAAGGTGAGTCGTCCCTGCTCGGCAACACCGACGCCGCCGACATTCACGGATATAAACGCACCTGTGGTCCATCGACATCGAAACAGAATAACCAGCGGAACAAATTGCACTAAACAATCAAGACCACGGAGCAATGACGACCCCAGGACCAGCACCGATACGCGGACGTATAAAGTGGTGGCTGACGAATTCCAAGCCTACAGGAGTGAACTTCACTCGAAAGCATGGCAACTCGCTTCATAAGTGGCTTGAGATGCGTTACATTCAGAACATCCGCCTCCACCCCAACGCTGCTTCTATAAGAATTAGCAGGTCAGAGCATCGACGCGAAGTGAGCTTTAATGTCCATCGAACAGAGCCTCGAAAGCAATCAACTGATCGAGGCGATCGTCGCGCCAGGTAACTACCGCAGCACCGCGACCGTGAACATCGACGGAGGACAGTTCGTGGCGTGGACCGAGACGAGCATCCCGAACGATCCGAGTGCAACGCCGTGGTTGCCACCCCTGACCGTAACGGCGATGACGCAAGGCCACGCGCTGAGTTTCAACCAGCCCGTTGACTCAGCCGCGTACGCCGGAAGCCTTGCAGCACAAGAGAAACTCTTGGAGTGGTACCCCGATCGGCTGCACAACTCAGAAGTCAAGACCACTGACACCAAGGTTGCCGAGGGGGCCCCGGGGCGTGGAGTCGGCTGCTTCTTCTCCGGCGGGGTGGACTCCTTCTACACGGCGCTCAAGCACCTCGACTCGATAACCCACTTCATCGTGATCCACGGCCTGGATATATCGCTGACCAATGAGCCGCTGTGGCATGAGACTGTCGGACACATCCGCATGATTGCAAGTGCCCTCGGCAAAGAACTTATCGAAGTCAAATCAAATGTCCGTGTACTCCACGCAAAGTTCGGTCCACACTGGCAAGATCAAGCTCATGGGGCGTTCTTGGCGCATGTGGGCCTGTTACTCTCTCCGCACCTCAAAGCCGTTTACATACCGGCATCCGACGACAAGTCGCGGTTGAAGCCATTGGGGACGCATCCTGATCTGGATCCTCTGTGGTCGAGCGACGAAGTCAGCCTGATCCACGACGGTGTCGAAGCAAGCAGAGTGGAGAAACTCGAGTACCTGAAGTCTTCCGACGTTGCGATGAAGCACTTGCGTGTGTGCTGGTCAAACTTGTCGGGCATGTACAACTGCGGCAAGTGTGAAAAATGCGTCAGAACCATGATCGGTTTGCATATTGTGCGCGCCTCCGACCGCTGCGCCACCCTGCCGTCGAAAATCTCGCCCAGGGCGGTGCAGTCGATGTATCTCCGCGCCGGCGGGTCCGGCGGGGAACTGATGGCCGAAGAGAACATGCGTGCACTGGCAGCCAGGAGCCAGACCGACTCCCCCCTCTACAGGGCACTGGACCGTTCACTCCACCGTGGGCGCTTGGCCAACCTCGCCATCAAACTCAAGTTCTACGCGATCGACGTGGGTTTCGGCTTGATCAGGTACCGGATCCGCCAACGCAGCACCACGTCGATGTCCAACTAGGGGCCTTGATCTTTTCGCAAGATCCACGCACTCCCCGTTGTGAGGATGTGGCTACCCTGTACGCATAGGGGACTCTCATCTCGAGCGTGACTGGAACGTGGGGTAAGCGTGGTTTTTACAGGTGAATCGGCCTCAATCTCGATCGATGGGCGCAATCTGCACTACTGCCGGGCCGGACAGGGCCCAACGGTTGTTTTCGAAGCCGGACTTGGCAAGTCCCGCAATACATGGGCCTGGGTGCAACCAGCTGTGTCTTCCTTCGCCTCGACCGTCGTGTACGACCGGGCCGGCTACGGGCGAAGCGATCCCGCGCCGCAGGATGGCGGCCGGCCGTTGGAAGCTCTGCTCGATGACCACCAACGGCTCATCTCCGAGGTGGTAACCGGCCCGTACATCCTGGTCGCGCACAGCTACGGCGGACCCATCGTCCGCCAGGCGGCAATGAGTGACCCCGCAAATTGCCGCGGGGTCGTTCTGGTGGACGAGGTCTCCGAGATGTGCGAGGAGATCGTCAGCGGCCAAGCCATGCGCGGTGCAAATGCTCTGTATACGGCGCAGATACCTCTTGCTCGCCTCGGACTCCTGTCCCGGCTGCTGACGCGGACGTATTACAAAGGCCTCCGGTCGCCGGCTTTGGCGGAGATCACCGACGAGGAAGGGACCCTGAAGCACGCGCAGGGCGCAAAGGCGGAATGGCGGGCCATGCTAGGCAGCCTGGCCCGCGCACGCGACACGGGGCCGTGGGTACCACAGTGCGCCCTGACGACCATCTCATCGAACCGGTCCGCGCGGCACCCGGAGGGCGGCGACTTCATCTTCGACTCCCATGCCTCGACCGCAGCCATGGTGCCCGACGGACGCCATGTCACCGCTGCGACGAGGAGTCACTACATTCAGCTCACCGAGCCCGATTTCGTGGTCGCGGAGATCAGGCGAATGGTCGATCAGCTCACCTGAGTGACCATTGGGCCAACGCCCTGAGTGCCACCAGCCAGTGCTCCATCAATTCGTCCACATCGTCGCCGTCGATCACGTCGGGGACATAAGAGACGAAAGCGCGCACAACCCTGCCATCTGCTGACGTGGTTGCCATCGACTGGATGTCGATCTCGGCCTGGGCAGGCATCCGGTTGCCACGCGACATCACGTCGCTGTCCGTGCTGCCCAGCTTCGGCCCCCGGATGTCCGGGAACCATGGAGCGGTCGCGACCTCTGCGGGCACATCGCCACCCGGAACCTCACCGATGTAGTTGAAGACGATCTGGGGCTCGGCAAACGCGCCAAGGACCTCTCGGGCTTGCGGGTCGAGGTACCGGAGCATCCCGTAGCCGATGCCACGGTCCGGAACTGCGGCCATTGCTTCGCGGGTCCGCGACAGCACATCGCCTGCGACGTCCGGCCGTTCGAACAACTCGTCCGTCGCGATGCCCGACAGATCCACCCGGGCGGGATACATCGAGGTGAACCACCCGACCGTCCGCGAGAGGTCGGACCCCGGCACGACGGACTCCTGCCGGCCGTGCCCCTCGAGCGTCAGCAACGCAGCGGGGACCTCCATGCCCCGGTCGCGGCGCCAACCGACCACAGCCGCAGCCAGGCCGGCGACCAGCTGATCCGCGACCGTCACGTCCTCGCCAGCGGCGACCATGAGGGGTTCGATGATGCTCGCCGGGATCTCGATCTCGGTGCGCGCCAACAGGTCCGTACGATCGCGAATGGTGTCCAGGCGCCGATGTCCCAACATCGGATCGTCTGGTTCGAGAACACTCGTCCAGTGATCCACTTCCGCACGGCGTTCCCCGACCACCTGATACTGCCCGACCGCCCAGTCGTACCACGAGGTTCCAACATCGGGCAGGTCGATCGCAGTATCTCCGCTGAGCTGCGACCCGGCTGTTGCGATGTCGGCCACCAAGATCCGCCAGGACACCGCATCGACCACAAGGTGGTGGGCAATGATCAGCAGTCGGCCGGGCCGGTCAGGACCGGCGTCGAGCCACGCGAACCGCACCATCACGCCTGCGGCCGGGTCGAGGCTGTCGATCCCGTCGAACAGCGCTCCTCGGAGCGCTTCCTGGTACCCGGCCTCACCCGGCACCTGGTGTTCGGCGAGCTCGACGCGCGTGGTCAGTGCTAGGACATCCACCGAACCCGGCACGTCGATCACCAGGGATCGGCCTTCGGCGTCCAACCGTGATCGAAGAACGTCGTGGTGATCGATCACGGCGCCCATCGTCGCAGCGATGTCGTCCCCCGTGACCCCGGACGGCAGGTTCACGACCATCGGCATCACGAACCGTCGGTAATCGCCGCCTCTGTCGACCATCTTGACTGCGACAGGGCTCAGGGGCGCGGTCACCTTGTCGACGCGGCTCACCCGCGCCTGACCCTGCTTGACCGGACGCTCATCGACAGCCTTCGCCAATGCAGAGATGGTGCGGCGTTCGAGCACATCCCTGGCGGTGAAGCTCAGACCCGCCGACCGAGCCTGGCTCACCAATTGCATCGCGAGAATACTGTCGCCGCCGAGCTCGAAGAAGGAGTCGTCGGCGCCCACGGTCTCGGTGCCCACAAGGCCCGCCACCACACGGCACAGAATTTCTTCGGTGCGGGTACTCGGCGCGCGACCGGAGAGCCCTACCAACTCAGGGACCGGAAGTTCGCGCCGAGCGATCTTGCCCGAGCGGCTGCGCGGGAACTCGTCGAGAACGACGATCACATCCGGCACCATGTACGGCGCAAGCGTCCTGGCGGCGTGTTCGCGAATCGACTGCGGCTGCGCACCCGAACCCGTGACGTAACCGACTATTCGTGGTCGACCACTGTCGCCGTGCACCACTACAGCCGCCTGTGACACGGATTCATGCTGAGTCAGAGTCGTTTCGATCTCCTCCAGTTCGATACGCAGACCGCGTACTTTCACCTGGAAGTCGACTCGACCGAGGTATTCCAGACTGCCGTCCGCGTGGCGCCTCACGCGGTCACCCGTGCGGTACATCAACGACCCAGTGGGCCCGAAAACACTGGGCACGAAGCGCTCGGCCGTCAAATCCGGCCGGTTCAGGTATCCCCTTGCGAGCTGTTCCCCAGAGAGGTACAACTCTCCTGCCGCACCGACCACGCACGGCCTGAGCCAACGATCGAGGACCCACGCCTGGGTGTTCCACACCGGCCTTCCGATAGGCGCGGCGTCGGCCGGTCGAATATTCCGAACCTCGTCACCGCCTCCTGCGACGATGGACGCCGTCGCATCGACGGTCACTTCTGTCGGTCCGTAGAGATTGACGACCACCGCACCCGACGTTTCTGCCACCCGCGTTGCGAGCGCAACCGGAAGCGCCTCGCCACCGCTGAACACGATGCGGAGGGAATCAAGGGCTTCGGCCGGGGCGACATCGGCGATCACCGACAGCACGGAGGGCACGAACTGGGCGATGGTGACCTGGTCGCTGGAAATCAACGAGACCAGCTCGTCGACGTCGCGATGCGACATGGGGCCGGCGATCACGGTCCGGGCGCCGGCGATACCGGGCGCGAACATCTCCCAGACCGAGGCGTCGAAGGTGATGGGGGTCTTCAGCAGGACGCGGTCACGCTCATCGAACTGGTATTCGGCGACGATCCATTGCAGCTGGTTCGTCAGTGCTCGCTGCGTGATCTGAACACCCTTGGGCCGCCCGGTCGACCCCGATGTGAACAGGACATAGGCCAACGACGTCGGCTGAATCTCTCCCCGTAATTCATCGGGACGCAGCGCACTGGAGTCTATGGCTTGCAGATCCGGTGCGGTCAGGTCCAGGCAGGTCACGCCGGAGAGGATGGTTCGCAGTTCGCCCAACCGTGTCCGATCGACGACGGCACAGCTCACATCGGCGTCCGCAACGATGAGGCGGAGGCGCTCACCCGGGGCCTCTGTGTCAAGGGGGAGGTACGCCCCTCCCGCCTTCAGGATCCCGTACACGGTGGCGAGCTGCTCGAGGCTTCGTTCCATCGCCACCGCCACCACGACGTCCGGACCCACGCCACGTGCGATCAACGCGCGTGCACGCTTGTTGCTGATCGCGTCGAACTCGGCGTACGTCACCTCCACGTTGTCAGTCACGAACATGACGGCATTCGGAGTCGCGGCGACCTGGTCGGCGAACAGGACCATCGCGGTCCCCGCCGATATCGTCGAACGCTGTCCACTCCAAGCGGTGAGCTGAGCCTGCAGCTCGTCGCCTCCGAGGAGATCCAACTCCCGGACCGGCGTCCAGCTTTCCCGCGCGAAGGTCTTCAGGACAGTCGCCAGACGTTGCGTCAGCGTCTGCGCCCGAGCATCGGGTACGAGGGCTGGTAGGTACTTCAGCTTCAGCGACAGATCCGGATCCGACTGCGCGAGAAGTGTTGCCGGGTAATGGGAGGCATCGTTGATCTGAGCCCCCGCAATGGACATGCCGTCGATCTCCGATTGCGCATCGAGCTTGCCTCTGTCGATCGGGTACGACTCGAACACGGTCAGGGTGTCGAACAACTGCGGCAGACCCACCGTCCGCTGGATGGTCGGCAGACCGACATGGTGGGCGTCGAGGAGTCCCGCCTGCTCGGATTGGATCCGCTCGATCAGACCCAGTACGGTCTCACGCTCGTCGAGCCTGATCCGCACCGGGATCGTGTTGATGAACAGCCCGAGTATCGACTCCACCCCGTCGATCACCGGAGGTCGGCCGGACACCGTCGCCCCGAACACGACGTCGTCGTTGCCCAGCGATCGTGCGAGCACGAGCCCCCATGCGGTTTGCACGAGTGTGTTCATGGTCAGCCCACGGTCGCGGGACAGCTCGGCCAGACCCTCCATGGTTGACCGATCGATCTCGACCGCGAGTTCCACCGGAATCTGATCGCCTGAGACGTCGACATCTGCGGGATCGGTGAGAAGCGTCGGCGAGTCGAGCCCGTCCAGTGCGTGAGCCCACGAGGCATGCGCAGCATCTACGTCCTGCTTGTGCAACCACGTCAAGAAATCCCGATACGTACGGGTCCGGGGCAGCTGAGAATCGTCGCCGCCGGTGGCGTACAGGACGAAGAGCTGTTCCATCAACAGCGGACCCGACCAGCCGTCGAGCAGGATGTGGTGATTGGTGACCGACATTCGGTACAGATCCCGACCACCCGCATCGACGCCGATTCTCAGCAGCAGCACTCTCATCAGCGGCGGAGCAGCCATGTCGAAACGCTCGGTGCGATGAGCGCGCAACAGGCGATCGACCTCGTGCGCGGAGGCGTCGGGGTCTACGCGGAACTCTTCCGTCAGATCGATGGAAACCCAGGGAATCTCGACGTTGTCGGAGATCACCTGGACAGCCGAACCATCGGAGATATGCGCAAATCCGGCACGCAGGTTGGGGTTCCGAGCGATCAGGGTACGCACCGCCGCATGCAGGCGATCCTCGTCGACGGCTCCCCTGAGCTCGAGTATCACCTGGGCCGTGTACACGTCGGTGACGGCCTCTCCCGCCACCTCGGAGTGGAAGAGCATGCCCGTCTGAAGCGGCGACAGCGACCAGATGTCCTCTACCGCACCGTGCTCGGCCTCGAGCGCCTCGATCTCGCTCTGGTCGATCCGGACCAGCGGCACGTCCGACGGAGTCAGTCCTCCTGCGGCGCCACTGCGCTCGTGGGCGGCCAACGCAGTCGCCGCCTGGACCCACAGATCGGCGAGCTCTCGAACGCCCTCCTCGTCCAGGATCTCGCCGGCGAAGGAGAACGACGCCGACAACCGCGCTCCGTCTTCGTAGTCCGTCGTCACCGCGTTGATGCTCAATACGGCGGGCGCCACCATACCGGCATCCTGTGCACCCGCGACGTCGCGGCCGCCGTCGGTGGCACGTTGCCAGCCGTATGCCGCGGCGTCGTCACCGACCTCGTCGCGACCCGCCGCGACTCGTCCCAGGTAGTTGAACCCGATCTGCGCCCCCGGGTAGGAACCGAGGTCTGCCGCTCCGGCGAAACGCAGTAGCCCGAAGCCCATCCCCTCGTTTGGAACCGCACGTAGTTGCTCCTTGACCGCCTTGATCGTAGCGCCGGCACCGGGACCACCGCGGAAAGCGTCGTCGAGGTCGATGCCCGGAAGTTCGAGGCCGACGGGATAGAGCGTCGTGAACCAACCCACCGTTCGCGACAGGTCTGCACCGCCGACCGCATCCTCCTGCCGACCATGTCCTTCCAGATCGACCAGGAGACTGGAGCTGCTGGTGCCACGGCGTTCGCGCCACCGGCAAACGGCCATCGCGAGTGCTGCCAACAACCCGTCATTGACCCCGGTGCGGTAGGCGTTGCCGATACCGGTCAACATCGCCGCCGTCACCTCTGTGGGGAAGTCGACATCGAGACGTTTGACCGTGGCCACCACATCGACGTCAGGATCGATTCGGCGCTCACCGAGCAGCGGATCCTCGACCGCGACAACCCTTGTCCAGTGGTCGATCTCATCGGCGCGTGTGCCCGCGGTGGCCACCAGCGCCGTCGCCCACGCACGTAGCGAGGTACCCACCGGCGGAAGCTGCGGCGACTCCCCTGCGGTGCTCTGCCCCCAGGCCACGGCCATATCAGGCAGCAGGATCCGCCAGGAGACACCATCTACGACAAGGTGGTGGATCAACACGTACAAGCGGCCCGTCACGCCGGGGCGACCGCCCGGAGCCGGGTCGAACCAGACCACCTGCATCATTACGCCGGCCTCGGGATCTAGTCGGTCGACCGCGGCGGATGTGGCCGCGGACACCGCTGCCTCGAACTCCGGGGTGCCGGTCTCGCCGACGAACTCGACCCGACTGAACATTTCCGCAGGATCCGAATGGCTGCTGGGGGCGACGATGAGATGTGATCGTTCGGGATCTTCCTCGTCGAGGACCAGTCGCGCTCGCAGCGCGTCGTGCCGGTCGAGTACGGCCCCCACTGCGGCGAGCAGGTGATCTCCGCCGACGTCGAGCGGCAGGGTCAGGAAGTTCGCCTGGGAGAACGTTCGATAGTTGCGTCGGGTGTCGACCAGCCACCTCATGATCGGGGTCAGAGGCAGCGTTCCGACTGCACCACCCGGGAGTTCGGCGAGGGTCACAGTTTCCGCATCGGCAGCGAACGTCGCGACGGCCGCCAGTTCGGAGACCGTCCGGTGATCGAAGACGTCGCGCGGAGTTATGACTATGCCCGCCGCGCGTGCGCGCGACACCAGTTGGATGGAGACGATGCTATCGCCGCCGAGAGCGAAGAACGAGTCATCGACACCGATCTTCTCGACGCCGAGAACAGTTGTGAACAGCTCCGCGAGGCGTTGCTCCGTTGCCGAGGTCGGTCGCCGGTATTCCTTGGAGTTCCCGTCGAAGACCGGTGCTGGGAGTGCCCGTCGATCGAGCTTGCCCGCGGGCGTCAGCGGAACATAGTCGAGGATGTTGATCGATGACGGAACCATGTGTGCGGGTAGACGTTCGCCCAGTCGGGCACTAATCTCCGCCACCTGCACACTGCGGCCCGGTCGGGGATAGACGTAAGCGACCAACACCGTTTGCCGGGTGTGCGGGTTGACATCGCCTATGGTCACGGAAAAGTCGATATCGGGATGCTCACCCAGCGCCGAATCGATCTCGGCGAGTTCGATCCGGAAACCACGGACCTTCACCTGGTGATCGCTGCGGCCCAGGAACTCCAACTCGAGATCTCCTGCGGGCGTCCGCTTCCAGCGGACCACGTCGCCCGTGCGGTACATGCGCGAGCCGGGTTCACCGTAAGGGTCGGCAACGAACCGCGCGGAGGTTAGGTCGAAACGCCCGAGGTACCCGCGGGCCACACCTGCGCCCGATAGGTAGAGTTCGCCGGTGACGCCAACCGGAACCGCATTCAGGCGGGAGTCCGCGACGAGGGCGCGCACGCCCGTAATCGGACCACCGATGGTGACCGGCAGCTTCGGGTCCATTGGCACCGTGGAGGTCGACCAGATGGTCGTCTCCGACGGGCCGTAGAGGTTGAACATCGACCTATCCGGGGCCCACTTGCGAACCAGTTCGGGCGGACAGACGTCGCCCGCGACAACGATCGTCTCGACGCCGGGCAGCCCTTCAGACGGCACGGTGGCAAGTGCCGCCGGTGTCACGAATGCGTGTGTGACGCTCTGTTCGGAGAGCAGGCGCGCGAGTTCGTCACCACCGAAGATCGACGACGGCGCGATCACCTGGGTGGATGCGGCCGTGACCGCCATCAGGATCTCGAAGATCGACGCGTCGAAGCTCGGCGAAGCGAAGTGCAGAACTCGCGCCGACTCCGTCAACCCGAACCGGGGAACCATGTCGGCTGCGAGGTTGGCAAGGCCTCGATGGGTGACACCGACGCCCTTCGGTCGTCCGGTGGATCCGGATGTGAAGATGACGTACGCCAGATCGTCGAGGTGCGGCGATGTCTGCTGCGCGGCCACCGACTCCGAGAACTGCTGCTTCGCGTCGGAGCGGGCGAGGTCGGCGGAGACCGTCAGCCATTTGGTCAGCTGCGGCAACCGATCGACGATGTCGTCCGTGGTCAAGCCGATTGCGACCTCGGCATCCGCCACCATGTGCTCGATCCGGTCCGCCGGATAGTTGGGATCGATCGGCAGCACGGCGCCGCCTGCCTTGACGATCGCCCAGAAGGCAACCATTGAACTCGCCGAGCGTCCGATGGCGAGCCCCACCGGCGTACCCGGCCGAACCCCGTGGTCGACCAGCACGCCGGCGTAGAAGCCCGCCCTGGAATCGAGCTCCCGATAGGTGAGGGACTCTCCGGCCGCAACGAGCGCGACGCCCTCGGGATTGGTTGACACCGCGCCGTCGAAGATGTCGATCATCGTCAGGGGAGGCGAATCGGGCGGGCCGATCACCGGCGAGAGTGCCGTGCGCTCATCGGGCTCGAGGATCTCGATGTCGCCGACGCGCACATCGGCACGGGCGGTCACCGCTGAGACGATGGCGGTGAATCGGCTTGCCAGCGCCGCGATGGTCGACTGATCAAACAGGGCAGGCGCGTAGGTGAACACGGCGGTCAAGCCTGTCCCACCCGGGGCGACGACGTCGTCGGCGAGCGACAGCTGCAGGTCGAATTTGGTGGTCGCCGTCATCGAGTCGAGACCGGACACCCGCAGTCCGGGGAGCTCGAGTTCTGCGCGTTCGTTGTTCTGGAATGCCAACGCCACCTGGAACAGCGGAGAATGGGACGTCTCCCGGGCCGGCGCGAGGTGCTCGACCAACCTCTCGAAGGGGATCTCTGTGTGCGTGAACGCTGCCACGTCGATCGCGCGTACCCGGGCCAGCAGGTCGCTGAAGCGTTCATCCGTCCGGATCGGGGTCCGCAGCACCAGCGTGTTCACGAACATGCCGACGAGATCGTCCAGTTCGGCCTCACCGCGGCCGGCCACGGCGGTACCGATCGCGATGTCCTCGGTGGTCCCCGATCGGGACAGCAGGACGGCCAAAGCCGCATGGCAGACCATGAACATCGTCACCCCGTGCGCGGCAGCAACGCGTTGCAGGGCAGTTCGTTGGCGAGCGTCGAGAGTGAACTCGAAGCCCGCGCCGGCCATCGATTGCACCGGCGGGCGCGGACGATCCAGAGGCAGATCGATGACGTCCGGTATCCCGTCGAGCTCCTTGGCCCAGAACTCGAGCTGGCGAGCGGCGAGGGACTCGGGGTCCTTCTCGTCGCCGAGAATCTCTCGCTGCCACATCGCGTAGTCCGCGTACTGCACCGGCAGCGGGGCCCAATTGGGTTCGCCACCGGCGATACGCGAGGTGTACGCGACCATGACGTCACGCGCGAGCGGAGAAATTGATGATCCGTCCGCACTGATGTGATGGATCACCACCACGAGGACGTGCTCTGTCTCCGACCGCCTCAGCAGTGCGATCCGCACCGGAACCGAGGACGTGACATCGAAACCGGTCCCGACGAGTTCCTTCAGCGCGGCCTGCAGCTCGCCGTCACCGGCCACCTCCCTGACATCGAAGATCGAATCGGCGGACGTCATGCGATCGACGTCGACGATGTCCTGTCGCGGGCCGTCCCCCTCATCCGGGTACCGGGTGCGCAGTGTTTCGTGGCGTCCGACCACGTCGACGATCGCGGCCCGGAGAGCGTCGACGTCGAGATCACCCGACATCGCGATGACCGCGGGAATGTTGTAGGCGGGTGAGGCCGGATCGAACTGGTTGATGAACCACATCCGACTCTGCGCCAGCGACAGCGGCAACCTGTCGGGACGATCGGCGGCGACGAGCGCGGGACGTGCACGTCCACCGTCGTCGCGGTCGGCGAGCATCGCCAACCCCGCAACGGTCGGCTCAGTGAAGAGGTCGCGGACGGCGAGGTCGGAGCCGATCGCCGCGTTGATCCGGGCCACCACGCGAGTTGCCGTCAGTGAGTTCCCGCCGAGATGGAAGAAGCTGTCGTGCGCGCTGACCCGCTCCGAACCGACGACGTCGGCGAAGATCGTCGCCACGATCTCCTCGACCGGATTACGCGGGGCCTGATATCCCGCAGCACCGGCAAATGTCGGTTCCGGCAACATCTTCCGGTCCAGCTTGCCGTTGAGATTCAATGGCAGTTGTTCGATCTCGACGACGAGGCCGGGCACCATGTAGGCCGGCAGCTCATCGGCGGCCACAGCCAGTACCGCACGTGTGTCCAACTCCGCATCGGCACGCGGCACGAGATACGCAACGAGCTGGTCCCCGGCATGGGGGTCGCTGTGTACCGTCACCACGGCCTGTTCGACGAACGGCGCCGAGACCAAGACCCGCTCGATCTCTCCCAGTTCGATGCGGAACCCGCGCAGTTTCACCTGGAAGTCGCTGCGTCCCACGTACACCAGGGTCGGCTCGCTGTCGTCGACAGAGGCGCTCCACCGAACCAGATCACCGGTCCGGTACATCCTCGAACCTGCCGGACCGACGGGGTTGGCGACGAAACGATCCGATGTCAGATCGGGGCGCCCGAGGTAGCCGCGTGCGAGTTGGGCCCCGGCCAGGTACAGCTCACCGGTGACGCCGTCGGGCACGGGCTGGAGCCGCCCATCGAGCACGAAAACCTGACTGTTCCATTCGGGCCGTCCTATCGGCACCACACTGCCCAGTTCGGACGGTACCCGCTGGTGGGTCACGCTCACGGCGGCTTCTGTCGGTCCGTAGAGGTTGTGGATTGCCGGAGCCGCGCCATCGGCACCTGTCAGCTCGCGGAACCGCCCGACCACGTCGGGGGTCAACGCCTCACCGATGCACAGGATCTGCCGCAACGACCCGAGCTGTTCGGCGCGCGCTTCCAACAGGAACGCGCTGAGCAGCGACGGGACGAACGTCGCGGTCGTGACTTCACCGCTCTCGATCAGGCCGGCGAGATACACCGGATCGCGATGCCCTTCGGGCGCGGCCACGACCAGTCGGGCTCCCGCGGTCGTCGCCCACCAGAACTCCCACACCGACAGGTCGAAGGTCGCCTGGGTGCGCAGCAACAGCGCATCATCGAAGCCGAGTCGATGTTCGACCTGAATCCAGTTGAGCTGGTTGACGATTGCGGCATGTGGCACTGCAACACCCTTGGGTCGCCCCGTCGAGCCCGAGGTGTAGATGACGTACGCGGTGTGCTCGGGCCGCAACCGCGATGCTCGTTCCACCGCGTCGACAGGCGCAACCGAGACCCCGCGGAGGTCTGTCGTTGCCAGATCAAGCGTCGCGACGGAGTCGCCCAGTCCCTCAGGCCGCTCACCACTGACCAGCACGAGTTCCGGGTGGGCACTGTCGAGGATGTAGGCGATACGGTCGGCGGGGTGGAGCGGGTCGATCGGAAGATAGGCCCCGCCTGCGATCGTAATGGCGTACATCCCCACGAGCAGGTCGATCGACCTCGGGATTGCGAGTCCCACAACGACTTCCGGACCCACACCATTGCTGATCAACGTGCGCGCGAGGGCGTTTACCCGCTCACCCAGCTCAAGATAGGTCAGTGTCGAACCGTCGTCGGTCTGCACAGCGACCAGCTCTGCGTTGTCCCGCAGCGAATCGGCCAGCCGGTCCGCGAGTGTTCCGGCCGACAGCACGACGGCTGTGTTGTTCCGGCCACGGACGAGCTCGTGCCACTTCGGTCGGGTCAACATCGGCAGGTCGCCAACCGCGGCCAGCGGCGCAGCGATGATCTCATCGATCAGTGTCAGGTAGCGGTCGGCGAAAGTTCGGACCGTCCGTTCGGTGAACAGGTCGTCCGCGTATGTGAACACGGCATCCAGTCCGGCGGGCTCGCCGTCGGCGTCATACCGGTCGGACAGGATCAGGTGCAGATCGAACTGCGCAACCGTGCCAGGAAGTTCGACAGGCTCGATGACAAGACCGGCGAGTTCCAGACTTGCCCGATCCATGTTCTGGAATGACAGACCCACCTGGAAGATCGGGTGATGCGCGGTCGACCGCACCGGGTTCAAGATCTCCACCAGTCGCTCGAACGGCACATCCGCATGAGACAGAGCTTCGGCGTCGCGGTCACGGGCGCTGTCGAGCAATGACATGAACCCCTGCCCCGGTTCCACCTCGAGACGAAGCGCAACGGTGTTGACGAACATACCGATGACGCCTTCGAGCTCGCTCTCCCCGCGGCCGCTCATCGGCGTGCCGACTGTGATGTCAGGGTTGCCACTCAGTCTGGAGAGCAACAACGCGAAGGCGGCATGGAACGCCATGAAGGTACTCGCGCCGCGGGACCGGGCCATGTCCGCCAGCG
This sequence comes from Williamsia sp. 1138, assembly GCF_002095435.2. Lineage (GTDB taxonomy): Bacteria > Actinomycetota > Actinomycetes > Mycobacteriales > Mycobacteriaceae > Williamsia. The sequence continues at coordinate 19,104 of NZ_MJEJ02000046.1, forward strand.
CCTTGTGAGACTGTGCGGGCACACTGAACCGGACCTGTTTGCCGCGCAGCGACTGCACCGCCGGGCGTGGACTGTCGTTGGGCAACTCGAGCTGGTCGGGGATACCGGCGAGATTCTTGCGCCAGAACCCGATCTGCGCGTTCAGGAGGCTGGCGGGATCGGACTCGTCTCCCAGCAGTTCGCGCTGCCAGATTGAGTAGTCGGCATATTGCACGGGTAGCGGCTGCCAGCTCGGAACGCCACCTTCAGCGCGTGCCGCGTAGGCCGCAGCCAGATCGCCGACGAACGGAACCATCGACTGGCCATCGGCCGCAACATGGTGCACAACCATCGCGAGCACATGTTGCCGCGCGTCGAGCCGCACCAGGCCGATCCGCACGGGGACCGTCGCCGTGACGTCGAAACCTCGGGCCACGAACCGCGTCAGCACCCCGATGGCGTCCGCGGGGGACGCTTCGAGGACTTCCACCGCCGGGACGGCATCCTCGGCATTGAGGATCACCTGATGGGGCCCTGACTGCGAGTCGGGGTAGATGGTGCGCAACGACTCGTGGCGGACAGCGACATCGAGGATCGCCCGCCGCAGCGCCGCAAGGTCGAGATCGCCGCGAAGGGTCACTGCGGCAGGGATGTTGTACGCCACCGAATCCGGGTCGTACCGGTTCAGGAACCACATCCGGGTCTGTGCAAGTGACAGCGGGATGCGCACCGGTCGGGCCTTGGCCACGAGTGGTGGGCGCACCATGTGTGCGCCGGTAGTCGTCGCCAGTCGATCGGCGAGTTCGCCCACCGTCGGCGCCGCGAACAGTTCACGAACACCGATCTTGCTTCCCAGCGCTGCGCCTGCCCGACCGACGACCTTGGTCGCGTTCAATGAGTTTCCGCCGAGGTCGAAGAAGCTCTCGTCGATACTCACCTCGTCGACACCGAGGACGTCGGCGAAAACCCCGGCGAGGATCGTCTCGACCTCGTTGCGCGGCGCCCGGTAGACGCGATCCCCCACTGCGAACACGGGTTCCGGCAGTGCCCGCCGGTCCAGCTTCCCGATAGGTGTCAGCGGGATGTGGTCGAGCATCATGACAACCGCGGGCACCATGTGCTGTGGAAGTTGCTCGCCGACTGTGCGTTTGAGACCTTCGACGTCGATCTCCTTGCCGGGCTTCGGCAGGATGTACGACACCAGGACCGTTTGGCCACCCGGTCCGGCGGCGCCCGCGGTGACCGCGAACTCGATGTCAGGGTGCGCATCGAGCAGCCGGTCGATCTCGCCGAGCTCGACCCGGAAGCCACGGATCTTCACCTGGAAGTCGGTACGGCCGAGGTACTCCAACGAGTTGGGCGCCACGTTCGGATCGATGCTGTACCGGACGACGTCACCGGTCCGGTAGAGACGTGTACCGGGGGCGCCGTACGGGTCGGGGACGAAGCGCTCGGCGGTGACCATGGGGCGGTCGTGATAGCCACGCGCCACGCCTGGACCCGCCAGGTACAACTCGCCGACCACCCCTCGCGGGACAACCCGCATACGACCGTCCAGCACCCGCGTCGTCACCCCGCGCAGCGGCGAACCGATGGTGATCCGTGAGCCCACGTCCAACGCCGGGGTGATGGTGACGATCACCGTGGATTCGGTGGGACCATACGCATTTCGCAGAGCACCAGACCATCGTTCGGCGAGTTCCGGAGGACAGATGTCGCCGCCGACGACCACCGACTGCACCGAGTCCAGACCGGCCGGGTCCACAGTCATCAAAGCCGTGGGGGTCATGACGATATTGGTGATCTGTTCCTCGGAGATCAGCTCCGCCAACTCGGCGCCACCGAAGACGTCGTGGGGTGAGACGACTAGTTCCGCCCCCGCGGTGAAGGCCGCCAGCAGCTCTCCGACCGAGGTGTCGAAACTCGGGGAAGCGACGTGCAGGAACTTCGACGTCGTGTCGACGTCGTAGTGCTCACGGACGTCCGCAGCGAGATTGGCGAGTCCTCGATGGGTCACCACAACCGCTTTCGGCTTACCGGTCGAGCCCGAGGTGTAGATCAGGTAGGCCGGATGATCGACTCGCAGTGCCGCGGTGCGGTCGACGTCGGTCACCGGTTCCGCGGACCTCGCGGTGGCGGCGGAAGCGAGATCGTCGAGGTCGTACCAGTCGATCGTCGCCGGCAGGTCATCTCCGTCTACGTCGACAGAGATGCCGAAGATGGTCGCAGAGTCTTCGATCATCTCCGCGATGCGGTCCCGCGGGTAGTCCGGATTGATCGGCAGGTAGGCGGCGCCGGTCTTCGCAATCGCCCACAGTCCGAGAACCGAGGCGAGGGATCGACGGATGCCGAGAGCAACGACGACCTCAGGGCCCGCACCGCGCGAGATCAGATGCCTGGCAATCTGATTCGAGACCCGGTCGAGCTCGCTGTAGGTCAACGACCGGCCGCTGAAGGTGACGGCCACTCCGGCCGGATTGAGGCGCACACCCCGCGCCAACAGCTCCGGGAGTGTCTGCGGTTCGAGCGCCTCCCGGCCGCGGATGGCTGTCAGATCCGCGAACTCGTCGCCGTCGAGCACGTTGATGTCACTGACCACCACGTTGGGATTCGAGGCCACAGCGCGCAGGATGCGGCCGAACCGGTCCGCGAAGGTCCTGATCGAGGATTCGTCGAACAGGTCGGTGGCGTAGGTCAGGGCGGCGACCATCGGTGCGCCGGGGTCGGCGTTGTCGCCGATCGACAACTGGAGATCGAACTTCGCGACATCGAAGTCGGCTTGCAGCGGCGACACTCTCAACCCGGGCAGATCAAGATCAGGGGTCTCGTTGTTGTCGAACGACAACGCGATCTGGAAGATCGGATGGTGAGCCGTGGACCGGTGCACGTCCAATTCCTGTACGAGTCGCTCGAAGGGTATGTCTGCATGCGCCATCGCTTCGATGTCGGACGTCCGGACATCGGAGAGTAGATCGGCGAAGGTGACCTTCGGGTCCACGTCTGCCCGCAACACGACGGTGTTGACGAACATCCCGACCAGCGGGTCCAGGGCTTCTTCGCCGCGCCCCGCTACGGGTGTACCGATCGCGATGTCGTTCGTGCCGCTGAGCCGTTCGATCAACACCGCAAGCGCCGCATGGACCAGCATGAACATGCTGACGTCGTGAGACCTCGCCACCTCTTGCAGCAATTCCCGGACGTCCGAAGGCACTTCGAACGGCAAGGTGGCGCCGCGCAACGACTGCACGGCCGGACGTTGCCGATCGGTCGGCAGCTCGACGGACTCGGGCAGCCCCGCGAGTGCCTTTCGCCAGAACTCGATCTGCGCCGCGGCAAGAGATCCCGAGTCCGTCGCCTCGCCGAGCACCTCTCGCTGCCAGATCGCGAAGTCCGCGTACTGCACCTGCAAAGGAAGGTAATCGGGCTCGCGTCCGGCGCGACGCGCCTCGTACGCCACCACCAGGTCGGCGAACAGCGGTGCCATGGAGGCCCCATCTGCGGCTATGTGATGGGCGACCAGCATCAGCACATGCTCGGTCTCGTTGATGCGCATCAACACGATTCGCAGCGGCAAGCCGGCCGTCACGTCGAACCCGGCCAACGCGTACCTACGTAACTCCTCTGGCACCGCTTCTGCGCGCACATCGATCTCGCGATAGATCTGCTCAACCGATTCGGCTGCCGGATGGATCAATTGATAGGGGCCATCGGCGGTGTCCGGGAACGTCGTACGCAAGGACTCGTGCCGCACCGCCACGTCGACGATCGCGGCGCGCAGCGCCAGGACGTCGAGCTCCCCGGACAACCGTACGGGCAGCGGGAGGTTGTACGCCGGTGATGCCGTGTCGAATTGGTTGATGAACCACATCCGCGTCTGGGCCAGGGACAGTGGGATGTGGTCGGGCCGTGTTTGCGGCCCCAGCTTCGGTCGGTTGCTGCTGCCGCCGCGCATCGCCGTCAGTTCCGCGAGTTCGGCCACCGTCGGGTGGTCGAAGATGTCCCGCACACTGACATCGATCTCAAGGGCGGCCCGTACCCGGGCGGCGACCCTCGTCGCACCGAGCGAGGTGCCACCGATGTCGAAGAAGGAATCGTTGACACTGACCTGCGGTCGTTTCGCGACCTCCGCGAACACTGCGGCCACCGCCTCTTCGGCTGCGGTGCGCGGCGCAATGAACTCTGCTGTGGAGTCGAAGAACTCGGGTTCGGGCAGGGCGCGACGATCGAGTTTTCCATTCGCGGTCACGGGCATCTGGTCGAGGACCATGAACACGCTCGGCACCATGTATCCCGGAAGACGGCCTCGCAGTATCTGTGCCAGATCTGCGGTGTTCACAACGCGCCCCTGAGCCGGCACCACGTACGCGACGAGGTGCTGATCGCCGGCCGCCTCGACCACCACCGCAACAGCCTCGGACACCCGATCGGAGTCCGTCAGCGCCGCCTCAATTTCCGGTAGCTCGATCCGCAAGCCGCGGAGCTTCACCTGAAAGTCGGTGCGCCCGATGTATTCCAATTCGCCGTCTACGCGCCTGCGGACGAGATCACCGGTGCGATACATCCGGCCGCCTACCGCGGATGGGTCCGCGACGAAACGGTCTGCGGTGAGATCCGGACGGCCGACGTAACCACGCGCCAGCTGGGGGCCCGTGAGGTAGAGCTCGCCTGCGACATTCGAGGGCACCGGACGCAGTCGCGAGTCGAGCACGTAGGCACCGGTGTCCGTCAGCGGCCGTCCGATGGGGACGACATCGATGTCCGCAGGCCCATACTTGTGGGAGGTCACATCAACCGTGGTCTCGGCAGGACCGTACATGTTGTGGATGTCGGCGGTTGTCAACGCAGACACGCGAGCCGCAGTGGCGGGCGGCAACGCCTCGCCTCCGACGAAGATGTGACGCAGTGTGGACAGCGATGCGGGATCGGTCGTGCCGACGAACGCCGACAACATCGACGGGACGAAATGAAGTGTGGTCACGCCGCGTTCAGAGATGATCCGACTGAGGTAGCTCGGGTCACGGTGACCGTCGGGTATCGCGATCGCAAGTGACGCACCGACCTGCAGGGGCCAGAAGAACTCCCAGACCGACACGTCGAAGGTCGCCGGGGTCTTCTGGAGCGCCACGTCCTCGGCGTCGAGCGGGTGCTCGATCTGCATCCCCTCCAAGCGGCCGACAATCGAGTGATGACTGACGGCAACACCTTTGGGCCTACCGGTCGACCCTGACGTGTAGATGACGTACGCGGTGTTCGACCCGCGCAACGGTGCTCGACGCTCGTCGTCTTCAACCGCGCCGGTACGGTACCGACCACGCTCCATGGTGTCCAGGTGCAACAGATCCGGCTCCGCGAGAAGCCCTATGGGCACCGCGAAGTTTTCTTGGGTCGTCGTCAGCACCAGCGATGCCCTACTGCTGTCGAGGACGTACGCGATTCGCTCTGCGGGACTGTCGAGGTCGAGCGCGACGTAAGCGCCACCGGCCTCGATGACCGCGTACATGCCGATCAGAAGGTCGAAGGAACGACGCATGGCGAGCACCACGTGGTCCTCTGGGCCGACGCCGGCCGCGATCAAACCACGAGCAAGCTCGGTGACCCGATCGGAGAACTCCGAATAGGTCATCATTTTGTCTTCGAAGTACAGGGCCGGTGCGTTCGGCGTTCTCCGGACCTGCTCATCGAAGCGTTGGGCAAGAGACACGTTCGTCCGGTCCGGCATCTCGTCCGACTCGGCGATCACCGAAGCGAGCATTCCCGCGAACTGGTCGGCAAAGCCCTCTGCCGACTCACCCTCGAGTAGTCCGGGCAGAAGGGTCGACAAGGCCACCGTCACAGCCGCTTCGGGCCCGACCCCGACTGCCGCCAGGGTGACAACGAGTTCGGTTGACTTGGCATGCAGCGCACCGTAACTGACCTCGGTGCCGTTGTGCGAGAGAGCGATGCCGTCAGGATTGATGGTGGCGGCTGTTCGGAGCAGCTCCGACAGTGACTTGCCCTGTAGATGGTCGAGTGCCGAACCGAAACCTTCGACCTCCGCGGGGCGGTCCTGACCGAGTTCCCTCGATTCGGCGCTCGTGAGGATGTCGATGTCGCCAACGACGACGTCGGGATCCGCCGCGATGGCCTCGAGCACCGCGACGAAGCGCTCCCCGAGCGACCTCACGGTCAGTTCGTCGAAGATATCGGTGGCGAAGTCCAATATCGCGTCAATGCCACGACCTCTGCCATCGGCACCGAAGTTCTCTGAAATCGTCAGCCCGAGATCGGATTTGACGTACCGTATGGGCGATTCCAGGCCGCTGACCTCGAGTCCGGGGAGCGTGACGGTCGGGATGTCAATGTTCTGCATCGTGAGCATCGCCTGCACCAGCGGGGCGTACTTACGAGATCGGACGGGCGCGAGGGCCTCGACCACTTGCTCGAACGGCAGATCCGCGTTATTGAATGCCGCGAGGTCCGATGTCTTCACCGCCGCCAGAGTCGACAGGAACGACTCACCCATGTCGACGTTGCTGCGCAGCACAAGAGTGTTGACGAACATTCCGACCAGACCGTCTACAGCCGACGCGTTGCGTCCAGCGGTGGGCGTACCCACCGCGACGTCAGACGACCCGCTCAGTCGGGCGAGCAGGACCGAATACGCAGCGTGCAGGACCATGAACATGGTCGCCTCGTTGTCCCGCGCGATCGAATGGAGTTTTGCCTGCAGCTCGTCGGAGATCACGAAGGCGATCTCGCCGCCGGCAATCGACCGCTTGTCTGTCCGCGGCCGGTCGGTGGGGATCTCGAGCAACTCGGGCAGGCCGGCCAGATGCCGGCGCCAGAACTGGATCTGGCGCGATGCCAACGATTCCGGGTCGTCCTCCGATCCCATCACACCGTGTTGCCAGATCGCGTAATCGGCATACTGGACACCGAGGGGACGGAACACCGGTGGCACCCCGGCCGCGCGGGCCGTGTATGCCGTCATCAGATCGGTTGCCAAGGGTACGAGGGAGGAACCATCCGCGGCAATGTGATGGATCACCAGGAGCACAACGTGGTCGTCCGGTGCAACCTGCAGGAGCAGAGCTCGCAGCGGTGGCGCCGCTGTGACATCGAAACCTTCCGTCGCCACCTCGACACAGGTCGCGAGCAGTTCGTCCTGGGACGACACCGACCTTCTCATCAATTGCGGTTCGGCCTCGTCCAACGGGAGAACCTTCTGATACGGCCCGTGCACCGAGTCGGGGTAGACGGTGCGCAGAATCTGCTGGCGTTCGATGACATCCATCAGCGCAGAGGTCAGCGCACTTTCGTCCAAATCGCCACGGAGCCGCAGACCCAGCGGGATGTTGTAGTCCGCCGCGTCAGGGTTCAACCGGTTGACGAACCACATCCGCTGTTGCGCCAGTGACAGCGGGATCCGGTCGGGGCGCACCTGCGGGGTCAAGGGGCGGATAGGCATCCCGTCGAGGTCCGGCGACGCGGCGATCGCTTCCGCGAGATCCGCAACCACCGGCGCCTCGAACAGGATTCGAACCCCCAAACGTACACCGAGGACCTCGTTGATCCGGGCGATGGCACGAGTGGCGGCGAGTGAATTGCCCCCGAGGTCGAAGAAAGAATCGTCGGCACCGATCACGTTCACACCGAGGACGTCGGCGAACGCCGCGGCGATAGCATGCTCCATCGGGGTCGATGGTTCCCGGTGTTCGGTGGAACTTCTCTGGAATTCGGGCGCAGGAAGGGCGCGTTTGTCCAGCTTTCCGACGGGGGTCAGCGGCACCTCGTCGAGAATGACGATCGACGAGGGAACCATGAACTTCGGCAGGAAGCCGGATGCGTAGTCGACCAGATCGCCGGAATCGATCGTGCTTCCAGGCCTTGGCTTCACGTAAGCAGCAAGAACGGTGTCACCGGACGGGCCATCGACTCCGACGGTGATCGCGAAGTCGACCGCCGGGTGCCCGGCGAGCACGGAATCGATCTCTCCGAGTTCGATACGGAAACCGCGAACCTTCACCTGCTGATCAGACCTGCCCATGTACGCGATCTCGAACGCAGAACCGCCACCTGGCTTGTCGACCTTCACCCACCGGACTACGTCGCCGGTTCGGTACATCCGCTCGTCGGCCACGTATGGATTAGCAACAAATCGATGTGAGGTCAGATCTGGGCGGCCTCGGTAGGCCCGCGAAACACCGAGGCCGGTGATGTAGAGCTCGCCTGGAACGCCGACCGGCACTGCACGCAAACGGTTGTCGAGCACGAGTGCGCTGACGCCCGCTACCGGACCACCGATCGTCACCGGTTCGCCAGGTATCAGCGGATCGCTGATGTTCGTCATGATCGTGGTCTCGGTGGGGCCATAACCGTTGTAAAGACGACGACCGGGCGCCCATCGTTCAACGAGGTCCGACGGCACCGCCTCACCCCCGGCGACCACGTCCGCGAAGTGCGGGAGTTGCTGCGGGTCGATCGAAGCCAACGCCGACGGGGTGATGAAAGCGTGGGTGACGGCGTTGTCCGCCAGCAGATCGTGCAACTCCCCGCCACCGTAGATCCCGGCCGGAACGATGATCATCGTTGCTCCGGCGCCGGTGGCCAGGAGCAGTTCCAGGATGGACGCATCGAAGCTGGGTGAGGCGAAATGCAGTGTCCGCGAAGCCTTGTCGGTTCGGTAGCGCCGATGTTGCTCGGCGCTGAAGGCCGCCAGCCCACCGTGCGTGACCTCAACGCCCTTCGGTTTCCCGGTGGTTCCGGAGGTGTAGATGATGTAGGCGCAGTTCGACATGCGCACCGGACCGCGTAGCTCGACTGGATGGATCCGCTCGCCGGACCGGCCGTGAAGAGCAGGATCGTCAATGTCGAGCCATTCGATCGTGTCGGGCAATCGAACCACATCGACACGCCGGGTCATGCCGATCGTGGCGCCCGAGTCGGACAGCATGTGTGCCACGCGATCAGCCGGGTAGTTCGGGTCTACCGGGACGAACGCAGCCCCGGAACGGGCGACCGCCCAGATTGCGAGGACCGACTCGACGCTACGAGTGATCCCGAGCGCCACCACATCCTCGGGCCCCAAGCCGCGAGCGATCAGTTCACGCGCGAGGCGGTTCGACCGGTCGTTCAATTCCCGGTAAGTCATACTCACGGGACCGCAGACGAGCGCGACGCCGTCCGGGTTGAGATCGACTGCAGCGTCCAGCAACTCGATCAACGAGGTCGGTGCCACCGGTTCGACACCGCGCACGGGCACGAGGTCCGCCATGCTCTGCGCGTCGAGTAGCGAGATATCGCCGAGGGCCACGCTGCTGTCGGCGACCATGCCCTCGAGAACTCGCAGCAAACGCTCGGCAAGCGCCTGCGCCGTTGCCTCGTCGAAGATGTCGGTGGCATAACCGAGGAACCCTGCAAGCCCCGCGGGCTTCCCGTCACCATCCCATTGCTCGGTGAACTCAAACGCGAGGTCGAACTTGCTGAACTCTGTGTCGACTGCGCCGGGCGTGACGGAAAGCCCTTCCACATCGAGGATCGGCCGAGAGGAGTTGTTCAAACCGAGGATCACCTGGATCAGCGGCGTGTGCGCGGTGGAACGATGCAGCGTGAGTGCGTCGACGATCTGCTCGAACGGGACGTCGCTGTGAACGAAGGCGTCCAGATCCCGGTTCCGGACGTCGGCCAAGAACTCGGCAACGGTGACATCCGGCGCCACGAGGGTGCGCAGGACAAGGGTGTTCACGAACATACCCACGAGGGCGTCGAGCTCCGGAGCACCTCGACCCCCGATCGGTGTACCGATCGCAACGTCGTTCTCCGCGCCCGACCGAGCGAGCAGTACCGCAAGCGCAGCATGGAAGACCATGAACGTGGACAAGCCGTTGGCACCGGCGAGCGAAATCACTCTCTGGTGTAGATCAGCTGGCACGAAGAACATATGGCTCGCGCCGACACCGCTTCGGACGTTAGCCCGTGGCCGATCAGTCGGCAGCCCGATCACCTCTGGCAGGCCTGCCAGATTGCGCCGCCAAAATTCCAACTGGGTCGCCGCCGGCCCGACCAGTGCATCTCTCCCGCTGAAGTTGTTCTGCTGCCAAATCGCAAAATCGGTGTACTGCACTTCAAGCGGTGTCCAGTCCGGTTCCCGACCCGCGCGCCGAGCCTCGTAGGCAGTCAGAAGGTCAGTGGCCAGTGGAGCCATCGACAGGCCGTCGGAGGCGATGTGGTGTATGACGATCACGAGAAGATGTTCGTCGGGCGCTTCTGACTTCGCCGACGCCGACTCAATACGCCAGAGCGCCGACCGGAACGGAACGGTCGTAGTGACATCGAATCCGATCCGGGCGAAGGACTGCAAGCGCTCGAACACTTGTTGTTGCGGGATGGAGTCGAGCCTTAAGGGAGGGAGCGCCTCCATGATTGGAACGATCACCTGGGTTGGGCCGTCGATCGACTCCGGGTAGATAGTACGGATCACCTGTTGGCGCTCGACCAGATCCACCAACGCTGCGCCGAGTGCCTCGATGTCGAGTTCTCCGGTGAACAACAACGTCATCGGAATGTTGTAAGCACCGGAAGCCGGGTCGTATCGGTTGATGAACCACAGGCGTTGCTGCGCGAGCGAGAGCGGTATGTGTTCCGGCAGCGGTCCTTCAGGTTTGACAAAGCGTGCCGGCGCGACGCCGACCCCAGCGGTGGAACCTTCATTTCGGCTTTCCTCAACGAATCGCGCGAGTTCGGCAGGCGACTGCTGCTCGAAGATGTCGCGCAATCCGACCTCAATCCCGAGGGTGTCAGACAACCTGCTCGCCAACCGGGCCGCACTCAACGAGTTGCCACCATGATCGAAGAATGAAGCAGTCGCACCAACACGTCCTGTACCGACCGCATCGGCAAACAAACCAGCGATTATCTCCTCCAGCGGAGTTCGCGGTGCGACGAAAGCGTCCGACTCCACCTGTCCGAAGTCTGGTTCTGGCAGCGCCTTTCGGTCGACCTTTCCATTCGCATTCAGAGGCAGTGCGGGAAGTACGACAACTGCTTCAGGAACCATATAGTCGGGCAACGCCCGGCCAAGCTCCATCCGAATATCGCCACGGTCGATCTCTTTGGAACCGGCAACGTAGGCGGCGAGCCGCCGATCGGAAGCGTCACCGTGCGCCGTAACAACCGCCTGACGGACGCCGTCGATCGCCGTCAAGGCTGATTCGATCTCGCCCAATTCGATTCGCAGGCCACGGACTTTGACCTGAAAGTCGCTGCGCCCGATGAATATCCCGTCGCCATCGGGCAGCCGACGCACGAGGTCACCGGTTCGGTACATGCGCTGCCCAGGCCGCCCAGCCGGGTCGGCGACAAATCGCCCGGCCGTCATGGCGGGCATCTTTCCGTACCCGCGCGCTGGTGCAATTCCCCCGATATACAGCTCGCCGACCACTCCAACCGGTACAGGATTCAGTCGTTGGTCAAGAATGCGGTGAACGACACCGGCAATCGCCGGTCCCAAAGAGATTGGGCCGATATCCCTGGTTTCTCCGGCCACATTGGGCAGGTGGCTGCCGACATCGACGAACTTGGCCGCGGTGACGTCGGAGGCCTCGGTCGGGCCGTAGCTGTTGAGCAGCGCGGTCGTGCCGCCGAGCAGCGATCGATAGGCACCAGCGCGCAGATGTTCTCCGCCTGCAACGATCGCACCGACTGTGGAAAGTGCGCCGGTCGTGTCGAGCTCGACGAGGACTTCGAGCGCGCTGGGCGCCAGGTTGATGAGCGCGACGCTCTCATCGGAGATGACGCCGAGGACCTCGGCCGGATCGAACCCCTCCCGTACGAGGCGCACGACCGCACCAGAACTGAGGGCCGTCCATACGTTCTTCTGAGTCAGGTCGAAACGAGGGGAGCTCACTATCAACACCGAGTCGCCCTGACCAATCGGTATTGCCTTGCGGTACCAGTTCCATACGTTAAAAACGCCAGCGGCAGTCACCAGTGTCGGCTTAGGTCGACCAGTGGACCCCGATGTTGTTATCACATAGGCCAAACGAAGGTCTGCGCCAGCTTCTATCCACCTATTCGGCAGCGGGGACACATCGTGTGCAGACAGCCGCTCATCGGTTGCGGCTTCCCCGATTCGAACAACGACCGCGCCCGCTGCTTCGATTCGGGAGAGCAGGTCTGCATTCGACGTCTCTTGGTCCGAGATCACGACGGACGGTTGAGAATCTTCGACGACAATCATCGTGCGGTCTGAGGGGGCCGCAGGATCGAGCGGCAAGTACGACGCGCCTGCCTTCCACGCGGCGAGCATTCCTATCACCCAGTTCGCCGACCGTGGCAATAGCAAACCGACCACGTCGTCGGGGCCAACTGCGTACGAGATCAATTCTCGTGCAAGACGATTCGCGGCCTGGTCGAGCTGGCTACGACTCAGCCTCACGCCTGGATCGCGTAGCGCCGGAGCATCTGGATCTTCCTGAACGCGCAGGTCCCATTCGGCTAATGGGGTGGGCTCCTCGGTTTCTGCCGGTTTCGAACCGACACCGGCCACCGCCGCGGTCACGCCTTCACCTGATCTGCGATACCCGTCTAGATCGTGATCGCCGATTAGACGTGCCGCGTCGGCGATGACATTGTCCAGTGCCGTCGCGAACCCCTCGGGGGCCAGCATGATAGTTGGAACCAAACCGGTGAGCACGACCGAGGCGATGGCGTCGGCGTCCATCCCGCGTTCCGTCAACGGCCCGGATAGCTGCGAAAACCGATCGCTGAAATCACGGTATGTGACTCGTGTTCCGTCATGGTCAATGGCCGTGGCATCAGGAGCCAGATCAACGGCGGCCGCGAGTAGGGCGGCCAAATCTTTCGCCGTGTACTTGGTCCCGGTTGCTTGAGGGCGCGACTCCGCGACAGAAGCGCTCTCCTCGACCCGCTCTGCGTCCGTCAGGATGTTGATGTCGCCCACAACTGCAGCCGAGTCGGTGCCAACCGCGGTGGCGAGCGCGGCGAGCCGTAAGACCATCGTCTCAGCGGTAGAACGATCAAAGACGTCCGTGGCATAGGTGAGGCGACCGGCGAGAGTGAGAGCCCCTGCCGCGTCTGTTGTTTCAGCGAGGGCGAATGTGAGGTCGAACTTCGCACCGTCGGCCATCTCATCGGCGACACCCACAATTAGGTCCGGCAAGTCCACCTTCGCCGTCTCGTTGTTCTCGAACGACAGCATCACTTGAAAGAGCGGCGAATAAGCAGTGCGACGCTTCGGCACCAGTGCGTCTACAACGCTTTCGAACGGCAGATCGTCGTTCGCGAAGGCTTCGAGGTCGCCAGCTCGAATGCGATCGAGTAGTGCGTCGAACGGTTCGGCGGGATCGACCTCGACGCGGAGAGCGACAGTGTTGACAAACATTCCGACAAGGGCTTCCAGATCGACGTGATCCCGCCCGTTTACCGGTGTGCCCACCGTAATATCACTCGAGTTCGAGAGCCTTGCCAGGAGAGTCGCCACAAGCGCGTGAACAACCATGAACAAGGAAGCCTGGTGTCGCCGAGCGAGCACTTCGAGATTGGCGACCACCTCCCGAGGGATCTCTAGCGGTACATAGTCCCCCTGCATGTCGCGACGGGTAGGGCGCGACCGGTCCAGCGGCAACTCGAGCACTTCCGGAACGCCAGCGAGGTTGCGCTGCCAGAAAGCGAGCTGACGACCGGCGACCGAATCAGGATCTTCCGGAGAACCCAGCGCCCGACGCTGCCACTGAGCGAAATCGGTGTACTGGACCGGCAACGCGCTGAACTGCGGTGCCCGGCCGCCGCTTCGGGCGAGATATGCGGTCACCAGATCCCGTGCCAGCGGGGCCATGGATGCACCATCGGCGACGATGTGGTGAACGATGACGAGCAAGAGATGGTCGTCTCCCGACCGCAGCAGGATACCCCGTACCGGCGGCGAAGGGGCACCCTGGGGACCACCGGTGACATCGAAGCCTTCACCGGCGAATCGGGCGGCCGCACCCCGCATGTCCTCGGCATCCGCCAGGTCGACCACGTCGAGGTCGATTGCGACATCAGTTGCCGGAAGAACCCGCTGGTAGGGACCGTCGGCGCTGTCGGGGAAGACGGTTCGCAGCGACTGCTGCCGTGCCACCACGTCGGCGACGGCGGCGCGCAATGCTTCGACATCAAGCGACCCCGACATTGTCAGCGGGAGCACGATGTTGTACGCCGGTGAGGCCGGGTCCAGCCTGTTCAATAGCCACATCGCTTGTTGAGCAAGCGACAGCGGTGGACGGTCACCGGCTGCACCGGCCACCAATTCCGGCACGTCTGTCACACCGTGATCGCCATCGAGCCGGGCAGCCAATGTCTCGACCGTCGGGTTCTCGAAGATTTCGCGGACCGCGATCCGGCGCCCGACCAGTGCCGAGATCCGGGCGACCGCTTTGGTCGCGACCAGGGAGTTCCCGCCAAGATCGAAGAACGAGTCGTCGACACCGATTGACGGCAGCCCGAGCACCTCGGCCAAGATCTCGGCCAAGGCACGTTCGGTCTCGGTGGTCGGCTCTGCCCCACCACCGATCAAAGACTCGAGATCTGCCTCCGGCAGCGCCGATCGATCGAGCTTCCCGGAACGGGTCAACGGGATCTCGTCGAGGAAGACCACGGCTCCCGGCACCATGTGGGACGGCAGACGGGTGCCGACGAAGTCACGAACGGCCTTGGCGTCGAGTGGCCGTGAAGCGAGTACATGCGCGACCAGTGCGGTGGCACCCGATGGCAGCGTCGCGCCGGATGTCGACGCGAACTCGATGTCCGGATGAGCTGCGAGCGCTGCGTCGATCTCCCCGAGTTCGATGCGGAACCCACGGACCTTGACCTGAAAGTCGCTGCGGCCGATGTACTTGACCTCGAGGCGGTCGTCCCGCCTTTCCCAGCGGACCACGTCGCCTGTTCGATACATCCGGTCGCCGGGGGTGCCGTGTGGGTTCGCGATGAACCGGTCAGCGGTCAATCCCGGACGGTCATGGTAACCACGGGCCATGGCCGGGCCGCTGAGGTACAGCTCGCCCGTCACACCCACTGGCACCGGCTGCAGTCGATGGTCGAGGACCAGCGACTTGAGTCCTCGAACCGGTGACCCGATCGTGATGTCGTCGCCGGGCTGCATCGGACCGGCGATATCGGCGAAACACGTTGTCTCGGTGGGCCCATACCCGTTGAACATCCGTCGCCCCGGAGCCCACCGATCAACCAGTTCAGGCGGGCACGCCTCACCGCCGACGACCACCGACTCGAACTCGTCGAGACCCGACGGATCCACCGATGCCAATGCGGCGGGCGTGATGAACCCGTGGGTCACGCGGAACTCCGCGAGGAAGTCGTGCAGTTCTTCGCCGCCATAGACCTCGGTCGGTGCGATGACCATCGTCGAACCGTGGGCCAGAGCCAGCAGCACCTCGAGGACGGACGCGTCGAAGCTCGGCGATGCGAAGTGCAGAGTTCGCGAGTCCTGCTTCAGGACAAAACGATCGGACTGCTCGCGCAAGAGATTGGCGAGACCGCCGTGCGTCACGGTCACGCCCTTCGGCAGTCCCGTGGTTCCGGAGGTGTAGATCATGTATGCCGTGTTGGACACCCGGATCGGCGCGCGTCGATCGTCGTCGGTGAGACGAGCCGAGGAATACGATCCCACCGCGTCAGCGGTCTGCGCGGCATCGAGTTCGAGCCATTCGATCAGCGGGGGCCGATCCTGTCGCCACTGCGAAGTCGACAGACCGAACACCGCAGCCGAGTCCCGCAGCATGTGTTCGATGCGTTCGACCGGGTAACGCATGTCGACCGGCAGGTAGCCCGCACCGGTCTTGGCCACTGCCCAGAGGCCGATCATGAACTCGATCGACCGTCCCATGCCGAGGGCGACGATCTGCTCCGGTCCTATGCCGCGCGCGATGAGAAGGCGGGCCAGGGCATTGGACCGTTCGTCGAGCTCGCGATAGGTGATCGAACCGGACGGAGAGACCGCGGCGTCACGATCCGCCGACTGGTCCACGGCCGCCGCCAGCAACTCTGGCAGCGTCGCCGAATCGAGGTCGTCGCTGCCGGCCTGACCGAGGACTTCCGCCCGTTCGACCGAGGTGAGTACGTCCAGGTCCCCCACCCGCAGCGCCGCGTCCGAAGAGATGAGCTCGAGCACTCGAACCATCATGTGCAGAAGAGATTCCGCGCGCTCGTGATCGACGATTCGGGGCAGGTACTTGGCGGACAACCGCAGCACGGGATCGGTCACCGCGATCAGGGTGAGCGGATAGTGGGTGGCGTCGAGGACGTCGGCGTGATCGACCCGAAGGCCGTCGATGTCGGCGGCGGCGCTCAATGCGCTGCGGTCCAACGGGTACGACTCGTAGACCAACATCGTGTCGAAGAGCGAATCGACGTCCGTGGAAGCGGTGATGTCCGCCAACCCCACGGAGTGATGATCGAGAAGTGCGGTCTGCCGACGCGAGATCTCAGAGACCAGACCCGCCAGATCAGTACCGGGGTCGAGCACGACTCGCACCGGCAGCGTGTTGATGAACAGACCGAGCATCGACTCGATGCCGGTCACCTGCGGTGGACGACCGGACACGGTGGTACCGAATACCACATCGTCACTACCGGTGAGCCGAGACAACACGATCGCCCATGCGGTCTGCAGGACGGTGTTCAGGGTGACGCCCGATTCCCGGACGTAGTCGGTGATCCCCGACATCAGATCGTCGGCGACAACGACCTCGATCTGTCGCGGTACCTGCCCCCTGCCGTGAGCCTCTGCACCGGGGAAGAGCAATGTCGGTTCTTCGACCCCGTCGAGGGCACTCCTCCACGCGTCGAGCGACTGCTGCATGGACTGCGAATGCAGCCAGGTCAGATAATTCCGGTACGGGCTCGGCGCAGTCAGGGAGCGCGGGTCTCCTCCGGCACGGTAGAGGGCGAGCAGGTCGCTCATGAAGATCGGCAAAGACCAACCGTCGAGCAAGATGTGATGGTTGGTGATCACAAACCGGTACGACGAGTCGCCGCGTTTGATCATGGTGAATCTGATCAGGGGTGGACGGTCCATCGCGAAGGGCAGCAGCCGTTCGTCCTGGGTGAGTTCGGAGATCGCGACCTCTTGAGCACCCGGCTCGAGATCGGTCAGATCGTGATCGGTCCAGGGCGTCTGCACCGTCGCCGGGATCACCGCCACCGCACTACCGGACGAGTCCGTGAAGAAGGCGCTGCGCAGGTTGGGATGCCTGGCGATCAACGATTCCGCGCTGCGGCGCATCCGCTCCGGGTCGAGCCCACTCAGATCGAGAATCATCTGCGCTGCATAGACATCGACGTCACCGGCAGCGAGTTCGGCGTGGAACAGCAACCCGTTCTGCAGCGGGGTCAGCGGCCAGACGTCGGCGATGTCGTCGAAGCGCGCCTCGAGTTCCTCGATCTGGGGCTGCCCCAGATCGACCAGGTCGAGATCTGATGGGGTCAGTCCACCGGCGCCGGCCGATACGGCATGCAGCGCGATGGACTCGAGTGCCCGTTGCCACAATTCGATGAGTTCGTCGACCTGTTCGTCGTCGACAACCCCCGCGGGATAGTCGATCTCTGCCGACAATTGCGGGCCGCCTGCCGATTCGGTGACGACCGCGTTGATGTCGAGCGCTGTGCGTACGGGAACGTCGGCTCCGCGTGTTCCCCGCAGGGCACTTTCCCCGTCCGGAACCCAGGGGCCCGACAAACCGCCCCCGGCGAGTCGTCCGAGATAGTTGAACGTGATGACCGGCTCGGGATACGACGAAAGCGCTTCCATGCCTTCGGCACTGAGATGACGAAGCAGTCCGTAGCCAACGCCTCGCCGCGGAACCGCGGCCAGTTGCTCCTTGACGGCCTTGACCAGATCACCTGCTGCCGTACCGCCGGCGAGCGCATCATCGATGTCGATCCCCGCTGTGCGCAGAGCAACCGGGTACATCGTGGTGAACCAACCGACGGTGCGCGACAGGTCGGCACCCGGCAGCAGGTCCTCTTCCCGGCCGTGTGCCTCGAGGGTCACGACCACAGAATCGGCCGTAGCGCCCCTGGCCCGCAGCCAGTGGGTGGTCGCGAGCGTGAGCGCAGCGAGCAGACCGTCGTTGACGCCCCCGTGGAACGCCTGCGGCACGCGGGTGAGGAGCGTGTCTGTCAGGCTCGTGGAGAGGGTGAGTTCACGATGCCGCAGCGTCGACACCACATCGCGGCCACGGTCGAGGGTGAGCGTGGAGTCATCGACTTCGTTCAAGGTCGATCGCCAGTGATCGAGCTCATCGAGAACACGTGGATCGGTAGCGAGGTCGTTCAGTCCCCGGGCCCACCGGCGCATCGAAGTCCCCACCGCCGGCAACGCGAGCGCTTCACCTGCTGCGAGCTGCGCCCACGCCGTCGCGAGGTCGGGCAGCAGGATCCGCCAGGACACTCCGTCCACGGCGAGGTGGTGGAGAACGATCAGCAGCCGGCGGGAGGTCTCGGGCTCGGCGGTCGATTCCACCACCGTCACGCTCATGATCCGGCCCTCCGCCGGATTCAGTGCCTCCGTAGCACTTTCGGCGAGAGCGGTCAGTTGCTCGTCGAATCCGGCGGTTCCGGGTGCGGCGCCGACGCTTCGTTCGGCGATCTCGACCGTCGGGGCCTCGGGCTCCGGGACGACAACGTGCTCGGGGCGACCGTCGTCGCCGATGTACAGGCGCGAACGCAGCACGTCGTGGTGCGCGACGACCGCAGCCACCGTCCGACGCAACAGGTCCATGTCGAAGGGGGCGGGCGCAGGAACAACCACCGACTGCGAGTAGGGGCCGACCGACTCCGGTACCTCCGACACCCAGGCCACGATCGGTGTGAGGTCGACCGAACCCGTACCACCACCGGGGAGCTCGTCGACCACCATCGCCGAACTCTCATCGCTGGCCGCGGCCGCAAGCTCGCCGATCGTCTTGCACTCGAACACATCTCGTGATGAGAAGTGGAAACCCACGGCACGCGCACGCGAGACGAGCTGGATCGACATGATGCTGTCGCCACCGAGGCCGAAGAAGGAATCGTCCAGGCCGACCTCGGGGTGTCCCAGCAGATCGCCGACGATGGCCGCGATCGCCCGTTCCGCGTCGGTGATCGGCGCCCGGAAAGCCACTGCGTGAGCAGAGAAGTCAGGTTCGGGCAGAGCCTTGCGATCGACCTTTCCGCTGGGTCCCAGCGGCATCTGTGGCAACTCGACAACGGCATCGGGAACCATGTACTCCGGCACGCGGGCCCGCACGATGTTCATCAACCGGGCGGTGTCCAGCGCAGCGCCGCCTCCCACGACATACGCGACGAGGCGCTGCCCGTGGGTGCTCTGGTGAACGACCACCACGGTCTCTCGCACAGCCTCGTCGGCCAGGACAGCCGACTCGATCTCCCCGAGTTCGATCCGTAGGCCTCGCACCTTCACCTGGAAGTCGCTGCGCCCCACGTACTCGAGGGATCCCGCTGCGTTCCAGCGGACCAGGTCGCCGGTCCGGTACATCCTGGTTCCGGGCGGACCGAACACACAGGGCACGAAACGCTCCGCAGTCAGGTCCGGCCTGCCGAAGTAACCTCGAGCCAACTGCGCACCCGAGAGGTACAACTCGCCCACCGCGCCGACGACGCAGGGGCGCAACTGGCGGTCGAGAACCCAAGCGCGACAGTTCCATACCGGGCGGCCGATCGGAACGCCCTGCACGACCGTCGAATCGACCGGCGCATAGGTGGCGTGCACCGTGAACTCGGTGGGCCCGTACAGGTTCTCGATCCTGACAGCGGGTAGCGCCAGGCGGGCTTGCGCTGCCAGTTTCGCCGGGAACGCCTCACCGGCCACGAGCAGCAAACGCAGCGCGGCGGCGTCGCCCAGGCCTCCCGATCCGAGGAAGAGCTGAAGCATCGCCGGTACGAACGACGTCGCGGTGACACCCTCGTCGACCATGACCTGGGCCAGGTACTCGGGGTCGAGATGGCCATCGGGTTTCGCGACGACCATCCTGGAACCTACGGCCGGGGAGAACAGTTCCCAGACCGACACGTCGAACGTCGTCGGAGTCTTCTGCAGCACGACATCGGTCGGTCCGACGCCGTAATGTCCTGCGATCCATTCGAGTTGGTTGACCACCGCACCATGAGGCACGGCCACGCCCTTCGGCTTTCCGGTCGAACCGGACGTGAAGAGGACATACGCGAGGGTGTTCGGTGTCAACGGGCCGGAACGTTCTGCGTTCGTGATCTCGCCATCGGACAGCCCGGTGAGATCGAGGGACTGCGGATCGATGACGGAGACAGCCGGGTCCACGAACTTCTCGTGATCTCCGGCCGCTGCCAGCACACACGCCGGTTCGGCTGTGGCCAGGACGTCCGCGATCCGGGCGCTGGGATGGTCTGGATCGATCGGCACGTAGGCGCCGCCGGCCTTCAACACGGCATACAACGCGGCCATCATGTCGAGTGAGCGACGCAGCGCCACCCCGACCCGCACGTCGGGCCCGACACCGACGGCGATCAGACGGCGGGCCAGACGGTTTGTCCATGCGTCGAACTCGGCGAACGACATCCGCCGCCCGGCGTCGACGATGGCGATCGCCTCGGGGGTCAGCGCCACCTGGCGAGCCCACATCTGGGTGAGGTCACGGACCTCGACAGGATGCTCGGTGGAGTTCCATTGCTCCATCGTGGCTGCGATCTCCGCGGGAGAGCCGAGATTCAGGGCACCGACAGTGGTGTCGGGTCCGACCCGGAGCACCTGGCCGAGGAAGTCGATGAACCGGTCGTGATGCCTGCGCAGTTCATCATCCGAGTACGACTGCGGATTCGCCTCGAAATCGACCCGCAAGTTGCTCCCGTGCACACCCGGGTAGATGTTCATCGACAGGTCTTCTACGGGTCCGGTGGTCAGGACGTGCGTATGGCCGACGACGTCGCCGAGATCGATCACCGGCTTGAACATCATCAGGTTCACCGACGGGCCGAACAGCCCCCTCTGACCCGTGCCCTGACCGATGTCGCGCCGCATGTCCTCGTGCCGGTACAGCTGACGTCGCAAAGCGCCGGTGAGCTCCGTCTGCACGGTGCGGGTGAGTTCTTCGATGGTCGTCTCGGGGCTGACCGTCAGTCGCAACGGAACGATGTTCGAGACCATTCCGCCTGCACGCCGCAGTTTGGCCGTATTGCGCGCCGACACCGGCAGACTCAGCACGATGTCTTCGCTGTCGGTCATCCGCGCCAGATACGCCGCAAATGCGGCGATGACCGCGGGCGCCGTGCTCCCGGCAGCCTCACGGGCCGCCTCATCGAGCAGTTTCGCGGTGTCGTCGGGCAGGGTCACCGACGCCACCCGGGAGTAATCACCAGGCGCGGCGCGGTGCTGCGCGAGTGAGAGCGGGGCAGGCAGGTCGACGGTCCGCTGCGCCCAGTAGTCACGGTCCTTGGCGAACCGGTCGGAGTCCCGATAGCGACGCTCTTCGGCAACAACCTCAGAGAGCTCCGCACCTCTACCCGGGGGGATCTCGACGCCGGCCACCATGGCCGTGTAGACCTCGGCGACGCGAGTGACGGTGGCCATTGCGCCGAATCCATCCAGGGCGATGTGGTGGGTGCGGATGTACCAGTAGTAGTGCTCGTCGCCGAGCTTGATCAGACTGCTGGTCGTCAGGCGATCCGCCAAGAGGTCGACGGGCGACCGGTACTCGTCGCGCATCCAGGCAACAGCGGCCTGCTCGGGATCGTCATCCGCCGAGACGTCGATGAGCTCCATGCTGTCTTCGATGGTGCGGTCGACGTATTGGAGAGGTAAGCCGTCGGTCTCGACGAGGCTCAGGTAACCCGAGCCCATCTCGCGACCGACCAACCGTGAGGCGCGGATAAGCGTGTCGAGGTCGACGCTGCCGACCAACTCGACGTACTGAGCGATGTTGATCGCAACTTGCCCCAGGCCTTGCTGGGCGAACCAGATCCCACGCTGCGCTGCCGACAACTCGAAAGCGTCGCGGGGCACGTCTGCTGGTTCGTCGAAGCGGCCAGCACTCAAAATCTCGCGCTCCAATCTCGAACGACTGCTCGGCTCGGCCTCAAATCACGACGTTTGCGTGCTCCAGCAAATGTATCGCCCAAAGTCTTCATCGATTACATTCTGCCGAGCAACGGGTCAGTCCAACAGTAACCACGCAAGCGGGTCGCGGTTAACAGACACGCGATATGGCGTGTCTATCTGTGACCTATCGACCAGGCTGTCACACGTGTTACAGGAGTTCAAAGCGGCCCCGGACCGATTCCGACAGCACTGCTGCAAGCTGCACTAAGTTTAAGTTTCCTATGCTAAATACACATCACAAGAGCCAATGCCGAGCGACAAAGTTACCAAAAACACCTGTCGTGCATTTGAATGAATCTCACACTGGGTTCAATACAGACAGATAGAACACACAGGCAGGCCGCGTTCGCACCGAGACTTCTCGACTTACGAGACTGCTCAACCTGCGGACTGCGCGGACTGCGCGGCCTGCAAGACTGCTCGACGAGGACTTAAGCGCTCGACAACCTGCTCGCGATGACGCGGAGGTCCATCTCACTCGTCCGATTCGCACGCACGGGCTGACGCGGGGGCTCAGTGGCCATGTCCAGCGCATTCAGGTCGGCGCCGATCCGGGCAAGGGCGGCATCGACGACCGAGGCGACAATCGCCGAATCGGGTTCCGAGCCGAGGTTGGGTATGCCGGCGAAGATCGCAGCGACCACGGCAGAGCGGTCATCCATGTTCTGACTCCGCGTGACAGGCATCATGAGGTTGATGGCGGCCAGCAGATCGCGATAGTTGAGCCCTCGGGCGCGGTACCGGACCACGACTCGATCCGGGGTCACACGGGTGAGTCGTGACACTGCTTCCGGCAGCTGAGCCAGGGGCACGGCGAACTCCGCGGCGACCTCGTCGTTCCGGACTGTGGAAATAGCCATCTGCTCACCAACCTGTGCGTGTACCCCGACTCCAATTGAGCCAGCGTAGCTATATTCACAGTACCCGAACGAGAAGGGAAGAGAGAACGGCCAAGCCGTTACATGATCGAAGTGTGATCCATACCACACTTTACGATTGCAACGCTCTGACCTGCGAGAACAGGGAAGACTCACAACCGACTGCAACGCGTCAGGTGGCGCGCCGGCGTCAAACAGTAATGATCTTGACGATCAACTGTAACTTACTTCGCCGAATCGGCTTCCATCGCGTCGATGAGGCTCTGCGGCCGCAGGTCGGTCCAGTGCTCATTCACGTAGTCGAGGCACTCCGAGCGAGACGCTTCGCCGAAGACCTTGTTCCAGCCGGCGGGAATGTCGGCGAACGTCGGCCACAGCGAGTGCTGGTTCTCGTCGTTGACCAGCACAAAGAAACGGCCGTCTTCGTCATCGAATGGGTTGCTCATGGCGGACCCTCCTGTCGTGTCTCGCTTCGCGCAGCCACGACGGGCCTGTGGCGATATTGCTGATGCTCAGCGCACTGAGCCCAGACAACCGCAGGTCAGACCTGTTGTGGTTCTGCGAGAACCATCATTGCTTGAATGCGTATCGCCGTAAGCGTATCCGCGAGCCCCTTCGGGCCCGCAACCGCCAGTCCCGGCACCGCTGTCATCAGCGCGACGGTCAGCGCGGAATCATCGATCCCGGACTCACTGGCCATCGCGATCGCGGCGCTCTGCGCGCGCGCTTTCAATTCGCCGAAGCTCACGGCGTAGTCGTTGTCGCGGCTGATCACTGCGGGCTTGTCCCGGGCAGCGTCAGCCGCCGCGATCACGAGCTGCGTGAGGGTGCGATTGCCCCGGTCGCGAAATCCACGTTCGTCGGGTCGGGCCGACGGCCCCTTGCCAATATGGCGGAGCTGCAGTACCACAACGCCCTCCCATCTCGCCTCGTGCGTCGAATGCGACCTACGAAACACGTTCTCGTCGCTGGTGACCTGCATTTGCCCCAACCCAGGTCACCAAACTATAGCTATTGCTCGACCTTTGAATACCAATTGGCCGACATTACATTCACAGAGACGATATCGCCGTGTCGCCGCGTAGTGTTACTCCGGGATTTCTGCGCTAGATTCGCTATCAATCGGCAAGGGCGATCGCATCGCCATGCGACCATGACGATGACGGGACGGACATGCAAGCGAGGCGGGGCCGAGTTACGGGAACCAGCAGGGAACAGACAGTAACCAGCAGGGCGCAGACAGTACTGGGCCGACCATCACCCATCATGCCGACGACAATTCACGCCGCCCGATGACAGCGCCTGCCGCTACCACCGGCTCGCACAGCGTGATAGCCGAGAACTTGGTCAAGAAGTTCGGGGACTTCACTGCGGTCGACAACATCAGCTTCAGCGTGCCTACTGGGACTGTCCTCGGCCTGTTGGGGCCGAACGGCGCCGGCAAGACCACCACGGTCAACATGCTCGCGACGCTCCTCACCCCAGACGGCGGCACAGCGAGCATCGCGGGCTTCGACGTGATCAAGGATCGCGCTGCGGTACGGAAGTCGATCATGCTCACTGGTCAGTTCGCCGCGTTGGACGAATCTCTCACCGGTAGAGAGAACCTGATCCTGTTCGGCCGGCTTATGGGACTGCGGAAGGTTCCTGCCGCACATCGAGCGGACGAATTGCTCGAGGCCTTCGACCTGGTCGAGGCGGCATCGCGCCGCGTCGGAAAGTTCTCCGGCGGAATGCGCCGACGAATCGACATCGCGTGCGGGCTCGTGGTGCGACCCGAGGTGGTCTTCCTTGATGAACCGACCACCGGACTCGACCCACGAAGCAGGCAGGATGTCTGGAACATCATCTCCTCTCTGCGCGATCTCGGCATCACAACCCTGCTGACGACCCAGTACCTGGAGGAAGCCGACCTTCTCAGCGACCGTATCGTGGTGATCGACAAGGGCAAGGTCATTGCCGAGGGAACTGCCGACCAGCTCAAAGAACAGGTCAGCGGAACCTTCTGCGAAGTGGTGCCCAGCTACCCGGACGATCTGCACCGCATCGAGAAGCTGCTCGCGGACATGGTGCCGGCTGATCGAATCCGTATCGATGTGTCGCGAACCTCGCTGACATTGCCTGCAGTGAACTCGACGCAGACTCTGGTCGAGATCGTTCGAAGGATCGACGCCGCAGGCATCAAGCTCACCGATGTCGGCCTGCGACGTCCCTCGCTCGACGACGTCTTCCTCAAGTTGACCGAGAGCACCGAAGTACCTGAGGCACGCACGTGACGACCATGACGCCGGCTTTGGTCGTCTCCTCGGGTGCCACCGAGGCCATAGTCGCACCGACCCGTCAGTGGCTTGCCCTGACCAACCGGTCGCTGCGGGGGATGGCGCGGGAGGGCCAGTTCTTCCTGTGCATCGTGTCGCCTGTTCTGCTGACGGTCTGTTTCTACATCCCGCTGCGAACAATCATGAACAACTACCCGGGTATGAACTACGCGCAGTTCCTCATGCCTGTGATCTGTCTTCAGTCGGTCGGCTTCGTCGCCACGTCTGCGGCTATGCGCGCCGCGACCGACGGAAGCCTTGGGTTGACCAACCGATTGCGCAGCATGCCCGTCAATCCGCTGGTGCCACCCCTCGCCCGGCTGGGGGCCAACATGGTCCTCCTGGTCATATCGCTGACGTGGGCACTTATTTCCGGGTTGGTCATCGGATGGCGGCCTGACTCAGGCCCGCTGAACTTCGCCGGTTTCATCGCAGTCGCGCTGCTGATCGGTGTGATCCTGGCGTTCGGTGCCGATATCATCGGTGCGCTCTCCCACAACCCGCAGGCGACGAGCCAGGCGCTTGCACTTCCGCAGCTGATCCTGGGCATGCTGTCCACCGGTTTCGTACCGGAGGAGCGGTTCCCAGAGTGGATCCGGCCGTTCGCCCGTAACCAGCCAATCTCACAATTCACCGATTTAATGCGAGGATTCGACAACGGCAACGCGACTCTCCAGGTGGCGTTTCCTTCGATTTGTTGGGCGATCGGAATCGTGCTTGCGGCACTCGCCGGCGGTACGTGGGTGATGATGCGGAGCAGCCGGCGGTGAGCACAAAGGAAAGGCCCGAGGAAAACGGCGCCCCGACTATCGCGAACCGCCCAAGACACCGCGGCGACGACACTGCAAGGGACGATCAATGGTGGCGCAACGAGCATTCGCCGCCCAAGCGCCGACGAGCCCGCGCAGACAACGAACCGACAGTTCGTATTCCGTCCTCCGCCCGGGCGTCGAACGCACCGGACACCGGCCCCGCCCGGTCGGTCGTCGGGCCGTGGACGATGCTCTCGCCTGGTGCCGCGTCCGCTGAATGGACGTCTGAACAAATCCGCGATCGTCACACACAGTTTCGTGGCGACGACAGCCACACAGTCGGATTGACCCAGCTCACCGATCCGGCGTCACTCGATTTCAGTCATGTATCCGAAGAGCTGCAAATAGCGCCGACAGAGCGCATCGACATACGAGAGATTGCAGCCCGGTCGAAGTCGGCCGTGCCAAGAGACCCCAAACCACAAGCCCAGGACAAGGTTCGTGACGCACGTTCCTTCGCAACCACCTTCCCCGCTCACGCACCCGCGGAAGAACGTGGTTTGCACGCCTACCTCAGTCACACTCTTGCGCTTACCGGCAGGCAGTTGCGTGTGGTGACACGCGATCGCCTCACCCTGATCCAGAGCTTCATCAACCCCCTGCTCAGCATGATCATGTTCAAGGTTGTGCTCGGCGACGCGGTCGGGCAGGCGACAGGCATGAACAGTGCCTTCGGCACCGTTCCGCTGGTCATCCTGGTCGGCGCGATGTTCGGTTCCCTTGCTGTCGGAACACGATTGATAGGTGAACGAAGAACCGGCTTGCTCACGCGGCTGTACGTCATGCCCGTCCACCGGGGCGCTGATCTCAGTTCTCGGATTGGCGTCGAAATGATGCGAATTATCGCCAGCACTTTGGTCCTGACCACAGCAGGGATGCTTATCGGCTGGCGTTTCAACGAGGGACTTCTGCCGGCGCTCGGTATATTCGCCGTCGCGCTTTTGTACGGCGCGGCTTACTCGACACTGGTCATGACCGTTGCGGTCTCGGCGTCGAACATCCCTCTCGTCCCGATCATGTCGCTCTTCACCAGCTTGATGATGTTCTTCAACTCGGGGTTCTCGCCCGTCGACGCTTATCCAGAACTGATCCAGCCGCTGGTCGAGTATCAACCGATGACATGCGCGATCGATACGATGCGCGCCTTGGCGACGGGTGGTCCAGTCGCCGAAAGCTTCACCCTCACGGTCATCTGGGCGATATCCGTCATCGCAGTCTTCGCTTACCCGGCAGCGCGTGGCTACCGAAAAGCAGCCGCGTCCCGGACTTAGTCGAGACCAGTCACGCCGTCGCATCCAGCGATGCAATGACTTTGGTCGGGTTGATCCAAATGACTAGTTCCCCCGGCACCCCGTTGCGGTCGCCGAATTCTCTGGCGCGATCGGCACCCATGTACCTGCCGCCGCACGCGGTCGCGATTCGGTGGACCTCAGCTGGATCTTCACTGACCTCAGCGATGCCCTGAACCTGAACGAAGGCATAAGGCGGCTCTTGCAGGTCGACGCACAGCACGATGCGGCCGTCCCGCAGGATCGCTTTGCCCTTCGCGGTGTCGGCGCCGGTGTTGAAGGCGATGCGGTCACCGTCGACGACGAACCACACCGGAGCGACCAGCGGTCGTCCGTCGGATGCCGTGTAGCCAAGATGACCGGTTCGGGTCCCCTCTTCGAGAAACTTGCGGACCGAAGGATCAGCGAGAGATGTCATACGGTCAATTTACCGTTCGCAAGCGTGTCCGCGATGTGCCAGGCGACCATCATCACCGTCGCATGTGGACCGCTCGATCCGGCGGTGGGCAGGATGGACGCATCCACGATGCGCAACCCCGGCATCTCGTCGACTCCGCCGAGCCAATTGGTGCGTACCCCCATGGGCATCGTTCCCCAGGCATGTTGAGAGGTCCGGACCACCGGTTCGATCCACGGCGACCCCGGCTGGACCAGTTCCTCGAAGTCGCTTCCGTCGAGCATGGAGACGACCCGTTCGGCGCACTGCCGGATCTTCTCGGAATCACCCGCTGACACCTCGCCGAGATCGACACGCAATCTCGCCACGGGATCCCAGGACACCGACCCCGCATACTCCGGCTTCATGAGCGCGACCCCGAAAGCCGGCGTCGATGGTGGCAGGCCATCGATGAACTGTGCGAAATCATCGTTGTAGCAGCGCACTTCGAGACCGTCACGGGTGTGCAGCACCGTTTGGAGCAGTGCCCCGGCCCGGTCGAGGTGGCCTCTCGGGGTGAACCTCACCAGTTGCTCGCGGTGCTCCCACAACGCGGCATCCTCGATCTCCGCCACGCCGGATCGCGCCAGCAGTTCTGCGGTCCCGAGCGTCCCGGCGCACAGGATCACCTCGTCGGCCGAGAGCACCTGCTCCCCCACCACGACACCGCTGACGCGACCACCTGATCTCCGGAGCTGCACAGCCTGGGAATGGGTCAGCATTCGAACGTTGGGCCGGGCGAGCGCCGCCTCCAACAAACCCGCGGCGGAATGACGCGACCACCCGTCCCGGTTGGAGCGGACCCGCACGATCCCCACACCGGGCCACGCCGACGTCATCGGGTCGAAACCTGCTCTCCTCCAGTGCTTTTCGAAAGCCTGAGCATACGGATGCAGTTCGTCGTCCGCGAACGACGACACATTCATGACCCCACCGCCCGCGCTGCCGCCGTCGAGGTGGTCGAAGGCCGCTTCGATGGAACCCATCGGCCATACCTGCGGCGACCAGCGGTCGAAATCGCCCCGATGCCAGCGAAGGAAGTATCCGCCATTCACGGCTGAGGATCCGCCGAGCCCCCGCCCCCGGGGCAGATCGAACCCCTGCCTGCTCGGGTAATGCACGACCCGGTCCGAACCCACCCCTATGGGCAGTCGATCAAGTCGAAGTGCCGAAGCCGAGGGGGCACCGCCGCCGGCCTCGAGCACGATCACCGTGCGTGTCGGGTCACGCGACAGACGCTCGGCGACAACACATCCACTGCTTCCGGCACCGACCACGATCACGTCTGCACCGGCGTCTGCTGCAGCGGTCACCCGACTCCGCTGCGGGTGGCCGACGGACGCGATTCGGTGGTCACCGAATTGCTGATGCGGGGATAGAGAGCATCGGCACTGCGACCGGCGAGGGCGCCCTGCCACAGCCCCGCGCCGTAGGCGAGATCATCGAGTCGCTTGAGCGCGATGAAGCGCCACCACCCGACCCGTGCACCCGGTTCGGGATTCAGCAGTTCCAGGCGCACCCACTCGTACGCCGCTTCACCGACGGCCACTGCCAGCAGCAGAGTTCGAAAACGCTTGGACACCAGGGCGAGCAAGAACGACAGCGGCCAATAGTGTCGGCACAGCGCGGAGGCCGACTGCAGTAGTCCGAAGCCGACGGATTGGGCCGTCAGCTTCGCGGCCATGCGCGCCGCATCCGGCATGGTCGACACACGTTTGTGGAGTCGCCCACCGATCACCCCGAAGACCACGAGCGCCGCCAGCACTCCCCATGCGGTCCCGGTCACGAGAGCGGCCATCGCCGCTGCCATCGGCACGGTCAGGGCAAGCGGCGCCCCGAGGCCTGGATGGCGGCCGGACAGCAATGCGGCGCCCGTGCCGTAGTACCGCTTGCGGTCGAGACTCTTCGAGAGCCGGCTGCGATGATCGTGGGCGACGGTCGCGATCGGGTCGTACCGCAGCGACCAACCGCTCTCGTGCAGCCGCCAACACAGGTCGACGTCCTCGGCCACTTCCATCGTCTCGTCGAATCCCTCGAAACAGCTGCGGCGCATCACCATTGCGGCGCTGGGAACGTATGGGATGCGTGAGCGCGGGGCGATGGGGCCTTCCCGGCGACCCATGTCGAGCGAGGAACACAACGCCTCGTACCGCGACGTGGCACCGCCACCGGGCTCGAGGGCCACGATGCGCGGCGCGACAAGTGCCACCTTGGGGTCGGAGAAGTGCCCCACCAGCTTGGTCAACCAGTCGTGCTCCGGAACGACGTCGGAGTCGAGGAATGCCAGCAGTTCGGTGTCCGCCAGCGCCGCACCGCGGTTCCGGGCGGCAGCAGGACCCTCGCTGCGCTCCGTTCGCAACACCGTTGCCCCGGGGGCCAGGATCGGCACTGCGGAGCCGTCATCGACGATGACGACGCGGTGTGCGGTCAGCTGCGGGAGTAGCCGGTCGATCCCGGATTGGTTGTCCCGCACGGGCACAACGACGGTGATGTCGGTTTCAGACGGTCCGAACATTGGCCTGGGGTGTCCGACGCCGGCGTCGAGCAACTTGCGGGCGAGCTGGGAGGTGAGACGGTTGTGCACCATCAGCCTGCCGTCGGCGTCCAGCAGTCCACCGGCCACCTCAGAGAGGTTCAGCAGTCTTAGTGGTGAGCCGCCAACGATATGACGTCGGTCGTCGGAGACGGTGCAATGCGGATCGATCTGGACCTGGAAGCCCGTCGGGGGTAGTGCGGTCCCGGGATCGACAGCCACCGCCTGTTCGGCAGCAGCGGAGTCGCTGCGGATGTCCTGATCAGAGATCACCGCAACATTCCCATCGCATCGGGTTGCCAGCGTTCGAGAGCCTCGGACAACCGCGCGACCATCTCGTTCAACATTCGCCTCCCGTCGGCGGCCGACGCCTGCGTCGGATCGCCGAGCACCCCGTTGTCGCTCACTGCTGCCACACCCCCTGCGCGCATCGCTGTCATCAGTTCCGACACCGGCGCCACGTTGCCACGTACCATCGCTTCCTGCCGCACCACCTCAGGCGAAAGGTGAAGTAGCAGGGATGTTTCGGTGAAACCCGCGTGCGCATCTCCGCCTGGCGCACCACACCCGAACCAGGCGACGTCGCGGCCTTCGTAACGCAGCTGCTTCACTGCGGTCGCCAACACCGACCCGTTGCCACCGTGTCCGTTCACGAACACCACGCGCTCGGCCCAGCGGCACGCACTGCGACCGTACTCCACCAACACCGACAGCAACACGTCCCGACCGATCGAGATGGTGCCGGGAAACCCCTCGTGCTCGCCTGCCGCGCCGTAGTTCAGCGCAGGCGCCACGAGCAGTTCCGGGCCCCCGCGCTGCGGGGCAGGTCCGGTTCCGACAACGGCCTCGGACACGGCCGTCGCGATTCGGACGTCGGTGTCGAGGGGCAGATGGGGGCCGTGTTGCTCGATGGAACCCAGTGGAACCATCACGGTTGCGAGGCGTCCGTCCAATTCGGTCCAGCTCTCGAGACCGAGTCCGCCAGACGATGTCATTCGGACAATGCTAGACCGTCTGCGTCGCTGTCTGAAGGGGTTCGCCTTCACGGAGTGGGTACAAGACCCGATCCCCGAGACGAAGCGAAGCGGAGCTCGACCCGAGCAATCGCTCGGTACCTGGTTTACTGGGGCTTTGACTGTACTGGATTGGAATCATCATGCGCGTTGTGCAGCGCAGGTGGTGAACCACTCGACGATGAGGGGCGAGGACATGGCAAAGAGCGGACCGCTGAGCGGGACAAGGGTAATCGAGTTCGCAGGGATCGGGCCGGGACCGCATGCGGCGATGATGCTGGGCGATCTGGGGGCAGAGGTGGTGCGCATCGAGCGCCCCGGCAAGCTTCCGCAGGACGGGCAGGTGGCCGACCAGCTGCTGCGTAACCGCACGATCGTGGAGGCGAACCTCAAGGACCCGGTCGACAAGGAGGCGATCATGAATCTGATCGCCAAGGCCGACGTCGTCATCGAGGGTTTCCGTCCCGGTGTCACCGAACGCCTCGGGTTCGGTCCGGAGGACGTGGCCGCGGTCAACCCGCGCATCGTGTACGGCCGGATGACGGGGTGGGGGCAGGATGGTCCGCTCTCTCAGGTCGCCGGCCACGACATCAACTACATCTCGCTGACGGGTCTGCTGCACGCGGTGGGGCGCGCAGAGGAGCGTCCGACGCCCCCGCTGAACCTGTTCGGCGACTTCGGTGGCGGATCGATGTTCCTGGTCCAGGGAATCCTGGCAGCGCTCCTCGAGCGGGAGAAGTCGGGCAAGGGCCAAACCGTCGACGCTGCAATGGTTGACGGGGTCTCGGTCCTCGGCCAGATGATGTGGGCGTGGCGCGGAACCGGCTTCTGGGGCGACAAACGAGGCGCCAACCTCCTCGACACCGGCGCACCGTTCTACGAGGTCTACGAGACCGCTGACGGCAAATACTTCGCCGTGGGCGCCATCGAGCCCCAGTTCTACGCCCTGCTCCTCGACGGGATGGGCCTGACGGACGACGAGACGCTGCCACACCAGCTCGACATGCCGCAGTGGCCGGCGATGAAGGTGCGGTTCGCCGAGGTCTTCAAGTCCAAGACGCGTGATGAGTGGGCCGCGATCTTCGACGGCACCGACGCCTGCGCGTCGCCGGTGCTGGATTGGGATGAGGCCACCCAGAACAAGCATCTGTCCGCGCGGCAAACCCTGATCGAGGTCGACGGTGTGACGCAACCCGCTGTGGCACCGCGCTTTTCGCGCTCTGTACCTGCTGTCCCGGCAGCACCTGCCCGCAAGGCGACGGATCCCGCCACCCTCTGGCTCGACTGATCTCACAGAAGCACACGTTCGAGTCACAAGCACGCGTTTGAACGCGTGCTTGTGCCTTGAACGTGTGCTTCTGTGTGCGGTCTAGATTTTGGTCGCACCCATGTCGACCTCGATCGAGGACGCCGTGATGAACCGGGCCTTCTTCGAACACAGGTACATCACGGCGTCACTGATGTCTGAGGACTTGGCCATCCCGGGCAGGATCGGCAGGAAGTGCGGCTGATATTCGGGCATCTCGAAGACCGCGAATGCATCGGTGTCCTCGATGCACATCGGGGTGTCGACGCCGTACGGGTGAACGGTGTTGACCCGAATGCGATGCTTACCCAGTTCTTTTGCCGTGGTGTGCGACAAACCGACCAGTGCATGTTTGGACGCGGAGTACGCGGCCTGCATGGGCATCGATTTGATACCCGCCACCGAGGAGATGATCACGATCGACCCTCCGTTGTCCGCGTCGATCATCGCCGGGATCGTGGCCTTGAGGGTCTTCCAGGTGCCGTTGACGTTCACGTCGATGACATCCATGAATTGGCTCTCGGTCAGCTCGTGGACCGCACCCCAGGTGAGCACGCCGGCGTTCGCGATCACGTAGTCGAGGCGACCGAACTGCGCGACCCCGTCGGCGACCAGTTGCTGCTGCGCGGCAAGGTCGCGGGTATCGGCCGCGATGGCAAGGATGTTGCCGCCGGCTTCCTTCACCAGGCGAACCGTCTCTTCGAGGTCCTCGGGTGTCGCAGCCGGATATCCGATCGCCGTGACCTCTCGGCAGACATCGAGACCGATGACCGAGGCACCCTCTTCGGCGAACTTGATCGCGTGACTGCGACCCTGCCCGCGGGCGATACCCGTGATGTAGACGACCTTGCCGTCGAAATCTCCCATAGCAGAACTGTAACGTGTTCTAGTGCCGTCCGGCCACTCTTTCACCCGACACAAAACCACCCGTTCCGGTCACACCCAAGGGCCGGAGACCAGTGGGTGTGACCGAAACGGGTGGTTGTGTGGGTCAGGTCTATGCGGTGGTCTCGCCGAACCGCTTCTCGAAGCCCTCGGGGATGATGATGTCATCACGCGTGAGTTCGTGAACGCTCTTGCGTCCCAAGCCGATCAGTGCCGAGTCGATGCCGCCGCGCAGGATGTCGAGGACGTTCTCGACGCCGGCCTGCCCATTGGCACCGAGGCCCCAGAGGTAGGCGCGGCCGATCATGACGGCGTCGGCACCGAGCGCGAGAGCCTTGACGACATCGCTACCGCGGCGGATGCCGCCGTCCAGCAGCACCTCGATGTCCTTGCCGACCGCGTCGGCGATGGGCCCGAGCATGCGGATGGTGGCGGGGGTTCCGTCGAGGTTGTTGCCACCGTGGTTCGACACCGAGATGGCGCTGGCGCCGATGTCGACGGCGCGTTTGGCGTCGTCGAGGCGGGTGATGCCCTTGACCATGAACGGACCACCCCACTGCTCGCGCAGCCAGGCCAGGTCTTCCCAGGACGGCGGTGCGGTCTGCATCCACTGTCCGTAGGCACCGAAGAACGTCGGGCCGGTCTGGCCCTTGTCGACGACGTTGGGAGCGGTCAGATCGGGGATGGTGAAATTGCCCTTGTTGAACCAGTCCCAGGCGTACCGCGGCCGAGCTGCGAGTTCTGGAGCCAGCTTCAGAAGTGCTTTGAAATCCACTTTTTCGGGGATCTCGGGGCTGCCCCAGTCGCGACCCATCGAGAACGACCAGTCGGTGGTGACGATCAGACCTTTGGCTCCCGCTTCGCGGGCCCGCTCAGCGCGCTTGAGGATGTCCTCGCGGGAATTGAGCCAGTAGGCCTGGAAGAAGATCTTGTCGTTGACGGCGGTGACCTCCTCGATGGGCTTGCTGGCGAAGCTCGACAGACCCATCGCGGTGCCGCGGGCGGCTGCGGCGCGGGCGACCGCGACCTCGCCGTCTTTGTCCACGGCCTGAACGCCCGTCGGCGAGATCATCACGGGCAACGAGATCTCTTGACCCATCACCGTTGTCGACAACTCGCGGTCTGCTTGTGCGCCGACCACATGCGGGGCGAACCCCAGTTCGGAGAATGCCTCGACGTTGTCGCTGAGCGTGACGCCTTTCTCACTGCCTGCGACCAACGAGGAGTACACCGACTTGGGCAGGCGCTTCTTCGCCCGCCGCTGCGCTTCTAGAACAGTCTCGAACCAGGGGTTCGCCATCGCGATAATCCTTTGCTCACCCGGCAACTCTGCCGGGGTTCTTCATTACTTGGAGGGGGTCAGTTCCGGCGTGAAGCCGGCAAGGGGGTTTTCGTCGCAGTCCCGCGAGGGCGGCCGCGTCATCAAGGTCAGCGGTACGCCACGGGAGTGGTCCTTGTTGGCAGAGGGCACGCTGCGGTCCTCGGCGAGCAGCGATTCACCGAATCCCTGGACACATTCGGGATCGGGTCCTGCGAGCGGCAGTCCGGTGAAGAACTTGGCAGCCATGCAGCCGCCGCGGCAGGCATCGAAGTGCGAGCACTTGGTGCAGGCGCCGGCATTCTGCGGTTCACGCAGCTCGAGAAACAGATCCGATTCCTGCCAGATGGTCTTGAAACCGCCGTCGGACAAGATGTTCCCGGCCAGGAAGTTCTCGTGGATCGCGAACGGGCAGGCGTAGACGTCGCCGATCGGGTCGATGAGGCAGACCACGCGGCCCGCGCCGCAGAGATTCAGACCCGGAAGCGCACCGGCGCCCGGTTCGGCGAAGGCGGACAGGTGGAAGAACGAATCCCCGGTCAGCACCCCATCGCCGTGTGCGACCAGCCAGTTGTACAGGTCACGCTGCTGTGAGGGCAACGGGTGCAGGTCATCCCACACATCCGCGCCACGACCGGACGGCCGCAGTCGGGTGATGCGCAGGGTGGCGCCGTAGTGGTCGGCCAGTGCCTTGAACTCGTCGAGCTGGGTGACGTTCTGACGGGTCACGACAACGCTGATCTTGGCGTCGGCGAAACCGGCCTCCTTCAGGTTCTCCAGCGCCTTGATGGCCATGGCGTAAGAACCCGGCCCGCGCACCGCGTCATTGACCTCAGCGGTCGCACCGTCGAGGGAGATCTGCACATCGACGTAGTCCGACGCCGCGAGGCGCTCGGCGACCTTCTTGTCGATTTTCAGGCCATTGGTCGAGAACTTCACGCCCACTTGGTGATCGGTCGCATAGTCGACCAGTTCCCAGAAGTCGGGACGCACGGTCGGTTCACCGCCACCGATGTTGACGTAGAAGACCTGCATCCGCTGGAGCTCATCGATGATGGCCTTGCACTGTTCGGTGTCTAGTTCACGGGGATCACGCTTACCCGACGACGACAGGCAGTGGACGCACGACAGATTGCAGGCGTAGGTCAACTCCCAGGTCAGGCAGATCGGGGCGTCGAGACCCTTTTCGAATTGATCGACCAGACGGCCGACGGGCTGTTGCGGCGCAGCTGGGCGCTCGAGAATTGAAGTCATGGCAAAGTCCTCAAGGGGCTGGAGTTCGCGAGGGTGCGCAAACTCAAGAGGGTTGGACGATCATGCCCGAAGCAGCCAGTGCGGCAAGCGCATTCAGGTAGAGCGGGCGGTCGCGCTCGGTGATACCGGCCGCGGCCAGGGCGTGGTTGGCGCTGGGGTGATCGGGCAGCGACTGCACCACTTCGACCACTGTCAGATTCTTGAGAAACGACAGCTTGCGAGTGCCGAAGTGGTACAGCAGCGCTCCGAACGGTTCCGGTCGCAGAGCGACCGAAGAATTCAGCACCCACGCCTGATCGGCATCGAACGCCACAGTTGTGGGCGCGCTCATGTCAGTAGACGCCGCACATGCCGTCGATCGACACCTCTTCGACCAATGACTCCGAGACCAATTCGCTTTCGGTCGAGGTGATGCTGTCTGCCTGCGAGGACGGATTCTGAGCTGTCATCTTGATTACCTCCGTTGTTGGTATGTGATGGTCATCATAATGGCACTCAGTGCATTAATGCCAGCCCTTCGCATGAATCCGGCGAAATTCGGCGCGAAACCACCCAAAGGGACAGGTGCCGGATGCCGTTCCGACACCGGGTGGCATGGTCGAGCTGAGGGGGCGAGAGGAGCGTGGCGTGGCAACGACGAATGGCCTCGGGCCGACACCGGTGACGTTCACCGGATCCGGTGGGCTCGCGCTGGCCGCAGATCATTGGGAGCCCGCGTCCGCCGGCGGATCGGCGAACGACTCCCCCACCACGATTCTTCTGCTGCACGGCGGCGGCCAGACGCGGCATTCCTGGAAGAAGACCGGCGAAGTACTGGCCCGGCGCGGCGCGGAGGTGTTCTCCCTCGACAGCCGCGGACACGGCGACAGCGACTGGGACCCCGACGCCGATTACAGCCTCCCGGCCATGACCGCAGACGGGTTGGCGGTACTCGAACAGATTCCGGCCATCACCGGTCGCACCGGCCCGGTGTCCGTCGTCGGCGCGAGTCTCGGCGGGATGACAGGAATCGGGATCGCTGCGCTAGCACCGGTGGGCACCGTCGACAAGCTCGTCCTCGTCGACGTCGTTCCGCGCTTCGAGAAGTCCGGCAGCAAACGCATCCGGGACTTCATGAGCGGCAACGTCGACGGATTCGATGATCTCCACCAGGCCGCGGCCGCGATCGCCGACTATCTCCCCCACCGAAAAGCCTCCGGACCCACCGAGGGCCTCAAACGCAATCTCCGGCAACGCGAGGACGGGCGCTGGTACTGGCACTGGGATCCAGCTTTCCTGACACCGCCGCACGACGACCCCGGCATCCGGACCGATGTGCTGGAGAAGCAGGCGATGTCGTTGACCATCCCGATCCAGCTGATACGTGGGCAGCTCTCCGATGTCGTCAGCGAGGAGTCGGTTCGCCACTTTCTCGACCTCGTCCCCGACGCCGAGTTCGTGGAACTCACCGGAGCGGGCCACACTGCCGCCGGAGACGACAACGATGCGTTCACAACGGCCGTGATCGACTTCGTCGGGCGCTGACGAACTACCATGGTCACCGCGCCCGAACACCGGCGCCGGACGCCAGCACGCCCCGGAGGGATCGTCGGATGATCAGCACAGTGCGGGTGCCATGACCGCTCAGATCGGCAGGCGACCGAGCACGACCAAGTCGAAGATCACCGAGGCTGCGATCGACCTGTTCACCGAGTCCGGATTCGACGAGACGAGTGTGGACGATGTCGCGGCCGCCGCCGGAATCGCCCGCCGGACATTGTTCCGCTACTACCCGTCGAAGAACGCGATCGCCTGGGGCGACTTCGACGAGCACCTCCAGGACATGCGTCGCATGCTCACCGAACTCCCGCCGGACATGCCGGTGGCCGAAGCCTTGCAGAGTGCGCTGCTCGCCTTCAACGAAGTGCCCACCGAACATCGCGAACACCATCGGCGACGGATGCGCCTGCTGCTCGGTGTTCCCGCACTGCAAGCACACTCGATGCTCATGTACACCGGGTGGCGCAACGTTGTCGCCGAGTTCGTCGCCTCGCGAACCGGCAGTGACCCGTCCGACCTCATTCCCCAGACCGTCGCATGGACACTGCTTGCCACCGCCCTGGCCGCCTACGAACAGTGGCTCGACGATCCGAACGCGGACCTCGAAGAACTCCTGACCCAGGGCAGCCGGATACTGTCCCTCGGACTGGACGACGTTCTCGCACCCTCCGCCCGCAGCAGGCAGGGACCCGATGCGAGCACTGGTAATCTAAA
Organism: Williamsia sp. 1138; assembly: GCF_002095435.2. Taxonomy (GTDB): domain Bacteria; phylum Actinomycetota; class Actinomycetes; order Mycobacteriales; family Mycobacteriaceae; genus Williamsia. The sequence continues at coordinate 57,501 of NZ_MJEJ02000046.1, forward strand.
CTAGAACGTGTTCCTGTTTTCAGGCATAGTTCCCACGACTAGGAGGTACGCCGGTGACCGTGTCCCCGCACAGCACCCGGAGCGTTGTGCTGACCGTGGCCGACGTGATCGACGAGACCGGCGACGCGAAATCGCTGGTCTTCGATGTGCCGGAGGACAGCGCCGAGCGTTTTCACTACAAACCCGGGCAGTTTCTGACCCTGCGCATCCCCAGCGACCAGACCGGTTCCGTGGCCCGCTGTTACTCGCTTGCCTCCTCCCCCTTCGGCGACGAGAAGCCCAAGGTGACGGTCAAGCGGACAGTCGACGGGTACGGCTCGAACTGGATCTGCGACAACGTTCATCCCGGTGACCAGATCGAGGTCCTGCCACCGTCGGGCGTGTTCACCCCCGCGGACCTGAATGCGCCGATCCTGCTGCTCGGCGCGGGCAGCGGCATCACCCCCGTGATGTCCATCCTCAAGTCTGCTCTGTCCCAGGGCAGCGGTCGGGTATTGCTGGTCTACGCCAATCGCAGCGAGAACGATGTGATCTTCGCAGCCGAATTACGCGATCTGCAGCAGCGGTTCCACGAACGTCTCACCGTGGTGCACTGGCTCCAGTCCGTGCAGGGCATGCCGTCGGTGGAATCGCTCGCCACGCTGCTGCGCCCGTTCAAGGCCTACAACGCCTACATGTGCGGTCCGGGGCCGTTCATGGACGCAGTGCACAAAGCGCTTGCCACCATAGAGATGTCGCATCATCAGGTGCACGCCGAGGTGTTCAGCTCGCTGTCGGGCGACCCTTTCGAGGACACCGCACCCGCCGAACTCACCGAGGACGAAATCGCAGACGCCGCGTCGGTAGAGGTCGAGCTCGACGGTGAGGTCCACGAGATGTCGTGGCCGCGAAGCCAAACCCTGGTCGACATCATGCTGTCGGCCGGGCTCGATGTCCCGTATTCGTGCCGTGAAGGCGAGTGCGGATCGTGCGCGTGCACGGTCACCGAGGGCACGGTGGAAATGGACAACATCGGCGCGCTCGATGAGGACGACATCGCTGACGGTTACATCCTCGGGTGCCAGGCCCGGCCGACGTCGAACACGCTCAAGATCGAGTTCTGAACCCGGTCAGCGCAATCCACGAAAGTGGCTGGTTTGCTCTGCGGTGAGGTGTTCGGTGGCGTAGCTCAACGCGGTACGTCCCATCTGGGCTGCGTGCTGCTCCAGGAAGTCCAGCAGCACACCACGGTCCACCCGCTTGCCGGTTTCGCGCAGCATCCAGCCCACCGCCTTCTGGATCAGATCACGACGATCATCGAGGACCAGCGGTGCCAACTCGAGCAGCGTTGTGGCGTCACCGCGTTTGATGAAGGCATGCGTCGCGAGAATCGCGACCCTCCGCCGCCACAGATCGACGTCCGCGACCAGCTCGAACAACACCGAATGATCTTCTTCGACAAGCGATTCACCGAGGATGTACGGTGCCGACGAGTCAACCAGATCCCAGTTGTCCACGCGGCCTTCATAGACCGCGTCGAGATAGCATTGCACCCATTCTCGACGGTCCGACTCCGAATCCGCCCGTTCGAAACCCGACCGCAGCAGCAGCAACCCCGTCAGTCGGTGCTCATGGATCTCGCTGGACAGCAGATCCCGCACACCCGCCCGGTCGAGACCGCGAAAGGCCCTCGCCACCTTGCGCTGGGCGGGCACACTCACGCCCACGAATCGGTCGCCTTCTCCATACTGACCGGGTCCGGTCTTGAAGAACCAGGCCGAACTCTCGGCCCGGTCCGGATCGGCCAGGTCGTCGATTGCCGCCTTCACCGCCGCCGAAGTCGGCACCGGCCCGGCGGCGGGCATCAGCCGATCAGTTCCGCGATCGGGGTCTTCTCGAGCAGCTTGGCCCGCATCTTCATCACAGCGCCGGCTTTGCCCGCACCCACCACCGCGGTGAAGACGCCGTCACGGCTGTAATAGACCACGAACTTCGTGCCGTCGTCAGAAACCACATGCACGTCGTCGCCGGCGGAGGGATGGCCCAGTGCCTGAACCTTCACCTCGAACTGGTCGCTCCAGAAATACGGCACGAAGGGGCGGGCATTCGACTCGTCGACCTCGAGGATCGCGTAGGCGACCTTCGCCGCCTGCTCGACGACGTTGTTCCAGTGCTCGACCCGGGACGGCACACCGTGCTCGTCTCGCCAGTTGGCGACATCACCGATGGCGTAGACATCGGGGACACTGGTGCGTCCCACCTCGTCGCAGGCGATCCCGCCACCGAACTCGCGGTCGGCAAGCGCAATGCCCGACCCGTCCAGGTAATCCACCACCGGGGTCGAACCGATCCCGAGGACCACGATGTCGGCAGGCAACTCCGTGCCGTCCGCCAGCCTCACTCCGGTGACCTTGTCGTCACCGATGATGTCGGTGACCCCGACGCCGGTACGGATCTCGACACCGCGATCGGCGTGGATCCTGCCGACCATCGCGCCGACCTGCTCGCCCAGTGCGATCGCCAACGGAGCGAGCGCCGGCTCGACGACGGTGACCTGCAGTCCCTTCGTACTCAGGCTGGCAGCGACCTCGCAGCCGATGAATCCGGCACCGATGACCACCGCGGTGGACGCCCCCTCGATCTCCGAACGCAGCGCCATTGCGTCGTCGTAGGTACGCAAGGTGTGCACGCCGGACTTGCCCGCCGCGAACGGAAGGCTGCGGGGATCGAGACCGGTCGCGAGAATCAGGGTGCTGTACGAGACGGTCTCCGCTACCCCGCCCTCGACCGGCTCGACGGTGACGGTGTGCGCATCCGGATCGATTGCGGTGACCCGCGTTCCGGTCCGTAGATCGACGTTCTTCTCGGCGTAGAACTCCTGCGGCTGCAGGTCGACGTCGTCCTTGTCTCCCGTCAACACCGCCTTCGACAGTGGTGGCCGATCGTAAGGGATCCGGGTCTCCTTACCGATGAGGATCAGCTCGCCCTCGTAGCCTTCGTTCCGGAGATCGGCCACCAACCGCGCGCCACCGAGACCGGCCCCGACAATCACTGTTGCGGCACTCATCGCCACCTCACATCCCCACGGATCCTCGTGCTATCCGGGCCCGACCTGTTGCAACCCGGCAAGCAGCCAATTTCCGTTGACCTTACGCATGTCCGCCCACCGCGTGACAGCCACCACCTCCGGCTCCTCACCTGCAGCAGGTAACACGATGCTCTGGTTCACGAAAACCAGTACCCGCGCGGAATCCTCGTCCATCCGGTTCACCGCGGTGGCCAGCACCCGCCCAGTCATCACGACCTTCGATTCCACCGCTGTGGGCAGCACCACCCCGGGCCCCTGGCTACGGAACTCGAGGAGAAGCCGCCCGGTGAGTTTGGTCCCGACCGTCCGCTGCTGCGCGGTCAGCGAATCCGGGCCGAAGGTCATCAGGGAGCCGACCGCGTCGGTGGTGGCCAATTGCACCTGTCGTCGCGCGTCCTCATCCGCCCGGCCGGGAGTGGCCGGCCCCAGGAAACCCGCGACCGCGACGGCGATCAGCATCACCAGCACGGCCGTCAGGATCGGCCCTGCCACAGCGGGTCTGGTCAGGTTCCCCCACGTGGCGCTCATTGCAGCTGCGTCCGATCCATCTTCCACCGGCCGTCGGTCTCTTTCATCGTGACCAGCAACGCGACCCGGCTCTGCGCCGGGTCGGCCCCCAGCACGGTCGGATTGGTGCCCTCGGCGACCACGAGGACCTCGGCCGAGTCATCGGTGGCATCGCCGACGATGCCCGCGGACAGCACCTGCCCGGTGCTCGGCACCCGCAACCCGCTGATGACGTCCACCAGCTCGGATCGTGCGTTCTCGAGGCGTTCGCGTTGCGGGCCGGTGGTGACCTCCAACGCACCGTCCACGAACTCCTGCGCCCGCGCCGGATCGATGGTGAGCAGGGTTGTCACCGCGGAACGCGTGTCCGCCAGCACATCCGCATCGCGGGCCCGGTCCGACACAGCGCCGCGATGCACCACGATGAGGACGATCGCGGCGACCAGGGCGGCCACACACACCACCGCAGCGCCGACTGTCACCGCCGTCACCGCACGTCGTCGCCCGACCGCGCGGGCCGCCCAGGCCTGCTCCGCCGCCACGTTCGCTCGCTCGGCTTCCACACGTGCGTCCGCGACCCGCTCGCGCGCTGCCTGCAGCCGCCGCGACGAGGTGGCAGTCGAGTGGTCCTCGGGTGTGCTCACAGCACCTCATCCGCCCTGGCGATCTTCCAGTCCCCACCGGACCGTTCGAACCTGACGTCCAGAACCTTGGTGTAGTCCAAGGATTCGGCACCGGGCCGCTGCTCGGTCACCGTCGCCGAGACCACTGTGTCGACGTGGTCTGCCGCGACCGACGCGATCGCGGTGTGTACCGGTCTCCACGTGACGGTCACCGCCTGGGCCGGTGCGGTCGCCCCGTCGAACAACTGCCCGTATTCCCGGGCGAAGTCATCGGTCACCACCGCCCGCGCCCGCCGGCGCTGCGGTTCGGTCTCCCCCGGCTCCACCGAGAACAGCTGGGCCACAGCCGGTCCCGCCAGCTCGGATACTTCGGACCGGTTGGAGGCCAATTCTTCGTCGCCTCGATGGAGCTGCCAGGCCGCGATCAGGGCGACGACGCAGGCGACGACCACCACCAGGTTCGCCAGATACCAGCACCACATGCGACGCGCGGTCATGGGTAGAACTCCAGCGCCGAGATCTTCAGGGCACCATCGTCGGGCACCATGTCGACCTGTATCCGAAAGCGTTGCACCGCGGGATCCTGCGTCTTGTCCTCGTCGAGACCGGTCCTCACCTCGATCGCCGCGGTGACGAGCAACGTCGCGCGCTCACCTGACCTCGACGAGATCCCGACACCGTCGACGGTCCCTGTCGACACCGTGCCGATCTTCTGGACGAATGCCGTGAACGCGTCGGTGGACTGGGCGAACTCGTCACCGAACGTGCCGGTGGCGCCGGCGCGGATCTGCCTGGCGCGCTTGCCACCGTCGCCCGCGTCGGGCGTCAGCAACACCTCCACCCGCTCCGCGGCGGCCCGCATGTACTGGGCGTCGGTGAAGCCCCCGTCGGTATGGGCGTATCGGTAGCCGCCGATGGCTGCGACGACTGCTGCGATCAGGACCGCGACCACCAGACCCGTGAGCCACCGCGGGCGGGCATCCGGCTCGCGCTCGCCCAGTTCGACCTCCAATGCGGCCAGTTCGCGCTCGGCGGCCCGCAGGTGCGCACGGGCGGCCTTGTCCGAGGCGATCAGGGCGCGTTGCTCCCCGGATACGGCAGGGCGCAGTGCGCGGACGTTCAGCACCGGTTCAGCCTAGTAGAACACGTTCAGCGGCCCGGCGGACCCGTCAGTCCGGCACCGGGCGCCGACGGCCGGGTCGTCGACAGCTCATGGTCGCCCGCCTCGCACGACAGCGTGTAAAGAAACGATTTGTCGCTAACCGCGCCGGATCGCGCCTGCGATGGTTACATGGTTTTCCACCACACTGATTCGGAGGTCGCCGATGGCCACTCATTCGACACTGGCTGGTTCGCCGCCTGCGAATCCGGTGTCGCGCCCTGCAGATACCGCGCGACCATGAGTGTCATCGTCGGGTACCAGCCCGGTCGGGGTGGTGATGAGGCGGTCGAACTCGGAGCCAGTCTCGCGAGCGCACTGTCCACCAATCTGGTCATGGTCATCGCGACACCCAAACCGTGGACGACCCCTTCTCTAGCGCGGGTGGACGCCGAGTTCAGTGCCTATGCCCGGCGTTATGGCGACGACGCCGAATCCGCGGCCCGCGCGCATCTGGCCCTGCGTGCTCCCAACACCGAGGTGACCTATCTCCGGGTCAGCGAACGTTCGGTGTCCAAGTCGATCCAGAAGGTACTCACCGAGCACGACGGGGAGATCCTCGTCCTGGGTACCACTCACGGGTCCGATGACGGCCGGATGTCCCTGGGCGTGACGACCAGTCGGCTGATGCACTCGAGTTCCATCCCGCTGGCGCTGGCGCCCAAGGGGTACAGGTGCGCCCGGATCACCGGTGTCACCTGCGCGTATTCCGGCGACGACCACAGCGAAGACGTGGTCACGTCCGCGAAGGCACTCGCCGCGCAGATGAGCGTTCCGTTGCGGGTGGCCACATTCGGCGTCACACCCGCGGACATGTTCCCACCCGAGGTCGGCTTCGACGTCGAACGCAGCGTGCTGGAGGCGTGGAAGGAACAGATGACCGCGTCCATGCAGAAGTTGGTGTCGGACAAGATCATCGATGACAGCGTCCCGACGAAGATCAGCACCGGCAACGACTGGGACGCCGCGTTCGACGCCATCGAGTGGTCCGACGGTGAGGTGCTGGCGATCGGCACCACCCCGCGCGACGCGATCAAGCGGGTCTTCTTGGGCTCCAGGGCAGCGAAAATCGTCGCCTCCGCAACTGTTCCGGCAATAATCTTCCCAGGCTGAGGTGTCCACATGGATTTGAGCAAAGACCCGGCGCAGCAGCCCGGCGCACTGAACACGAAGACCCTCTTCCGGCGAAAGCCGATTCCGAAGGGCGACGAAGCCGAGGCCGACACCGGCCTCGAACGCACGATCACCACCACGCAGCTGGCCTGTTTCGGTATCGGTGCGACCATCGGCACCGGCATCTTCTTCGTGATGAGCGTGGCCGTGCCGGACGCGGGCCCGTCGGTGGTCGTGGCGTTCATCGTCGCCGGCATCGCCGCCGGACTGGCAGCCATCTGCTACGCCGAGATGGCGTCGTCGGTACCTGTCTCGGGCTCGACGTACTCGTACGCCTACGCCACCCTCGGCGAGATCGTCGCGATGGCGGTCGCCGCGTGCCTGCTCCTGGAGTACGGGGTCTCGACGGCGGCTGTCGCGGTGGGCTGGAGTGAGTATCTCAACGCACTACTCGGCTATCTGCACATCCCGCAGATACCGCAGGCCCTGAGTGCTGCACCCTGGGACGACAATTCCGGGTGGGTCAATCTTCCCGCCATCATTCTGGTCGGACTGTGTGCACTGCTGCTGATCCGCGGCGCCAGCGAATCGGCGAAAGCCAACTTCGTGATGGTCGCGATCAAGCTCGCCGTACTCGCGATGTTCATCGGAATCGCCTTCGCGGGTTTCAACGCCGACAACCTCAGTCCGTTCTTCCTCCACGGGGCGGACGGTGTGACCGTGGCCGCCGGGGTCATCTTCTTCTCGTTCATCGGCCTCGACGCGGTGTCGACGGCCGGCGAGGAGGTCAAGGATCCCCAGCGGACGATGCCGCGGGCGCTGATCGCCGCCCTGGTCACCGTTGTCCTCGTCTACGTCCTGGTGGCACTGGCCGCTGTCGGCGCCCAGACCGCCGCAGATTTCGAGGGGCAGGAAGCGGGTCTCGCCGCGATCCTCGAGGAGGTGACCGGCCAGACCTGGCCATCGATGGTCCTCTCCCTGGGCGCCGTCATCTCGATCTTCTCGGTGACCCTGGTGACCCTCTACGGACAGACCCGCATCCTGTTCGCGATGGGGCGCGACGGCATGCTGCCCAGGTTCTTCACCCGGGTCAACGCGCGCACCCTGACGCCGGTGAACAACACGGTCGTCGTCGCGGTCATCGTTGCCCTACTGGCAGGGTTCGTTCCGCTGGACTACCTGATCGACATGGTGTCCATCGGCACCCTGACGGCGTTCAGCGTCGTCAGCCTGGGCGTGATCCTCCTGCGTCGCCGAGAACCCGACCTGTACCGGCCATTCAAGGTGCCGTTCTACCCGGTCACCCCCGTGCTCGCGATCGCGGCATGTATCTACATCCTGTACGGGTTGCACTGGTACACCTACGTGTTCTTCTTGCTGTGGGTGTCGGTGGTGCTCGTGTATTACCTGGTCTACGGACGTAAACACTCACTGTTGAACGTCACGTCCGACCCACTCGGCGGCGCCGCGACCATCCCCGGCCACGGCGCACCACCGGGTCAGGCGCCCCCGGATCAGTCACCGTAGGGTCAGCCACCACAGGGCGGGTCATAGGGGCTCGCCGGAAGATACTGTCGCCATTCGGCTTCGGTGATCTGGTCGCCGGCGGCCTCGCACGCCCTGGCGAGCATCAGATCGGTGTCCACCGTCCAGGACATCACAGCGCCGCCGTCCCCGGCGGCCAGGACCGTGCGGTCGTCATCCGCGAACCGGACGTCGAACACCTTGCCACCGAACGCCCTGAGCACCATCAGTAGATCGGGACGGCGTTCATCGGACACGTCCCACGTCCAGATCTCCCCGGCGCCTCCTCCGACCACGATGGTGTCGCCGTCGGATGAGTAGGCACCGCTGTAGATCTGACCGACCGGACCCGACAGTCGGGCGGTGATCTCGGGGTTGTCGCGGTGGGTGATGTCCACCGTGGCGAGTTCCTTGGTCGACGAAGTCACCAACAGCGCGGCTCCGTCGGGTCTGAAACGGACCGCGAGGGCGGCGGTGTCGAAAACATTGATCGTCATCAGCTGCCGGGGTCGCGTCGGGTCGGTGAGGTCGTAGAGCAGCACCGACCCTCCGGGGGTGGCAAGTGCTACCGACGTTCCGTCCGGACTCAGGGACGCCCAGGTCACGCCCTCGCCCACCTCTATGTTCGAGACGACCTCCGGGGCGGACAGGTCGGACACGTCGATCACCGGCAGCCGGTTCGACTCCAGCCCACCGGTCACCGCGATCTGACTGTCCTCGTTCACATCCACCGTCTCGTTCAGCGTCTGCAAGGCACGCACGCCTGGCCCGACGAGTTTCGGTTCCTCGTCGGAGTAGTCGCCGAAATAGACTGTGCCGTCGGCGGACCCCAGGACAGCCAGACGACCTGTCGCCGAGACACCGATCGCTCCGGAGAACGACGCGTCCGGCGGCGGCGCGAGTTCGGGCCCCACCCGCACCAGGTTCGGTCCATCCGAGACCCGTAGCCGGGTGACCTCACCCGACGGTCCGCTGCTGGCAAGAATGTCGGGGCTGCGAGATCCGGCGGGGATCTGGAAGATGGTCTCCGATCCCAATCGGATCATGGGATGGGTCGTCTGCCACGCGGTGACCACCCCGTCGTCGGCGGTGGCGACGACCTCCCCGCCGACATATACCACGGAGGTGAACGTCGAGGGGCCATGCCAGATCCGGGCGGAGTCGTTGCCTGATGCTCGTAAGTCGAACTCGCGCACGGTGTTGTCGGAGCCGGCTGCCGCGAGCCGGTTGCCGTCGTCGCTGATACTGATGCCGTTGACGTAGTTCCCGAATCCCTCGATGGTCCGGGCCAGTGACGAGCCGCCTCCGGCGGTCAGCGCATAGAACTGGACCTGGTGGCTCTTGAGGCCCATCGCGAGTTCCCCATCGGGAGCGAACACCAGACTCAGCGCCTGCTGGTTGTCCGACCACTGGGTCAGCTCGATCGGCGGCAGCGGCACGAGCCCCGAATCCGAGACCGTCCACAGATCGACTCGTCGGGTCACGCTGCTCGTTGCCAGTATCGAGCCGTCGCGCGAAAAGGCGACGGCCTGACCGGTTCCGGCGACACTCGGGGGCAGTGCAATCGCCACCCACTGCTCACCCTCACGCTGCCAACCCAGCACACCGACCTGCTCCACGGCGGCCACGAGGGTCCTGCCGTCGGGGCTGAGCGCGATCCCGTTCACCGGTTGTCCGGTCGGAAGCACCGCGGTCCGGGTGGGTGCCAGCGGATCGCGGACATCCCACACCTCGGTTGCAGCGCGCCCCCCGAGCACGAGTGTCGTCGAGTCCGCACTGAAGGACAGCGCGCGCAGGGCCTCGTTCGAGTCGTGCCCACCGAAATCGCCGAGCCTGCGCGCGAGTCCGCCCAGGACGACGGGGCCAGTCGCCTCGGGCGCGGTGGTGTACAGAGTCACACGGTTTGCGGCATCGGCCATCGCCAGCAGCCCCCGCCCCGGGCTGTAGGCGACCTTGACCGGCCCGACCGGTCCGAGAAATCGTGCAGGGGTGGCGATCGCGCTGTTGTCGATCAGGTTCGACCGCGCCTCCAACGTCGGTGAGGTGCGATACGCGATCATCGCCAACTGCCGCGCGAGGGCCGGATCGCGTTCGGTGAGCTCGCCCGACTGCACCGCGAGTTGCCGGCTCAGTGCCTGTCTCTGGAGTTGTTCTGCCCGGTTGCGCTCGTCGACCGCGTCGCTCCGGGCGATCACCGCGAGCGTCGCGGCGAGCGCGGCCACGAGCGCCACCACGGCGACACCGAAGGCGATTCGCCGCAGTTGCCGCACCCGGCGCCGTTCGCCCGCCTCGAGCTTGCGCTGCTGCTCATTGCTGGCGTGCAAGAACGCGGTCTCGGCGGTCGTCAGCTGCGGTTCACCGCGTTCGCCTGGAATGAAATCGTTGACCATTCCGAGCCAGGCGCCGCGAATCAACAGTTCGTCGGCGCGGTCACCCGATTCCCAGAGGGTCCAGGCCTGCCGAAAGCGTTTGTGCATCAGCAACCTGGCCCGATCGCCGTCGATCCACTGCTGCAGTCTGGGCCAGGCGGTGAGCAGGGCCTCGTGCGTGACCTCGGCGTAGTCGGCATCGACGCTGACCAGCCGAGCCGCCGCGAAACGTTCGAGCACCTCGACCGCGCGGGCGGCCTCCGGGCTCAGGGTCGCGGCCGCATCTCCGGCCGATGCCGGGTCGGCGCTCGCGATACCCAACGCCTCGAGCGGCGCCTTACGCCTGCTCACCCACTCGTCGTCGACATTGACCATGGCGAGGAGCTGGCGCCTGGCGAGATCGCGCTCCGCATCGTCGAGATCGGCGTAGACCGCTTCAGCTGTGCGCTCGACGGCGCCGCTGATGCGGCCGGTGGCGAGATAGTCGGCGACGGTGAGCCGGCGACGATCCGAATGCGACCAGGTCGCCAGCAGTGCGTGCGAGAGCATGGGCAGAGCGGTCGCCCCGGAGTAGCCCGCGGCCGGCGCGACGTCCGCCAGCAGCAGCTCGACCAGATCGTCGTCGATGTCCAACCCTGCCCTGCGGGCCGGCCCGGTGATCACCTCCCGGAGCTGGTCGACGCCCATCGACGCCACCACCACCTGCGAATGCTGCAGGACATCGACCAGGAACGGCACAGCCGAGACCCGCGCGTAGTAGTCGGCGCGCAGCACACCGACGACCACTGCCCCGGGACCACCACCGTCGGCGACCAACTCCGTGACGGCCTCCAGAAACTCTTCCCTGGCGACCGCGGGAGCCAACGTCCAGAGTTCTTCGAGTTGATCGACGACAACGAGCAGTGGGCCGTCTCCGTCGCCGGTCCCGTCTGCGATGGCCGAGGCGAGAGCCGCTACCGGATCTGTCCCGGGCACCATCAGGGTCGATCGCCACCCCGCGAGCGACGCGCTCCCCACCGAGGGGAGCAGACCCGCACGAACCACCGACGACTTGCCGGCGCCCGAGGGCCCCACCACCATCACCATGCGCCGGCGTGGGTCCTCGCCAGACGATGCCGACACCACCGCGTCGACGAGTCGATCGGTCACATCTTTCCGTCCGAAGAACCACTCTTTGTCGTCGGTCTGAAATGACTCGAATCCGCGATAAGGCGTAGGGGCGATTTCCGAGCGGGTCGATACTTTTCTTCGTGCCCGTCGCACTGCGGCCCACCAGATATCGGTGTCCGAACCGGAGACACCGCAAGAACTGAGCACTGCGAAAAACATTCCTTTACTGGCTGCGGTCGGCGCGTGATTACCGGCCAGCCATCCGCTCACCGTTCCGAGCAGTGCGTCGGATTGTTCAACCAATTCTCTGACGGTGAGACCGGCATTCTCACGGAGTTCGGTGAGTGCCTTGCCCAAATCCTCACGCGTCTGAACAGTTTCCGGATACATGCGATACCAACCCCGTCTGGCGATCTTCCTCGTCGAACAGCCACATCGCTGTACGGATTCCGTATCGACTTGCCCCGAGACGCCACTTCAGGTGGCGATCGTTTCCTGATGTCCGAAATGATAGCCAGGTCCGCTTCGGACAACTACACGCCCGGGTCGATGGGCGAAGGGGAGCATTCAAATGCATACAGAGGCAAGCGATTCAATCGTCTATTCAGATGAAAAGGTATCGCGGCCCGCAACACTCAGACTCGTTCGCGAAACGAACGAAAAGCCGCAGTTGTCATCTCGCGAAATCGAGGTGTTATTGGCGTGGTTCGACGCTGATTCAAAAGAGGCAGCGGCCGCACGACTTTATATCTCGGCTGCAACGGTGAGCACACATGTGACGAGAATCCGCGTCAAATATGCCGCCTGTGGCAGGCCCGCCAAAACCAAATCCAGTTTGTTCGCCAGAGCCGTCCAAGACGGCTACACGCGGCTCGAGGACTGGTGAGGCCTCAGCGCGGCAGGTGTTCGGCAGCCAGAGCATCGAGGGTCGACTTCGTGACCTTTCCCTGGGCTCCGCGCGGAAGCTCGGGCACCACGATCACCTCGCGCGGCACGCGCGAGCGGGACAACTCGGTGCCGACGTAACCTTTGATGTCCGCCTCGGTGACCGCGGCGCCGTCACCGGGAACGACAAAGGCGCGCAGTCGTTGTCCGAAGTCGGCGTCGGCCACCGCGATCACCGCGGCGTCTACGATGTCCGGGTGCCGTCCGAGCGCCAGCTCGACCTCTTCAGGAAAGACGTTTTCGCCGCCGGAGACGATCATGCCGTCGCTACGACCTTCCACGAACAGGCGTCCGGCGGAGTCGAAGCGACCGGTGTCCCCGGTCGAGAGCATGCCGCCGCGCATCTCCTTGCTGGTCCCATTGGTGTACTTGCTGATCTGACTTCCCGACCGGACGAAGATCTGTCCGGTCTCCCCGCTCGGGACCGGAACGCCGTCGCCGATGATCGCCACGGTGACTCCCAGCGGTGGACGACCGGCGGTGGTCGGTGCCGCGGCCAGATCCTCCGGGGTCGCGATCGTGATGTAGGACGCCTCGGTGGCGCCGTACAGATTGTGGAGTACCGCGCCGAATCGGGTTTGTACCGCGCGCACCAAGGATTCGTCGAGCTTCGCACCACCGGAGGCGATCATGCGCAGTCGCTTCCGATCGATCCGGTCGAGATCACCATCGTCCAGATCCATCAGACGCCGCAGCATCGTGGGGACCATCATCGCCGCTGTGCACCGATTTTCGACCAGCAGATCGAGTGAGGCCTGCGCCTTGAATCGCCGGTCCATGACCACGGTGGCGCCCGTGAGCAGACACACCATGGTGGCCAGCAGCCCCCAGCCGTGAAAGGCGGGCGCACACATGAGCACCGTGTCCGACCCACGGATCGGGATCTTGGACACGAACCCCGCGGGCAGTGACATCGCCGGACCGCCGTCACGGGGCGCACCCTTCGGTGCTCCGGTGCTGCCGCTGGTGAGGATCACCAGCGAGGACTTCGACGACGGGAGCGGCGGCAGTGCCGTGGAATTGCCCGCCACCAACCCATCGACCGTGGCGGACTCGGTCGCCTCGTCTGTCCACGCCACATATCGGCGCACACCCGGATCGACCAGTGCCAGGACGCCGGCGAACTCCGCGTCGTGCAGGATCACATCCACCCGTTCGCGGGAGACCACCTCGGCCATCTGCTTGGCCCCGAGGTCAGTGTTCAGCAGCACCACCCGGGCGCCGAGACCGATCGCGGACAACAGGCCGATCACGGCGTAGCGACTGTTGCGGCACATCACCCCGACCGTCGGCTGCCGTGTCGACGCCACCACCGCGCGCAGCCCGTTGATGACTCCGTGGCACTGCTCCGCGAGACCGCTGTAGGTGACCTCGCCGTGGGGGTCGACGATCGCGACCCGCTCGCCGTACATCGCGGCGTAGACGGCGGGCCCGGAGGCCTCGCCGGCCCGGCGGCGCAATCTCGCGACCTGGGGCAGCAGCTTGAGGCCGGGTAACGCGCCCGCACGCTTCAGCTCTCGGACGGCCAGCAATTCCGTCTTCAGATGGTGGAGCTTCGCCACCGGTGGTCTCACCACACCATCGGTGCGAGGTAGCGCTGGGCGAAGTCGCGTACCGACTGCGGCTCGGACCGTGCCTCGTCGATCGACGGGGTGTCCAGGTACGAGATGACCAGCCGAACAAGGATTTCGGTCACCGCATGCAGGTCTTCATCTGGCATCTGAGCCCCTGCGCCGCGCAGGGTCTGCATGATCCGGCCGGTGACGATCTCGATGAACAGCCCGGTGACCGAGTTCGTGATGCCCTTGAGCGCGTCCCGTTCGTCCACCATCATCCTGCGGATGAGTGGATCTTCGTTGACCAGTTCAGCGCCCGCGAGAAAGGCCTCGACCACAGCCTCTTGCGGCCCGTGCCCGACGGTGGCCTCCTCGAGGACGATCATGCCGTCGAGGTAGATCCGCTCGGCCACGCCGAGCAGGAGTGCCTCCTTGTTCGGGAACCGCCGGTACAGGGTGCTCCTGCTCACGCCCGCCCGCTTGGCGACGTCGTCGACCCCGGTTCGCCGGATACCGTTCTCTTCGAACTCTTTTCGCGCTGCCTGAAGGATCGCGCCTTCTTGCTCACGCGGCGAGGCGGTGTTGCGGACCTTGCGTGCGGGGCGGGTCGGTGACTGCGGCATCAGACGCGCCGGACCGTCACGGGGAGGTTGTCCTTGGGCACCGGCAGCGCACTGAAATCCATCGGCATCGTGTAATCCGCCGGAACCGACCACTCGAATCCGCGTAGCAACTGGTGCATGATCGTCCGAATCTCCATCTGGCCAAAATACAGCCCGATGCACTTGTGCACCCCACCGCCGAACGGCGACCACGCCATCCGGTGCGACTTGTCCTCGCGACGCTCGGACGTGAAACGCTCGGGGTCGAACAGGTAGGGATTCGACCAGTACTCGGCGTCGTAGTGATTGGTCAGGCTCGGCACGGTGACGATCGAACCTTTGGGCACATAGTGCCCGAGGACCTCGGTGTCCTTGATCGCCATGCGCGGCTGACCCGGCACCGGCGCGCACATGCGCAGCGACTCCTTCATGATGATGTCCAGATCGGTCAGCGTGGCCAGGTCTTCGTATGCGAGTTCTGGACCGAGTTCCAGGGACTGGGCGCGGGCGCGCTCCTGCCACTCGGGCGACTTGGCCATGCGGTAGGCCATCTGTGTCATCGTCATCGTGGAGGTGTCGTGGGCAGCCATCAACACGAAGATCATGTGGTTGACCACGTCTTCGTCGGTGAACCGGTGACCTTCTTCGCTCTCGGCGTGGCACAGCACCGAGAACAGGTCGGGCGACTCCCCCGCCCGCTTCTCGGCAATATGACTCATGAAGAAATCCTCGAGCACTTTGCGTGAGCGCAGACCCTTCCACCACCGTCCACCAGGCACCGGGCGCCGCACCAACGCGACCCCCGCCCGCACGGTGTCGATGAAGGCCTTGTTGATCCGGTCGGCTTCGGCCTGCGGTAGCTCCAGACCCATGAAGACCTCGAGTGCGACGTCGAGCGTCAGGGCCTTGAACTCACTGAAGAGCTTCACCTCACCTACGGGGAACTGCTTGATGCGCTCGGTGATCATCGGCTGCATCTCCTGCATGTAGCCCTTGAGGACAGGCTGGGTGAACGCCTGCTGCAAGATCAGGCGATGGTGCCGGTGCTCTTCGAAGTCGAGGAGCATCACGCCGCGATTGAAGAACGGGCCGATGAAGAAGCTCCAGGCCGGGCCGTTCGCGAACGCCTTGTCTTTGTTCATCAAGATCTGGTCGGCCGCCTGCGGACCGCGGCAGGTCACCAACTTCTGCCCGAACGCATTGATGAACGAGACCCGACCAAACTCGGACTGTTGAGCATCGGCGAAGGCGAACGGATCGCGGCGCATCTTCAGGATCTGGATCGCGCCGTTGGTCTTCGACCCCTGCACCGATTTCAGGCCGCTGTCAGATGGTGCCTGCGCCAAAATGACCGACATTTACCGAACCTCCGCTGTGGCTGAACGTCCGCTGTTGGAACGTTTTGCGGAAATTGTATCTTCTGTCGGTGACGAAGGCCACCAGTTGTTGCCGGGCTACGCGTTCAGAAGTGCGTGGCAGCGTCGCAAACGGTCCAACCACCAGCGGGTTCGTGCTGCATCGGCCCGCGGGAGGGTCGCCACGCCGACGTCGACCGTTCGTGGCGTCAGCACGCCGCCGTCCGGGACAAAAGGCTCGGCGACGTCAGTGGTGAACAACCCGCCGGTGCCGAGCCCGCACGCCAACTCGAGCTCCTGCAGGGCCGCCGCCGCGGCCACCCCCGCGGAGATCCCGACCGCGGAGTCGAGGGCGCTGGAGATGACAACGGGGATCGGGATGTCCGCAGCGAGCTCGAGAACCCGCCGCATCCCGCCGAGCGGAGCGACCTTGAGGACGGCGATATCAGCGGCACCCGCTGCGATCACCCGCAGCGGGTCCGCGACCCGGCGGATGCTCTCATCGGCGGCGATCGGTGTCGTCGTGGCCCTGCGCACCTGGGCGAGTTCCTCGATCGTCGCGCAGGGCTGCTCGGCGTATTCCAGCTCACCGAGTGCACGCAGAGCTGTGATGGCCTGCTGCACAGTCCATTTCCCGTTGGCATCCACCCGGACGTTCGTGATGTGCTCGCGGACGGCCTCGACCCTGGCCACATCGTCGGCGAGAGTCTGCCCCTCCTGCGCCACCTTCACCTTCGCGGTATGTGCACCCGGGAACCGAGCGATCACGTCCGCGACCTGATCTGCCGGGATCGCGGGAATCGTGGCGTTGACGGGAACGGCAGAACGCACGGCCGGCGGCGGACCCTCGTAGGCCGCTTCGATACCTGCTGCCAGCCATGCCGACGCCTCGACGTCGTCATATTCCGGGAACGCCCCGAACTCACCCCAGCCCGCGGGGCCGCGGAAGATCATCACCTCGCGAACCGTGATCCCCCGAAATCGCATCCGCATCGGCAACGCGACGACAGCAGCCGAGGACGCAAGATCGGAATACGACGGCCCTGCAGGCATCGGGGTCGGGGGCCTATCCCGCGAGCCCGGCGAGCCAGCCGAGAACGAGTTCGAGGCGCGCATCATCGAGCCCGGGCTGCGGATTGACGGCTGCGGCAACGGATTCACCGTCGAACAGGTGAACCACCGTCAACGCAACCACCTCGATCTGGCCCGGGGGCAGTCCCTGTACCGCAGGTATCGTCCTGGCGAAGTCGGCGATCTGGGTGTGATATTCGGCCAGCATGGGAGCAAGGCGTTCGCGGAGGCCGGCATCCGTACGGGCCGCCACCAGCAGCTCATACCAGGCGCCGTTCACCGGGGCCCGACAGGCGGCCCGAACCAGCAGCAGACAGTCGGACAAGGTATCGGTCCCCAGCATGGCGAGACTCTGGGAGAACGCCTCGAACTGCCTGCGCCGCACTTCATCGGCGGCCGCGATCACCAGGTCGAGTCGTGTCGGGAAGTGCCTGAACAAACCGCCCTGCGAGACCCCACTGCGACCACAGATCTCACTGATCGTGCTGCGCTGGTAGCCGATCTCGCACAGCGAGCTCACGCAGGCATCGACCAGCCGGGCCTTGGTCGCGTCCCGGCGCTGCTGCTGGGTCCGTCGGCCATCCCCGGTGGTGTCCGTGGCAGGGGTCATCCAGCCACCGTGTGCCTGACCTGTTCGGGCTGATTCCTCAACGTGCCCCGCGGCTGGTCGGCCCGCAGGAACTGACCGCTGCGCAGCGTGGTTCCGAACCCGGGAGCGAAATCGCCGCGGCCATAGAGGTATTCACCGGCGACAACTGTGGCGGTCACCGCGTCGTCATTGCGATTGACCATCCGCTTGATTCCTCCGAATTCGGGCATCGATTCTTCAGCGTATTCCTTCGTCTGGTCGGTGAGGCCGGCCGGGTCGACGACGACGAAGTCCGCACGATCACCGATCCGCAAGAATCCGGCGTCCAGGCCGTAGAACTCACCTAGTTCACCGGTGAGTTTGTAGATCGCTTCTTCGATCGTGAGGAACGGCGTCCGGGCACCGTGCTCGGCCTCTTTCACCCGCTGCAGCAGCTTGATCCCGTAGTTATAGAAGGCCATGTTGCGCAGGTGCGCACCGGCATCGGAGAAACCGATGGTGACGCCCTTCTGTGTGATCAGCCAATCGGCGATCTCGGGTCGGTCGTTGGTGATGACCGTGTGCCAGCGGAAGGCGGTGCCGTGTTCGACCACCAGATCGAGGAACATGTCGGTGCTGTGGACCCCGCGCTCGCGGGCGACCTGCTCGATGGTCTTGCCGATCATCGAGGCGTCGGGGCACTCGCTGATCTCGGCGTCGTCGAAGTCGCGATGCCAGATGCGCGAACTGAACTTTTTCTCGAAGTCTTCGCGGAACCAGCGGCGATACTCCGGATCGGACAGCAGATCGTTGCGTCCCATCTCCTCCCGCAGATGCAGAGCGGCACGGCCGGAACCGAATTCCTCGAACACGACCAGATCGATACCGTCGCTGTAGACCTCGAACGGGACCGGGAGATGCTGCCATCGCAGCGCACCGCGGCCGATGTCGTTCGCGAGAGTCGCTATGGGGCCGAAGATCCGGCGCACCCAACGATCCGATTTTGCGTCGGCGGCCGCGAGCACCGAAGTGCGTAGCGGCTTGCGACCGAGTCCGGTACTGCCCGCGAGAAAGAAGAGGATGTCGTACTTGGTGTTCAGGTTCGGGATCGTCTGCAGAACCCGATCGCGACGCCGCAGGATTCGGTTGATCTTGCGGCGTTCGCTCCAGTGGGCATACACCGACGGCAGGCACCGGGACCGGTAGCGGTCCCCGTCGAGCTTGTCCCAGGGATTGGTCATCGACGAGACCCCGAGGAACCCGGCGTCGAGCGCGTCCTCGACCGCCTTGCTGATCGCAGCCATCTCCGAACGGCTCGGTTTGTGACCGCGATCCGTGGCTCGTCCCAGCCCCATCACCGATGCGCGGATGTCCGAATGACCGAGGAAGGCGGCAATGTTCGGTCCCAGCGCCAGCGACTCGAGCGACTCGATGTACGACGCGGGGTCCGTCCAGTCCTTGCCCTGCTCGAGGGCCTTGATCACGTGGTCACGCGGCAGCGCCTCGACCCGACTGAACAGATCGGCGGCATCGACCGGAGTGGTGTAGACCGTCGACAACGAGCAGTTCCCGATGATCGCGGTGGTGACGCCGTGCCGGATCGACTCGCCGAGTCCGGGGGCGACGAGCACCTCGGCGTCGTAATGGGTGTGGACGTCGATGAACCCGGGCATGACCCACTGCCCACCTGCCTCGATGACCTTGGTGTCGGGTCCGATCGGCAACGGGGCGTTGGAGACCTCAACGACCCTTCCACCGCGGATCCCGAGGTCGCGGCGCAGGCCGGGTGCCCCCGTCCCGTCGAACCAGGTTCCGCCGCGGACGACCATGTCGAATCGACCGCCCTCGTCGCCCACCGATCGCGTTGTTGCCGGCTGCAGACTCATATGTGACCTCCATCACTCATGGCAAAGGTAACATAGAGAGTGACCGCTCGCAAAGATTCCTCGAATTCTGCCCAGAGCAGATACCCGCACCACCGGGCGGGTTTTCGAACTACGTTCGGATGATGGGCGACACCTTGAGAAGACTGTCCGGCCGCGGCGACCCCGTACCCGCCGCCTCCCGGCCAGATGAGCTGTGGCGCAGCGTCCTCGGGTCATACTTGCGCTCGGAACGGACGGCACAGGGACGTATCCTCACCGACATCGCGGCCCGGGCCGGGGTGTCACCGCAATACCTCTCCGAGATCGAACGCGGGCGTAAAGAGCCCTCGTCCGAGATTCTCTCGGCGGTCACCGGCGCTCTCGGGCTCACGTTGCTCGACGTCGCACGAGGCGTCGCGCTGTCTCTCGAGGAGGCTGCGCGACCTGTGGTCGCGGTCGGAGGCATTCACCGCGGCGCCCGCCCCTCGGCCACGACGCCGGCGAACGGACGACCCCAGCTCCGTATGGTGTCCTGACAGTCACCGCCGAGGTCTGGTCGAGAGCACCTCATCGGCCAGGCCGTAGTCGACCACTGCCGCTGCGGGCAGGATCAGGTCGCGATCGGTGTCATCCCGCAGAGTGTGCAGATCTTTCCCGGTGTGCCTGGCCAACAGCTCTTCCAGTTCCGAACGCAGCCGCACCACCTCGTCCGCGTGGATGATGAGGTCGGGAATCGAGCCCTGCCCCTGGATGGACGGCTGATGCAGCACCACCCGACCGTGGCGCAGGATCCCGCGCTGTCCGGGAGCACCTCCCGCCAGCAGCACCGCCGCGGGTCCTCCGGCCTGCCCGACGCAGGTCGTGGCGACCTCAGACCGGATGTACTGCATGGTGTCGTACACGGCCAGCATCGCCTCGGGTGATCCACCCGCAGAATTGATGTAGAGGTTGATCGGCAGGTCCGCGCTGTCGGACTCCAGGTGCAGCATCTGAGCGATCAGGACGTTCGCCACCCCGTCGTCTATCTCGGTGCCCAGGTACACGATCCGCTCGGACAGCAAGCGGCTGTACACATCCATCGACCGTTCACCGCCTGCGGTCTTCTCGACCACATACGGAATCGTGTAGCCGCTCATCGCCGGCCTCCCAGCGCTGCCGGCCGGGAGTAGGCCGGGTAGATGTCCTCGACGCCGTCGACGACTCTGTCGATGAACCCGTAGTCGGCTGCCTGCTCCGCGGTGTACCAGCGGTCGCGTAGGGAGTCTGTCCAGATCTGCTCGGCCGGACGACCCGTATGGGCCACGATCAACGCGAGCACGGTGTCACGGGTGTGCCGCAGATCGTCGGCCTGCAACTCGATGTCGACAGCGGTGCCACCGATTCCGGATGAGCCCTGGTGCATCAGGATTCGCGAGTGCGTCAATGCGTATCGCTTACCGGGAGTACCCGCCGAGAGGAGGAACTGCCCGGCACTCGCGGCGATCCCGAGGGCGAGCGTGCTCACGTCGTTGGGGATCGCACGCATGACGTCCATGATGGCCAGCATCGCCGGAACCGATCCGCCGGGCGAGTTGATCCAGAAGCTGATGTCCTTGTGGGAATCTTCGGCCGAGAGCAGCAGGAGTTGGCTGCAGAGCCGGTTGCCCAGTTGCTGATCGAGCTGGTCGCCGAGCACGATCACACGCTGATGGAAAAGTCTGCTGACCAGTTCGTCGTCTATGGGGCTGGGTGTCTTGTCATCCGTCATGGACCAAGCCTGCGCGGCGGACGGCGTTCGCGAAAGCCGTTGCTGCCGTGAGCAGTTCTGCCCTCAGCAGCGAACCGAATTCGCGCCACTTGCCTGCGTACGCGCCGGTTGCAACCGGCGCGTACGCACGTATCTGGCGCGAATTTTCGGGTTCAGAGCTCGCCGAGAATCCGGGTCCGCACCGCCTGGTACTCGGCGTCGCTGATGTTTCCGGCGCCGCGCATCGCCTCGAGTTCGGCCAGCCGCTGGCTCGGGCTTCGTGGCGGCGCAGGAGGTGCGGCGTAGTCGACCTTCCGCAGGTCCGGACCACCCGCGGGTTGTCCTCCGACGCGGCGCACGATGTCCATGACCTGCTGGCGCGCCACCGGGTTGGAACGAAGATCGACGGTGCCACCGAAGGGGATGTTGTTGTTCTTGAACACGCTCATGATCTCCATGAGGGCATCCGAGTGCCCGGACAAGTCGAACTCCCTGCCGGTATCGGTGTCGGTGAACCGCGCCGGGGCCGACCCCGCCAGCAAAGACGTTCGTTGCCAATCGATCTCGAACTGGCCCGAGTACGGGTCGACGAGCACCGCCAGCCGTCGCGCGTTGAGTGCTGCCAGATGCATCAACGGGACGACAAGCCGCTTGTCGGCCTCGAACGGTGCGATGCCGTCGCCGTGGATGCGGAGCCTCAGCTTCATCATCGGCTGGTTGTTGACCTGCACGTTGGTCTGCTCCACCGACAGCACGTCGGCGACCCCGAGCCGCCCGGTCTGCTCGAGTTCGAACCGCCGGCGCTTACCCCGGTAGCTGAACTGTGCGATGAAGAACGCGATGACGACATCCAGGATGGTGATCGCGAGCCCGGTGTAGAACATCCAGCCCACCATCGGATCGCCGATCACGAAATACGCGACGAGGAAGATCGGTCCGACGATCCCGCACAGCAGCGAGAACGCGAGAATCGGCACGAACGTCCGCATGAAAGTCGGCTCCGTGTCGCTGCTGCCGTGCCCGAAAAGGCCCATCACCCGCCCCTGTTCTCCACGTGTGCAGACAGTATCGCGCACCGCGGTGTACCCGGTCGAGCATGTTGGGTGCGAAGTCATTCGACCGGCAGGATTTCCCTCCAACGACTCACCCGACAAGTCGACTCGGCGCATACTCGATCACAACGCGAGACCACTTGTGGAGGCAACCGCAATGACCGACATCAACCCACCCAGGATCAATCGTCGTCGGATGCTGTCGATCACGGCGACCACTGTTGCCGGACTCGCGGCCGGGGCGCTCGCGTCATCAGGGCCCGCCCACGCAGCGCCGAGTCTGTGCGATCTACCCGGGACCGGGTCGGTCGGGCCGGAACTGTGCGGGCCACTCGGATCCGGCGCCGACTGCGGAGGCTTCAACGACGTCACCCCACCTGGCGTCACCGACCGGCTCTTTTTGTGGGAGCGGGTGAAGAACGTGACTCCCGCCTTCCCCGGCACCAATACCAAGGTGGTGCGAACCAGCGTCTCGATGATCCCTCAACAACCACAGCCGGTGCCGAAGGTCATTCCACCCCCGACCCCGCTGTCAGGTTCAACCAAGCAGGCTTACGCCATCCGGCAGGGTGGCGCCCCGGGTGGATCGGGACCCAACAATCGGCTTCTAATACCCACCCAGCGACTGTCGGGGATCGAGTGTTCCCACATCTGGCAGGGCACCACGCTCAATTTCTGCAAGATCGCCTTCGATGAGGCCAATGCTGCGCCACGCCCGGTAGGAACCGTGCCGGCCATAGGGATCAATTCGAAGGCCGCCCGGCAGCAAGACCAACTCCACATCCACCTGAGCCGCGCGCAGGCAGGCGTGATGAAGAACCTGGAGAGCGCGTTGAAGAAAAACGAGATCAAACTCAAGCAGGCGGACTGGGGCGCGGCGCCGCACGTGACCATTCTCGGCCGAACCTACCGCGTCTTGCACAGGCAAAACCTCAACGACAATCCTTTCCGGCTGATGCTCGACAATGTGGCGCCAAAGAACATGGGAGAACAGATGTTGGCGATCGTTCCGGCACCCCAAGGGGGCTTCTACCTCATCAACAGCGAGGTCAAGGCCCTGCCGGGCGGCACCGGGCAGGTCGACAGCCTCCTTTATTACACGTAACGAGTCCGAAGGTCCCTGAGATCGTCCGTCTGAGGGGTCACCAAGGGTTATATGCCCTTCGCACCCCGTGAGGTGGACGATCTCAGGGTGAATCCGCTCCCGGACACAGCAAAAACGCCCGACCCCTTGCGGGATCGGGCGTTTTCGGGTGTAGCTGCTACTACTTGTTGATCTTCGTGACGCGACCGGCACCGACGGTGCGGCCACCTTCACGGATCGCGAAGCGCAGGCCCTCGTCCATGGCGACCGGCTGGATCAGCTTGACGGACATCTCGGTGTTGTCACCGGGCATGACCATTTCGGTGCCCTCGGGCAGGGTCACAACGCCCGTCACGTCAGTCGTACGGAAGTAGAACTGGGGACGGTAGTTGTTGAAGAACGGGGTGTGCCGTCCGCCTTCGTCCTTGGACAGGATGTAGGCCTGTCCTTCGAACTCGGTGTGCGGAGTGGTGGTGCCCGGCTTGATGACAACCTGTCCACGCTCGACGTCTTCGCGCTTCAGACCACGCAGCAGCAGACCGGCGTTGTCGCCTGCCTGTGCCGAGTCGAGGAGCTTGTGGAACATCTCGATACCGGTGACGGTGGTCTTGGTGCTCTTCTCGCGGATGCCGACGATGTCGACTTCCTCGTTCACCTTGACCTCGCCACGCTCCACACGACCGGTGACAACGGTGCCACGACCGGTGATCGTGAACACGTCCTCCACGGGCATGAGGAACGGCTTCTCGGTCTCGCGAACCGGCTCCGGGATGCTCTCGTCGACAGCGTCCATGAGCTCTTCGACGGTCTTGACCCACTCCGGATCGCCCTCGAGCGCCTTCAGAGCCGAGACCTTGATGACCGGGGCATCCTCGTCGAATTCCTGAGCTGCGAGAAGTTCACGCACCTCCATCTCGACGAGTTCGATGATCTCGTCGTCGTCGACCATGTCGGCCTTGTTCAGCGCGACCAGGATGTACGGCACGCCGACCTGGCGAGCGAGCAGCACGTGCTCACGCGTCTGGGGCATCGGGCCGTCGGTGGCGGCAACCACGAGGATCGCGCCGTCCATCTGGGCTGCACCGGTGATCATGTTCTTGATGTAGTCCGCGTGACCAGGAGCATCGACGTGGGCGTAGTGACGCTTCTCCGTCTGGTACTCAACATGCGAGATGTTGATCGTGATACCACGAGCCTTCTCTTCCGGAGCCTTGTCGATCTGATCGAACGCAAAGCTCGCGTTGAGATCCGGGAACTTGTCGTGCAACACCTTGGTGATGGCCGCCGTCAGCGTGGTCTTGCCGTGGTCGACGTGACCGATGGTGCCGATGTTCACGTGCGGCTTGGTCCGCTCGAACTTCGCCTTCGCCACTTGATTGTCCTCCTGGACTTGTTGTAGTGACCGGGGTTTTCCTGGTCACTGGGTGTAATCCCACTGCTTGAATATTCAGTTCGTGTCGCAGCAGGTGTTTCTTATCTGCTTTGCGCCGGTGGCGGCGCTATCGCCGAGGCGAGGGGAAGAGTATTCACTCACCCGTTGCTTTGGCAATGATCTCCTTCGACACGTTCGCCGGAACTTCGGCGTACGAGTCGAACACCATGGAGTAGTTCGCTCGGCCCTGGGTCCGTGACCGCAGGTCACCGATGTAGCCGAACATCTCCGACAGAGGAACCAGTGCCTTGACGACACGTGCGCCACTGCGCTCTTCCATGGCCTGGATTTGACCACGGCGTGAGTTCAGGTCGCCGATCACGTCGCCCATGTAATCCTCTGGCGTGGTGACCTCGACGGCCATCAACGGTTCCAGGATCACTGGGCCCGCCATCCGGGCCGCCTCTTTCATGGCGGCCGATCCGGCGATCTTGAACGCCATCTCAGAGGAGTCGACGTCATGGTAGGCGCCGTCCAGCAGAGTGAACTTCAAGTTGACGAGCGGGTACCCGGCGAGCACGCCGTACTGCATTGCGTCCTGCGCGCCGGCATCCACGGATGGGATGTACTCGCGAGGAACGCGGCCACCGGTCACGGCGTTCACGAACTCGTAGGTGGCGCCGTCTTCGGCGTCGACCAGCGGTTCGAGCTTGACGATGACCTTGGCGAACTGCCCGCTTCCGCCCGTTTGCTTCTTGTGGACGTAGTCGTGCTTCTCAACCGTCTTGCGGATGGTCTCTCGGTAGGCAACCTGCGGCTTACCGACATTGGCCTCGACCTTGAACTCCCGCTTCATGCGGTCGACCAGGATGTCGAGGTGGAGCTCGCCCATACCGCCGATGACGGTCTGACCGGTCTCGTCGTCCAGCTTGACAGAGAACGTGGGGTCCTCTTCGGCCAGTTTCTGGATGGCGACACCCAGCTTTTCCTGGTCCGACTTGGTCTTCGGCTCGATCGAGACGTTGATGACCGGGTCCGGGAAGCTCATCGATTCCAGGACGATCGGTGCATTCGAGTCGCACAGGGTGTCACCGGTGGTGGTGTCCTTGAGGCCGATCATCGCGTAGATGTGGCCCGCCGTGGCATCCTCGACCGGCATTTCCTTGTTGGCATGCATCTGGAACAGCTTGCCGATGCGCTCTTTTTTGCCCTTGGTGGCATTGAGCACGCCGGTGCCTGCCGTGATGTGTCCGGAGTAGACACGCACGAACGTCAGCTTGCCGAAGAACGGATGCGAGGCGATCTTGAACGCCAGCGCCGCGAACGGCTCCTCGGACGAGGGCTTGCGCGACAGGATCTCTTCTTCGTTACCGACCGCGTGACCTTCCACGGAGGGAACGTCGAGCGGGGACGGCAGGTAGTCGATGACCGCGTCGAGCATGGGCTGGACGCCCTTGTTCTTGAACGCCGAACCACACAGCACCGGGTACAGCTGACGGGTGACCGTCAGCTTGCGGATGGCCGCCTTGACCTCGGGGATGGTGACTTCTTCGCCACCGAAGTACTTCTCGAGCAGCGCTTCGTCGGTCTCTACGACCGTCTCCATCATCTTCTCGCGGTACTCCTTGGCCTTCTCCAGGAGATCGGCCGGGATCTCCTCGATGGTCGGCTCGGCACCGGTCGGCACGACGCCGCGCCAGGTGATGGCCTTCATCTCGATGAGATCGACGACGCCGTCGAAGTCGTCCTCGGCACCGATCGGCAGCTGGAGAACCAGCGGCTTGGCACCGAGACGCTCTTCGATGGTGCGCACCGTGAAGTAGAAGTCGGCGCCCAGCTTGTCCATCTTGTTGACGAAGCAGATACGGGGAACTTCGTACTTCTCGGCCTGCCGCCAGACCTGCTCGGACTGCGGCTCCACGCCCTCTTTACCGTCGAACACCGCAACAGCGCCGTCGAGCACGCGCAGGCTTCGCTCCACCTCGACGGTGAAGTCGACGTGCCCGGGGGTGTCGATGATGTTGATCTGGTTCTTGTTCCAGAAACAGGTCACCGCAGCGGAGGTGATGGTGATCCCCCGCTCCTTCTCCTGCTCCATCCAGTCGGTGGTCGACGCGCCGTCGTGCGTCTCACCGATCTTGTAGTTGACGCCGGTGTAGAAGAGGATTCGCTCGGTGGTGGTGGTCTTGCCGGCATCGATGTGGGCCATGATGCCGATGTTGCGAACCTTGTTCAGGTCGCTGAGCACTTCCTGTGCCACTTGATTCCCTTCGGGAAGTTTTCTGACTGAAGACTGTCTTGATTGCGAGCGCGACTACTGCGCCCACCGAAGCAAGCTTCGGAAGGTCACCAGCGGTAGTGCGCGAATGCCCGGTTGGCCTCGGCCATCTTGTGGGTGTCCTCGCGACGCTTGACTGCTGCGCCCAGACCATTGCTGGCGTCGAGGAGCTCATTGGCGAGACGCTCGACCATGGTCTTCTCACGACGCTGCCGCGAGAAGGTGACGAGCCAGCGCAGTGCCAACGTGTTGGCGCGGCCCGGCTTGACCTCGATGGGCACCTGGTAGGTGGCACCACCGACGCGGCGGCTCTTGACCTCGAGTGCGGGGCGGACGTTGTCCAGCGCGCGCTTGAGGGTGACGACCGGGTCGGTGCCGGTCTTCTCGCGAGCCTGCTCGAGCGCCTTGTAGACGATGCGCTCGGCGGTCGACTTCTTGCCGTCCAGCAGGATCTTGTTCACCAGCTGGGTGACCAGCGGGCTGCCGTAGACGGGGTCGTTGATCAGTGGGCGCTTCGGCGCGGGTCCTTTACGTGGCATCAGCCCTTCTCCTTCTTCGCGCCGTACTTGCTGCGGCCTTGCTTGCGGGCCTTGACACCCTGGGTGTCGAGCGAGCCGCGGATGACCTTGTAACGCACACCCGGGAGGTCCTTCACACGACCACCGCGAACGAGCACCATCGAGTGCTCCTGCAGGTTGTGGCCTTCACCGGGGATGTAAGCGGTCACCTCGACCGAGCTGGTGAGACGAACACGGGCCACCTTCCGGAGCGCGGAGTTCGGCTTCTTCGGAGTGGTGGTGTAGACGCGAGTGCAGACGCCGCGTCGCTGCGGGCTGCCCTTCAGCGCTGCCGTCTTCTGCTTGGCAGGCTTGTCGTGACGGCCCTTGCGGACCAGCTGGTTGATAGTTGGCACTGAGAGTTCTTCCTTTGTTTGGCGTTCTTCGTACTCTGCTGCGGTTTCTGCTCCGGGCAAGTTCCCGATCAGATCGGAACCTCCGCAGTACGCCCCACCAAGACGAAAGCCCTGGTCAGGTGTGGCCTCCCCTACCCCACAGTCGGGCGTGTCGAAATTGCCCAGCGCGGTAGTTGAAGGCACGCAGATGGGACCCGGCCGAATCTGGAGGAAAACGGAGGCCGAGCACCAGCGGTCAACTGTACCGACCAGCCTTGCCCAGGTCAAAATTGCTCGATACCACAGGGCGCCGCGCGAATCTCGCAGTTCGGCGAGGGTGTCGGCGCGATCTGGGCGATTGCCAGCGATGACCCCGGCAGGTGTCGGGTACCGAATCTGTAACCGTTGCGCGCCCGGTTCCATTCCCACGGAACAGCACCGGATCGCGCGGCGACCTTTGATAATTAGCTCATGTCACTACACAAATCGGACCAGCGACCGGCGAGATCTTTGTTGCATGGCGCGAGACGCTTCTCGGGTTCGGCCATCGTGGCCCTCACCCTGGGCGCCACCTTGACCGTCCTACCGGTCAGCCCAGCCGCTGCGGCACCCGGTCCGACCGGCTGTCCGGCGGCAGGCGCCTGGGTCGGCGCCTGGAGCGCTCCGGCCTCCGACAACACACAGAACCCGCCGGTCGATCCGAGCTACGACCTGATCGGACCGGTCGACAACTCCACCGTGCGGTCGATGATCGTTCCCACCCGGGCTGGACAGGTGCTCCGCGTGCACCTGTCAAACGCATTCGGGCAGACCCCGCTCGTCGTCGGCGCGGCCAGCGTGGCAAAGCGGACGCAAGCCGCCAACGTCGACGTACCCGTACCCCTGACATTCGGCGGCAGCCCGTCGGTGACGGTACCCGTGGGCGGCGAGGTCGTGAGCGATCCCGCCCCCATGCCGTTCCAGGCATTCGAAGCCCTGGCGGTGTCCACCTTCTTGCCCGACACCGTGACGTCTCCTACCCGCCACTGGGTCGCGCGGCAGACCTCGTACCAAACCGCCGCCGGCAGCGGGAATCAGGCCTTCGACACCAGCGGGGAGATGTTCACAGCCGACAAGTCGGGCCAGAGCATGACGTCGAGGTTGTTCGTGACCGGAATGGACGTGCTGGCACCAGACACCGGGGCGATCGTCGCGCTCGGCGACTCACTCACCGACGGCTATCAGCCGGGTCTCGACCCCACGAAGCCCGGCGGCGAATCCGCGCAAGGGCTCGACGAGAACGTGCGGTGGCCCGACTACCTGGCCCGCCGGGTCAACGATCGAGGCCTGCCCATGACTGTCGTCAATGCCGGCATCAGTGGCAACCGCGTCAGCTTCGACCCCTCGGTCGGCGGCCAACGTCCCGCGGACGGACCTTCGGCACTCAATCGCCTCGGCAGGGACGTGCTGTCGGTTCCGAACGTCCGCACGGTGGTGTTCTTCGAAGGCATCAATGACCTCGGACAGGCGCCCGGGGTGAACTTGGAGCAGATCACGCAGAACTACACGAGCATCATCACCACGCTGCATCAGCGCGGCATCCGGGTGCTGCAGGGCACGATCACGCCGGCGGGCGGCAACACCGGACCCGGCAACTACGGCACCGACGCGACGAACGATCTGCGTAACCAGATCAACGCCTGGATCCGGACCGACAGCCCGGCCGACGGGGTCGTCGACTTCGACAAGGCCGTCGCAGACCCGGCGTCACCGAAGCAGATCCTGCCCGCCTACGACAGCGGCGACCACCTGCACTTCAACGCCGCCGGCTACCAGAAACTCGCGGATACCGTTGCGCTGGATCAACTGGCGAACACATGCTCGTCAGGCTCGTCCGGTTCGTCCTGGGGTTCGGCGGCGTAAGGCGGCCGGACCTCGACGGGGAAGGCCCGGATCCCTGAGAGGGCGGGTCACGAAACGACCCCAACCGGCCATCGAGCGGGCGTAGCGTCAGGGCTGATGAACACCAGCCCTGAATCTCCGCTGGACCGTCCCGTCATCGCTCAATCATGGCGACGGTCGCAGATGAGCGGACTGCATCCGGAGGATTCGCCGGATGTACGGCCGGTGTCGATCTCCGCCCGCGACCATCCGCTGCTCCGGGCCGCGAGCCCGGTGCTCGATGAGGTCGCGCACCAGCTCGCCGACTCCGACACCGCGATCCTTCTGGTGGATTCCGATGCGCGTCTGATCTCCCGAACCTTCGGAGGCGTCCGCGTGGAGCGCGTGATGGAATCTGTCGGCGCGGTCAGCGGGGTCGGGTTCGCCGAGGACGCGATGGGCACCACCGCGCTGGGCACGCCGCTCGAGATCCGGGGTGGCATCACGATCAACGCGTCCGAGCACTTTCTCGATCAGTTCAAGGCGATCAGCTGCTACGGCCGGCCGATCCTGCATCCGGTGTCGCGGCGACTCGAGGGCATCATCTGCATGAGCAACCTCGAGCAGACCGTCAATCCGTTGTTCGCACCTTTCGTCGACCGGATCGCCGGCGACATCGAGCAGAGGCTGCTCGACAACTCACGCGCCCGCCAGCTCGCTGTCGTCGAGGCCTTCCAGAGGGTGGCCCCGAGACGCGATGTGGCGGTGGTGGCGATCGGCGACGATCTGCTGCTCACCAACGCGCTGGCCGCCGACATCCTGGCCTCCGCCGACTTCGGGACGCTCCGGGCCGTCGCTGCCGACCTCGACGCACGCCAACGCGCCACGAAGATGACCCTGTCCTCGGGCAATGCGGTGGACCTGATCGCCAACCAGGTTCCCGGCAGCGCCGGCGGAGCCCTGTTCCGCATCCAACCCACCGACCTGAGCCGGGTCGCGGTGCCCCGCAAGGCGCGGGCACCTCGGTTGACCCCGGAGCCCCCGGTCGCGCGCACCGGATGGAGGCAGGCGGCGATCACCGGAGAGCCGGGTACGGGCCGTACCAGTGCGGCGATGGAGCTACTCGGCGACCAGGAGGTTCGGTCGGTCGACGCGGCAACTCTGCTCGGCGGGCATGTCATGAGCCGCCTCGAACCGCTCATCGCGGATCTGGACAGCACGCCGCTGCTCATCGAGAACGTCCACCTGCTCGACGCAGTCAATCTGAACTCGCTCCGCGGGGCGATCCTGGCCGGCAAGGGTCGACTGGTACTCACCGCTCCCCCACTGGCCGAATCACCAGGGCCGGTGGCGGCACTGATCTCACTGTGCCCGAACAGGATCGATCTTGCCCCACTGCGCAGACGAACGACCGAGTTGCCCGCGCTGGCAAGTCAGATTCTCGCGCGGGTCGCGCCGCGCGTCACCCTCGGCGCCGCGGCGGGCGAGGCACTGCTGGCCTCCGATTGGCCCGGCAACCTGAGCGAGCTGACGATGGCATTGCAGACGGCTGCCGATCGGTGCGGCGATCGTGGTGAACGGGTCATCGCTGTCTCCGATCTTCCCGCGCAGTATCAGACGTCGACCAAGGCACATCGGCTCTCCGGTCGCGATCGCGCAGAGCGAGCGGCCATCGTCGAGGCGATGGCCGCGGCATCAGGCAACAAGGTGCATGCCGCCAAGACCCTCGGCATCAGCCGCAGCACGCTGTACACCCGACTTCGCGCCCTAGGCATCGACCACTGACCTCCCGCCCCCGATCTTGGTGGGTTCGGGCGATCATTTCCGCAGGTGGCGGTCGCCAAAGGCCACCACTTCCGGGTGTCCGGGACGGTGTACAAATTCCGGACAGTTACGCATCACACTTCGTTGGCACTATGACGCCAGTCATATAAATGACTGTGCATGCTCAACGAGGAGATGTGAATGACCGCCATTGCCGAACCCCAATTGACCTCCCGGGTCAGGGACTTCGTTTCGACCGACCGCAAGATGCTGATCGGTGGCGAGTGGGTCGACGCCGCGTCCGGCAAGACCTTCACCACCTATGACCCGGCCACCACGGCACCGATCACCGACGTCGCGCACGGCGACGCCTCCGATGTCGACCGCGCTGTCCGCGCCGCTCGCAAGGCCTTCGACGACGGCCACTGGGCCCGGATGAAGCCCAACGAGCGTGAGCGACTGCTGTGGCGCGTCGGCGATCTCCTGTCCGAACGCGCCGAGGAGTTCGGCCAACTCGAAGCCCTCGACAACGGCAAGTCCGCCGGTATCGCGGCCGCGGTCGACACCCAGTGGTCGGCCGACATCTTCCGTTACAACGCCGGACTGGCGACCAAGATCTTCGGTTCCACCGTCAACGTGTCGATGCCGTTCGTCCCCGGCGGTGAGTTCCACGCCTACACCTTGCGCGATCCCGTGGGTGTCTGCGGACTCATCGTGCCGTGGAACTTTCCGCTGCTGATGGCCTCGTTCAAGCTCGCCCCTGCGCTGGCCGCAGGCAACACCGTCATCCTCAAACCGGCCGAGCAGACCCCGCTCACCGCGCTGCTCCTCGGCGAGGTCTTCGAAGAAGCAGGCTTCCCGCCCGGCGTGGTCAACATCGTCACGGGATTCGGTGACGCCGGCGCAGCCCTCTCCGCACATCCCGACGTCGACAAGATCGCGTTCACCGGCTCGACCGAGGTAGGCAAGAAGATCGTCGCGGCGGCGCAGGGCAACCTGAAGAAGGTCTCCCTCGAGCTCGGCGGCAAGAGCCCCAACATCGTGTTCGCCGACGCCGACTTCGAGCAGGCAGTCGCCGGATCCGTGGCGGCGTGGATGTTCAACCACGGCCAATGCTGCGTCGCCGGGACCCGGTTGTTCGTCGAGAGGCCCATTTTCGACGACTTCACCGCAGCGGTGGCCGAAGCCGCCTCCAAGGCGAAGATCGGACCCGGTCTCGACCCCACCACCGAACTCGGACCGCTGATCTCCCAGGAGCAGTTCGACAAGGTGAGCGGCTACCTCGCCCAGGGCCTCGCCGACGGCGCCCGCGCGCTGACCGGTGGAAAGCGCTGGGGCACCGAGGGTTACTTCATCGAGCCGACCGTGTTCGTCGACGTCGAGCCGAGCTTCTCGATCGTCGAGGAAGAGATCTTCGGGCCGGTAGTGGCGGCCATGCCGTTCGACGGTGACGACGTCGTGTCGGCCGCCAACAACTCGATCTACGGTCTGGCAGCAGGCATCTGGACCAAGGACCTCTCCAAGGCCCACAAAATCGCCCGCCGGATCAAGGCCGGTTCGGTCTGGGTCAACCAGTACAACGGCTTCGACACCGCGATGCCGTTCGGCGGTTACAAGCAGTCCGGTTGGGGACGCGAGCTCGGTAGCTCGGCGATTGATCTCTACACCGAAACCAAGTCCGTCAACATCGCGCTCTGACCACAGATCTCACGAGAGGGAACACAATGAAAACCAAAGCAGCAGTACTCCTCGAAGCCGGAAAACCCTTCGAGCTCATGGAACTCGAACTCGACGGCCCCGGCGCCGGCGAGGTCCTCATCAAGTACACCGCAGCTGGTCTGTGTCACTCCGACCTGCATCTCACCGACGGCGACCTCCCGCCCCGCTACCCCATCGTCGGTGGTCACGAGGGCTCGGGCATCATCGAAGAGGTCGGCCCCGGTGTCACCAAGGTCAAGCCCGGCGATCACGTGGTGTGCAGCTTCATCCCCAACTGCGGCACCTGCCGCTACTGCTCGACCGGCCGACAGAACCTGTGCGACATGGGCGCGACAATTCTCGAGGGCTCCATGCCTGACGGCTCCTTCCGATTCCACGGCGGTGGCAAGGATTTCGGTGCCATGTGCATGCTAGGCACCTTCGCCGAGCGAGCGACGATCTCGCAGCACTCGGTCGTGAAGGTCGATGACTGGCTCCCGCTGGAGACCGCCGTGCTCGTGGGCTGCGGCGTACCGTCCGGCTGGGGAACCGCCGTCAACGCAGGCAACCTGCGCAACGGTGACACCGCGGTCATCTACGGCATCGGCGGCCTGGGTATCAATGCCGTCCAGGGTGCTGTCGGCGCGGGCTGCAAGTACGTCGTCGTCGTCGACCCGGTCGCGCTCAAGCGCGAGACCGCCCTCAAGTTCGGTGCGACACACGCCTTCGCAGACGCAGCAAGTGCTGCCGAGAAGGTCAACGAACTGACCTGGGGCCAGGGTGCAGACGCTGCCCTGATCCTGGTCGGAACGGTCGACCAGGAAGTGGTCTCGGCCGCCACCGCCGTCATCGGCAAGGGCGGCACGGTCGTGATCACGGGCCTGGCCGATCCGACCAAGCTGACGGTTCAGGTGTCCGGTACAGATCTGACCCTGAACCAGAAAACCATCAAGGGCAGTCTGTTCGGCTCGATGAACCCGCAGTACGACATCGTCAAACTGCTCCGGATGTACGACGCCGGGCAGTTGAAGCTGGATGAGCTGATCACGAAGACCTACAGTCTCGAGGAAGTCAACGAGGGATACCAGGATCTTCGCGACGGCAAGAACATTCGGGGTGTGATCCACCACGCGGTCTAGTTCCGCGACACCCGGATAAGGCAAGGCCCGTACCGTCTCCCCTCGCGGTACGGGCCTTTGCTGTGCTGAATTTGCTCGCCCGCTCGCTGGGTCTGTGTTGAATTTGCTCGCCCGCTCGCTGGGTCGTCGCGGCCCAAACCGCGTCGTCTTCCTTCCTCCTCGCATCGCTTCGCTCGCTCCTCGTCTGTCCAGACAACGCGGGGCCGCGAGACCGTGGTGGTTCCGTCGACCGTGCCCTACCAGACACCGACCGTGCCCTACCAGACGCCGACCGTGCCCTTTCGGACTCCGACCGTGCCCTACCAGACGCCGACCGTGCCCTTCCGAACTCCGATCGTGCCCTGAGCGGCGACGACCGCGCTCATTCTCGATACCCTCTGTCCCACAGATGCTTTCGAATCTCGCTCACTACTTCCTGCGGATCGTTGCGAAGTTGCTCGGCACGAACACGAACGGTTACCCACCCCAGGCTTGCGGTCTTCGCGTCGCGAGCCTTGTCGCGAAGACGTTGCTGCTCGGTAGAGTGGAACTCTTCACCGTCATACTCGACTCCGATGCGATATTTTCGATACCCGAGGTCGAAGCGAGCGAACTCGTGGCCGCTCTGGTCGTACAGAGAAATCTGCGCTTCCGGCTTGGGCAGCTCGCCTCGAACGATCAGCAGTCGCAACCAACTCTCCGGTGGAGACTCAGAACTCGTATCGATGTGTGGAATCAGTCCACGAATCTGGCAGACGCCGCGCGTCGCCGGATGTGCGCGGATGTACGCCCACAGGTCAGATGTGTTGAGGCCGGTTACCTTCAGCAGGTCATCGAGATGGCCCAGGGCCCTCCATTCAGGAGGCCTTCGACCTAAATCGTAAGCGGTCCGCACCACTGACAAGACAGGGATACCTTCGACAGTCGTCACATCACCCGGATCCAGATCTGCACGCACCACCTTGATTCCGCCACGATTTCGCCCCTGCCCGGTGGCCGGCCGACAAACCTCAACCTCGAACTCGTCGTCAAACCAAGCGATGCCATGCAAGATGGCGGCTGACAGACCGCCGATGACAGCGCCGGGGCCAGCCCGCTTCAGTGCACTACGCATCTGCCAGGCCGGGTCGACCTCCGCGTCCAACGGGACGTGGACACCGCGGTACAGCCGACGCGACGCAGCCCGTGATCGGGCCGCTCCCCAGAGTGTTGGGCCATCCGATTCCATGCAATAAACGACGTTGAATGAGCCTGACCGGTTCCATTCGCTGCAAAAGCAGCAGCCCACTCAACTACCCAACGGCACGGTCGACGTCCGGAAGAGCACGGTCGACGTCGGAAAGAGCACGATCGGAGCCTGGAAGAGCACGGTCGACGTCCGAAAGAGCACGATCGGAGCCTGGAAGAGCACGATCGGCGTCCGAAAGAGCACGATCGGCGTCAGGACTTACGCCGCGCCAACTCTTCCGTGCGTTTGCGGACGACCTCGGTTTGCTCCGGGGATCCGATCAGCTCTCGGATGGCCACCTGTTCGGCGTCGAACCCTTCGGCCAGTGTCACGTGACCGGCGAGATCGAGCAGATGCTTGGCGTGCACCAACGCATTGCGCGAGTTCCCCGCGATCTCGGTGGCCAGCGCCGTCGCGGCAGCCAGTGGATCGTCATCCGTGCGAGTCACCAAACCCAGTGCGGCAGCCTCGGTTCCGCTGATCCGACGGCCCGTGAAGACCAGCTCCTTGGCGACATCTCGGCCTACGAGTTCGGGAAGCAACTGGGTGCCCGTCATGTCAGGGATCAGACCCCACACGATCTCCATCACCGACAGCTTCATATCGGGTGCCGCGATTCTGATGTCCGCACCGAGGGCCACCTGCAGGCCCCCACCGAACGCGACGCCGTGCAGCGCGGCGATCACAGGGACCGGCACCAACGACCAGATATGCGCCGCCTGCTGGCCGAGCGCCTTTGCCGCACCGAGGCGCTCGGTCTCCACGACGAGGTCGTCGACACCACCTGCCATCTTTGCGAACTGACCCATGTCGAGGCCGGCACAGAATGCACGACCCTCGCCCGCGATGACGACGGCGGACACGTCGGTCCGGTCGATCAGGCCAGAGCCCACCGACACGAGCGCCTCGAACAGCGCCGGGTCGAGGGCATTCATCTTGTCGGGACGGTTCAGGCGTACCTGCGCCACGCCATCTTCGACATCGCACGTCACTCGATCGGTGTTCACACGGGCCTTCCTATCAGACTCGGACGTCGCGTGGTCAGAGATTGCCGCCCGCAGCGGTAGGCGCCGTCGTATCGACTGTGGTCACGGGTGCCATTTCCCTCGACACGAAGTCCTCGAGATCGAACAGGGTCCCGCCGTTGCGGGTCGCGACCGTTCGCAGCGTGTTCATCGCCGCGACCTCCTCGACCTGCTCTTTGAGGAACCATTGCATGAACTGCTCACCGAGGTAATCGCCTTCGTCACGAGCACTTTTCGCAAGCGCCACGATCTGATCGGTGACCTTTTTCTCGTGCCCCAGTGCGAGCGTGAGCGGTGCGATGTAGTCGTCGAAACCACTGACCGGTTCGTCGATCGCCGGAATCGGCGCCACCACATCGCGATCCAGGAAGTGCTGGACGATCATCATCGCGTGGTTCCGCTCTTCGACGGCCTGGGCGTAGAAGTGCCTGGCCAGCTGGGGCAGCTTCTGGCTGTCGTAGTAGATCGCGATCGCGATGTACTGCTGCGACGCGTACAGCTCGTTGCCGATCTGTTCGCGTAACAGCTGACCGAACTCGCTCTGTGAAGACATCATGCGAGTGTAAGCGTGCCCTTACCGGCCTGTCGAAGGAGCTGCGCTCTCTGCCTGTGCCTTGATGGAGTTCAGACGCCGGTCCCACCCGCCGGCAATGGTCTCGAGCTCGCGCCCGATCATGCTCAGGGTCGCTCCCACCGCGGTGAACCGAACTTCTCGCCCCGCTTTCTCCGCGGTGACCAAACCCGTCTCCTGCAGCACGGCAAGGTGTTTCGCGATGGCCTGCCGTGACACCGGGAACTCCGCCGCCAACGCTGACGCCGACGCGGGTGCGTTACCCAGCCGAACAAGCAAACTCCAGCGCGTGTCGTCGGCAAGGGCCGCGAAGACCACGGAGAGTGCTACGTCAGCTCCGGACATCGACCCGGGCATCTTCGAGGTGGGATTTCGCAACCCCGAGTTCGATCGTCCAGCCCTCGGTGTTGTCGTCGAACTTCTTGCGGCGTTCCGCTGCGTCGCCGGGAAGTGATGCGAATCCGCTCTCCACCACCTTGAGAACGACGGAGTTCGAGCCCGTTTCGTCGATCCAGAACTCGACCAGCGTGGACGGCCCGTCCGCCTGCTCCGGATCGGCGATCCAGCGGAACGCGGCGTACCTCGGCGGATCGAGCGTCACCGTCCGGAAAGCGAACGCCCCATGCACCGGGTCGTGGACGATGTCGACATCGCCGGACCGCTCGATTCGATGTTCGGTGATGGTCTTGTCGTTGATGTACCAGCCCGGCTCACTGATCAGCGACCAGACCCGATCCGCCGCGGCGGCGATGTCGATCTGCTTTTCGATGCGGTCAAAAGTGTCGGTCATGGGGCCCTCCAGCCAGATGATGAATGCTCTGCAACCAAATGGTTGCACATCGATTGGCAGATGTGCAACCCAAAGGTTGCACGATCGTCAACCGAGTGCTGATTGCAGCTGCGCGGCCCAGGCCGCGACCACCTGTTTGCGACGCGCCGAGTCATCGGAAAGGGTGTCGGCAAGTCCGAGACCACGAGCGAAGTCCAGGGTGGCCTGCACCAGGCGATGGACTTTCGGGTCGGAGTCGTCGACACCGAGCATCCGCACCGTCATCTGATGTGCTGCCGCACCGAACCGGCCTTCCAAGGGCAGAATCAGCCGTCGGAGCGCTTCGTCGGATGCGGCCGCCGACCACACCTGGAGCGCCGCTTTGAATTCCGGACCGGTGTAGAAGGCCACAGCGCGTGCCACCGCGACCTCGATGCGGTCTGCCCCTGGCGGCAGCCGATCCGTCTCATCCGTCGCCATGCTCGTGAGCCGTTCGAAGATGTTCTCCAGCGACGCGGTGATCAGATCCTCCCGCGTCGGGAAGTGATGTTGCGCCGCACCCCGTGAGACCCCGGCCCGCCCGGCTACCACTCCCACGCTGCACGCCGCCCACCCATCGACCGCGAGCACGTCGATCGTCGCGTCGAGCAGTCGCTGACGGGTGGCCCGGCTGCGATCTTGCTGGGGCACACGGGTGGTCACGACACCGCCCATGGCGGTGGCTGCCGGGTGAGGAATGCCGTCATGCCCTGCCTTGCCTCGTCAGAGGCGAACAGGACCGCCGACTCCGACGCGAGCCGCTCGGCGTCCCGATCGAAGTCGCGGAGCATCTGCGCGGTGGTCAGCGCCTTACTGGCGGCCAACCCCTGCGGCGAACCCTTACGCAGATTCGAACACCAGTCGGCGACGGCCTCATCGAGTTCCGTCGTGTCCGACGCCGCGGTGGTGATGAGCCCGATGTCCTGGGCAACGGCGGCGTCGAACTTCTCCCCCGTCAGGAAGTATCGCGACGCCGCACGCGAGCGCAGGCGCGGGAGGACGGTCAGCGAGATCATCGAGGGCGCCACCCCGATTCGCGCCTCGGTCAGCGCGAACGTACTCGAGGCGCCGGCGGCAACCAGGTCGCAGGCCCCTAGGAAACCGAAGCCACCCGCCCGCACATGGCCGTCCACGCGACCGATCACCGGCTTCGGCAACTCCAGGATCGTCCGCATCAGGTCGATCATCACCTCCGGTCGAGACTTTCCGGCCTCGCTCAGATCGGCTCCAGCGCAGAAGGTTCCACCGGTGTGCGTCAGCACCACCGCGCGCACCGACGCATCCTGGCGAACGGTGCCGAGTTGACCTGTCAGCTGCTCGACGAGTGCCGCCGAGATCGCGTTGCGATTGGCGGGCGAATCGAGCGTGATGGTCGCGATGCCTGCGTCGACATCGAGCCGGACGAGTTCGGGCATGTCAGTACGACTTCGGCAGACCGAGGCTGTTCTGCGCCACGAAGTTCAAGACCATCTCCCGGCTGACCGGTGCGACCCGCGCGATGCGGCACAGGTTGAGCAGCGGCGCCAACCCGTACTCGGTGGACAGCCCGTTGCCGCCGAGCGAGTGCACTGCCTGGTCGACGATCTTCACACAGGCCTCTGCCGCGGCATATTTCGCCATGTTCGCGGGCTCGGCGGCGCCCCAGTCGTCGCCGGCGTCGTACAGGGTCGCAGCTTTCTGCATCATCAGTTTGGCCAGTTCCATCTCGATCTTGCCGACGGCCAACGGATGTGCAATTGCCTGGTGCGCTCCGATGGGGGTCTTCCACACGGTCCGGTTGTTGACGTACTCGACCGCTCGACCGAGCGCATATCGGCCCATGCCGACGGCGGACGCCGCCGCCATGATCCGCTCGGGGTTGAGACCGGCGAAGAGCTGGCTCAGCGCCGCATCCTCGGATCCGACCAGCGCGTCACCGGGTAGCCGGACATCGTCGAGAAACAGCAGGAATTGCTTCTCCGGATTGAGCAGTTCCATCTCGATCTTCTGGAACTCGAAATTCGGGGCGTCGGTGGGGACGATGAACAGTGCGGGCTTGAGCCGCCCGGTCTTGGCATCCTCTGTGCGTGCCACGATCAGGACAGCCTGGGCCTGATCGACGCCTGACACGTAGATCTTGCGGCCGGTCAACAGCCAGTCATCACCGTCGCGCCGGGCGGTGGTGGTGATGTTGTGGGAGTTCGACCCCGCGTCGGGCTCGGTGATGCCGAAGGCCATGGTGATCGTGCCGTCGGCCAGACCGGGCAACCAATTCTGCTTCTGCTCGTCTGTACCGAAACGCGCGATGACGTTGCCGCAGATGGCAGGTGAGACGACCATCATCAGCAGTCCGCTGCCGATGGCCGCCAACTCCTCCATGACGATGGCCAGCTCGTACATCCCGGCCCCACCACCGCCGTACTCCTCCGGCAGGTTGACGCCGATGAAGCCCAGTTTGCCTGCCTCCGACCACAGTTCGTCGGTCTTGCGACCGGCACGCGCACACTCCTGGAAGTACTCCTGACCGAATCGGCCACCGAGTGCGGCAACCGACTTCCGCAGGGCCTGCTGTTCTTCTGTTTCCACAAAGCTCATGGTCTGTCCTCAATCCTGTTCGGTGATCACGGCGAGGATCTCTCCGACCGCAACCTGTTGTCCTGCCGCCACCGGCAACGCCCCGACGATGCCGTCGGACGAGGCAGCGATCGTGTGTTCCATCTTCATCGCCTCGAGCCACATCAGCGGTTCGCCGCGTTTGATCGTCTGCCCTTCGACAACGGCGATCCTGATCACCGACCCCGGCATGGGCGCCAAGAGCGAGCCAGGGGCGCTGACGTCCGATGGATCGACGAATCTCGGCAGCCGTTGCAGCGCAACCGATCCACCGGAGAAGTCGATCCACAGGCTGGAGCCATTACGGTCGACCCGATAGGTGCGGTCGACACCGCCCACGGTGAGGACCACCTCCTGCGCGGTGATCTCGCCGACGGTGATATCCGGATCATCGGGGAGTTCGACGCCGTTCCGGGTGAGCCGATACCGCACCGTGGTGTCGACGGCGCCGCGGCTGTACCCCTTGGTCTGTGGCCCCGACGAGATGTTGCGCCACCCCGACGGCAGGGTTGCGCCGATCGTCGCGCGAGCACGATTCGCCACTGCGTCGGCCAAC
Source organism: Williamsia sp. 1138 (assembly GCF_002095435.2). Lineage (GTDB taxonomy): Bacteria > Actinomycetota > Actinomycetes > Mycobacteriales > Mycobacteriaceae > Williamsia. The sequence continues at coordinate 98,559 of NZ_MJEJ02000046.1, forward strand.
GCGGCGGCGATCGTCGCCCGTCGGACCTGCTTCTCATCGGCCAGCGGGGCGGCGAGCACATCGAGCCCGATCTCCTCGATGAACTTCGTGGTGGTGTCGCCACTGCGGAACTGGCCGTGCCGCAGCATGTTGACCAGCATGTCGCGATTGGTAACGGGACCGTGCAGGCGTGCCGACGCGAGCGCGCCGGCGAGCAGGTTGATCGCGGTGTCACGGTCGGGCGCCCAGCTGATCACCTTGGCCAGCATCGGATCGTAGAACGTGGAGATCTCGCTACCGTCGACGATCCCGGAGTCCAAGCGCACGCCCGCCTCGGTCAGCCTGCCGAAAGCGGTATCCGCATCGATGCCGACGTGGTGGATCCGGCCGGACTGCGGCTGCCAGTCCGCAGCCGGGTCTTCAGCGTAGAGCCGCACCTCGATCGAATGTCCCTGTGACACCGCGGGTGTTGCCGGCAGCCTGTCGCCGCGAGCGATCTGCAGTTGCCAGGCAACGAGGTCGAGCCTGCTCGTCTCCTCGGTCACCGGGTGCTCGACCTGCAACCGGGTGTTCATCTCCAGGAAGTAGAAGCGGCCGTCGTCGTCGGCCAGGAACTCGACGGTCCCCGCACCCGTGTAATCGATCGCCGAGGCGGCCGCCCGAGCGGCGTCGAACAGCTTGTCGCGCAGACCCTGACCGAGCCGTTCGACCAGCGGCGACGGAGCCTCCTCGATGACCTTCTGATGCCTGCGCTGAATGGAACATTCGCGTTCACCGACCGCCCACACCGCACCCGCGTGGTCTCCGAGGACCTGCACCTCGATGTGGTGTCCACGCTCGATGTACGGCTCACAGAACACCGTGTCGTCGCCGAAGGCCGAGGCGGCCTCCCGTCGTGCCCCTGCCAGCTGTTCATCCAACTCCGACAGGTTCCGCACGATGCGCATGCCACGGCCACCGCCGCCCGACGACGCCTTGATCAGTACCGGCAGCTGCTCTTCGGTGATGCCTGCCGGATCGAGGTTGCCCAGGACGGGCACCCCCGCCCGCTCCATGATCGCCTTCGCGTTGACCTTCGACCCCATCGACTCGATCGCCTCCGGTGACGGGCCGATCCACGTCAGGCCCGCATTGAGCACCGACCTGGCAAAGTTGGCGTTCTCCGAGAGGAATCCATACCCCGGGTGGATGGCATCCGCCCCGGCGGCCACTGCCGCGCCGATGAGCAGATCGATGTCGAGATAGGTCTGCGCCGAGGTATCCCCCGGCAGACGCACCGCGACATCGGCGGCCCGCACGTGTGGTGCACGGGCGTCTGGATCGGAGTAGACGGCGACCGTGCCGATTCCCAGGCGACGGCAGGTCGCGAAGACGCGCAACGCGATCTCGCCGCGGTTGGCTACCAATACTGTGTGCATGTTCCCCATCACATCCGGAAGACGCCGAAGTTGGACGTGCCCTGAACCGGACCGTTGTCTATCGCCGAAAGGCACAGACCCAGAACAGTTCTGCTGTCCCGGGGGTCGATGATCCCGTCGTCGTACATCATGCCCGACAGGAATGCGGGCATGGACTCCTTCTCGATCTGCGCTTCGATCATCGCGCGCATCCCGGCGTCCGCTTCCTCGTCGACGGTGCCGCCGCGCGCCTCGGTTGCCGCCCGGGACACCAGCGAGATCACCCCGGCCAGCTGAGCGGCCCCCATCACCGCCGACTTTGCACTCGGCCAACTGAACAGGAATCGCGGATTGTAGGCACGCCCGCACATTCCGTAGTGGCCGGCACCGTAACTGGCACCGATGAGCATCGAGATGTGCGGGACGGTCGAGTTCGAGACCGCGTTGATCATCATGGAGCCGTGCTTGATGATGCCGCCGCGTTCGTATTCCTGGCCGACCATGTAACCGGTTGTGTTGTGCAAGAACAACAGTGGCGTGTCCGACCTGTTTGCCAGCTGGATGAATTGGGTTGCCTTCTGCGCCTCCGCACTGAACAGCACCCCTTGCGCATTCGCGAGGATACCGATCGGATATCCGTGGATACGGGCCCATCCCGTGCACAGCGACGATCCGTACTCGGGTTTGAACTCGTCGAACAGGCTGTCGTCGACAAGCCGGGCGATCACTTCCCGAGGATCGAACGGGATCCGCAGATCCCCCGGCACGATCCCCAACAGGTCACTGGCCGGGTAGCGCGGCTCGATGGCGTCGGCAACCGGCCCCGGTCCTTGCTTACGCCAGTTGAGCCGGGCCACGATCCGGCGGCCGATTCGGATGGAGTCCTGTTCGTCGGTCGCATAGTAGTCGGCCAGTCCCGATGTCCTCGCGTGCATCTGGGCGCCTCCGAGCGACTCGTCGTCGCTGATCTCACCGGTCGCCATCTTCACCAAGGGCGGGCCGCCGAGAAAGACCTTCGACTGCCCCTCGATCATGACGGTGTGATCTGACATGCCGGGCAGATACGCACCGCCCGCGGTCGAGTTGCCGAAGACCAGAGACAGCGTGGGTATCCCGGCGGCACTGAGCCGGGTGAGGTCGCGGAACATCGCCCCGCCGGGTATGAAGACCTCTTTCTGCGTCGGCAGATCAGCGCCGCCGGATTCGACCAGGTTGATCAGCGGCAACCTGTTCTCGAGCGCGATCTGATTGGCACGCAGGCCTTTGCGCAGGGTCCAGGGATTCGAGGTGCCGCCACGCACAGTGGGGTCGTTGGCGACGAGCACACACTCGACCCCTTCGATCACCCCGATACCTGTGACGATCGAGGCGCCGACCGGGAAGTCGGATCCGTAGGCGGCGATGGGTGAGAGTTCGAGGAACGCACTGTCCTCGTCGACGAGGAGTTCGATGCGCTCGCGAGGAAGCAGCTTTCCGCGTTCTCGATGTTTGGCGATCTTCTTCTCACCACCACCCGCAAGGGCTTGGGCGAACAGTTCTTCCAGTTCGGCGATCTTTCCGAGCATCGACGCTTCTGCGTCGGTCCTCTCCGGTGCGCTCAAGGGTGATACCCCAATCGTTTGCCGGCGAGGCCGGTGAGTATCTCGGTCGTACCGCCGCCGATCCCGATGATCCGCATGTCACGGTACTGCCGTTCGACCTCGGTGCCCGTCATGTACCCGGCACCACCGAAGAGCTGAACAGCCTTGTTCGCCACCCATTCTCCCGCCTCGACGGAGGTGTTCTTGGCAAAGCACACTTCCGCGATGAGGTCGGTCTCGCCGGCCATCGCGGCGTTGACCACTGCGTGGGTGTACGTACGGGCGACGTCGATTTTTCGAGCCATCTCGGTCACCGCCTCCTGCACAGACTGACGCGCGATGAGGGGCTTGCCAAACGTCTGTCGATCACGGACCCAGGCGAGCGTGAGGTCGAGACAACGCTGTGCGCTGGCGTATGCCTGAACGGACAGCCCGACGCGCTCGGTGACGAAGGCCTGCGCAATCTGGAAGAAGCCGGAGTTCTCGGCGCCGACGAGGTTGGACACGGGAACCCGCACATCGACGTAGGACAGTTCTGCGGTATCGGATGCGCGCCAACCCATCTTGTCGAGTTTGCGGGTGACGGTGAATCCCGGGGTGCCCTTCTCGACCACGAGCAGGGACACTCCCCCTGCGCCCGGTCCACCCGTGCGCACTGCGGTCACGACGAAATCCGCACGCACACCGGAGGTGATGTACGTCTTTGCGCCGTTGACGATGTAATCGTCGCCGTCGCGGACCGCCGCCGTGGTCAGGTGTCCGACGTCGCTCCCGCCGCCGGGTTCGGTGATCGCCAGGCTGCCGATCTTCTCACCCGCCAGGGTGGGGAGCACCCAACGGTCGATCTGTGCGCTGTCCTTCGCGGCGATCAGATGCGGCAGCGCGATTCCGCAGGTCAGCAGGGAGGAGAACACCCCGCCCGCGACTCCGACGTAGTGGAGTTCTTCTCCGAGGATCGTCGCGTCGATGAGGTCCCCACCGGAGCCACCGACGTCTTCGCCGAAACCCAGACCGAGCAGACCGGCGTCTGCGGCCTGCTTGTGCAGATCGAGCGGCAGTTCTCCCTCGCGCTCCCAGTCGTCTTGGTAGGGCAGGATGTGCCGCTGGGCGAATGCCCGCACCGTACTGCGTAACTGAGCTCGTTCCGGGGTGTTCCACTCCGGCGCTTCAAGGATTTTCACTCATTCTCCAAACTCGACGGGTATGGCGACGTGTCGCGATCGCAGCCACTCACCCAGCCCTTTTGCCTGTGGATCGAATCGGACATTGTCGGCGACGCCGCGACCGAGGATGCCCTCGACGACGAAGTTGATGGCGGACAGATTCGGTAGCAGATGCCGCCGGACCTCGAGCGCGGCTGCTTCCGGGATCAAGGTCTTGAAGTGTTCGACCGTCAGAATCGTTGTCAGCCAGTCGAAATGATCAGGATTGCGCACCCACACCCCGACGTTGGCGTTTCCACCTTTGTCCCCGCTGCGGGCGCCTGCGATCTCACCCAGCGGCGCTCGGCGCGTGGGTCCCCAGGCCGATCCTGACGTCTGTGACCCGCCGACTGCACCGTCGGATCCGGGCGCATCGCCGCGCGCGCAGGGGCTCGGCTCCACGAGTTTCTGTGACCCGTCCGCGAGGTGAACCCGGTGCGACACCGACCTGGCCGGAACGTATCCGGCTTCGAACACCGCGAAGGGGACGCCGGAACCGGGCGGCGCGGTCATGGTGAATCCGGGATAACTTGCAAGCGCCAATTCGACGGCCGCAGAGGAGAACTGCCTGCCGACGACCTTCTGGTCGGGGTCCTTCGCGACACAATGGAGCAGCGCGCTCGCCTGCTGTTGGGTGGCTGCGTCGGGCTGGTCGAGCCGCGTGAGGGTCCATGCGATGTCGGCAGGGCGGGGGTCGAGCGCGGATTCGAACTGATCACGGACCAGCGCGGCCTTCGCATCGATGTCCAAACCGGTGAGGACCATGGTGATCTCGTTGCGGAATCCCGCGAGGTGGTTGAGCGATACCTTCAGGGTGTCCGGCGGTGCCTCGCCACGGACTCCGGAGACCTGCACGCGGTCGGGGCCTGCATCGGTCAGGAGCACCGAATCCATGCGGGTCGTGACGTCGGGGCCCAGGTATCGGGGACCGGCGATCTCGTACAGCAATTGGGCCGTCACGGTCTCCACCGTCACCGCGCCCCCGGTGTCCTCGTGTTTGGTGATGATCGAACTGCCGTCGACGGCGATCTCCGCGATCGGGAACCCCGGGTGCCGCAGATCTGCGATTTCGGTGAAGAACGAGTAATTGCCGCCTGTCGCCTGGGTGCCACATTCGATGATGTGCCCTGCGGCAACAGCTCCGGCGAGTTGGTCGAGATCCTGAGGGCTCCAACCGAAATGCGCAACCGCGGGACCGACAGTCAGAGAGGCGTCGGTGACGCGCCCGGTCACGACGATGTCGGCGCCCGATTGCAGCGCGGCGGCGATCCCGAACCCGCCGAGGTAGGCGTTGGCGGTCAACGGCGACCCCAGTCCGAGTTCGGCGGCGTCGGCGATGAGGTCGTCGCCATCGATGTAGGCGATGTTCGCCGACAGGCCCAGCTTGTCCGCGAGTTCGGTGAGCGCCTGCGCCAGGCCGGCAGGATTGACCCCGCCGGCGTTGCTGACGATTTTGACGCCCTGATCGAGTGCGGTGCCGAGGCTGTTTTCCATCTGTCTCAGAAACGTCTTCGCATAACCCAGCTTCGGGTCTTTGAGACGATCTCGGCCGAGAATCAGCATGGTCAGTTCCGCGAGATAGTCCCCGGTCAGATAGTCGAGGTCACCACCGGTGAGCATTTCCTCGACGGCCAGGAACCGATCGCCATAGAAGCCGGAGGCGTTCCCGACCCGGATCGTCGCGGTCATCGGCCCTCTCCGGGAGGTCCCGCGAAGCACTGCGCGATCGTCGCCCAGTGTGCGGCGTCGGAGCCGGTTGTCTCGATGTCGAGCTCATCTCTGTTACGCCGCTGGGTGACCAGTAGGCAGAAGTGCAGGGCCGACCCGGTGACGCGCTGTTGCGCATCGCCGGGACCCCAACTCCAGGTGGATCCATCCGGGGCCTTCAGCTCGACCCGGAAATCGTCGGCGGGCGGAACCTGTCCGTTCACCTGGTACGCGAAGTCGCGGGTCCGAACACCAAGATGGGCAATCGATTTGAGGCGGTCGGTCGGTTCGGGTTCGACCCCGAGCGCATCTGCGATGTCGAGCCCGTGTGCCCACACCTCCATCAGACGAGCTGTCGCCATCGACGCCGCCGACATGGGCGGGCCGAACCACGGGAGCTTCACGCCGTCCGGGGTTGCGATCAACGCGTCGGCCAGCGCACGTCGACGGTCCCTCCACTGCTGGAGCAGCAGACCTGTCGGTTTCGCAGCCTCTTCGCGGGCGCCGTCGTCCACGAAGCCGGTCGGATTCTGCCAGGCGACCTTCAAGATGTCGTCGAACGCGGCCGTATCCGTCGCCGCGATCCGCGCCTGTTCATCGGTCCAGGACAGGTGCGCGATCTGATCTCTGACCGTCCAACCCACAGCCGGAGTCGGTGTATCCCAGCCCTCTTCGGGGAGATCAGCGACGAGACGGTCGACGACGTCGATCTCGGCAGACAGGTCTGCCACCAATGTGCGAACAATGCTCACGCCGCCAGCATCACACGGCCGACTCCCAAAAGCAAGCACTGGTGCTTGTTTATGGAAGTGAGCCACATCCCGGCTCGAGTTTCGGCACGATCGACGGAACCCCAACGGTCTCGCGGCCCCGCACGTTCTGGACTGAGGAGGAGCGAGCGCAGCGATGCGAGGAGGAAGGAAGACGACGCGATCAGGGCCGCGACGACCCAGCGAGCGAGCGAGCAAATTCAACACCGTCGGCTGCAGCTTGGGTGAGAAGTTTCCCGTCTGAGTCGGTCATCGTGGCGATGACCGAACTGATCCGTCGGCCGGTTTTCACCTGTTCGACGGTGATCGTCAGGTCTCCGGCGTCGAGGGCCGGGGACCGGAGGAAGCCGACGGTGATGTCGCTGATCCGGTAGCGGGCGCCGGCCGTCGCCGATAGTTCGACACCGAGGGAACACACCTCGGCCATGAGCGCGATGACGACCCCGCCGTGCATCGTTCCCATCTGATTGGCCATCGCCATGCTCGGTGTCGCGGTCACGACGACATCCGACTCCCCCACCGCGGTGACTGCCATCCCGAAGACGTTCTGGATCGGCCCCGGGGCAATGGTTCCGTCGGCCAGGCCGCAAAGGATCTCGCGTCCGGTCAGGGCTGGATCCAACGTGACGGGCGAGCTCGCGCCGTGCATCTCGGATTCTGTAGCCACCGCGTCGCGTCGGGGTATCTCCCCGATCGCCCTGCTGACGACAACGGCGCGTCCGGTGGCCGAACACACCACGGCTCCGGTGGTCTCGTCGACGAGCTCGGCATAGGTCGTCCCGTGCCCTTCGACGGACCCGACCACCCGACCTCGCCCGGTCACCAAGGCGCCGAGGGTCACCGGGACCGGGACGGCAAGCGACAGCCGCGATTGCACGGTTGCAGTGCCGGGTGGTTGCGAGTGATAGAAGCTCGATCCGCCCACCATCTCTGCGAGAGTCGCAATCGCAGAAAGCCCTACCTCGCCGCGGTGGTCTACAAGCCCCGCGCCGACATGCTGTCGCAGCACGGTGCCATACGGCTCACCGGGAGATGCGGAGATCGCGAGGGCGGCCAGAGGATCAGGTGCTGCAGTCATGTCTGAACACCTACCACGTGGCCGACCCGGGTTAGTCGGTGACCAGCTTCTGCAGCTCCGCGAGAGTGTAGGGCGGTTCGTCGTCGTGGCCCCGGTACGCCACGAACGAGGGTTCGAAGGCGGGGTATCGACCGATGAATCCACCGGCAGCACTGTAGATCTGGCCGGTGATTCCCGACGCGAGGTCACTCGCGAGGTAGACATAGAGCGGCGCGACGTACTCGGGAGGCGCCGGATCGAGCGCAGCGTCTCGCGTACCGGCATCGAGGAGCCCACGCTCGAACAGTTCGTTGATGTGCGCCTCGTACTCGGGTCCCGTGGACAAGCGTGTCTTGCCGCCCGGGCACACGACGTTCACCCGTACGCCGTGTGGTGCAAGGTCCGCGGCGAGCGCAACCGACAGGCTGTTCACCCCGCCTTTTCCTGCCGGGTAACCGGTGCCGCCGAAATTGCCTGCCGATGCGGCTGAACCGGTGGTGACGATCGCACCCGATCCCTGCCGGACCAGAATCGGGGCCGCGGCCTTCGTCAGTTCGAAGGTGCTCACGAGATGGGCATCGAGCTGGGCGAAGAACTCGTAGGTGCTCATCGTCAGGATCGACGAACCGGCGGGCTCAGCGACCCCTGCGCAATTGATGACGATGTCGATGCCACCGAACTCGCTCACCGACGCCTCGACCAACTGATGTGCCACCTCCTCGTCGGCGACGTTCCCCACCACCGGTATGGACCGGCCGCCACCGCTCACCAACTCGTGCGCGGCGGCCTTGGTCGTCGAATCGTCACGTCCGTTGACGATCACCGACGCACCCTCGGCGGCAAGCGCTTTCGCCACGGCGAGTCCGATGCCTCTACTCGACCCCGCAACGACCGCACGTTTGCCGAGCAGATGTTGTGTGCTCACGGCCGCTCAGGTACCTGCCGTCACCGGAGTGATCGACAGCGGGATACCGCGGCCACGGTCCTCGAACTCGAACGTTGCGCCGCCGCTGAAGCGCGCGATCGCAACCTCCCCGAGTTCCTTCTCGAGCGGGGTGCCATGAGATATCTCGATCACCAGGTCGTCGCCGTCCGCGTATCCGGACACTGCGGACCAACTCAGTTCGACTGCGGTGGCCATCGCCAACACCGGCTCGAGGTGGTCGGGATCGAGGTGCGCCAACCATCCGTCATCCGCAACGGCGTCGGATGATCGGGGCAATCGCACCCTGACGATGGCCTCGTCTCCCGATCCTGCCGTCTCGACCTGGACACCGGTGTACTGGACAGGCCCCAGAATGGGGTGAAGTCGCAGCACGGTTGCCAGGTCCTCGGCTCCGCGGTCGAGACCGAGACTCTGCCGCAGGCGATCTGCAGTCAGTCCGCTGATCCCTGTGAGTTGCTTCCGGAAGATCTCGATGGCCCCGTCCTCATCGGTCTTCCCGCGTACTGACATCAGAAAACCGAGAGCCAGCAACTGGTGCTGCAGCGCCACCTCTTCCGCGATCCGCACGAGTGCGGAATGTGACCAATCCTCGAACTTCAGGTCCTCCCAGACCGGACCGAGGTAGTCATCGTGGCCGTCGCCCCCGGGCTCGATCGTCGACAATTCGGCTTGGGCGGCCCGGGTGCCCGACATGATGATCGACTCCGGAGGCAGCGGAAGCTCATCCCGGTCGGGTTCGATCGTCACCGTCCATGCGCAGTGCGGGTGCTGCCCCTCGGGCCTGCGCGGCGGCCGATGGATAGGCCGGATCCGGGCACGCCGATTCGTGGCGATGGCGGTGGCGTCGAACGTCGGATCTTCGATGTCGTGGCACATCGAGGTGACGTAATCGTCACCCATCGGCTCGACATCCATCAGTGCGCCACAGTGATTGAGAACGAACTCACCGTGGTACTCGTCGTAGATGGTGTAGCGGAAGTCCATGAATTGCGGCGGAGCGCCGATGTCGAGCTGGAGACACTTGAACATGTCTGCCACTCCGTCACCGTCGATCTGCAACGCGGCGCGCATCCGCTTGGTGTAGACGGGGCTGGCCGCCATCCATTCTTCGATGGCGATCTGGGCCATGGTCTCGCGTCCGAATGCTGCGATGCAGTGGGCCATTCCGGACCGGTCGATCAACTGGCCCGACAACAGGAGTTCGGGGACCAGCTTCGCCAGGGTCGTGCGGTCGAGGGCTGCGTACGACATGGGTCAGATCACCACATCGGAACCGGCGTTTTGCCGAGGGGGTACCAACCCGGCAGCAACTCTTCGGCATTGAGCACGCGATCGATGCGCCCCTGCATTCCCTTGCTCATCACGCCGTCGGTCATCATCTCCATGAACAGGGCGGTGACGTTGCCGTAGTCGAAGAAGTCTCGCTGCCAGCCCCATTTGAAATCGCCTGCGTACTTGAACCAGCTGCCCTGGATGCCCTCGAGTCCGTAGTGGCTCCCGTCCGGCCGCGTGGCCTCGAAGATCTGCTTCCACAACCCCAGCATGTCGCCGGTCTTCTCGTCGATCACCCAGGACTGGTACGGGTAGGTCCAGCCGTCGAGGCCGTCCATCTCGTATCCGATCGCGTAGTCCCGGATCTGTTCGCGTCCGATCGCCATGAAGTCGTGCTTGGCGCCGTAATTCCAGCCGTAGGTGGCGTCTTCGGTGTAGAAGTCGGCCAGCGGCCGCCAATCGCCGGTCTTCTCGCAGTCGATGTTTCCCTGCAACCAGCGCTCGACCATCTCGTCGAGTTCGGAACGATCAAAAGACATGACAGTAACCAACTTTCATTCTTCAACGATTCTGAGGGCTTGCGTCGGACAGTAGCGCACTGCGCGTTCCACGTCCGCCAAATGACTGCTATCTGGTTGTGAATCAAGGAGATTCACAGAGTCACGTTCTGCTTCGAACAGGTCGGGGGCTTCCATCTCGCACATTCCGTGCCCCTGACACAGATCCAGATCCACTTCGATTCTCATCGGAACCACCTCCAGAGCTCGTGGCACTACCTGGAGCGCTTGCGGTACTTGACCTTGCACGGCTGCGCCAGTTGCACGACCATCTTCGAGTGGTCGTTCTTGTACGACTCCGACGGCTGGGCCATCTCGAACTCATAGTTCTGCAAGAGTACCGAGAAGATGGCTTTGAGCTGCATGATCGCGAACTGCGCGCCCACGCAGCGGTGCCGGCCGGCACCGAACGGGATCCACGTCCAGCGGTTCACCAGGTCTTCCTGGCGTGGCTCCAGATACCGGTCCGGATCGAACGCATCCGGGTTCGGGAAGTCCTCGGGCAACCGGTTCGAGATCGCCGGTGAGACCGCGATCGACTGACCGGGTTCGAGGTGGAAGTCCTCGACCTCGAAATCGTTCTGCACCACGCGCATCAACACGATCAGGGGCGGGTGGAGCCGCAGTGCCTCTTTGAGGGCCGACTCGAGTTTCGGGATCTGCCGCATTGCACCAAAGCTGTATTCGGCACCATCGGCGTAGATCTCGTCGAGTTCGGAGGTCACCTGAGCCATGTACTCCGGGTGGCGCAGCAGTTCGATCAGCGTCCACGCGGCGGTACCGGACGTCGTGTGGTGACCGGCGAACATCATCGAGATGAACATGCCGGTGATGGTGTCAGCGGTGAACCGCAGGTTGCCCTCGTCGTCGCGGATCGAGATCAGCACATCGAGAAGATCTTTGTCCTCATCGGTGGCCGGCTCTCCCGCGATACGGGTGTCCATGATCTCCTGGACCAACTCCACCAGCCCTTTTCGGGCCGCGTCACGCTTGCGGAAGCTCTCGATGTCGGCGTAGGCGTCGACATACGCGATCGGATCAGTGCCCTTTTCCAGATCGTGGTACAGGTGCGCGAAACGGCCATCCAGTTGTTCACGAAACTTTTTGCCCACCAGGCATGCCGACGAGGTGTAGATCGTCAGCTCCGCGAAGAACTCGAGGAGATCGATCTCGCCCTCGTCGCCCCACTCGGCGATGATCCGCTCGGTCTCTTGCGGGATCGTGATCGCGTGCTGCTTCATGTGCGCGCCCTTGAGCGCCTGGTTGTGCAGCATCTCCGACCTGCGCTCGGGGCTGGCATCGAACACCACCCCCTCACCGAAGATCGGGGTCATGAACGGGTACGCGGCCGCCTGATCGAGATCTTCTTCCGAGGCGCGGAAGAACGCCTCGTTCGCCGCGGCTCCCGACACGAGCGCGACTTCGCGATCCGCGAGCTGGAAGACACCGACGTCGCCGCACTCCTCGCGAACACGCCAGAACAGTCCGATCGGGTCGGTCGAGAGTTCTTCGAGGTGGCCGTGTTCGCCTTCGCCACCGGATACGCGCTTGGGTTTCGTGAGGGTCACTTCTTGTCTCCTTCGATGCGTGGGACCGGGGCTTCGGCCTCGACCTCGACCAAGCGCATGTGCGCTCCTCGAGGCATGGAAACGATCGTCAAGATTGCTGTGGCGAGATGTTCTGGCTTGAGAAAGTTGCTGTGGCGCGCGAGTCCGAACGGGATCCAGTCATTGAGGACCGACTCGGCGACCTCCGGGGTGAAGTTCATGCCCATTCCGGTCATGACCTGCCCCGGGCGGACCAGACTCGCCCGGACGCCGGTGCCTTCGAGTTCCATCTGGGCGGCTTCGGCGAGCCCTTCGACTCCACGCTTGGCGGCCACGTAGGCGCCCATCTGCGGGCGGGGACGCATCACGACGTCAGAGCTGATGAAGACGAAATCACCACGCCGCCTGGTGATCATCTCAGGAACCACCCGGCGATAGAGCCGCTGCGCGCCGAGCAGATGGATGTTTACCTGCGCAGCGAAATCCTCGTTGCTGATCTCGTGAGCGCGCCCCGGGTCGAGGTCGCCCGCACCGGACACCACGATCTCGGCCGGTCCCAGTTGCGCTTGCGCCTTGGTGACGAACTCATCGATCGAATCGGCGTCGGTGATGTCCAGGGGTAGTGCGACCGCCTCACCGCCCGCCTCGTTGATCTGGTCGACGAACTCCTGCGATTTGTGAACTCGTCTGGCGCCCAGCGCAACCGGGTGTCCGGCAGCACCGAGCATGACGGCGGTGGCCGCACCGATACCGGACGAGGCACCGGCGACGAGCACGGGACGACGGGCGGGTTGCGGTTCGAAACGCGGCATCAGCGTGCCTTCACTTTCATCGGCAGAGATGCAAATCCCCGGACGTTGACCGAGTGCACGCGCTCGGCGTTGTCGATGTCGATGTCCACCTGGTTTATCGACTTGACGATCTGGCCGAGCGCCACGTTCGACTCGAGCCGGGCCAGGTGCGCACCGAGGCAGAAGTGCGTCCCCAGACCGAAGCTGGTGAGAGTCTGGGCGCTGTCCCGGCCGATCTCGTAGCGGTCGGCGTTCTCGAAAACGTCGTCGTCACGATTGGCCGAACCCAGCAGCAGCAGGACGCGTTGGCCCGCCGGGATGGTGTAGCCGCCGTACTCGACGTCCTCCATCACCCTGCGGACCACGATCTGCGTCGAGTTGTCGTACCGCAATGTCTCTTCGGTCCACGCCGGCACGGCTTCGGGATCGGCCATCGGGATCGCGAGCTGATCTGGGTAACGCCAACCCCAATACACCGCGTTCGCAAGCAGTTTGGTGGTGGTCTCGTTGCCCGCCACGATCATCAGGATCATGAAGCCGATGATCTCGTCTTCGGTGAGCCTGGTCTTCTCACCGGTCTCGTCGTCGAGGATCTCGGCGGCGAGGAGCGCCGACACCAGATCGGTGCCGGGGTTCTTGCGCCGGTCGACGAGTAGTTCGCTGTAGTAGCGGGTCAACTCGAAGTAGGCGTAGACGGCCGCTTCCGGGACGTCGAAGACTCCCTCCTCGCGGTGGATCAGCAGATCGGACTTGGTGCGCAGGTGGGCTCGGTCGGACACCGGCACGTCGAGCAGCTCGGACACGACATCCATCGGCAGCAGGCCGGCGAACTCGGTCACGTAGTCGAACTCGCCCATCTCCAGGCAGCGATCCCAGTGCTGGTGGGTGAGCTCGGCGATCCGTTCGGCGAGTTCACCGATCCGCTTGGGCGTGAACCCCTTCGACACCAGTTTGCGAATCCGCATGTGCTTCGGATCGTCGAGGGCCAGAAAGGACATCGATTTGTGGGCGTCGGGTCCGTATGCCGCGGGATCCATCGACACACCCCAGCTGTTCGACAGCCGGGTCGCGTCGCGGAACCCGTTGCGCACGTCTTCGTGCTTGGCAAAGGCCCAGAAGTCCATGTCTGCGTTGTGATAGACCGGCGCCTCGGCCCGGAGCCGGGCATAGGTCGGGTACGGATCTTCGTGGAAGTTGTAGTCGTACGGGTCGAACGGCAACGGGTCGCGAAGGTTCGGGGTCTGCATACCTGCGGTCATCGGTTCTCCAGCAGTAGGTTGGCCGCGGCGACGAGCCGATCGGCGATGGCGGAATACGTTTCGTAGCCCATACCGGCGCGGACAAGCGCTCCGGAGTACAGCATTTCGAGTGCTTCGAGCAGGCTTTCGTCGGCAGGCGCGCCGGTGTCCGCAACCAGCGCCGACGACAGCCGCTGCCGGATCAGCACGCCGATCCGTACCCGCAGGTGCTCGACGTCGGGGTCAGATCCGAGAAGCGATGCCGTGACCGCCCGCGCCAACTGGTTGTCATCCTCCACCGCTAGTGACACCGAACGGAGAACAACAGCCACCCGCTCTGCCCTGGGCAACGACGGATCGGGCTCGACGATCTCCTCTGCCAGTCGGCGCCAGAACAGTTCGGCGACCACGTGCCCCTTGGAACTGAAGTAGGTGTAGGCGGTCGCGGGAGCGACGCCTGCACGCTTGGCAACCGACCGCACCGTCAGCGCGTCGTACCCGACTTCGCGCAGCACCTCGACCGCAGCCTCGGTGAGCTTGTTCACCGTGTCTGCCTGCGCGGTGGTGAGCCGACGGCGAGTGGATTCGAAAGAAACCGGACTGGACATGGACAGTGACATTACACTAGGTTCAAACGCGAGTCCAGACACGTGTCCAGAAGGAGGCGATCGGCGATGACGCTGAGGCCAGAAAGCAGCTCCGAGCTGTTGATAGACGGAAAATTGGTACCGGGATCCGGCGGCACCTTCGACATCATCAACCCGGCCACCGAGGAGGTGATCGGGCAAGCCGCCGACGGCACCGCCGCCGACATGGACGCGGCCATAGCGGCAGCACGTACCGCCTTCGACACCACCACCTGGTCACGTGATCCGGCGTTCCGCGCGAAGTGCCTCCGCCAACTACGCGATGCACTACAGGGCCACGTCGACGAACTACGTGAGATCACCATCGCCGAGGTCGGGGCACCACACTTCCTCACCTCGGGCCCGCAGCTCGAGGGACCCATCGCGGACCTGGGCTACTTCGCCGACCTGGCCGAGAACTACCAGTGGAGTTCCGATCTCGGTCGCGCCAAGCCGATGGGCATCAAGAACGACCGCGTAGTGCAGCGCGAGGCCGCCGGCGTCGTCGGCGCCATCACACCCTGGAACTTTCCCCACCAGATCAACTTCGCCAAGATCGGGCCCGCGTTGGCCGCCGGCTGCACCGTCGTGCTCAAGCCCGCCCCCGACACCCCCTGGTGTGCGGCGCTGGTCGGCAAGGTCATCGCCGAGGAGACCGACATCCCCGCCGGCGTCATCAACATCGTCACCTCGAGTGACCACAGCGTCGGAGCACTGCTCTCGACCGACCCCCGGGTCGACATCGTCTCGTTCACCGGTTCCACCGCCACCGGCAAGAAGGTGATGATCGCCGCGGCCGAGTCACTCAAGCGGGTGTTCCTCGAACTCGGCGGGAAGTCGGCGTTCATCGTCCTCGACGACGCCGACCTCGCCTCGGCCTGCTCGATGGCCGGATTCTCCGTGGTCACCCACGCGGGCCAGGGATGTGCCATCACCACCCGCCTCCTGGTGCCGCGCGAAAAGTACTCCGAGGCAATCGCACACGTGCGCGACAGCATGGCCGGGCTGCCTGCCGGCGATCCCACCGATTCCGGGACGATCTGCGGACCGGTCATCTCCGCGGTACAGCGTGACCGTGTCGAGAGCTACATCCAGCTCGCCCGCGACGAAGGCGGCACCATCGAGGTCGGTGGCGGGCGCCCGGCGAACAAGGACAAGGGCTACTTCATCGAGCCGACGCTGATCTCGGGCGTCGAGAACTCGGCCCGGGTCGCCCAGGAGGAGATCTTCGGCCCCGTCCTGGTGATCATCCCGCACGACGGCGACGACGACGCGATCCGGATCGCCAACGACTCTCCGTACGGATTGTCCGGCGCGGTCTGGGGTACCGATCCCGACCGCATCAAGAAAGTGGTCGACGGGGTACGCACCGGGACCATGAGCATCAACGGCGGGATCTGGTACTCAGCCGACATCCCGTTCGGCGGCTACAAGCAATCCGGAATCGGCCGCGAGATGGGTGTGGCCGGCTTCGAGGAGTACCTGGAAACCAAAGCCATCGCGACACCAGCATAGGGAGCAAGAAACAGTGAGCAACAACAGATTCGAAGGCAAGACCGCCATCGTCACCGGAGCCGCCGGTGGCATCGGCGAGGTCTACGCACGCCAGTTGGCTGCGGAGGGCGCCAATGTCGTGGTGGCCGACCTCAACGACGAGGCCGGCAAGCAGGTCGCCGCCGATATCGGTGGTCTCTACGTCAACACCGATGTCGCCGACCCGGAGTCCGCGCAGGCCCTGGCCACCGCCACCCTCGATGCGTACGGCCAGATCGATTACCTGGTGAACAACGCCGCGATCTACGGCGGAATGCAGCTCGACTTCCTGATCACCGTGCCGTGGGACTACTACAAGAAGTTCATGAGCGTGAACCTCGACGGGGCACTGAACGTGACCCGCGCGGTCTACGGACACATGAAACCCGGCAGTGCCATCGTCAACCAATCGTCCACCGCTGCATGGCTCTACAGCGGCTTCTACGGTCTCGCGAAAGTCGGCGTCAACGGTTTGACCCAGCAGTTGGCCACCGAACTCGGCGGTTCCGGCATTCGCGTCAACGCCATCGCGCCGGGACCGATCGACACCGAGGCCACCAAGTCGACCACGCCGGGCAACATGGTCAAGGACATGGTTGCCAAGTTGCCGTTGTCGCGCATGGGAACCCCCGACGACCTGGTCGGCATGCTGCTGTTCCTGCTCTCCGATGAGGCGGGCTGGATCACCGGTCAGATCTTCAATGTCGACGGCGGACAGATCATCCGATCATGAGCGATCAGACTGCGGTCGGGTTCATCGGGCTCGGCAACATGGGACTTCCGATGGCGCAGAAGCTGGCCGGATGGGACGGCGGATTGACCTTCTGCGACCTGAACCCGGACGTCGACGTGCAGGGCGCGACGCGCGCTGATTCCGCTGCAGAGCTTGCCAAGTCCGCGAGCGTCATCGGAGTGACCGTCCTCAACGACGAACAGGTCAACGCTGTGGTTGCCGGTCCGAACGGCATCCTCGAGACCGCGGAGCCGGGCACCGTGATCGCGATCCATTCGACGATCAGCCCCCAGACCGCGGTCGATCTGGAAAAGCAGTGTGCGGCGCAGGGCGTGGCCCTGGTCGACGCGCCGGTGTCCGGGGGTGCAGACGGAGCGAAACAGGGCCGTCTGGCGATCATGGTCGGCGGCGAGCGGGACGCCTATCTGAAACTGAAAGAACCCTACTCACTGGTGTCGGACATGATGATCCACGCTGGGCCGATCGGGGCCGGTACCAAGATGAAGCTGGCCCGGAACCTCCTTCACTTCATCTCGTTCACCGCCACCACCGAGGCCTCTCGGCTCGCCGAGGCAGCCGGGATCGACATCGTCAAACTCGGCAAGGTGGTTCGCCACACCGACGCGATCACCGGTGGCGCCGGGGCGATCATGCTGCGGGAGACCACCGCCCCGATTGCGGCCGACGACTTCTGGTACGACATCTTCACCCACGTCCGGGGACTCGGCGAAAAGGATCTCGGACTGGCCTTGCAATTGGGAACCGAACTGGGCGTGGAGCTTCCGCTGGGCGAGATCGCCTTGGAACGGTTTGCCGACGGTTTGGGCGTAGGAAGGGACAACGCATGACATCGGAAGACACCACTGAGCAGCGTCAAAAAGGCTTGGACATGATGTCCAAAGTCTACGGCTGGGAGATGAAAGACGGGCCGGGAGACTTCTTCGCGCACACCGCCGATCATCTCTTCGGCGAGGTGTGGACGCGTGAGGGGCTCTCGATCAGGGATCGTCGGTTGCTACTCCTGGGCGCGTTGGCGGCCACCGGACAGACAGATGTCGCAGAGATCCAAGCGGGTGCCGCACTGGGCAACGGGGAACTCGACGGTGACCAATTACGCGAGATCGCGCTTTTCCTCTGCTATTACATCGGGTGGCCGCAGGGCACCCGGCTCAACTTCATGTTCGGCGACGTCATCGGCAAGTACGAGAAGGCGCAGCGGAAACAGGCGCAGGGCAACGGGACCCAAGCGAGCTCATGACCTTCTTCGCGACCCGGTACGACTTCCGGGCGCCTGGAGCCTCATCCACCGCGCGCGCAGAACTGTTCGCTCGCGCGGTCGAGCAGGTCTCCTACCTCGACACGCACGGTCAGGACGTCGTGATGCTCTCCGAGCATCACGGCTCCCCCGACGGATATCTTCCGAATCCACTGATGGTTGCCTCGGCGTTTGCGGCGGTCACATCGCGGATCATGCTCACGATCTCCGCCGTCGTCGTCAATCTGCACCACCCGCTCCGGCTGGCCGAAGACATCGCGGTGCTCGACCACCTCAGTGGCGGCCGGGTGTCGTACACTCTCGGACTCGGCTATCTCCCTGACGAATACGCGCAATTGGGCGTGTCCTGGAAGACGCGGGGCGCAGACATCGAGCAGGCCATCCACGTTCTGCGTCAGGCATGGACCGGTGACGAGTTCGAGTTCGATGGACGCCCGGTGCAGGTCACCCCCACACCCCTGTCGCAGCCGCATCCCATGTTGTCCTACGGCGGAGGATCACGGGCGGCAGCGCTACGGGCGGCACGTCTGAACCTCGGCTTTCAGCCGCAGGTCGCCGATCCCGAACTGCGCGAACTCTACGACGACGAATGTCGGGCACACGGTCGCGACCCCGGCTTCGTGATGACTCCGCCACCGGGACCGTCGACGGTGTTCTGTGCGGAGGATCCCGATCATTTCTGGCGCGAGTACGGCGAGTTTCTCCTCGCCGACGCCAAAGCCTACGACGCTTGGCACGGCGATCACGCGTCCCATGTCAGGGACAGCTCGACAACCGTCGCCGAGTTACGCAGCGGCACCGGCTACGTCGTGTGCACTCCGGATGAGCTGATCAACCGTTGCCGAAGCCGTGAGTTCAAGCTCGTCACCAGCCACCCTCTGTGCGCAGGCATGCCAGAGAAGCCGTCTTGGGAGAGCGTCCACCTGATCGGTGAGAAGGTCATCCCCGCGCTGAGGTCCTGACGTCGAGCGACTCTGCGAACGAAGCAATCGACGCGCCGGTGAGTTCCGGCTGAATGAGTGGGAACAGGTGACTGGCGCGAGGTATCACGGTGAGGTTTGCACGCGGTGACACCGCCGCGAAGCGACGTTCATTCACCCGGAACTGGTCCCATCCACCGTTGATGAACTCGATCGGTCCCGGATAGCGCGCGAGCTCGCCGACTGCATCGAACCGAGATACCTCGGCGACGACATCCTTGATCGACGCCAAGGCAAGGCCGCCGACCTCCATGTCGTCGGACACCTGCCGTCCGACCGCGGCACGGGTCAGCCACCGGCTCATGGTCGCAGCTTGTTCCGGAAGGTATGCGGTTGCGGCCCCGAAGGCGCGGAACGGGGTGGCGAGGAACCGGCTGGGTTGCGCGGTCGCGCACATGGCGACCAGGCCTGCGACAAGTTCGGGACGCCTGCCCGCGACTGCCATCGAGACGTAGCCACCCATGGACATGCCTGCCACCACCGCAGGTCGGCCGAGCACGTCGATCGAGTCTTCGATGGTGTCGACGGCGCCGGCAAGGGTGAAGGTCTCATCCCTGCGCTCACCGTGACCAGGCAGATCCGGATGCACCACGCGTCTACCGGGAATGGCAGCGGCAATGCGGTGCAGCGAGGCACCGCTGACGCGAATCCCATGGACGAGGACGACCGGCGTAGGTGCAGACGCAGACACGACGCCAGTATGCCTGCGCTGCCGACCGACAGGCGTCTTCGGCGTGAACACCGTCGGTGGGTAACGTGAAGAACTGTGTCTGAACCCGAAGCGCTGTCCGCCGCCGAGGTCGATGCCGTTCGTGCCGTCTGGCAGCAACTCGGGCTGCCAGGACTGATCGACGTGCACACCCACTTCATGCCGAAGCCGGTCATGGACAAGGTCTGGGCGTACTTCGATTCGGTGGGACCGCTGGTCGGCCGGGAGTGGCCGATCACCTACCGCGCCGACGAGGACCGGCGGGTAGAGGTCCTGCGCGAGTTCGGTGTACGCGCGTTCACGTCGATGATCTACCCTCACAAACCGGAGATGGCTGCGTGGCTCAACAGCTGGGCCGCCGACTTCGCAGCGCGCACGCCGGACTGTCTCCACACGGCGACGTTCTATCCGGAGGTCTCGGCACCCCACTACGTCGAGGCCGCCATCGAATCCGGGGTGAGAATCTTCAAGTCGCACATCCAGGTCGGCAACTACGATCCGACTGATCCGCTGCTCGACGGCGTCTGGGGTGCAATCTCGGACGCGGCCATACCCGTGGTCATCCATTGCGGATCGGGTCCGGCTCCCGGACAGTTCACCGGACCGCAACCGATCACCGCACTCTTACGCAAGTTCCCGAGGCTTCCGCTCGTCATCGCGCACATGGGCATGCCCGAATACGATGAGTTCCTGGATCTGGCAACAACATACGACCGGGTTCACCTCGACACCACCATGGCGTTCACCGACTTCGCCGAGGAGATGGCGCCGTTCCCGGTCAGCTCGACCCAGAAGCTACGCGACCTCGGCGATCGCATCTTGTGGGGCAGCGACTTTCCCAACATCCCGTACACCTACACCAGCGCCCTTGACGCCGTGACGCGGCTCGGCCTGGGCGATGACTGGGCCCGCGGGGTGTTCTACGACAACGCGGCCCGGCTGTTCCAGATCACCTGACCCGCAGATGCACACGTTCGAGTCAAATGCACACGTTGCAACGTGTGGTTTTGACTCAAACGTGTGCATTTGCAACAGTTTTCAGGCCTGAGCCGCCGCCCGCGCCGCAATTCGAGCCTGCACCTCCGGCCGCCGCAGCGGCGGAACCGTCTTCGGCGGTTGACGCCGAGCGGGCAACGACTGCAACAAGTCCGTGGTCGCCGCCGTCACCCGCTGTACCGCGAGTTCGAACGCGTCGACGCTGGCCGCCGACGGCTTCTGCACGCCGCTGACCTTGCGTACGTACTGTCGCGCCGCCGCCTCGATCTCGACGTCGGTCGCAGGCGGTTCTAAACCGCGCAGTTCAGTTATGTTGCGGCACATGGGCCCTCCCTCATCTCATTCAGAAATCTTGACTACCGCCTTGCCGAGGATCTTGCCGTTCGCGAGGTCATCGAGCGCCTGGGGAAGCTGATCGAGCGAGTAGGTGACGTTCACAGGCGGACGCATCCCGTCGGCCACCATCGCAGTGAGGTCTTCGTGGAGCTGCGCGGGCAACGCGGGATGGGTTCGGACGTACTCACCCCAGGCCGCGCCCACGACCGAGATGTTGCGGAAGAGGACGCGGTTGAGCTTGACCGTCGGGATGCCGCCGGCTGCGAAGCCGATGACCACGAAGCGGCCATCCGGTGCGACCTGGCGCAGCGCCTCGTCGAACACCTCACCGCCGACCGGATCGATGAGCACATCGACACCGCTTCCCGTGAGCTCCTTGATCTTTGCGCCCCAGCCGTCTTCGAGCTGGACGACCTCGTCGGCACCGACCGAACGGAGCAGGTCTTCGGCGCCCTTCCGGTGCACGATCGCGATGACCCTCGCGCCCATGGCTTTTGCGACCTGGATGGTTGCGACTCCGACGCCGCCAGCACTACCCAGCACGCCCACGGTCTCCCCCGGCTGCAGATTCGCCCGCGTCTTCAGTGCGAAGATCGCGGTCTGCAGGTTGATACCCATCGCAGCACCCTCGTCGAAGCTCAGTTCCGGCGGAATCCGCAAGAGCTGGTCCGGGGCCGCGACCACTTTCTCCGCGAAACCACCGACGATCGACATCACCTGGACGCGATCGCCGACGGAGAACCCCGATCCGGCCGGCGCCTGTGCGACCACGCCCGCGACCTCGGTCCCGGGAGTGAAAGGAACAGGCACTTTGAGCTGGTATTTGCCCTGACTCATCAGCAGATCGGGAAAGCACACCCCGCAGGATTTGACGTCGACGAGCACCTGATCGTCATTGGGTACGGGGTCGGGGACATCATTGAGGGTGAGTCCGCTCGGGCCGGTTTCTTCGTTGAGTATCTGCGCCTTCATAACGCACAACCCTACGCGGCACGCCACTAGGATCACAGGCATGACATCAGTACCCGAAACCCGCACCGACCAACCGTCCGAGCGGCACCTCCAAGCTGCCGCCGACGCCCCCGGTTTCATGCCCATCGACGAGGCCATCGCGCTGTATCAGGTTGCCGGGCAATATCTGTCGAAGGACGACGCCGTCGGAATCGGCGTCGAGATCGGCACCTACTGCGGCAAGTCCACCGTATTCCTCGGCGCAGCGGCCGAACCTGTTGGCGCAACCATCGTGACGATCGACCATCACCGCGGCTCCGAGGAGCACCAGCCTGGCTGGGAGTACCACGACACCTCGCTCGTCGACCCACATACCGGCACCCTCGACACGTCCGCCCGATTCCGGCAGACCATGTGGGACGCAGGCCTCGAGGACACCGTCATCGGGCTGCTGGCCACGTCGACAGCAGCGGCGAAGGTGTGGGGAAGGCCCGCCGACTTCATCTTCATCGACGGTGGTCACAGCAGTGAAGCAGCTCAGAACGACCTCGCCGGCTGGGCCCCGTGGGTGCGCGTCGGCGGCGCGCTGCTGATCCACGACGTCTTCCCCGACCCCGCGGACGGCGGACGTCCGCCGTTCGAGATCTATGAGAAGGCGCTCTCGACCGGGCAGTTCACCGAGGTCGGCGTGCAGGGATCGTTGCGGGTGCTTCGACGCGACTCCGGCGAGCCCGGCCGGCCCCTGTTCTGAAAGGCCCCACCGTTCTGAACCGGGCTCTACGTACGTGCCGGGAGCCGATGTACCCGGACCTCGAGCCCTGAATCGTCGCCGATGGTCGCCGTCATGTAGGTGCACTGCGGCTGTCGGCGACGATCGGTCGGCGATCCCGGATTGAGCAGACGCAACCCTGTGTCACTGATGGTGTCCCAGGGAATGTGGCTGTGCCCGAAGACGAGGACGTCGGTGTCGGGATACGCGAGGGACATGCGCTTCTCGCGTCCCGCCGACGCTCCGGTCTCGTGGGTGACGGTGAAACGCAGCCCACCCAGTTCGACGTCGGCACGTTCGGGCATGCGCGCCCGAAGGTCGTCGCCGTCGTTGTTGCCCCAGCACGCGATCAGCCGTTTCGACCGCGACTCGAGGGCCTGGAACGACGCCAGATCGACCCAGTCGCCCGCGTGGATGACCACATCGGCGCGGTCGACCTCATCCCAGACCTGCTCCGGCAGGTCTCGGGCACGCTTCGGTATGTGTGTATCGGAGATCAGCAGCAGATCCACCACACGACCGTAGCGCGTGCGTGCATGGACGCGGCCCGGCGATCAGGTCGCCGGGTCGGTCGCGACGACCACGCTCTCGGAGTCGTCCTTACGGGCGCCCAGGTAGGCGCGTTCGACCAGGGAGGGATCGTGGCGGAGGGCGTCCGCGGCCTCGGTGAGGACGATCTCGCCGTGCACCAGGATTGCTGCTCGGTCGGCGACTTCGAGTGCCAGGTGCACGTGCTGTTCGACCAGGATCACCGCCGTTCCACGCTGCTCTGCGACAGTCCTCAGGATCGGCAGGATCGATTCGACGACGACCGGGGCCAGTCCCATGCTCAGCTCGTCGATCAGCAGCACCTTGGGTTGCTGGATCAGCGCGCGTCCGATGGCGAGCATCTGTTGCTCGCCGCCGGAGAGTTGTCCGGCGTCTACTTTCAGACGCGCACCGAGAGCCGGGAAATGGTCGAGAACCTCACCGAGCGCCTGTTTGCCGCGATCGCGGCCCCGAGTGGCCAACTGCAGGTTCTTGCGCACGCTCAGGCCGCGGAACAGGGCGCGGTCGTCGGGGACGAGGACCAGACCTGAACTCACTGCCGCACGAGGACTTCCGCTCTTGACCGCGGCGTCGCCGACGCTGACGTAACCGGAGAAACGCGGCAGCAACCCGGCCAGCGTCATCAGCAAGGTCGTCTTCCCGGCACCGTTGGGCCCGAGCAGGCACAGCACCTGTCCGGCCTCGAGGGTGAGATCGACGTTGCGCACGCACGGACTTCGCTTGAAGTATCCGGCTTCGAGTCCGGCGCAGACCAGCGCACTCATGACGTCACTCCTGGCTTGGTGAGTTCGGTGGGTGGAGACGACTTCCCCGCGGCCTTCGGCACACCGAGGTAGGCGCGGATGACCTCCTCGTCAGCCCGGATGACCTCGGGTGTTCCTGTTGCGATGACCTTGCCCAGATCCAGCACGATGATCCGGTCGCACACCGACAGGACCAGTTCCATGTCGTGGTCGACCAGCAGCATGGTCACGCCGGTGTCGCGGACGGCACGCAGACGTGCACCCAGCCAACGGCTTTCGGTGCTGTCGAGGCCGGCGGCGGGTTCGTCGAGCAACGCCACTGAGGGATTGCCTGCGAGCACCCGCGCCACCGACACCAGTTGGCGTTGCCCCTGCGACAGGGATGCGACCGTGACGTCTGCGACACCACCGAGTCCCAGTCGTTCCAGAACCGCGTCGACACCGGCGGATCCGCTTGCGCCCCCACGTGCACCGACGGTGACGTTCTCGTGCACCGACAGGTCGTCGTACAGTTCCACGTCCTGGAAGGTGCGGCCCAGACCGCGGCGACTGCGCTGGTGCGGCGAGACGCCATCGAGGCTCTGCGCGCCCAGGGTCACGGTGCCGTCGGCGTCGGCGAATCCGCTGACGGCGTCGATGAGGGTGGTCTTGCCGGCGCCGTTGGGACCGATCAGGCCGACGATCTCGCCCTCGAACACCTCGAAGGACACATCGCTGACCGCTGCCACAGCTCCGTAGCTGACCCCCACCCCGGAGATCGTGAGCAGCGGCACGTCAGATGTCGACACGCGTGCGACGGAGTCGGCCTCGTCGGCAGATCCGGCCACCTCAGAGCCCGTCGGTGTGGTGCCGGCAGGCCGTCGGCGCGAGGCGATCGCCTGCTGCACCCGCCCGGCGATACCGTCCGGGTTCACCATCACGGTGACGATCAACAGCACCCCGCTGACCAACGCGTAGTAGTCGCCGAAATCGAAAGCGCGGTCGAGGAAGACGAACAACAGTGCGCCCGGTGCCAGCACCCCGGCCAGCAAACCTCCGGACACCGAGGTGATCCCGGCGGTGTAGATGACGGCGAAGATCGCGATACCCGCGAAGACGCTGTACGACCCCGCGGTCGCGAGCGTCTGCTGGTAGGCCAGCAACGTGCCGCTGATCCCCGCCAGGAACGACCCGATCGCAAACGCGGCCAACTTGGTTCGCGACACGTTGATCCCTGCCGCGGCCGCGGCCCGCTCGTTCGCCCGCACCGCGAGCATCGCCGAACCCAGCCGGCTACGCCGCAACAAGGCAACGCCGACCGCCGCGGCGACGACGATGATCAGGCACATGAGCCCGAACGAGATCCTCGGATAGTTCTCCCCCGCACCGATGCCCAGATCGACACCGAAGACCTCGGGCGCGTCGAAGTTCGCGCCCTCGATCCCGCCGTTGAACGAGGGATTGCGGAACCAGAAGGCCTCCAAGAACACCGCGAGCGCCAAGGTCACGACCATGAACGGCAAACCGCGGATCCGCAACGCCGGCAGACCGACCACCACGCCGATCACCGTCGCCATGAGCGCGGCCAGGATCGGCGCGAACGGAAACGGGATACCGAGCTCGGTGTTCATCACGCTGAGTCCGAACGCACCCGCGCCCGCCAGGGTCAGCTGGGCCAATGAGACCTGCCCGGCGAAGCCGGTGACCACCACCTGAGAGAGTCCGAGGATCGCGAAGATGAACGTCGCGATGATCGCCCCCCGGTAGCTGCCGGAGGTCAGACACACCGCCACGACCGCGACGCCCGTACCGGCGATCGCCGGTAGCAGGACCCGTCTGGGACGAGGCGCACGACCAAGATTCTGATGCACGATCGCACCGCGACTGGGTAGGGGCCGCCCCTTCACCACGAGGAAGACCAGGATCAGGATCAGCGGAATAGCCTCGGACACACCTGAATCAGGTACCCAGTCGTAGAGACTCTGAAAGTGGGTCCCCTCCGACTGCAGGACGCCGATACCGAGCCCCGCCGCCACTGCGAGCGCCATCGACGAGAAGTTGCCGACCAGGGCCGCGGCCAGCGCCGGCACGATGAACATCGTGTAGGCGATCGGACTGAGCGGGACGATCGGTGCGATCAGGATGCCGCCCAGCCCTGCGATCACCGAGGACAGAGCCCAGTTGCTGATCGCGATGCGGTCGGGCGAGAGTCCGGTGACGAAGGCGCCCTTCTCCGATTCCGCAGCGGCCTCGGTCGCGACACCGAACCGGGAGAAGTGATATGCCAGCGCGACCACGGTCGCCAGCGCGACGATCACGACGGCGAGCCAGATCCGGTCCGTGGGCACCTGGCTCTCTCCGATCGAGATCGTCCCCGGCTCGAAGATCGGTGCCACCGGAACCGACGATGTCCCCAACCGCAACGCGAGCAGCGCCTGAATCGTGAGCATCAGACCGATCGAGGCCACGGCCTTGGCGACCACGGGCGCCGACCGCATCGGGCGAAAGATCGCCAGATACAGCACGGCCCCGAGGATCGCCGCGACCACCAGCGAAATCGCCACAGCCGGAACAAGTCCGAGATCGCCGCCGAGATCGATCGACGAGGGAAAGCCGGGAATCGGGTTCAGCAACTCACCCTGGCGAAGCATGCCGTAGGTGTACGTGGTGTACAGCGCCACAGCGCCCGTGGCGAAGTTCACCACCCCCGAACTCTTGAAGGTCATCACCAACGCGAGTCCGAGGGCGGCGTACACCGCACCATTGCCCAGACCTAGGAACAGATAGGCAAAGTGTTCGGTCATCTACTTCATTCCCAACTTCTCGTCGACACAGACGAACCGGCAGTCGAACGGATCTAACCGACGGGGGTGAGATTCTGCGGACGGCCCTGGCTGTCCACCTCACCGATCAACAGCGACTTGCTGCAGATCGACTTCAGTTGCGGGATCGCGGTTCCGTCGCAGGTGAAGGTCAATCCGGTACCGAGTGGCAACGGGGTGTTCTTCGCGGTCCGCAAGGCTTCTGTGACCGCTGCCGGAGTCACGTCGCCGGTCAGGTTTTGGATGACGCGGTACAGGCCCATGACGCCCTGGTAGCCGGTGTATCCGTACCCGCGGATATCTGTCTCCGGCGCATACTGTTCCATCACCGAGCGGTACTCCACCGAGTCAGGCTCATCCGAATACAGGTCGACGGTGGTGAAGTCCATGATGCCTTCGATGACCGAACCGCCAACTGCTTCGACGACTTCCGGGGCGACACAGGTCGGGACGACAAATCGTTCTTTTCCGGGAGCCACGGTCTGGATGGTCTTGAGCACCGTGATGCACATGTTCGCGTCGCCGACGATGGCCACCGCGTCCGGGTTGTCAGACAGACCCGCGGTCACCTGTGGCGTCGGATCCGGCACCCCCGAAGGGATCGGGACTACCTTCAACTCCAGGCCCGCCGCGGAGAAGATCGGGGTGCCGATGGCCGAGATCGCGGCAGGGGTCCCGCCACCGTCGCCGGACAGGAGTGCGATCTTCTTGATGCCGTTCTTCGCCGAATATTCTGCCATTCCGGACAACACACCCGGCAGGCCCGCCGTGTACATGTACGAATCCGGCGAGGTCAGCTCGATCGGGGTGACGCCGACAGGACCGGTGTACGGGATCCCCGCGCCCGAGAGGATCGGCAACATCGCCGCGCCCTGCGCTCCGCCGGGAACGACGACGGCCGACACCTTCTCCTCGACCATCTGGTTGGCACAGCTCGTCGCGGACGCCGGCTCTTCCTGTTGCTTGCACACGACGAGATCGATGGGCCGACCGCCGATTCCGCCCAGGTTCGCGTTGATGTACTTGGTGGCGGCCTCGGCGTTCTCCCGATTGGCCGGGAAGGATGCGAAGGAGCCACCCTCGCTGTTGATGAACCCGATCTTGATCGGGGCACCGGTCGCCTCGTTCACCGGCAGCGCGGTCGTCGCCAACGAGGACTCCGAACTGTCGCTGCTGCTGTCCGAGCCGTCACTGCACGCAGTGACTCCCAGCGACGCGACCAGCAGCGAGATGCCGACCCCGACAAGTGCCTTATGCCTTCGACAACTCACGTTGCGTGCCTTCATATGTGGTGTCCTTTTCAGTCCGTGGTGAGGCGAACGAGATGTGCAACGCCGATACACCTCCGCGGTGGGACTGTTCGGCCGGCGAATCCGGCACGCGAGGGTGAAGGACGAAGCGACGGTGATACAGATCACTTCTGTTGTGGAACGTAAGGGACATTACGCATGGACCGCAGTATCGTCAACCGAATCGACGAGTGTCTATTTTCGAAAGCGTTTCTCGCACAGCACAAAAGATCACGTCGGCCGATTGCTCGACCACACGTGACCGTCCGGGTCAGAACCTCAGCCCGAATAGGCTTCGCGTACCTTCCGCTTGAGGATCTTTCCGGTGGCGTTGCGAGGAAGCGGCCCGAGGTCGAAGACCACGTCGGTGGGTATCTTGTACTCTGCCAGCGTCTCCCGGACGATGTCCTGGACCTGCGCAACGGCCATCTCCCGGCCGTCGTGAGTGTTCACGACGGCGACCACCGTCTCACCGAGGCGCTCGTGAGGGACACCGAATACCGCAACCTCGGCGAAGAGACCCGAAGCCATGAGCGCGTATTCGACCTCGGCGCAATAGATGTTCTCGCCGGCCGAGATGACGATGTCCTTCTTGCGGTCGACCACGAACACGAGTCCGTTGTCGTCGAGATAACCGAGATCGCCGGTGCGATACCAGCTCCCGTCTAAAACCGCCGCCGTCTCTTCCGGACGATCGAGATATCCGGCCATGATCAGAGGTCCGCGGGCCTGGAGTTCACCGATCGCGCCGGGTGGCGCGACGGAGCCCGCCGGGTCGACGACCCGGACATCCATCACCGGACTCACCGGTCCGGACGAATCCGGGTGCGCGGCCAGCAGATCCCCGCCCGCCGTACAGATGCTGCCGGTGGCCTCGGTCATCCCCCACCCGACACTACGGCCGGCGGACGGTAGCACCGCACCGATTCTCGCCACCAGATCGGGTGGGGTCGCCTGGCCCGCCGGGGAGATGTTCACCAGACTGGCCACCGCCTCGGGCGGAGGGTTCACCGACAGCAGGTCCGTGATGACCATCGGCGGGCCGGCGAGCATCGCCAGTTTGTGCCGGGAGATCATCTCGATCGCCGCCGTAGGATCCCATCTCCGCAGGATCACCACGAAACCACCGGATGTCATCGTCGTGAGCAACGAGACGAGTCCCGACGTGTGGAACAGCGGAAAGATCAGCAGCGCCGACAGTTTCGGCATCAGATCGCGCAAGGCGTCGGCTTCCATACCGTACTTGCGAGCATTCACCGCGATGTTCATCTCTTTGATCAGACGCAGGTTCATGATCATCGTGCAGACGTTGCGCTGGGTGAGGACCACACCCTTGCTTCGGCCCGACGTACCGGAGGTGAACAGGATCAGGCACGGGGAGTCCGCGGTCACGGCCGCCGGTTCGGGGCTTGCCGATCCGGTCGCGATGAGGTCTGCATAGTCCCGCGCCGGACCGGCGGGCAACTCACCGCCGACCACGATCAGTTCGGCGAGCACATCGCTCTCCCGGACGAGCGCGGCCCGCGCACCGTCTGCGATCACCACGACACAGGAGGCGTCGGCCACTGCGGCACCGATCTGCCCGGGGCTCTCGCGACTGTTGAACAACACCGCCACTGCGCCACGTCGCGCGATGGCCATCAGCGAAACAACAAAGGCGAGCTGGTTTCTCATGATCACCCCGACCCGCTGCCCGGCCTCGATCCGGTATTCCGTGTCCAGCGCTCCGGCCAACCGGTCCGCCAGCTCGGCGACGTCACCATAGGTGTACTCGACATCCTCTTCGACGACGAGGACGCTGTCGGCGTAGGCATCGGTCAGACCACGCAGGACGTCGTCGAGACTGCCCGGGGTCTCGCGGTAGACCCTCATGGACTCACCCGCAACGTCGAGCGTCGTCAGAGCGAACGGACCCTGTGGACCGGTCAGCTCCGACTCGAGCTCGCGATACACGGACACCGATTCGAGAGCTGCGGTCATGTGAAAACTCCTCTATGACTTCTCCGCTGTGACAATTCCGCAGGTGGCAAGCCCCTGGGACGACCACGCGAACTCCAACGAGAACACGTTCTAGTCGAAGATAGACCACCGGCGGTGTCCGATTCAGCAGAATCCGTCATCAATCCTCCGTGGCCAGATAGACGACGATCGCTTCGACCAAACCGCGCCGCCCCTCGGACTCATCGGCATAGGTGCTCATCTCGAATTCCGCGCGCAATCCGCGCAGCGCTCCTGGCAGAAAGATCCGAACGCGGCGCAGCCGTTCGGAGTTCACGGGCAGTCCGGTGAACGCACCTTCGTAGGAAGCGGTCCACACCCGGTCCCAGTCAGCGATCGCTCGTGCGGTCTGCGGGTATGCCGACTCGAGTTCGGATCGATCTCCCGGCAGCAGGGTCCGGAGGTTGTTGACCGCCCGGGCCCGGGGTGTCCCCAGCAGATTCCAGAACCGGTCGACGATCGCGGCAACGCGATCCGCCGTCGTCTCCGAATAGATACCGGGCGAGGA
Source organism: Williamsia sp. 1138 (assembly GCF_002095435.2). Lineage (GTDB taxonomy): Bacteria > Actinomycetota > Actinomycetes > Mycobacteriales > Mycobacteriaceae > Williamsia. Next base: position 129,399 of record NZ_MJEJ02000046.1, read on the forward strand.
GTCGGACGGGGGAAGTAGTTCCCACTCATCCAAGATGAGCTCCAGCACCGCCGCCCACAGTCCGTCCACGTCACCGAACTGATGCTGGACCGTCCCCCACGTGACGCCGGCCTCTCTGGCGATCTGATTCGCACTGGCCGGGTCGGCAGCGTCGTGGGCAGCCAGGCACGCGATCGCCACCTCGAGCACGTGTCGACGAGTTTCCAGCCCGCGCCGGTTGAGCCGGGTTCCCTTGGCGCTGATGACCATCGGTGCACAGTAGCGAGTCCCGAGCCGTTCCGTGGCGATTGACACATAAAGGCCTCTATGACTAAATGAGGACAACAAACTGTGACCTAGGTCTCATTGTTTGCACAGTGCAAATCTCGCTCGGTTCCCCGCGGACCGCGCATCAAGGAGCAGGCGTGTGAGTCAGGGAACCGTGGACACCCAGTCCGTCGTCGAGACGTACCGAGAGATCGAACGCTCGCTGACCTCGCCGGGCGCACCGTTCGAGATGACCTCGACGATCGTGCGCGGCGAGCCGATCCGCACCTATCGCAATGCTGAATCGAACCTGTACGACGTCTTCGCGGCGCTCGGCCGCGCCGACGGCGACAACCTGCTGGTCACCGACGGCGACACCGCCCACACTTATGGCGAGGTGTTCGCCGCCGCCGACCGGTTTGCCACTGCACTCGTCCGCGACTACCGGATAGCCACCGGTGATCACGTCGGCATCGTGATGAGCAATCAGTATGCCTATCTCGTAACACTTTTCGCGATCCTGCGCGCCGGTGGCGTCGCAGTGCTCTACAACGCACGCAGCTCGGTCGCCGAACTGACCGCCGCGATGAGCGACGTCCCCTCTGCGGTGACGGTTGTCGATGCGCGACGTATCGAGCTCGTTCGGACAGCTGACCCGAAGACCGGGCTGATCACGGCACAGACGGGCGTCGCAGGGGTCGCTGCCCTCTCCGAGATCATCGACCATGCCCATCCCGACCTGCCCGACCCGCCCGCCGCACCGGACTCGACAGCACTCATCTTGTTCACCTCAGGCACCTCAGGTGCCGCCAAAGGCGTTGAGCTCACGCATCGCAACATGTGCAACGTGGTCCTGAACATGCGGTTCGTCGCCGACACCAACATCGCCTTCGCGGCACACACCTACGGTCTCTCGGTCGACGAAGTGCGCGGCTTCATGCCACAGATCAGCGCACTGCTCATCTTCCCGCTGTTCCACGTGTCGGGGCTGGCCGCACTGTCGTCCGCAATGGGTTCGGGTGGTCTCATCGTCACCATGGACCGCTGGGATCCGGACCGGGCCGCGGACCTGATCAAGCGGCACGGGATCACCCTGATGTCTGGTCCGCCCATGGTCGTGAGCGATCTGATGGCAATCGAGGGTGCAGAGGACAAACTCGGAACCCTGGTCAACGTAGTACCTGGCGGGCAGGCGACGCCCCCCAACATCACCGCCCAGATATCCTCCCGCCTACCGCATTCACGCCGCAGCTCCGGATGGGGCATGACCGAGGTGGGCGGGAGTGTGTGCACCGCAGGCGGCGACATCCTCGGCGCGTTTCCGGAGACCGCCGGACCGATGAGTCCGACCATGGATGTGCGCGTGATCGATGCCGACGGACATGACGTGCCCGCAGGCAGCGCCGGCGAACTGTATCTGCGCGGCGGTCTGATCATGAAGGGTTATTTCGGGCGTCCCGACGACACCGAGGCCGCATTCGACGGGTCGTGGCTGCGCACCGGAGACATCGGATACGTGGACGAGCACGGGTTGGTCTATCTGGTGGACCGCAAGAAGGACCTGGTCATCACCAGGGGTGAGAACATCTCGTGTGTGGAGGTCGAATCCGTTCTCGCAGCGTCCGATCGATTCACCGAGGTGGCCGTGTTCGGAGTTCCGGATCCACGGCTGGGCGAACGTCTGATCGCGGCAGTGTGTCCGCGGGCGGACGACGCCGACATCACCGGCGACGAGGTGAAGGCGATCGTCGGGGCAACGTTGAACTCATTGAAGGTTCCCGACGAAGTGCTCATCACACCGGGGCCACTTCCGCGCAACGCCACCGGCAAGTTGCTCAAACGGGTGCTGCGGCAGTCATATCTGGATCAGCAGTCCTGATCGCGGTGGATCGTGAGCGCCGCCAGAGGAATACGGCACTGGCGCTGGCAGTCGTCGGTGCCGGCTTCCTGATCGTCCAGGCGTACGCCTACATCGCATGGCTGCTCTCGGACCGGATCGCACAACCGCGCGGATCAGACCCGATCTCGGACGAGGTCCTCGCCAATGTCCGGCGAGCCGAGGTCATCCTTGTGACCCTCGCGCTCGGATGGCTGATCTTCCTCGTCGTCGACTGCCGGCGTCGACGCACCCTGACCTGGCCGGTCCTGCTGACGTTCGCATGGTCGGCGGTCTATTGGCAGGACCCGCTCGTCAACGCGGTCGATCACAACTTCACGTACAACGCATACTTCCGGGACAACGGGGACTGGGTCACGCATCTGCCGTTCATTCCCGTCTCCGGACCCACGTTGCCACAGCCATTGTTCGAGGCTCTCGTCTTCTTCGCCCTACTCCCGATCTTCGGGCTCCTGAGCTATTCGATCCTGTGTGGACTGCGCCGTCTCGGCATCTCCTCACCCACCCTGTTGATCATCACGGTGTGGCTCGTATTCATCGTCATCGATGGAGCATTCGAGATGGCCGGCATCTCGCAAGGCCTGCTGGTGTGGAATCGGGTCAGCGACACCCTCGCATTCCACAGCGGGACCATCGACCAGTGGCCGGTGTACGAGGGTGTGATGCTCGGTTTGGTCTGGGCACTGCCCGGAATGCTGATGTTCTTCCGGGGTGACAACAGATTCTCGCGCCTCGATCCCGGTATCGACACGTTACGCGGAAGCGTGCCCACCGTGGTCCGGCTCCTGGCACTGGCCGGATTGTTGAACCTGGTGTTCCTGGCCTACAACATCGGCCTCATGCTGCTGTCCGGTTCGACGATCGCTCCGACACCGAGCTGGCTGTCTCCCTGAACCCGACGGTCGTCGTGATCGGCACCCATCTCCGGCGAACCCTTCCGATCAACGTGGCGGCAATGGTGCGCCGCTCGGATACGCCTCGATCTGCACGGTGATCGCGTCAGCGACCACGCTCGGGAACTCTTCTGGCACCCAATGACTTCCGTCGGGGATCTCGATGTAGCGATAGGGCCCGCTGACGTGTTGCCCACACCGCTCGACGCCGGCTCGCCTGATCGCGATGTCACCAGAACTCCAGATGAAGGTGGTCGGGACCGTGACGTCGGCGATCTCCTGATCGGCCGGATCCATCGCGCGGTACCAGTTGAGTGCGGCGGTCATCGCCCCGGGCGCGGTGAGGACCCGCAGGTGTTCAGCCACGGCGTCTGCGGGTACGACGTCGCCGAATCCCAGTCTCAGAGCGACACAGTCGTCGGCGAGCAGCGCCTGCTCCGGTTCATCCGGCTTCGCGAAGAACTCCATGTACCCCGACCGTTCACGTTGATCGGGGTCGTTCTCCCTGGCCCAGGCGAATGCCGCCGGATGCGGCACCGACACCGCGGTCAGCGTCGTGACCCGCTCTGGATGCGCCGCCGCGACCGCCCAGGCGACGATGGCGCCCCAGTCATGTCCGGCAAGGTGCACTCGCTCCAGGCCGAACTCGTCGCAGAGACCGACGATGTCGCCGACCAGTTCCTGTAGACGGTAATCGGCGATATCCGTTGGTCGTGCACCCGGCGAATATCCCCGCTGGTCCGGTGCGTATGAGGCGATTCCTGCGGTGGCCAGCAAGTCCGCAACCGTGGACCACGACGCGGATGTCTCCGGGAAGCCGTGGAGCAGGATCACCGGATCGCCTTCTCCACCCGGCCGGGATCGGACATCGAACCCCAACCCTCCAACCGTGACCGTCGAATTGCTCTCGTCGCGTGGCATAGACCAAGTGTATCGAGGCGCATCACCTGCGCAAGATGTTCGCACAGTGCAAATGCGGGTCGAAAAGCATTGCTACACAACCAATCATCGGATACCGCCATTGACATCGAGAATGCGCATGTGAACTAATCGATCATCATGAGGGCAGCAGTGATCGAAGGCGGGAAATTCACCGTTCGAGAGGTTCCCGATCCGCAGCCGGGACCTGACGAATTGATCTTGCGCGTCCACGGCTGCGGGGTGTGCGGTTCCGATCTCAAGACCTATCCACTGTTGCCCGACGGGACGATCATGGGTCACGAGTTCGCCGGAGAAGTTGTCGCGGCCGGACCCGACGTTGCCGGGCGGTGGCCGATCGGCACCCCCGCAGCGGCTCTGCCGGTGATCGGCTGCCGGCGATGCCGCCGTTGCGCGGAAGGCGATCCGGCGCGCTGCGTCACCCCGCAACCTCTCGGCTTGGGTGTCCGTTCCGGCGGATTCGCCGAGTACGTCGCCGTCGCCGCATCTGAGACCGTGGCGCTCGAACCGTCGATCGACCTGCGAACCGGTGCCCTCGTCGAGCCACTCGCGGTCGGTCTGCACGCTTTGAATCGCGGGCACGCCCGCAGCGGCGACAGAGTGCTGGTCATAGGAGCCGGCCCCGTGGGCCTGTCCATCGTGGTCTGGGCTCGACATCGAGGTATCGCCGACATCACTGTGGCCGACCCGGTACCAGGACGTCGAGACAGTGCCACCGCCATGGGTGCCAGCCGTGTCATCGATCCGACGACCACTCCCCTGGGAACCGATTTCGACGTCGTGATCGAGTGCGTCGGCAAGAGCGGCATGGTTGCCGCGTGCGTTGACGCGGTCGCCGCCGGCGGTCACGTCGTCGTCGCGGGAGTGTGCATGACCGAGGACACCTTCATGCCTGTCGGCGCGGTGGTCAAAGACATCACCATGAGTTTCGTCAGCTACTACTCCCGTGACGAATTCGCCACCGCCGCTGTCGCTTTGGGGAGCGGTGAGTTGCGACTCGACGGCTATGTCAGCGCCTTTGCCGCGCTCGACGACCTCCAGGAGGTCGCAGAGGATCTCAGCCATCCCACTGATCAGCAGAAAATCATCATCACGCCCCTACCGAGGAGTACCCCGTGAGCTCATCTCCAGTATCGATCATCATCGGCGGCGCGTCCGGAATTGGGCTGGCCACTGCGCAAGAACTGAGCGGCACCGGCGATCTGGTGGTCATCGCCGACGTGAACGCCGCAGCCGCTGCCGAACGTGCCGGCGAGATCGGCGGTCAGAGCGTGTCAGCAGCCGTCGACGTCACGAGCGAAGAATCCGTGAGCGCACTGTTCGACCACGTCTCCGAGAAGTACGGGAAGCCGCGGTCCGTGGTCAACTGTGCCGGTCTGACCATTCCTGGCGCCATCGCCGATCTGAGTCTCGCGGACTGGAACACGACGATCGCGGTCTGCCAGACCGGCACGTTCCTCGCCCTCAAGTACGCCTCCCGGCACATCCTCGACGGTGGTTCGATCGTCACGATCGCTTCACTCAACGGCCGCCAGCCGGCGAAGGGTATGGCGGCGTACTGCGCTGCCAAGGCTGCGGTGCTCATGCTGACCGAGGTCGCGGCCCTCGAACTCGGTGATCGGGGTGTCCGGGTCAATGCCATTTCGCCAGGACTGGTCGATACCCCATTGGTGGCCGGGCTGTCATTGGTCCCCGGCATGCTCGAGGACTACCACGAGAACACCCCGCTCGGACGCAGCGGAAAACCCGAGGAGATCGCGGCGATGGTCGCATTCCTGCTGTCGGACAAGGCCGCGTGGATCACGGGCGCCGCATTCGACGTCAACGGGGGCGCCCACACCCGCCGATACCCCGATCTACTCAAACACCTCGCCGCGATGAGCTGAACAAACACACCCGTTCAGGCCAGAATGCGGCGTACGGCCGACTCCATCTGATCCGCCACCTCGTCGTAGGAGAAGTGCCCTGTACCCGCTCGCACCATGGCTCCCGTATAGATCAGCTCGATCAGTTCGATGGTCTGGGAGTCACCGGCCGTGCCGACCGCTGCAGCGATCGATTTGTGGATCACCCGGCTCACCTGCGTTCGCAGCTCCACCACATCTGCGTCGTCGCTGAGTAGCGATTTCGTCACCGCCCCGGCGAACTCGGGCTCGTCCGCGACGAGTACGGCGAGCTGACGCAGTACCGCGACCACGCGGTCGGCAACCTCTGGCGCATCGTTGTCGGGCGGCGAGATACTCGCCAATCGTCGCCAGTAGACCTCCGCGACGAGGTGTTCTTTCGAGGAGAAGTAGATGTACGCCGTGGCCCGGGCCATGCCTGCATGTGCGGCGACCATGGGGACTGTCATCTCCGAATAACCCACCTGGCGCAGGACTTCGACCGTGGCGTCGCCGAGCCGGAGGACCGTGTCCGCGCGCTTACCGGTCAGACGCCGGCGGGTCGCTTCAACTGCAGTCGGTTCAGACACGTGTCCAGACACTACGGGAGTGGATTGGGCCTTGCAATCGGGTCAGACGTGGTGTTGCCAAAGCCATAGTGGCTGCGGACAAGCGGTAGGTCGGCCATCGTCGCAGGACCAGGCGGGGCCTCGCACACCGCATCGATGGCGTTGACGGTCTGCATGGCCGTGGCGACGCTGGCAGCGTGGACATGGTCGGCGATCGGCGCGTCACGCGTGAAGCTGGCGAGGGAGAAGAAGTGGGTCTGCATCGACGGCTCGCCTTCGATCGTCAGGGTCCATCCATGCTTGGGCCTCGGCCAGTGCGGAGGGTCTTCACCTCCAACAGTCCACAGCGCCTCGATCTCGATGAGTTCGTCGTCGCCTCGACGCCCCACCCATCGCCAGCGTTGGCCGGCGGTGGTCCCGGCTCGCAACAGATGATCGAAGATCTGGTGATCTGCAACCGCAGCAACGGCTTCGACATCCGCGGTGACCGTATCGATGCCGGCGTTCAGAGCGTCGGCAAGAAACCACACCTGTTCTACGAACAGAGAACTGTTGAAGGCGAGGAAATCGCTACCCGTCGGGCTGATCGTCTCAGGAGGCTCGCCAAACGCCATGTTGTCGAACGTGATTCCCGTGCTCTCGTACACCGACCAGTCAGCGCGCTCCTGCAGGGTGATCTTGTCGATGCGTTTGCTCATCCCGGACAGCGCCAGCGGCAGGACGCCGGACAGATTGCCCGGGTTCAGCCCACTCCCGTGCACGCTCGTTCCACCGGTCTCGCACGCTGCGATGACGCGTTCGCGATCGGCGGTATCGAGACGGTTCGGATGGAACATGAACGCCGTCGTGCACACGTTCTTGCCCGACGCGAGGATCTGGCAGACCTCCGTGACCGACGCGGTACGCGGGGTGTAGATGACGAGGTCTGCCTCCGTGGCAAGGATCTCCGCCGAGTCACCGGTCGCCGCCACGCCCTGGTGGGGTCGGCCGACGAGAGCACCGACATCGACGCCGACCTTCTCGTCGGAATACACTCTGGCACGCACGATCTGAAGATCCTCGCGGGTGTCGATGATGGCCTGCAGCGCCTCCGCCCCAACCGCTCCGGTGCCCCATACGATGACGCGCCGTCTGTTCACGGCTCAACGGTACACACGAAACAGACACCTATCCAGACTATGATCCAGGTGCACCCGCGAAAGGCCGATCACACTCATGGACATTCAAGAGATCAGCGACAAACTCGAGATCGCCGACCTACTGAGCACCTACGCCCGCGCCGTCGACACCAGAGACTGGACGTTGTGGCGGTCGGTGTTCACCGATGACGCACATGTCGACTACTCATCGGCGCCGTACGGCCGGGCGGGCAGTCGCGACGAGATCGCCGACTGGCTCAGCGCCAACTTCGAGTTCATCACCATGAGTCAGCACTTCGTCACCAACATCGAGAGCCGGATTGATGGTGACACCGCGAAGGTGCGGGCCATGTTCTACAACCCGATACAGCTGCCCGGCACCGATGGCCTCAGCTTCTGCGGTGGCTGTTACCACCACGACCTTGTTCGGACGGACACCGGTTGGCGCAGTCGCAAACTCGTCGAAGAGAATGTCTGGTTCTTCAACAACCCGCTGGGCGGTACGGCGTCTGCCCACCCAACCGGGACGTGACCTCGTCGGCGACAGAGCTGACCAGCTGCCCCAGTTCGACGAGATGTGATCCACAGATCGGTTCAGACGCATCGAGGACACACAGTGCGCCAACAGGATTGCCTCCCGCGCCGAAGATCGGGGCGTTGACCGACAGCGGCCGGTAGCGAGCGTGATCGTCGATCGCCCCGACAAGGATGTCGGCACCGAGTCTGCTCTGCTGCCCGTCGGCGAACCGGGAGGTACGCCGAGAACCGTAGGAGTTCGCACCCGTCACGGCAACCGCCCTGTCGTCGAAACCCGACTCGGCCGCCGGGTACTGCTCAACCGCATAATGCCTGTGACGTATCGCGACCAAGATGTCGCGGTACCGCGAATAGTGATCGGCCAACGCCGGATTGCGCTCCAGCCACGCATCGACCACGGTCGCGGACGACCACGCGACCAGCACGGCGCCCAGTGGTGGACTGAATCCGACACGGTCACCGGAACGCAACTGGAGACCGCCTGCGTCGTCAGCGGTCGCCGACTGCACCCTTGCGACAACGAGATCGTCGCCTGAGGGCACCACCACACAGCATCGCTTACCGGTGGCCTCTGCCAGTGAGGACAGGGCTTCTGCGGTGGGCGCCAACTCGGCGATACCCGCCTCCGCCGCGCTCCCGATCCGGGCCAGGGCCGGGCCGAGTTGATAGGTCTTCGCGCTCGGGTGTTTGACCACCCATCCCACCCTGGTCAACTCGGTGAGCATCGGATAGAGGGTCGTCTTGTCGATGTCGAGTGCGGCGGCGAGGTCGGTCAGACTCTCACTGCGTCCTGGCGGCGACGAAAGCCTCTCGATCACATCGACGAGTCGCTCCGTCTGTGGCGACCGCCTGGCGCTCACGAGTCCGACGAGTCGACGACACCGGGCTGCGACGGCGTGAGGTGTCGGATCAAGAAGTGGATCTGGTGCGCCACAGCACGTTCGAACCAGATTTGTCCGTGGTAGACACCGAAGTGATCGCACGGATAGTGGCGCACCTCGGCACGCGCCTTGACCGCTGCATTCGCTGCCGATTGTGGTGGGGCACTCCGGTCGAAGTCCGCGATCTGCATGAGCACCGGAGCGGTGATGTCGGCGGCGCGGCGATCTGCCCGGTACGAGCCGATCTCAGAACCGATGGCTGCGTCGATGGTGTTCTCCCACGTCGGCCCGGCGATCCCCAGATAGTCCTCCCGGTAGCCGGGAAGGGTCAGTGCGCCCATCTCACCCGGCCCCGCGACGATCGGCATCATCAACGGTGTGCGTCCGACCCGGGTCCGGAGTCGGCTGCGGACTCCAAGGCCCGTGGAGCGGGCGATGGAAGCCACCGGAACATTCGCGAACGCCAAGCGGCCTGCGGCCATGCCGTTGACCAACGGGGTCATCGAGACGATCGCAGCCACGTCATCACGACCGGCACCGACCGCCAAGACGTGTCCACCCGACAGGGACACGCCCCACAGGACGATCCGGTCGGCGTCAACCCCGTCGAGCGCCGCCGCGGCCATCACCGCCGCCCGGTAGTCCTCGAGTTGACCGTCGATGGAGACCGACTGTCGGACCTCACCACCAGAGGCGCCGAAGCCCCGGTAGTCGAAGGCGAAGACATCCAGACCGACTGCGGCAAGGCGCTCCGCGTACGGTGCCAGGCCAGAATCCTTCGTGCCGCCGAGTCCGTGGGCCATCACGACGATCGGTCGTCCGGCTGCCCCCGCCAGAGCGTCGTTCTGCGCGCGAAAATACCAAGCGTCACAGACAGTTCCACCGCTCGTGAACTGCACCGCCTCGAAGGCTTCTGCGCGGGGAACATTCACCTGCGCCGTCATGCCGACACCGCCCAGGCCGGTGCACCGAGTTCGGCGGCGCGGTCCATGCCCGCCTGCAACTCCTTGGTCCGCAGGTCGTGCTCGTAGATGAAGTAGTCGACCTGCTGGGTGTGCCTGGGCCGATCCAGCATGTGGCCGGTGTACTTCTGCTGGTCAGAGATGATCACCTGCTCCATCACCTCCTCCGACGGCAGCCGATACCGACCCGCGGCATAGGCGCCGAGGAGTCGGGATTGGCATTCGACGAACGGGAACAGCGTGGGCGTCGACTGCGCGAACCCGATGAACACCAGATCGTCGATACCCGGCTTGAACATCCGCTTGTAGAGCGGAATGTGGTTGTCGGGTGCACTGATGAAGTCTTCGTCGAAGAACGGGAACGTGATGTTGTAGCCCGTCGCGTAGATGATCACGTCGAAGTCGCCGCTCGTGCCGTCGTCGAAATGAACTCGACGGCCGTCGAGTCGCGCGACGTTGGGTTTGGGGGTCACATCGCCGGACCCCAGTCGCAACGGGAGTTCCACGGACTGGGTCGGGTGTGCCTCGAAGAACTTGTGATTCGGAGTGGGCAGACCGAAGTTCTCCGGCCGTCCGGCCGAGAGCGGCTGCCCCCACTGTGCGATCTTGCGCTGCCACGACAGGGGTACGTACGGACTTGTCTTGTAGTACTTGTCCGCCGGTCGTCCCGCGATGTACTTCGGGACGATCCACGCCCCTGACCTGGTCGAGAGGGTCACCTCGTTGCCGGTCGACTTCGAGGAGAGTTCGACCGCGATGTCTGCGGCACTGTTGCCGATCCCGACGATCAGGATTCGTCTGTCGGACAACGACAACGGATCTTTCGGATCGATGTACTCGTGGGCATGGATGGACTCCCCGGTGAACGTCCCCGGAAAGGCCGGCGTACGCGGATCCCAATGATGTCCGTTGCCGACGACGAGGAGGTCGACATGACGCTGTTCGCCTCTTTGCGTCTGCAACTCCCAGCCGCCTGATGCCAGCCGACGAGCATGCGTCACGCCGTTCTCGAACTCGATGTTCTTCTTGAGATCGAAGGCATCCGCGTAGTCCTCGAGATACGACTTGATCTGGGTGTGATGGGGGAAGTCCGGGTAGCTCTCGGGCATCGGGTAGTCCTTGAAGGACAACCGGTGCTTCGACGTGTCGATGTGCAGCGACCGGTACGCGCTGCTGTAACCGTTGGGGTTGCCGAACGCCCAATTGCCCCCGATCCGGTCTGACAACTCGAAGCACGTGTACGGAATGTCGTAGTCGCCGAGCATCTTTCCTGCGGTCAACCCGCTGATGCCGGCGCCGATGACGGCTGTGGTCGGTCCGGGCATTGCAGCTCCTCGTGCCAGAGTAGACAGAAAATAGAACTTGTTCACTCGCAGAGTACACAGATCGGCAGATCTGTCTACAAGTTTTGCTATGTTTGATCCACTCCACCGCGGTCTGCGGCGGCCGACAACAGGTGAGGACGACCAGTGACCGACACCGCCGACACGACGTCCGTGCAGGATCGACTGCTCGATGCCGCAGAGCAATGCCTCGGCGCCAAGGGAATCCGGGCCACCACCGTACTCGAGGTGGCCGAAGCCGCGGGAGTGTCGCGCGCATGGCTGTACCGGCACTTCCCGGACAAGGCGACCTTGCTCGGCGCGGCGATCGTCCGGCTGAACGAGGCTTTCTGGGCCGGATCGCATGCCGCTCTCGCCGAGATCGGCACGCTCGACGCCCAGCTCGCCGCCGGCGTGGCCATCGGTCGCACCGCCTACGACGAGCCCGGCGCGCTCCTGATGAAACTCCGGACCACCGAACCGGACGAGTTCGCTGCCTGCGCCGGGGCAGGCGTCCAAGGCCTGGTACCAGACCTCGCGGCATTCTGGCATCCGTACGTGGTCGAGGCACGGGCGCGTGACGAGGTCCATCCGGACGTCGACACCGTCGAGGCGTCGGAATGGGTGGCTCGCGTGCTCATCAGCCTGGCCACGGTTCCCGGGAACACCCTGGACCCAGATGACCAAACCGCAGTACTCCGCCACGTCAGACGCTACGTTCTACCCGGGCTGCAATCCGCACCCGGACAATAGTTTTCGAACTTCCCCCACTTTCGGCGGTCGGCGAGAGGTGAGTAATGACCGGATCAGTCCTGGTGGTCATCGGTGTCGGCGGGATGGGAGAGGCGATCGCGCGCCGACTCGGCTCCGGAAGGCCGACGCTCATCGCCGATCACAATGCCGAGCGCGTCGAGAGCCTGCGAGAGCAGCTGCGACACAGCGGCTACGACATCCACGCCCAACGAGTTGATGTCGTCTGCCGGGACTCACTGAGCGCCCTGGCGGCAACGGCGGCCGAGCTCGGTGACATCACATCCGTCGTGCACACCGCAGGCGTCTCCCCCGCTCAGGCCCCGGCACATCAGATCGTCGAGGTGGACCTGGTGGGCACCGCCCTCTCGCTCGAGGTGTTCGGTTCCGTGATCGCCCCTGGCGGCGCCGGGGTGTACATCGCGAGCGTTGCAGGACACATCCTCGGCGCGGCGGTCGACGACGCCTCCGCCGCGTTACTCGGCGGAGGCACCCTCGACGAGATGGCCGGTGCGGCAATCTTCGACATGCCGGATGTTCCGGACGACCTCGCCAGGGCGCTGACCTACGGGTATTGCAAACGCGGAAATCAGCTCCGGGTACAGGCCGCGGCACCGTTGTGGGGCGACCGAGGCGCACGGGTCAACAGCGTGAGCCCGGGCGTCGTGGCCACCGCGATGGGCTGGGAGGAGTTCAACGCCGACTTCGCCCACCAGGCCTACGAGTCGATGATCACCGACTCTGCCGCCGGGCGGTTCGGCACCGCAGAGGACGTCGCCGCTGCCACCGAGTTCCTGCTGGACAACAGCAAGTCGAGTTTCATCACCGGCACAGATCTGCTGGTGGATGGCGGAGTGGTCGCCGGTCTTCGTTCCGGCCGAGTCGGTATGACGGGTTCTTGACCACCTTCTCATCCGACAATGGACACACGCCGCGCTGTACCCTAGTCTTCATACAAGAGTCCAGACAGCTGTCCATCTCGAGAATCGCTGTCTGACAAGTTCATCGACAGAGAACGCAGGCCGCTCGGTTCTGCGCTCGAACGAACTGGGGAGAATCGCCATGGGCAAGCTCGACGGAAAAGTCGCATTCATCACCGGCGCCGCGCGAGGTCAAGGCCGTAGCCATGCGATCCGGCTCGCTCAAGAGGGCGCAGACATCATCGCGATCGATCTGTGTGCCGACATCGCCACCGTGCCGTATCCACTGGGAACACCCGAGGAACTCGCCGAGACCGTGAAGCAGGTCGAGGCCTTGGACCGTCGAATCATCGCCACCCAGGCCGATGTACGCGATCTGGCCGCCCTGCGAGCGGCTGTCAGTGAAGGCGAAGCGCAGCTCGGCAAAGTGAACATCATTCTCGCGAATGCCGGCATATCGGTGTTCGGCGAGGATGGCTCCGACATCGAGACGCCGTGGCACGACGTCATCGGCGTCAACCTCACCGGCGTGTACAACACCGTCATGGCCGCGGTCCCGAGCCTCATCTCCGCGAAGGCCGGATCCATCGTGCTCACCAGTTCTTCGCAGGGCCTCAAAGGTACCGGCGGCGTCGGGGCACCGGGTAACACCGGCTACGTGGCCGCCAAACACGCCCTGGTCGGCCTTATGCGGAGCTGGGCGAATTGGCTGGGACCCCACAACATTCGGGTCAACACCATTCATCCGACCGGAGTCAACACCCCGATGATCCGCAACAAGCTGATGGAAGAGATCTTCGAGGCATTCCCGGAAGCCCAGGAAGCCACCCGCAATCTGATCCCCGTGCCGTGGGTCGAGCCAGAAGACATCTCGAACGCGGTCGCCTTCCTCGTCAGCGACGAGGGGCGTTACATCACCGGGGTGGCACTACCCGTGGACGCCGGATTCGCAGCGCGCTGACCGTCACGCGGCCGATGAGTCGCCCGCCAGCGCAATCGTGTCCAGATCTCTGATCGCGGCGCAGGAGCGGGCAACCATGGCCGCGAACATCTTGTCACCACGTTCGGTGCGCGTGCCGTACGCGCAACCGAACACCGACACGAGTGGACCCTGGATCATCGCGAAACAGTAGTCTTCCCAGCAGTTCTCGAAGGTGTAATCCTCGGCACCATGGGACTGCAGGGCGCGGTGATAGTCCGCGACGAGGTCCCGTTCGTTCTCGCGACGCTCGGCGGGCGAGAGACTCGTGCCAATGAAGTACGCCAGGTCGCGAGCCGGCAGCGCCAGGCTCAACGTCTGCCAGTCGATCGCGGTCACGCCTGCGCCGCCGTTCGGCGGGAAGAGCAGGTTGTCGAGGCGATAGTCGCCGTGGACGAGACCGAACCGCTCTGAGCGTGCGAGCGCCCAGTTCTCCGCCACGTCAACACATCTCCACAGAGTCGCCCGGTCCTCGCCGGCGATCAGATCCCCGAGACCGTCGATGAAGATCTCCGTGGCGGGACCGTACATCTCGGCGAGGAGTTTGGCGTCCTCGGGCCCGTTCACCGCCAAGCCGTCGATCTCGAGCAGCGAGGGGTCGCACCACCGCGGGCCGTGGAGACCGGCCAGGTTCTCCACCGCGTCCCGGGCCTGCGCTACCGTACAACCGGCGAGCTGATCGCCCTGTTCCGCCGGGCTCATGTCCTGCAGGAGGAGGGTGAAATCCGCTCCGGTATCAGAGATGTCGGCGTAGTAGCACTCCGGGACCCTGATCGCAACGGTGGCCGCGATCTCGCTGTAGAACCTGACCTCCGACCGATACACACCGGAGAGCATCTCGCGCGTAGCCGGATCCACGGCGGGCAGCTTCGCCAGCATACGCACCGGATCTTTGACACCCGTGAGGTCCAGCCGGAAGCAGGTCCCGATCTGACCGGTGCCGATCTGCGCGGTCGTCACGGTCTCCACGTCTTTGCCCAACGTATCGGAGAGCCATTCGGCGGTGACCTGGTCGATGGACGTGACGATGGGTGCGGTCATGATGCGACCCTTCCTGGATTGGCAGGTAGGTGATCGAAGCGACCCGTCGGCCGCACACGGCGCCAGGCCTCGAGGACCGGCGCGAGTTCTGTCGGGGTGGCGCCATGCAGGATCACTCCGTCGGCACCGCAGTCGAATTGGTCGGCAACACGTTTGGCGCACTGCGCCGCCGACCCGGTCGCCGACGCGGCGAGCCAGTGGTCCGGCAACAGCTCGGCCACCCGGGTGAGATCGTCGACCGTACCGATCGCGTCGAAGGCGCCGGGAAAGTTCTTGACGAACTCGTCGTTTCGGAACCGCTCGAGATCCGCGGGGTCCCAGCCGTTCACCTGCACCAGCACGTGTCCGTACCCCTGCAGGTACGTGGCCATCCGGCCCACGAGCTTTCGCAGTCTCAGCTCTTCGGATATCGAGTCCTCGACGGTGGCGAGTACGGACCAGATGCGTACGCCCGCCGGGTCGCGTCCTGACTCTTCCGCGGCCCGGCGAATCGTCTGCACCGACCTCGACAGTGTCTCATCGCTGAAGAACGTGTGTAGCACAACACCATCGGCGATGCGGCCGGCGAGTTTCAGGGTCTTCTCACCGATCGCGACCATCATGATCGGGATGTCTTCGTCGAACGACGGGTCTTGCATCAGGAACGGATACTCACCTGCCGGGCCATCGTGCCCGACGACGCTGCCGCCGGACCAGAGAGTGCGGTAGATACCGACGGCATCCTCGATCTGCGCCGAGGTGATCCGGGGCAGACCCATCACGTCGAAGAGCATGTCGAATCCGCGGCCGAGGCCGAGCGCGTATCGCCCGCCGGTCAGGCGATGCAGCGTGGTGCCCATCGTCGCGGTGACCAAAGGGTGTCGGGTGTTGTGATTGGTTGCTGCCGAGGCGATCCCGAGTCGCTCGGTCACCGCTCCGACGGCCCCCGCCAGAACACCCGCATCCTTGGTGTTGAACCGCTCGGACAAGAACAGAGACCCGATGCCCAACCGCTCCGCCAGCTCGGCCTCGCCCACCAGGTCGCGAGGGCTGTTCGAATGGCCCGCCAGTCCGTAACAACCGAGTTCAGGCAATGCCGAGTGGTCCTCTGTCATGTCGCATCCTTCATCACACGTTGACCCCCAACAGTTTCGGCCCGCTCGACGGCGTTGTCGGCAAGGTCGGCGGACGTATTGGCACGGTCGGCGGTCAGACCGTCGCCGGACTCAGCCCCAGCTTGCCCGCGAGTTTCGTCAGGTACGCGCTCGCCCGCTCCTCGCTGTCGTCGGGGACGCCGTACAGCACGGTGGTGACTCCCAGTTCGCGCCACTGGTCCAGCTTTTCCTGCACGGGCTTGAAGTCGAGGACCACGATCTGGGGCTCACCCTCGCGCCCCGCATCGGCCCAGATCTGCTTGAGCAGCACCACCGATTGCTCGATGTCCTGCTCACCCGGCGTGGTGATCCAGCCCGACGCACTGCGGGCGATCCACTTGAAGTTCTTCTCGTTGCCTGCGGCGCCGACCAGGACCGGCGGACCCGGTTGCTGCACGGTTTTGGGCCATACCCAACTCGGACCGAAGTTCACGAACTCGCCTGCGTACTCGGCTTCTTCCTGTGACCACAGCGCGGTCATCGCCTCGATGTACTCGCGAAGCATCGTGCGACGGCGCTTCGGGGGCACGTGATGATCCGACAGTTCATCGAGGTTCCAGCCGAAGCCGACACCGAGTGTGACGCGTCCTCCCGAGAGGTGATCGAGTGTGGCGATGACCTTCGCGAGGGTGATCGGATCCGACTGCACCGGCAACGCGACCGCGGTCCCCAGCCTGATCCTGGACGTCACCGCAGCTGCGCCGCTGAGCGACACCCAGGGGTCGAGCGTGCGCATGTAGCGATCGTCGGGCAATGACGAGTCGCCGGTCTGCGGGTGCGCCGCGTCCCGCTTCGTCGGGATGTGGCTGTGCTCGGGCACGAAGTAGGCGTCGAATCCGGCCTGCTCGACCAACGGGGCCAGGATCGCCGGCGCCAGTCCGCGATCACTCGTGAATTGGACGATTCCGTAGTCCATCGTGTCTCCTGCTCTTCGAACCGGCCCGATACGGACCGGTGACTGGACACCAGTCTAGGTCGAAGAACAGTAACACGTTCTAGATTGCGCGGATTTCCCTGCCGGTGAACAGTTCCGCCTGCGGATCGGCGTCCCGGAAGATGCCGTTGCCCGGGGTCGTCCGGCTCAGCGCGTCGACCGCGAGGACGACGGCCGCCGATGTCCAGCAACTCTTCTCGACGGGCCAGCGCTTCCCGTCGGCGAAGACGAGCCCGGTCCAGTACGAGCCGTCCGGATCCCGCAGATGCTGCATGTCACCGAGCAACTCGAGAGCATCCGCGGTGTCGCCGAGTGCATCGAGAGCCAGTACCAACTCGCACGTCTCGGCTCCGGTGACCCACGGCCGGTGATCGACGCAGCGGATGCCGAGGTCGGTGACCACGAAATCGTCCCACCGCTGGGCGATGAGCTCTTGCCCCGCCCGGCCCCGGATCGCGCCGCCCAGCACGGGGTAATACCAGTCCATCGAGTACTCGGACTTCGGCTCGAACAGGTGCGGGCGGCTACGGAGAGCGTCGCCGAGCAGACCCAATGACAGCCGCCACTGCTCGCAGGGCTGATCGAGCTCCGCCGCGATCGCAACCGCGCATCCGAGCGCCTGATGGATACTCGAATTGCCCGTCACCAGCGCGGAGTGATAGATCCCCGGGAACGACCCCGACGCCTGGTCCGGCATCGGATAGGTGGCGCCCCAGTAGATCTGCCCTCCCGGCGCCTGCATGGCGACCACCAGGTCGATGGCCGAACAGACCGTCGGCCACAT
Source organism: Williamsia sp. 1138 (assembly GCF_002095435.2). GTDB lineage: Bacteria > Actinomycetota > Actinomycetes > Mycobacteriales > Mycobacteriaceae > Williamsia. Next base: position 147,208 of record NZ_MJEJ02000046.1, read on the forward strand.
CTTCTCCAGAAACCGCACATCTGACGTGATCAGGTAGTGGTGCCACACCCCGACCGCGATGTAGGCGCAGAAGTTGCTGTCGGTGTTCGGATCGACGATGTCGCCGACCACCATGCGGATCGGCCATGACCCGTCCTCCCGCTGCTCGCGCCGCGACCACTCGTAGGCGGCCTCGGCCTCGGCGATCAGCCCGGTGGCGCTCAGCGCCATCGCGGACTCGATGTGATCCCACGGGTCGGTCTGTCCGCCGGGGAACCAGGGCATGGCACCGGAGGGTTCCTGCATCGCCGCGATCGCGCGGCCGGTGGCCAGCGTCTCGTCTGCTGTGATCAGATCATCGAGCTCGGGGATCGCCGCCATTGCCTATGCCGGCTTGCGCAGGTAGAGGATGACGCTCTTGCCGATGACCGGGTTGAGCACCTGCTCACCGACCCTGGTCAGCTTGGGCGCGCTCATCATGTCCCACACCAGCAGCTTGTGGTACGCCTTGACCAGCGGATTGTCGTTCTTCTCCACGCCCACAGCGCATTTGAGCCACCAGTACGGCGCGTGCAGGGCATGGGCATGGTCGGTACCGGTCACCTCGAGTCCCGCGCCGCGGAGCTTGTCGGCCAACTCAGACGCCTTGTAGATGCGGACATGGCCGCCTTCGTTGGCGTGATATTCGTCCGAGAACGTCCAACACACCTTTTCCGGCCAGTACCGCGGGACGGTGACCGCGGCGACGCCGCCCGGGGCCAGAATGCGCGCCATCTCGGCGATGGCATCGGTGTCATCGGGGATGTGCTCGAGGATCTCCGACATCAGCACCACGTCGAACTCACCGTCGCCGTAGGGCAAACGCAGCGCGTCGCCCACCTCGGCACGCGCTTTCGCCGATGCCGGCACCTGCCCCTCGGCGATCATGGCGTCGAACATCTCGGCGACGTCGGCCATGTCGCTCTCGGACATGTCGAAGGCGATCACGTCGGCACCACGACGGAACATCTCGAACGAGTGCCTGCCCTGGCCTGCGCCGATGTCGATGACCTTGCTTCCTGCACTTACACCGAGCCGGTCAAAATCAACGGTTAGCAACGCTGCCTCCTGGGGCGATATCTTCTGACTGTCCGAACGTGGTCGTACCGGCGAACTCATCGATCGCCTCTTGGTAGTTCTGTGCGGTCTTGGCCGCGACGGCTGCCCAGCTGTATCGAGCCTCGACCCGCTCGCGGCCGCCGGCCCCGAGTCGGCCCCGCAACTCCGCGTCGTCCAGCAGACGTCCGAGTGCCGTGGCGAGCGCACCCGAGTCCATCGGGGGTACCAGGAGCGCCGCCTCTTCCGCTTCGCCCACCACCTCTGGGATCGCCCCGGCCCTGGTCGCGACCAGAGGCGTACCGCAACTCATCGCCTCGACCGCGGGCAACGAGAACCCTTCGTAGAGCGACGGCACACACGCGACCTCGGCCGAGGCCAGCAGATCCGCGAGTTCGTCGTCGTCGAGACCCGAGACGACCCGAACCGAATCCCGGATCGAGAGCTCGTCGATCCGGGTGTCCGACGGGCCGCCGGCCACCAACTTCGACACCAGCACGAGCTCGACCTGGCGCTCGGCGCGCAGCTTGGCCACCGCCTCGAGAAGGTACGAGACGCCCTTGAGCGGCGCATCAGCGCTGGCGACACAGACGATCCGGCCCGGGACCCGCTCGGCCGATGGCCGGAACTGATCGGTGTTGACGCCCAGCGGGATGGTGGTCAGGCGGCCCTCGGGAATCCCGAAGGCTTTTCTGATGTCCACTTCGCTGCTCTTGGAGACGGTGAGCAGACGCGGGATCTTCCGGGCGACCTTTCCCTGCATGCGCAGGAAGCTGTGCCAGCGCCGGGCGGTGATCTTGTGCAGGCCTTTCGCGGCCTTCACCGCGAGTTCGCGGTCCCGGGTGATCGGATGGTGGATCGTTGCGACCACCGGCAGGCCGCCGCGTTCGATCTGCAGCAACCCGTAACCGAGGCACTGGTTGTCGTGCACCACGTCGAAGTCCGCGGTGCGCTTCTTGAGAAGCTTCGCCGCGCGGAGGCTGAAGGTCAGTGGCTCCGGAAAGCCGGCCGTCCACATCGTCAGCACCTCGAGCGCGTCGATCCAGCTCTTGATCTCCCACGGCCATGGCGTCCGGAAGGGGTTCTCGTCGTTGTAGAGATCCAGGCTCGGAACCTTGGTGAGGGTGACACCGGCTGCGACGGCCGACTCGTCGAGATCGGGATACGGCTGCCCGGAGAACACCTCGACCTGATGACCGAGGAGGGCCAATTCGCGCGACAGGTGACGAACATAAACGCCCTGTCCACCGCAATGAGGCTTACTTCGGTACGACAGCAGAGCTATGCGCATTGTGACCTTTCGTACGGGCCTTGGGTGGCCGTAACCTTATCCGCCCAGCGATGTCCTCGCTGTCCGGCCGAACTCCGTCGCGCCTGCCCGCCGTCGCGGGTCGGCGGTCAGGCCCGCGCAGCGGCTTCCATCGCCTCGATACTGACCAATTTGACCCGCCGGCGGCCCGCCTCTTTGCCCGCAGTGCGTTCGGCGAGATCGATCTTCTTCCAACCATCACTCGCGATCCGCCCGGCGCCACGTTCGGCGATCAGGTCGGGTACCTGCTCGCGTGATTTCGCTGGTTCGGGGAGTTTGCCTTCGGTGAAGTCGGCGATCACGGCCATCGCGGTTTCCTGACCACACAACCGGTTCATACCGATACCGCCGGTCGCACCGCGCTTGATCCAGCCCGTCACGTAGACACCTTCGACCCGGTCGCCGTCTCTCGCATCGAGCACCCGGCCACCGTCATTGGGCACCACACCCTGCCCACCGTCGAACGGCAGGCCGTCCAGCGGCAGACCGGTGTAACCGATCGCCCGCATAACCAGACCGGCCGGCAGGTCGAACTCCTCACCCGTCGGCCTGATGGCCACCCGGCCCGACGTCGGGCGTGGGGTGTCGCCGGGATTGTCCGCAGCCTCGTCAGGGGCATCGACGAACTCGTTCCGCACGCACCTGATGGTCTCGATTCCGTCGTCGGACCCCTTGATCGACAACGGCGACACCAGGTACCGGAACACCACCCGCTTGTTGCCCTCGGTGGGTGTGCGCTCGGAGAACTCCGTCGCAATACGCACCTTGGTCGCGATGGTGGAGTCGAGCGTTCCGGAGTCCTGTGCCTTCTGGTTGGCGGCGTCGAGGACCAACTCGTCGGGATCGACGATCACATCGACCCCGTCCATGTCGCCCATCGCCAGGAACTCGGAGTTCGTGTACGCGGCCTGCGCGATACCCCGGCGCCCGAGCAGCACAACCTCTTTGATGTTGCTCGAGCGCAACTTCTCCAGGGCGTGGTCGGCGATATCGGTCTTGCCCAGGTGATCGGGGTCGTCGAGCAGGATCCGCGCCACATCCAGGGCGACGTTGCCGTTGCCGACGACCACCGCCCGCTCAGCGCTCAGGTCGAAGTCGCGGTCCGCGAAATCCGGGTGGCCGTTGTACCAGGCCACGAAGTCGGTGGCCGCGATGCTGCCGGGCAGATCTTCACCCTCGATCCCCAGGTGCTTGTCGGTCGAGGCGCCGTGGGCGTAGATGACCGCACCGTAGTGACCGAGCAACTCGTCGTGACTGATGTGCTTGCCGATCTCGACGTTCAGGAAATATTCGAACGTTCGCTTGGCGGCGGTCGCTGCGAACGTCTTCTCCACCCCCTTGGTCGACGGGTGGTCTGGCGCGACGCCGGCCCGCACGAGCCCGTACGGCGTCGGCAGCCGGTCGAACATGTCCACCCGGATCGCAGAGTGCTTCACCAGTTCCTCGGCGGCGTAGAACGCAGCGGGACCGGCGCCCACGATCGCCACGTGCAGTTCCTTGCCCGCGGGCAGCGGCGGCTTCTTGCGCGGCGGCACCAACCCACCGGAGACATCGTGGTCGGTGTAGTAGTCGGCGTTGATCTGCAGGTAGCGCTCCTGCCCCTCGTCGAGTGAATCGTCGGGGAAGATGGCCTCCACCGGGCACTCGTCGATGCAGGCACCACAATCGATGCAGGTGTCTGGATCGATGTACAACATTTCAGCACTGATGAACTCGGGCTCATCCGGCGTCGGATGAATACAGTTCACCGGGCAGACACTGATGCAACTGGCATCGTTGCAGCAAGGCTGCGTGATCACGTGCGCCATACGGCCTCTACCTCGAATATCCTCGTCGTTCCGGAATTGGAACGTGTTCCAATTTTTACTCGATTTTTCCCCGGCGGCCAAGGGCTGAGCCGTTCGGGGTTGTCACTTGTCCAGATTGGTGTCCAGATTAGGCCACCATGTGGAAGACGCCGCCAGACCCTCGATCAACCCCAACCGCAGAGACACTCTTCGACGTCAGTCCCACAACGGTAGTGGCAGACCTCACTCTGCGCGAAGCCACCTATGCTGCCACCGGGTGTTGCAGGAGCGTCCGACCCCGATCCGGGACTTCGAATGAGAGGATCTGCTGATGTCTGACAAGCCGACCACCGACGCTCTGACCCCGATCGATCTGCCCGAACGCCTCGAGCAGGCCCGTTTCTACGAGGCCAACTATCGGGTGCGCACCGGCGACATCGATCAGGAGATGCGGCTGCGTCTGGACGGACTGAGCCGATACCTGCAGGACATCGCGAACGACAACATTGAGGCGACCGAGTTTCACACCAGCGATCCGTACTGGATCGTGCGTCGCACCGTGATCGATGTGATCAGGCCGATTTCGTGGCCCGGCGACGTGACGTTGCAACGCTGGTGCGGTGCACTCTCGACGCGGTGGACGAACATGCGCGTCCGCGTCACCTCGACCCACCAGACGAACCGTTTCAATCCGGAGCCCCGCGAGGACGGCCTGATCGAGACCGAGGCGTTCTGGATCAACGTCAACGACAAGGGCCTGCCGACCCGGCTGAGCGACAACGCGTTCGACCTTCTCAGCGAGAGCGCGACAGAGCACCGGCTCAAATGGAAGTCGATGAACACCGCCCCCGCTCCGGAGACAACGGAGTCCGATCGAAACCACGTCCTGCGTGCGACCGACTTCGATCCGTTCAAACACCTCAACAACGCCGCCTACTGGGCAGCGGTCGAGGATGAGCTGCTCGACCATCCCGATCTCGTGGAGGGGCCGCACCGCGCCGTCATCGAATATCTGCGTGCCATCGCGCCCGAGTCGACGGTGACCATCAAACGGGAACGGGTCAGCGATCAGCTGCGGATGTGGCTGATCGTCGAAGACAAGGTCGCTGCGACGGTCACGATCACGAAGCGTCCCCCCGCCTGAGCTACCCGCCGACCGAGCCCTTCCGTACGCCCACCGTGCCCTTCCGTACGCCGAGCGTGCCCTTCCGTACGCCGAGCGTGCCCTTTCGTGGGCCGAGCGTGCCTTCCAAGGCTGACCCCAGCGAACTCGCCCCGCCCGGCAGGCGGCCCGCGTCGTCTGGACAGACGAGGAGCGAGCGAAGCGATGCGAGGAGGAAGGAAGACGACGCGATGGCGGCCGCCTGCCCCGCGTAGCGAAGCGGAGCGAAAAAACACAGCCGGCGACCCGAACTCGATACTCCTCACAGCAACGGCCCGGTGGACTCCTGATAGAGCCCGGTCGACGCACGAAAGGGCACGCTCAGCGACTGAAAGAGCCCGCTCGATGCACGAAAGGGCCCGGTCGGCGCACGGAAAGGCCCGGTCGTCGACCGGAAAGGCCCGGTCGGCGCACGGAGAGGCACGCTCGGCGCACGGAAGGGCACGCTCGACGGTGAGCACGGCGAACTCGCCCCGCCCGGCAGGCGGCCCGCGTCGTCTGGACAGACGAGGAGCGAGCGAAGCGATGCGAGGAGGAAGGAAGACGACGCGATGGCGGCCGCCTGCCCCCGCGTAGCGAAGCGGAGCGAAAAAACACAGCCGGCGACCCGAACTCGACACTCCTCACAGCAACCGCGAGCAGAAACTACTGCCCGCCGCCGAGCAACAGTTCCATCAGCCTTGTCGGGGCCGCACAGGGATCGCCGATCGGCGTCGCCGTCCGCGGCTCTACCCACCAGGTGTAGACGCCACGATCGGGTGATCGCGCGGTCACGCCACACGCGGCCGGGCGGGCAGGATTGCGCTGGGTGAACGCCGTGACGCTCGCGACCTTGATGTTCTCCGTGGTGTAGCCGAGTTCTTTGGCGGTGCTCTTCTCGACCTCGATGTCGCCCCACTCGAACCAGTTGAACGTCACGTCGGTGATGACCGGGCCGTTGACCACCCATCGGCAGATCGCCCCGTAGAAGCCCGGCTCGGCGAGTGTCCCGCCGACGGTCTTCGCGATCACGGATGGCTGCAGCATCTCGCACTCGTACATCAGGCCGTCGTAGCGGTCGGTGTCGACATTGCCGTCCGATGATCCGTCGCCGCCACCGATCGAGGTGGCGTCGCCATCAACCGCCCGGGTGCACCCAGCCAACAGGGTGAGGACGGCCAGCATCGCCAGCACCGCGCCCACAGCTCTACGGCGCATCATTTCGCGTTCGCAATCGACTGCGTGGCAAGGGTCTTGGCGGTGGCACAGATCTCGGCGACGGACGGTGTCGGCACGCCTTCGACGGCGAGGCCGTACGACACCGACCATTCGAAGAAGTCGGCACCGAAGGCGATGCCGATCTCGCAGATGCCCTCGCTCGACCCGATGAAGCCCGAATGTCCGTCGATGGTGACGTCTTCGACACTGTCGCGGGAGAGCTGGATGGTGGCCCGCTCACGCCCGATGGGGCTGCCGCGGTACCAGTTGAACGACAACTGCGGTCCCAGCTGTTCCTGCGCGGTGACCCACTCACACACCGATGGATTGTTGACCGTGTTGGTCAGCCCCGGGATCTTGCTCACCCGGGCGACGTCCTCGACGGAGACTCCCCCGCATTCCCCGAAAAACGGGCCGCCGCCTGCCTTGCCAGGAGCTGACTCGGTGGTCGCGGCCGGCGCCGCATCATCGGCGTCGTCGCCGGAGCATCCCGCAAGAGCCAGGACGGCGGCCACCAGCACGGCCAGCGCTCCGAGCCATTTCTTACCCGCCGAGGTGTTCACACGTTGCAGTGTAGAGAAGGCCGACTGGCCCTTTCGGGTGCTTCCGGAAGTGCCAGCTCTCACCGCCCGCGCAGCCGATCGGTGTCCCGCCGCTCGCGTTTGGTGGGTCTGCCGGCTCCGCGGTCACGCAGCGGTAGGGCGGCCAGCACTTCCTTCGGTGGTGGCGGCGGGCTGCGGTCGATCAGACATTCGGCGGCCACTGCCGGCCCCACTCGCTTGGCCACGACGCGGGCGACTTCGACGATGCGGTCACGGCCGCCCACCCGGAGGCGGATCTCGTCGCCGATGGCCACGTGCTGAGCGGGTTTGGCGGGTGTCCCGTTCACCTTCACGTGACCGCCGCGGCATGCGGACGCGGCGGCGGAACGGGTCTTCAGGAGCCGGACAGACCAGATCCAGCTGTCGACTCGTGCGGAGGGTTCAGCCATGTACGCGCGAGGTCTAGCGGCGCAACAGGGTCCAGGCGGCACCGCCACCGACGACCAGGCCGACGAGCAGCGCGAGCCAGAAGTTGGTGACGAGCCACAGGACGCCGAATACGACGACGGCAGGCGCCAGCGCGAACGCAACCATTCCGGGGTGCGCTGCGACCGTCTGCTTCATTGCATCGGTGCGGGCTCTGTTCAGTTCTTTGGCCATGATTCCTCCTGGACCGGTGTGACCACATCGGCCACGCATTGTCAGTCTACGGAGCTAGCGGTGCGCCAGGATGTCTATGTCGTCCAACGGGTAAGGCGGCCGACCTACGCCGGTGATGCGGACCGTTCCCCAGGGTGTGATGTCCGTCAGCCGAGCGGGCACCGGGTCTTCGTCACCGACGACCACTTCGACCGCGGCCACGCGCCTGTCCTTGAGGTCGCGTACCTGGTCGCCGAATGCGATTCCTGCCCAGTGGAAGTGTCCGTCGAGCGGGTCGAAGTAGCCCTGGACCCGCATGCGCGCGGTGATCGCCTCGTCGTCGTGCTCGATCACGACCAGGCCGTCGTAGACATCGTCGTCTCGTATCGCCGCGCTGGTGTAGTCGAAGTCGTCCGCATCGAATCGTTTGAGTTTGCGCGCCAGTTTGCGAGTGCCGCCGGTGGCGCGGACGTACCCGAGCCAGGACAGTTCGATCGGGCGACGCACCTGCACGCGACTCGCCCCGGCCAGCGCGAGTTCCTCGATGGCTGCGCCCAGGTACCCCGCGACCGCACGGGGCCACGACGTGGGCGCGCCGGCGTAGAACAGGTTGGGGTGCTGGTGGGTCGCCACCCCCAGATAGTTCTCGGCGGGCGGGGGATCCGACGTCACCAGTACCTGGACGCCCGCCTCGTCGCCCCAGCGGTCCAGCGTGGTGTCGAAGTGTCCAACGGAGGCGACATCGGTGACCTCGACATCCAGCGCCGACTCGCGTAACCGGACCCGTAGGGCGTCGATCACCGGGCCACCTCCCACCACACCCACGCGTAGAGAACTCATTCCAGGAATCCCGCCCGCCGCCACTGGCCGCGCGCGAACCTGCTCATGAGGCCGTTGTCCTCGAGAAACTTGCCCAGACTCGCGAACCCCAGCACCTGCATGCGATGGAAGTTCGGATTGCTGCGGGCAGCCTTGGTGGCCTCGTGCTTGTCCAGTCCCGCCCGGGCGTACATGGCCGGGTTGGTGAACAGATACTTGAAGCGAAGTGCGCTCAGACCGTGGACATTTGCTGCGATCATCGATTCCCACCGCCCCCGGGTCGGACGCCTGCGAACAACGCCGTCCCTGGCGAATCCGATGTGTCTGGCCTCCTCCGTGACATGGATCCGCATCAGTCGCGATACCAGTGGCTGGAGTTCGGGATCGTCGAGCATCTCGCGCTGCAGTGCGTCGAAGATCTCCTCCCCGACCAGCGCCGCCACCCACAGCAACGTACCGCGGAGGCCGAAGGGTAAGAGCAGCATGATGATTCGCTCGGGCAGCGACATGCCATATGGCCGCGCGCCACTGCGTTCGATGGCCCGGCCGAACATCACCATGTGTCGGCATTCGTCACCCATCTCGGTGAGCGCGTAGTGACTGCTCGCCGACGCCGGGTCCTCGTTCATGAGTCGTTGCAGCAGGGCCCGGTTGAGGAGATTCTCGAACCAGATACCGATGGAGAGGATGTTCGCCATCTCCTGCCGGGAGACCTCGATGCGCTGCTCCTCGGTCAGCCCGTTCCACAGATCGGTGCCGTACAGGCTGCACACGCGCGGTGGCAGAAAGTACTTTCCCTCTTCGAGAGGCGCGTCCCAATCGAGGTCTACGACGGGCGAATACGATCGCTTGACCGATCCGCCCAGCAACCGGGTTGCGATGGCCTCACGTGCTGGTGCCGACATATGTGCCCTCCTGAAAGCTTGGTACTCCTGACGCTAGGCTCCGGTATCTAATGTGTCAACGATCACTGTTCCATCGGATGGTGACGCACCGCTCGTGCCATGGACCGCACTGTCGCGCCCGACTACTGATGTTGAATAGGGGAATGCCCAGCGAGTTCAGACCCGACCCGATCGCCGAAGCCCGGAAGAACTGGGAAGACGCCGGCTGGGGTGACGTGGCCGGAGGCATGCAGGCCGTGACGTCGGTGATGCGAGTGCACCAGATATTGCTCGCGCGGGTCGAGGCAGTCCTCAAGCCGTGGGAGCTGAGCTTTTCCCGCTTCGAGCTGTTGCGACTGCTCGCCTTCAGCCGACGCGGCGCGCTCCCCATCACCAAGGCCAGCGATCGTCTACAGGTCCACGTCACGTCGGTGACGCATGCGATCCGCAGACTGGAGGAAGCCGGCCTGGTCCGCAGGGTCCCGCACCCCACCGACGGGCGGACGACGCTGGTGGAGATCACCGACACCGGCCGCACCACGGTGGACGAGGCGACCATCGCGCTCAACAACGAGGTCTTCGGGGACGTCGGCATGACCGAGTCCCAGTCGAATGCGTTGGTGAAGTCGATCAATGCCGTCCGCAAGCACTCCGGCGACATCTGATCGAGTAGACAACCACCACTTTCAGCCCCCTGGTGAGCCGCCGAGGACGATTTACCCCCGGCAGTCCCCACCGGGGCCGAATGTGGTGCGCGCAGAGCGCTAGATCATCGAACGCATCATGCCTTCGGGTTCGCCGCCGAGTTGGGTGAGCGCAGAGGCATGGAAGATCGAACCCGGGACGTGGATGGCGTGCGCCAGGCCGGCGTGTGCATCGCGAAAGAACCTCTGCATCGGGAACTTTCGATGCAGCGCTCCCCCGCCCGACCTCGCGAAGATCTCGTCCACAGCCCGCACCGCACGCCAGGCGGCGGCGGTCTGGGTACGTCGGCCGATCGCGCGTTCGTCGAACGAGATCTCTTTGCCTGCTTCGGTTTTGTCGTAGAACCGGTCGACTGTCTCGAGCAACGCCGCCCGCGACGCCGCGATCTCGGCGGCAGATTCACCGATGGCGTAGAGAACGTACGGGTCTTCCTTTATCTTCTGCCCGGTGATCGCGACCCGATCCTTTTGCGCGGCAATGTGACAGGCGAGCGCGCCCTCGGCGATACCGATCACCGCAGAGGTGATGCCGAGGGGGAACATGCAACTGAACGGCATGAGATAGGTCGACTCGGTGCGCCCTGCATTGCGCGGCGCACTGCCGTCCATGACGTCCGCCGAGTTCAGCGTGCGGTAGCCGGGAATGAACGCGCCGTCGACGATCACGTCCTTGGATCCGGTGCCGCGAAGTCCGACGACGTCCCAGGAGTCGTCGACGATGGTGTAATCGGCACGGGGCAAGAACACGTGCAAGATGGTCGGCGGCATGATCGGCTTACCGCGCTCGTCCCCCAGGATCGCGCCGAGCACGATCCACTGGCAGTGGTCGGTGCCGGAGGAGAACTGCCAGCGTCCCTTGAGGGTGTAGCCGCCGTCCACCGGGGTGGCCACGCCCATCGGCGCGTACGGGGAGGCGAGCCAGGTGTCCGGGTCGTCGCCCCAGATCTCGTCCTGCAGCTTCGGATCGGCGAAGGCCAGTTCCCACGGGTGCACCCCGACGATGCCCGAGACCCAGCCGGCGGCTCCGTCCATGGCCGCAACACCCATCACGGTCTCGGCGAACTCGCGGGGATGGGCGGACAAGCCGCCGTGCTCTACCGGCTGCAGCAGCCTGATCACGCCCGCTTCTCTCAACCGCTGCGCTGAGGTGTCCGGTAGCCGCATCAGTTCGTCGCCTTCGACGCCGGCTGCCCGGATCTCGTCGGCGTGCTCTTCGATGCGGTCGAGTACCTCGCCCATGGCGGCTCCTTAGAACGGGAAAACTAGAACACGTTCTACCTTACTGGATGACCGTCCATGTCGAGAATGGTTTGCTCGGTCCTTTTAGGCGTGCCCGTCGAACAGCGAGGTCACCGACCCGTTCTCGAAGACTTCCCGGATGGTGCGGGCCAACAGAGGAGCGATGGACAGCTCGGTGAGGGTGTCGAAACGCTTGCTGTCGTCGATCGGCAGCGTGTTGGTGACGACCACCTCTTTCGCGCCGCAATTCGCCAGCCGCTCGGTCGCGGGCTCGGACAGGATGCCGTGGGTCGCGGCGATCACCACGTCTCCGGCACCCGCTTCTTTCAACACTCGCACCGCGCCCGCGATGGTGCCGCCGGTGTCGATCATGTCGTCGATCAGGATGCAGGTCTGCCCGTCGACGTCGCCGACGACGCGGTTGGCCTTCACCTGGTTGGGCACCAGCGGATCTCGGGTCTTGTGGATGAACGCCAGCGGCCTGCCGCCGAACGAGTCGGCCCACTTCTCCGCCGAACGGACCCGACCGGAGTCCGGGGACACCACCGTGATGGTCTTCAGATCGTATTTTCCGGCGATGTATTCGGTCAGGGTGCGATCGGCGTGCATGTGATCGACGGGGCCGTCGAAGAAGCCCTGGATCTGATCGGTGTGCAGGTCGACCGTGATGAGCCGATCCGCGCCCGCGGTCTTGAGCAGATCGGCGATCAGCCGGGCCGAGATCGGCTCGCGACCCCGGTGCTTCTTGTCCTGGCGGGCGTAGGGATAGAACGGCAGCACCGCCGTGATGCGTTTCGCCGAGCCGCGTTTGAGGGCGTCGATCATGATGAGCTGTTCCATCAGCCAGGTGTTGAGCGGCTGGGGGTGACTCTGCAGCACGAAGGCGTCCGAACCGCGCACCGACTCTTCGAAGCGGACGAAGATCTCACCGTTCGCGAAATCCCGGGCCGTCTGAGGAGTCACCTCGATGTCCAGCTCCGCCGCCACCTGCCGAGCGAGCTCAGGATGTCCCCGTCCCGAGAACAGCATCAGTTTCTTGTCGTTGCCGGCCCGCGTACTCGTGGTTGCCACCGTGTTAGCCGTCCCTGCTGCCTTGGATGTTCGAGCTCGGAAGTGAACCTTGCGCCGCAAATCATCCTCTTGATGTGCAGACGACGCGAGGCCGGGTGGTCCGCAACGGACCACCCGACCTCGCTTCCGGAAGAATCAGGCCTTCAGCTCAGGCGTTGTCGCCGAAGATCGCCTTGGCCTCCAAGAATTCGTCCAGCCCGAACTTTCCGAACTCGCGTCCGTTGCCGGACTGCTTGTATCCGCCGAACGGGGAGTCGAACGCGATCGGGGCACCGTTGATGTGCACGTTGCCGGTCCGCAACCGGCGGGCCACCTTGCGGGCCTTTTCGGGGTCGGCCGACGACACGTATCCGGACAGTCCGTAGTTCGTGTCGTTCGCGATCCGGACGGCGTCGTCTTCGTCCTCATAGGCGATGAGGACCATGACCGGCCCGAAGATCTCCTCGCGGGCGATGGTCATGTCGTTGGTGACGTCGGCGAACACGGTCGGCTTGACGAAGTACCCCACGTCCACACCGTCCGGACGCCCGACACCGCCGGCGGCGACGGCCGCGCCCTCGTCGATCCCGGTCTGGATCAGGCGCTGGATCTTGTTGAACTGGGCCTCGGAGACGACCGGCCCCACGTGGGTTCCCGAATCCTCCGGCGAGCCGACGACGATCTGCTCCGCGGTTTTCTCGGCGATCTCGGCAGCTTCGTTCATCCGCGCTGCCGGCACCAGGATGCGCGAACCGGCGTTGCAGGACTGACCCGAGTTGACCACCATCGCAGCGACGTCGCGAGCCACTGCATCCGAGAACCCGTCGTCGTCGAGAATGATGTTGGCCGATTTGCCGCCGAGCTCCTGGGCAACCCGCTTGACGGTCGGGGCCGCGTTCTTGGCGACCTCGATACCTGCGCGCGTCGAACCGGTGAAGGAGACCATGTCGACCTCGGGATGCGTCGACAGCGCTGCGCCGACGGTCGGGCCGTCGCCGTTGACGAGGTTGAACACGCCCTTGGGTACACCGGCCTCGTCCATGATCTCGGCGAAAACGAGCGCGTTCAGCGGCGCGATCTCCGACGGCTTGAGGACCATCGTGCAGCCCGATGCGAGCGCCGGAGCCACCTTGGCGGCGATCTGATTGAGCGGCCAGTTCCACGGGGTGATGAACGCGCAGACCCCGACGGGCTCGTAAACAACGGTGGTCGACCCGATGGTCTCTTCGAACTCGAAGTTCTTGAGGGCCTCGAGGGTGTTGAGGAAATGTCCGAGTCCGGCGGGGGCCTGCGCTGCAGATGCCAGGCCGACGGGTGCGCCCATTTCGGCGCTGACCGCTTCGGCCAGGTCGCCGAGGCGGGTCTGATACACCTCGATCACCCGTTCCAGCAGAGCAATCCGCTCGTCCCGGGTGGTCGCGGCGAAGCTGTCGAAGGCTTTGCGTGCCGCGGTGACCGCGCGGTCGACATCCTTCTCGTCGCCGAGTGCGATAGTCGCGATGCTCGCCTCGGTGGCCGGGTTGATGACGTCGAGGGTGGCGGAAGAAACAGGATCCACCCACTCGCCGTCGATGTAGAACTTCTGGGTGTTCGGTGATGCCATTTTTCTCTCCTCGGAAAGCGTTGCGCTTACTCTTGATGTCTACCAGCGACAGCTCGTCCCGTCGGCCGGTCGGCACAATTGGTTCCGAGAATTCGTGCGAAGTACGGTTAACAAATCTGCGCCACCACCCCTGGCTACGTCGGCGGAGATCATGGTGGGGTGACATCAACGCCGACTTCATGGTCGCCGCTGTCACTGCGGGCGATACGACGAACGCAGCCGCCACGGCTTGCAAATGTGGCGGCTGCGTTCTCGGGTTCGTACGGCGTCTGGACGGGGATGCCGACGCCGGATCAGCTCAGCGCAGCGTCTCGATGATCGCGCTGAAGTCCTTGGCACCGTGTTCCTGCGCGAAGTCCGCATAGAGCGTTGCGGCGTGCTCGCCGAGCGGCGCGGTGGAACCGGTGGACTCCACCGCCGCCATCGCCAGGCCCAGATCCTTGTTCATCAGGGCCGTCGCGAAGCCCGGCTTGAACTCGTTGTTCGCCGGTGACGTCGGAACCGGTCCCGGAACGGGGCAGTTCGTGTGCACGGACCAGCAGTTGCCGGTGGCTCCGGTGATCACGTCGAACAGCGCCTGCGCCTCCAGACCCAGCTTCTCGGCGAGGACGAAGGCTTCGCCGATCGCGATCTGCTGCACCGCGAGCACCATGTTGTTGCAGACCTTTGCGGCCTGTCCGCTGCCGGTGGCGCCGCAGTGGATCACCTTGCCCGCCATCGGTTCGAGAATCGCCTGCGCGGCCAGGAACGCCTCATCGGTACCGCCGACCATGAACGCCAACGTGCCCGCGTCCGCACCCTTGATACCGCCGGAGACCGGCGCGTCGATCTGCGCGAAGCCGTGATCGGCTGCCTGCTGATTGATCTTGCGGGCGTCGTCGACCGAGATGGTGGAGCTGTCGATCAGCAGCGCACCGGTCTTGGTGCCCGGCAGGATCTCCGCGTAGCAGTCCAGGACGGCCTTACCGCTGGGCAACATCGTGATCACGACGTCGGCGTCGGCGACTGCTTCGATACCGCCGGCGACCACGTTGACGCCGTTCGCCTCGGCGGCCGCGATCGCCGCCGCCGACAGGTCGTACCCGTGCACCGTATGGCCTGCGTTGACGAGATTCTTGGCCATGGGTCCACCCATGTTTCCCAGACCCAGAAACGCGATCGTGCTCATATGTACTGCCCCTTACTCGACTTGTCCGCTTCAGCGCGGCCGATCACGACCCGCATGATCTCGTTGGTGCCCTCCAGTATTCGGTTCACGCGGAGGTCTCGGACGATTTTCTCCAGACCGTATTCCCGCAGATACCCGTACCCCCCGTGCAACTGCAGCGCCTGATCGGCCACGTCGTAGCAGGTGTCGGTGACGTAGCGCTTGGCCATCGCACACAATTCGACCTTGTCGGGGTGGCCGGCATCGAGCGCACTCGCGGCCTTCCACAGGATCAGCCGCGACGTCTCCAACGAGGTGGCCATGTCGGCCAGCGTGAACCTGATGGTCGGTTCGTCGATCAGCTTGCCGCCGAACGCTTCCCGATCGGACACGTAGCTGATGGCCTTGTTGTAGGCCGCCTGCGCACCTCCCAGCGAGCACGCCGCGATGTTGATGCGGCCGCCGTTGAGTCCGTTCATGGCGATACCGAACCCCTTGCCTTCTTCTCCACCGAGGAGGTTGGCAGCGGGGACTCGGGCACCTTCCATGATGACCTGCGCGGTGGGCTGGGCATTCCAGCCCATCTTTGCCTCGTTCGCACCGAACGACAGCCCAGGGGTGTCGGACGGAACGATGAACGTGGAGATGCCGCGCGGACCCTCGGCCCCGGTGCGCGCCATCATCACGTAGACGTCGGAGACGCCGCCACCGGAGATGAACTGCTTCACCCCGTCGAGCACGTAGTCGTCCCCATCGCGAACCGCCTTGGTACGCAACGCCGCGGCATCACTACCCACGGCCGGCTCGGTCAGGCAGTAGCTGGCAACGGCTTCCATCGACGCCATCTTCGACGCCCACGTGTTCCGCTGCTCTTCGGTCCCGTAGGAGTCGACCATCCACGTGCACATGTTGTGGATCGACAGGAACGCGGCGGTCGTGGGATCGGCCTTCGCCAGTTCCTCGAAGATGCGCACTCCGTCGATCCGGCGCAGACCGCTGCCCCCGACGTCTTCGCTGGTGTAGATCCCGGCCATGCCGAGCTCTGCAGCTTCCCGTAACTCCTCGACCGGGAAGTGCTTGCGCTCATCCCAGTCGAGTGAGTACGGCTCGATCCGCTTGCGCGCGAACGCTGCCGCGGTGTCGACGATGACCTTGTCATCGTCTGTCATCTCGAAAGACATTGACGAGTCTCAGTCCATGGTCGGGATGACGAACTCGGCGCCATCCTTGATACCCGAGGGCCACCGCGTCGTGATGGTCTTGACCTTGGTGTAGAACTGGATCGCTGCCGGTCCGTGCTGATTCAGATCGCCGAATCCGGAACGCTTCCAGCCACCGAAGGTGTGGTAGGCCACCGGCACGGGGATGGGCACGTTCACGCCCACCATGCCGCACTGCACGCGGGCGGTGAAGTCGCGGGCGGCGTCGCCGTCCTGGGTGAAGATCGCGACGCCGTTGCCGTATTCGTGCTCGGACGGAAGCGCCAGCGCCTCTTCGTAATCCGCGGCGCGAACGATGCAGACCACCGGCCCGAAGATCTCGTCGGTGTAGATCGTCTGATCCTTCTTGACGTGATCGAAGAGGGTGGGCCCGATGAAGTAGCCCTCTTCCAGGCTCTGACCGTCGTAGGTCAGGTCGTCGGTGGCGCGCTCGCGGCCATCGATGACGAGCTCGGCGCCGGCGTCGACACCCTGCTGGATGTAGTCCTTGACGCGCTCGAGAGCAGCCTTGCTGACGAGGGGGCCGTAGTCGGCCTTGATGTCGAGGCTGTGGCCGACGCGCAGTGCGTTGACCTTGTCGACCAGCTTCTCGCGCAGACGATTTGCTGTCGCCTCACCCACGGGGACGGCCACCGAGATCGCCATGCAGCGCTCGCCGGCGCTGCCGTATCCGGCACCGATCAATGCGTCGGCGACCTGATCGAGATCGGCGTCCGGGAGGATGATCATATGGTTCTTGGCGCCACCGAAGCACTGTGCGCGCTTGCCGTTCGCGGCCGCGTTCGAGTAGATGTACTGCGCGATGTCGGAGCTGCCGACAAAGCCGTACGCCTGCACGTCGTCGTTGTTGAGCAGGGCGTCGACGGCTTCCTTGTCGCCGTGGATGACCTGGAACACGCCTGCGGGAAGTCCGGCCTCGAGGAACAGCTCGGCCAGGCGCACGGGCACCGACGGGTCCCGCTCGGACGGCTTGAGGATGAACGCGTTTCCGGTTGCCAGCGCGGGGCCGGCCTTCCACAGCGGGATCATGGCGGGGAAGTTGAACGGGGTGATGCCTGCGACAACACCGAGCGGCTGGCGAACCGAGTGCACGTCGATGCCGGTGCCGGCGCCTTCGGTGAACTCACCCTTGAGCAGGTGCGGGATGCCAATCGAGAACTCGATGACCTCGACGCCGCGCTGGATGTCACCCTTGGCGTCGGGGACGGTCTTGCCGTGCTCCTTGGACAGCAGCTCGGCGAGTTCGTCCATGTTCTCGCCGACGAGTGCGACGAACTTCATCATCACGCGAGCACGACGCTGCGGGTTCCATGCAGCCCAGATCTTCTGCGCCTCGACTGCGCTGGCAACGGCGGCGTCGACCTCGGCCGTACTGGCCAGGGGAACTGTCGCCTGCACCTTGCCGGTGCTGGGGTCCATCACATCTGCGGTGCGTCCGCTGGTCCCGGCGACATGTGCGCCGTCCACGAAATGGTCGATTTGCCTGGTCATGGGGTCCTCACAAGTCATCTACGAGCGTGTTGTCCCCATCACCATATACTAGGACTTCCTAGTAATAAAGACCCGCAGGTCGGGCCTGGACGACCAATGGCCCTGAAAACCGGCAAATACCAGGCCTTCGAGGGCAGATAGCCCTCGGAGCTCACATATCTGTCGGTTTTCAGGGCCATCTCGGCCACACGGGCCGGCTAGCCCGTCTTGCGGCGGAAGTTCTGCTGCCCACTCTCCGGCCCGTGCTGCCCAGCGGCCTTCGACGTCGCATCCTTGTGATCGGACGTCGGCTGGCCCTTCTGCTTCTTCCGCTCGAGTGCCTCGCGGAACTTACGTTTGGTCTCGTCGTCTGCAGCCATGTCGTACCCCTTCACATGCGGTTGGTGGTGGTGAGCGTATCCAGCGGCGACAACCGGTGTCAGCTGGTTTTTGCCGTCTCCGCAATCCCCGTACTCCGCAATCATTGCCGGGTCGCACCGAGAAGCCACCATCGGTCAGCTCTCCATGGGCCGGTGATTGGTGGTTCGCTCGACCGTCCCGTCGGCATTGAAGTACTGCCACTGCCCCGTCTTCTTGCCGCCGACCCGGTCACCCCGGTCGATCAGGTTGCCCTCCGGACTCCACCGCTCCCAGAGACCGCTCTTCTGGCCCCTGTCGAATGAACCCTTCTGCAACAGGCCGCCGCCCGCTCGGTACCAAACACACGCCCCGTCGAGTTCGCCGTCGTGATAGTTCGACTCGGAGCGGAGCGTCCCGTCGCGAAAATAGTGTCGCCACAAACCCTCCCGACGATCCCGGCGGTAGGTCCCGGTCGCCTCACCACCGTGGGGATCGGACTCACGCCACAAACCGGTCTTACGACCCTGCGCATCCGTGGCATTGGCGGGCTGTTCGGCCTGGTCGTCTGTCATCGGCCAAGGTTACCGAGCGCCCGATCGCGACTGGGATATGTGGGCACTGTTCGCTAAAATCGCGGGTCGGTGCGACTTGCCCGCTGGTCGAATCAGGCAAGCGATTTAGGGTACCCTCAATCGCCCCTGATCTACGTGGAGAGAGAATTAGATGTCTGTGGTGATCCTGTACGGCAGCGAGACCGGAACCGCCGAATTGGTTTCTGATGCGATCTCTGACGTGCTGTCGCAACAACACGACGTGTCGATGTACGACATGACCGACTTTGCCGTCGAGGACCTCTCGTCCGACGATTTCTACGTCGTCGTGTGTTCCACCTACGGCGAGGGCGAGTTGCCCACCGGCGCAGAACCATTCGCCGAAGGGCTGGACGACGAGAAGCCGGAGCTCGACGGCGTGCGGTTCGCCACCTTCGGACTGGGCGACAGCGTGTACGACGACACCTTCAACCGTGGCGGCGAGATCATCGCCGAAAAGCTCGTGGACCTGGGCGCTTCGCAGGTCGGAGAACACGGCAGGCACGATGCGTCGTCGAAGGTCGCCGCGAAGGTCCAGGCAGCGGAGTGGGCAGCCGAGATCTCGAAGGTCATCAGTCCTGCCAGCCTCTGACCTATAGGCCGCGGCGACCCCGGCGTCGGACCACTACCCTCGGAACTATGACGACGATCACTGCGCTCGACGACTTGGTGACAGCACTGCCCGCCGGAGTGGTGATCACCGACCCCGACATCGTCGCGTCGTATCGCCAGGATCGCGCGTTCGACCCGGATGCGGGTACCGCGATGGCGGTGGTCCGCGCCACCAGCACCGCAGACGTCCAGACGACCGTTCGCTGGTGCGCCGCCAACAACATCCCGATCATCCCCCGCGGCGCCGGGACCGGGCTGTCGGGCGGAGCCACCGCGGTCGACGGCGGCATCGTGCTGACCACCGAGAAGATGCGCGACATCACCGTCGATCCGATCACGCGGTCCGCGATCTGCCAGCCGGGTCTGCTCAACGCCGAGGTGAAGGCGGCCGTGAAGGAGTACGGCCTCTGGTATCCGCCCGACCCGTCATCGTTCGAGATCTGCTCGATCGGCGGCAATGCCGCCACCAACGCAGGTGGCCTGTGCTGCGTCAAGTACGGGGTCACCAGCGATTACGTCCTCGGCATGGAGGTGGTGCTGGCCGACGGCCGCGCCGTTCGCCTCGGTGGTGCGCGCCTGAAAGACACCGCTGGGCTCTCCCTGACCAAACTCTTCGTCGGCAGCGAGGGCACGCTCGGCATCATCACCGAGGTCACCTTGCGCCTGCTGCCCCCGCAGGCCGCAGCGTCGACCGTGGTCGGGTCGTTCGCATCCGTCCACGCCGCCTCGAAGGCAGTCCTAGAGATCACCTCCACGATCCGCCCGGCGATGCTCGAGTTCATGGACAAGGTCGCGATCAACGCTGTCGAAGACCAGCTCAAGATGGGCCTCGACCGCAGCGCCGGGGCACTGCTCGTCGCGCAGTCCGACGCACCCGGTGCGGCGGCCGCGGCCGAGGTCGAGATCATCGAGGCGGCCTTCACGCGCTGCGGTGCGACGGAGGTGTTCGCCACCGACGACCCCGACGAGGGTGAGGCGTTCACCGCGGCCCGTCGCTACGCGATCCCGGCGATCGAGAAGATCGGTCCGCTGCTCCTCGAGGACGTCGGCGTGCCGCTGCACAAACTCCCCGACCTCATCGACGGGATCGAGGCGATCGCCGCCAACCGCGACGTGCTGATCTCTGTCATCGCACACGCTGGCGACGGCAACACGCATCCGCTGATCGTCCACGATCCGAACGACGCCGACGAGACCGCGCGTGCCAACCTCGCGTTCGGTGAGGTGATGGATCTCGCCATCGCACTGGGTGGCACCATCACCGGCGAACACGGGGTCGGCAGGCTCAAGAAGGGCTGGTTGCCCGATCAGCTCGGGGCCGACGTCATCGAACTCACCCAGCGCATCAAGAACACCCTCGACCCGCAGGGCATCCTCAACCCGGGCACGATGCTGTAGGGCTCCAGAATGTTCCGGGCCGCGGACAAGGTTCCGCCAGTCGATCGATACCGGCGGAAAACGCTGACATTCAATCGAATTCAACTGCTGGCCCACCCCACGCACGCTGGGTAATTTCCTTGACGACCGACAAGAGTCGGAGCACAACTCGTCCGAGGAGAATCCCCGTGTCCGCCATTCGTTCCGCCCGCACCGTCGCCACCGTCCTGGGAGTGGGTGCCCTCGGGCTGGGTCTGCTCACCGCATGTTCCGACAGCTCCGACGACGCTTCACCGGCGACGTCGGAGAGTCAGGTGTCCACGACCTCCGAGGAGGCGCAGGACCCACCCGCGATGCAGGAGTGCAGCCGAGAGGCCCCGACCGGGCCGCTGGCCGTCCCCACGACATCGACCGAGTACACCTCCGGCGAGGCCGCCTACTCGGTGACCCTTTCCGACGGCACCGAAAGATGCGTTGTGGTCGAGTCTGATTCGAGCGGCGGAGACTTCGACTCGACCGACAAGGAGATCGACATCCGCTTCGGCGACACCTCCGCCGGGTTGCTCATCACGATCGATGGCGAGAAGGAAGGCAACCTCCCGACCGAGGTCCCGCAGAGAGTCGGCGACGCTTTCATGGGTATGCAGGTCGACGGCAACTATTTCGCCGACAGCATGCACAGTGGCTGCGAGGTCACGTTGACCGGGCTCGACGACGAGATGATCGCCGGGGAGTTCACCTGCACCGACGTCACGCTGTTCGAAGACGGACCCTTCAGCCTCGGCAGCGAATCGACCACCACGCCACTGCCCGAGGACACCACCATCACCGACGCCAAGGGCTGGTTCGTGTTGCGTGCCTGAACCTGCGACCCTGAACTCGCGTGCTTGAACTGCCCGCACATGGCTCAGTCCAGCGACTCCAGTAGCTGCAGCCAGACCTCGCTGACCGTCGGATACGAGGGCACCGCGTGCCGCAGGACACTGGTGGGCACCTTGCCGACGATCGCGATGGTGGCAGCGTGCACCAACTCGTCGACCTCGGGGCCGACGAATGTCGCTCCGACGATGGTGTCGGTGGCCTTGTCGATGACGAGTCGCGCCCGGCCCTGGGCGTCATCACGGAGCAACCCGAATCCGGCGACGCCGGACAACTCCACGTCGGCGATCGTGATGTCGAGGCCCTTGTCCCCGGCCTCCTTTTTCGTCAGCCCGACACTGGCGACCTGCGGATCGGTGAAGACCACCTGCGGGACCGGGACGTCATCAGGGACAACGGGTTCGGGTCTGCCCTCGGCGCGAGCTGCGATCAGGTGCCCGACGTTGCGGGCCTGGTACTTGCCCCAGTGGGTCAGTGCGGGACCGCCGGAGGCGTCGCCGACCGCGTACAGCCACGAGGCGCCCTCGTCGACGGTGTCGAGTCCGACACCGTCACGCGCCGGACGACGCCCGGTGGCGACGAGAACTTCGTCAGCAGTGAACTCTTCGCCGCCGGCGACCACCGTCACCTGATCGCCGTGGATCCGGCCGATCCCCGTATCGTCGGCGACCGGACGTCGCACCTCGGTCACATCGACCTTCTGCCGGACATCGATTCCGCTGTCGGTCAGTGCCTTTGCCACCAGTTTCCCGGCGAAGGGTTCGGATTTACCGAGAAGTGCCCCTCTCGAGAGCAGCGTCACGGAGCTACCGAGCGCAGACATCCAGGTCGCGGCCTCGCAGGCGACCACGCCGCCGCCGACGACGATGAGGGATGCCGGGATCTCGCGCACCCCGGTGGCGTCGCGGGACGACCACGGCTGGGTACCGGCGAACACGTCCGGGATCACCGGGGTACTGCCGGTGGCGACGATGACCGCCTGCCTGGCGCGGATCGTTCGGCCGGTGCCACCGTTGTCGACGACGACCGTCTTCTCTCCGGTGATCACACCGTGGCCCCGGATGACGTCGATGCCGAGGCCGCCCGCCCACTTCACCTGGCCGCCGTCCTCGTACTGCTTCACCCAGGCGTCGCGTCGCCGCAGGAGTTCTTCGGGGAGTAGTTTCTTGGCGACCTTGATGCCGTCGAGATTGCGGGCGGCGGCATGGACTTCGATGGGCCGGAGCAGCGCCTTGCTGGGCATGCACGCCCAGTAGGAGCACTCCCCGCCGAGCAGCTCGTGTTCGATGATCGCGGCGGTCCGGTCCGATCCGGCGATCGCGTATTGCGCGGCGACCTCACCTGCCGGTCCCCCACCGATCACGAGTACGTCGTACTCGTCCCCCGATTTCTCCTCATCGAGTCCTGCGATTTCTTCTCTCGACGTCGACGCGCTTGCAGCAGCCATCACTCCACCCTGCCATTGCCGGTGAAGAGGTTCCAGTCTTGCGGGCTATCACTTTTCAGGCGCGGGGGTTTCCGGTTCGAACCTGTGGGGTGTGCGGATCGCGGAATGCCGGGCCAGTTCGATCACCGCAACGACCATGACCGCCAGCACCACACAGACGATTCCGGCCTCCCACACCGTGACGTAGATCCGTTCGGAGAGCAGTGCGATGCCCAGGACCATCGCGACGGCCGGTTCCATCACCGTCATCGCGGGAAACGAGGTCTGCAGATCACCGGACCCGAACCCGCGCTGCTGCGCATAGATCCCCGCGCCGATGACCACCAGCAACAGATAAATTTCCGGTTGCACCACCACGGTCGCCGAGTTCGCGACCCCCTGGTTGATGACGGTCTTGATGAGCAGTGCCGAGATCCCGAACAGCGCGCCCGCGGTGAGCCCGTAGAAAAGGGCCCGGAAGTGGCTGGTGCAACTCTCCGCCGCGACGACCAGCCCGACGAGGCAGATGAGGACCGCGGCAATCGTCACCACGGAGACGAATTGCCCGGGTCGATGGTCGGAAGACCGCGGGGACGCCAAGCAGAGGAACAGTGCGACACAGGCTGTGAGGGCGCCGCCCCAGGCCCATTCGACCCGAGTGGGGCGGCGGTGGTCGAACCAGGCTTCCAGGGGCAGGGCGAACAGCACCGCTAGGACGAGGAGCGGCTGTACGAGCAGGATCGATCCGAGCCCGAGTGCAATCGCCTGAACACCGAACCCGGACACCGCCAGGCCGGCGCCCAGCCACCAGCCGGGCGTGATGGCCCCGCTCGCCGCGGACGCGCGTTGCCGCAGGACGGTTCCGATTGCGATGAGGCAGGCGGCGGCAACCGCGAGCATCGCCGGGACGATGGTGTGCATGGGGTCGCTAGTGTTCCGTCGGCCCCATGGCACTGCCTCCTGGGGCAGGCGCGGGTCTCTTGATGAGCTCGACCTCGAACTCGGTCTCACGCTCGGCGGCATGCCTGGCCAAGACGAACACCGCCCGCAGCATGACCACCAGCGAGACGCCGGCGACGACCCCTTCGATCCAGTTGACGTCCACCCGCTCGCCGAGCAGCACCACGCCGAGCGACATCGCCACAGCGGGCTCCCAGACGGTCATCGCGGGGAACGATGTCTGCAGGTCGTGCGCCGCGAAGGCCAATTGCTGCGTCACCACCGAGGCACTCGCGACGAGGATGATCAGGTAGATCTCGGGGTGGATCAGGATCTCGACGAAACCGTCGCCGAGCTGGGTGACCACGCCTTTGAGGAGGAACGCCTGGACGCCGGTCAGCAACCCGGATGCGGAGCCGAACAGCAACGCGCGATGGTGCAGGGACACCAGCCGGGCCGCGATCACCAGACCCGCGAGCACCGCGATGACAACGACGATGGTGCCGGCGAGCACGCCGGCCGACACGTTGTGCTTGCCGGGGCTGGGCGCGGCGATCACCACGAACGCGGCGATGCAGATCGTCAGGATGATGCCCCACTTCCATTCGTGGAAGTTCAGGCGACGATGGTCGAGATAGGCCTCCATCGGCAAGGCGAACAGCACCGACAGGACGATCAGCGGCTGTACGAGGAGCAACGAGCCGAACCCGAGCGCGACGGCCTGCAGAGCAAATCCGGCGGCCGCGATGACAACACCCAGCCACCACCTTTTGGTGATGCCGCCAGACGCCGTCGACGAGCGTTGACGCACCAGTGTTCCGCAGGCGACGAGCAGCGCAGACAGCGTCGCCAACAGCGCCGGAAGGAACAAGTGCACTTCGACGACATTACTTGGATGTCCTGGGAGAAACCTGGGTGTCGCGGGGCCGTGTGAGCGAATAGGCAGTGGCGGAAGGGAGAAAATCGGGCATCGGGGTACTCGTGCCCTGGCGAGCACCGGCTCCATGCCGGGATAATCGTCAATGCCCTGCTCGCACGACGAAAGTTGTTGCACATGACGTTGGCCGAATACTCCGATTCCGAACTCGAACTCGATCTGCGGTGGTGGTCCGCGGCAAACTATCTGACGGTCGCCCAGATCTATCTGCAGGACAATGTGTTGCTCCGCGAACCACTCACCGTCGACCACATCAAGCCACGATTGCTGGGCCACTGGGGCACGAGCCCTGGTCTGTCGATGATCTACACGTTGCTCAACCGGCACATCCGCGACACCGGGACGAAGTGGCTCTATGTGACCGGTCCGGGTCACGGCGGACCCGCCCTGGTCGCCGCGACGTATCTCGAAGGCACCTACAGCGAGGTCTATCCGCACATCTCCGGTGACTCGGCGGGCCTCAAGGCCCTGTGCCGACAGTTCTCTACGCCCGGCGGAATCCCGAGCCACGTCAGCGTGCAGACCCCCGGTTCGATCCACGAGGGCGGTGAACTCGGTTACGCCCTCATCCACGCGGCGGGTGCCGCGTTCGACAACCCCGAGCTGGTCGTCGCCTGCGTCGTCGGTGACGGTGAGGCGGAGACCGGACCGCTGTCGGGTTCGTGGAAGATCCCGGCGTTCCTCAATCCCGCCCGCGACGGTGCCGTGCTGCCGATCCTGCACCTCAACGGCGCGAAGATCGCGAGCCCGACCGTGCTCGGCCGCACCAGCGACCGCGACATCGACTCCTACCTCTCGGGTCAGGGGTGGGCACCGATCTTCGTCGAGGGCGACGACCCCACCGAGGTCTTCCCCGCTCTGGCTGCGGCGCTCACGGCGGCCCACCAGAAGATCGCCGACATCCAGGGCGCTGCCCGTGCCGGTGAATCGATCGGCGAGAAGTGGCCGGCGATCGTGCTCAGGACGCCCAAGGGCTGGACCGGGCCGCACGAAGTCGACGGCAAGCTGATCGAAGGCACCCACTGGAGCCATCAGGTTCCGCTGTCCGGGGTGCGCGAGAACCCAGAGCACCTGGCGCTACTCGAGGAATGGCTGCAGAAGTATCGGCCCGACAACCTGTTCGACGACAACGGGGCCTTCTCCAAGGAACTCGCCGAGCTCGCCCCGGACGGTGATCTGCGGATGGGTTCGACGCCGTACGCCAACGGTGGACGAAACCTGGTGCCGCTACAGATTCCTCCGTTGGAGTCGTACGCGCTCGACATCGAGACACCCGGCGCACTGTCGTACGAGACGACCAAGGTGCTCGGCGAACTGATGCGAGACATCTACGAGCAGAACTCCGACGACCGGCATGGCGGCAACTTTCGCCTGTTCTCTCCCGACGAGACCGCGTCGAATCGCTTGCAGGCCGTCTTCGAGGTGACAGACCGGTGCTGGCAACTGCCGCGCACCGAGAACGACGACGGCCTCTCCCCCGAGGGCCGGGTCATGGAAGTGCTCAGCGAGCACCTCTGCCAAGGCTGGCTGGAGGGCTATCTCCTCACCGGCCGCCACGGCTTGTTCGCGACGTACGAGGCCTTCGCGATGGTCAGTGTCTCGATGCTGGTGCAGCACGCCAAATGGCTGCAGCACGCGGTCGCCTTGCCGTGGCGCGAACCCGTCGCCTCCCTGAACGTGCTCCTGACCAGCACCTGCTGGCGCAACGACCACAACGGGTTCAGCCATCAGGGTCCGGGCATGATCGACGCGGTCATCCCGCTCTCGCCCGAGGTGGTCAGGGTCTGGCTGCCGCCGGACTCCAACACGCTGCTATCGGTCGCCGACCACTGCTTCCGAAGCCGCGACCACGTGAATGTGCTTGTGGTGGACAAGCAATCGCATCCCCAGTACTTGACCCTCGAACAGGCCAACGAACACTGCGCCGCCGGGGTGTCCATCTGGGAGTGGGCAGGAACGGAGACCCCGGCACCGGTGGGCGCCGAGGAAAAGCCCGACATCGTGCTCGCCGCGGCGGGCGATGTCCCGACGGAGGAGACTCTGGCGGCAGCACATCTGTTGCGGGAGTGGGTGCCGTGGTTGCGCGTCCGCGTCGTCAACGTCGTGGATCTGATGGTGCTGCTGCCGCAGAACGACCACCCACACGGGCTCCCCGAACTGGAGTTCGTCGATCTGTTCACCGCTGACACCGATGTCGTCTTCGCTTTCCACGGTTATCCCCGCGCCGTACACCAGCAGTTACACGGACGCACCAATCCGGAGCGTTTCCATGTTCGCGGGTTCAGTGAACAGGGCACCACCACAACTGCTTTCGACATGGTGGTCCTGAACAAGATGAGCCGCTACCACCTGGTGCTCGAAGCACTGCGACGCAGCAGACGCGTGCCGGAGAAGAGCGGCGACCTGGCCGAGTTCTGTCAGTCGCAGCTGCGCAGGCATCACGACTACGTCCGCGAACACTTCGAGGACATGCCGGAGATCCGAGAGTGGAAGTGGTCCTAGCGGCACCGGGTCTGATCCCGACGACGACCGCCCGACCACCAATGGTCGGGTCCACCGCGAAAGCAGATCCGCCGGCACTCGGCGCGTCAGCTGGTCCTCGTCCACGAGGTCAGGCACTCTGGGTCAGGTGAGTGGTCTTACCGCATCGGCACAGTCGGCGCTGGCTGACGACCTGGAGCGTCTGATGACGCTGCGCCGCGACCAGATCGAATGGGCGTGCGCGGACTCCACCGCACTGATCGAGCTCGTCGGCTTCGGCATGGACGAGGTGGTGGAGCTCCGCGAGCTCGCCGAACACGAATGGGATCGCGGCAACGCCGAGATCGCGCAGCATCTGGAGCAGGAAGCCTCGGCCTGGGGCCATACCGTCCGACTACTGCGCGCTGCCCTGGCCGCGGCGGGTATCGAAGAGCACACGGGACGGCACCGGCGCGCATCGTGACCTGCGGTCACTGATGGATCTGCTCCGACATCTGAGGTTCTTCGTGGCCGTCGCCGATGAGGGACATTTCGGCAACGCCGCGGTCAGGTTGGAGATGACTCAGCCCCCGGTTTCGCAAGGTCTGCGCCGGCTGGAGCGCAATCTGGGTGTGGAGCTGATCCGCCGTGCGCCGCACGGTGCCGAACTGACAGCTGCCGGGCGCGAATTGCTGCCCCGTGCGCGGGTCCTGATCGACGACGCCGACCGATTCACCGGTGAGGCACGTCGCCTGCGCGAGCACGCAGACGTACTGCGGTGCGGGCTACCGCCCGACCTCGATCCGTCGATCGCAGCTCAGTGCGCCGCGGCACTGGCCGGTCTCGGCTCTGATCAACGTCATCGAATCAGCGTGGCGCCCGTGGTCGATCTCGTCGACGATGTGCGCAAGGGTCTACTCGACCTCGCGATAGTCGAACATCCCTGCGTGCGTGATGGTCTCGAGAGCGGTCCGGTGGCTCGGATCGAGCGCACCTTCCTGGTGCCCGCCGGACATCCGGTCGCGGCGGCGAAGCGGCCGACTGTCCGCATGTTGCAGGGGTTGGCGCTGGCGCACTCGCCGCGGGCCGCGAATCCACCGGCCTTCGATCTGCTCGTCGACACCCTCCACGTCCGGGGTCTGGACCCGGCGATGCTGCCGGTGCGGGCGCCGGGCGAGTTGGTGGCCGCGGTGGCCGGCGGCGAAGCGTTCGCCGTTGCTCCGACACCGGGGCACCTGAGCCTGGTCACGGGCATCGAGACGGTCTCGATGATCTCCGACGACGTGCCATTGCGGTTGTTGGTGATCCGCCGACCCGAGGCACAGCGTCCACCGATCGATTCCCTCGAATCAGCACTGTGGAAGCTCTCCCGATGACGGTCGGACATCCTGACAGCGCTGTTGGGCAACGGCTTCGGGAGATCTTCGCCGACGCCGGGTGCGCCGCCTGGTTGCATGCCCGCACCATCGGTCGCACGCCGCAGCGCGAGTTCGGTTGGTACGCCGATGACCCTGTGGTGATGGCATCGGTGTACAAACTCCCGTTGCTGGCGGCCCTTTGCGTACACGCCGACCGCGGCGACATCAACCTGCGCGACACGATCACGGTCGATCCCAGAGAGTGCGCGGAAGGACCGACAGGCATTGCCACCCTGCATGATCCGATCACCTTGAGCTGGCGCGACCTGGCGGTGCAGATGATGGTCGTCTCCGACAACGCAGCAGCCGATGTAATCCTCGCAGAGGTCGGGCTCGACGGTGTTCGCGAGGTTCTGAACGGCGCGGGATTGCACTCCACGCATGTGGTCGGCGGTATGGCGCAGGTACAGCAACAACTTCTTTCCGACACCGGGTCGAGTACGGTCGCCGAGGCCTTCGCTGCTCTCGCCGACGTCGACCGGACCGGATCGCTCAGCGCCTACGATCCCGCCTTCGCCAGCGCCACCACTGCCCGGGAGGCAACCTGCCTGCTCGATCTGATCTGGACCGATCGCGTCGCCTCGGTCGACAGTTGCGAATTCATCCGAACCACGATGCGCAAGCAGGCGTGGAAGCAGCGGATCTCCTCCGGGTTCCCGCTCGGAATCGCCACGGTGGCCGGCAAGACCGGGACTCTCGGGGCGATCCGCAACGAGGTCGCCGTCGTCGAGTACCCGGGAGAACACCCCGTCGCCGTAGCCGTCTTCACCCATGCCGCGCGATCGGAGCTGTCGCTGCCGACGGTGGAGGCGGCGATCGGACAGGCAGCACGTGTCGCTGTGAACGAAGTACGCAGCGTGCTGGGCTGAAACGGACTTTGCGCTCTACACACGTCGCTTCAGCTGCACCGATAGCGGACCGCTATCGGTAGTCAGGGTGTCGTCGGTTGTTCGGCACGAAGCGCGCTGGTTGAGTTCGCGATCGATGAGAAACGTTGATCGCACTCGGTTCCCCATAGGTATTTTGCTGCTGGTCATGGCGCTGCTGGGCGCAGGATGCGCCGCGCCGGGCGACGACCCCGAAGACCCCTTTGGCGCTTTCGCATCGGCGCTGACCTCCGGCGACGCGAGCAGGGCAGCCGAACACACCACCGATCCGGCCGCGGCGGACGCGGCGATCAACGACATGTTCACCCACCTCGGCGAATCCGCCGAGGTGCGGGTGAGTGCCCGCGAGGTAGACGACGCCGGCGCCGGACATTTGACGATGTCCTGGACGTTCGGCGAGGGCACAGAACTCGACTACCAGACCAGCGGGCGCGCCGTCGACACCGACGACGGATGGCGTCTGGAATGGTCTCCGACCCTGCTGCACGACAACCTCGCGCCGGGAGCGCACTTCCAGTACTCGGACGACAGGAATCTGTTGACGCCTGTGGTCGACCGCGGCGGTGCGGACCTGATGACCTGGCAGACCGTCGGTGTGATCACCCTTCGCCGTGAATCCCTTTCGGAGGGATCAGCTGCGCTGGCCCCTGTGCTCGCCCCCATCGATCCCTCGATCACCGACGCATCGATCCGGACCGCGGCCGGGCAGCAGCAGGGCGACACCATCACCGTTGCGACACTGCGCGAACGCGACCTCGACCGCGTGCGGACCCGCCTCGAGTCGATCAACGGCGTCACCGTCGAGGAGCAGGGAAAGCTCCTCACCGCCGACAGGGCGTTGAAGTCGCCGGTGTTCGCCGGTGTCGACGAGGCGTGGAACAACCGCGTCTCACAGGGTGCCGGCTGGTCTGTCAGCATCGTCGACTCCGACGGGAATCCCGTCGACAAGCTCACCTCGGTTGCGGCGCAGCCGACCGACCCGCTTCAGCTGACCCTGGACCGGCGGCTACAACTGCTGGCCCAGCAGGCCGTTGCAGCGCAGAGCAAACCGGCCGTGTTCGTGGCCATGTCCACCTCGACCGGAGGACTCCTCGCGGTGGCACAGAACGGCGCCGCAGACCGCGATGGCGCGATCGCGCTCAGTGGTCTCTACCCGCCCGGCTCCACCTTCAAGACGATCACCACCGCGGCAGCGCTGTCGGCGGGCACCGCCACGCCCGACACCGTCCTACCCTGCCCCGGCCGCGCCACCATCGAGGGCCGGACGATACCCAACGAGGACGACTTCGACCTCGGCAAGGTGCCCCTGTCGACGGCGTTCGCCCGGTCGTGCAACACCACGATGGCCGCCCTGTCGAACCGGCTCGGTCCGGATGCACTCCCGGCTGTGGCGCAGCAGTTGGGCATCGGCGTGGATTTCGTGGTCCCGGGGATCGTCACCGTCACCGGGACCGTGCCCCGTGCGGACAGTCCGGCTCTGCGGGTGGAGAACGGTATCGGACAGGGCAGCGTCACGGCGTCACCGTTCGGGATGGCCGTGGCCGAGGCCAGTCTGGGGCACGGATCCATGGTGTTGCCGAGCCTGATCGTCGGCGAGCAGACCACTGCGGACACGACGCCGGAACCGCTCGATCCCAAGGTGACCAGCCAATTACGGGCAATGATGCGGCAAACGGTCACCTCGGGCACCGCGAGCGCACTCGGTGACATCGACGGTCTCGGCGGCAAGACCGGGACCGCCGAGTACGGCGACGACGGCGAAGCGCACGGATGGTTCACCGGCATATCCGGTGACATCGCCTTCGCATCACTCGTCGTCGGGGGCGGCAGCTCACAGCCGGCTGTCGAAGTCGCCGGGGACTTCCTCCGACCGGCGGGCGGGGCGTAGGCCAGGACTCCCCTCGGCGAAGCTTTGTGGCGTCATCGGCGTGCGACTACCGTCGCAACTGTGACGAGGACACTGATCTTGATGCGGCACGGCAAGTCCGGTTACCCGGACGGGGTCCGCGACCACGAGCGCCCGCTGGCCGAACGCGGACGGCGCGAAGCCGCCCTGGCCGGCCGCTGGATCGCTGACGCCGGCCTCACCGTCGACCACGTCCTCTGCTCGACCTCGACCCGCACGCGGCAGACGCTGGAGCGCACGGGCATCGCTGCGCCGGTGACCTACGTCGACGACATCTACGGTGGGCATCCAGACCACATCCTCGAAGCGATCCGGGTGCACGCACCGTCGCAGGCGCAGACGCTGCTCGTCGTCGGACACGAGCCCGGAATGCCTGCAACGGCACTGGCGCTCGACCCGGAAGGGCAGATCGACCGGTTTCCGACCTCGGCATACGCCGTGGTCGAGACCGAAACACCCTGGGACCAGTTGGGTCTTGCCCCCGACCCGACAGCTCGGCTGACTCAGATGGTGATTCCGCGGGAGCCCTGACACCTCTCCCCCACCCGAATTTGCGTCTTCCCCACGTTATTTCCGGTGGGCCGCGCAAAAACAGGTGGGCGGTGTGATCGAGTCGACCCGAGAGTAAGCGCGCGAAAAAGGCCACACGATCGCCGCTGCAGGCCCCAGAATGTCCAGAGTCAGACGGTTTTGGCCATACTGGACAAAACTCTTAATGCCGGCCCAGGAGACAGCAATGAAGCTTCCCGCATCAAAGATCGACGTGAAGACCATGGCCATACTGCTCGGGGCAGGGCGCGCGGGGCTCGGTCTCGGCTACATGTTCGCCCCCAAGACGACCGCGCAGGGTGTGATCGGCACCGAGGCCGCACTGCCCGGCGCGAAGCTGACCAACAGGATGTTCGGCGCCCGCGAGGTCTACCTCGGTGGCGTCGTCGTCGCGGCCGCACAGGCCCAGGAGAATCCGCTGCTCAAAAAGCTGCTGCTGTCGGGCGCGGGCGTCGATGCCTGGGACGCCACCGCCGCGCTGACCACCGGCGGCATCCCTAAGCTTCCCAAGTACGCCCTGACCGCCGTGGCAGTGAGCTACGCCGCGCTCGGGGTCTACATCGCCGCGCAGATCCCCGACAAGACCTGATGGCCGAGCTAAGCGAGACGGCCCAGCTCAGCGAGAACTCGACGGCGCGGCGCGGCAAAGCCCTCTTCGTGGTCCACGACACCGACACCGACCGCGGCATCGCCGACACCGGGACCCTCCGCGGCCACGTGGCAGACCGCGGCTACGAGGTCCAGATCGTGCACCCCTCCGGCGAACTCCCCGACGTCGGCGGTTTCGAATTCGTCGTCGTCATGGGCTCATCGGAGTCGGCGTACGACGACTCGGTGCCCTGGCTCGCCGCGGAGTTGACCTTCCTGCGGGCCGCCTTGGCGGCGAACGTGCCGATCTTCGGCGTGTGTTTCGGCGGGCAACTCCTCAGTCGCGTGCTCGGCGGCACCGTCAAGCGATCCGAACACCCCGAACACGGGTACGTGACGGTGAACAGTGTGGCGCCGGACCTGGTGTCGAACGGGCCCTGGATGCAGATGCACTTCGACCGCTTCTCGCTCCCTCCGGGCGCCCGCGAGATCGCCCGGAACGGTGCTGCGCTGCAAGCCTTCACGTTCGGACGCAACCTCGGCGTGCAGTTCCATCCCGAGATCTCCCCTGCCGTGTGGGCGACCTGGCAGGCCAGCTGGGCGGTGAGCCGCGAAGGTCAACTCGTCGTCGAACGCGGTATAGATCTACAGAAGATCACCGCCGAGATCACCGCGCGCGCAGAGGAATCACACCGCAACTGCGGGATCCTGCTGGATGCCTTCCTGAAGCTCGTTCACGCACCCGTGTAGGGCGGCACCGCCAGACACGGAACCGGGCGCGGATGCTTCGGATCAAGCGCATTGAGGACCATCGCCTCCGTCCGCTGGTTCGCGACGATCGACAGGTGATCGGAGCGATCGAGCGAACACGTGTCCTGCACAACGATGTTCGTGACCTCGATGCCCGCGGGCCCCGCCAGGATGCCGCTGGTGTACGGCGTCACGAGCTGGTCGTAGCGGGTGGCGATGTTGGTGTACGTGATGCCCTCCACGTAGGGCCCGTTCGGGGCGTCGATGGCGGCGGCGAAGTCGTCATCGTTCGGGGCCGCAACACAATCTGGACAGTCGGTCTGCGGGACCGCAGCCGGTGGCAGCCCGAGCGCGTCGGCGAACATCGCGATCAGGTCAGAGCGTCCCTGTCCGTCACCGTCAGAGCCCTGCCAGAACGGCGCCAGCGACACGTACTTGTCGATGTGGCGGGCGCCTCCGTAGTACTTCGCCCAGTATGTCGGGATCTGCGTACCCTGCGAATGACCCACGATGTCAACCTTTTCCGCACCGGTCTTGGCGAGAACGTTGTCGACGAAGAGCTTGAGCTGCCAGGCACTGATGGTCTTGTCACCGAGTCCGCCGATCCGCGAGAGAGGCCACTGCGGCGACAGCTCCCCGTAGGTCAGCGCAAAGACGCAATAGCCCTCGTTCTTGAGCGCAGGCACCAGTGAGATCCAGTTCGTCTGCTGCGAACCCGCCGTTCCATGCACCAGGACGACCGGATTGGGATGCTCCGGCGAGGGTTTACATCCGTAGTCGTTGGAGCCGGGAAGGGACCCACCCGGGTTTGCGAGTTCGGCGGGGATCCCGGCGAGGAAGTTGTGGTCGACCGGTAGCGGCGCAGCAGACGCTGCGGGCGCGAAACCCAGTCCGACAGCCAGTGCCAGAGCTGCGACCACCACACCTGATCGCTTCGTCCACCTCATGCTGATTCCTCTCGCTGCCCCGGTGGAAAACTAGCATCGCGGCCGGTGCCGAGGGCCTATTCCGGCATCACCAGGTCCAGGCGCACCCCGAGCAGACGGATCGGGCGGTCGAACTCGAACTTGTGCAGGACCTCGAGCATCGCCGGCTCGATGACATCGATATCGATGGTCGGCGCGGGCAGCTTGCGCGACTTCGTGCGCGTGTAGAACGTCATCGTTCGAACCGTGACAGCGACCCGGAAGGCGACCCGATCCTCGGACACCACCTGCGCCAACAACTCTCGGGTCAACTTTCGGATCGCGTCATCGATCTCAGCGGGCTCGGACAGATCCTTGGGAAACGTCTCGACCTTGCTGTGCGAGCGCGGGATGAACGGTTCGGTCTCGACATTGATGTCGCCGCCGCCCCGCGAGAGCAAGTGGAGCCAATTGCCGAGATGGGGTCCGAACTCGGCGACAAGCCGGCCGCGGTCCTCGGCGGCCAACTGCTCGACGGTCGAGATCCCCAGCGCCTCGAGTTTGGCGGTGGTTTTCGGTCCCACGCTCCAGAGGTCGCCGACCCCACGCTCGCCCATGATCGGCATCCAGTTGCTGCTGTTCAGTACAAAAATGTGCTCGGGATCGCGCTTGGCGAATCCCGTCGCCATCTTCGCCCGCTGCTTGTTGTCGCTGATCCCCACCGCCGACGACAGACCACGCTCATCGAGGATCCGTTGCCGGATGGACTGCGCCAGCCCGATCGGGTCGACCCCCGACTCCGTCGCGGGCACACCCAGGAACGCCTCGTCCCAGCCGATGACCTCGACCGGATATCCGAAACTCCGCAGAGTGCTCATCACCTCGGCGGACGCGGCGTCATACGACGCATGGTCCAGCGGCAGGTACACCGCATCGGGCATCTTCCGGAACGCCGACCGCAACGGCATCCCGGCCCGCACGCCGACATCGCGGGCCTCATACGACGCGCACGTGACGACTTTGCGGGGTTCGGTCGGGTCGCCGGTGCCGCCCACGATCACCGGGACACCGACGAGTTCGGGGTTTCCGCGGCGCTCGACAGACACCTGGAACTGGTCCAGGTCGACGTGCATGATCGCGCGGTAGCGCCGGAGCGGCTCAGTCATCCCTGCCGACGTTATGGCAAAACGAGGTCAGGCGCCTGCGCAATCGCAGGCGCCTGACCGCACGAGGCTAAAGTGACTCAGACACCCTCCTCGTTCGAGGCCGGCGGATACGTCCCGTTCGCGTATGGATTGAACTCATTGGTGTACAGCTCGTCGACCTTGATCCCGGCGGGTAGCTCACCGAGCCGAACCGCCTCGTCGATCCAGAGGCTGAACTCGTCGGGCTCGATCACCCCACCGGGCACCGGGACGCCGGGGCTCTTCCACTGCTTCACGAACTCGGTGTTCTCGTTGCGGCCACGGTCGTCGATCACCTTGACGAACCGGTTGACCACTTCCTCACGCGGACGCAGCTGCGCCCATCGGATGGCGCGGGCCACGCCCTGGACGTAGTCCTTCACCACCTCCGGGTTCTCCTTGATGTAGTCATCCCGGAAGACCGCGGTGGCGATGGACAGATTTCCGATGAGACTGGTGTCCCGGAAGATCTCGTGCAGACCGCCCTTCTGTAGGGCCACGTCCTTGAAAATGGTCCCGAGGTTACCCACCTCGATCTGCTGCTCCCGTAACGCCAGTTCGGTGTTGATCGGCGGGACGACGGTCAGCCCCACATTCTTGATGTCGGCATCTGAGACCCCCTCGCGGTGCAGCCACTCCTTGATGGCGTACTCGTGATAGGCGCCGAGCGTGTTGATGCCGACCTTCTTACCGACCAGGTCCTGCGCGGTCTCGATCCCACTGCCCTCCAGGGAGTAGTACCCGTGGAACGTTTCGGTGTCCGAACCGTTGGTGGAGACGACCCCGGTCACCTTCGACCCGGCCTGCTGCAACTTGGCCACCGACCCGTTGAATGCCGAGCCGGTGTCGATCTCACCGGTTGCCACCGCCTGGATGTCCTGCGGCCCGCTCGTGGTGTCCCCGACCCACTCGAGTTCGACCTTCTGGAAGTAGCCCAGCGATTCGGCGAGCTCGGACCACCCGACCTGTGATGCCCATCCTTGGTATCGCACCGTCACCTTGCCGTCCGCCCCGACCTCCGCGGTCTCACTCGTCGAACACGATGCCAAGACCACCGTGAGGACGGTGAACACCGCGATCGCGGTACCGGAGAAAAACTTTGGTCGACTTCGCATCTTCATATTCCTTGTGGGTGATTCCGGGTACCGGGTCAGGACCCGATGAACTGTTCGCCGGAGATGGCGACCGATGACGCACCGTCGACGCCGACCGGGATGTCGCCTTCGATGGTGGTGCGGTAGAGAACGCGCGCGACGTCCAGGTGATTGACGTCCCCCGGGGCCAGATGCGCGGTCGCGCGGTTGTCCCACACCGCGATGGTGCCTTCGCGCCAACGCAATCGGACCGTGTACGACGAGTTCGTCACCTCGTCGAAAAGCAGGTCGAGCAGGGCGTCGCTCTGTCGCCTGCTGTAGCCGACGATCCGGCTCGTGAAGCCTGGTTGCACGAAAAGGACCTTCTCGCCGGTCGCGGGATGGACCCGGACCACCGGATGTTCGGCGATCAGCGGTGTACGTGCCACCTTGTCGCCATAGTTGCTGCCCTCCTTGAACACCGGGTGGCGGCCACCGAACCGGTGCTCGGCCCGGAGTCCGTCGACGAGCTCCTTGATGGACTCCGGCAACCCCGCATAGGCGGCAGCCAGGTTGGTCCAGCTGGTGTCTCCGCCGCGAACGGGGGTGTTGCCCGCCCTCAGGATCGACACGGCGGGCGGATTGACCAGCGCGGTGACGTCGGTGTGCCATTCGTTGGTGTAACTGGCGGCCTTGACGCCGAACTTGCGCTCGTAGTCGCGGTTGTCGATCTTCAGGATCTCGGGGAAGTCGGTCGGCGCATCGTCGTCGTACGGATGCGAGGCGGTCACCGGCCCGAAGTTCCGGGCGAACGCGATCTGCTGCGCGTGGTCGATGTGCTGATCACGGAAGAAGATCACCTTGTGCCGATGGAGTCCGGCGACGATGGCGTCGGCCACCTCGGGATCGAGAGGTCGGGACAGGTCGACGCCGCTGACGTCGGCGCCGATGTGGCCGGCGACCCGGGCGAAGTGGACTGCGGATGTATCTGCTTCAACGGTGCGGAGATCGGTGATGGTCATGGCTTTTCCTTGTGTGAGTGTGTTTTCAGGCGGTACGGGCGTAGAAGGGTGCACCGGAGATCGAGCGCGACTGCTGACCCGCGACACCGACCGGTATGTCGCCCTCCACGGTGGTCCGGTGCAGCACGCGGACGACATCGAGGTGGCCGAGATCGGTGGGAGCCTGGTGGATCGTCGCGCGGTTGTCCCAGATCCCGATGCTGTCCGGGGTCCAGCGGACGCGGACGGTGTACGCAGGATTGGTGATCTCCGCGAACAGCAGATCGAGCAGCCGATCACTCTGCGAAGCACTGAGTCCGACGATGCGGCTGGTGAATCCCGGGTTGACGTAGATCAGCTTCTGACCGGTGACGGGATGTACCCGCACAACGGGATGCTCACTGATGATCGGATTCTGCTCGGTCAGAGCCGCCGCTTCCGATTGCTTCTCCCAACGCTTTTCGCGACCGCCGAAACGGTTCTCCGCGTACAGACCCTCCAGGAACCGCTGCAGCGACGCCGGAAGGTTGTCGTAGGCGGCGCCGAGATCGGCCCACGTGGTGTCGCCGCCGACGTCGGGTACGAGCTCCGCCCGCAATACCGTGACGGCAGGCGGATTGACCAGGGCAGTGACGTCCTGATGCCAGAAGCTGGCGTAGCTGTACTGCTTCGATCCGCCCCGGCTGGCGTACGTGCGTGAATCGACCTCCAGCACTTGGGGATATCCCGCCGGCGACTTGTCGGTGTACCCCAGCGGATGCGCATCGGTCACCCGGCCGAAATACTCGGTGAACTGCACCTGCTGCGCATGATCGATGGCCTGATCGCGGAAGAACAAGACCTTGTACTCGTACAGGGCCTCGCCCAGGGCACGCTGGGTCGTCGGGCTCTGCGCCTGCTTAAGGTCGAGGCCGGAGACCTCAGCGCCGAGATAGCCGGCGATGGGAGCAACCTCGATCGATTGTGCTGTCGACGCGACCGGCGTCTGGGTGTCTGTGATGGTCACCGTGATGATCCTTTCTTCGGGCCTTGAGATAACTCAATTGGCAATGGGTGAATACTCGAGTCGCCGTGAACACGGCCTGGGTGAAATATCAAAGGCGCCGGAAATTAACACCAGCGCGGCTTCCACAACGTGGAACCAGCACGCGAATCCGCCGAAAAATGCCGGTGAAAAGATCACAGCGCGCACAATCCTTCCGCTCGGACGGCCCACCGGGGATCGTGACCCACAGAGTTGACGAGTCGGCGGGGAGACAGCGATGGAGACAGGCGAGGGCGCGGATTCCGCAGTGCCCCTGCGGCCCCGCACGGGGTCTCAGGCGATCGAACGGGCGATATCAGTCCTGTACGCGTTGGAGAACACCGACGCGTTCATACCGATCAGCGAATTGGCCCGGCGGGTAGGACTTCCGATCAGTACCACCCACCGGATCGCGCAGGCACTGGTGCGGGGCAGGCTGCTCACCCAAGACCCGCAGACCGATTGCTACGGCATCGGTGACGGCTTGCTGACCCTGGCCTCCTCCACCACCAGACGCATCGACGTCGATGCCGCCGCACCACACCTGCACACCCTGTCGTCGCAGATCAAGATCACCGCGAGCCTGGGAATCGCCGAGGACGACCACGCGGTCACGGTGTACTCGGCGCGCCCTCCGGTTGCCTTCTGCGGACACCAGATCCCGGAGCAACGCGCCGCACTGGACGCGACCGCGATGGGGCGGGCGATCGCCGCCTTCGCAGGGCGAAAAGGGCGACAGCGAGTCACTGCGGGCGATGCCGCCCGCCGGCGTGGTTACGCGATCTCCGACCCGGCCGAGGTCACCGCGATCGCGGTCCCGGTCTTCGACGCGGGAGGACGCGTCCGCGCCTCTATCGGTGTGCAGGCGCTGAGCATACGACTGAATCAGAAGTTGATAACTCAGATCTATCCGGCGATGCGGCACACCGCGGCTCTGCTCAGCGATGTGGTGTCGGAGTCGTCGCTGCAGAAGCCGGGCTCATCGGTGGGAGCACTGGCGGTTTCTCCTGACCTTTTACGCGGCTCGATTTAATATGCGCCGCATATTCCACGTCGTGAAATAGCTTGTTGTGACGGGCGCTCGGCGCCCAACATCATTGGTCCAACACACGAAATCGATCAGTGGCATTCGGCGCTCAGGGGCTCGGCAGGACGTCGATTTCGAACAAATACTTTTCCGCGAGATCCACCGCGCGGAAAACCGAAGGGGAATCTCGTGAAACACACAACACCGCGACGTCTACGTGCGATTGCGGTTCTGGCACTGACGCTCTCGTTCGGGTTGGCCACGACTGCGTGCGGGTCATCGTCCGACGAGGCCACCCTGACTGCTGATGGCAAGACCGAACTGAGGTATCTCGCCTCACCATCGACTGTCGTATTTCCAGAACTGGCAGCTGATCTCGGCTACTTCAGCGAGGTCACGCTGAAGTCTGTGGGTGAAACCACCAGCGGACCGCAGTCCATCCAGGCGACCGCGACAGGAGATTCCGATTTCGGTGGCGCTTTCAACGGAGCAATCGTCAAGTTGAAGTCGGCCGGATCGCCCATCACCGCTGTTGTCGACTATTACGGCGCTGATTCCAAGACCTACAACGGGTTCTACGTGGTCGACGACTCCCCGATCCGCAGCGCCCGCGACCTGATCGGCAAGAAGGTCGGCATCAACACCCTCGGCGCGCACTCCGAGTTCGTCATTCGGGAATGGCTTGCCCGTGAGGGTCTTTCGAAGGACGAGATCGCCTCGGTGCAGCTGCTGGTGGTGCCACCCATCAACACCGAGACCGCTCTTCGTCAAGGACAGATCGACGTCGGCGCCTTCAACAACATCTTCCGCGACAAGGCCCTCGAGACCGGTGGACTGCGTGAGCTCTTCACCGACGCGGTGTTCGGCGACTTCAGCTACGGCAGCCTTGTGCTGCGCGACGACTTCATCGCGAAAAACCCCGAGGCCGTCAAGGACTTCGTGCAAGGTACCGCTCGCGCCGTTCGATGGACCCAGGTGACCCCGCGCGACGAGGTCGTCGCACGCTTCAAGGACATCATCGGCAAGCGCGGTCGGGGTGAAGACCCGGCGCTCGCCGACTACTGGCAGAGCTCGTCCATCCCGACCGCCGGCGGCGTCATCAAGCCCGAAGAGTTCCAGCTCTGGATCGACTGGCTGGTACGCAACGGTGAACTCGAGAAGGGAAAGCTCACCCCGGAAGACGTCTTCACCAACGACGACAACCCTTACGCCAACGGCACCTACCCGCCCGAGTCGGGTCCTGACGGCGCACCTGTGGAGGCAGCATCATGACCACACCGAAGCTCGAATTACGTTCGGTACGCAAATCATTCCCATCCCCCGGCAAACCCGACTTCGTCGCGGTCGACGACATCACGATCGCCGCGGCCGAAGGCGAGTTCCTGGTGCTGGTCGGTCCCAGCGGTAGCGGCAAGTCGACGCTGCTCGATCTGATCGGCGGTCTGACCAAGCCGACTTCCGGGGAGATCCTGCTCGACGGCCGGCCGATCACCGGCCCCGGTCTCGACCGTGGCGTCGTCTTCCAGCAATACGCATTGCTCCCCTGGCGTTCAGCGCGCGCCAACGTCGAGTTCGGTCTCGAGGCCAAGGGCATTCCGCGGCACCGCCGCAAGACGATCGCCGACGAGTACCTGCACCTGGTGGGGCTCGACGGGTTCGCGGACCACTTGCCTCACGAACTCTCCGGGGGCATGAAGCAGCGTGTCGCGATTGCGCGCAGCCTCGCCTACGACCCCGAGGTGCTGCTGATGGACGAACCCTTTGCCGCGCTCGACGCCCAGACGCGGGAGTCGCTGCAGGACGAATTGCTCCGCATCTGGAAAGCCACCGGCAAGACGATCCTCTTCATCACCCACGGCATCGACGAGGCGATCTACCTCGGGCAACGGGTTGCCGTGCTGACCGAACGTCCCGGGCGCATCAAGGAAATCCTGGATATCGACATCGACCACGATGCCGTGGACGATCTGCGCTCCTCCGAACAGTTCCGCGATTACCGGCACCGGATCTGGCTCTCGTTGCGGCCGGAAGTACAGGCCACACAGACCCAGATTGGAGTGCGCGCACATGTCTAACGTCACTTTGGAGAAGGCAGCGCCGGTTGCCGAGATCGGAGCGCCGCCCCCCGCGACCGCTGCACCCGACAAGCCCAAGGCCCGCAAGCCTGTGGGCCGGACCATCCTGCGCACCGGCAACTGGGTGTTCCGCACGACCATCGTGCTGGCCCTGCTGCTCGTGTTCTGGGAGGTGGCCCCGCGGATCGGTCTGGTGGACAAAACGTTCTTGCCGCCGTTCTCCGATGTCGTCGACGCACTGATCAAGCTCGCGCAGAGCGGTCAACTGTCAGAACACATCTCGGCAAGTGTCGGGCGGGCGCTCAAGGGCTTCACGGTCGCCGTGGTCGTCGCCGTACCACTCGGCATCGTGATCGGCTGGTACCGCCCCGTCGCGCAGCTGCTCAACCCGGTCCTCGAGTTGTTCCGCAACACCGCCGCCCTGGCCCTGCTGCCGGTCTTCGTCCTGATCCTGGGTATCGGCGAGACGTCCAAGGTGGCGCTCGTCATCTACGCCTGCATGTTCCCCATCTTGCTCAACACCATCTCGGGCGTGCGCACCGTCGATCCCCTTTTGATCAAGTCCGCCCGTTCACTGGGCCTCTCGTCCTTCCGGCTCTTTCAGAAGGTGATCCTGCCTGCCGCACTACCGACCATCTTCACCGGCATCCGTCTGTCTGCTGCCGCCTCGATCCTCGTTCTCATCGCCGCCGAAATGGTGGGTGCGCGTTCAGGACTGGGCTACCTGATCATGGCCAGCCAGCTCAATTTCCAGATCCCGCAGATGTACGCCGGGATCTTGACCATCGCGCTGGTCGGACTCGTATTCAACTTCGTACTGGTGATCATCGAACGCCGGTTCTCACGGTGGCGCACCCCCTCGAACGAATGACGTCCCACCCCACCACCTCTCGACCCTAGGAATCACATGTCACGCACGTTGCACCTCAATGCTTTTGTCATGGGCGTCGGCCACCACGAGGCCGCCTGGCGCCATCCACGCACCGCCGAACACCACGTCCTCGACGTCGATCACTTCGTCCGGCTCGGTCAGATCGCCGAGCGCGGCAAGCTCGACTCGATCTTCTTCGCCGACGGTCTGGCGATCGGCCCGAACATCCGGCGCAACACCCAGGCCATCTTCGAACCGATCACCCTGCTGTCGGCCATTGCCGGCGGGACCAGCAAGGTCGGTCTGATCGCCACCGCCTCAACGGGTTACAACCACCCGTACACCTTGGCTCGCGCCTTCGCCTCGCTCGAACACATCAGTGGCGGCCGGGCCGGCTGGAACATCGTCACATCGGGCAACAGCCAGGAGGCCCTCAACTTCGGCCTTGACTCCATCCCCGAGCACGCGGGCAGGTACCGCCGGGCCCAGGAGTTCGTCGACGTCGTGACGAAACTGTGGGACAGCTGGGATCAGGACGCCGTGGTGCTCGATGTGGAGGGCGCAGTCTTCGCCGATCCGGATCGGGTCCGGACCATCGACCACGTGGGAGAGCACTTCTCGGTTCGCGGTCCGTTGAACTCACCGCGATCCCCGCAGGGCAGGCCGGTACTGGTGCAGGCCGGGTCTTCGGAAGACGGCAAGGAACTCGCGGCGCACTACGCCGAGGTGGTCTTCACCGCGCAGCGCACCATCGCCGAGGGCCGAAGCTTCTACCAGGACCTCAAGAGCCGGTTGCCGAAGTACGGCCGCACGTACTCCGATCTGCAGATCCTTCCGGGCATAGTCC
Source organism: Williamsia sp. 1138 (assembly GCF_002095435.2). Taxonomy (GTDB): domain Bacteria; phylum Actinomycetota; class Actinomycetes; order Mycobacteriales; family Mycobacteriaceae; genus Williamsia. The sequence continues at coordinate 190,739 of NZ_MJEJ02000046.1, forward strand.
CCTTCATCGGCGCTACCGAGGCGGAGGCCAAAGCCCTCGAACGCGAGTTCACCGACCTCATCTCTCCCGACTACGCGCTCGGGCAGCTGTCGGCATTCTTCAACGTCGACCTCACGGGACTGTCCCTGGACGCCCGGCTCCCCGAGCTCCCACCGGAATCGGAGATCGAAGGACACAAGAGCCGGTCGACGCTTGTCCGGCAGCTCGCCGCGAAGGGTGACTTGACGATTCGGGAGCTGATCGGCGAACTCGGTGGCGGTCGGGGCCACCGCAGCATCGCAGGCACCCCCGAGCAGATCGCCGACGACCTGATCGCCTGGGTCGACGCCGATGCGGCTGACGGCTTCAACATCATGCCGCCCTACCTGCCGGGTGGTCTCGACGACTTCGTCGACCAGGTCGTTCCGATCCTGCAGGCGCGCGGCCGATTTCGCACGGACTACACGGAGTCGACCCTGCGGGGCCACTATGGCCTGGACGTACCCACCGCCGCCGAGTCACGGGAGCAAGCAGCCACCGCGGTATGACGGCGACCCTGGACGCTCAGCGTCCACTACGGTCGCTGGCAGGAACCGTCTACCTCCCGGCTGCGGCATACGGCATCGGGCAGGGGGCGGCCGCACCGGTGATGGTGCTGGCCGCCCTCGACCTCGGTGCCGGCGTGGCGATTGCCGGCCTCGCGGTGGCGCTGGTCGGACTCGGACAGGTGATCGGCGACACCTGCTCCGGCCAGATAGTCGCGCGCATCGGTGAACGCCGTTCGATCATCCTCGCGAGTTCGGTGGCGGCAGTGGGTGCACTGACCTGCTTACTGGCGCAGGCGGTGTGGTTGCTGGCCCTGGGAATTCTGCTGGTGGGCCTGGCCAACGCCGTGTGGGGCCTGGCGCGGCAGAACTACCTGTCGCTGGCGGTGCCGTTCGAATGGCGGGCGCGGGCGATGTCGCTGTTCGGCGGAGCCATGCGATTCGGCTTCTTCGCCGGCCCGTTCATCGGTGCGGGCGCGATCGTGCTGATGGGGGCACGGGGTGGGTTCGTCGTGCAGCTGGTGGCGATCATCGTCGCCGGTCTCATGATGGCACGGCTGGCGGATCCACCAGGTGCAGGCGCGGTGCACTCACCGGTCAGCCTCCGCGGGGTGTTTGCCGAGCACGGCCGGTTGCTGTCGACCCTCGGTGCCGGATCACTGCTGCTCGGTGTCGCCCGCAGCTCGCGTGATGCGATATTGCCGTTGTGGGCCCACCACATCGGCCTCTCCCCCGCTGTGGCCAGCCTGCTGTTCGGCGTCGGTGCCGCGGCCGACGTGATCTGCGCCTACCCTGCCGGACACCTGATGGATCGCTTCGGACGCACCTTCGTGGCAGTTCCCTCGATCCTGGTCCTGGCAGTGTCGTACGTGGCGCTGCCCTTCACCACTGCGGTGGCCGGCTTTGCGGCAGTAGCCGTCGTGATGGGCATCGGGAACGGTTTCGGCAACGGGGTGATCATGACCATCGGCGCCGACGTGGCCCCGCAGACCGGTCGCGCCGAGTTCTTGGCCGCCTGGCGACTGACCCACGATGCAGGATTCTTCGCAGGGCCACTGGCGGTTGCAGCTGCGGCTGCGCTCTTCCCACTGTCGATCGCAGCGTTCACGGCGTCGGGTCTCTCCGCCGGGGGCGCACTGATGCTGGGCAAGTATGTTCCGGAGTACACACGCGACACGTTCGCCTCGAGCAGGGAGAAGGCACATGGATCTGGGTCTGACCGGTAAGCGGGCGATCGTCACCGGTGGCAGCAAGGGCATCGGACTGGCGATCGCCACCGCACTGGCCGCCGAAGGGTCTGACGTCGTCATCGCGGCGCGCGGGGTCGAGGCGCTGAACACGGCGGCCGCCGACATCGCCGAGAAGTCGGGCCGCAAGGTCGTGGGCATCCCGGTCGATACCGGCGACGACGCGTCCGTGCAGGCCCTGGTGGACCGCGCGGTCGCAGAGTTGGGTGGGGTCGACATCCTGGTGAACTCGGCCGCGACACCATGGAGTGCCGGCAAGCCGACCGATTTCGCGGCCACCACCGACGACGTCGTCCGGCGTGAGGTCGAGATCAAGGTGCTCGGTTACCTGCGAACGGCTCGGGCAGTGGCGCCCCACCTCATCGACCAGGGCTGGGGACGCATCATAAACATCAGCGGACTCGGTGCCCGACAGGCCAATTCGATCGCCCAGACCATCCGCAACGTCAGCGTGTCGGCGCTCACCAAAAACTTGGCCGATGAACTCGGCCCACACGGCATCAACGTCACCGTCGTACACCCGGGCCGTACCCGCACGGCACGACTCGATCAGCAACTGGCAGAGAAGTCCGCCGAGACCGGTGTTCCCGTCGCCGACCTCGAAGAAGAGCTGGCCACCAACTCGATCCGCCGGATCGTCGATGCCTCCGAGGTCGCTGACGTCGTCGCGTTCCTCGCCTCACCGCGCAGTATCGGGATCACCGGCGACGCGATAGCCGTCGGTGGCGGAGTCGTCGGACCCGTCTACTACTGAGATCAGATCTGGCCGGTGGCGTCGTAGATCCACGACGTGTCGGCGGCGGCCAGCGTATCCATCCAGTCCGATGGGGCCGTGTTCGCCAGGCCACCGAAGTCCCAGTAGTCCTTCCAGAGGGTGATCTTGCCGTCGACCACTTTGTGCACGGTTACGAAGGCCAGGGTCGCGGTCTCGCCGGTCGCCCAGGTCCACGTCTCGCTGTGCTCGTACATCACGTCCGCGCCGTCGGAGATCAGCAGGCCATCGTGGTTGATGTAGTCGGCGAGGCTCTCCAGCCCGACCTTCAATCGCTTGACGATGTCATCGGGACCTCGGGCGGCGAGTCCGGGACCGACCGGCATGTCGATATAGATGCAATCGTCGGACACAAATCCTTTGACCCCCTCCCAGTCTCGCTTGCTCAGCGCGGCCCAGAGACCCAGCACTACGGACTTGTTGTCAGCTGACACGCTCGTACCTCTTTTCGTTCGCGTGTGCGGGAAGGAAGCGTCCGATGCGTTTGTGGCCCAGCACATCCGCCGGGCGGCCGTCGGTGAACACCGTCTCACCGCCCACCATGACGGTGCGTACCGTGCGTTCGTTGCGGTTCACCATGCGCGAGAGTCCGCCGAACTGCTCGACCTCCGCCTCGTGATAGTCCTCGAGGGAGCCGTCGAGATGCTCGGGGTCGAGCACGAACAGGTCAGCACGGTCGCCGACGCGCAGGTGCCCGGCGTCGATGCCGTACCAGTCACCGAGTTCTCCGGTCAGCCGGTGGACGGCGTGTTCGACGGACATGAACGGCTCACCGGCGCGGGCCGCGGTGTGCACGTGCCGGAGCAGCCGCAGCCCGAAGTTGTAGAACGCCATACTCCGTAGGTGCGCGCCGGCGTCAGAGAAGCCGATCTGGATCCCGGGATCCCTGGCGAGCTTCTTGAGCAGCTCGGGCCGGTGGTTGGAGATGGTGGTGCGCCAGCGGATCTTGGGTCCGTGCTCGAGCAGGAGGTCGAGATACGCGTCCACCGGATGCAGGCCACCGCGGTCGAGTCCGACGTCGCCGAAGGTCTTGCCGACCACGGCGGCGTCCGGGCATTCGACGATCTCTGCGTCGAAGAAGTCCCGGTGCCAGACCCGCGGTCCGTACTTCTTGTCGTAGTCCTTGCGAAAGCGGCGGCGGTAGCCCTCGTCGCGCATCAGCTCGTTGCGATCGATCTCGTCTTGCAGATGCAACGCCGCCGCGCCGGAGCCGAACTCCTCGAACACGGCCAGTTCCATGCCGTCGGCGTAGACCTCGAACGGCACCGGCAGGTGCTGCCACCGGAAATCGCCACCGAGCCTGTTGATCAGCCTGGCCATCGGGCCCATCGCATGGACGACCTCGGGTCGGGCTTTGATGTCGGCCGCGGACAGCAGGCTCGTCTTCAGTTGCGGCCGTCCGATGCCCAGCGATGTGAACAGCTGCGACAGCACGTTGAGCGGGCGTGAGATGTCAGGCCCTGACTGCAGCACCCGCTTGCGCCCCCGCAAGATCGCATTGAGCCGGCGTAACTCTCGCCGTTTCGCATACGTGGACGGCAGAGTCCGGGACCGGCAGACGACGCCGTCGAGTTTGTCGAAGAGCAGTTGCTGCGACGACAACCCGACGAAACCCGCATCCAGGGCCTTGATGAGCATGCGCTCCATCCGGACCTGTTCGGTTGCCGTGGGAACCACGTCGCCTCGGGTCGCCCGGTCGAGGCCCATTGCTGCCGCCCGGATGTCGGAGTGCCCGATGAAGGCTGCGACGTTCGGGCCGAGAGCCAGCGAGGAGAGCGCGTCGACGTATTCGCGGGCGTTGCGCCACGTCCGGTGCCGCTCGATGTTGGAGATGACATGGCTGCGCGGGATCGCTTCCACGCGCCCGAAGAGATCCCCTGCCACCTCGGCGTCGACGTGGATGGTCGACAACGAGCACGAACCGAGCAGCACTGTGGTCACGCCGTGCCGCAGCGACTCGCTCAGACCAGGACCGCCGAGCACCTCGACGTCGTAGTGGGTGTGGATGTCGACCATGCCCGGCAGCACCCACAGCCCCGCTGCATCGATGATGTCGGCACAACCGTCGGCGTCGATCGGCTCGGCGGAGATCAGCGCGATGCGACCATCGCGGATACCGATGTCGCGGACAGCCGATGCCGCGCCGGTGCCGTCGAACCACCGGCCTCGGCGGATCACTGTGTCGAAGGCCATGGGTCGGATTACAACCCCGCCGGCGTCGCTACGTCAGGTGAATCGGCGAATTGAGTCGAACTTGCGAATCATGTTGGCATAGCGCAAATAATCTGCACCCAATGCCGTCATACCGGCGGTGGTTTGTGATCGGCAACCAGCTTTTCCGCCAGCTCGTAGTCGTCGTCACTGTTGTAGGTGAGCCCGCCTACGGTCACGCCGCCGCGCTCGTACCAGACGGTGAAGCCACCTTCCGGAAAACCACCGTTGCGTTCGACGAGATGTGCGGAGTCATAACCGTCGCCCCATGCCGCGTACTTGAGGGTGTGATTGCCGATGGTGGTCCAGAATCCCGGTACCGCATCCCACGATTTCTCGACCCCGGCTGCCGTCGCGCCGGCCACCTCTCCCTGGTCCACGGCATCCTGCCAATGTTCGGTCGCGACCTGGCGTCCGGCGGCAGTGTTGTGCGCAGTCGAGACGTCTCCGACGGCAAGTACACCGGCCGCGCTGGTGCGCATACGTTCGTCGACGACGATCCGGCCCTCGTCGACCGTCAGGCCCGCCGATTCCGCAAGCTCCGCGCACGGCGAGATGCCGGTCGCCGCGAGGATGAGGTCGGCATTGATACGGACGCCGTCGTCCAGGGTCACCGCCCCCGGTTCGATCTTGACGACGTTGGGACCGCCGACGTAGCGCACGTGGGAGTCGTCGAGCATCGCCCGGATTCTGGCGCCGGCATCCGGACCGAGACGGCGTTCCTGCGGGACATCGTCCGGCGCGACGAGGGTCGTGGTCACCCCGCGCGCAGCGAGCGACGCGGCGGCCTCACAACCGATGAACCCTGCGCCGATGACCACCGCCGAAGCAGTCTGCTCGGCGGCATCACGCAGGTCGGCGGCCTCACGGAAGGATCGCAGTAACAGTGCGTGTTCGCCGCCGGGCACCGGAATCGGCACCGGTTGGGCCCCCGTTGCGATGATCGCGGTGCCGAATTCGATGGTCTCGCTGGTCGAGAGCTTCGCGTTCTTGGTGGTGGTGTCGAGTTCGACAACCGTGGTGTCGGTGCGGACTTCGACGTTGTGCTCGCTGTACCACTCCCGTGGATGCAACGCGATGTCGTCGGGGCCGCTGTCCCCCTGCAGGTAGTCCTTGCTCAGGGGCGGCCGAAAGTACGGCAGATCGGGATCAGTCGTCACGATCAGCACTCGACCGCTGCCGCCGTTGTCGCGATAGCTTTCCGCCGCCGACACTGCGCCGGGCCCGCTGCCGATGATCAGTAGCTCTGTGCTGTTCATGCGCCTCGCGTACCCCAATTGAACCCCAGCGAACATTGAGGACCGAAACTGTCCTCAATCGTTGCGATGATGTTCTCAGCAGCAAAACAAGAAATCACCGCACGCACTGGAGGAAATCATGAACTGGACACTCGAACTCGTCATCCTTCCCGTCACCGACGTCGACCGCGCACGGGACTTCTACAAGAAGGTCGGCTTCAACGTCGACCACGACCACGTGGTCTCCGACGAGGTCCGCTTCGTCCAGATGACGCCACCCGGATCGGCCTGCTCCATCGCCTTCGGCAAAGGCCTCACCGACGCCGAGCCCGGCTCGGTCAAAGGCCTGCAAGTAGTTGTCTCCGACATCCAGGAGGCCCACGACCACCTGCAGTCCGTCGGCATCGACCCAGGCGAGATCGACATCCAGCCCTGGGGCCACTTCGTCGGCTTCTCCGATCCCGACGGCAATCAGTGGGCCGTGCAATACATGCCCTACCGCAACGCCTGACCTCCCCCACCCCTCAAATTCGCGCCATCTGCGTGCGTACGCGCCAGTTGCAACCGGCGCGAACGCGTGGAGGTGGCGCGAATTTCTGTCCACAGACCGGTCGGGTGTCCACAGGCCCGCCGTCGAAGGACCAAATCGCGCGAGCTCTGTCGGTGCCGATTCCGACAGTCGGTTCATGAATGAACCCAATACAGACAATTCCCGAGTCATCCGTCGCCGCGACGCAGTGCAAGTCGGCGAACTCGACCGCCGGCTGGCCACTCGCGTCAAGACGGGTCAGTTGACCCGGATCCATCGCGGCTTCTACACATTCACCTCAGACCTGATCGAACTCGATCGATTCGACCGAGAACGGGAACTCTATCGGCGGAAGGTCCTCGCGGCCGCCGACAGCGGCGAGCCGGGCAAGGCGATCAGTCACTGGTCCGCTGCCGTCGTGCACGGACTGCCGATGCTCAACGGCGACCTCGCCCGAGTTCATTTCACGGCGAACCGCATCGGAGGAGGACACCGCAAAGGCCGAGGGTGCGTGATTCACGGATCCACCTGGAATTCAGACGAGGTGGTGATGGTCGGCGAGTATCTCGTGACATCACGGGCTCGGACGGCGATCGACATCGCTCGTTCAGGAACGTTCTACCAAGCGGTGTGTGTGCTCGACGGAGCACTCTTCGAGGGGGTCCCGCGATTCGAACTGGAGAACGCCTTGCGCGGCAGCGTCGGCAGGACCGGTGTCTCCATCGCCCGGGCAGCACTTGCAGTGGCCGACGGGAAGTCTGAGAGCATCGGCGAATCCCTCTCCCGCGCGATGATGCTGAGCTTCGGCGACATCCCACTCCCACGTCTGCAAAATCGGTTTCTCGACGCCGACGGAGCCTTCGTGGCCCGCACCGACTTCGACTGGGAAGGTCTCGTGGCCGGGGAGTTCGACGGCTATGCGAAATACATTCGCTACCTTCGTCCCGGTGAGACCACCGAGCAGGCGTATGAGCGCGAGAAATGGCGCGAGCAGAACCTGCGTCGCATCGGGGTCTTCGTCGTCCGCTGGAACTGGAAAGACCTCGAACACCCCGCCCGATTCCGCCGAATACTGGTCCAGGCCCTGACGACTCACGGCTTGATGGCCACCGCCTGATCCAAATTCGCGCCACCTACGTGCGTACGCGCCAGGTACAACTGGCGCGTACGTCGGCAGGTGGCGCGAATTTGGCCTGTGCGTGACGCAAAAGCGGGCGCCCCCTCGAAAGGGGACGCCCGCTTTTGATGCGTTTACCTAGCGGTAGTCGCTGCTGAATCCGTAATCGTCCAGCGGGACAGCCGCACCCGACGGGGCACCGAAGGTGCCGTCCGGGCTGTAGTAGGTGTCGTCGTAGGACGGCACCGCGTACGCGGCTGCGCGGGCTTCTTCGGTCGGCTGCACCTGGATGTTCCGGTACCGGTTGATACCGGTTCCGGCCGGGATGAGCTTACCGATGATCACGTTCTCCTTGAGGCCGACGAGCTTGTCGCTACGGCTGTTGATGGCCGCATCGGTGAGCACGCGAGTGGTCTCCTGGAACGACGCCGCAGACAACCAGGACTCGGTCGCCAGCGATGCCTTGGTGATACCCATGAGCACCGGACGTCCGGCGGCGGGCTCGCCACCTTCGGCCACGACGCGACGGTTGGCCGCTTCGAACTCGGCACGCTCGGTGAGCGAACCGGGCAGGAACTCGGTGGCACCGGAGTCGATGATCGTCACGCGACGCAGCATCTGACGAACGATCGTCTCGATGTGCTTGTCGTGGATCGACACACCCTGGCTCCGGTAGACCTCCTGGACCTCGCCGACCAGGTGCACCTGCACCTGACGCGGCCCCATGATGCGCAGCACCTCGTGCGGATCGGCAGCACCTTCCATGAGCTGCTGACCGACCTCGATGTGGTCGCCGTCGGCGAGCAGACGCTCGCTGCCGTCGTCGTGCTTGAAGACACGCAGACGCTGACGCTTCGAGATCTTGTCGTAGACAACCTCTTCCGAGCCATCATCGGGTGTGATGGTCATCTTGTAGAAGCGATCGTCGTCTTCGAGACGGATGCGTCCGGAGACCTCGGCGATCGGGGCCTTGCCCTTGGGGACACGAGCCTCGAACAGTTCCTGCACACGCGGCAGACCACCGGTGATGTCGTCGCCGACGCCACCCTGGTGGAAGGTACGCATGGTCAGCTGGGTACCGGGCTCACCGATCGACTGAGCCGCGACGATACCGACGGCCTCACCGATGTCGACGAGCTTGCCGGTCGCCATCGAGCGGCCGTAGCAGGTGGCGCAGACGCCGGTGCCGGTGCTGCAGGTCAGGACCGAACGGACCTTGACCTGCGAGATGCCGGCCTCGAGCAGAGCCTCGATCGCGGGATCACCGAGATCGAATCCGCGCTCGATGATGACCTTGCCGTTCGCGTCGACCGCGTCGGTCGCCAACGTACGTGCGTACGTGGACGTTTCGACGTGGGCGTCACGGATGAGCGATCCATCGGACTGCTTCTCGGCGATGATCGTGTTGATACCACGCTCGGTGCCACAGTCGGTCTCACGCACGATGACGTCCTGCGATACGTCCACCAGACGACGGGTCAGGTAACCCGAGTCGGCGGTACGAAGCGCGGTGTCGGCCAGACCCTTACGGGCGCCGTGCGTGTTGATGAAGTACTCGGCAACGGTCAGACCCTCACGGAACGAGGACTTGATCGGGCGCGGGATGAACTCACCCTTCGGGTTGGTCACCAGGCCCTTCATGCCCGCGAGCGAGCGGATCTGGGTCATGTTGCCCGCGGCACCGGACTGCACGATCATCGGGATCGGGTTGTCGTCGGGGTAGTGACGCTCCATGTCGGCGCCAACCTCTTCGGTTGCCTGCTTCCAGATCTCCACCAAGGCATCCCGACGCTCTGCGCCGGTGAGGGCACCACGCTGGAACTTGCGCTCCAGGCCGTCGGCCCGCTCCTCGTACTTGTCGAGGATCGCTGCCTTGTCCGGCGAGACGAGCACGTCGGACATGGCGATGGTGACACCCGAACGGGTGGCCCAGTAGAAGCCGGCGTCCTTGAGCTTGTCGACTGTCTGCGCGACGACGATCATCGGGTAGCGCTCGGCCATGTCGTTGATGATCGTGGCCTGACGCTTCTTCGGCATCTGCTCGTTGACGAACGGGTAGTCGTTCGGCAGGAGCTCGTTGAACAGCACGCGACCGAGAGTGGTCTCGATGGTCCACGGGGTGCCGAACTTCCAGCCCTCCGGGTACTGAGCCCGCTCGATCTCGCGCGTCGGACGCTGGTGCGTCAGCCGAACCTTGATCGGAGCCTGCACACTGAGCAACCCACGGTCCACGGCCATCTGGGCCTCGGACGGAGTGGAGTACACACCGCGCTCGATGTCGTCGTTCGACGAAGCGGTGTACGCACCGATCGCGTCGTTCTTCAACGTGGTCAGGTGGAACAGACCGGTCACCATGTCCAGACGCGGCATGGCCAGCGGACGACCCGACGCAGGCGACAGGATGTTGTTCGAGGACAGCATCAGGATGCGGGCCTCGGCCTGTGCCTCGGCGCTCAGCGGCAGGTGCACTGCCATCTGGTCACCGTCGAAGTCGGCGTTGAACGCCTCACACACAAGCGGGTGGAGCTGGATGGCCTTGCCCTCGACGAGCTGCGGTTCGAACGCCTGGATACCCAGACGGTGCAGGGTCGGAGCACGGTTGAGCAGCACCGGATGTTCGGCGATGACCTCTTCGAGCACATCCCACACGGCGGGGCGCTGACGCTCCACCATCCGCTTGGCGGACTTGATGTTCTGTGCCTGGTTCAGGTCGACCAGACGCTTCATCACGAACGGCTTGAACAGCTCGAGAGCCATCAGCTTGGGAAGACCACACTGATGCAGCTTGAGCTGCGGGCCGACGACGATGACCGAACGGCCCGAGTAGTCGACGCGCTTGCCGAGCAGGTTCTGACGGAAACGACCCTGCTTGCCCTTGAGCAGATCGCTCAACGACTTCAGCGGGCGGTTACCCGGTCCGGTGACCGGACGACCACGACGGCCGTTGTCGAACAGTGCGTCGACGGACTCCTGCAGCATCCGCTTCTCGTTGTTGACGATGATCTCGGGAGCACCGAGGTCGATCAGTCGCTTGAGGCGGTTGTTGCGGTTGATCACGCGGCGGTACAGGTCGTTCAGGTCGGACGTCGCGAAACGGCCACCGTCGAGCTGGACCATCGGGCGCAGCTCCGGCGGGATCACCGGCACGGCGTCGAGGACCATGCCCAGCGGGGAGTTACCCGACTGGTGGAACGCTGCGACGACCTTCAGACGCTTGAGCGCACGGAGCTTCTTCTGCCCCTTGCCGTTGCGAATGGTGTCGCGCAGGATCTCGGCCTCGGCCGCGATGTCGAAGTCCTCGAGCAGACGCTTGATGGCCTCGGCACCCATCGCTCCGGTGAAGTACTCGCCGTAACGATCCTGGATCTCGCGGTACAGCTTCTCGTCGATGATCATCTGCTTGGGAGCAAGTTTCACGAACTTGTCCCAGATCTCTTCGAGATCGTCGAGGGCGCGCTGCGCGGTGTCGCGGATACGGCGCATCTCGCGCTCGCCGGCATCCTTGACCTTGCGGCGGGCATCGGCCTTGGCGCCTTCGCGCTCCAGCTCTGCCAAGTCCTCTTCGAGCTTCTTCGCGCGCTCTTCGAGGTCGGCGTCGCGGGTGTCAGCGACACCCTTCTTCTCGACCTCCATCTCGGCTTCGAGAGTGGACTTCTCGTTGTGACGCAGTTCGTCGTCGACAGCGGTGATCACATAGGCGGCGAAGTAGATGATCTTCTCGAGATCCTTCGGCGCCAGGTCGAGCAGGTAACCCAACCGGCTCGGCACACCCTTGAAGTACCAGATGTGGGTGACGGGAGCGGCCAGCTCGATGTGGCCCATCCGCTCACGACGCACCTTGGCGCGAGTGACCTCGACGCCGCAGCGCTCGCAGATGATGCCCTTGAAGCGGACACGCTTGTACTTGCCGCAGTAGCACTCCCAGTCCCGGGTGGGACCGAAGATCTTCTCGCAGAACAAGCCGTCCTTCTCTGGCTTGAGCGTGCGGTAGTTGATCGTCTCCGGCTTCTTCACCTCGCCGAAGCTCCAGTTATGGATGTCGTCGGCGGTGGCCAGGCCAATCTTCAGTTCATCGAAAAAGTTGACGTCGAGCACTATTTACCTTTCAGTAGCTCAGTCAGGAAAAGCGGAGAGTGATCAGTTGGCCAGGTCATCGACGGTGGCCGACTCGTTGCGCGACAGGTTGATACCCAGGTTGGCCGCAGCCCGCTCCAGGTCCTCGTCGTCGCCATCACGCATCTCGATGGCGGCACCATCGGAGCTGAGTACCTCGACGTTCAGGCACAGCGACTGAAGTTCCTTCAGCAGCACCTTGAACGACTCGGGGATACCCGGTTCCGGGATGTTCTCGCCCTTGACGATGGCCTCGTACACCTTCACGCGACCGACGACGTCGTCCGACTTGATGGTGAGCAGCTCCTGCAGCGTGTACGCCGCACCGTAGGCCTGCATGGCCCAGCACTCCATCTCGCCGAAACGCTGTCCACCGAACTGCGCCTTACCACCGAGCGGCTGCTGCGTGATCATCGAGTACGGCCCGGTCGAACGAGCGTGGATCTTGTCGTCGACCAAGTGGTGCAGCTTGATGATGTACATGTAGCCGACCGAGACCGGGTACGGGAACGGCTCGCCACTGCGACCGTCGAACAAGGTCGCCTTGCCGTCGGCGTTGACCATCACTTCACCGTCACGGTTGGGAAGCGTCGAGCCCAGCAGGCCGTTCAGCTCCGCATCCGTGGCGCCGTCGAACACCGGGGTGGCGGTGTTGGTGTCGGGTTCTGCCGAGAGCATGTCCTCGGGCAGTTTCGACGCCCACTCCGGAGTGCCTTCCGCGACGTTGATGTTCCAGCCGGTCTTGGCGATCCACCCGAGGTGGGTCTCCAGGATCTGACCGATGTTCATACGACGCGGCACACCGTGGGTGTTCAGGATGATGTCGACCGGGGTGCCGTCGGGCAGGAAGGGCATGTCCTCGGCAGGCAGGATCTTGCCGATGACGCCCTTGTTGCCGTGGCGGCCGGCGAGCTTGTCGCCGTCCTGGATCTTGCGCTTCTGGGCCACGTACACCCGGACCAGCTCGTTGACACCGGGAGGCAGATCGTCGTCGTCATCACGTGAGAACACGCGGATGCCGATGACCTTGCCGGTCTCACCGTGCGGAACCTTCAGCGAGGTGTCGCGAACCTCTCGCGCCTTCTCACCGAAGATGGCGCGCAGCAGACGCTCTTCCGGGGTCAGCTCGGTCTCGCCCTTCGGCGTGACCTTTCCGACCAGGATGTCGCCGTCACGAACCTCGGCACCGATGCGGATGATGCCGCGCTCGTCGAGATCGGCGAGCACCTCATCGGAGACGTTCGGGATGTCCCGGGTGATCTCCTCGGCACCGAGCTTGGTGTCGCGGGCGTCGATTTCGTGCTCTTCGATGTGAATCGAGGTGAGCACGTCCTCTTCGACCAGACGCTGGCTCAGGATGATCGCGTCCTCGTAGTTGTGGCCTTCCCACGGCATGATCGCCACGAGCAGGTTCTTTCCGAGGGCCATCTCACCCTGATCGGTGCAGGGTCCGTCGGCCAGGACCTGGCCGGTTTCCACGCGCTGACCCTCGTCCACGATCGGACGCTGGTTGGCACACGTGCCCTGGTTCGAGCGGGCGAACTTGCGCATCCGGAACGTGTCCCGGGTGCCGTCGTCCGCCATCACGGTGATGTAGTCGGCCGAGACCTCTTCGACCACGCCGGACTTCGCCGAGATGATCACGTCACCGGCGTCGACAGCAGCACGCAGCTCCATGCCGGTACCGACCAGCGGGGACTCGCTGCGCACCAGCGGCACCGCCTGACGCTGCATGTTCGCGCCCATCAGGGCACGGTTGGCATCGTCGTGCTCGAGGAACGGGATCATGGCCGTCGCGACGGACACCATCTGGCGCGGGCTGACGTCCATGTACTGGACATCGGTGATCGGGACGTACTCGATCTCCGAGCCCTTCTTACGGACCATGACGCGATCGTCGGTGAACCGGTTGTCGGCACCGATCGGCGAGTTCGCCTGGGCCACGAGGTAGCGGTCTTCCTCGTCGGCGGTCAGGTAGTTGACCTCGTCGGTGACGGTTCCGTCGACGACCTTGCGGTACGGGGTCTCGATGAAGCCGAACGGGTTGACCCGCGCGTACACCGACAGCGAACCGATCAGGCCGATGTTCGGGCCTTCCGGGGTCTCGATCGGGCACATGCGGCCGTAGTGCGACGGGTGGACGTCGCGGACTTCGAGGCCGGCACGCTCACGGGACAGACCACCGGGGCCCAGCGCCGACAGGCGGCGCTTGTGGGTCAGACCCGACAGCGGGTTGTTCTGGTCCATGAACTGCGACAGCTGCGAGGTTCCGAAGAACTCCTTGATCGCGGCGACCACGGGACGGATGTTGATCAGGGTCTGCGGCGTGATGGCCTCGACGTCCTGGGTCGTCATACGTTCGCGAACGACGCGCTCCATGCGGGACAGGCCCACGCGGATCTGGTTCTGGATGAGCTCACCGACGGTACGGAGACGACGGTTGCCGAAGTGGTCGATGTCGTCGACCTCAACAGGGACCTCGACGCCACCGGGCACGGTCATCGTGGTGGTGATGTTGGGATCGGCCTCGTGCAGACGCACCAGGTACTCGACCGTCGCGACGATGTCCTCTTCGGTCAGCACCGGGGCGCCGGCCATCGGGTTCTCGACGAGGCCGAGCTTCTTGTTGACCTTGTAGCGGCCCACCTTGGCCAGGTCGTAGCGCTTCTCCTTGAAGAACAGGTTCTCCAGCAGGGTCTGCGCGGACTCCTTCGTGGGGGGCTCGCCCGGACGCAGCTTGCGGTAGACCTCGAGCAGCGCCTCGTCGGTGCCGGCGGTGTTGTCCTTCTCCAGCGTCGACATCATGATCTCGGAGAAGCCGAAGCGCTCTTCGATCTGCTCCTTGGTCCAGCCGAGGGCCTTGAGGAGCACCGTCACCGACTGGCGACGCTTGCGGTCGATGCGGACACCGACGGTGTCGCGCTTGTCGACGTCGAACTCGAGCCAGGCGCCACGGCCCGGGATGACCTTGACGCTGTGCAGCGTCTTCTCGGTCGTCTTGTCGATGTTGGCGTCGAAGTACACACCGGGGCTACGCACCAACTGGCTCACGACGACACGCTCGGTGCCGTTGATGACGAAGCTGCCCTTGTCGGTCATGATCGGGAAGTCGCCCATGAAGACGGTCTGCGACTTGATCTCGCCGGTGTTGTTGTTGATGAACTCCGCGGTGACGAACAGCGGAGCCGCGTACGTCATGTCCTTGTCTTTGCACTCTTCGACCGAGGCCTTGACCTCGTCGAACCGAGGGTCGGAGAAGGACAGCGACATGGACCCGGAGAAGTCTTCGATCGGAGACAGTTCGGTGAGGATGTCCTCCAGACCGCCGGTAGGGTTTGCATCGCCGCGAGATGCAGCGCGCTCACGCCATTCCGCGGACCCGACCAGCCATTCGAAGGACTCGAGCTGCACATCAAGCAGTCCGGGTACTTCAAGGGGCTCGCTGAGCTTTGCGAACGAGGCGCGCCGAGGCGCACCTGGAATGGTTGAGGTGGACTGGCGGGAGACTGCCAAGATATGTCCTTCCAACACGAATTACTCGTAGTGCCTAGGTGGTGTTTCGCTGCTGTACGACCTGGTCAACGGCGATCACCCGAGGCACCACGTTTGTGTGGTCGGAAGGTGAAATCGTGAGGTGGACAGGAGGCAGCCAGCGCAACGTCCAACTGTACCAGAAAAAGGGCGCACGTAAACAACCCCTTTTGGTTACTGCGAACAGACTGCAACCAAGATGGCCCGGCGTCAAGAGGAACGCGCGGATCGGGCGATAAAAAAAGTCTGCGGGCTCGGGCTCAGAAATCAGAGATGCGGCTGATGAGCCATTGCCCGTCGACCTTCTGCAGTCCGACGTCCACACGCGCGAGATTGGGAGTGCCCAGCACCGCAACGCCCTGCTGGGTGTTGCTCAGCACGAAGGTGCCGATCACGTTGGCGCGGGTGTCGTCCATGTTGCTGATCCCGATGAGGTCGACCTTGCACTCCGCGCCCTGTCCGGTCTGGGTGGCCAGATCGCGGTTGGCCTGCAGGTACTCGTTGAACTCGTTGATGTACTCACCCGTCAGCGCCGCCTTGGCCCGCGCAGCCCAGTCGTCGAACTTCACCGGGTCGACACCCAGGACCGTGCACATCCGCTCGCCGGCCTGCGCCTTGAGCTCGCTGGTGGCCGCGGCATCGAGAAAGGCGTCGTTCGACTCGGTCTTCGCACCCGGCTTGAACGCGAGTACGACGGCCAGAACCGCGAACACCACGGCCACTGTTGCCACCGCGGCGACCTTGCGCCAGGTCAGGAATCCACTGCGAGCGCCGGGCGCCGCCGCAGCCTTCGCTGCCGGACGCCCTTTTGTGCCGGCCACACTCTCATCGGCGCGGCCGGGCTTCTTCAACGATGCGCCCTTGGCCACCGGCCGGCTCTTGCGGTCGCCCTTGTCGAGTGACACGGTGTCGTCGGCACTGGCGGTCGACGGCTCCGCGACGTCTGCCGCTTTCGCCTCGTCGGTTGCCAGGTCGTCAGTTGCCACGTCGTCGGGTGCCCCGGCGGCCGCCTGGTCGGTCTCGACGACGGGCTCGACTGCTGCGCTCTCGGCGGCCTCGTCCTCGGCGCGCACCTTGCCCTTTGCCGGGCCACTACCTGCGATACGGATCTTGCCGCGCGGGCCGGCTGGTCTGCCGGGCCTGCGGGGTGGCTGGTTGGTCATCAGTTTCCTCCCGGCGCGGTGGTGGCGGGTGCGGGAACCGCAGAGGGGTCGGCGGGCGCGGGTGCACCGGCCGGGTCCTGCAGCGCAAACGCATCGAGAGGCTGGATGTCAGAGGCCTTCCATGCGCCGTCGACCTTGCGGACTCCCACCGAGAAACCCGACTGCAGGGTCACCGGATCTTGATTCGCCACCGAACGCACCGACTCGACGTAGACGATCACCTTCGCCGTCTCGTCTTCTTTGTTGAACTCCACGACCCCGCTACGGACGATCGACGACGTCAGCTTCGCCGACGCCCCACCGTTCGCCTCACCTTCGGCGACCAGTTGCTGGAACGTCTCCGGCGTCACCTGATTCGCCGCCTCGTCGACGAGCGACGAGTTGAGCTGTTCCCGGTACGCGGTCATGTTCGCGGGATCGATGTTGGTGACGTTCAGCATCACCTGCTCGGCACCGTCCTGGGCGTCGTCGCGGGCCTGCTGCGTGGCCTGGACGTTGAACTTGGCGTCGTACCACTGGTATCCGAAGACGCCGGTGCACACCACTGCGGCTACGAGTCCGACCACCGCCAGGGCAGCCGAGATCCGCAACCACAGCCGTTGCGAACCGAGACGTCGCTGTCGGCCGGGCTTGGGTTTGTCAGTCATCGCCCGCCCAAGGTACACACGCCGCCTGAGAGGTCGATCCCCGCCGCCTGCGCCGCCACCCAGATCACTTGTCGCGCACACCCAGAAGGAACGCGATCTGTTCCGCAATGGGGTTGAGGTTGAGGGTGTCGGGCATCTTCTTCGGGTTGTCGTCCCACGGTTGCGGGATGTTCGGATTCGAGTAGACAGAGCGGGCGGCACCGCGAACATCGGTCGGATTTCCCTGCGCGACAGTACATTTCGCGTCGGTGTTGAACGGGAAGTCGTCGTAGTTGATGTCGAAGTCGGGGTTCTTCCGCTTCTCCTCGGCGATGATCTCCTCGGTGCTCTCGTAGCCGAGCGTGCACGCGGGAGGGTTGTTCACCTCGAGCACGATGCCGAAGTGAATGGTGCCGTCGCCCGGTGCCGGGCTGTAGCTACCGCTGGAGAGCGCCGACAGCAGCGCCAGGGACGGGCTCACCGCGAAGAACGTGGGCGAGATCGTCCGGACGTCTTCGGCGAGGTTACGGACGACAGTGGTGATGTCGCCGCCGCTGTCCTGCAGCAGCCGGGAGATCTGCGTGGCACTGGTCGTGCCGGTCGTGAGCAGCCTCCGGATGGCTGGATCGGAAGCCTGCAGGGTCTGGGTGATCAACTGCAGGTTGCTCGACCACGCGAGGATCTCGTCCGACTGTTCGGCCTGCGTCCCGAGCACCACATCACTGTTCTGGATCAGCGAGATGGTCTGGGGCAGGTTGTCCACCCCGGCCTGGGACAGGTTGGCCAGCGAGTCGATCAGCGACCGCAGGTTGTCCGCGTTGCCGTTGAACGCATTGCCCAGCTCGGTCACCACCGTGGTCAGGTCCTCCACCGGGATCGAGTCGGTGAAGTCGACCGCCGACTTGAGAACCCCGTCGAGCGCGGGCGGGGTGTCGGTGTTGGTGATGACGGAATTGTTCTTCAGGTACGGGCCCTCGTTGCTCGTCGGGCGCAGATCGACGTATTGCTCGCCGATCGCCGACCGGTTCGCGACGACAGCCATCGCCGAGTCGGGGATCTTCGGGCCGTCGGAGTCGAGGACCAGGGCCACTTCGACACCGTCCGGCAAGAGCGTGAGCGCACCGACGCGGCCGACCGGCACACCCTGATAGGTGACCTCACCGTTGGTGAAGATGCCGCCGGAATCGGAGAACTCGGCCTTCACCGTGTACGAGCCGATACCGACGAGACGATCGAGCTTGGCGTACGTGGCACCGACATAGACGATGGCGACCACACCGACGATCACGAAGATGACGAGCTGCCACTTGACCAGTTTCGAGATCACGGGGCACCCCCAGGCTGCGTCGTCGTGGATTGGGTCCCCGCGGTCTGCCCGACTGCTCCGGAGAGCAGCGCGAGGGGGGCCTGCAGGAAGCTGTGCTCAGCGCGGTCTTCGGGCATCAGCGCGTACTGCCCACCCGACGGCGGGGTGTTGGGCCCCGGCCTCGCGTTGGGCAACGGCAGCAGGGTGATCGTCGGCCACCCGAGCCGCGGTCCGTTGCCGTTGTAGTACGGGTTCTTCGGGTCGATGACCGGCAGCGGACCCGTCTTGGGCGGGCTGTACACCGGTTCACCTTGACCGACACCGAGCGCCTCGAGCTGGTTGAGCAACCGCAGGTCGAGATTGGCGAACAGGTTGGTCGAGTCACCCTTCACACCGGGCAGCAGAGCATCCGGGAACGGGTAGGTGAACAGCAGCGGCGAAGCGGTGATCAGATCCGGTGCCGCACCGGCGAGTGCCTGCAGAGTCGGCCGCAGCGCCTTGAGATCGGTGATGATCTCTTCGCGGGCGGTTCCGAGCACCTGCACGCCCACCTGACCGAGTCGGTCGACCTGCTGCAGCATGGTCACGAGCTGTGGCCGCTGCTCTTCGAGAACGGCGATACCTCGCGGCAGCTCGTCGAGAACCCGGTTGATCTGGTCGGTCTGACTACGCGCACGGTTCGACAGCTTGTCGAGACCGTCGAGTGCGGAGACGATGTTCTCTTTTTGCTCGTCGAGACCGCTGATCAGCCGGGCAGTCTCGTTGAGCAGTCCCTTGACCTCGCTCTCGCGGCCTTCGAGGGCATCGTTCAGCTCGTCCACGATCGGCTTGAGCTGGTTGAGGCCGCCGCCGTTGAGCAGCAGCGACAGTGCTCCGAGGACCTGCTCGACGTCGGTCGCGGTGCGGGTCCGGCAGTCGGGCGCCCCCACCTCGGGACAGCCGATGACCTGGGCGGGGTTCTGGCGCGGCAGGTCGGCGTTCTTTTCAGGGTCTTCGAGTGCGACGTACTTCTCACCCAGCAGGTTGGTCTGCTGGACCTCGGCCATGGCCTTGTCGGACAGGTCGACGCTGTTCTGTACCTCGATGGCGACCTCGGCCGTCCACTGGTCCGGCGCGACCTTGATCTCGGTGACGCGTCCGACCTGGATGCCGTTGAACTTCACCGTCGCCTGCGGAACCAGATCCAGGACGTCGGTGAACTGCAGCTTGTAGGTTCGCGGGTTGTCGCCGAGCGACACCCCACCGGGCAGCGGAACCGACTGCAGACCTTGTGTCCCGCAACCGGCGATCGCGATGACCGCAGCCCCGATCATGGCGGCGGCACCGGCCTTGCGCACCGTCGCGCGTCTGGGTGATCTCATCAGTTCTCACCCTCCAGTCCTGGATCGGGAGTGCCCGGCACCGTCCCCGGGACGGGGCCACTGCGCTGTTGGTTCTCGGTACTGAAGATGCCGAAGGGCAGGTTCAGGGTCGGTGTCTTGATGCCGTCCTGGATCTGGTCGGCAACGTTGGTGCACTGGTCGATGAGCGGTCGCAGCGTCTTGCTGAACTCCACGAACGCAGGATCGCCCGGCTTGAGCTGTCCCAGATCGAGCAGCCCACACTGTGCTCCCAGCAGGTCCTGCAGTTCCGGCAGCGTCAGGTGCAGGTCGAGGGTTCCCGACTCCGCGTTGTACGCGTTCACCAGGTTCGACAGGGCCAACGGCAGCGACGTCAGGATCTCTTTCTGGTATTCCTTCGTGTCCACCAGGGTCTGGGTGGTCGGGATGAGCTCGTTGACCCGCGCGCCCAGGGACTCTCGGTTGTCCTCGACGAATCCGGCGACGTCACCGAGGGCGATCGACAACTTGTCCAGGGCGGTCCCGAGTTGGTCGCGCTCACCGGCGAGGAACGTCGTGAAATCAGCCATCTGTGTGTTGAACCGGCGCACCTGCGCGTCGTTGCGGGCAAGCATTCCGACGAAGCTGTCGAGGTTCTTGATCGTGTCGACCAGATTTCCCCGGGACTCGTTCAGGGTGTTCGCAGCCTTGGACAGGCCGCTGATCGTCTCGTTGAGCGCCTCGCCGTTGCCGGCCAGGTTCTCTGCACCCGTGGTCACCAGTTCCGAGACGGCCCCGTTCTTGTTGGCGCCCTCCGGTCCCAGCGAGTCCGACAACTTCTGCACCGAGGCGTAGAGCTCGTCGACCTCGACCGGAACCATCGTCTTGTCGAGTTGGAGTGTGAAGTCCTGCGGCGCCTTCGGCCCACGAACGTAGACCGGGGTCAGCTGTACGTAGCGGTCTGCGACCACGGACGGGGTCACCTGGACGGCACCCACATCCTTCGGCAGCGAGACGTCACCTTGCACGGTCATCTCGACCTTCACACGCTCACCCTCGGGGGTGACCTTGTTGACCGTGCCCACCGGCACGCCGAGAACCCGTACGTCGCTGCCGTCGTAGATGCCGACGCTGCTCTGGAAGTACGCCGTGATCTTGGTGGCGGTGACCCGCTGGAACACCCACCACAGAGACCCGGCGACGAGCAGGGCGAGGATCAGCCCGATCACCAGGAACACGATGTGCCGCGGCGTGAACCACCGGCCCGGTCCGCGGGTGTCCTGCATGTTGCTTGCCGACGTCATCATTGTCCGGCCACCGTTCCGCCACCGTTCGCCAGTTGCTCCTGCTGAACAGGGAGTCGAGTCGTGTTCTGCTGCGGCAGTGCCGGTGGAAGCAGGTTCGTCACCACGGAATCGAACCAGCGACCGCTACCCAGCACGTTGGCGTACAGGCGATAGAACGGTGCCATGTACGTCAGCGATTGGCGGAGATTCTCGTTCTGGTCGTTGAGGATCTCGATCACCTGGCGCAGGGTCTCCAGTGTGGGACCGATCTGCTCCTGGTTGTCCTTGACGATTCCCGTCAACGTGTCCGACAGCGTGATGGTGCTCGAGAGCAGTACCGAGATCGCCTGCTGCCGATTGTTCAATTCCCCGAGCAGCTCGCCCGCACCGGAGATCAGTCGTTCGAACTCCTGGTTGCGGTCCGCCAGCAGCTTCGAGGTGTCGGCGGTGGCCGCGAGCAGTTCCTGCACCTTCTGGTCACGACTCGCGATGGTCTCCGAGAGGCGGGTGAGGCCGTCGAGTGACGACCGGAGATCCGCCGGGGTCCCGGAGAACGCGTCCGACAACGTCCGCATGCTGGTTGCCAGCTGATTGGTGTCGAGTTCCTCGACCTGATCGGCGGCATCGGAGAACGCCTCGATGACGTCGTAGGGCGACGTGGTGCGTTCGAGCGGGATGACCTTCTTCGGATCCGCCAGTTCATTGCCCGCGGGGTCGAGGGCAATGTACTTCTGGCCCAGCACCGTCTTGATCTGGATCGACGCCGACGTCTGGTTGCCGATCCAGGCCTTGTCGACCTGCATGTCGACCCGTACGCGGTCGCCCTTCAGCTCGACTTTGCGAACGTTGCCGACCTTGACGCCGGCGACCCGGACCTCGGCGCCGGATTGCAGGCCGGCCGCCTCGGAGAAGTCGGCCTTGTAGATGATGCCCGCGCCGATCAACGGCAGGGACTGCAGAAAGAACGCCGACGTCGACAACATCAGCAGGATCAAGATGCCGATGAATCCGATGGTGACAGGACTGCGTTTGATGGTTCGTCGATCGGTCATGCGGTCACCCCCCTGGTCGTCGTGTTGGTCACGGTGGATCCTCGTTCGCCCAGCAGCGTGTCGCTGCGCTCGTGTACAGGACGTGGTTGATGTCCGGCAGTGGGATCAGCGGCTGAGTGAGCAGGTTGCTCTGACCGTTCCCCGCCGTGACGTCCAGACCACAGAGATAGAACTGGAACCATGAACCGAAGGTCGCTGCACGACCGATCTTCTGGAGCTTGATCGGCAGGGTGGTCAGCGTCTGCTTGATCTCGTCCTGCCGTTCGACGACGGTCTGTCCCAGATCGTTCAGTGCTGCGATCGATCCCTGGATGGCGGGCCGGGTCGGCTGCAGGATCGAGGCGGTCACGGCCGTCAGGTTGGACAGTGACGTGATGGCCGATCCGACCGACTCCTTCTGGTTCGCCAGACCGGTCACGAACTTCTCGGTGTTCGTCAACAGCTGGGTGAACTGGTCGTCGTGCTCGTTCAGGTTCTTCAGGACGACGTTCAGGTTGTCGATCAGCTGCCCGATGACCTGATCGCGGTCCGCGATCGTGTTCGTCAGGCTCGCGGTGTCGCGGACCAGTTCGGAGATGGTTCCGCTCTCACCCTGGAAGACCTTGATGATCTCGGCCGACAACTTGTTCACGTCGTCCGCGGTCAACTGCTGGAACAGCGGCCGGAAGCCGTTGAACAGTTCGGTGAGATTGATCGCCTCGGTGGTCTGGGACAGGCCGATCGTCGTCCCGCCCCCGATGGTGTCGGCGGTGTCGCCCGGCCCCTTCTCGAGTGAGAGGTAGCGCTGACCGGTCAGGTTACGGAGTTTGATAGCGATCCGGACACCGGCTGGGAGTTCACCGCGGTCCACCGAGAAGGCCACTTCTGCCTTGTCGCGATCGACGATCTTGACGCCACTGACCTGACCGACACGGACACCGGCGATCCGGACGTCGTCGCCCGGTGCCACCTGCGTGGCGTCGGTGAACACGGCCTTGAAGTCCGTGCCGCCACCGGCGCCGCCGTTGGCGACGGCGAACCCGAGGACTGCGGTGGCGAACACCGTGACGACCGCGAAGATGATCAGCTTGATGAGCGGTCCGACCAAACTCTTCATCGGATGCTCACCTGCTGTCCCTGCACGGTGGGAGCCGCGATCAAACCGATCCAGCTGGGCACTTCTGCCGGCTCCTTACCCGCCGCGGCGGCGACGATGGCCTGTATCTGCAGCTTGTTCCTCGGATCGCTGTAGTTGGTGGCGGGCTCCTGAGCCTGTGCGGAGGTGCCGTCGGGCATCGCCGAGTACTGCGGCTCCGGGAGCGTGGGGACGTTACGGGGTCCGGCGTTGCGGGACGGCGGCTGGTACGAGCCGTCGTTGACCGAGCCCGCGGGGTACTGCGGGAAAGGCCTGCCGTTGCTGGGCTGCGCGTAACAGATCGGTCCACGTTCGTCGAACAGCCGTGGCTCGTCCTGGTTGGGCAGGTACCGGCCGCGTGGGTTGACGAACTGCAGGTTGACCCGCACGCCAGGGTTCTCGGTCCCGGCGCCGGTGATCACGTTGGCCTCGGGTACCAATCCGGCGAAGTTCTTGAACGTGCAGCCGAACGCCGGTGACTGCTTCGCCAGTGCCGTCAGCAACGGCTCGGACTGGATGGCCAGGTCGACCAGGTCTCGACGGTTGGTCTCGAGGAACCCGGTGCCATCGATCGCCACCTGGGTGACCGCCGCGATCACTGTGCGTAGATCGCCCTGGCGCTCGACCAGGGTGTTGGTCGTGGTGCGCAGGGTGTCGAGCGAGTCGATGAGGTCGGGCAGCGCTTCGGAATACGTCTGCGAGAAGCTGGCGAGACCGCGCAGGGTGCCCTGGAGTTCGGGCATGTTCTCGTTGATCCCCTTGAAGACGGTGTTGAGCTGCTCGAACGACGCGCCGAGGCGCTCACCGTTGCCCGCCAGCGCCTTCGACAGCGCGGACAGGGTCACGTTCAGGTCGGCAGGCGGGATCGCATCGAGCACGGGCAGCAGCTGATCGAACAGCTCCTGCAGTTCGACGGCGTTGCCGGACTTGTCCTCGTCGATCGTCGAACCATTGCTCAAGTGATCGCCCTTGTTGCCCTCTTGGCCGTCCGGGATCTGCAATGCCACGTACCGCTCACCGAACAACGTCTTCGGCAGGATGCGGGCCGTCGTGTCGGTCGGCAGCAAGTCCACCTTGTCCGGCTGCAGACCCAGGGTGACGACCACCGAGCCGTCTTCCAGGTTCGGCTCCACGCTGCGCACCTCACCGACGATGAGTCCGCGAGCCTTGACGTCGGCATTGTTGGGCAGCGCGTTGCCCGCGGAGGTCGTTTGCAGCTTCACGTCGACGAACTTCGTGAACGACTTGTTGTACTGCATGATCGTCAGCGTCAGGAACAGCGCGACCACCAGGAAGAACACCAGACCGAGCGCCCGGCGTTTGAGTGCCTGCATCGATCAGCCCCCCACTCTGACGGACGTCGTGGTGCCCCAGATGGCCAGACCGAGGAAGAAGTCGAGGACCGCGATGATCACCAGAGCTGCGCGAACGGCGTGCCCGACCGCCACGCCGACGCCGGCGGGACCGCCCGTGGCGTAGTAGCCGTAGTAGCAGTGCACGAGGATGATCACGAACGCAAAGATCATGACCTTGCCAAACGACCACAGCACATCTGCAGGTGGCAAGAAGAGATTGAAGTAGTGGTCGTAGGAACCGGAGGATTGGCCGGTGAACTGCGTGGCTATCAGTCGGGACGCGAAGTAGGCCGACAGCAAACCGAGCACGTACAGCGGGATGACCGCGATGAAGCCGGCGAGTACGCGGGTGGTCACGAGGAACGGGATCGACGGCACGGCCATCGTCTCGAGCGCATCGATCTCCTCCGAGATGCGCATGGCGCCGAGCTGGGCGGTGAAGCCACAGCCGACCGTTGCCGAGAGCGCGAGGCCGGCGACGAGTGGCGCGACCTCACGGGTGTTGGCGTATGCGGCGAGGAAGCCTGTCAGCGCCTGCGAACCCAACTGGTCCAGCGCGTTGGCACCCTGCAGTCCGACCACGACACCCGTGAATCCGGACATCAGGACCATGACGCCGATGGTGCCGCCGATGACCGCGAGGCCACCGGACCCGAAAGCGACCTCGGCGAGCAGCCGGAGCAGCTCCTTGGGATAACGGCGGATGGTGCGCGGAGACCATCCGATGGCGCGTCCGTAGAACGACATCTGGTCGCCCGCGCCGTCCAGAACGCGTAGCGGGACACGCGCGATTTTGCCTGCGCGATAACCGATGTCCCCTCGGCCTTTGGCGATCGTCACCCTTGTTCTCCTATGAACCCTTGGCCGGAACGATCTGCAAGTAGACCGCAGTGATGATCAAGTTCGCAAAGAACAACAACAAGAAGGTGATGACGACGCCCTGGTTGACCGCATCACCCACACCCTTGGGTCCACCACCGGGGTGAAGTCCCTTGTACGCCGCCACGACCCCGGCGATCACACCGAAGACCGCAGCTTTGAGCAACGCCACGTAGAGATCTGGCAACTGCGCCAGCGCGCTGAACGAAGCCAGATAGGCACCCGGGGTGCCGCCTTGGACGATCACGTTGAAGAAGTAACCACCACCGATGCCGACCACCGAGACCAGACCACAGAGAAGAACGGCCACCAGGATCATGGCCAGCACGCGCGGGACCACCAGACGCTGAACGGGATTGATGCCGAGGACTTCCATGGCATCGATCTCTTCACGAATGGTTCGGGACCCGAGGTCGGCCGTCACCGCAGAGCCTGCAGCACCGGCCACGAG
Source organism: Williamsia sp. 1138 (assembly GCF_002095435.2). Classification (GTDB taxonomy): domain Bacteria; phylum Actinomycetota; class Actinomycetes; order Mycobacteriales; family Mycobacteriaceae; genus Williamsia. The sequence goes on from NZ_MJEJ02000046.1 coordinate 216,572, forward strand.
TAGTGAGGTCACCAGGGGCGCGCCCTGCTGGATCACCACCAGGACGCTCGCCGCACCGGTGAACGATTCGGCGCCGAGCTGCCGAATCAGCGAACCGGTCTGCAGGGACACGATCGCACCGAAGGGGATCGCGACCAGTGCGGTCGGCAGAATCGTCACACTGGCGATGAACCATGCCTGCTGGATGAACTCGCGCCATTGAAATGGACGCACAAAGGTCTGGCGCGCGACGTCGACGAACAGCTGGACTATGTTGCCCGTCTGGGACAACGCCCCAGAGCCAGCCTTCGAAACCTTGTCGACGCCACGTGTGGTGGCACTTGTCATTTAGAGAGCCTTGTCACCGGCGCGATATGCGGGGAACTGTTCGGTCTGGGCATCGGAGCCCTGGTAGGAAGACTGCTGCTGAGTCTCTTCGTATCCGGAATTGGAACCCGAGCCGACCCCCACCGGCTGCTGCTGGGTCTTGCGGTAGGCCTCGCGCTGATTCTCCTGCGCGGCGTCCTCGACCTCGAAGCTCTCCTCGATCGCACGCTGCGCGGGCTCGGGCAGGGTGTGCAGGATCTCCCGCACACGGGCCTGACGACGACCGACAGCCTTACGCTCGGGCAGACCCGGCGTCGCCTGCAGTTGCGGGACGATGCCGCGGACATCTTCGGCGGTACCACCATCGGAGTGCCCGGCGTCGACCATCTCCTGCTCACGCTTCTGCTGCGCGTCGTCCTTCTCCTCCGACATACCGATGGGTCCGATACGACGACCGTTCAAGAACTGCTCGACCACCGGCTCATCGGAGGTCAACAGCACCTCACGCGGTCCGAACATCACCAGTTCCTTACGGAACAGCATCCCGATGTTGTCCGGGACCGTACGAGCGACCTGGATATTGTGGGTCACGATCAAGATCGTGGCATCGATCTGGGCGTTGATGTCGATCAACAACTGCGACAGGTATGCCGTACGCACCGGATCCAGACCCGAGTCCGGCTCATCGCACAAGATGATCTGCGGATCGAGCACCAAAGCGCGGGCCAGGCCGGCGCGCTTGCGCATACCACCGGAGATCTCACCGGGGAGCTTGTTCTCCGCACCGGTCAAACCCACCAGCTCGATCTTGTCCATCACGATCTGACGGATCTCGTCTTCCTTCTTCTTCGTGTGCTCACGAAGCGGGAAAGCGATGTTGTCGAACAAACTCATCGACCCGAACAGCGCACCATCCTGGAACAGCACACCGAACAGCTTGCGGATCTCATACAGCTCACGCGAAGAACACTTCGTGATATCGGTGCCATCGACGATCACCGAACCCTGCTCCGGATGCAGCAAACCGATCAACGACTTGAGGAACACCGACTTACCCGTACCCGACGGGCCCAGCAGCACACTCACCTCACCCATCGGGAGAGTCAGCGAGACATCCCGCCAGATGTTCTGCGACCCGAACGACTTCGTAAGCCCCTCAACACTGACCTCAACACCCACTGAAATGTCCCTCCAAAACGAAGTCCGCCCCCGTGCGGAGCCTGTGGTTCGGCTCACTCTAACCCACTTGGCGTGACGAATATACGCGCCGTCGCCGTTTCTCAGGTTCACGGTTCTCCCGAGGTCGTGCTGGGTCGGGCGAGCCGTACGGGTTGTTGCTGGTAGACCCAGATCCGCGGTTACTCGGGAGTAACTTACGTTATGCCCAAAAGTTTTTTTCGCGCCCTGATCTTGATCGGTACGAAAACCTACTAGCCGGTAACCTCCGGGGGCAACTGGGCCCCTGAGCGGGCCTGTGCGGGCGGCGTCCGGGGCCGCCTATATAGAGGCCCCGAGACAGCACGATGGCCCGCAGCAAACGCTGCGGGCCATCGTGGAGAGTAGAGCGAAGAAAACGGTCTTACTTGACCGAAACCTTGGCGCCGGCCTCTTCGAGCTTGGTCTTGGCTGCCTCGGCGGCATCCTTGTCGATCTTCTCGAGGATCGCCTTGGGAGCGGACTCGACGAGATCCTTGGCTTCCTTCAGACCCAGTCCGGAGACGACCTCGCGGACGACCTTGATGACCTGGATCTTCTTGTCGCCGGCCGACTCGAGCACGACGTCGAACTCGTCCTGCTCGACAGCAGCTTCAGCAGCGGCCGGTGCACCGGCAGCGGCGACGGCGACGGGAGCAGCAGCGGTGACCTCGAAGACCTCTTCGAACTTCTTCACGAAGTCGCTGAGTTCCAGCAGGGTCAATTCCTTGAACTGATCGATGAGCTCGTCAGCGGAGAGCTTTGCCATGTGGGCAATCCTTTCGTTCTTTCCTCGGTCGCAAGGTGACGCGACCAGGGAGGTGTGGGGGTTTTATTCGGCCGCTTCTGCGGGTGCGACCGCGGCTTCTTCGCCGCCGGAGGCAGCTTTCTTTTCCTGCAGTGCGGCCGCAAGACGTGCGACCTGGGAAGCGGGCTGGTTGAACAGACCCGCAGCCTTTGCCAAGTTGCCCTTCATGGCACCGGCGAGCTTTGCAAGGAGCACCTCACGGGTTTCGAGGTCAGCGATCTGATTGACCTCGTCCACGGACAGCGCGCGGCCGTCCATGAATCCGCCCTTGATGATGAGGGCCTTGTTGTCCTTGGCGAAGTTCTTGATCGCCTTGGCCGCCACGACGGGTTCACCTTCGATGAAGGCAATCGCGGTGGGACCAGTGAACAGCTCGTCCAGACCGGCCACGCCCGCATCAGCAGCAGCGCGCTTGACCAGGGTGTTCTTGGCGACGGAGTAAACAGCACCTTCGCCCAGTGAGCGACGCAGCTCCGAGATCTGCTTGACGGTCAGACCACGGTATTCCGTGACGACTGCCGCAGTGGCTCCCTTGAACTGCTCGGTGATCTCCGCAAC
>NZ_MJEJ02000019.1 GCF_002095435.2 Williamsia sp. 1138
CCTCAGTGTGACTCTTGTGTTGCCGCTCTGGCGGTGGTTGGGTCCTGATCACCTGGTGTTTGGCTCTTGATGGGCCTACCGGCATCACCATCAAAGGGTGAGGTCTGGTCTCCAAAAGTTGTGCCAACACCAGGTGTGATGGACCGACCGATGTGGCTTGATAGGAGCGTGGCACCGCCCCCAACTGAGGATTGCCCACCGGCCGGCCCAACCGTCCCTGTCCCTGTTTCTGAATCAGGAGGCAACCACCATGGTTGTTGTTGGAGTCGATGTACACAAGTCCACTCACACATTCGTCGCCGTCGATTCCGTCGGCAAGAAGCTAGGCCACCTCACCTCTGCGGCCACCACCGAAGGGCACCACACAGCGATCAACTGGGCACTCACCGAGTTCGGTGGCGATCTGGTGTGGGGTATCGAGGACTGCCGGCAGATGTCGACCCGCCTCGAGCGCGACCTGCTCGGCGCCGGCCAGACCGCGGTGCGCGTACCCACCAAGTTGATGGCCCAAGCCCGCTCCAGCGCTCGCACCCGCGGCAAGTCAGATCCCATCGACGCCCTGGCCGTGGCGCGAGCGGTACTACGCGAACCGGACCTGCCCGCCGCTGGCGCCGACCCCCAATCCCGCGAGTTACGGCTCCTCGTCGACTACCGGGAAGTCGCTGTCGCCCAACGCACTGCGTCAATCAACCGACTGCTGTGGCGGGTCCATGAGATCAATCCCGCCTACGCTCCCAAACCCCGGTCGCTGAGCATGAACAAGCACCAAAAAATACTCGCCACCCATCTCGCGAACCACACCAGCCTCCTCGCCGACATCGCCCGCGCGGAACTCGACGACATCATCTCGCTGACAGCCCGGATCAACAAGCTCGCCACCGAGATCGGCAAGCGAGTACGCCAACTGGTGCCGACCTTGCTCGAGTTGCCCGGCTGTGCCGAACTGACCGCCGGCAAAATCGTCGGCGAAACCGCCGGCATCTCCCGCTTCCGCTCCGCCGACGCCTACGCCAGCTACGCCGGCACAGCACCCATCCCCGTCTGGTCCGGCAACAGCGCCGGCCGCGTGCGACTACCCCGACACGGCAACCGACAGCTCAATACCGCACTGCACCGCATCGCCCTGACCCAAATCCGCCTCGAAGACTCCGACGGCTACACCTACTACCGCAACCGCCTCGCCGCCAACGACACCAAAACTTCAGCCCTACGGTGCCTGCGACGACGACTCATCCGCACCGTCTACCAACGACTCACCACCGACGCCCACACGCACCCCGCACCGACCGAACAAGCCGCCGCTTGACATAGGAGCAACTTTTGGCGAGCATTCCCCCAGGTGGGGACCGCCAAAGGGCCCCATCATCGGCGGTTACGGGGCGAGAAAGGATGCGAGGGAGGCCGAGTACATACCCACGTCATGGCTGCCCATGAGCTCGCGAGCGCTGTGCATCGCGAGTTGTGGGGCACCGACATCGACCGTGCTCAGTCCGGTGCGGGTCGCGGTGATGGGTCCGATGGTGGAACCGCACGGCAGATCGGCCCGATGAACGTAGCGCTGCAGCGGAACGCCGGCCTTGTCTGCAGCGTCCGCGAACAACGCCTCCCCCACGGCATCGCTGGCGTACCGCAGGTTCTGGTTCACCTTGAGCACCGGGCCACCGTTGATCGCGATCTGGTGCGCGGGTTCGTGCCGCTCGGGGTAATTCGGATGGGTCGCGTGCGCCATGTCTCCGGACGCGCACGCACTCATGGACATCGAGCGGAAGTAGTCTTCACGAGTTCCACCAGCTGCCAACACGATTCGCTCGAGCACCGTGGCGAGCAGATCGGAGGCGGCGCCGCGATCCGAACCGCTGCCCACCTCTTCGTGGTCGAACAGCGCCAGTACGGGGATCGCCGGCCCGAGTCCCGCCTCGACTGCGTCGAGCAGCGCGCGCGTGCCTGCGTAGCACGTGCCCTGATTGTCAAGCCGCGGCGCGCTGATCAGGTCACCTTCGACCCCGACGACGCGACTCGGCGCCAGATCGTGGGTCATCAGCTCCCAACCGAGTACCTGATCGACGGAGACGCTTGCTTGCGACGCAATCCATTCCAGGAAACGCGGCCCCTTGTCGCCGACACCCCAGATGGCGTTGACATGCCGCTGCGGATCGAGGGAGACGCCACCGCGGTCCTCGGACAGATGGATCGCGAGCTGCGGTACCCGCAGAACCGGCTCGTCGACGCGAATCAGCTCCTGGCGCAATCCATCCGGCTCGCGGATGGCGATGCGCCCGGAGATGCCCAGATCGCGGTCGAGCCATGAGTTGAGCCACGCGCCGCCGTACTTCTCGAGCCCGACCATCGACAGTCCCGCCGAGCGCAGTTCGGGATGCTGCTTGACGCGCAGATTGGGGCTGTCGGTGTGGCCCCCGATGATCCGGAAACTCCGGCCGTGCCCGCTACTGTCCCAGGCAACGATGGACCCGCCGCGGATCACGTAGTGCCGACCCGGGGTCGACGGCCACTGGTGGCCTTCGCTCAGCTCACGAAAACCTGCCGCCTCCAACAGCTTCGCGACGGTCTCACACACATGGAAGGGCGACGGCGAGGCGTCGACGAACGAGCAGAGCCCGGATGCGGTGGCCGTGGTGGTCAGCATGAAGTACTCAGGCCGCGGCCAGAACCGCGTCGAGAGCCGAGTAGAACAGGCCGAGGCCGTCGTCGCTCGGGCCGGTCAATGCCTCGGTCGCGTGTTCGGGGTGTGGCATCAATCCGACGACTTTGCCGTTGGCGCTGGAGATTCCGGCGATGGAGCGCATCGACCCGTTCGGGTTGTCGCCTGCGTAGCGGAACACCACCCGCCCTTCGCCCTCGAGCTCGTCGAGCACGTCTTCGGAGGCGACGAAGCGACCTTCGCCTGACTTCAGGGGGATGAGAATCTCGGCACCGGGCTCAAAGCGACTGCTCCACGCCGAGGTGGTCGAGTCGACCCGTAGCCACTGATCACGACACAGGAAGTGCAGACCCTCGTTGCGGGTGAGCGCGCCGGGGAGCAGGCCTGCCTCGCAGAGCACCTGAAAGCCGTTGCAGATACCGAGGATCGGTATCCCTTTGCCCGCGGCTTCGACAAGCGCACCCATCACGGGCGCAAAACGGGCGATGGCGCCGGCCCGGAGGTAATCACCGTACGAGAACCCACCGGGCACCACCACGGCGTCGACACCTCGGAGGTCGCCATCGCCGTGCCAGAGCTCTACCGCTTCGGCCCCCGCGAGCCGGACGGCCCGTGAGGCATCGACGTCGTCGAGCGTGCCGGGAAAGGTGATGACACCGATACGGGCCTTGCTCACGATGCGGGGCTCTCGACGCGGGTGACCGAGTACTCCTCGATCACGGTGTTCGCGAGGAGCTCGGCCGCGATGCGGTCGAGGGCCTCGTCGCTGACCGAGTCATCGACTTCGAGTTCGAAGCGCTTGCCCTGACGTACGTCGGCGATGCCCCCGAATCCCAGCCGGCCCAGCGCACCACTGATGGCCTGCCCCTGCGGATCCAGGATCTCTGCTTTGGGCATGACGTCCACTACCACTCGAGCCACTTCGGCGCTCCTCATTCAGCTGGGGTTTGCAGCCGTCACTCTACCGGCTATCAGCGGTGGTACCGCCGCGCGGAGTCCTCAGGCGGCCTTGCGCACCGACGAGAGGGTCAGGCTCCGATAGGTCTGTGGTTCGGATCCGTGGAGCAGAGCGAGATCGATGCAATCGAGTATCGCCTTGCCTGCGACCGGCTCCTCGAGGTGTTTCGCTGCCACAGACAGTCGCACCACCCCACCCCGTCGGGCGATGCGCGCGGTGTTCGCCACCAGCAGGCGGCACCACCAGGGTTCGGTCGGAAGGCCGTCACCGATACCCACCACGCGAGCCCTCATCTGCGTTCCGGTGACCACATTGTCGATACTCGTCGAACCGAGGTTGGTCCGGAACCCGCGGATCGGCATGGCCGCCCGCGCACCCGGCGATGCGTTCCAGCGCGGCGCCGCGAAGATACGGGTCCTCAGACCGCTGTGCTCGAGGACCCGGTCGGCCGCGAGCAGCCGAAGACCGGCTTCGTGGGAGTTCAGCTCGGCGAACTCGGCGCGCCTCTTGCGGCTCGGTACCTGGTTGTAACCGTGCAGGACGATTGCGTCGTCACCGGCTCGCCGCTCGCGCAACCATTCGCACGTCCGGTCGTCCTCGGCAAGTCGATAGCCGCCTTTGAGGCGCGGGGCGACCAGATACGAGATCGGCACCTCACGCTCTGACATTCGAGCGGCGAAACCCTGCACCTGCGGCAACGTTTCTGCACGAATACCCGACACCGAGACGATCACCTGTCCTGCCATGGGGCCAGTATCGCGAAGTCAGGTGGTCATCCGGTTGCCGTCAGATGGACAACATCGAAAGTCTGGGCAGGCCGGCCAAGACTTTCCCGATGGCCGCTGGGCTAGTCGAGCACTTTCTCGATAGCACCGACGACCTCGGCCGAATCCGGTTCGGTCCGCGGTCGGAACCGGCCCACGACGGCGCCGTCGGAGTCGAGCAGGAACTTCTCGAAGTTCCACTGGACATCGCCCGCTGTTCCCTCGGCGTCTTCGGCCTGGGTCAGCTCGGCGTAGAGAGGGTGGCGGTCGGCGCCGTTGACGTCGGTCTTCTCCAGCAGCGGAAAGGTGACGCCATACGTGGTGGAGCAGAACGTCTCGATCTCCTCGGCGGTGCCGGGCTCCTGACCCATGAACTGGTTACACGGCACCCCCACGACGGTCAGGCCACGTTCGCGGTAGTCCTTGGCGAGCTTTTCGAGACCGGCATACTGCGGTGTCAAGCCGCACTTGCTGGCGACGTTGACCACCAGTACGGGTCCGGGGAACGCTGCGAGGCTCGTCGATTCTCCCGTGAGGGTGCGGAGCGGGATGTTCTTGGTATCGGTCATCCCCTCAGGCTACTGAGATCGCGCCGACCACCCGGTGATGTAACGGAAAACACATTACTTGCGGTGTCATCAATAGTTGCGTTGACGTTACTGTTGCCAAGTGTCAACAGATGTCGAGGTCGAGCAGACCTACCAAACCGTTCATGAGTTCCTGCTGAGGCTCTCGTGTGCCATCGATGTCGACGCCATGGACGACATCATCGACACCGAACTCGGCTTCACCCACTTCAAGGCGCTGCTGATACTCAGCAGGCACGGGCGGGCGCTGTCGGTCAACGAACTGGCCGACGAACTCCATCTGTCGCTCGCCGCAACCGGCCGTGCCGTCGACAAACTGGTTCATCTGGACCTGGTGTTGCGACGCGAGGACGACCACGACCGTCGGATCAAGCGGGTTTCCCTCGCCGAGGCCGGCATGAAAGCAGTTGCGGTCAGCGTCAACCGGCGGGAAGATGTGATCCGTGAAGTGATCGCGAAACTGCCCGAAGACCTTCGGATGAACCTGCGCGATGCACTCCTGCCGATACTCGCCGGCGACTACCTGAGCACACCGGCATGTTCCGAAGGCGCTGTGTTCACACAAGAACTCGAGTCGGCATCGCCGGCTGCACACTAGACGCGCTCGAATCGATTTCAGAAAGTAGCTTGATGACATCTCCCGAAACCACGAAGGACGCGAGCGACAAGCTCGATCCCGCCGTGATCAAGATCGCCATCGTCGTCGTGCTCGGCGCGATCATGGCAATCCTCGACACCACGGTGGTGTCGGTGGCGCAGAACACCTTCCAGGCGGACTTCGACACCGATCAGGCAGGTGCCGCCTGGACGATCACCGGCTACACCCTGGCGCTTGCTGCCGTCATCCCCCTCTCCAGTTGGGCTGCGGCGCGTTTCGGCACCAAGAACGTCTACCTGACATCTCTGGTGCTGTTCGTGCTGGGCTCCGTACTGTGTGCACTCGCCTGGGACATCACTTCTCTGACCGTCTTCCGCGTGTTGCAGGGGCTCGGTGGCGGCATGCTCATGCCCGTCGGCATGATGATCCTGACCAAGGCGGCAGGCCCGACCAAGATCGGTTCGGTCATGGCGGTACTCGGTATCCCCATGCTGCTCGGCCCGATCATGGGTCCGATCATCGGTGGCGCCCTCATCGAGTACGTCAGCTGGCACTGGATCTTCCTGATCAACGTGCCGATCGGCGTAGCGGCATTCATCTACGCGATCATCATCCTGCCCGGTGAAAACGAATCCGCCCGACCGAAGTTCGACTTCATCGGACTCCTGTTGCTGTCGCCGGGCCTCGCGCTGTTCCTGTACGGGATCACGCTGAGCACCGAACATGGAAGCTTCACCGATCCTTCCGTCCTCATCACCGCCGGAATAGGCCTCCTGCTGATGATCGGCTTCGTGTTCCACGCCCTGCGGACCGCGAACCCGCTGCTCGACCTGCGGCTGTTCCGCAACAGCAAGCTCTCCATGGCCGTGATCACGATGGCACTGTTCATGATCGCCTTCCTCGGTGCGGCGCTGTTGTTCCCGCAGTACTACATCGGGGTCCGCGGCGAAACCACCTTGATGACCGGTCTGCTGCTGGCCCCGCAGGGTATCGGCGCAATGCTGACGATGCCGATGTCGGGCAAGCTCACCGACCGTCAGGGACCCGGGAAACTGGTGATGGCCGGAATCGTGCTGATCGCAGCCGGACTCAGTTTCTTCATCTTCCTCGGACCGGACACGTCCTTCTGGTTGCTCAGCGTCGCGCTCTTCATCCAGGGCCTCGGCATGGGTATGACGATGATGCCGATCATGTCGGCCGCGCTCGCCACCTTGTCCGACAAGCAGGTTCCCGACGGCTCGACCTTGATGAACGTCGTCCAGCAGGCCGCCGGCTCGGTGGGCACCGCCATCATCTCCGTGATCCTCGTGAACAACCTGCGAGGAGCAGACAACGTGACCGCGATGGCCGACGGGTTCGGCAAGACCTTCATCGTCACCACGGTCCTGATCGCACTCTGCATCATCCCGGCGTTCTTCTTGCCGCGGAAAGCGATTGCCCGCAGCACCACCGACGCCGACGGCAAGCCCGTGGCACCGGTGATGATGCACTAGCAAAAGCCCCCATCACAACAAGCAGCGCCTGTCCGGTTCGTACCGGACAGGCGCTGCTGTTGTCTGTCGCCCGAGTTCAGATGGCGCGGGTCTGCCGCAGCACCCAGGCGTACTCGAAAGCTACTTCTTCCCACTGCTTGTACCGACCGCTGACTCCACCGTGGCCGGCCTTCATCTCGGTCTTCAGAAGGATGGGCGCGTCGCCGGTGGTGTTGTCCTGCAATCGAGCCACCCACTTCGCGGCCTCGGTGTACATGACGCGGGTGTCGTTGAGCGAGGTGATCGCCAGGATCTCCGGGTAGGCCTTGGCGTCGACGTTCTCGTACGGCGAATACGACCGCATGTACTCGTAGACTTCCTTGTTCGCCAACGGGTTGCCCCACTCATCCCATTCGATGACGGTGAGGGGCAGCGAGGGATCGAGGATGGACGTCAACGGGTCCACGAACGGCACGACGGCCAGGATGCCGTTGAACAGCTCGGGCGCCAGGTTCGCGACCGCACCGATCAGCAGTCCGCCGGCACTGCCGCCCTCGCCCACCAGATGCTCAGGGTCGGTGACCCCCTCATCGATCAGATGCCGGGCCGCGGAGACGAAGTCGGTGAAGGTGTTCTTCTTCGTCAGAGTCTTGCCGGTGTCGTACCAGTGCCTGCCCATCTCACCGCCGCCGCGGATGTGGGCGATGACGAACACCACACCCCGGTCGAGCAGGGACAGCCGGGAGATGGAGAACCCGGGGTCGTTGCTCGACTCGTAGGATCCGTAACCGTAGAGCAGGGTCGGCGCCGGACCCGAGGACTCGCCACGCCTGCGGATCACCGACAGCGGGATCTTGGTCCCGTCGGCGGCGGTGGCCCAATCACGGTGCTGCTCATAATCTGCCGGATCGTAGTCGCCGAGCACCACCTGGCGCTTGAGGAGGATCCGCTCGTCGGTGGCGACGTCGAGGTCGAAGACCTCCGTCGGGTTGATGAAGCTGGTGTAGCCGATCCGCAGGCGCGGCGCGGCCCATTCAGGATTGGCGCCCAGGCCGGCGGAGTAGAGCTCTTCGTCGAAGGAGACCTCCACGAACTCGACGTCACCCTTGCCGAGCTGGGCGATCGAGAGGCGCGGCAGCGCCTCGCGCCGATAGCTCAGGACCAGTTGATCGGCGAACGCGTCGACGTCCTCGATACGCACGGCGCTGTCGTGCGCGACGAGCACGCGCGTGTCGGTGGGGTCGGACACCGGGGCGTCGAGCAGCTCGAAGTTCTCGGCGTTCTTGTTGTGCAGGATCAGGAATCGGTCTTGGCCGTCGATGACCGCGTGTTCGACGCCGTACTCGACGCCTTCCTCCCGCGGCCAGACGATCTCGAACTCACCGGTGGGGTTCGCCGCGTCCAGCACCCGGACCTCGGAGGTGATCTTCGACCCCAGGGAGATCATCAGGTACTTGTCGCTGCGGGTGCCACCGATACCGACCCAGTACTGCTCGTCGGGTTCGTGGAAGACCTTGACGTCGGGGGTACCGGCGCCGAGGTCGTGCCGCCAGACGGTATCGGGACGCCACGCCTCGTCCACCGTCTGATAGAACACGTGGTTGCCATCCAGCGACCAGAGGGCGCCCGGCGCGGTGTCGGCGATCTCGTCGGCGAGCAGCTCGCCGGTCCCGAGGTTCTTGAACCGCATGGTGTATCGCTCGTTGCCGGTCGCATCGACGCTGTAGGCCAGGAGCGTGCCGTCTTCACTGACCGACAGGGCGCCGAGACTGAAGAAGTCGGTCCCCTCGGCCTCTGCATTGGAGTCGAGCAGGATTTCCTCGCCGGGCACCTCCTGCCCCGGCTCTACCTTCGGTGGGGTCCAGTCATCAGGACCTGCGATCGGGCAGCGGGCGTGCAGCGGGTACTGCTTGCCCTCTTCGGTGCGGGCGTAGTACCAGAACTGTCCACGACGGGTGGGCACCGACATGTCGGTTTCCTGTGTGCGACTCTTGATCTCACCGAAGATGTCATCACGCAGCCCGGCGAGGTCCGCGGTGTGTGCTGAGGTGTAGTCGTTCTGCCGCTCGAGGAAGGCGATGACCTCGGGGTCTTCCTTGTCCCGCAACCACTCGTAGTGGTCGATCACCGTCTCACCGTGATGGGTGCGTTCGAACGGGATCTTCTTCGCGGCAGGCGGCGTTGCGCCGGGGGCCTGCGAGGTGTCTGTCACTGTTCTCCCTTCGGCCAGTCATCGAATGACAGGCCTGAAATACGTTCATACGCTTCGATGTATCGATCGCGAGTGCGTTGCGCGACGTCGTCGGGCAGCGGTGGCGGTGGGCCGTCGGCGGCGCGATCCCAGCCCGACTCCGGACTCGTCAGCCAGTTGCGGACGATCTGCTTGTCGAAGCTGGGCTGCACCAGGCCAGGCCGGTAGTCGTCGGCGTCCCAGTACCTCGAGCTGTCCGGGGTCAGGACTTCGTCGGCGAGGACCACGGTGCCCGCCTCGTCCAGCCCGAATTCGAACTTGGTGTCGGCGAGGATGATCCCTCTGGCCGCTGCGAGATCTGAGCCGCGAGAGTAGATGTCGAGCGTCAGCTCACGAAGCCTGGTTGCCAGTGTTTCGCCGACCGTCGCCACCACCGCCTCGAAGCTGACGTTCTCGTCGTGCGCTCCGAGATCGGCTTTGGTGGCCGGGGTGAAGATCGGCTCCGGCAACTTGCTCGACTCTTCGAGCCCGGTCGGCAATTCGATGCCGCACACAGACCCGGTGGCGATGTAGTCGAGCAGCCCCGAACCGGTCAGGTACCCGCGTGCCACACATTCGACGGGCAGCATGTCGAGCTTCTTGACCACCAGGGCACGCCCCACGAGATCGGCGGGGATGCGGGGGTCGTTCTCGTCACCCGCCAGATGATGCGGCACACCGAGTGCTCCGAAGTAGTACACGCTCATCGCTGTCAGCACCCGACCCTTGTCAGGGATCGGTGTGGAAAGGATGTGATCGAACGCGGAGATCCGGTCCGAGGCCACCATCAGCATCGTGCTGTCGTCGATCGAATAGAGATCACGAACTTTGCCGGCAGCAAGGTGTTCGTAGGATTCCAGGCTCGGACGCATGCATTTCAGGCTAGTCGGGCCCCGTTCGGAGCGGTGATCTGCCCTACAGCGACAGCCCCAAGATCAGCGCGACGACACCGATAGCCGGTGGGACGAGCTGAATCAGCGCCGCCCGAGCTTTGCTGGGCGAGGACGTGATGAGTACGAGTCCGGCAGCCACCATCGAACCGGCCCCCGCGAACACCAGCGCTGCACCCGCCGCGGTCTGGTCGACCGCGATCAGCACGATGCCGATCACCGTCACGATCGCGAGGAAGAGATTGTAGAAGCCCTGGTTGTAGGCCATCTCCTTGGTCGCCTCGGCTTGCTCGGCACTGGTGCCGAACGTCTTTCTCGTAGCTGGTGCGGTCCACTGCACCGATTCGAGAACGAAGATGTACACGTGGATGAGCGCGGCGAGGCCGGCGAAGATCAGTCCCAGGACAGTCACCCGTCGAGCTTAGTGCGACGGAACGGATCCGAGTACACGGCTGCAACAATGACCCGGTGACTGAATCGAGCGCGGCCGTGACCATCACCTACTGCACTCAGTGCAACTGGGTCCTTCGGGCGTCATGGATGGCGACGGAGTTGCTCAACACCTTCGGCACCGAGCTGGGTTCGGTCACTCTCGTGCCAGGTACCGGTGGTGTCTTCTCGATCGAGATCGACGGTACGTTGATCTGGGAGCGCAAGCGCGACAAAGGTTTTCCCGACATAGTCACCTTGAAGAAGCTGGTACGCAATGTCGCGGCGCCGGAGTGGGATCTCGGCCACGCAGACAAGACCGATCCCGAGCAGGCCTAGGCGCCGCCGCTGATCGCGGGCGGCGCAGCGCCCGGAAACCGGGTTTCGAAGTCGAGAACGCCCACCCAGGTGGGCCGCACCGCGATGCGGTGCATCCTGGCACCGTCTGCTCGCAATTGGTCGAAGTACGTGTCAGCGTCGTCGGCGGGCATGCCGCGACGCATCGTCAGCTCGTATTCTCCGACGATGCCGTCGACGTCGGTGACCACCGCGTCTCCGCGCAACAGCAGGACATGTGGCGGCGCATCGGCGGTGTCGATCGTGATCGCCACCGCAGGGTGGCGGCGCAGCGCCCGTACCTTGGCGGCGCCGGTGAACGTCGCCATCACCAACTCGGACCCCGTCCACCAGTGATTGATCGGGAGCACGCGCGGCGTTCCGTCGGATGCTGTGTAGGCCAAGCGAGCCGGAATGTCTTTGTGCAGCAGTTCTTGTGCGACGGCCGACTCCAGGAGGGCGAGGTCGCCCTGCGGCACAGCGGCGGTGGTCATGACGCCGCCTCGACGAACCTGCGCAGTTTGTCGAATGAGCTTCCCCAGCCACCCTTGGCGCCGTCGTCCGAGCTCAGGGGCCCCGGGGCGAGCAGGTGGAAAGTCATCGTCGTCGTGCCGGGCGAGGACTCGACAAAGCTCACCGTGCACACCGAGACCGATTCTGCGTCGGTCGGGTCACCCCAGGAGAACACCAGCCGGTCCGGCCGGGACACCTCTTGATAGACGCCGCTGGAGGCGAACTCCTCACCGGCCGGACCCACCATCACACCCCCGTACTCACCGCCGGGCCGTGCTTCGCCATACATCCGGTCTCTTGGCATCGTGAAACCTTCCGGACCCATCCACTGCGACGCCTGATCGCTGTCGACCCAGGCGTCGAAGACCACCTCGGGTCTGGCGGAGAACTCCCGCACGATGGTGAACTCGCGGGTTGCTGTGTCTGTCATGGTTCTTCCTCTCGGTTGCCGGATGCCGTGATCCGATTGATGTGTTGCTCGAGGCGGTCGAAGCTGCTTTCCCAGAATCGGCGGTAGTCACCGAGCCACGCGCTGGCCTCGGCGAGTGGGCCGGCCTCGAGCGAACATGGCCGCCATTGCGCGTCCCGCCCCCGCGAGATGAGGCCGGCCCGCTCGAGCACCTTGAGGTGCTTCGAGATCGCGGCCAGGCTCATGTCGAACGGCTCCGCCAGAGCCGACACCGTCGCCTCCCCTTCGGACAGTCGAGCCAGCAGGGCCCGTCTCGTGGGATCGGCGAGGGCCCCGAACACCACACTGAGCTGATCTTCGGCCACGACGTCGCCTCCTATTATTCAACCGATCAGTTATCAACCGGTTAGTTGAATAGTAGCGCTGAAAGAACGAGTGTCAACCGTTGCTGGAGCTGTTTCGGCACGCTCGCCGGACCCACGAAGAGCGAGCGAAGCTAGGCGACCACGACGGTCTCGCGGCCCCGCGTTGTCTGGACAGACGAGGAGCGAGCGAAGCGATGCGAGGAGGAAGGAAGACGACGCGCCCAGGGCCGGGACGACCCCGCGAGCGAGCGAGCAAATTCAACACAGCCACAACGGTCTCGCGGCCCCGCACGTTCTGGACTGAGGAGGAGCGAGCGCAGCGATGCGACCGACGAGGGAAGAACGTGCGCTCAGGGCCGCGACGACCCCGCGAGCGAGCGAGCAAATTCAACACAGCAAGCGAGCAAATTCAACCCAGCTACAAGATCGGGGCCGGACCGTACCCGGCGGCGTCGGGGTAGGCCGCGATGAGTTCGTTTACCTGGGCCACCACGGCAGCGACCTGGTGTTCGGCGGCACCGATGAAGGCGGATTTGTCGGCCAGAGCTGCGTCGAGCGCGGCCCGGTCCAACGGCAGTCGGTCGTCGGCGGCGAGCCGGTCCAGCAGGTCCGGTTCGCGACCGTCTTCGCGCATCGCCAGCGCCACGGCCACCGCGTTCTCCTTGATGGCCTCATGGGCCACCTCTCGACCGACCCCCGCGCGGACCGCGGCGATCAGTACCTTGGTCGTCGCGAGGAACGGCAGGTACCGATCGAGTTCTTTCGCGATCACCGCCGGGTAGGCGCCGAACTCGGCGAGCACGGTCAGGAAGGTCTCCATCAACCCGTCGATCGCGAAAAACGCGTCGGGCAGGGCTACCCGCCGGATCACCGAACAGAAGACGTCGCCTTCGTTCCACTGGGCTCCCGCCAGCTCGGCTGCCATCGATCCGTACCCGCGGAGGATCACCTGGAGTCCGTTCACGCGCTCGCAGCTGCGAGTGTTCATCTTGTGTGGCATCGCCGAGCTACCGACTTGCCCCGGCTGGAAGCCCTCGGTCACCAGTTCGTGACCGGCCATCAACCGGATGGTGTGTGCGAGCGACGACGGACCTGCCGCCACCTGCACGAGCGCCGAGACGACGTCGTGATCGAGGGATCGCGGGTAGACCTGGCCCACCGAGGTGAGTGACTTCGAAAACCCGAGATGTTCAGCGACTTTCGCCTCCAACTCGGACAGTTTCTCGACGTCTCCGTCGAGGAGGTCGAGCATGTCCTGACTGGTGCCCATCGGACCCTTGATGCCGCGCAGCGGGTAACGGGCGATGAGTTCGCGTAGCCGGGTGAGCGAGATGAGCAATTCGTCGGCAGCTGATGCGAACCGCTTGCCGAGGGTGGTCGCCTGTGCCGCAACGTTGTGGCTGCGGCCCGCCATCACCACCGACGAATACTGTGCGGCGCGCTCGGCAAGGCGGGCTGCAGTCGCGACACCATGCGCGTGGACGTGCTCGAGGGAGCGCAGGATCTGCAGCTGTTCGACGTTCTCGGTCAGGTCGCGGCTGGTCATGCCCTTGTGGATCTGCTCATGACCGGCGAGGGCGTTGAACTCCTCGATCCTGGCCTTCACGTCGTGACGGGTCACCCGCTCACGATCGGCGATCGATTCGAGATCGATCTGGTCGACGACGCGTTCGTAGTCGGCGATGGCGTCATCCGGGACGTCGACGCCCAGGTCGCGTTGCGCCTTGAGAACAGCGATCCACAGCTGCCGCTCCAGCACGATCTTGTGGTCGGCGGACCACAGACGCACCAGGTCAGCAGAGGCGTATCGTCCGGCCAGGACGTTGGCCACGCGGGGTTTGGTCACTGGCAATTCTGATTCAGGCACCGGCCCATTATGCGATACGCCGACAGGGGCGAGAAATTCGTCGTTCGCGACCTCAGGCCGAGGCGACCGGGGCCAGCTGATCGATGACCTCGCACAGCGCCACCTGGGTGACCTTGACCAGGTCGTCGACGGAGTCGGCGAGTGCCCCGATGACGACGCCGTCCTCCACCGCCATGAGCTGCTCGATCCCGGTCGGGTCTGTGCTGCGACCGGACTTCTCCAGGACCTCAAAATGTATGTTGCGTAGCGAATTACGGTGATCGACCAACACCTGATGCAGGCGTGGCACTCGCGCACACAGGACTATCGCCTCGTACCGGCAGGTCAACCGCTCGCGGGTGGTCCGCTCTCCCACGAACACCTCGGCAAGCGCCTCGGCGGTGGTCTCACCGCCCCGGCGCCGCCTGGGTAGTGCGTGCGCTCGTTCTGCGATGGCGTCATGGTCGCCGCGACAGTTGAACTCGACCGCCTCGACGACCAGATCCTCAAGGGAGGCAAAGTAATACGTGGTCGAAGCCAGGGGTAGTTGGGCTCGGTCCGCGACCGCACGGTGACGCACGGCGTCGAACCCACCTTCGAGCAGCAGTTCCCCGGCGGCGGCGATCAGTCGCGCGCGCCGACGCGTTCCTTTGGGGGTTGCTGCTGCTCTCACCCCGCCATGGTGCCAAAGCCGCGCAGCGGTGGGTCCATTTCCGCGAAAATCTGACCCTGGGAAACGATTTCAGCTATTGGGGCAGCCTGGACGACATCTCAGCGCAAGACCGGTTCGAGTCGGCGCAGTGCCTCGCCGATGTCTTCGGTCGCGCCGGCGAAACTCATCCGCACTGTCTGGTTGCCACGACGGGTGTCGAAATCGAGTCCCGGCGCCATCGCGACCCCGGTCTGTTCCAGTACGCCTTCGCACCACCCGAGGGAATCGTCGGTGATCGCGGACAGGTCGGCGTACACGTAGAAGGCTCCGTCGGGCGGCGCCACCTCGGTGACCCCCAGCGCCGCCAGCCCGTCGACGAGCAGTTCGCGGTTGCGGGCGTATCTGTGGACGTGGCCGTCGAGCTCGACCCTCGATTCACGGCTGAACGCCGCGACCGCGGCGTGCTGACTGATCGTGGGCGGACAGATCGTGAGATTGGCCGTCAGTCGCTCGACGGCACGCCGCAGTGGCGTAGGCACCAGCATCCATCCCAGCCGCCAGCCGGTCATCGAGTAATACTTCGACACCGAGCCCATGACCACCGACTGCCTTGAGGTCTCCCAGGCGCAGGATGTGGACCTGCCGTAGCTGATCCCGTGGTAGATCTCGTCGGAGATCAGCAGGGTGCCGTGGGCGTCGCACCAGCGCGCGAGATCGGCGAGTTCGGCGGGGTCGAGGATGGTCCCGGTCGGGTTCGCCGGACTGGCCACGATCAGTCCGGCCGGCGGACGATCGAGTGCGTCGAGCATCGCTGTGGTCGGTTGAAAACGCGTCTGGGGGCCACAGTCGAGTTCCACGACGTCACAGCCGAGCGCGGCGAGGCTGTTGCGGTAGGCGGGGTACCCGGGCCGGGCCATGGCGACCGTGTCGCCGGCGTCGAAGGCCGCCAGGAAGATGAGCGTGAATGCTCCCGACGAACCGGTCGTGATGACCACGTCGGCCGCCTCGGCCCGGACACCGTAGGTGTCGGTGTAGTGCTGAGCGATCACCTCGCGCAGCGGCATGATGCCGAGTGATTCCGTGTAGCCGAGCGGGGAGGCGTCGAGCGCCAGCTTCGTCGCGGCCAGGACCGGAGCGGGAGCAGACGTCGACGGCTGTCCGGCGGCCAGCGAGATGACATCCAGACCCCGCGCCCTCCGCTGCGCGATGGCCGCCAGCACGTCCATCACATGGAACATCTGCACTTCGGATCTCTCTGATTGCGACCGCATGGCTTCGAAGTTAGCTGGTTGTCAGAACGACGTCAGGTGTGTCTGGTGCGTGCACCACCGGCCACCGGTGCGCTCGCAGGTACCGTGTATTCCGCAATGAGTACTTTTGGCATCCGCGCCCGCGACATCGGAGGCAGCGGCGATTCCCGGACACCACGCGGCGTCACCGGCCGTCGCGCTGTGCTGGGTGCCGGGCTGGGCCTGGGAGCGCTGGGAATCCTGGCGGCCTGCGGCAAAGACGAACCGGAGCGGGTCGCGCCGCAGCCCGCCCGCGCCAACGACCCCGGAGCGCAGACCAGCTCTCCCCCACCGGCGGCCACCGGTGCTGCGGAGATGTTCACCGGCAGTTTCGTATCGGCGAAAATGCTTGGTCGGCAGACCAACTGGACCGTCGCCCGACCTGCGGGCGTGACCGGCGACCTGCCCGTTGTCGTCGTCCTCCATGCCCTCAACACCGACCAGCGCGCGGCCTTCCAGGGCGGGCTGGAGATGCAGAACCTGATGCAGCAGTGGGCCACGGAGGGCAATGCTCCGTTCGCGCTGGCATCGGTGGACGCCGCCCGCAGCTATTACCACCCCCGTGCGGACGGAACCGACGGCGGCGCGATGGTGCTCGAGGAGTTCTTGCCACTGCTCGAGGGCACCCCGGAACTCGGGTTGCGCACCGACCGGGTCGGATTCTTCGGTTGGTCGATGGGTGGTTACGGCGCGTTGCGTCTCGGGGCGATGCTCGGCGCCCCTCGGGTCGCGGCGATCGCCGTCAGCTCCCCCGCCCTGTGGGCAGACCCCGCCACCTTTCCGGCGAGGGCGTTCGACAACGCCGCCGACTACCAGGCCAACTCGTTGTTCGGACAACAGGATTCGTTCTCGAAGATCCCACTCCTGATCGAATGCGGATCCAGCGACCAGTTCTTCACCTACACCCGGCAATGGATGGCGGGGCTGCGGCCGCCGCCCGCATTCGGGACGTCACCGGGCGGGCACACCAATCGGTACTGGCGCGGTGTGCTGCCGGGCCAGGTGACCTTCCTCGGGCGCAACCTCGCCGGCTGAAGTCGGAGAAACGCAGACTTCCTCCGATTCTCGCGAGACCCTCCGACTCCAACCGGAGGAAGTAGCCACAATCGGAGGAGGTGTCATCTCCTCCGGTTTCAGCGGCAGCCCGAGCGCGTGGAGAAGTGACCCAGATCAGATACTGATCCGACCCTCTTCGGCGGCAAGCCCGATGTCGCTGCGGAAGTGTGAGCCAGGGAGCTTGACCCCGGCCAGCCGTTCGTAGGCCTGGGCGCGCGCCGCAGCTAGGTCCGCACCGACCCCGACGACGCTCAGCACGCGGCCCCCGCTGGAGACCACTGCACCGTCGGCGAGTGCGGTGCCGGCGTGCAGAACGCCCTCTGCGTCGGATCCGGTGATGGCGTCACCCGTCCGCGGCCTGCCGGGATAGTTCTCCGCGGCGAGCACCACGGTCACGGCGGCGCCGTCCTCCCATTCCAGGGGTGGCAACTGGTCCAGTACACCCGACGCCGTCGCGTTCAGCGCGACACCGAGCGGCGACTTCAGCAGGGCCAAGACAGCCTGGGTCTCGGGATCACCGAAACGGCAGTTGAATTCGACGACGGCGGGACCATCGGTGCCGATTGCCAGACCCGCATACAGCAGACCTGAGAATGGGATCTCCCGCGCAAGCAACTCCGCCGCGACAGGTGTGACGACCTCGTCGACGATCCGTTGCGTCATCTCGTCGGGCAGCCACGGTAGCGGGGTGTACGCGCCCATGCCGCCGGTGTTCGGGCCCGCATCGCCGTCGCCGACGCGTTTGTGGTCTTGCGCGGGCAGCAGCGGGACGACCGTGGCGCCGTCGACGAGGCAGAACAGCGACACCTCAGGGCCGTCGAGGAAAGACTCCAGCAGAACCGGATGACCGCTCTCGAGCAGATCGGCGGCGTGGATGCGGGCGGCGTTCCGGTCGGTGGTGACCACGACGCCTTTGCCCGCGGCCAGCCCGTCGTCCTTGACCACCCAGGTCGGCCCGAAACGATCGAGCGCGGCGTCGAGGTGGGCGGGGTTGTCGACGATCTCGCTGTGCGCGGTACGAACACCGGCTGCGGCCATCACGTCTTTCGCAAAGGCCTTGGATCCCTCGATCTTTGCCGCCTCGGCGCCGGGGCCGAACGTGGCGAATCCCGCGGCGCGCAGGGCATCAGCGACACCGAGCACCAGCGGCACCTCGGGGCCGATGACCACCAGATCTGCGGCGACGGATCTCGCGAGCGCAACCACGGCGTCCGACGAGACGATGTCGACGTCGTGATTGGTGGCCAGCGCTGCGGTACCCGGATTACCGGGCGCCACATGTAGGTCGGTGACCGACGGGTCGCGCTGCAGGCCCAGAACTAGGGCGTGTTCGCGGCCGCCCGATCCGATGACGAGTACTCGCACGTGCCTGACCCTACCGCCCGGCTGCGCCACCGCGAACCGACGCCTCCAGCGCCTCGAGCGCCTGGGCGCGACGAGAAGCACCGACGAGTTCGTCGACGATGACGCCGAGGGCAGGCGCCAGCGCGACCACGAGCAGGCAGATCGCCACCGAGACACCGAAGGAGGCGCAGACCATCGCGGCCACGAGGATGGCGGCCATGCCGATCACCTCGGCCACGTGCACCCGGTGGAAGCCCAGTAAGAAGCCATAGAGCAGGAAGATGCACGCCAGATAGATCCCGACCGGGATGACCACGGCCGCGACGGCGGCGGTCTCACCGATCGTCGCCTCGTGCTCGATGTACAGCGCCGCGACGTGCAGCCCGGCGCCCATCATCGCGATCGCCATGAAGATGATGATGTGGAAGTAACCGAACGTGAACGAGCGGCCTCGGCGCAGGTGCAGCGCCTGTCCGGAGGGCACCACGAAGTAGATCCACCACATGCCGAAGGTGATGCCCACGCCCGCCAGACCGAGGACCGCGGTCTCCACCGTCCATCCTTGTGAGTGCACCACCGCCTGCAGTGCCGCGGCGGTGCCGACGATGCCTTCACCTAGCGTGATGATCGCGAGCAGTCCGTAGCGCTCGGCGATGTGATGGGCGTGCCAGGGCGTGGTTCCCTCCCTGCCGACTGTCTCGGCGATCGCGGGAACCGCCATCTCCGCCAGCACCAGCAATCCGACGATGATCAGTGTTTGGTACAGCGTGGTGTCGAGGAAGATGACTGCAACCCAGGCGATTTGCACCACGGTGATACCGCCGGCGTAGATCAGGCACGTCCGCCGGTAGTCGGAACTGCTCAACGCCGCCCGGATCCACTGCACGACCATGGCCAGACGCATCACCACATACCCGAGAACCAGCACCCGGTTGTTGACGACTCCGCCGTGGTGGTCGAGCGATTCGAACACCGGCGCGATCCCCAGGGCCAGGATGAGCACGCCGACCATCTGCACCATCGTCGTCAGTCGATAGACCCAGTCGTCGGTGTCGAAGGCGGAAGCGAACCACGAGAAGTTGATCCACGCCCAGATCGCCGCGAACGTGCAGAAGACGAATCCCAGCACCGCGGTTTCGAAGTGACCTTCGGCGACGAAATGCGCGACCTCGACGCCGGCGAAGGAGAACGCGACGACGAAGGTGAGGTCGAAGAACAGCTCGAGATTTGTCGCCGCCCGCCCGTCCTCGTGCGGGTCGCGGCCGGCCATCCGCGTCAGCCGGTGTTTGAGGTCCAGCCCGCTGCCCGGCCGACCGTCCACCGAGCGCGCACCGCCGGGTTCGGTCTCGCTCATCCGGTGATGGTCATGAGCGAGACGCGATCGCCTGCCGTGGTGAAGCCGAAGGTGCTCGGACCGTTGAAGCCGTTGCCGCCGACCTGCGCGACGATCGTGGTCACGTGCCCCGATACATCGGCTGTCGTGATGTCGAGGGTGACCTGCTTGCCGATGAACTCTGCGTTCGACCAGTCGGTGATCGCGTCACTGCCGCGGAAGGTGCGGCCCCAGTCGTCGACCGCACCGTCCTCGGTGAAGCCGGCGAGGAACGCCGACGTGTCGCCGGCATTCGTCGCATCGATCAAGCGCTGTACGGGTGAGGGGACGACGTCAGACATTGATGCTGCCTTTCAGGTTGGGGTTGCTCGAGGAAACGGGGTGTCGGTCACCGGGTGGTGTATCCGCCGTTGGCGAAGATGGTTTGGCCGGTGATCCAACTCCCGTCGGTCACCAGGAACTTGACGATCGGAGCGATGTCCTCGATCTTCGTCAAGCGGTCCCCCATCGCCTGTGACTTGTGGAAATCCACTCGCTCCGGCGTCTCCTGAGGATAGAAGAAGGGAGTGTCCATCGGTCCCGGTCCGACATTGTTCACAGATATCTTGCGATCGGCAAACTCTTTCGACGCTGCCCTCGTGAAGTGCTCGACGGGACTCTTCCCGCCGGCGTAGGTGGCATAGCCGTCGGTGTAGGCGGCCAGCAGCGATGTGACGATACTGACGATCTTGCCGCCATCGTTCAGCTGTTTGCCCGCCTCGCGGATGAAGAAGAAGGCCGCCTTCGAATTGATGTCGAACATCGAGTCGTACTCGGACTCGGACGTGTCCACGATCGGTTTGCGCAACACCTTCCCGACCGTATTGATCGCGATGTCGACCCCGCCGAATGTTCGTACAGTCTCGTCGAACAGCGTCTTCACATTCGCCGGAACGGTCAGATCACCCTGGATCTTGAACGCCTTCGCCCCGGCCGACTCGACGGCCGCGACGGTGCGATCGGCGTCCGACTCGGAGCTGTCACTGTTGTAGTGCACGGCCACGTCGGCGCCCAGTTCGGCGAGCTGCACGCTGATCAGGCCACCGAGGTTTTTTGCACCCGCCGCCACCACCGCTGTTTTGCCTTCGAGAATGCTCACGTTCCGCTCCTTCGTGTCCGTTGATGTCACCACAGACGCTAAGCCCGATTACCACAACTGAAAAGCAGATATGCCGGGTGGAAGCACAACGAAGAGTTGTGAAAAACTGAGACGCATGTCGCCCAAGAGCCCACTTGATCTGCGCCGCCTCCGGCAGTTTGTCGCCGTGGCCCAGGCCTCGAGTCTCGCCTCTGCTGCGGCAACCCTCTTCGTGTCCCAACAGGCCCTTTCCACGGCGATGAGGCAACTGGAGATCGATCTCGACGTTGCCTTGTTCGATCGTTCCGGGCGCCGTATGCGCCTCACCGCGGCAGGCGACGAGCTCTACCTCGGGGCGCGGCCGCTCCTCGCCGGTGCCGAGCAGCTTGCCGAACGGGTCCGCGCCACCGCCATCGACTCGGCGCACGCCTTCGTCGTCGGCCATTCACCGGCAATCTCAGGAGAGGAGGTGTTCGACCTCATCACGCGTACCCTCGGTGACCATCCGGGCGCGTCCATCACGGCCCGGCAGATGTTCCCCGGCGACATGCGGACCCAGTTGTTCGACGGAACAATCGATCTCGGGGTCCGACGCGGGGTGGAGACGCCGTCCGATCTGGCCGCCGCAGTGATCGACTATCACCGGGTCAGAATCGCGGTGGCTGCCGATCATCCACTCGCCGACCGCGGTGAGGTGTCCATCGCCGACCTCGCCGAGTTCGACATCGTCGTGTGGTCCCCGCCGCACCATTCCTACTACACGGACTTCCTCGTATCCTCCTGCCGAAGAGCAGGATTCGAGCCCAGTCTCGTGGTCAACCCCATTCAGGGCACTCCGCCCATGACCGCGGTGATCGGTTCGCTGCGGTGCGCTTTCGTCACCGACCCGGCGGGCCCAGGCCTGTCGGGGCGAGTGGCGGTCGTCGATTTCGACGTTCCACCACTCGCCCCGGTGCAGGCACTATGGTTGCCGCACACGGTATCCGCGATCCGAGATGCGATCCTGAACGGACCCGACCACACACTCAGACCGGGTCCGTGAGGTCGTAGAGGGTGACCGAACCAAGCGTGGTGCTGGGGAAGGTCGCCTCGACCCACGCGGTGATCTCCGAGGCCGTGCCGCTGCCGCCGCCCATCATCCCGCCGCCGCCGGCGATGAAGTAGTGGATCTTGCCACCGGCGACGTATTGCTGGAACTGCGCCAGGGTCGGCGACGGATCACTGCCGTTGAAGCCGCCGATCGGCATCACCGATCGCTCGGTGGCCAGCTGATACCCCGATGCGCTGTTGGAGCCGATGGCTGCTGCCACCCAGGTGAAGTCGTCGGCGTTCTGGTTCAGGACCGCAACCAGTTCATCGGTCGGCGTCGATCCCTCCAGTAGTCCCCCACCGCCCATGCCGCGGCCTTCGGTTGTGCCACTTTGACCGCCACCGGTTGCACTGTGCGTTGGATTCGCCTGCGGAACGGTCTGATTCGGTACACCCTGCTGCCCGGTCATACCGGGTGGATTTCCCTGCCGGCCGGTCATACCGGGAGGTGTCATTCCTCGGCCATCCATCCGCATGCCGCCTCCGGGTCCGAATCCGCCGGCGCCGGTGGGGCCCGCGCTGGGGATGGATCCGGACGAACTCGACGTCGCGGTGTCGATGGCGTACGCCGCCGGCCCTGCGAGTCCGAGTGCCAGAGCCACAAGTCCGGCTATCAGCGCTCCCCGCTGCACAGAAGCCTTCTTCACGTTCGAGAACACCAGTGCGACAGCGACGATGACCGAGCCGATCAGCACCACATACCGCAGCAACGGGAGGAAGTCCGCGGACCGATCGAGCAGAACGTAGGCCATGATGCCGGTTGCAACAGACGCGGCGGCCAACACGATCCGCACCCAGAGCCGGTCTCGTCGCCGCCAGCACTGCACTGCGCCCGCACCCACGAGTCCGGCGATCGCCGGTGCGAGCGCAACGGTGTAGTACGCGTGAAAGATACCTGCCATGAAACTGAACACGGCCATCGTCGTGACCAGCCACAGACCCCACACCGTCAACAGGGCACGTCTGCTGTCGGTTCGAGAAGCTCTCCCCCTCAGCACCATTGCGGCAATACCGAGAATGAACGCCGCCGGGATGAGCCAGGCGATCTGACCACCCTGCGCAGAGTCGAACATACGGGTCACACCGGTCTGGCCCCACATTCCTCCGCCACCGCCAGGTCCGCCTCCCGCGCCGGGGGGCCCGCCCGCGAATCCGCCGGCCACGCCTCCCGTGGCACCGAGTTGCTCGGCCATGGCATTGCCGCCACCGCCGGGCGTCACGCTGCCCGTCTCGTTGCCGCTCAGCCGTCCGAACCCGTTGTAGCCGAGCGTCAATTCGAGAATCGAGTTTTCCTGCGAACCGCCGATGTACGGACGCGAGCCCTTGGGCCAGAGTTCGACTGCTAGCACCCACCATCCCGCCGAGACGATCATCGCACCGAGCGCAGCGAAGAGGTGCCCGAGGCGCCTGATCCAGGTCTTCTGTCCGAAGGCGATATACGTCAGCGCCAACGGCGGGATGACGAGAAAGACCTGCATCTGTTTGGTGAGAAAACCGAATCCTACGAACACACCGGTCAAGATCATCCAACGGATACGGCCGTCGTCGATGGCCTTCAGAGTTGCCCAGACCGCCGCGATCATCAGCAGGACCAGAAGCGCGTCGGGGTTGTTGAAGCGGAACATCAGCGCAGCCACCGGGGTCAGCGCAAGGACGGCGCCTGAGATGAGCCCGGCCGCCGGCCCGAAACGCTTACGGACGATCCAGTAGAGCAGAGCCACCGAGGCGACCCCCATCAGCGCCTGCGGCACGATGATCGACCACGAGTTCAGACCGAAGATGCGGACTGCGATGCCCGGTATCCACAGTGACATCGGCGGCTTGTCCACGGTGATCGAGTTCGCGGCGTCGGAGGATCCGAAGAACCACGCCTTCCACGACTGCGAACCGGCCTGTATCGCAGCGGAATAGAACGAGTTCGCCCAACCGTTGGCACTGAGGTTCCACAGGTACAGCACACCCGTGGCCACGATGAGCGCGGCGAACGACGGTAGCTCCCATCGTGATCGTGCCGTGGGCTGGGGTGTCGGGTCCTGTTGTCCCGGTGCCGGACTCGCCGGTGGGCTATCGACGAGGAGGCTCATGCGGCCACCCCTGCGCTGGAACCGTGCGCGGTGCGGAACACCCAGCGGAACCCGACGAATCGCAGCACAGTGGCCACCAGGTTCGCCACCACCAGCACCAGGAGTTCGATGTGCTTGGAGGCGTCCGGGGCCCACATGTGAAGGAGCAACAGTGATCCCGCGGTCAGGGCCCATCCGAAGATGAAGATCGCGAAGCCCTGCAGTTGGTGTTTTGCGGCGCCGTCCCGGCCGCGGACCCGGAAGGTGAAGGCCCGGTTGGCGGTGGTGTTGAACACGGCAGTGATCAACAATGCGAGGAAGTTGGCGACCTGTGCACCGGCAACGGAGTGCAACACCAGGTAGAGGACCGCGTACGCGATCGTCGAGGCGACACCTACGACACAGAATCGGACCAGTTGACCCGCCAGACCGCGTGGCACACCGGTGACCTGCGGCCCGGTGTCCCCACGGCCGAGACTGTCCCGCAGATTTGCCACGGGTAGCCGCCCGGTCGCCAATGCCCGCCCGACCCGCCAGCAGCCTTTGATGTCTTCGGTGGCAGTCTCGATGATGTCGACCTTGCTGGCCGGATCGTCCGTCCAGTCCACCGGGATCTCCGCGATCCGCAGGCCCGCCCGCTGCGCGATGACGAGCATCTCGGTGTCGAAGAACCATCCGGTGTCGTCGACCATCGGCAGCAGATTCCGTGCGACGTCGGCACGTACGGCCTTGAACCCGCACTGGGCGTCGGAGAAGCTCGCCCCCATGGCGGTTCGCAGCATCAAGTTGTAACCACGCGAGATGATTTCGCGTTTGGGACCGCGCACCACCCGCGACGAACGCGTCAGGCGCGTTCCGATGGCGAGGTCGGAGTGTCCGGACACCAGCGGCGCGACCAGTGGTAGCAACGCGTTCAGGTCGGTCGACAGATCGACGTCCATGTAGGCGACCACCTGGGCGTCGCTGTGCTGCCAGATCGCCTTCAGTGCCCGGCCACGGCCTTTGGCGTCGAGGTGCGCAACCCGGACCCGGTTGCCCTCGTCGATGGATGCCGCGAGATTGCAGGCGAGTTGAAGCGTGGTGTCGGTACTGGCGTTGTCGGCGATGGTGATCCGCGACGCATAGGGCATCGAGGAGTCGAGAAAGTCGGCGAGTTGCCGCACACATCGGGCGAGGTCGAGTTCTTCGTTGAATACCGGGACGACGATGTCGAGCACCGGCGCTGCTGGTGTGTCGTCGACGATGATGGCCGGGGCGTCATCGAGAGTGTCTGCTGTCATGGCACTCACTCTTGAACTGAACCCTGCTACGAGACTCGGGCTCGGCTGTCAGTTACCTGTGACCGGACACACCAGGGTCGGTGAGCACAGCGAACTCGACCCGCCCGCCGGTGGCCCCGCGTGCTCTGGACGGAGGAGCGAGGGAGCGCAGCGACTGAGTCGACGTAGGAAGAGCACGCGCTGAGGGCCGCCGGCCCGCGAGCGAAGCGAGCCAAAGACACAGCTGGTGACCCGAACTGGAAAACCCGGCCACAGCGCCGTCACCCGAGCACCTAGCCCAACCACCTCGAAACCCAACCCTGCCTCAAACCCTGCCCCGATAGAGTGACGAGCATGGCATCTGTTTTCTCAATGATCATCAACGGAGACATCCCCGGCCGGTTCGTGTGGAAGGACGACGACGTCGTCTCTTTCCTCACGATCAACCCGGTCACCGACGGACATCTGCTCGTGGTGCCGCGTCAGGAGATCGATCACTGGGAGAGCGTGGAACCCGCGTTGTTCGGGAAGATCAACACCGTCGCGCAGACGGTCGGTCAAGCTGTGAAGAGCGCGTTCGACGCACCGCGCATCGGTTTGCTGATCGCGGGACTGGAAGTGCCTCACCTGCATGTTCACGTGTTCCCGGCATGGCAGATCGAGACCTTCGACCTGGCGACCGCGGACCAGGACCCCGATCCGGCAGCGCTTGACGTGGTTGCCGACAAGATTCGCGCGAAGCTACGCGAGCAGGGCCACGAGCAGTACGTCAGTGACTGACCGGGTGCTGCGGGCCACCCTCACGCGGTAGCCGCACCCAGAAGGTGGCGCCCTCGCCTGGTTCGGAGTCGACACCTACCGTGCCGCCATGGGCCGCAACGAGAGCCGCCACGATGGACAGGCCGAGTCCGCTCCCGGCCGAGCTCTCGGTGCGCTGTCGCGACGCGTCTGCGCGATAGAACCTTTCGAACACCCGGGCCCTGTCCTGTTCGCTCAGCCCCGGGCCGGTGTCGGTCACCGACATCACCGCGTCCGAGTCGACGGTGCCTATTCGGACCGTGATGGTGGCGTCGTCGGGGGTGTGGCGGATGGCGTTGCCGATGAGGTTGCTCAGCACCTGCGTGAGCCGCCCGGCATCACCCATCACCTCGGGTACCCCCGGGCCGTCGAAGACGTCGATAGTCAGGGTGCGGTCGGGCGCCGCGGCCTTTGCCCCGTGCACCACCTCGGCTGCCAGCGAGAGCAGGTCGACCGGCGCCCGTTCGAGAGGCCGCTGGGCATCGAGTCGGGCCAACATCAGCAGATCCTCGACCAGCAGACCCATGCGACCCGCTTCGGTCTCGATTCGCGACATCACCTGATTCGCGTCGGTCATCGCGCCTTGGCGGTAGAGCTCGGAGAAACCCTTGATCGAGGTCAGCGGGGTCCGGAGTTCGTGGCTGGCGTCGGCGACGAAGCGGCGCATGTTGTCCTCGGAACGGCGGGCCTGTTCTTCCGATGCCGCCGTGGCCGCGAACGCCCCCTGGATCTGGTGCAACATCGTGTTGAGCGACGCCGCGAGATGACCGACCTCGGTGTTCGCGGCAGCAGGAGGAACGCGCTGGTCGAGATTCCCCGCCGCGATCTCCTGCGCAGTGGTCTCGACCCGCTGCAGCGGTCGTAAGCTGGTGCGTACCAACAGATAACCCAGCGCGCCGACCAACAGGATCACGCCAGCGCCGATACCGACCTGGAGCCAGATCAACCGGGTGACGGTGTCGTCGACGTCGGTGAGCTTCACCGCGACGATGGACGTTCCGAACGGCGAGGTGGTCTCGATGACGCGCCAACGCGGATCACCGCCATCCACCGAGTTCACGGTCACCGGATCACGTGCCGAACCGCTCAGCTCAGCGAGGTCGGGTTCCCCACCGATATCGTTGATGGTGAACATCGAGCCATCTGCGCGTTGGATCTGCACGAAGAATGGCGACGGCGGCCTACCGTTCGAGCCATCGGGCGGACCCATGTCGCCCTGGGGCAGCTCTTTGGGCCTGGCCCAACCCTGCGACGCCTCGCGCAATGACCTGTCTGTTCGATCCATGAGGTTGTTCTTCATCGCCGAGGTCACAGCGATCCCCGACACCAGCAATCCGAGCATGACGAGCACGAGCGTCAGCGCCACCAGCGAAACCCGTAGTGGCACACCGCGGCGAGGCGATGTGGGCGTCGGCGCGGCACGCTGGGTCATCGGGGCTCACGCATCACATAGCCGACACCGCGCAGGGTGTGGATGAGGCGTTTGTCCCCCGTGTCGACCTTGCGTCGCAGGTAGGACACGTACGACTCGACAACATTGACCTCACCACCGAAGTCGTAGTTCCACACGTGGTCGAGGATCCTCGGCTTCGACAACACCGTGCCCGCGTTGATCATGAAGTAACGCAGAAGCGTGAACTCCGTGGGCGACAGCGACACCAGTTCGCCGTTCTTCCAGACCTCATGGGTGTCGTCGTCGAGTTCGATGTCGGCAAACGAGATCCGTGGGCTCTGTTCCGGCTTGTCACCGAAACCACCGCGCCGCAACAGCACCCGCAGTCGTGCGACGACCTCTTCCAGACTGAACGGCTTCGTGACGTAGTCATCGCCACCGATGGTCAGGCCGGTCACCTTGTCTTCCAGCGAATCCCGGGCGGTGAGAAACAGCGCGGGCGCCTCGACACCGTCCGCACGCAGTCGGCGCAGGAGCCCGAACCCGTCCATACCGGGCATCATCACGTCGAGGATGAGCGCGTCGGGCCGGAAGGCGCGTGCCCGATCGAGCGCCGCCGGCCCGTCGGCAGCAGTCTGGATCTCGAAGCCCTGGAACTTCAGCGACACCGACAACAATTCACGGATGTTGGGTTCGTCATCGACAACAAGCACGCGGGCACCCTGATCACTCATGACCCCCACCTTGCCTGACCTTCTTCTCGGCATTCTGCCGACAAGCTGGGAGGTTCCTGTGAACCTGACCGATCAGGGGAGGTTCGCGAGGAACGGCGCGGGATACCCGGGTTTCGGCCGGTGGTCTCCCAGCCACACCGACAACTCCTCCGCACGTGCTGTGAGGGCCTTGGCGGCTGCGCGGTTCACCTTCTCCAACAGGTGCGTCCCGACGGAGCCGTCGGCCTGCTGGTACCAGCCACCGACGATCCGACCGTCCCACCAGAGGGTCTGCCCGCCGTTGCCGTTGCTGTCGAACAGATGCGGAGCGTGCGACCCCAGGTACCAGTCGCGCTGTTTCCAGCCCATCACCGTCGGATCCAGTTCGGGGAGCACCAGCGCCGCAGGTTCCACCGCATCCACCGGCTCGAGATCGTCGGGTAGCACGTACCCGACCATGTCACCCTCGAGATCCACCTCGACCGCTTCGAGCTGCGAAAGAGCCTTTCGTACAGCTGTTTTCGTCGAACCGAGCCACCACACCACGTCGGTTTCGGTGGCAGGGCCGAACCGTTGCAGATACCGGCGGATCAGGTTTCGATGTCCCGT
Source organism: Williamsia sp. 1138 (assembly GCF_002095435.2). Lineage (GTDB taxonomy): Bacteria > Actinomycetota > Actinomycetes > Mycobacteriales > Mycobacteriaceae > Williamsia. Next base: position 28,772 of record NZ_MJEJ02000019.1, read on the forward strand.
CTCCGGGTCGTCGATCCGGAGCGGCTCACCCAGCCAATCGGTCATCGACGTCCACTTGGGCCGGGAGCGGAGCCAGTTCCCGTCGTTGGGACCCCGCACGATCGTCCCGCCCGCGCACATGTGGCTGAGAACCCGCGGACCCATCCCCGCGACGCCCGACCAGGCTTTGCCCTCTCCGTGCCGGATGACGCCTTCCAGGGCGGGCAATTCTTTGCGCAGCTCGGTCGACGACGCGCTCCTTCCACCGGTCAGCGCCCCGGTGACAGCCGCGCGAGCGGTCTCGATCCAGCCCTCCGGATCTGGGAAGTCGTCACTGCGCCGCAGGTCTCGCAGCATGTTGGTGCGTTCACTCGCGGCCACCCTCGTCCCCACCGCGCTGACGGCGTCTGCGAGGGCAGGCCTACCGAAGACGAAGAGCGTGCGACGCATCGCGAGCTGCTTGACGAGTGTGCGGTCGACGTAGAGCGCGCGATCCAGCTCGGGGATGTCGAACGACCCCATCCGAGCCCAGGTCGACAGGTACACCGTCGATGCGGTGGTGGCGTGCAGACCGACGACCGCATCGGCGACACCCTCAGCCGTCTCGGCATACGTCTCGGGGACCAGACCATGGCGCCGCAGCAGACGCGCGCGGCGCTGCTCGGTGCTGATCGCCGGGCGGTTCATCAGGCCGGAACGACCGCCACGGCCTCGATCTCCACGAGTTGATCGTCGTAGGCCAGAACCGTCACGCCGAGCAGCGACCCTGCCGGTTTGTGCTCACCGAACGCCTCGGTCACCACATCCCACGCGACGCTCAGATCTGCCTGCAGTTTCTCCGCGACGAACACCGTCACCTTCACGACATCGTCGAGCGACGCGCCGGCCTCTTCGACGGCGGCGGACAGGTTGGCCATGCACCGAGCGGCCTGTTTGCTGACGTCACCCGGGTGAACGGTCCGCCCGTCGTCGTCGATCGGCGCGGCTCCCGCGGTGAAGATGAGCGTTCCCGGCGGGACCGTCGCACTCCGCGTGTGACCGCCCTGATCCCCATTGATCTGCACAGATGACATGGCGTCATCGTATCCGTTTCACGTTCGCCCACCGACGACCCGCGCGGCCCGCCGACACGCGGACCACTTCGGGTGCACAATGCGTCCATGGGACCCGCAGTGACACCCCGCAGCGCGTACTTCGTTCTCGGCATGCCCGATCACGCCCGCGTCGGGACGGGACCCGAGATCAGCCACTCAGAGGTCTACTACGACGAAAAGCTCGCCGCGGCCTCCATCGACAGCCACTACGCCCTCGCTCAGCACCTGGCCACCCCGGAGGTGCTCGAAGCGACCGAGTGGTTCGTGCTGACCGCGCTGATCGGCGACGGAGTGAGCCCCACCTATGGCGACCACTTCTTCACCTACAGCACCGAGAACGTCGAGTGGGCGATCGCAGGCGGGTTCACCCGGGCCGACGAGATGACCGACTGGCTCCCGTTCATCTTCGCGGCCGAAGACCTGCACGACCACTGGTCGCCCGGCGGTGTCGACCACGGCCTCGTACCGACGGACGCCAAGCGGACCGACTCGATGGATATGTCACGGCTGTGGTTCGCCCCGGTCATGTCCCAGCGAGTGTTTCCGACCGCGTCCTGAACAGACCCATTGGTCATTTTCGCCACCACCAGGGTCGTCCGAGGGCGCATGTCCCTCCGAGGTCACTGTGGGGGACGAGTTTCGCCGCGATCACCGGGTCTTGGGATACGTCCCGTCGCCGAGGTCTGGATCGGGCAGTACACCGTCGCGGTCGATGAGCACCACATCCCGACCGTCGAGGCGGACCCGGCGCATACCCTCCAACACCATCCGCCTGCCGACATCGCTGAGTCGATCGACCCGGTGCAGATCGAAGACCACTGTCTGGAAATCTGATTCATCGAGCTCCAAGGCATCGAGGACCGTCTCCGCGCCGGTGAACTGGACGACGCCCTGCAGTTCGAACACGAGCTCGTCGGCGTCGCGGCGGACGTTGCGCAGCACGGTGGATCCGTAGGGTTCGGCGTCCATCAGGTGCATTCCCATGTCGGCCGACATCCGCTGGAACAGCTTCACCCCGCGCACGCTGTTGCCGTGCGCGTCGAGCCGCGGGGAGACGACCCCGATCCCCAACTGACCCGGCAGCGACCCCAGAAGGCCGCCCGCGACGCCGCTTTTCGCGGGGATACCGACCGTGGTCAGCCAGTGACCGGCAGCGTCGTACATACCGCAACCGGTCATCACCGCGAGTGTCTGGCGAGCCACATCGGTGGCCACCACCCGGCGGCCGGTGACCGGGTGGACCCCGGCGTTGGCCAGGGTGGCGCCCATCACCGAGAGGTCGCGGACTGTCACCTTGATGGAGCACTGCCTGGTGTAGCCCTCGACCACGTCATGGGCGTCGACATCGATGACCCCGTAGTTGCGGAGCATGTGTGCGATCGAGAGGTTGCGGTCGGCGGAGTCGAGTTCGGATCGGCACACCGACTCATCGATCGACAGCGTGCGATCGGCCAGCTCGGAGAAGAACTCCAGCGCGCGATCGACCCGGTCCGTCACACTCGCACCGGATTTCAGCAGCAAGAAGTGGGTCGCGATGGCGCCGGCGTTGATCATCGGGTTCTTGGGCCGGCAGGAATCGCCCTCGAGGGACAACTCGTTGAAGGCCTCCCCCGACGGTTCGACGCCGACCGTGTTCAGCACCGTGTCGAAGCCGCGGTCGGTGAGTGCGGCGGCATAGGCGAACGGTTTCGAGATGGACTGGATGGAGAACTCCACCTCGTCGTCGCCCACCGAGTGGGTCCGTCCGTCGACGGTCGTCATCGCGACACCGAAAACATCGGGGTCGGCGTGCGCGAGGTCCGGGATGTAGTCGGCGACCGCGCCGCCACGGTCGTCGACGAGTCCGTCGAGAACCTCCTGCAGGTAATCAGGAACCGGCGATTTCACCGCAAGAGACCTCCGAGAAGTGCGTCGCGGTGCCGACCGGCCACCACACCCGCCAACCTAGCAATCGGTGGTGAACCGCAAGCGTGTCGGGAGGCACGTTGAAACCGTTGCCTTCTGGTGAGCAAACGTGAGTGCTCATGTGTCATTAGGCAGCTTCACCTTGCGGTGAGGCGCTTCCATTGCTGGATTCAGGTTTCGCAGCCACCAGCGCCGCCGGAGCGGTCGTCTTACGGTCGGCTCCACCATTATCGGAGCAGGCACTCTGCTCCGCCTGCGCGTAACGCGCGAGGTTGATCGCGGCGTTGAGATCACGATCGATCTGCAACCCGCAGTCATTGTTGTCGCAGACGTAGAGGCGTTCTGCCAGGCTCAGTTTGGTTTTCACGCAGCCGCAGCCAGAACACGTCTTCGAACTCGGGTACCACCGGTCAGCCTGCACACGCAGGGAGTTGTACCAGGTGGTTTTGTAGTCGAGCTGGCGGGAGAACTCACCCAAACCAGCATCGCCAATCGAGCGGTTGAGTCCCTTCTTGTGGGCGCCACCTGAGGCCATCATATTCTTCACCGCAAGGGTCTCGGTGCCGATCACGTCGAAAGACTGCGCCAACACGGTGGTCAGCTTGTGCAGCCGGTCGCGCCGCAGATCCGCCACCCGCACATGCTGTTTCGCGATGATCTGCTGCGTGCGCAGCCAGCCAGCCGACGGTTCCCGCCGGGCCCTGGTCGTCGCGTCCCACCGACCTTGCTGGCGGGCTGCTTTGCGCTGCAGCGCCCGCAGCTTGCGGGAGGCGTGCCTGAACTCTTTCGGCGCCCGGACGCGCATGACCTCGTCGCCCTGTGGGGTGGCTACGACAACCAAATCTTTGACGCCGACATCCACACCGACTGTCGACGCGACGCGCTTGAGGTGGGCGGGCCGCTGCGCGGTGCGTTGCACGAGACAGGAGAAGCTCACCAGCCACCGGCCGCGGTCGAATCTGACGGTAGCTTTGAGCACTCGCGCGGCCTTGTTCGAGTCGTCGGGCGAGCTTGCGGGTCGACTCATGCACTCGCAGCGTCCCCAATCGGGGCAGTGTCACGTGATGACGGTCAGCCTCGACGTTGATCGTGCCGGTGGTGAACGCGAACTTCTTGGTCGAGCGCTTGGACTTGAACGACGGAAACCCGACACGAGGACCTTGACGTCTACCGCTACGGCAGTCGTCCCAGTTCTTCAACGCCGCCGCGAGGTTCTTGCAGGCATTCGCGTACACCTCTTTCGAGTTCTCGGGCCACCACGGCGTCCCGTCCTCGCCCACCGCCACCTGCTGCTTGCGGCGGGTGAAGTCGTTGCGCAGCGACTGGAACGACCACGACAGGCACGGGGTGAGATCAGCGGTATCGATCCCGTACGAGCGTTCGGCGTCGCGTTGGGACAGGTTGCTCTTCACCGCGGCCAGCATCGTGTTGTACGCGAACCTCGCGCCCCCGGCATGCGACTGCAACGCCGCACACTGCGCCGGGGTGGGGTCCAGAGCAAACTGGTACCCCTGGCACACCCACCCGTCGGGAACCTCGAACTTCTCGGCCATCACCGCATCCCGGTATCGGTCTTGGTGGCGGTGACCGCGCGCATCGCCCGGTTGCGCGCGCCACGACGCCCGTAGAGGCGGGCGCACATCGAGGTCAGGACCTCGATCATGTCCCGGACCAGATCGTCCTCAGTCTCACCTTTGTCGGTCACCACGATCCGCCGACCCTGCGCAGACAGAGCCGCCTCCAGATACTCAACCCCGAACCGGGCAAGGCGGTCGCGATGCTCCACAACCACCACACTCGCAGACGGGTCCGACAACACCCGCCGAATCTTCGGACGTTTCCCGTTCAACCCCGACCCGACCTCGGTCACTACCTCGCCCACCACATGCCCCTTAGCGGTGGCCCATCCGGTCAGGCGCGCGACCTGCCGGTCCAGATCAGAACGCTGATCATGTGAGGACACCCGCGCATAGACCACCACCCGCCCGGCAACCGAAACCTCAGCGACATCAACCCAAATCGTCCCCGACTCCAAGCGTCGAGCAGGCACCGGCATACCGTCCTCACGAAACCACCGATACGCGGTCTGCGGATGCACCCCCTGCATCCGCGCCCACTCAGCCAACTTCACACGCCACCTGCTCTGCGGTCAGCTTCGGCGACCGGCCATTGCTCACACCCGGAGCCGCAACAATCGGGTCAGCGCCGCGGGGAAGGCAATGGAGCAAACGACTAAGACAATCGCAGCCGCCCGCACCCTCCCATTGACTGCCATTGCCCGCGGCCTCCATGCGGACCTACATGCACTCGTAGGATGACGCGCTTGAGGCAGCCGCGCCGAGTTACGACGGCGTTGTGTCAAATAGTGTCACCGAGAGCAAGGTGTAGCATTGCAGGCTGGTAATCGGCCTAGATAAACGGCAGGTCAGGGCCTGTTTTACGTGGAGCCCCCTGTCAGGATTGAACTGACGACCGCTCGCTTACAAGGCGAGTGCTCTACCACTGAGCTAAGGAGGCAAACTGCGTGCGCGAGTATATCGCGAGTCTCGGTAAGCGCCTCGCCGGCAGTCGTCGAGCGACGATCGACACGATCGAGCCGTTCGAGCCGGCGGTGTCGCCACGGCAGCCCGTCGACCTCACCAACGACGCTGCCGTCACCGAGGTACTCGACCTCGCGATCAAGGTCGGGGCGGTTTTGCTCGACTCCGGAACCGGTGCGATCGACACGCAGACACAGGTCAGATTCGTGGCGAGTATCTACGGTGTCGAGAACTGTGAGGTGGATGTCACCTACAACACGATCTGGGTCAGTGCCACCCGCGGCGGCGCGATGCCGCCGGTCACCGCGATGAAGTCCGTCCACTACCGGTCGCTCGACTTCACCCGACTCGCAGCGGTCGATCGCCTGGTACGAAAGATCCGCAACCTGGCCATCGACCCCGGTGAGGGTCATCAGGTGATCGACGCCATCATCGCCGCACCGCACCCGTACCGGCGCTGGATCGCGACATTGGCGTGGTCGTCGATGGCCGCCGCGCTCTCGGTGTTGCTCGGTGGTGGCTGGCTGGTCGCGGTCGTCGCGTTTCTCACGACCGCGGTGATCGACCGCACCAACCGCCTGCTTAACAAGATCGGGACGCCCCTGTTCTTCCAGCAGATGACGGGCGGGTTCATCGCCGTCATCCCGGCCGCGGTGGTCTACCAGAACCAGGAAGCCCTGGGGCTGAACCTGATGCCGTCGCAGGTCATCGCCGCCGGCGTCGTGGTGCTGCTGTCGGGGCTCTCATTGGTCGGCTCGGTGCAGGACGCCATCACCGGGGCACCCATCACCGGGTGCGCGCGATTCTTCGAACTCCTGATCATGACCGGCGGCATCATCAGTGGCGTCGGTATCGCCATCACGTTGATGGAGTCCACCGGTATCTACCTGCCCACCATCACGTCGACAACCTCGTTCGATCTGGCGGCCACGCCGCTTCGGGTGCTCGCCGGTGGTCTGGCCGCCGCCGCGTTCGCCCTGGCGAGTTACGCCGAGACCCGGGCGCTGCCGACCGCGTTCTTCGGCGGTGCGATGGGCGCCGCGATCGTGGCGGCCGCAAACCACTTCGGCATCGGGTCCGTCATCTCCGCAGGCATTGCCGCCGCGATGGTCGGCCTCGTCGGTGGTCTGCTGGCCCGCCGTGCACTGACGCCGCCTCTGGTCGTCGCTGTCGCAGGGATCACACCGCTCCTGCCCGGTCTGGCGATCTACCGGGGCCTCTACGGACTACTCAGCCAGCAAACGATCGAGGGCCTGACCGCGATCGGGTCGGCGATCGGTGTCGGCTGCTCCCTGGCCGCCGGTGTGACCCTCGGTGAGTTCATCGCCCGTACGCTGCGACGCCCCCGGATCTCGACCCGTCCGACCCGAGCGCTGTTCACCGCCCGCTCGGCGATCCGGCCCGGTCGGATGACGACCGATCCCGAAGTCGATCCCGACGCGGTGACCGAGCCGTTCCGCGAGATGGACCTGCGGCCCGGCCTTTCCGAGGGGTGATCACGGCGCAGGTATCATGTTCGCCATGCCTGCCAAGACCAGCGACAAAACCGAAATCTCTGACGAAGAAGACTTGGAACCCGTAGCCGACGAGACCGCGAACTCGGCTCGCCGGGTGGTCGCCGCTTACGCCGTCGACGCCGACGAATGCCGCATGTTGTTCTCGATGCTGGGTATCGCGCCGGACGAAGCCTGATTCGTGGCGCCCTCGGGTAAGAAGTCACGTTCCGACGACCGCGCCGACTTCGTCGTCGTCGCCAATCGACTTCCCGTCGACAAGGAGACCCTGCCCGACGGTTCCGTTCGCTGGAAACAGAGCCCCGGCGGTCTGGTCACCGCCCTCGAACCGGTGTTGCGTTCGCAGACCGGCGCCTGGGTCGGCTGGTCGGGCGTCCCGGATGCCGCCGAGCATCCAGAGGTCGACGGCATCAAGCTCTTCGCGGTGTCGCTGTCCACCCAGGAGATCGCGGACTACTACGAGGGCTTTTCGAACGCGACCCTGTGGCCGCTCTACCACGACGTCATCGTCAAACCCGAATACAACCGGTCGTGGTGGAACAGCTACGTCGCCATCAACCGCCGCTTCGCCGAAGCCGCATCAGAGGCCGCCGCCGAAGGCGCCGTGGTGTGGATCCAGGACTACCAGCTCCAGCTCGTCCCCAAGATGCTCCGGATGCTGCGGCCAGACCTGAAGATCGGCTTCTTCCTGCACATACCGTTCCCGCCGGTCGAGCTGTTCATGCAGATGCCCTGGCGCACGGAGATCATCGAAGGACTCCTCGGCGCCGACCTCATCGGATTCCACCTGCCCGGCGGAGCGCAGAACTTCCTGTACCTCGCGCGCCGGCTCGCCGGCCAGGCCACGTCGAAGGGACAGGTCGGGGTCCGCGCGAAGTTCGGTGTCGTGCAGGTCGGGTTCCGCACCGTCCGCGTCGGCGCGTTCCCCATCTCCATCGACTCCGGCGAACTCGACAACCGCGCGAAGTCGAAGGAGATCCGGACCCGCGCGACCGACATGCGCGCTGAGCTCGGCAACCCGAATAAGATCCTGCTCGGCGTCGACCGCCTGGACTACACCAAGGGCATCGACGTCCGCCTCAATGCCCTGTCCGAATTGCTCGAAGAGGGGCGGGTCAATCCTGACGAGATCACGATGATCCAGCTCGCGACCCCGAGCCGCGAGCGCGTCGAGAGCTACATCAAGATGCGCGGCGACATCGAGCAACTCGTGGGCAACATCAACGGCAACTTCGGCCGGGTCGGACATCCGGTCGTCCAGTACCTGCACCATGGTGTGCCCCGCGACGAACTCGTCTCGTTCTACGTCGCGGCGGACGTCATGTTGGTCACGCCATTGCGTGACGGGATGAACCTGGTCGCCAAGGAGTACGTCGCCTGTCGCAGCGATCTGGGAGGAGCGCTGGTCCTGAGCGAGTTCACCGGCGCCGCAGCTGAATTGCGTCAGGCGTTCCAGGCGAACCCCTACGACACCGACGGCGTCAAAGAAGCCATTCTGGCTGCCCTCGAGCAAGACCCGGAAGAGGGCAAGCGGCGGATGCGCGCGCTGCGTCGGCAGGTCCTCACCCACGACGTGCAGCGCTGGGCGAAGAGTTTCCTCGGAGCGCTCGGGGCAGACACCGACACGATGCCCAGCGGAAACCGCAGCCTCGACGTCGTCTGACCGGCGACCCGGGCGGCCGCAGGCCCCGCCCGACCTGCCTGACGCACTGTGACGAACACGTCAATTCGTCCCACCGGGCGGCGCTGATTGGACGCCGCTGGGGTGGACGGTCTTAGACTCGCGTAGTGAGTGCACAAGACCTCGTCCCGGAATTGCGGCGCGCCCTCAAAGCAATCGCACGTATGCCCAGGCTGTTGGTCGCCTCGGACTACGACGGCTGCATGGCGCCCATCGTGTCCCGCCCAGAAGATGCCCGGCCCAACGGCGATTCTGTGCGGGCGATGCGCGCTCTCGCCGAACTCGATTCGACCACCGCGGCCGTCATCTCCGGTCGCGCGCTGCGCGACCTCGCCACCCTGTCCCGGTTGCCCGCCGAAGTGCACCTGGTGGGCAGCCACGGCAGTGAGTTCGACGTCGGGTTCGTCCACGAGATCACCCCTGCCGCCACCGAGCTCCTCGACACACTGATCGTCGAACTGCGGGCGATCGCCGCCGACTACGAGAACGTGACGGTGGAGACGAAGCCGGCGAGCACCGTGCTGCATTTCCGGAACGCCTCGACCACCGACGGCGACGCAGCCCTGCACCGCGTCCGGATCGGACCGGCCACCTGGGAAGGCGTCCAGGTCACCGAAGGCAAGTCGGTGATCGAACTCGCCGTCATCGTCACCGACAAGGGACAGGCGCTCGACATCCTGCGCCACGAGGCCGGTGCCAGCGCCGCGATCTTCTTCGGCGACGACGTCACCGACGAAAAAGCGTTCCGCCGCCTGCACGGGCCGGATTTCGGCGTCAAGGTCGGCGAGGGTGACACCCTGGCGACCTACCGGGTCGACGACACCGAGCAGGTCGCCACCGCACTCGCGTTCCTGGTCGAAGAACGCCGCAATTGGCTGCGAGGTGGCGCTGCGGTCCCGATCGAGCGGCTGACGATGCTCGCCTCCCCGCGCACCGTCGCGTTGGTCACCCCCGACGCCAAGGTCTGCTGGATGTGCCACCCCGAACCCGACTCCGCTGCGCTGTTCGGCAGCCTGCTCGGCACCGACGAGGCCGGGGAGTTCGCGATCGGCCCGCTGGTCGAGGAGGGCAAGGCCACCCCGCTGCCATTGAGTCAGCGGTACATCGACAGCACGATGACCGTCCGCACCCGCTGGGCCGGACTCGAGGTCACCGACTACCTGCCGCACGACGTCCCGGTGGGCCGCACCGATCTGACCCGGGTCATCCGCGGCGAGGTGGCGGCGAAGATCCGGTTCGCGCCCCGTCCGGAGTTCGGTCAGGCCGCCGTCCGCATCGAGACCTTCGACGACGGACTACGGATCTACGGCTCCAACGAACCGCTGGTGTTGCGGGCTCCCGGCGTCACCTGGGAGATCGAGAGCGACCGTCATCACCAGACGGCCATCGCAACCGTCGATCCATCCGCCGGTGAGATCATTCTCGAACTGCGCTGCGGCACCGAGGATCTCGACATCCATCAGCCGCCGGAGCACGAACGTCGCGCCGAGGCCGAGGCCTACTGGAGCGACTGGGCGAAAACCCTGGATCTACCCGGCATCAAACGCGACCTGATGAAGCGGTCTGCGTTGACGCTGCGCGGACTCGTGCACTCCGACACGGGGTCCATCATGGCCGCCGCGACGACGTCGCTGCCCGAAGAGATCGGCGGTGTCCGCAACTGGGACTACCGCTACTGCTGGCTGCGCGATGCGGCATTGACCGCATCGGCCCTGGTCTCGGTCGGCTCCTACAGCGAGGCCGAGGGGTATCTCAACTGGCTCCACCAGGTGCTGGGCACCCTCAGCGGACCCGAATGGCTCCACCCGCTCTACACTCTCGCCGGTACCGGCCTGCCACCCGAAGCGGTGATCGACTCCCTGCCCGGATACGCGGGGTCCCGTCCGGTACGCGTCGGCAACGCCGCCAATCAGCAGGTCCAACTCGACGTGTTCGGGCCGATCGTCGACCTCATCTCGACGCTCTCGCATGCGCGCAAAGCGGCAGGTGATCCGAAGCCACTGTCGGATGCGGACTGGGACCTGGTGCGCGACATGGTCTATGCCGTCGAACGCCGCTGGACCGAGCCCGACCACGGCATCTGGGAGATCCGCGGTAACCCACGCCATCACGTGTACTCCAAGGTGATGTGCTGGATGACGGTCGATCGCGCCCTCAAGCTCGGGGACGAGTTCGGCCGCGAGACCGAGCTGGGCTGGTCCGTCCTGCGCGACACCATCGCGCGGCAGGTACTCAAGCAGGGCTGGAACGACAAGGCCAACTCCTACACCGCAGCCTACGAAGGTGTCGATCTCGACGCCGCGACCCTGCACATCGGGCTGGCCGGACTGATCGACCCGTCCGACCCCCGGTTCACCGCCACGGTCAACGCCACCGAGGCCGAACTGCGCAGTGGTTCAACGGTCTACCGTTATCACCACGACGACGGCCTGCCCGGCGGCGAGGGAGGCTTCCATCTCTGCGCGGCCTGGCTGATCGAGTCCTACCTGCTGATCGATCGTCGCGGCGACGCCGAGGCCCTGTTCGATCAGATGGTGAAGGCCACCGGGCCCACCGGCTTGCTCTCGGAGGAATACGACCCGGTCGCCGAGCGGGCCCTGGGCAACCACCCGCAGGCCTACAGCCACATCGGCCTGCTCCGATGTGCGCGGCTGTTGAACGGCTGACCCAACAGACCCAGGCGTTCCGGGCACAATCATGTGCACCAACACCTGGTTTTGCCTGATGCGGCTGGGTTTGCACGCGGGCCAAGCACTCTCCAAGCGCTCTCCAAGCACCGCGCGGCACAGTGATCTCATGAGCCACCCGCCCCGCCACGCAAGGAGATACCCATGGGGATGTTCGACGTCTTCACAGGCACCAAACGACCCCCGGACGACACCCCCGTCCGGGCCCCTGGGCAGGTGTACGACTCCATCCTGGCGATCAATCGCCCGACCGCGCCGTTCGTGATCCGAGACGGCAGGCCCGACGGCGTCGACCTCATCGCCGAGTGGCGCATCGTCGATGCCCGCTGGTTTGAGATCTTCGCGAAAGCCGGTCTGAGCAAGACCTTTCGGGTGCTCATGCAGCTCGATCCAGAACGCAACGAGGTCCGCGCCGTCGACCAGGAGTGGGAGGTCGAGTGGCGCGCGGGAGTCCCGTCGCTGCACGCAGCGGCGTCCGGATTCCGCGGCCAGAAGACGTCGGTCCAGTTCGGCACCGCCTATGCGTTCACCGAGGAACTCGAGTTCGGTCAGGTCTACAACTACCGTTTCACCAGCGGCGAACTGAAGAAGCCGATCCAAGAAGCCGTCGCCGCGTCCGGATGGACGTACCGCGGCGTCACATTCGGCAAGCTCTGAGCCGTCAGCGGAGCTGAACCTGCTGACTCGGGTCATCGATGGGCAGGTAGCCAGCGACGACAGCGCTGACCTGATAGCTGTTCAGGATGACGTCGCCGCCGTGATTGTCGAGAAACGCGGTGTCGGCGGCGTCGCGACCGGTGGCGATGCGCAACAACGACTGACGGGGTGCGAGCCCGGTGGCGTCGACCACAACCCAGCGATCGTCGATCATCGCCTCGGCCACGGCGTGAAAGTCCATCGGGAACAGGCCCGGCGCGTAGACGGCGACGAGACGGGCGGGTATCCCCAAGCCGCGCAACAAGGCGACCACGAGATGTGCGAAATCGCGGCAGACACCGGCCCCCGACAACAGGGTGTCGACCGCCCCGTCGATCGGGTCGCTGGCACCGAAGATATAAGAAAGTCGTTGTCGCACAAAGTCGGTGACCGCGATGAGCTGGTCACCCGGGCTCGCCGTGGTGTCGAACTCCCCGGCGGCGAAACCGAAGAACTTGTCGGCCTCAGCGTATCGGCTCGGCCGCAGATAGAGCGAGCGGTCGAACTGCACCACCTCGACCGGGTCGGCCGGGGTGTAGACATTGGCGTTGTAGGTGACGTAGAGATTCCCGGGTTCTGCGTGCAGCCAGTGGATGCGACTTCCGCTGGCGGTGACAATCTCTTCGGGAACGATTGTGTTGCCGTTCAACGTGATCGACAGGTTCTCGTACAGGTCGATCCCGGGGAGCTTCGCCACCGCGATCTGCAGTTCGATCTCCGTCGCCGCGTTGACCGCCACATCGAGATAGACCGACACATCACGCTGGGCACTCTGAGCGAACTCGACCGACATTGTTGGGCGACCAATCCTTCCAAATGAGCTGCCGAGTCAGGCTGTGTGGTTCTGCAAGGCACCGATGGGATCAGCGTAGAGCGCGCCGAGTGATACCACCACCGCAGCGCCCTCCTGCACGCGGGCGCCGAATCGCGGTGGAGACAGTTCTATCGTCGGCAACGAGGTCGCCCCGTCGAACGCCGACTGCACCGGCGCCAGCCCGTGAGGGTGCTCGGCGAACACCTGGCCCGCAAGAACCACCCGATCGGGGTTGATCAGGTCCCGCACCAACGCCACCATCTCGCCGAGCACCCGGGCCCGCTCGTCGAGCAACTCCGCGGCGTCCGCGCCTGCGGCCACCGCATCGTCGAACACCTTTCGGCCGACGACATCCTGCAGCGTCGATTGCGGCGCACCCGTCAGCAGCGGCGCCGACACGGGCAGGTGCCCGATGTTTCCCGGCCGATCGCGCACCCGGCCGTCGATGGTGGTCGCCAACCCGACCGTCTCCCTGACGTAGAACAAGAGGTCGACGCCGGAGGTGTTCGGGTCGCCGGCGAGCAACAACTCCGCGGCCGCCATGGCTTGCACGTGTGGACTGACCGAGACAGGCAACCCGAGTTCATCCTCGAGGGCCTGACCCACCGGCGCCCGGCACCACCCGAGCTGCGCGTGGTCGACGCTGCCGTCCGAATGCACCTGACCACCCACCGCCGCACCGGCCCAGAGCGCGATGCGCTGGGTGAACGAATCAGCGACGACGGCCGCTCGACGGGCGATGAGGGCGAGCGCGGGGCCGGCAGGACCGGACGGGGTGGACATGGCGGCGGTCTGCAGCGGCCTGCCCCCGAGATCTGCGACCATGAGCAGCGTGGATCGGGCGCCGATGTGGATTGCGATCACACAGAATCGATCTCGATCCAACATCAGCGGGACCTTCGGACGACCGATCGCTCCGGGGGCGATGAGGTCGGGGCGTTCACGGACGAGACCGAGTCGATCGAGGGTCTGGAGCTGACGGTTCACCGTCGCCGCCGACAGCCCGGTGGCCTGCGGTAATCGGTCACGCGTCACCGGCCCCTGGGTGCGCACCGCCCGCAGGACGGCAGCCGCGGCGCCGTCGCCGCGCTCGAAAGAGACGGTCCTGATCGGTGGCGCGGAGTGCGAGGGACGGACATCTCCGTCCCGTCCGATCACCGCGCGCGTCCCCATGGGGTCAAAACCTACCGGTCGGGGCGGCCCTAGGATGGAACCCATGACAGTTGCAACCACCGAAGCGTCCAAATCTGGTGATCGCAAGGTCGCCGTAGTAACGGGAGCGAGTTCGGGAATCGGCGCCGCCACCGCGAAGGTGCTTGCCGCGCAGGGCTATCACGTGGTCATCGGCGCACGGCGGGTCGACCGGATCGAAAAGCTGGCCGCCGAGATCGACGGAACGGCCATCGTCCTCGACGTCACCGACGAGCAGTCCGTCGAGGCATTTGTCGAGCAGATCCCCCGGGTGGACGTGCTGGTGAACAATGCCGGAGGCGCCAAAGGACTGGCAACGGTCGCAGACGCCGACCTCGACGACTGGCGATGGATGTGGGAAACCAACGTCATCGGCACCTTGCGCATCACGAAGGCTCTACTACCCAAGCTCATCGACTCCGGCGACGGCCTGATCGTCACCATCAGTTCGATCGCCGCGATCGAGGCCTACGACAACGGGGCCGGTTACACGACCGCGAAACATGCGCAGGCCGTCCTGCACCGCACCCTGCGGCCCGAACTGCTCGGGAAACCTGTGCGGCTGACAGAAATCCAGCCGGGGATGGTCGAGACCGAGTTCTCGCTCGTGCGTTTCGAAGGCGATGCGGAGAAGGCCGACAAGGTCTATGAGGGCTTGACCCCGCTGTCCGCCGACGATGTCGCCGAGGTCATCGGATTCGTCGCGAGCAGGCCCCCGCACGTCAACCTCGATACCATCCTGCTGATGCCTCGTGACCAGGCGTCGGCCCGCCGGAACATCAAAACCGGCTGACGGTCGGGGGCCACCGGCGCTGTTCGGGCCGGGCTGATTCCCTCGTACGATCAGATGAACATCGCGACCAGCTGTAACGACTCGCGCACGCCGTCCGAGAACCAGACATAATCCAACATCGGGAAGTCCGGTTCGCCAGCATGTGGACCAGCGCCCGCACCGGACTTGGAGATGTCGAGTGAATTACCCCAATGGCGCGCCCGCTGGTCCTGTCAGCAATCCACCGAACGACCGCAAACAGATCATCATCGTGCTCGCGGTCGTCGCGGCCCTGCTGCTGACCTTCCTGGGGATCGGCGCGGTGTACCTGACCTCCGGTTCGAGCAAGGTGAAGGCCTCGCCGGCGCCCGAACTCGTGTTGGAGGCCATGAACAGCGACGGACTCGATCCTTTCGCGCCGTCGGTCGCGGTGAGCAATCGCCCGCTCGACGCCAACGCCCGCAACCTGGCGCCACAGGGCCCGGTCACACCACGCGGCGTCCAGGCGGTCGAAGGCACGACCGCCGGCCTCTACGGCGGCACCGGCGAAGCCAGTTGCGACACCGCCGCGTTGGCCAACTTCCTGGCGAACAACCCGGGCAAGGCCGCGGCGTGGGCGAGCGTGTTCGGAATCGGCGTCGACCAGATTCCCTACTACCTCGACACCCTGACGCCCGTCGTGCTCACCCACGACACCTGGGTCACCAACTACAGCTACGAGAACGGTGTCGCAACGCCGTTCCAGTCGGTGCTGCAGGCCGGTACTGCCGTGCTCGTCGACAGCTACGGCATCCCACGCGTGCGATGCGCCTGCGGCAACCCGCTGTCACCGCCCGCGGGCACCCCGCTGTCCGGGTACCGCACCGTGGGATCCCAGTGGGACTACTACGCACCTCGCCAGGTCGTCTACGTGAACTACCACAATGAGCACACGACGATCATCAACAACACGACAACCGTTGTGGCCGCGCCGAATCCGGCTCCAGCGCCCGCCTCGCTGACCCTTCTCGACCTGAACACGCTGCAACCCCTGCTCCGCACGGTCGGCGGGATCCTGAACCTGGCCGGGCTACCGCCACTGCAGGGCGCCTTGCCGACACCCGCGTCGCTGAACACCCCCTTCGTCAGTCCGGACCCCGAGGTGCAGACCGCGAACGGTGTCCAAGCCGACGGGCAGCCTGCCGAGAATGTCCTGCGCCAGGCCGCTGAAGCGACGGACTCCGAATCGTCGTCCGTGGCGGCAGCTGAATCCGCTGCCCCACAGGAGGGTTCGCCGAGTGTCGACGCGAGCGCTCAAGTCCCGGTCGATCCGAGCGTCCCCGCTGCTCCGGGAGGAAGCAGCGCTGCGCAGGCACCGCCGGCCCCGGCTGCTCCTGCAGCCCCGACCAGCGCCGCAGCGACACCGACCGTGTTCACCGGCACCGGAGACATCGTCTCGACTCTGACGTTCACCGTCGATGGAACGCAGGTGAGTTGTTCGGTGCCCGACGTGACCGCGCCGACGGCCGATCTCATCTGCACCGACGGCATTACCCGCACGGTGTCCAGTAGCTACCTGCAGACGAGTTCGGTCACCTCGGCCACGGACCCGGTGGGCGTCTGGACGGTTCCACTGACCAGCGGCGCCGGCGTCGAGCGGGTCACCGTGCTCTCGGCCGCGTGGACCCTCATCCCGACGCCGACGGTGGAAGCGCCCGCTCCTGCCACGGAGACGGCCCCGACCGAGACGGCGACACCGGCACCCGAGACGACGACGGAGACAACTGCTCCCACGTCCGATACGTCGGCGCCTGCAGTTCCTTGATCGTCTGAGGTCGGCGCCGCTCGCGGCGAGGCAGCACCGGATTCGGCCCCGTACCGGGTGTCCGAGGGAAGATCGGGTTGTTTCGAAATGAATTTCTGGGTGTGGGTCTGTGGCGATGGGCTGCCGTTGGTGGTGAGTTGGCGGGCTGGGGCTTTTGGCCCCGGCCTTTCAGGCCGTTCCTGGGGTGAGGTGTCCGCCTCTGATGGCTTTGAAGAGGTTGTGTACGAGGGCGTGAAACGCGAACTCGGCTGTGGCTCTGTCTAATCCACGGCTGGTGAACCGCCGGAACCCGAGGTTGTGTTTGGCGTGTCCGAACGGGGTTTCAGCGATGTGACCGCGTTGGGCATAGAGGGCGTGGCCTTCGGGTGTGGCCAAGCGGTGTCTCATGGCCTCGATGGGGGTGGCCCCAGGCGGTGGAGGTCCTGTGGTGGGCTGCTCGCGGGCGGTTTTGTTGATACGCCGCGCTTTACCGATGGCGATCAACCGGTCCGGCCCTTGACTGGTCAGGTTCTCGTTGGAGAGGTAGCCGGCGTCGGCGAGGAACACTCCAATTCCCGCGGCATCGCCCTCTGGTGCTGAGGTGGGTCGGTGGTTGGCGATGTCGTCGGCGGCGGCCACTGCTTTGTCGAGCATCGCGGCGAACGCGACGACATCGGCGGGGTTGTTGCCGACGCCGGTCGCCAAGAACAGTCCATCGGAGCTGGTCACGGCCTGGCAGTTGAACCCTTGAATCCAGCCCCCGCCGCGCAGCATCATCAGCCTCGACTCGGGGTCGGTGATGTTGCGTTTGGGATCGGTCAACGTGCGCGGGTGCGTGGCTGCGGCCCGCCGATCAGCCTCCTTACGTGCAGCGGCGTCACGGGTTCGGGTGCCCTCGGCGGCCTGGCGGGCGACCCGCTCGGCAGTGGCCCGCTCCAGCGTGTTTCGCGCGCGCACGACGTCGTAGTGGTCGTCGACCGGCACCGGTCGCGGGCCGGGCTGCCCAGGCCGCCACCGGTCGATCTTGGCCTGTTGGGCAGCGCGTATGCGCTCCAGATTCGCGGTGTGGACCTCGACCCGGATTTCAGTGGGCACCCGGGCTGAACGAGAGCCCGGTGGGTGCTGTTCACGCCACCGCGCGACCTTCTCGGCGCGGGCCTGGCGGGCCTGCTCGGCCGCCGCCTCCCGCGCCTGAGCACGCTCATCGGCGGCGTTGTTCTCGGCGGCCTGCTTGGTGTTGTGGTCCTGCAGATCAGCCAGCGCTGCGGCGATCCGCGCAGACCTCGACCGGGGATCGACCAGATCGCCGGGCACCTCATCACCGCGATCATCGGCGCCGAACATCTCGTCTTCGGCGGCATCGACATCGGCATGCTCGGATGCGGCGCGGGCCGCTTGCGCGGCCATCGCCGCCCGCAGACCGTCTTCGGTGCGGTTGGCGCTCATCGAGGCATTCGAGGCGATCTTGACCCCGTCGAGAGCAACGACCCCGATATTGACCATCCCCAGCCGTGCGCACAACACCAGGACCTGCGCAAACAGGTCTTCAACTGCAGTGGCGCAGTCGGCGCGGAACCTCGAGATCGTCACATGATCAGGTGCATCACCAGCACAGATGATGCGATAAGCGATATCGCGGTGGCACAGCCGCTCGAGCTGGCGTGAAGAACGTTGCCCGTGGGCCCAGCCCCAGATCAGCAGGGTCAGCAACATGTCCGGGTCATACCCGGCCCGCCCCACCCCGCCGGTCTTGCGTTGGGCGTGCAACACGCTGGTATCGAGCGAGGCGACGGTCTCGATCACCAACCACACCGGATCCGAATCGGGCAACCAGTCCCGCATACTCGGCGGCAACAGAAAGTACTGATCACGATCCACTGGACGATAACCCTTGGCCACCAACATATTATCGCCCA
>NZ_MJEJ02000017.1 GCF_002095435.2 Williamsia sp. 1138
CCTCAGTGTGACTCTTGTGTTGCCGCTCTGGCGGTGGTTGGGTCCTGATCACCTGGTGTTTGGCTCTTGATGGGCCTACCGGCATCACCATCAAAGGGTGAGGTCTGGTCTCCAAAAGTTGTGCCAACACCAGGTGTGATGGACCGACCGATGTGGCTTGATAGGAGCGTGGCACCGCCCCCAACTGAGGATTGCCCACCGGCCGGCCCAACCGTCCCTGTCCCTGTTTCTGAATCAGGAGGCAACCACCATGGTTGTTGTTGGAGTCGATGTACACAAGTCCACTCACACATTCGTCGCCGTCGATTCCGTCGGCAAGAAGCTAGGCCACCTCACCTCTGCGGCCACCACCGAAGGGCACCACACAGCGATCAACTGGGCACTCACCGAGTTCGGTGGCGATCTGGTGTGGGGTATCGAGGACTGCCGGCAGATGTCGACCCGCCTCGAGCGCGACCTGCTCGGCGCCGGCCAGACCGCGGTGCGCGTACCCACCAAGTTGATGGCCCAAGCCCGCTCCAGCGCTCGCACCCGCGGCAAGTCAGATCCCATCGACGCCCTGGCCGTGGCGCGAGCGGTACTACGCGAACCGGACCTGCCCGCCGCTGGCGCCGACCCCCAATCCCGCGAGTTACGGCTCCTCGTCGACTACCGGGAAGTCGCTGTCGCCCAACGCACTGCGTCAATCAACCGACTGCTGTGGCGGGTCCATGAGATCAATCCCGCCTACGCTCCCAAACCCCGGTCGCTGAGCATGAACAAGCACCAAAAAATACTCGCCACCCATCTCGCGAACCACACCAGCCTCCTCGCCGACATCGCCCGCGCGGAACTCGACGACATCATCTCGCTGACAGCCCGGATCAACAAGCTCGCCACCGAGATCGGCAAGCGAGTACGCCAACTGGTGCCGACCTTGCTCGAGTTGCCCGGCTGTGCCGAACTGACCGCCGGCAAAATCGTCGGCGAAACCGCCGGCATCTCCCGCTTCCGCTCCGCCGACGCCTACGCCAGCTACGCCGGCACAGCACCCATCCCCGTCTGGTCCGGCAACAGCGCCGGCCGCGTGCGACTACCCCGACACGGCAACCGACAGCTCAATACCGCACTGCACCGCATCGCCCTGACCCAAATCCGCCTCGAAGACTCCGACGGCTACACCTACTACCGCAACCGCCTCGCCGCCAACGACACCAAAACTTCAGCCCTACGGTGCCTGCGACGACGACTCATCCGCACCGTCTACCAACGACTCACCACCGACGCCCACACGCACCCCGCACCGACCGAACAAGCCGCCGCTTGACATAGGAGCAACTTTTGGCGGAGCCCACCTGGGCTTTCGGTCGCCAAAACAACCCATCATCGGGGGTCGGGGGTCATTCGAAGAGATGCTGACCCCAGTATTCGCCTTCTTGCAGGCCCGGGGGACAGGCGAACAACGCGGTGCCGGTGTGCATGAGGTACTCCATCATGGCGTCCTTGCTCGCCAGCGCCCGCTGCATCGGGACGAACTGGGTGTGCGCGTCGCGGCAATAGGCGATGAAGAACAGGCCGGCATCGAGGTGACCGAAGCCGTCTGATCCGTCTGTGAAGTTGTAGCCGCGCCGCAGGATCCGGACGCCGTTCAGATTGTCCGGATGAGCCAGGCGCACATGGGCATTGCGTGCTATCAACGGCCCGGTGCCATCGCCGATGTTGAAGTCCGGGTCGTCGAACTCGTCGACCTTGCCCAGCGGGGCGCCGTTGCCTTTGAACCGTCCGACGATCTGTTCCTGCTCCAGCAGCATCGCCCGGTCCCATGGTTCGATGTCCATCCGGATGCGACGGGCCACGAGGTAGGTGCCACCGGTCATCCACTGTGCGCCCGGCGGATTGTCGGAGTCTGCGACCCAGACGTGCTGGTCGAGTGCCGCCGTGTCACTGGCTTTGATGTTCGCGGTTCCGTCTTTGAAGCCGAACATGTTTCGCGGTGTTGCCTGCGCCGTTGTCGTCGACGACGTGCGCCCGAACCCGAGCTGTGACCACCGCACGCTGACCACTCCGAAACCCATGCGAGCAAGATTCCGGATCGCGTGTACCGCGACCTGGGGGTCGTCGGAGCAGGCCTGGACGCCGATGTCACCGAAGCTTCGCGGACGTTCGATCGCGTCGGCGACGAAGGCCGGCAGATCCTGGAGTGCAGCAGGCTTCCGGTCGGCGAGACCGAAGCGGTCGACGCCGGTCGGGTTGGCGGCGCTCGGTCCGAACAACCCCGGTCCGAAGCCGATGGTCAACGTCAGCGAAGCGGCCGAAAGACCCAGCGCCTCACCGGTGTCGGCCGGAGGCGTGTAGTCACCCAGGTCGAGGGCGCCGCCTTCGACGGTGTCCAGGCCCCGTGTCATTCGTTCGGCCGCGGCGGTCCACCGTTTGAGCATGTCGATCAGCTCGTCGCGGTCGTCGGTGATCACGTCGAACGACGCGAAATGCAGCCGGTCCTGCGCCTCGGTGATGATCCCTGCCTGGCGCCGGCCGAAGAAGGGGACGACGTGCGCGTCTGCGTCGGCCACCGATTCGGCTGCGGTCGAGCGACCCACCACAACACCACCTGCCGCGGCGGCAGCGACCGCCCCGACCCCGGCGGCGCCGAGCACCACACGGCGGCTCACGCCTGTGCGGTGCTCGGTGCCTGATGACGTCGTCTCGTCGATCGGGTCGCCTTCGGGTTCGGTCATGAATGCGCTGCCCGGGTCACGACTGGCCCATCACCAATCCGGGGACGAGGCTCAGGCTCTGCGAGAGCGCATCGATCTGATCGGAGAAGGTCTTGCGGGCTTCTTCGGGTACCTGGTCGTACGACTGGAAGCCGTCTGCGGTCTGGTATTGCTCGATCGAGGTGCGGACCGCCGCGAACTGAGCCGTGATCTTGTCCATGAGCTCGGGATTCTTGGCAGAGATGATCGGCTGCATCGCCGCGATGAGGGTTTCGGAGCCGTCGACGTTGGCCGCGAAGTCCCACAGATCGGTGTGGCTGTAGCGGTCTTCCTCGCCGCCGACCTTGGTGGCTGCGACCTCGTCGATGAGCGCCTGGGGACCCTTGACGAACGAACCGGTCTCGAAGGTGAAGTCGGTCTTGTCGACTTCTTCCTTCAGGGTGTTGACGTTGGCCAGCAATGCATCCGCAGCCTTGTCGGCTTCGGCTTTGTTGTCGGTCGCGATCGCGTTGTCGAAGTCGGCCTGGGTCACGTCGCCTGGGTTGTCACCGATGTCGGCCTGCTGCGGAGCCCACAGGAATCGCTCGAGACGATGAAAGCCGGTGAACGGCTGCGCACCGTCTTCGGTGTCGTCCCAACGCATGTCGATCGCGGGGTCGAGATCGGGGAACGACTCCGCCACCGGCTCGATGCGTTCGTAGAACGTACGGGTCAGGCCGAACTGGTTCTTGGCGGCTTCGAGGTCGCCTGCCTTCACCGCGGCGGTGAACGTCGCGGTCTGCGCCGCCAACCCGTTGACCTGGCCACGGACGTAGTCGAGGTACGAAGCCTTGGCCTGCTCGACGTCCGCGGGAGCCTTCGCCTTCTCCTTGGTCTCACCTGTGACGTTGAGTTCGGTGCGGATGCCGGTACCGACCATGCCCGGCTTGCAGGCGGTCTCGTACTTTCCGGGCTCGACGATCTCCACGGTGAGCTTGCCGGTCAGGCCTGGGCCGATGTTCTCGACCTCGCCGAGCACCCGGTTGTTGTTGCCGTACACGTAGAACTCGGTGACCTTGTCGCCGTTGTTGGTGACGTTGAACGAGACGTTGCCGGTCTCGGCGTCGGTGCTCGCGAGATCGCAGCTGTCGTCGGTGGTGCTCACCGCGATATCGCCTTCGGAGGCCTCGGTCTTGTCGGTACAGGCCGCCAGGACGAGCGGACCGGCGACCGCCGCGCACATCAGTGCCACGACCTTCGTGGATCGGGTTCGTTTCATGGGGAGTGCTGCCTTTCGTAGATGACCGGAGCTAGGCGACGGCCGAGGTGGGGGTTGGTTGGGCCGGCGCGGGCTTCGTACGTCGCGGCCACAGGAACGCGGTCATGACCACGATGAGATAGGTCGCCCATCCGACCACCTGCAAGACGGTGGGATCGGGACGGAAGTTGAAGATCCCGGCAAAAATTGTTCCGTACCACGAGGATTGGTCGTACCAGGACGTCAGGTCGAACGCTGTGTTCGACAGGCCGGGCAACCAGCCGACGGTCTGCAGGGCGCGAATGGCGTAGGCCAGCATGCCGGCGGCGACGAACACCAGGAAAACCCCGGTGTAGGTGAAGAACTTCTGGAAGTTGATCCGGACGGTTCCCTGGTAGAGCAGGACTGTCAGGACGACGGCGATCAGCACGCCGAGTATCAACCCGACCAGAGGCCAGCTGCTGCCCGAGGTGTTCTCGGCGTAACCGACCATCAGCAGTGCGGTCTCGACGCCCTCGCGACCCACCGCCAGGAACGAGAGCAGCACCACTGCGCCGGAACCGACTTCCAGGGCCCGGGCCATCGATTCCTTCAGCTCGCCGGAGATGGAGGCGGCCGCACGCTTCATCCACAACACCATGAAGGTCACGATCACCACGGCGGCGAGCGACGAGACCCCGGCGATCGCCTCTGCGGTCAACCCGGTGACGGTGGAGGTTCCGTAGTGGATCACCGCGAAGATGATCAACACCATCGCGATCGCGGCGCCGACCCCTACCCATACCCACTTCAGTGCGTCACGTCGATCAGACTTCACGAGAAACGCGACCAGGATCATCACCACGATGCCGGCCTCGAGGCCCTCGCGGACGCCGATGAGGCCACTCCCGAAGAGCTGGGTCGCGACCGAAGGCCCGGAGCTGCCCGCAGCTATGTTCAACAAAAGTCAGCTCCTCTAGGGATCGTTAGGGTCGCATTGCCTAACCGAGCGATCGTAGCGCGCAAATAGGGGAACCAAAACCGGGGCCGGAGAGTTGGTCCCTAAAGAGAGCAATGTCCAATTTTCGCGCTGACCTGCGAATTCGTACATAACGGACATTTGGCCCGGGCTCAGGTCTGACGGGGCCCGCGATTTGATACCCGTGATCGACGTGTCGATCAGGCACAGTGGAACGGGACCACATCGGGTGGTCGAATGCGTGAGATGAAGTACTCCAGGTGTGCAGACGGTGAGGAACAAGGTGGCGACAGTAGTGCGGGGCGGGCGGGCCGGTCGTAGGAGTTCCGTCTTCGGCCGGGTCGCCGGTGCGATCGCGGTGGCGTCGGCGGCGCTGATGACCACGAGTTGCCTCGACCTGCCGTCGAAGCCGGACGTCGCCATCCCCGATGGTATTCCTCCCAGCCCCGGCGCGCCGGTCCCGTACTTCGACATCAACACCCCCGGCCGGACCGCAGAGCTGTTGCGGGACTGGGCGACCCCGATCGCCGAACAGACGAAGATCCCGTTGGTCTCGCTCCAGGCTTACGGCAACGCGGCGGAGATACAGCGACAGCAGCACCCCGAATGCGGCATCTCGTGGACCACTCTGGCGGGCATCGCGGGGGTCGAGAGCAAGCACGGGACGTATCGCGGGTCGCAGATCGCGGCAAACGGCGACGTCTCGCCCGAGATCCGCGGAGTACCCCTGGACGGCACCTCCGGGAACGCCCACATCGCCGACACGGACTCCGGAACCCTCGACGGCGACGACCAGCTCGACCGCGCCATGGGTCCGTTCCAGTTCATCCCCACCACCTGGGAGCGATACGGGGTCGACGCCAACGGTGACGGCCGCGCCGACATGGACAACATCGACGATGCCGCGCTGTCGGCCGCTCGGTACCTGTGCGTGTCCGGAGGCGACCTGACCACGCCGCAGGGATGGGAAGACGCCGTGAAGGTCTACAACAACTCGATGCAGTACGTCTTGGACGTCCGAGATCACGCCAATGCCTACTCGGTCAATGTGGCCTACTGATCGTTAACTGAAGGCTCTACCGGTGCGTCAGTCAGTGTCCGCCAGTGTTGGGCATTAGGCTCTGTAGCGATAAGCCGAGACCCCTGCGTCGTCGGCGGTGAGTTCGAGACCCGAAGGAGTTATGCCGTGGCCAGCATCGATCAGGTCGGAGCGCGCGAGATCCTCGATTCGCGGGGCAACCCAACAGTCGAGGTCGAGGTGGTGCTCGACGACGGCACGTTCACCCGTGCGGCCGTGCCCTCCGGCGCGTCGACCGGTGAACACGAGGCGGTCGAACTCCGAGACGGTGGGGAACGCTACGGCGGCAAGGGTGTCACCAAGGCGGTCGAAGCCGTGCTCGGTGAGATCGCGCCTGCCGTGATCGGAATCGAGGCGGACGATCAGCGTCTCGTCGATCAGGCTCTCCTCGACCTGGACGGCACCCCAGACAAGTCGCGCCTCGGCGCCAATGCGCTCCTCGGTGTTTCCCTCGCGGTTGCCAAGGGTGCTGCCGAGTCGGCGGGCCTGCCGCTCTTCCGCTACATCGGCGGACCGAATGCCCATATCCTGCCCGTGCCGATGATGAACATCGTGAACGGCGGCGCGCACGCCGACACCGGCGTGGACGTGCAGGAGTTCATGGTCGCTCCGATCGGTGCGTCGACGTTCAAGGAGTCGCTCCGCTGGGGCGCCGAGGTCTACCACTCACTCAAGTCGGTTCTCAAGGCCAAAGGGCTCTCGACCGGTCTGGGTGACGAGGGCGGCTTCGCCCCGGACATCGCGGGTACCAAGGCGGCGCTCGAGCTCATCAGCGAGGCGATCGGTAAGACCGGCCTCAAGCTGGGCACCGATATCGCCCTTGCCCTCGACGTCGCGGCCACCGAGTTCCACACCGAGGGAACCGGTTACGCGTTCGAGGGCACCAATCGCACCGCTGCGGAGATGGCGGCCTTCTACGAAGAGCTCCTGAACGAGTTCCCGCTCGTATCGATCGAAGATCCTCTCTCCGAAGATGATTGGGATGGCTGGGTGGCGCTCACCGAGGCCATCGGCGACAAGGTGCAGCTCGTCGGCGACGATCTCTTCGTCACCAATCCCGAGCGTCTGGAAGACGGCATCAACCGCGGCGCCGCAAACGCGCTGCTGGTGAAGGTCAACCAGATCGGCACCCTCACCGAGACCCTGGACGCGGTGGCGCTGGCGCACAACAACGGCTACAAGACGATGATGAGCCACCGGTCGGGAGAGACCGAGGACACCACCATCGCGGACCTCGCCGTGGCGTGTGGTTGCGGACAGATCAAGACCGGCGCTCCCGCCCGCAGCGAGCGAGTTGCCAAGTACAACCAGCTGCTTCGCATCGAAGAGGGTCTTGGAGACGCCGCTCGCTACGCGGGTGACCTGGCCTTCCCCCGGTTCTCCTTCGAGGGCTGAGCGGACGACGACGGACCGGTGGACAGATGAGTGATGGCTGAAAGGTCGAATCGGAGGCGCAGTCCTGCCGACGTCGGCAAGGGTCCGACTCGGACCACCTCACGCAGAGCTGCACGGGGTGGCCCGTCTCGGTCGCGCGCGACGGTGCGCGACCGGGTCACGCCATCGCTCACCCTGCCGCGTGGCGCGGCGTCGCTGTCGTCGCGGTGGGAGAGCATCAACCCCAAACGAGCCGTCGTGTTGGCTGCGGTGCTGAGCCTGCTGGCGCTGACTCTCGCCGTTCCGATGCGTACCTATTTCTCGCAGCAGACCGAGTTCGACGAACTCCGTTCGAGTAACGCGCAACTCCAGAGCGAGGTGCGTGACTACGAGGAGAAGGTCGCCGAACAGAACGATCCGGCGTACATCGAGGCGCAGGCCCGTGAGCGCCTGCAGTTCGTGATGCCAGGGGAGAAGCCGTTGTTGATGCAGTACCCCGTTCCGCCGGCAAAGTCGGACGAAGAGCGCAAAGCAGAGAAGCAGGCCGGTAACCCCTGGTACACCAATCTGTGGAATTCGGTATCGGCACCCGAGAAATGATGTCTGCTTCCGAACCGAACTCTGCTGTCTCGCAGGATGATCTGGATGTGGTGGCAGGGCAGCTGGGTCGCGTCCCGCGTGGGGTGCTCGAGATCGCCTTCCGCACACCCGACGGGCAGCCCGCTGTTGTCAAGACCGCGCCGCGGCTGCCGGACGGCACGCCGTTCCCGACGCTGTTCTATCTGACTGATCCACGGCTCACCGCGGAGGCCAGCCGTCAGGAATCAGGTGGGGTCATGCGGGAGATGAGTGCCCGTCTCCTCGAAGATCCTGACCTCGCGGCGCACTATCGACGGGCGCACGAGTCGTACCTGGCCGAACGCGACGCCATCGAAGAACTCGGCACCGACTTCACCGGTGGCGGCATGCCTGATCGGGTCAAGTGTCTGCATGTTCTGATCGCGCACTCGCTGGCGAAAGGCCCAGGAGTGAACCCTCTCGGCGATGAAGCGGTTTCCCTGGCCGCGGAGGCCGGCCTCCGCGGGACGGCCATCCCCGCGGACTGGCCGCCGGTGCGGACGCCGACCGAATGACGGAGATCGTCGCAGCCGTGGACTGCGGTACCAACTCGATCAGGCTTCTCGTCGCGCGTGCAGGTGACGGCGGGCTCGTGGATCTGCATCGGGAGATGCGAGTGGTACGACTCGGTCAAGGTGTCGATGCCACCGGCTCCTTCGCCGACGAGGCGATCGAGCGCACTCGCGTGGCCCTGACCGACTATGTGGCAACGATGAAGCAACATGGGGTCGGCGCGGTACGGATGGTGGCGACGTCGGCGTCCCGCGATGCCTCCAATCGCGACGACTTCTTTGCGATGACCCGCGATCTGTTGGGACAGGTTGTACCGGGAAGCGTTGCCGAAGTGATCACCGGTGATGAGGAGGCACGGCTCTCGTTTGCCGGTGCCGTCGGCGACCTGGACCCGGCGCAGGGGCCGTTTGTGGTGGTAGATCTCGGTGGGGGCTCCACCGAGGTGGTCGTCGGGGACTCCGACGGTGTGCACGCGGCATATTCGGCGAACATCGGCTGTGTACGCCTCACCGAACGATGCCTGCACAGCGATCCGCCGACCGACGAGGAGATCTCGGCCGCACGATCGGTCATCGAGGAGCTTCTGGGCGACGCCTTCTCTCGGGTATCGGTCGACGGCGTACGCACGTTTGTCGGGGTCGCAGGCACCATGACCACTTTGGCCGCCCTGGCCACGGACCTTCCCGTGTACGACCCTGAGCAGATCCATCTCTCACGTGTCGACTTCCGATCTCTGTCGGACGTCTGCTGGCGTCTGGTCCGGATGTCGCGCAGCGAGCGGGCGGCACTCGGGCCCATGCACGAGGGGCGCGTCGACGTCATCGGCGGAGGCTCGCTGGTCACCCTGGAACTGGCTCGAATCGTCGCGGAGAAGACGTCGATCACCGAGTTGGTCGTCTCGGAGCACGACATCCTCGACGGAATAGCCTTGTCGCTACTGGTCAGCGACTGACCTGTTCACCACGGGTCTCCGGACTCCGCAGTGAGATGTTGTTGCATGCCTCGCACACACTGTCCGGGATGATTCCCCATCGCTGCAGGTAACCGAAGATGGTGCAGCCCAAGCAGAATCCGAGCACGGACTCGAGCAGGGCCGCGACGATCAGGATGCCGGTGGCAATCTGGGCGCCCAGACCATAGCCGAGCAGCGAGAGTATCAATGCGGTCCCGCTGACGACCAGCCCGATCGTCTGGGCGAATCGCTTCGGCGGTCCCGGCACGAGCTTGGTCTTCTTGATCACGTACGGCACGATCACGCGCACCGACAGCTGGCCGAAGGGCGACAGGGTCGGTCCGGACGCCACCCGCAGCGCGAATCCGATGGCCAGCAGGGCATAGGCGATCGGGTGGTTCACGACGATCGCGACGATGGCCAAGAGAACGACGAGGCCCGCGGTGGATCGGGCAGCGTACTCGTTGACCGGGTTCGGAAAAGTCAGCACACACTCACGCTACTCATCGGAACCCTTGTTCCCAACCTTTGGACCCAGCCCGCCTCAAACCGATCGTGGGGCCTTCTGGCGACGTCCACCTGGGGAGATGCTCGCCAGAACGACCCATCATGGGGCTGCGGGGGCTTGCGTGGCGAGCCTCGCCTCTTCTATATCGGCGATGCGTTCCTGTTCTTCGGCATGCTTGCGGACAGCACCGAGACCCGGGAGCAGGAAACTCGCCAGTGCGCACAGCGCGTAGCCGGTGATCGGCACCCACGCCGCGACAGAGAGTGCATGCAAGAGTTCGGGCTGCGTGTACCGGCCGGCCTCACCGAAGAACAGCACGCCGGTGACCGCGACCCCGACCGCTCCGCCGACCTGGGCGAACGTATTCAGGGTGCCCGACGCCGCACCGGAGTCGTTGACGTCGACGGTCGAGAGCGCGATGTCCAACAGCGGCACGAGCATGGTGGTCAGACCGAGCCCGGCAAGCGCCATGGGGACAACCGTGTCCCAACTGGAGAAGGCCGCGTCCGACGACCGGATGACCTGAATCGTCCATGCCGTGCCCGCGCTCATCATCACCGCGCCGACCAGCGGCAGGATGCGCCCCAGTTTGGTCGTCAGCCCTGCTGCAACCCCGGCGGCGATGACTGCGCCGACGCTGAACGGCAACGTCATCGCGCCGGCCGTGATGGCCTCGAAGTTCAGGCCCACCTGCACATAGATGGCGAGGATCAGGAAGAACGAGGTGATCGAGCCCTGGAAGAGGAACTGGATCGCCGACCCGCCGACGAATCCGCGGTTACCGAAAAGCCGGAGCGGTATCAATGCGCTGCCCTCGGCGGTGCGGCGCTTCTGCTGGTAGACGAATGCCGTCAATGCGACCGGTGAGAGCGCCATCATCACGAAGGACCACGCCGGCCAACCGAGCTGACGCCCCTCCACCAGCGGGTAGACCAGGAGCAACACGCCACCCACGGCCAGCACCACCCCGACGATGTCGAGATCGGTGACCTTCTCGGACTTGGTGTTGGGAACGAGGAAGTACCCGGCGACGGCGATGATGATGCCGATCGGGACGTTGATGAAGAAGATGGACCGCCACTCGCCCCCGATGGGGTTGTTGGTGACCAGCCAACCGCCCAGCACCGGACCGATCACCGCGGCCATCGCCGTGATGACGCCGAGGATCGCGAACACCGGTGCACGTTCCTTCGGGCGGTACAGAACCTGCACGTTGGCGAGCACCTGGGGCACCATCAGTCCCGCGAAGAATCCTTGGAGCACGCGGGAGGCGACAAGGATACTGCCGGTCTGCGCCGTCGACGCCAGCACCGACGCCAACGTGAAACCGATGATGCCGATCAGGAAGATCCGTTGCCTGCCGTACCGGTCGCCGAGACGTCCGGCAGTGATCAGGACGCCGGCAAACGCCAGCACATAACCACCGACCAGCCATTCGATCTGGGCCGGGCTGGCGCCGAGATCGTCGCGGATGGACGGGATCGCGACGTTGACGATCGTCACGTCCATCAGATCCATGAACATGGCGAAGGCGAGAATCGCCATCGCCAGGTTGCGGCGCTTAAACGTCGTGGTTGTCATCGCGAGCCCTGCGTGCAGCGTCGCGCATCTCGATTCCGTCGCTGATGAGGTCACCGATCTCGTGGGTGACGTCGATGACGGCCCCGGTGATGATCGAGGCGATCCGCCCCACGCGGTGGGCGGTCGACTCGATCAACTCCTGGGCGATGTCCTTGTTCCGCTCGAACTGCGAGACCATGTGAGCCTTCCGTTCCGCTGCCGCAACAAGACCTCAGGCCCCCCGAGTGGCCCGCTAGGCGGCAACTTTCGACTCGACCTTAACACTGAACTGTGCGTCATCGGCCACCCAGGAATTGGGCAGTGACAGGCGCGCGATCTTGCGCCATGTCGAACCGATCTGGTGACTGAAACTGCCGGTGTTGTAAGGCAATCCATACCGTTCGCACAGTGCCTTGACCTCACCTGAGATTTCCGGGTAGCGGTTGGCCGGAATGTCAGGGAACAGGTGGTGTTCGATCTGATGCGACAGGTTTCCGCTCATGATGTGGAACAAGGGCGTTCCGGTGATGTTGGCCGAACCGAGCATCTGACGCAGGTACCACTGACCGCGGGTCTCGTTCGCGGTTTCTTCCTGGGTGAAAGTCTGTACCCCGGAAGGGAAGTGGCCGCAGAAGATGATCGAGAACGTCCACAGGTTCCGCACGAGGTTCGCACTGGCGTTGCCGACGAGGGTGGTGACGAAGAACGGGCCGGTGAGCGCCGGATACACGACGTAGTCCTTGAGTACCTGTCGGCTGGCCTTGCGCCACATTCCCTTGACCAGGCCTTTGACGTCGGTCCACTTGCGCTTGCCCTGGACGATGTTCTCGGCCTCGAGGTCGTGGAGCATCACGCCCCACTCGAACAGGATCATCAGTGCGCTGGCGTAGACGAGGTTGCCCAGGTAGTAGGGGTTCCAGGACTGGTCACGGTCCATGCGCAGGATGCCGTACCCGATGTCGCGGTCTTGGCCGACGATGTTGGTGAAGGTGTGGTGCATGTAATTGTGGCTGTGACGCCATTGATCGGCAGGACAGACTGTGTCCCATTCGAACTCGCGAGAGTTCAGGCTCGGCTCACGCATCCAGTCGTATTGGCCGTGCATGACGTTGTGACCGATTTCCATGTTGTCGAGGATCTTCGACACGCTCAATGCGCCGACGCCGGCCAGCCAGGCGGGCGGGATGAACGGGAAGTACATGAGGGCGCGGCCCGCGACCTCGAGGGTGCGCTGCGCTTTGATGATCGAGTAGATGTAGTCGCGGTCCTTGTCGCCGAGGTCGGCGACAACGCGGGCCTTGAGGGCATCGAGCTCCCGGCCGAGCTCGTCGACCTGGTCTTCGGTGAGGACTAGTTCCGTGGTTGTCATGGTGACTCCTTGGATAGCTGTCGGGTGGTGCGGGGGCTGAACTCAGTACGTGATGACCGTCAGATGTCGATGACGCAGTCGCCGACGGGCTTGCTGATGCACAGCTGGATGTGTTTGTCGGACTCCGTGTCGGTCTCGCCGGTGAGGATGTTCTTCGTCAGGCCGGACTTCTTGACGGCGCTGCAGGAGAAACAGATCCCCATACGGCACCCGAACTCTGGTGTCAGACCGGCATTCTCGGCCTGTTCGAGTATCGAATCGCCGTTGTTCTGCGCTTCGGTGCCGCTCGCGGCGAAGCTGAGCCGGCCCTGCGCCGGAGCGTCGTCGTCGACGTCTGCCGGCGTGACGAGTACGAATTGCTCGGTGTGCAGGTTCGATTCCGCGCCGAGGCCGGCGAGATGGTCGGAGACCGATTCATGCAGGGCGGGTGGTCCGCAGAGGAACACCTGTGACGCGGCCAGGTCGAGGCCGGCGAGGTGATCGGGCCGGAAGTGGCCCCCGGTGTCCGACTCGGTGGTCGGTCTCGTGAAGTGGGTGGTGATCGTCCAGTCCGGACGGGCCGCGGCGATGTCCGCCAGTTCGGATGCGTACGGGTGGTCCTCGGCGCTGCGTGTGTAGTGAACGAACGTGACGTCGCCGCGATGGTTCTCGTCTACAAGTGTTCTCAGCATTGAGAGTACGGGTGTAATGCCGCTGCCGCCGCTGATGAACAGGAGGGAATCGGGGCGCTCGGCAGGAAGGGTGAAGGTGCCGGTCGCGGGCTGCAGGCCCAGCACCTGGCCCGTCCTGATGTTCTCGCGCAGGTGCTTGGAGACGAATCCGTCTTCATGGCTGGTGAGGGTCAATTCGATGGTGCCGGGGGTGTGCGCGCTGCTCGCCGGCGAGTAGCAACGGCTGTGGCGCACCCCCTTGATGACGGTGCTGAGCTGCACAAACTGGCCGGCTTCGAAGCCAGTCCATTGCCGGGTCGGGCGCAAGGTCATCGTGACCGAGCGGGGGGACCGGCGATCGACGGCGACCACCTCGGCGCGCAGGTCGGTCCAGGTGATGCGTGGATCGACGAGCTCGAGGTAACGGTCGACGGGGTGTGGTGTCAGGGCTGCTTCGAGCACCGAACCGAAGAATCCGGAAAGTGACTTGGTCATCCGTGTGTCCTTTCATTTCAGTGCACATCTGTACACAGACAGTGTGGCATCACCTGACCCCATCAAGTCAAGGAAACAATGTGTAACCGCCATCACGTCCGGCGCGGTGCCTCCGAAATCCGGCGGGTGCACAGACGTACACTGACCTGCGTGTCGCGGACGTCAAAACATCACAGCTCGGGTACTCGCAGTACCCGGCGTGCTTCACCGTCGGTCGAGCGCCTCGACGATTCGACCCGCACCCGTGCCGAACAGAAGAGCCGGACCCGGCAGGCATTGCTCGATCAGACCCTCGAGCTGGTGGGTGAGCGCAGCTTCTCCTCGATCAGCCTGCGGGAGGTGACCAAGCGCGCCGGGATCGTCCCGACCGCGTTCTATCGTCATTTCGCGTCGATGGAGGAGGTCGGGGTCACCCTGGTCGAGGACTCCATGCGGACGTTGCGTCGCATGCTGCGTGACGGCAGGCGTGATCTCGCGGCCCGGGCGGCCGTGCCCACCGCGAAGGAGTCGCTGGCGGTGCTGGTGCGGCAGGCGCGCGCCAACGAGGCGCAGTTCCGTTTCCTCGTGCGCGAACAATACGGCGGGATCAGTGAGGTGCGCCGGGCGATCGACACCGAGCTCAAGCTGTTCTCCCGCGAACTGGCCATCGACCTGTCCCGGATCCCGGACCTGGCCGAGTGGCCCGCCGACGACCTGGAGGTGGCCGGAGATCTCATCGTCACGGTGATGCTCCACGCGGTCGCCGAGCTGGTCGAACTCGACCGCCGAAACACCAGAGAAGAGGACGAGCTCATCCTTCGAACCGAAAAGCAGCTGGTCATCGCCTTTCTCGGCATGGGGCGCTGGCAACCGTCCCAGGAGTGATCGAGCTTCTCGTTCGTGAATCGGGCTAGGGGACAGAGCCATCTGTTCAGACCACACGGCTGCGTGGGGGTGTCGTACCCCATTAATATTGTTTCCCTTGAGCGGCCAGAGTCGGCCGCGCAGGTGCTGGGAGGCAACCGATGGTCGAAGGTTCGCGGACGGGCACTCAATTCGGGGTCTATCGCCTCGACGCCCTGATCGGTCGCGGGGGGATGGGTGAGGTGTACCGCGCCTACGACACGGCGAAGGACCGTACCGTCGCTCTCAAGCTTCTGAACGTCGAGTTGGCGCAGGACCCGACCTATCAGGAGCGCTTTCGCCGGGAGTCGCATGCGGCGGCGCGGCTACAGGAACCGCACGTCATACCCATCCACGACTGGGGCGAGATCGACGGCGTCCTGTACATCGACATGCGGCTCGTGACCGGCCAGGACCTGCGGGCAGCACTGCGCGAGGGTGGCGCGATGGATCCCGCCCGCGCCGTCAAGATCATCGAGCAGGTGGCCGGAGCCCTCGACGCCGCGCATGCCGACGGGCTGATCCATCGGGACATCAAGCCGGAGAACATCATCCTGGCCGAAGGCGACTTCGCGTACCTCGTCGACTTCGGGATCGCCCACTCCGGCGACGAATCGCAACTGACCGTCGCGGGGCTGGCGATCGGGTCGTACCGGTACATGGCGCCGGAGCGATTCGGCAACGATCGCGTCACCCCGATGGCAGACGTGTACTCGCTGACCTGCGTACTGCACGAATGTCTCACCGGTTCGACGCCGCACCAGGCCGACACGATCAGTTCTGCGGTCAAGGCGCACGTGCTGAACCCGGCGCCGCAGCCCTCTCGTGTCCGACCGGGGGTTCCCGTCGGGTTCGATCAGGTCATCGCGCAAGGCCTCGAGAAGCGGCCCGAACATCGCTACCAGACCGCAGGTCAGCTCGCCGCTGCGGCGAGGGCTGCACTCACCGGCGCGAACATCCCTGCCCCGCAGACGATTGTGACCGGATTTCCCGGCGGCGGCTTCCCGCAGGCTCCGCCGACGGTTGCCGGGATGGCACCACCGGGTACCGGCCCGCAATACAACCCGACCATGTACAGCGGCCCGGTTGCTCCACCGCCGAACTTCGGTACGGGTCAGCAACCGGCGTACTTCACCGGACCCCAGCAGGGCGGCCCCGGCGCAGGGTCGCAGTCGAAAGGGATCATCGCCGCGCTGGTGGGCCTCATCGTGCTCGCTCTCGGTGGGCTCGCGGCCCTGTTGATCTGGTATGTCGGCTCGAAGGACGAGGCCGGTGACGACCCGGCGGTGGCGGTCAGCACCGTGACCGAAACCGCAGGTGGTCAGGTCCAGAACACCCAGGCCCCGGCACCCGCACCGGCGGCAGGCCCTCCGCCGGGCTCGACGCCGTGCCCGGCGGTGTACGGCCCGGCCGGCAACCTCTCAGGTTCGGCCATCGGCTCAGCGGTGACGAGCTGTGCTTTCGCAGAGGAAGTCCGGGTGAGCTATGCGGGGAGCGGTGCGCCCGCGCAGCCGCGCCAGGTCCTGGCGACGAGCCCGGTTACGGGTGTGACCTATGTGATGATGTGCACGCCGGCCGGATCTGCGGTCACCTGCACGGGCGGAGAAAACGCTGTTGTTCACCTTTTCTGACGTGACAGGTTCCCGGGCGTCACGGCCGTCTGCGCTCGCCGCCGCCGTCGTGTGTGTGGCCCTGTCGGCGGCGGCGTGCACCGGTTCGGACGATCCGCCCGCATCAGTCTCGACGTCGCCCACCACCGTCACGGTGCCCAGTCCGAACCCGTCGGCTGATCCGGCGACGAGGACCTCGGCGGTCGCTTCCGACGTGCCCGGGTTCTCCCGCCGGCTGACGCAGAGTCTGCAGGCGATGCTGAACGAACAACCCGGTTCCGTCGGGATCGCCATCGGACCTGTCAACGGGACCACGCCTGCCCAACTGTTCGGTGACCTTCCGACCGAGGTGTCCTGGTCGACCATCAAGGTCCCGCTGGCCCTGGCTGCCCTGCGCAACGTCGGGGCAGTCGCGCAGCCCGACATCAACCTGGCCATCATGAACTCCGACAACGCTGCGGCGGAACGGCTCTGGGGGATGTTGGGCACGCCCACCGAGGCCTCGGCCGCGGTCACCGAAGTCCTTCGAGACGCGGGTGACACGACCACCATCGTGCAGTCACAAAAGGTTCGAGCCGGATTCACCGCCTTCGGGCAGACCGAATGGAGCCTGGTCGACCAGGCTCGGTTCGCGTCACAGCTCCCGTGTATGCCCGACAGTGCGGGCATCCTGGAGCTGATGCGTGAGGTCGGGGGAACCCAGCAATGGGGCGCCCAATCGATCGAGGGGACCGCGGTCAAAGGTGGATGGGGTCCGCAGCCCGATGCCGAGGGGAATTACCTGGTGCGCCAGATGGCCGTGATCCCCGCCGAGTCCGGAGACGTGGTGGTCACGATGGCCACGACGCCGGACAACGGGACCTTCGAGGACGGGACCGCCGTCCTCGACGACGTCGGTGCCTGGATAACGGAGAATCTCGAAGCGCTACCTGCGGGGCGATGTTGAGTCGCGGGCGCAGGGCCGCCGTCGCACTCGTCGGGTCCGTCGTCGTGATCGCGGGGCTCGTGGCGTGCGGTGACGGCGAGCCGTCCGATCCGGGAAATCAACGGTCCGTGACCGTCGTCGGCAACGGGCAGGTCGAGGGGGCACCGGATACGCTGCGTGCCGACCTCGGCGTCGAGACCACCGGCGACGACGTTTCCACGGCCGTCAACGCGGCCAACCAGCAGATCGCGGCCATCACCGAGGCAGTGGTGAACGCCGGGGTACCCCGCGAGAACATCCAGACGCAGCAGGTCACTCTGAGTCCGGACTACTCCAATCCGGTGCCGGGCGGGTCCAGCCAGATCTCGGGATACCGGGCGACCAACTCGCTGCGGGTCGACATCACCGACCTGACCAAGGCATCGAACGTACTCGAAGTCGCTGTGGAGGCCGGAGGGAACTCGACGCGGATCAGCAACGTCTCGTTTGTCATCGACGACGACTCCGATCTGGTGGTCAACGCCCGCGAGAAGGCCTTCAAGGACGCGCGCGATCGCGCCGATCAGTACGCCGGGCTCTCGGGCGACGAGTTGGGGAAGGTGCTGACCATCGACGAGACGTCCTCGGGCCAACAGGTGCAGGTGGGCGAACGGTCCGCGATGGACAGCAGTGCGGTGCCCCTGGAACCGGGTCAGCAGACGGTCAGCTTCTCGGTGACGGTGAAATGGCAACTGAAGTAACACATCACGAGGGGTGGGAATGATGAGTGAAGTCGTGGGGATGAACGGCGAGTCCATTGTCTTCGACGGGGCGACGGTGGCGAAGTACCGCCATCACGGCAAGGACGAGGCTGCGCGCAACCCGGTCTCGACGTTCCGTGAATGCACCATCAAGGAAAAGACGTCGCTGCTCGGCAAGCCCAAGAAGCCTCCGCAGTTCGACGTGTTGCTGGCGATGTCAGCGTTCATGAGCCTCACGGTGGATGAGGCCGGCAAGTCCGCCGTCGAGGCGCTGGTTGCCGAGGTGCGTACGGCCGCCGGGAGATGAGATCCGCCTTCGGTAGATGAGAACGGCCCGCCCCACAAGATGTGTTGGGGCGGGCCGGTGTTCAATTGCGGATCAGTCGTCGGTGACGACCACGTTGACGTCGATGTTGCCGCGTGTCGCGTTGGAATACGGGCACACTTCGTGGGCCTTGTCTGCCAGCTTCTGCGCGGTCTCGTGGTCGAGATTCGGCAGGGCCACCTCGAGCTCGACGGCCAGGCCGAAGCCGCCGTTGTCCAGGCTGCCGATCGACACCCGTGCACCGACTGTCGAGTCGGTGACGTCTGCTTTGTCTTGTCCGGCGACCATCCGAAGGGCCGAGTGGAAGCAGGCCGCGTAACCGGCAGCGAAGAGCTGCTCGGGGTTGGTGCCGACCCCGCTGCCGCCCATCTCCTTGGGGATCGACAAATCGAGGTCGACCTTGCCGTCGGAGGTGCGTGCGTGGCCGTCACGGCCTTCGCCGGTGGCCAGTGCTTCGGCGGTGTAGATGGCTTTCATCGGATGTGCCTTTCGTTGTGAACTGTTCACGAGTCGGCGGATGTGCCGACGTCGCGTAGGGCCTGGGTCAGACTCTGGACCGCATCGCGGAGGCTCTCGATTTCGGAGACACTCAATCCGCTTGCACCGAAAAGGTTTTCGGGAATGCACTGTGCCTGGGATTCGAGTTCGCGACCGGAGTCGGTGAGCGTCACCTCGACGGACCGCTCGTCGGTGGCGGATCTGCGGCGCTGAACGAACCCGATGGCTTCGAGTCGCTTGAGCAGTGGCGACAGCGTGCCCGAATCGAGGTGCAGTCGCTCGCCCAGTCTGCGGACGGTGACCCGCTCCTCCTCCCACAACACGAGCAGTACGAGGTACTGCGGGTAGGTGAGCCCGATCTGGTCGAGCAGCGGGCGGTATGCGGCGGTGGTGGCCCGCGATGCCGAGTACAGCGCGAAGCACAGTTGGCGATCGAGTTGAAGTGCGGTCACTCGTAAAACATAGCCCACAATTCAGTTGTGCACAACCTTATCGGTCGTTCAGCCCTGCAATCGCTGGTAGACGCCGGCCACGTAGGCGGCCTGGCCTGCGTGTTGCAGGTCATCGGAGATGACGCTGATCAGTCGCACACCAAGCGTCACCGCCGGCGTCCAGTTCTCGTCGACGACAACGTCGAGATCCGCTCCGGACAGCGACCGCAGGTATTCGACTGTTCGCTTGTGAGTGGCATCGTGATAGCCGAGGAGCAACTCGCGATCGGCAGCGACGGCTGCGACGTCAGCTGATGAGTGGCCATACCCGATGTCAGAGGCGTCGAACGGCAACCCGAAGCGCTCTGCCCACCCGGCAGCCGTCCACACCTGTTCGGAGTCGGCGACGCCTGCGACGTGGTCATCCTGCACTCGGGTGAGGTGCCAGATGAGCCAGCCGATCGTGTTGGCGTCGGAATCGATGCGGTACGTCAGCGCCGGAGGGGGCAGCTCGTCGACGGTGGCATGGACGACTTCATGTATCCGGGCGAAAGCATCGACCAAGATCTCGGACTCGTTCACGAGTTTCCTTCCGTTGGGGTTTGCCGAGTACCCGTTTCTGGTCTCAGTACGCGCGTCTGACCGGCAAACAGTGCGCAGGTGGGGCTGCGCGTGCAAACGTGGTAGCCGTGAGTATCGAAAGCCCTGCGCTTGTTCTCGGCCCCATCCTGCGTTTCGTCGACTCCACGCGTGCCACGGTGTGGGTCGAGACCGATCGCGCCTGCGCGGTGGAGGTCAGCACGTCGACAGGTCAATCCGGGATGGAGCAGACCTGGGATGTCCACGACCATCACTACGCGGTGATCCAACTGCGGGGACTGCCTGCCGCAACCCTCATCGACTACACCGTGACGCTCACCGCGGCCGCTGATGTGGGAGAGGCCGGTGTCACCGTCCGTTCTGGTGGCCGCCTGCACACCGCGTCGGACGATGCCCCTCTGACCGTCGCATTCGGATCGTGCCGGCGTGGGGACACCTACGACGATGAATCCCTCAAGGCGATCGGGGCCGACGGGCTGGCCGGCTTGGCGCGCCGTGTCGAGGCTCAAGGCCCCGACGAATGGCCACAGCTGCTGCTGTTGCTCGGCGACCAGGTGTACGCCGACGATCCGTCGCCCGAGATCAAAGCGCTCCTGCGGGAGCGGCGAGCGTCTCGCAACGATCCCGAACTCGGAGAGGAAGTACTCGAGGAGATCTGCGACTTCGAGGAGTACACGTGGCTCTATCGCGAGTCGTGGGGTGTGGACGAGGTCAGTGGATTGATGGCGTCGATTCCCAGCTGCATGATCCTCGACGACCACGACCTGCGCGACGACTGGAACTCTTCCCTGGACTGGCGCAAGACCATGGAGCAGAAGTCCTGGTGGCGCCGCCGCGTCATCGGGGCGTTCTCGTCGTACTACGTCTATCAGCATCTGGGAAACCTGTCGCCCGACGAACTCGGGAAAGATGCTCTCTACGGGGCTATTCGGGCCGCGGCCACGAGCGGCGAGCGGGAGAAGTTGTTGTCCGACTTCGCTCTCCTGGCGGACAGTGAGCCAGAATCCGCGCGCTGGAGTTACGTTCGCGACCTGGGGAACACCCGGATCATCATGATCGATTCGCGCTGTTCTCGCGACCTGGATCCGGAGCGGCGCGCCATGCTCGACGATGCCGAGTGGAAGTGGCTGAGCGAGCGCGCAACCGAAACCTCCGCACGACACATCGTGTTCGGCACGTCTCTGCCCTATCTGATGCTGCCTGCGCTGCACCACCTCGAGCAGTGGAACGAGGCGGTGGCCCAGGGTGCGTGGGGCAAGCGATTCGCCAAGGTCGGCGAGAAGCTGCGACTGGAGCTCGATCTCGAGCACTGGGCAGCATTCGGTAACTCCTTCCGGGACATGGTCGGTCTGGTCGACGACCTCGTGGATCACCCACGCCCTCCCGCAAGCATTCTGTGGCTCTCGGGTGACGTGCACTGCTCGTATGTCGCCCGGGCCGATCTGAGCGATCGGGGTACCGAGCGAACCGCGTTGTATCAGTTGACGATGTCACCGTTCCGGAATCCGCTCGAACGTCCGATCCGTGTGGTGAACCGTGTCGCCATCCGCAAACCCATCGTGAAGTTCATGCGGTTCCTGTCCCGGCGCGCGGGGGTCGGCGATGTGCCCATCACCTGGCAAGCGCAAGCAGGCCCGTGGTTCGACAATGGCGTGATGTCGTTGCGGCTCGACGGTGATCAGGCATCGGTGCAGATCGACCATGCCTCCACCGGCGCCGACGGCACGCAACGGCTCACCCGTACCCACGAGATGGAGCTGACGCCCTGAGGATCTCGGCGCACAGCTGACCAACGACGGCTTCGACGCGCCCGCGACGGGATTCCGCTCTACGCTGTGCCCGTGATCCTCGTTCCGGGTACTCGAGTCGCCGGTGTCACCGTGCGCGCCCATCTGGGCAGCGGGGGGACCAGCGAGGTCTACAAGGTTTACAACCCGGTTGCCGACCGGATCGAAGCACTCAAGGTTCTCGATACGGAGTTCACCTCCGTCGATATCGCCCGAATGCGTTTCGAGCGGGAGTTCGAGATCGCCCGCAGTCTCGAGCATCCGCATATCGTGGCCATGTACCGCTCCGGTGAGATGGCCGGCGAGGTGCTCGGACCCGAACAGGTACGCAGCGCGCTGTGGATGACGATGCAGTACGTGGAGGGGACCACCGCGGCGGTGCTGATCCCGGCACCGCATGGTCAGCCACGTCTGCCGCTGGTGTTGGAGGTGCTCACCCAGATTGCGGAGGCACTCGACTTCGCGCATCGCATGGATGTGCTCCACCGCGATGTGAAGCCATCGAACATCCTCATCGGGCATGAAACCGAAATATCCGCCGTGCTCACCGATTTCGGTATCGCTCGGTTCCTGGACGATACTCGTCCCGTCGCACAGAACGGACGTATCGTCGGCTCGATT
Organism: Williamsia sp. 1138; assembly: GCF_002095435.2. Lineage (GTDB taxonomy): Bacteria > Actinomycetota > Actinomycetes > Mycobacteriales > Mycobacteriaceae > Williamsia. The sequence goes on from NZ_MJEJ02000017.1 coordinate 22,425, forward strand.
CCGTATGCTGCACCCGAAATGCTTCAGGGTCAACAACTGTCGACCGCAACCGATGTCTATTCGCTGGCCTGTACCGTCGTGGAGCTGCTCACGGGCAGGCCGCCGTTCCCGTATCCCACGACCTTCGGGATCGTGCACGCGCACATTGCCGGTGTTCCCCCCGATGTCGGTGACCGGCGCAGGTGGCTGCCACGTGCGATCGACTCGATCCTCGGTAAGGCGCTGGCCAAGGATCCGGAAGATCGGTACCAAAGCTGTTCGGAACTCATCGATCTGATCAAGAACGTTTTACGGGACGTGCCGGTGCCGCCGGACTCGCCCCGGCCGTTCGGGTGGTCACGACTGCGGAACAGAGGTCGCTGACAAACGCGTCCTGGCGACACGATGTCTGATCTTACGCAGTGTTTACGTTCCCCGAGTGTCGTGAACTGCCCGCCACGGTTACCGTTGCACACGTCTTATCTGAACAGTTGGATAGACGCCTGAATCTCCCCTTCGGGCACGGTGCAGCGGCGGACCAGAGCTGCCCGGGATCGCCGCCCCCCGACCGCGCCGTGCCGCAGACCAATCGTGAGGATTACGACGATGAGTACAACTCCGGTAGAGAGTTCGGGATACGACAACTCCGCGCTCGCCCACGAGGACGAGGGCTATCACAAAGGACTCAAGCCTCGACAGATCCAGATGATCGCCATCGGCGGCGCCATCGGCACCGGGCTCTTCCTGGGAGCCGGTAGCCGCCTCCGTGACGCCGGTCCGGGACTGTTCATCGTCTATGCCATCTGTGGCGTCTTCGTCTTCTTCATCCTGCGTGCCCTCGGCGAGCTGGTGCTCCACCGCCCGTCCTCAGGATCCTTCGTGTCGTACGCGCGCGAGTTCTACGGCGAGAAAACAGCATTCGTCACCGGCTGGTTGTACTTCTTCAACTGGGCCATGACCGCGATCGTCGATGTCACGGCCATTGCGCTCTACGTCCACTACTGGAGCATGTTCGAGGACATTCCCCAGTGGTCGATCGCCTTGGTCGCGCTCGTCTTCGTGCTCCTCCTGAACATGATCTCGGTGAAGTGGTTCGGAGAGATGGAGTTCTGGGCATCGATCATCAAGGTGTTCGCGCTCGTTGCCTTCCTGGTCGTCGGCACCATCTTCTTGGCGGGGCGCTTCGAGATCAACGACCAGGCAACGGGTTTCAGCGTCCTGAGTGACAACGGAGGATTGTTCCCGACAGGTCTGTGGTCATTGGTGCTCGTCACCTCGGGGGTGATCTTCGCCTACGCCGCAGTGGAACTGGTCGGCACCGCAGCCGGCGAGACCGAGAACCCGGAAAAGATCATGCCCCGGGCCATCAACTCGGTGATCTTCCGCATCGCGATCTTCTACGTCGGTTCGCTGGTCCTGCTCGCATTGCTGTTGCCGTACACCGATTACGCGGCAGGGGAGAGCCCATTCGTGACGTTCTTCGCCGCGATCGGGATGCCTGCCGCCGGCGGCATCATGAACATGGTGGTGTTGACCGCGGCGCTGTCCAGCCTGAACGCCGGCTTGTACTCGACCGGCCGCACCCTGCGCTCGATGGCGATGAACGGCAGCGCCCCGCAATTCACCGGGAAGATGAACAAGAACGGCGTACCGTTCGGCGGAATCGCTCTCACCGGCGTCCTGACACTACTCGGTATCCTGCTGAATCTTGTTGTGCCCGAGGAGGCATTCAACATCGCGCTGGATCTCTCCGCGCTCGGGATCATCTCCACCTGGGGCATGATCGTGCTGTGTCAGATCCAGCTCTACCGGTGGGAGAAGAAGGGCATTCTGCAACGGCCGGCGTTCCGGCTGCCGTGGACTCCGTGGACCAGCTACGCGACGTTGCTCTTCCTCGCCGCCGTGACGGCGCTGATGTGCTACGACAACTACTGGAACCTCGTCGCCATCATCGTGATCACCCCGATGCTCATCGGAGGCTGGTACGCGGTGCGCGGGAGGGTCTTGACCATGGCGGAAGCGCGGGTCGGGTACACCGGTGAGTATCCGGTGGTGCCGGGGATCATTCCACCGGTCGCGCACCCAGAGCATCAGCGCAAACATCACGATGGCGACGGTGGCGAGCACTGACCAGCGTCTGCGGACACCTGGCCCGAGGGTGGCGGCATCGCTACCCTCGGGTTCATGGCGATCAACAAGAACGACAAAGTGTCATGGAATACCCCGCAGGGTGCCACCGAGGGCAAGGCCGTCGAGAAGCGAACCAAAGAGTTCACGTTCGACGGGCAGAAGTTCAAAGCCAGTGACGACGACCCGTACTGGATCGTGGAGTCGTCCAAGTCGGGTAAGCAGGCCGCTCACAAAGAGTCTTCGCTGAAGGCGAAGTAGGCGGCTGAAGGCAAAGTAGGCGCGCTCAAAAGGAGAAGGGGCAGGTCACCGGGGTCGGCACGCCTGTGCGACGGCCGGCTGACGCTGCCCTTACATGCAAAAAAGTGAGCTGGCGGCGATTGCTTCGCTCAGCCAGCTCACTTTTTTTTGAAGTTTGGCGACTTAGATCGCGGTTACTCCGGTAGCCTGCGGGCCTTTTGCGCCCTGTCCGATTTCGAACTCGACTCGCTGATTCTCTTCGAGGGTGCGGAAGCCGCCGCCCTGGATCTCAGAGTAATGAACGAAGACGTCATCCGAACCGCCATCGGGGGCGATGAAGCCGAAGCCCTTTTCGCCGTTGAACCATTTCACAGTTCCCTGTGCCATATTAAAGTACTTCTCTCTTTTTTCCTGCAGAACGCATGAACACGCCCCTGCACATAGTGTTGCACGGATTGCGGCAAACCGATAGCGGTGATCGAGATTATTTCTTCGTCGCAGGTGAGAGGACCTCCGCCCGGCGTGCCGCGCAGGTCTGGGTCGGGGGTCGGGCGGGCGAGGAAGGCCAGCTGCAGCGCCACCGAGACCGCAGTTGCGACCAGTGGGACGGTAAGTTGCGTTACGCCGGAACTGTTGCCTGGCAACGCAATTGCTGCCACGCAACGCGCTTCGGAAGCCGACTCGAGCGCCGTACTACTCGATCCAATCGAGTTCCAATCCGCGATCGCTATCTTGCAGCGATGAACCTCTCGAAGATCGGATCAGCCACCGCCGTAGCGGCCATGGCGCTCGCAGTGACCCTCGCCGGCTGCGGTGGCGACAGCAGTTCGGACAGCAGTGCGTCCTCGGCGACATCGTCGGCTGCCGCATCGACGTCATCCGCGAGCACCAGCGCATCGCTTGAACCGCGGGACATCGACGACGCTGCCGGGACCAACTTCACGATCGCCGACTACATCAAGGACAACAACATCACGGAGACGCCCATCAAGATGGGGGATCCAGACGCGCCGACCATCGATCTGCCGATCCCGCAGGGGTGGTCGCCGGCCGGTGAGGACACACCGGACTATGCATACGCCGCGATCGTCTACACGGGCGACGATGCATCCGGGTCGGACTACACGCCCAACTTCGTGGCCTTGTTGTCGAGGCTGGAGGGCAATGTCGACGCCGACGCACTGATCGACGCAGCCGGTGGTGAGCTCAAGAACCTGCCGAGCGCGGAGATCGTCGACGAGCGCGAAGCGACACTGTCGGGCTTTCCCGCCTACGAAATCGCGGCGACCTACGACCTCGAGGGCACGGCGGCTCTCAGCGCGCAGAAGACCGTGATCATCACCACGCCCAGCGGCGAAACCTACATCCTGCAGCTCAACGGAACGAGTGATCAGGCGCAGGCCGACATCCTCGGCGACGCGGCGAACACCATAGACACGGCGACGATCGAACCCTGATCAACCCGCCGACTCGGTGAGGCGGTTGCTCGCGGGCCGGAGTTCACGGCGCGCGGGCAACCGCTGTTCCCACACCCGCTCGCCCGATGCCCGGGCCGTCAGTGTCGCGCGGTGCAACGTCGTCCGGGCCTGGTCGAGGTGCCCGTGCTCGGTCTCCGCCTCGGCGAGCAGCATGAGGTACAGGGGCATGAAGATCCTGGTACCGCCGGAGGTGTGCTCCAGCAGTGCATCGCGAATCTGCGAGGTCGTATCCGGTCCGCCGGGTTCGAGGGCACGTGCCCACGCCTGGATGAGATGGGCCGATCCGAGCAGATCCGCCGTGCCGGCCGTGCGTTCCAGCTCGACGATGATGTCTGCTGCAGCTACCGCAGTTCCGGCGATGTCACCGACGATTGCGTTGACCTGCAACAGGTTGACCGAGAGAACGGCCGCCGCGAAGCCGTTGCCACGGGCGTGTGCCATGTCTATGCCGTTCTGCACCATCGCGCGGGCGCGTCCCACGTCACCGCGCAGGGCGTACACCTCCGCGGCGATCCCGAACACCCGCACATCGAACGACAGGATGTTGTCCTGGGTCTGCGCGGGTACCTTGTCGACGAGATCGTCCACGGCCTGCAGGGCGGCGTCGAGATCGCCGGCCATGAAAGCGGCGACCGCGCGGTTGTAGTAACCCGCCGCGCCCGCGATCGGATCGCCGGTGGTGTCGTACAACGTCAGCAGTCCCTCGCCGAGTGCACCGGCCTCACGGTAGTCGGCCGCGGCGACCAGCATCGCGCACCGTAAGGCCACCGCGGCGGTGAATCCGCTGTTGGTGAACATCGCGAGCCCGGCGTCGAAGGCATTGTTGAGTGCCGTGGTGGCCTCTTCGGAGGCGTGGCCACGGAGAACCGCGAGCACCGTCGCGCGCTGTAGCCAATGGCGCGCCTGACGTTCCAGGCGCGAATCGCCCTCGGGCAGTCGGTGGGTCATTTCCAGTGCCCGCTCGGTGAGCTCGGCGATGTCGGCGTATTCAGACAATGAGACCGACCTGCGCAGAGCGTTGTCGAGCACATCTGACGCGACCTCGGGTTCGAGTTCGCCGCCGGCGCGCCACGCGTGCTCGGCCGCCGCGATGGCGCGGTCGTAGCCGGCAGTCTCGGCCTGTGCGGCATACGCCCGTGCTATCCGGGCGTGACCCCCTTGTTTTCGTGTGGAGGGGTACTCCGCTACGGCGACCTCGCGCACGATGTCGTGGCTGAACCAGTACCGCTGAGGCCACTCGGTGCTGACCGACAGCAGGCCGATTCGGCATGCCGGGGCCAGCCGCCTGCGCAATTCCTCTCCGGTGATGTCGAGAACCTCTGCGAGAAGCTGTGATTCGACACCGACGCCGATCATTCCGGCGATTCCGAGGGCATCCCGCGTCCTCTTGGGGAGATCGAACATGCGTCGACGGACGACCCCGACGACCGCGTCCGGCATCCCGGCCAGCTCGACCGACGTGGTCTCGGAGTGCAGGTGCCCCTGGGTGTGCAACAACCGGGCCAGCTCGCGGATGTAGAAGGGGTTGCCGCCGGTGCGCTTTCGTAGAGAGTTCACGAAAGCCGCAGATGCCTCGACGCCCGTCTCTGCGAGCACGAGGTCGCGCATGGACTGGTCGGGCAGTGGCTCGAGGGTGATCACCGTGATGTCCGGCCGGCTGAGTAGTCGATCGAAGACTCGTGGGCGCAGCGGACGATCTGCTGCCCCGTCGCGCCATGTCACCAGGACCAGGAGGGGCATCTGCTGGAGTCGGCTCATCAGTACGTCGAGCACCGCGCGGCTGGCCTTGTCGGCGCGGTGCAGATCGTCCAGCACGATGATGGTCGGGGTGCGCCCGATCAGCAGCGCGACGACCAGGGCTATCTCGGTCGGTGCTTCGAACCTGGACTCCAGCGCCTCCGTGGTGAGGTGGCTGGTGTGCGCACCGTCGTGCGAGCCGAGGCCTTGAAAGATGACCGGAGCCACGATGTACGCCTGCTCGAGCGCTTCGGGGTCAGCGCGTTCGGCCAGACGGCGGATGATGTGGACCCACGCCCACATCGGTGGTTCGCGGACGCCATCCGGCTGACCGGACCAGGCAGACGCCATTCCTCGGCTGGTGCCGTCATCGATCACCGCCGAGGCCAGGGTCGTCTTACCCATTCCGGAGGCACCTCGGATCACGGCCACCGACCCGTGGCCGCGCGCCATCCGATCGAGAAGTCCTTGCAGTCGGGTCAGCTCGACGGATCGACCGACCACTCCGTGACGTTGCTCGGTCGCGATCACGACCGGGGTGATCTCGACGCGCAGTGGTGCGTACTCGAGGTCGGGGGATTGGTCGGCGATGTCCTCGCGCAGTCGTTCTAGTGCCGCACCCGGCCGGACGCCGAGTTCTGTGTCGAGCTCGGTGCGTGCACGGTGGTAGGCGCGCAGGGCCTCGGCTCGCCGACCTGACCGGTACAGCGCAAGCATCAGCTGGCCCCACACCCGTTCGTGGAGGGGATCGATCGCCAATTGGTCTTCGAGGCCCGCGATCAGTTCGGTGTCGCGGCCGAGCAACAACCCCGCTTCGAAGTAGCCCTCGGTGGCGACCGAACGCAAGGCGCCGAGACGGTGGATCTCGGTGTCGGCGAAGCGTTGATGACGGAAATCGGCGAGGGCTTGTCCGCGCCACAGGTCGATCGCGGCTTTCAGATCTCGCTCAGCAGCAACCGGGTCGGCCACCGTGAGGGCTTTTCTCCCCGACGCGGTGAGACTTTCGAACGTCGCGATGTCAACGGTGTCCGCGCGGGTGTCGAGGCGGTAACCCGTGGCGTCGGTGATCAGCCGCCTGCCGCCGCCGGCGTCGTCGAGGGTGCGGCGCAGGTTTGCAACGTAGGCGCGCAACGACGTGACCGGCTTGGCCGGTGGTTTGTCATCCCATACGAGTTCGGTCAACCTGTCTACGTCCACGCAGGTGTCGGCGTTGAGGAGGAGGATCGCCAGAACGGCTCGCTGCTTGATCCCGCCGAGGGCAAGGGGGCGTCCGGCGGCGCAGACTTCCATGTGCCCGAGCAGCAGGTATTCCACGCGCGGATTGTATGCGCGTTGTGGTTCGCGGGTGTGGTTCGCGGGCCCGATCGTATCGGTGGCCGGACAAATCGGACACTTCTACGCGGACACGAGTGGAAGTCGACAACGTATCGCTTTGATTTGGCGTCGTCCGTTTTCGAATGTCGCGAACAGTTTTATGTTCTGCTGAATACCGTCAATGCAGGAGCAGAAAGATAGGGGTGTTTTTGATGCTTGCCAGTGTGCGACGGATCATGACGATGGGTGCGGTCGGTGCGGCGGCAATTGTGCTGGTGGCGACACCGGTCGCGCAGGCCGAACCGGAAATCAAACCCGACCCACTGGCGGCGATAGAATCGACCGACGCTGCATTACCGACGGACATTCTCGGACTCATCGAAACAGCCAATGAGCAATTGTCCGGACTTGGGATCGAACCTTTCCTGTGGCCGACCGCAGCGATCAACTGTTCCCAGGTCCCGGGCACGCCACTGGGTCTCGTACCTGCTGTTGCGGGCGCTGCCCCGGGCCCGACGACCCCGCCGATCGGTGACCTCACGATTCCCAAGAGTGTGCTGAACCCTGACGGCCCGACTGATCTCAACGCTGTCAAGAAGGGCGAGGTCCTGTACGGTTTCGTGCCGGCAGGAATCGTCAATGACAGTGGCGATAAATCCGGTATGAATGTCGCCTGGTTCAATGTCGACACATTCAAGGGTGGGTTTGTGCCGATGGGCAGTTTGACCAACGCAATTCTGGCTCCTATCGAGGCGCAGATCGCAAAGCTTCCGGAGGTCATTCAGGTCCTGGCCAATGCTGCTGTGGCGCCGCTCAAGATCGCGGTAAATGCGCTTCCACAGGCTGGAACCCGGGCGGCGGTCGTCAAGACCGGTTCAGGAACCGTGCTCTCGCTTGTCCTCGGGTCGGTGACGCACTCGAGTGGTACCTGCTACTTCCTTCCGACCCTGGGAATCCACGACGTCGGCTGAGGTCTACAGACAGCGCCGAGCCCTGGCACCACGAGGGTGGTGTCGGTGGCTCAGTGGACTCCCGGTCAGGGGTCATCGGAATCGGGCGGGTCGGAGTCCGGGTCTGAGGTGCATCGACAGCAACTGACGACGACTCGACGACCGGTGTATCCGACATCGACCCTTCCCGATCGCTGTTCGAAATTATGTTCTAGCCATAACGTGGCCCTCTGACAATCTGACCTGAGCGCTATCGGGACGCGCGGCGCGGTTACTTACAACCGAGGTGGTTCTGGGTTCGCGAGAGTGTTGCTGTTGCGGTCGCTGCTGCGGTGAGGAGTGCGGCGGCGATGAGGGCGGCATCGAATCCGGCGCTGGTGACGACCAATCCCAGAACGCCGGCACCGATTGCTTGCCCAAATACCAGCGCTACGAACAGCATCGCCGTTCCCGCAGCCGCATTGGCTGGGGCTATGGCTGTCGTCCATGAGATGAGAGATGACGTTGCTGCCGTGAATCCCCAGCCGAAGATGAGTAAGGCTGCGAGTGCGACACCCACGCGCTCGGGGCCGGCAGCGAGAATCGTTATGGCACAGGTCATCAGCGCGCAGCTGAGCATCCATGCCCGCGCGGGCGGCAGCGCGGCGACTGGGCGTGCGGTGAGGATCACTGCCGCGGCTCCGAGTCCGAGTGCGACCCAGGCGGTAACCGTGTCGCGTTCGGAGCCGACACCTGTCTCGACGAGAAAGCTTCGTCCATAGGTCCACACCGCGCTTGATCCGGCGCCCATCAGCACCGCCGCGACCAAGCAGATCGCATGTCGCTTGACCCACCCTGCAGGCAACTCCCGCACCGTGCCCCCGGACGCAGTCACCTCGACGGGTCGGTCCGCGGTCACAACCGCTACTGCCAGCGATGCTGTCACGATCCCGACCAGAACCCAGGCGAGGCGCCACTCGGGTAGTAACACCAGCGCCAGCACACCGGCGGCGACCAGCCCTGGTCCAGTGCCTGCGTTGACGATCGACTGGGCACTGTCGACAGTGCTCGGGGCGACGTTGCGCGCCACGATGCTCACCAGCGCCGGGGAGGCGAGCCCGGCGCCGGCGGAGCTGATGACAGCACACGTTCCGAACATCACCGCATTGTCGGCGGCAGCCATGCCCCACACGCCGATGCACGCCGTGAGGGCCGCGCACGCGATCAGTATCCGAGGGGCCGAGACGGCAAAGGTGAAACCTGATGCCGCAGCGAGGCAGTACACGAGCGATGATCCCGCCGACACGTACCCGGCTCCCGCTGCACTCACGGCGAGATCTCGCTGGATGTCGGGCAGGAACAACCCATACGCCAACCGCACCAGCCCGTACGTGGCCGCGATGAAGCACGTACCGAGCGCGACTACCGCCGTACCACGAGTATCTACAAACGAAAACGATCGTTTCATATTGGTCAGTCTAGGGTGATCAACATGCCGGTGCGCACAAGCTCCGTGGACAAATTGCTCGATGCCGTCGATGAGGTGGTGTTTCGACGAGGCATCGAGACCACGCCGATCGATGTCGTGCTGGCCCACGCCGGGGTGTCGGCAGCGACGCTCTACCGTGGTTTTCGTAGCAAGGAAGCGTTGATTGCTGCTGCACTGGAGCGACGCCAGCAACGCTGGCAGCAAGTGTGGGATGACGCCATCGCGGCTGCTGGCAGTGCCGAGGGGCGCCTGCTGGCCGTCTTCGATGCCATCGACGACTTCGGGCAGCGCCCCGACGGGGCGAGGTGGTGCGCATTCCTTGGTGCAGCTGCCGAGTACGCAGACCCGCCCGTCGAGATCGCAACAGCAGTCCAGCGTGACACCGACCATTTGCGCCGCACACTGCAAGGACTGGCTGCCGACCTACCCTGCGCAGACTCCGATGCGCTGGCCGAGTCGATCTTGGTGGTGGTCACCGGAGAACTTGCGATGCGCCTGCGTGACCCACATCTGCGTGGTTCGACCACCGGGCGACACATTGCCGCCGCCGTCCTCGCCGATGCGCAGGAACCCCGGCCGCCGATCAGCTGACCTCGACTGAACTTCAAACAAGATAACGGTGGGCTGTCACCTTTTTGATCTTCAGCGCGGTAGCGCCGTGAGATGGCCTCCAGGCGGTACACGGTGCCCCCAGTCGGACTCGAACCGACACTTGGCGGATTTTAAGTCCGCTGCCTCTGCCGATTGGGCTATGGGGGCGAGCCGTTCGGCGAACCCCAACAGAATCTCACGGTCGTTTCGAGCAGTCGGGACGGGGGATCCCACGATGCCTCGAAACGTTCCATCGACCATGGTCAAGATAGGTGCCGAGTGCCATAGTCCTACTTATGGAGTGGCAGACTTGACTCCATGTCTGACGTTTCTTCTCGACGGAGCCGCGGCCGACCACCGGGACCGGGGGTCGACCCCGAAGCTCGCCGTGAGCAATTGCTTGACGCGGCCGAAGCCGAGATCGCCGCTCATGGAACCGATTTTGGTCTCGCGGGAGTCGCAAGCCGAGCGGGACTCACCAGGTCGGCCGTCTATGCGGCCTTCGCTGATCGCGATGATCTACTGACCGAGCTGACCCGCAGGCACACCGACCGCATCATCGTGGGGATCGCCTCGGCGCTCAACGATGTCGACGGCCCACGCGAGCAGACGCGAGCAACGGTTGACGTGCTGGCCCGCTGGATGGAAGAGAACAGCAGGCTCGCGGCTGTGCTGGCGCCCAGAATGCAGTCCGGCGTCGGGGACTCGCATGTCACGGGCTTTCTCGAACAGGTGCTCCAGGTCGGGTTCGAGCAGGTAGGCGGCAATCCGCGGGCGGCGGCGCCGTGGGCGCGCGCGCTCGTGGGAGCGATCTGGACGACTGTCGCCTGGTGGGGAAAGGCGCGAACAATGGATCGCGCTGAACTCGTCGACCACGTGACGGACCTGGTCTGGGAAGGGTTTGCCGGCGCGGGCGGGGCCGGTATCCGGTTGCCGGAGATGCAATTACCCATCTCGAACGATGCGCGGGTGCTTGACGTGCTGGAACAATAAAGACACCATGTCTTTATGACTGCTTCCGATATCACCGGTGCGACGAATTGGGACAGTGTGCGGGCGCGTCACCCAGAGCTCGTGGACAAGCTGGACGCAGGGCTGGGTCAGGGCGACCCGCTCGCGGAAGCCGCGATATCGGAGATGGTCGGACTCGCTGACTTCGGCTGGCGGCAGGTCACGCGCATCCTCGAAGACCCACTCGGCCGGATGGGTGAAGCTCCGCCCGCGTTGCGCGCACTTCTCGATACCGCGTCGTCGCCCCCTCCCTGGTTCGAACAAGCTGTCGCAGAGGCCGGGGGACGTGCTTGGTGGAAGTTCGGCACTCTGCAGTCGAGCACGCTGTATCAATCGCTGATCTACGGCTACCAAGCCCGCGGATTCGTACGCCCGCTCGTGGCCACTGGCCAGTTGGCCGACCACACCTACGACCGCGTTCTCAGCACCGGACGCTGGGTCGCGCTCGCGACCGCGCCGGGACAAATGGCGCCCGGCAGCCCGGGGTGGTCGCAAACGCTGAAAATTCGACTCGTTCACGCCATGGTCCGTCACAGTCTCCTGGTTGATGAGGACTGGAATGTCGCCGAGTGGGGCGTCCCGATCAATCAGACCTACAGCGCCCTGACCATCGGTGGAGGGTTTCTCGCCCTGCCGATGACGGTGGCCGGCGACCTGGGGATCCACTACTCAGCGGCCGAACGTGAGGCGATCGCCCACCTGTGGCGTTGGATCGGATGGGTGATCGGTGTCGACGATGCGCTGCTCCCCAAGAACTTCGCCGCGGCGCAACAACTGTTCGACATCGGTGCGCAGTTCGAACTAGAGCCCGACGAGTCGTCGAAGATGTTGACGCGAGCCCTGTTACGTGAGGGATACCGAATCGAACTGCCACTCGTGCCCGATCCGGTGACGGCAATCGTGAACGTGATGTTGCGGCCTGTGTTGTCGACGTCCTTCTCCGCGATCTCGACCCGATGGGTGGAGAAGCCGGCCGCAGGCAAGATGGGCTTGCGACGCTCCCCGTTGCACCATCTGGTCGATGTCGCTCGCCCTGCCGTGCGGCTGCGAGAGGTGGTGCGCGCGATTGGCCTGCTCGGCAACGAGAGTCAGGTGGTCAACCGGGAAATGCGTACCGTCATGCGTGGTCTGGGAATGAACGCCGCGGAGATCGACAAGATCAAGACGGTGGCGTGAATGGTGCGGGTACTCGAGTTGGCTCGCGATCTGCCGTGCACGGCAGAGCAGGCGTGGCGGTTGATGACCGATCCGGATGAGATGAATCGTTGGTCGAGCGCAAAGATCGTCGGAAACGATCCGGGGGTCGACGATCGATTCGACCGTGCGGGTGCCCTGCGCACTGTGATCACGCCGGCGCCGATCCGCTCGGTGCTGCGCGAGGTCGTGGTCGCAGCGGAGCAGCCGGAGGTTTTCGCGTATCGGGTCTACGCGGGCCCGGCGACCGTGCGACACCACAACGGACGCATCGAGATCGCCGAGACCGCCACGGGTAGCACGGTTCGGTGGACTGTCGAGATGGCGTTCGTCGTGCCGGGCCTCGGTGCTCTCGTGGAGCGTGGACTGCGCAGAGAACTCGGCGCGTCCTTGCAGAAGCTTGCCGACGAATCGCTGACCCCGCCGGTGGCGGCATCGAACCCGGTCGCGGATCGCCGCTCTCGAGATGTCGTGGATCTGCAGTCGCTGCGGGCGACGGCGATCTCGACGCTGGCAGAGCAGCAGTCGGTAGCGGCCGAGTTGCGCGACGACGAGGATCCCAAGCAGTGGTTCGCTCGCGTGTACGCGATCGTGACCGAGGAGATGATCGGCCTCGTCGATCGCGGCGACTTGCAGTACCCGGACTGGGCTTTGCGTCTCATTCCGGATTTCCACGTGCACTACCTACGAAACCTGCAGGGGTATATGCGCGGTGAGGAGGTCGAGGAGCCGTGGCAGGCGGCCTGGTCTCGGTGTGAGCAGACCGACCCGAGGCACCCCATCATGCCGATCATCAGTGGCATGCTCGCGGGGGTACGGGCGCACATCGAGTGCGACCTCCCGCGGTCACTCGCCGACGTGTATCTCGAACACTATCGAATCACCCACCACTACAAGGACTTCCGCTCGGACTACCTGGCCATGGCCATAGTGTTCGGAATCGCTTCTGATCGGTTGCTGGAGCAGATGCCGCAGGAATACAAACCGCTGTGGGTGCGCGCGTCGGTCCGCCTCCCGGCTGAGATCCGCTCGGCGCTGCTCAACAAGCGCACCTTCGACATCCCGAGACATCGGCTCGCCGCATTCAGCCGCGGCTACGACATCGTGCTTCAGGCGCCGGAGAACACCGGCGAGACCGCCGACTCGATACGTGAGTGATCGCCGCGAGGACCGGTTGACGACCCTAAGATAGTGCTGATAACTTAACGGCGATCACTCAGGGAATCGCCGAAGGGATGTCTCCAGTGCTCTCGTCACTTGCTCGCGGTGTGATCGCCGCGCCCAGACGTGTTCTCGGCGGCGCGCTGCTGGTTCTCATCATCTGTGGAGTGCTGGGTTCGTCTGTTGCGGCCAATCTTTCGGGCGGCGGATTCTCCGATCCGGACTCCGAGTCCGCGCAGGCCAATCAGGTACTCGCCGACACGTTCGCGCGCGGTGGTCTGCAGGTTGTCATCCGGTTGCATCAGAGCGGCACCGCGGACATCGTCGACAGCAACACCGCACGTGCTGCGGGGGAGACCATCGTCCGGGAACTGGAAGGGATGAGTTTCGTCGAGGATCCCATCCTCTCTGCCTGGACGAATCCGGAAGCGGCAGGCGCGCTGGTTTCCCGCGACCGCACCTCGGGACTGATCGTCACCACGGTGTCCGGCGGCGACAAAGAGGCAGAGGCAAACGGCAAGAACATCGACGACCGCTTCACTGATCCGTCCTTCACCTCGCAGTATCCGGGCGTCGACGTGCTCGTGGGCGGGCAGGCCCTGGTGTACTCGCAGGTGAGTGAACAGACGAGCCATGATCTGTTCATTGCCGAAGCGATCGCGATCCCCATCAGCTTCCTGTTGCTCATCTGGGTGTTCGGCGGGCTGGTCGCGGCTGTGCTGCCCTTGGCGATCGGCATCTTCGCGATCATCGGAACCACTGCCGTACTGCGCGGATTCACGATGTTCGCGGATGTCTCGGTATTCGCGCTCAACCTCACCACCGCGCTCGGGCTGGCGCTGGCGATCGATTACACCCTGCTGATCATCAACCGGTATCGCGAAGAGGTGCAAGGCGGTCGAGACCGCAACGACGCGCTGACCGTGACCGTGATGACCGCAGGCAGAACCGTGCTCTTCTCAGCAGTGACGGTGGCGCTCTCGCTGGCGGCGATGGCAATCTTCCCCATGTACTTCCTACGCTCGTTCGCCTACGCCGGTCTGGCGGTGGTGGCTCTGGCCGCAGCCGCCGCGCTGATCATCGCGCCGGCGATCATCGCTGTGCTCGGCGCCCGTATCGATGCGCTCGACGTGCGCAAACCGATCCGGAAGCTGTTGGGACGCAGCGAGCCACATATCCCTGAGCCCGAAGAATCCATGTGGTATCGGTCGACCCGGTTCGTGTTACGTCACGCCGTGCCGGTGGGATTGTCGGTGGTGGTACTCCTGCTCGTCTTGGGTGCACCCTTCCTCGGGATCAAGTTCGGTTATCCCGACGATCGGGTGCTCCCGACCTCTGCTTCCACCCACGTACTCGGGGACGAGCTGCGCGAAGACTACGCGCAGAATGCCTCGGCCACAGTCACGATCGTCATCCCGGATACGCGCGGCTTCGACGACGCCGCGCTCAGTGGTTACGCGAAGAATCTGTCACAGGTGGCCGAGGTGACCGCCGTGAGCACGCCCGTCGGATCTTTCGTCGACGGACAGGGTGCGGGCGGGCCCGGGCCCGACATGGCCAAAGGCGATGCCGCCCTGATCACCGTGTCGTCCACGGTGGATCCGTTCTCCGACAGCGGTCGTGCGCAACTCGACGCCCTGCGTGAGGTGTCACCGCCTGATGGTGCCGCGACACTGTTCAGTGGTCTGGCGCAACAGAATGTCGACAACGTCGACAGCATCGTCGACCACCTGCCCGAGGTGTTCGCGGTGATCGTCGTGACGACTTTCGTGTTGCTGTTCCTGCTGACCGGGTCGGTGGTCTTGCCGCTCAAGGCGTTGGTGCTCAACGTGTTCTCGTTGACGGCGACGTTCGGCGCGATGGTGTGGATCTTTCAGGACGGCAACATCGCCGGACTGGGGACCACGACGACCGGGACCCTGATCGCCAACATGCCCGTGCTCATGTTCTGTATCGCGTTCGGTCTGTCGATGGATTACGAGGTCTTTCTGCTCTCCCGGATCCGGGAGGAGTGGCTCAAGTCGGGCCGGACTCGTGCGGACAACGACCACGCCGTGGCCTACGGTCTGGCCCGCACCGGCCGGGTGGTCACTGCGGCCGCACTGCTGATGGCTGTGGTGTTCGCAGGAATCGCGTTCTCCCAGGTGTCCTTCATGAGGATGTTCGGACTCGGCTTGGCCCTGGCCGTGCTGATGGACGCCACCCTGATCAGGATGTTGCTCGTACCGGCCTTCATGAAGATCGCCGGCCGGGCGAACTGGTGGGCGCCCGCGCCGCTGCGCAAGTTCCACGACAGATTCGGGTTGAGTGAAGAAGGTGGCCATGACAGTCGATCGACTCCGCAGGCGCAGGTCCCCGCGCGGCTCGGGTGAGCAGCTGAGGGCCGAGATCCTCACCGCGGCAACCGACCTGCTGCTGGAGAGCGGTGACGAGTCAGCAGTCTCGATCAGGGCTGTCGCCAACCGGGTGGGCGTCACGCCGCCGTCCATCTACATCCACTTCGCGGACAAGGACACCCTCATCGATGAGGTTGTCGCACACTACTTCACCCGGCTCGACGAGGTCATGCGGCAAGCCGGTGCCGAGCACGACAACACCTGGGAGGCCGCACACGCCCAGGGGATGGCGTATGTGCGTTTCGCTGTCGAGAACGCCGAGCTGTACCGGGTGGCGACCATGAAGGTCTGCGCCGAGGGGACCGACGCAGACGAGGTGCTGAGCGACTCGGCCTTTGTGCACTTCGCCGAAACCATCGAGCGACTCATGGACGAGGGCTTCGTCGACAAGGGCGATCCCACGCCGGTGGTGATGGAGTTGTGGACGGCCGCACACGGCGTAGCCACGCTGATGATCGCCAAGCCCTACCTCCCGACGGGGGAGAACTACGAACTGGCCGACCGGGTCCTGACGTCGGTGTGCCTGGGACGGGCGATCAAGGATGTCATCGGTGGCGATGTGGGTCCCCACGAGATCAGGAAGTTCGTGCTCGAGCAGCGGGCGGGACTCGGGAGCGAATCCACCCCACCGATTCCAGGGTGAACACGTTCTAGTTTCGCTAGTGTCTGCCGCATGGGCGTACTCGATGGAAAAGTTGCACTGATCACCGGCGGTGGCAAAGGAGTGGGTCTGGGCATCTCCCAGGCACTGAGCAAAGAAGGCGCGGACATCTTCATCTGCGGTCGGCACACCAAGGCACTGGCGACCGCGACCGAACAGCTGCAGGCCAATGGGGTCCGAGCCGAATACCTCAAGGGCAACGTCAGCGACGGGGACGACTGCTCCGCGATAGTCGCGGCCTGCGCCGATCGCCTCGGCGGGGTCGACATCTTGGTCAACAACGCCAACGACGCGATGCCGATACCGCTCCTGGAAGTGAGCGACGACGATTTCACGCGGTTCTTCCAGACCGGTCCTCTGGCGGTGTTGCGACTGATGAAGGCCTGCCACCCACTGATGGTCGCCCGGGGTGGGGGGTCGGTGATCAACCTCGTGACGTCCGCCGCGGTCCGGTGGGACATGGCCACCTTCGGTCCGTACGCAGCGGTCAAAGAGGCGACGCGGTCGCTGACCCGCGCTGCCGGCTGTGAATGGGGCAAAGACAACATCCGGGTCAATGCGATTGCGCCGCACGCCATGACGCCGTCGCTGCAGTGGTGGACCGAGACCTACCCGGAGGAGGCCGATGCGTTCGTCAAGAGCATCCCGCTCGGACGCATCGGTGATCCCGAGGCCGATATCGGCCGGATCGCGGTCTTTCTCGCGAGCCAAGACGCGAGTTATCTGAGCGGCGTCACCATTCCTGCCGATGGCGGGCACAGTCGCTGGGGCTGAGTCGGGTGGTGCGCGGGTGCAGACACGCCGCGACCTCGGTGACCCGGCCGTCTGCAGCAAGAGTCAAGAGAAGGTAAAGTCGGAACTCGAAAGTCACACCACTCGTTGAACGAGTATCAGTCAGTCATGAGAAGGGACCAACTACGGTGCGTGAAAGCAGCAATCCGGTGATGCGTGGTGTTGTGCGCAGCAACCAAGGCCCGGGCGGGTATGCCGGCTTTGGCGCTGGTGCGGCCGGCGCCGGCCAGGCCGCGCAATGGAATCAGCAGGCGGGTCAGCCCCAGGCCGATCCGTATGCACGTCCGGGGCAACCGGCCGGATCTCGAACCCTGACCATCGACGACGTCGTGACGAAGACTGCAGCCACCCTTGGTGTGCTCATTCTGTCGGCCGCTCTGTCGTACTACTTCACGAGCGTGAACGAGTCCTTGGCGATGCCGCTCATGCTCGTGGGCGCGCTCGGCGGCCTCGCGCTGGTGTTGGTCGCGACCTTTGGTCGCAAGCAAGACAATCCGGCGATCGTGCTCAGCTACGCGGTTCTCGAGGGCCTGTTCGTCGGCACCATCTCGTACGTGTTCGCCAACTGGGTGGTCGCCGGTGATGTCAGTGCCGGTGCGCTGATCGGCCAGGCCGTACTCGGTACCTTCGGTGTCTTCGGCGGCATGCTGATCGTCTACAAGACCGGTGCCATCCGCGTCACACCGCGATTCACCCGCATGATCTTCGCGGGCCTGATCGGTGTCCTGGTGCTCATCCTGGGCAACCTGATCATCGGTTTCTTCAACGGTGGTTCCGGTCTGGGACTGCGTGACGGTGGTCCGATCGCGATCATCTTCTCGCTCGTGTGCATCGCTCTCGCCGCATTCAGCTTCCTCATCGACTTCGATGCCGCGGATCAGCTGATCCGTTCCGGCGCTCCGTCGAAGGCGGCCTGGGGCATCGCGCTCGGCCTGACCGTCACCCTGGTCTGGTTGTACGTCGAGATCCTGCGCCTGCTGAGTTACTTCAACTCGGACTAGCGATTCCACCAAAAGAGCCCGCGACCATCTGGTCGCGGGCTCTTTTGATTGGGGTCAGGTTCAGCTCAGGCGCTCGAGCACCATGGCCATGCCCTGACCGCCACCGACGCACATGGTTTCGACGCCGAGGGTCTTGTCCTGGGTGGTGAGGTTGTTGAGCAGCGTTGCGGTGATGCGGGCTCCGGTCATGCCGAACGGGTGGCCCAGGGCGATAGCGCCGCCGGAGATGTTGAGTTTGTCGTGGTCGATGCCGAGTTCGTTGGCTGATCCGAGGACCTGGACGGCGAAGGCTTCGTTGATCTCGAACAGGTCGATGTCGGCGATGGACAGGCCGGCGTATTTGAGGGCTTTGCGGACGGCTTCGATGGGGCCCAGGCCCATGATCTCGGGGGACAGGCCGGTCGCGGCGGTGGCCACGATACGTGCCAGCGGGGTGAGTCCGAGGGCTTTGGCTTTGGTGTCGCTCATGATGACCAGTGCGGCAGCGCCGTCGTTGAGGGGGCAGGCGTTGCCGGCGGTGACGGTGCCGTCGGGGCGGAAGACTGGTTTGAGTTGGCTGATCTTGTCGTAGGTGGTGCCTGCGCGGGGGCCGTCGTCGGTGTCGACGACAGTGCCGTCGGCCAGGGTGATCGGTTCGATCTCACGGGCGAAGAAGCCTGATTTGATGGCCTCTTCGGCGCGGTTCTGGCTGCGCACGCCCCAGTGGTCCTGGTCTTCGCGGGAGATGCCGGTGAAGGAGGCGACGTTTTCGGCGGTTTCGCCCATGGGGATGTAGACGTCGGGGAGCAGGCCCTGCTCGCGGGGGTCGGACCACGTGCCGGCGCCGCCTTCGGCGGCCTTGGCGGTGCGGGCCATGGCGTCGGCGAACAGTGGGTTCTTGGTGTTGGGCCAGCCGTCGGCGTTGCCGGTTCCGAAGCTGGAGACGGATTCGACGCCGCCGGAGATGAAGACGTCGCCTTCGCCGGCGCGGATGGCGTGCATGGCCATGCGGGTGGTCTGCAGTGACGAAGAACAGTAGCGGTTGACGGTGACGCCGGGGACGTGGTCGAGGCCGACCTGGACGGCGACGGAGCGGGCGATGTTGAAGCCGGCTTGGCCGCCGGGCTGTCCGGACCCGAGGTGGAGGTCGTCGATGTCGGCGCGGTCGAGTTCGGGGATCTTGTTCAGCACGGCTTCGACCATCTGACGGGCCAATTCGTCCGGACGGACATCTTTGAGTGAGCCCTTACCGGCTCGGCCGATCGGTGAGCGGGCGGTGGCGACGATGACGGCCTCTGGCATG
>NZ_MJEJ02000023.1 GCF_002095435.2 Williamsia sp. 1138
AAGTTGCTCCTATGTCAAGCGGCGGCTTGTTCGGTCGGTGCGGGGTGCGTGTGGGCGTCGGTGGTGAGTCGTTGGTAGACGGTGCGGATGAGTCGTCGTCGCAGGCACCGTAGGGCTGAAGTTTTGGTGTCGTTGGCGGCGAGGCGGTTGCGGTAGTAGGTGTAGCCGTCGGAGTCTTCGAGGCGGATTTGGGTCAGGGCGATGCGGTGCAGTGCGGTATTGAGCTGTCGGTTGCCGTGTCGGGGTAGTCGCACGCGGCCGGCGCTGTTGCCGGACCAGACGGGGATGGGTGCTGTGCCGGCGTAGCTGGCGTAGGCGTCGGCGGAGCGGAAGCGGGAGATGCCGGCGGTTTCGCCGACGATTTTGCCGGCGGTCAGTTCGGCACAGCCGGGCAACTCGAGCAAGGTCGGCACCAGTTGGCGTACTCGCTTGCCGATCTCGGTGGCGAGCTTGTTGATCCGGGCTGTCAGCGAGATGATGTCGTCGAGTTCCGCGCGGGCGATGTCGGCGAGGAGGCTGGTGTGGTTCGCGAGATGGGTGGCGAGTATTTTTTGGTGCTTGTTCATGCTCAGCGACCGGGGTTTGGGAGCGTAGGCGGGATTGATCTCATGGACCCGCCACAGCAGTCGGTTGATTGACGCAGTGCGTTGGGCGACAGCGACTTCCCGGTAGTCGACGAGGAGCCGTAACTCGCGGGATTGGGGGTCGGCGCCAGCGGCGGGCAGGTCCGGTTCGCGTAGTACCGCTCGCGCCACGGCCAGGGCGTCGATGGGATCTGACTTGCCGCGGGTGCGAGCGCTGGAGCGGGCTTGGGCCATCAACTTGGTGGGTACGCGCACCGCGGTCTGGCCGGCGCCGAGCAGGTCGCGCTCGAGGCGGGTCGACATCTGCCGGCAGTCCTCGATACCCCACACCAGATCGCCACCGAACTCGGTGAGTGCCCAGTTGATCGCTGTGTGGTGCCCTTCGGTGGTGGCCGCAGAGGTGAGGTGGCCTAGCTTCTTGCCGACGGAATCGACGGCGACGAATGTGTGAGTGGACTTGTGTACATCGACTCCAACAACAACCATGGTGGTTGCCTCCTGATTCAGAAACAGGGACAGGGACGGTTGGGCCGGCCGGTGGGCAATCCTCAGTTGGGGGCGGTGCCACGCTCCTATCAAGCCACATCGGTCGGTCCATCACACCTGGTGTTGGCACAACTTTTGGAGACCAGACCTCACCCTTTGATGGTGATGCCGGTAGGCCCATCAAGAGCCAAACACCAGGTGATCAGGACCCAACCACCGCCAGAGCGGCAACACAAGAGTCACACTGAGGCCCCATCATCGGGGTTGCTAGTACTGGCCGAGGTAGAAGTGGGCACCCTGGTCGTCGAGGCATTCGGCGGAGATCGCGTAGGACTGCTGTTCGGGGCCGCTGATCACGGTGCCACCGCCGTCTCGAACTCGCTGCACCGCCACCTCGATGTCGTCGACGACCCACATCGGCACCGCGACCGAGCCTGTCTGGCCACCGGCGATACCGGTCATCGGATGGTTGTTCTCGACCTCCCAGCCGTCGTCCATCCTCCCGCCGCTGAAGGTCCATCCCAGGACGCTGCCGTAGAACTCCCGGAGCAGTGCGCTGTCGGGGGTGTAGTGCGTCATGTAGGTGAGCTCGCCGTGACCGGTGGCGTTGAGGGGTGGACGAGGATCGTCCACGGTTGGGCGATACACCGCGAAGGCGACGCCCTGATTGTCGACCGCATCCAGGAGCTCGCCGAAGGGGAACCGCTGCAGCTCATTCGGGGTGCCGCCGGCCGCGACGATGTCGGCGCGGGCCCGGTCGATGTCGTCGACCGCATAGGCGCACAACATTCCCTGACCGCTCTGGACCCCGTAGATCCCCAGCCTCTGGGAGAGGTTGGTGACCTGCCCGGTGGCTGCGTCGAACTGCCAGCCGAGTACCGACCCGTAAAAGGCCACCGCCCGATCCACGTCCGTGGTCCACAGCGAGCAGTATCCGAGGTCGCCGCGGCGGATCTGTTCTGGTGAATCATCTTTCACCGATTCGGCCGATACCGGTCCGGTCAGCATCCACCGGTGTCCGAAGGGGTCGACCATGACGCCGGTGCGGGTGCCGTGGGCGTCGTACGGTTCGCGCTGGACTTCGGCACCGCCGTCGCGAGCGGACCGCAGCGCGGAGTCGGTATCGGGAACGGGGAGCATCAGCGATACCGAGACAGACTGTGGTGCCGGTCCTTTGAGCCCCAATTCGGCGAACTCGCCCGCCAGGTAGATCACGCCGCCACCAATGAGGAGCTCGGCGTGCCCGATGCTGCCGTCGTCCATGAGAATGGGCTCGCCGCGCAGTTCGGCACCGAGGTGGGCGACGTACCAGTCGATCGCGGCGGCGGGATCGGCGACGGTGAGGTACGGCAGGGCGCCGGGGCGCTCGACCGCCACGGAAGTTGCAGCAGTCGAGGTTTCGGGTAGTGCGTCGGTGGTCATGGTTACTCCTTCGGGTAGGTCGAGGCCGCGTTCGAGGCGGATGCGCAGACGGCGCGCGAAGTCGGCGTCGGGGGCCACCGGGACGTCCCCGACGGCCAGCGCCGTGAACGGATCGAAGTCGTTGTGCGCGTTCATCGCCGGCCTCCCTTCGCTGCGGATGTGGCTGGATCGGAGGGATAGGACGCGCGGAAGGCCCGCTTCGCCCTCGTGAGCAGTGCCTCGGTCGCGGTGACCGTGCGGTCGAGCAGTTCGGCGCACTGGGCGACGGTGCAGTCGTCGACATAGCGCAGGGTCAGCACTGCCCGGTGGGTGTCGGACAACCGAAGAAGTGTGTACTCGGCGAGCATGCGATCGAGATGTACGTCCCACAGGTCGTGGGCGGGACCGTCCGGTACCTCCTCGACCGGTGTCGGCGTGCGCTGCATGCGGCGCCAGTGGTCGGCCAGTTTGTGGCGCGCGATGCCGATGAGCCAGGGGATCGACGGATCGTGCGGGTCGTCGCTCCTGGCGTGGTCCATCGCGGCCAAGAACGTCTCTGACGTGAGGTCTTCGGCGAGGCTCTTGTCCCGGGTTCGGCGGATCAGATAGCCGTACACCGCAGGCAGGGCGTCGTCGTAGATCGCCAGCAGCGCCCGGCCACCGGGCGGCGCCGTGCCTCGCGATGAGTTTCCCGCTGTGCCGCTCACATATCTATCGTCGTCGGAGCCGGGCATTTTCCGACGCCCAAATCCGAAATCGATTTACGACGGGGCCAGCATGGTGAGCGTGCTGCCCTCTTCGAGCACCAGATATCCGTCCACGACCTCCGCCTGACCACCGACGATCGACCGCTGCCAGGCAATGGAACCGTTGCGGACGTCGAACGCGGTGAGTTCTCCGCCGTTGCCGAAGACGGCGATGTCGCCACCCTGCCCGACGCACGACAAGTAGTCGATGTTGGCCGCCGGATTCATCAGATCGGGGCGGGCGAACCTGCCGAGTTGTTCACCGGACCGCAGGTCGAAGGCCGTTCGGGTGGCGTCCTTGAGGGCGAAGATCACCACCGACCCGCACGGGCGGGTGTTGACCTTGGACAGTTCGGGATCGGTGATCTGCCAGAGCCGCTGCGCGTCGGGGGGATCGAAGACCGCGTAGGTGCCCTGCGTCTGCATGATCTGGGCCGGTCCGGTCCCGGTGGTCACCGGGAGCACAGAGGTACCGGAGACGAGTTGCTGTTTGTCGTTGACCGAGGTGCGGGTGCCGTCGGCGCGGTAGAACTCGACGCGCTGCTCGTCGGTGCCGGTGAACTGCAGTGCGACACCCGAGGGGTAGATTTCCATGTCGCACGAATCGCACCCGATCCGGTCGATCCCCGTCGCAGGGTCGATGATGTGCTTGGAACCGTCCGAGGCGCTGATGGCCACGACGTCGTCCTGAACCTCGACCTTCGCCGCCGCGGCGAACGTCCGAGCCCAGATCTGACGTCCGTCCGGGGCGTTGCGGCTGACCTGGTAGCCCGAATCGTTGACCCTCAGGAAGTCCGGACCGAATCCCGTCACCGCCCTGGTGTTCCTGATGTCGGATCGCCCGCGGAGTTCACCGGAGGTGAGGTCGGCGAGATAGAAACCGTCGGGCCGGTCGGTGAGGCTCAGTGCGCACCCCAGCTCTCCCTGCCCGTTGATCGCGCACGAGCCCAGCCCGGCGTCGATGGGCACATCCCACAGCCGTTCGCCGTTGCGGCGATCGATGGCCAGGTACGTCGTACCGAGACCGGACGGATACGCGATGAGCCAGATGTCGCCGAGGGTTCCGGCGACGACAGGGGTCGCACCTTCGCCGTACGTGCGCATGTCGGTCAGGTCCAGGCTCCACTGTTCGGTGGGCTCACCCTGATAGGAGCGGAGTTGGCCGTTCGAGAAGTCGCCGGATGTCGTCGTCGGGGTTCCCATCGAGAGAACGAGCCCGACGCTGATCACCATCGCGATCGAGAGGGTCAGTACAACGATCCCTATCCCGGGTGCGGACCGGCCTTTGAGCATGTCGTACATCCAACCACGGGGGACACGCCCCGAACTCGGCCGCCACGGTCGGTCGGAGCAGACGTTCTCCAGCCGAACTGGACGACCGTTTAGTCTGGCCATGTGTCAAACAATGTGGTGGGGCGTCTGCTCGGAGACGCCATGACCGTCCCGCTCCGCGTGGGAGGCATGCTGGGTGTGCGTGCCAAGCTCGGCCCGCGTGCCCTTCGGGTCGATCCCGGCGTCGCGAACCCGGCTCCCGCGCTCACCGAGCACGACCGACGCAAGGTCGCGTACAACTTCTTCTCGGGCATACCGTTCGAACTACGCAACCCTGGCGGTGATCTGCCCGGTGCAAATGAGTGGCATCGTGCGCCGTCGGCAGATCATCCACATCCGGTGATCCTGGTGCACGGCACCGGTGGTGGTGCCCAGACCAATTGGGGCACCTATGTGCCGCTGCTCAGCAACGAGGGTTTCTCGGTGTTCTCGTTGACCTACGGTGCGATCGCCGGGGTGCCGTGGCCGTTGTCGGCCATCGGTGGAATGGCCAAGATCGAGGACAGTGCCAAAGAGTTCGGCGTGTTCGTGGAGCGGGTGCTCGAGGCGACCGGCGCCGCCCAGGTCGACGTGGTCGGGCACTCGCAGGGGACTTTGATGCCGAACTACTGGGCGAAGTGCCTCGGTGGCGCGGAACTGATCCGTAAGTACGTCTCGCTGGCGCCGATGTGGCAGGGGACTTCGGCGTTCGCCGGGGTGATGAGCCGTATCAATCTGCCCCTCGGCCTCGACCCCACCCGCATCCTGCCGTGCTACTCGGCCGCCCAGATGATGGCGGGATCGGAGTTCATCGCCGAGATGCACGCCGACGGCGGTCCGTATGTTCCCGGCATCGACTACATCAACATCTCCACCCGGTACGACGAGTTCGTGGTGCCGTACACCAGCGGGCAGCTGCCCGGTGGGCCCGACGCCACCGTCACCAACATTGTTGTGCAGGAAAATTGTTCACATGATTACAGTGATCACCTGGCCATCTGCGGATCGCAGCGGGCCGCGCTGTGTGTGCTGAACGCACTCGATGACCGAGCAGATCCGAGGGATGTCCCATGTATGTTCGTTCCGCCGTTCTTCGGTTCCTGAGCTGGTCGGCGCTTGCTCTGCTGTCGCTGACCGCGCTGCCGGCCACCGCGGGTGCGCAACCGGTGAGCCATGACTTCTTCGACGGTGCCCGAGCCGAGGTGGCGAACCCCGGTGGTTCGTACCCCGGTTCCAATGACTTTTCGTGCCGTCCATCCATGAAACACCCGAATCCTGTTGTGCTGGTGCACGGTACCGGCGGAAATCGTCAGACCAACTGGGCGACGATGATCCCGGCGCTGCGAAACGAGGGATACTGCGTGTTCGCGCTGACCTATGGCACGCTGTCCGGAACCGTCTGGCCGGTCAGTGGTTTCGGCGGCTTGACCCGGATGGAGGACAGCGCGGAGCAGCTCGCCTCATTCATCGCGCGGGTGCGCCAGGGGACCGGAGCCGCGCGGGTCGACCTGGTCGGTCATTCGGAGGGCACCCTGATGCCGACCTACTACCTCAAATACCTCGGCGGGGCGCAGTACGTCGATCGCTATGTCTCCCTGGCACCGTATTGGAAGGGCCAGGACCAGGCTGCGTATCTGCAGCTGGAGGCGATGGCAATGGCTTTCGGGTTCGACCCGGGCCAGGTGCTGCCGTGTCCGGAATGCGGGCAGGAGAACTATGGCAGTCCGTTCATGCAGCAGATCAATTCGGGTGGTTCGCCATACGTTCCGGGCATTTCCTACACCAATGTGATGACGAGGTACGACGGTATCGTCGAGCCGTGGACCGACGGGTTCGTGCCCGGCCCGGGCGCGAGGAACATCGTGTTGCAGGACACCTGCGCGGCAGACCGGTCTGACCACCTCTCGATCGTGTCCTCGCCGCGAACGGTGGCCATAGTGCTGGGTGCGCTCGATCCGGCAGCCGCGCCGGCGGTGCCCTGCGTGCCGGTGGCTCCTGGGCTCGGTCTGTAGCCGCTATCCGGCCTGCGAGCGTCGGTAGTCGCGGGGGCTGACCCCTCGGACGCGTTTGAAGGCGGCGCTCAATGCGAATGCGCTGCTGTATCCCACTTGCCGCGCAACGGTTTCCAGGGTGACATCTCCGGTAGCGAGCAGATCCGCCGCCATCGACAGCCGCCAGTGGGTGAGGTAGGCCATCGGGGGTTCGCCGACCAGGTCGGTGAACCGTCGGGCGAGCGCGGCGCGCGACACCGCGCACTCCGCGGCCAGCTCGGCGACCGTCCACGAGTGCCCGGGATTGTGGTGGATCAGGGACAACGCGTGGCCGACGACCTGATCAGACTCGGCAGCAATCCATTTCGGGCCGGCAGAGTCCGGACGAGAGAACCAGTTGCGGAGTGTGTCGATCAAGACGAGATCGAGAAGCCGGTCGAGCATCACCTCTTGTCCAGGTGTGTCACGGTCGATCTCGGCCGACAGCAGGGATATGAGGGGATTGTTGTTGTTCGGCAACGTGATCAACCGAGGAAGCGCTGCCAGCAGGCGCGCAGACACTTCGCCCGCCACGCCGTATGTTCCCACGAGTGACACGGACTCTCCGTCTGTGCTGTTGCCCCAACTGCGCACACCGAGGCTCAGTTCCTCGACGAGGTCCACCCCGTCGAGACTGGTGCAGTTCTGGTTGCGATCGATGATCGCGGTCGGCGCGCACTCGTCTCCGACCGCGTACGGCTCGGGCCCGCGCACGATGGCGACATCTCCGGGCCGCACGATCACCTGCTCGCCGTCGTCGAAACGAATGGTGTTCGTCCCGCTGACCGTGACCACGATCGTCAACGGCGCCTCGTCCTCGATACGGAGTGACCACGGCGACGCCATCACCAAGCGCAGGAGAAATGCATCCTTTGCGCGAGGACCGTTCAGCAGGCTTCCCAGCACGTCCATGTAGACGATTGAACATGAAAGTGAGTGCTGAAGCCATGGAGAAGCTCGCATCTGGCCGTTGTACTGGGAACCATGACAAACACCGCGAGTCACCAGCAACGTCCCATCACCGTCATCGGCGCGACCGGCAAGACCGGTTGGCGCGTGGTCGAACGACTCCAGCAGCTAGGCCTGCCGGTGCGTGCGGCGAGTCGTACGTCCGAGGTCGCGTTCGATTGGACCGACCGGTCGACCTGGCCACCGGCACTCGCCGGGGCCGGAGCCGCCTACGTGACGTACCAGCCGGACCTGATCGTTCCGCGGTCGGCCGACGACATGACGGCCTTTGTGGCCGTGGCCCGCGACGCGGGCATCGACCGACTGGTGTTGATGTCCGGACGGGGCGAGCCGGAGGCCAAGACCTGCGAGGACATTGTTCTGACGTCGGGCGTCCCGTCAACCGTGCTGCGCTGCAGTTGGTTTGCCCAGAACTTCAGCGAGGCCTTCCTGGCCGACGGTGTGAACGAAGGCGCCGTGGTGCTCCCGGTCGGGGGAGTGGGGGAGCCGTTCCTCGATGCCGACGACATCGCCGACGCCGCGGTGGAGGCGTTGACCGGTGACGGGCACGATGGCCGGGTCTATGAGCTGACCGGACCGCGACTTCTGACGTTCGCCGAGGCCACCGCAGAGATCGGGCGCGAACTCGGGCGCGACATCGCCTTCATCCAGGTGGGCCTCGATGAGTACCGGGCCGGCATGGCCGAGGCCGGTGTGCCCGATGAGTACGCCGAGATGGTGATGGCCCTGTTCGGCACCCTGTTCGACGGTCGGAACTCCCGGATGGCGAGCGGAGTCCGTGAGCTCCTGGGGCGCGACGCCGTGGACTTCGGTGATGTCGTCAAGAAGGCCGTGGCGCAGGGGGTTTGGTCATGACCGGGCTGCGAGAGTCCGCCCTGATCCTCGGCATCGTCTCGGTCGGGCTGATCGCCGGTCTGTTCGCCTCGTTCGCCTATGCCGTCATGCCAGGGCTCGGCCAGACCGATGACACGAGCTTCATCGCCTCGATGCAACGCATCAACGTCGTCATCGTGAACCCGGTGTTCCTGCTCCTCCTTTTCGGTGGGCTGGGTTTCACCGTCGCGGCCACGGTTCTCTACCGCGACCACCGGATGTTCTGGTGGATCGTGGCCGGTGCCGTCCTGTACGGGCTGGGACTGGTCATCACGATGGTCTTCAACATTCCGCTCAACAACAAACTCGAAGCGGCCGGAGACCCCGATCGGGTCGCGGACCTCCGCGCGGTACGTGAGGCATTCGAGGCGTCGTGGGTTCGCTGGAACATCGCGCGAGCGGTGATCCACACCGCAGCCTTCGCCGTCCTCGTGGTCGGGGCCGTGACCCGCTGATCTCTCCCACCCGTTTTTGCGCCGCCCACCGGAAACAAACGATGGGCGGCGCGAATTCGGGTGGGTGGGGGCGTGCGTGCGTGGGGTGGGGGCGTGCGTGCGTGAGGTGGGGACCTGGGTGTGGGTGGTGCCTGATTCGCTCGGGTTGTCACCCCCCACCCGTTTTTGCGCGACCCACCAAGAATTACCGGTGGGCGGCGCGAATTCAGGTGGGGGACGACGCCGGCGCGGAGATCTGGACGACCGCGTCGGCGACCGCGGCAGGGTTGTCGAGGGACACGAACGTCCTCGCGCCCGGGACCTCGGTGAACGTCGCTTCGGGGAACTGGGCAGCCAGCCGACGGCCGAGCTCTGGCTTGAAGCTCTTGTCCGCCAGGCCCCACACCAGCGTCACCGGCTTGTGGAACGACCCGAGCCGGCGGGTGACAGTGTCGAGTTCGGCGGGCTCGATGTTCGCGAACAGTCGTGTGATGTCACGTCTGATCTCGGCCGAGTTCTGCGCCGGCGCGACCCAGGACGCGGTGGGGTCGGGATCGGGATCGTTCGCCAGGAGTCCGAAGCCCAGCGGTGAGTGACGCAGTGCCCGGAACTTCATGAGCTTCATCGACGGCTTCAGGACCCCGGGGACCTTGAGGAGCGTGAAGATCGCGTTGAAGGGGAACGGCGGGAAGGTGTCGAAGGCGTCGCAGTTCGTGAGGACGAGTCTGCCGATGTGATCGGGGTAGGCGTCGACCGTGAACTGACACAGGGCGCCGCCCGTGTCGTTGCCGACCAGGGTCACGTCCTGCAGGTCGAGGCCGACGATGAGTTCGCGGATCAGCCCGGCGATCGTGGTCGGACTGAGTTCTGCGTCCGGCTTCATCGGGATCCGATGTGAACCTAGCGGCAGCGTCGGCAGAACGCACCGGTACCCCTGCGACGCGAGGAGCTCGGCGGGTTTTCGCCACAACTCGGCGTCGACGAGAGCGCCGTGAATGAAGAGGGCGGGTGGTTTATCAGAGTTGTCGGGTCCGACGGTGCTGTACTCGATCGTCCCCAGCGTTGTCTCGATCGTGGCCATGACGGGTAACCTCCGTTAGTCACTTACGTACACCTAGCATGGAAGTTACATACAGTCTGCATGGAAGTCAATCGTCGTACTCAGGCCGACCGCACCGCCACCACGCGTGCGGCGTTGATGAAGGCTGCCCGCACCCTGTTCGCCGACCAGGGATTCAGTGCCGTCGGGACCCAGGCGATCGCTGCCTCTGCCGGGGTGACCAGGGGTGCGCTCTACCACCAGTTCGCCGACAAGGCCGAACTCTTCATGGCGGTCTTCGAGGGGATCGAGGAGGAGCTGCTCGCCGAGATCGGGTCTGCCATGACCGAGGCGGCGATCACCGACCCGATCGCCGCTCTCGAGGTGGGCGCGAAGAGATGGCTCGAACTCTGCGCGGATCCGCAGGTCCATCGGATCGTCCTCATCGAAGCGCCGGCTGTACTCGGGTGGGATCAATGGCGTGAGATCGGGCAGCGGTACGCCCTCGGAATGGTCGAGGCACTGATCGCGCAGGCCGTCGCCACCGGCGCCGTGCCCGAGCAGCCGGTGCGGCCACTCGCCCACGTCATGATCGGTGCGATCGACGAGGCTGCGCTGTACGTTTCCCGGTCCGATGAACCGGAGAAGGCGCGTGCGGAAATGCTCGATGTCATCCGGCGACTGATTCGTGCCATCACGATCGAATTGTGAGCACGCGTTCGCTGACGGCGTATCCGGAGGTGAAACACCCTTTCGAGCTGCGACGTTGACGGATTGTGGCCTGCTGACCGCAGTGCTCTCATGGTTGCTCGGTGACACATCTGAGGTGCCGGTGACCTGGGCGCATTACAGTGGGAGCCAAGGCTGTCGCGGTGGCGCATCGGTTCATCGTCGACAAAGGCCAACCCTGGGAAAGATCGCAGCCCGTCGACCAGTCAGACTGGTGGACGAAGCCGAAGGCGAAGATCGACCCTAGAAACGTAAGGGAGAACAATGTTCGAACGGTTCACCGACCGCGCTCGTCGGGTTGTCGTCCTGGCCCAAGAAGAAGCGCGGATGCTCAATCACAACTACATCGGTACCGAGCACATCCTGCTCGGGCTGATCCACGAGGGTGAAGGCGTCGCCGCCAAGTCCCTCGAGTCGTTGGGAATCTCCCTCGAAGGTGTGCGCAGCCAGGTCGAAGAAATCATCGGCCAGGGCCAGCAGGCACCCTCGGGACACATCCCCTTCACCCCCCGGGCCAAGAAGGTCCTCGAGCTCTCACTGCGCGAGGCCCTCCAGCTCGGCCACAACTACATCGGTACCGAGCACATCCTGCTCGGCCTCATCCGTGAAGGCGAGGGCGTGGCCGCCCAGGTGCTGGTCAAGCTCGGCGCCGACCTCAACCGGGTGCGCCAGCAGGTCATCCAGCTGCTGTCGGGCTACCAGGGCAAAGAGCCCCAGGAGGCGGGCACCGGCGGACGCAGCACGGAGGCGGGCACCCCGTCGACGTCGCTCGTCCTCGATCAGTTCGGTCGCAACCTCACCGCTGCGGCCGCCGACGGCAAGCTCGATCCGGTCATCGGCCGTGAGAAGGAAATCGAGCGCGTGATGCAGGTGCTCAGCCGCCGCACCAAGAACAACCCGGTGCTGATCGGTGAGCCCGGCGTCGGTAAGACCGCCGTCGTGGAGGGCTTGGCCCAGGCGATCGTGAACGGCAACGTTCCCGAGACCCTCAAGGACAAGCAGCTCTACACCCTCGACCTCGGTTCGCTGGTCGCAGGCAGCCGCTACCGCGGTGACTTCGAAGAGCGCCTCAAAAAGGTCCTCAAGGAGATCAACACCCGCGGCGACATCATCCTGTTCATCGACGAGCTCCACACGCTCGTCGGTGCAGGTGCTGCCGAAGGTGCCATCGATGCCGCCAGCATCCTGAAGCCGAAGCTGGCCCGCGGCGAGCTCCAGACCATCGGTGCGACCACCCTTGACGAGTACCGCAAGTACATCGAGAAGGACGCCGCCCTCGAGCGCCGCTTCCAGCCGGTTCAGGTCGGCGAGCCCAGCGTCGAGCACACGATCCAGATCCTCAAGGGTCTGCGCGATCGCTACGAGTCGCATCACCGCGTCTCGATCACCGATGGGGCCCTGACCGCCGCCGCCACCCTGGCCGACCGCTACATCAACGACCGGTTCCTACCGGACAAGGCGATCGACCTGATCGACGAGGCGGGCGCCCGGATGCGTATCCGCCGGATGACCGCACCACCAGATCTGCGCGAGTTCGACGACAAGATCGCCGACGCCCGCAAAGAGAAGGAATCGGCGATCGACGCCCAGGACTTCGAGAAGGCCGCGAACCTGCGCGACAAGGAAAAGCAGCTCGTCACCGAGCGCGCCGAGCGTGAGAAGCAGTGGCGCAGCGGCGACATGGACATCGTCGCCGAGGTCGATGACAACGAGATCGCCGAGGTTCTGGGTAACTGGACCGGCATCCCCGTCTTCAAGCTCACCGAGGAGGAGACCACCCGTCTGCTCCGTATGGAGGAGGAGCTGCACAAGCGGATCATCGGGCAGACCGAGGCCGTCAAGGCAGTGTCGAAGGCGATTCGTCGTACCCGCGCCGGTCTGAAGGACCCCAAGCGCCCGTCCGGTTCGTTCATCTTCGCCGGCCCGTCCGGTGTCGGTAAGACCGAGCTGTCCAAGGCCCTGGCGAACTTCCTGTTCGGTGAAGACGACGCGCTCATCCAGATCGACATGGGCGAGTTCCATGACCGCTTCACGGCGTCGCGGCTCTTCGGTGCCCCTCCCGGCTACGTCGGATACGAAGAGGGCGGCCAGCTCACCGAGAAGGTGCGCCGCAAGCCGTTCTCCGTCGTCCTGTTCGACGAGATCGAGAAGGCCCACCAGGAGATCTACAACACGCTCCTGCAGGTCCTCGAAGACGGCCGTCTCACCGACGGTCAGGGTCGTACGGTCGACTTCAAGAACACCGTGCTGATCTTCACCTCGAACCTCGGTACCGGTGACATCTCCAAGGCCGTGGGGCTGGGCTTCTCGCAGTCGAATGCGGAAGGCTCGAACTACGAGCGGATGAAGCAGAAGGTCAACGACGAGCTCAAGAAGCATTTCCGGCCCGAGTTCCTCAACCGTATCGACGATGTCATCGTGTTCCACCAGCTCACGAAGGACGAGATCATCAAGATGGTCGATCTCATGATCGCCCGCGTCGAGACCCAGCTGCGGAACAAGGACATGGCTCTGGAGCTCACCGACAAGGCCAAGAGCCTTCTCGCGAAGCGCGGATTCGATCCGGTCCTGGGTGCGCGGCCGCTGCGTCGCACCATCCAGCGCGAGATCGAAGATCAGCTGTCCGAGAAGATTCTGTTCAACGAGATCGGTGCCGGTGAGATCATTCTCGTCGACGTCGAGAACTGGGACGGCGAAGGCGAAGGCGAAGACGCCAAGTTCACCTTCAAGGGTTCGAAGAAGCCGATCGCGCTTCCCGACACCCCGGTGGAACTCGCCAAGACCGGAGACTCCGAGAAGTAAGCACTGACCCGAAGGGGCGCAACCACGAAAGTGGTTGCGCCCCTTTGTGGTGGCCCTCCCCACAAAAACACCCCGTTGAATTAGAAGCACACGTCGCAACGTGTGCTTTTAACTCAACGGGGTGCTTTTGTAGAGCGGGTCAGTCCTTGACGTCGGGATCCTGATCGCGGCCGGCGAGCAGCAGGGTGATCGTGAGCTCGAGCCGGTTGGTGACGTCGGTCGCCGACGCGCGGCGGGTCAACCACTGCACGAGATTCGACATCCAGACATCGGACACCACGCGGGCGATCTTCAGGTCGAGTTCTGTCGGTTCGCCTTCGACCATCGCGTTGGCCAGGAGGCGGTCGATGATCAGCGCGACCTTATCGACCTCGGCCGACGCCGAAGCGTCGGCGAACATGAACGCCCGCGTCATCGCCTCAGTCAGCAGCGGATCACGTTGCATCGCAAGGGTGATCATGTCCAGCACGTGGCGGAGCCGCTCAAGGGCCGTGTTCCCGCGCAGCCTGGTCTTGTCAGCCCGGCTCTCGACCGCTTCGAATTCCCGGGCGAGCGCGGTGACCAGGAGATGGACCTTGGACGGGAAGTACCGGTACAGGGTTCCCACTGCGACGTCGGCCCGCTCGGCGACCGCGCGCATCTGCACCGCGTCGTAGCCGCCCTTGGAGGCCAACTGCAAGGTGGCGTCGAGGATGCGGCGCCGACGTTCACGCTGGGCGCTGGACCCGAGGTCCACGTCGGACCCGACGGCCACGTCGCTGGCCGAGTTGCCGGCCGGAATCGGGCTAGCCATCGGGGCGTCCCCACTTTCTCATCTGTCGGTTTGTCGATCTTTCATCGAGCTGGTCGCTTGTCCACTCCACGTTAATCGCTGGCAGCGAAAACGCGACTTTCTGGACTCCGCGACACGGTCCCCTTCATTCTGCCCCGGCAGACGTGCAATATTAGAACAGGTTCTACCACGCACCGACAACCCCGAGCAGGCAAGGAAAGACTTCCGTGACTCTTGCTACCACCCCAGAACATACCGCCGTCGCCGACGCAATTGGTCAATGGTCCAAAAAGGTGTCGGTCATCACGACGGTGCGGGCCGGTGAGCCGGGATCCGACGTCACCGCCGAACCCTGGCCTGCGCTGTTCCGGGAATTGGCCGAGCTCGGCGTATTTGCGGCCGCGGTGCCCGAACGGAAGGGCGGGATGGACGCGCTGTTCGTCGATCTCGCGGTCATGCTCGAGCAGACCGGCCACGACCTGGTGCCCGGGCCGGTGGCCGCCACCGCGCTGAGCGCCCTGCTCACGTCTGTGTCGGGCGCTCCGAACGAGAACGCGTTACTCGCACAACTGATCGCGGGGGAGGTCGGTGCCGCAGTGGCGACCTCCGTCCTCGCCGGCTCCGCCGCACCTGCCGCGGTGGAGGCCGAGCGCGGGGTGTTGTCGGCATCCGGCGACCTCGGTCTGGTCGCCGGATATTCGCCCGACGTCGCGCTCCTGGCGCCGATCGACATCGCCGGTGGTCATCGCTGGGTTCTACTCGAGCCGGGAACCGCCGGAATCGGATCCGAGCCGGTCGATGCCCTCGACTTCTCGATGGAGTTGTCCTGGGTCCGGCTGGACAATGTGGTGATCCCGGCCCACGACGTACTGCACGTTTCCGACGCATTCGTTCGGGCCGCGATCATCGCGGTCATCGCCGCGCAGGCGGCGGGCGTCGCGCGCTGGACCCTCGACACCGCGGTGGAGTACGCGAAGGTGCGGGAGCAATTCGGCGCGCCGATCGGCAGCTTCCAGGCGGTCAAGCACATCTGCGCGGAGATGCTGTGCCGCAGCGAGCAGGTCAGTGCCGCTGCCTGGGACCTCGCTTCCGCGGTGGACGAACTCACCGAGGCCGACGGACCCGCCCGCACCACCGCCGCCGATCAGGTCGAGATCAGCGCCGCTGTCGCAGCGGCGGCTGTCTCGGACATGGTGGTCGCGAATGCCAAGGACTGCATCCAGATCCTCGGCGGTATCGGGTTCACCTTCGAGCACGATGCCCACCTGTATCTGCGCCGTGCGCTCGCCTGGCAGGCCCAGCTCGGCTCGGCGGAGCGATGGCACGCGGCGGTCGCGGAGCTCAACAGGCGGGGGGTGCGCAGGTCGTTGCGGATCGACCTCTCGGATGTCGAGAGTCGACGCCCGCAGGTCCGCGCCACGGTGGAGGCGATAGCGGCGGCCGACGATCAGCGCCGCGCTCTCGCCGACGCGTTGTATCTCACCCCGCACTGGCCGGCTCCCTTCGGCCTCGGGGCGGACGCCCTGGAGCAGGTGCTGATCGACGAGGAACTCGACCGGGCGGGGGTGCGCCGGCCCGACCTGGTGATCGCGGGCTGGGCGATCCCCACGATCATCGAGCACGGCACCGAGGCGCAGCGCGAACGCTTTGTGGAGCAGACGCTGCACGGCGAGATCATGTGGTGCCAGCTGTTCTCCGAGCCGGGGGCGGGTTCGGACCTCGCGGCATTGCGCACCAAGGCGACCAAGGTCGACGGTGGCTGGACCCTGCAGGGCCAGAAGGTATG
This sequence comes from Williamsia sp. 1138, assembly GCF_002095435.2. Lineage (GTDB taxonomy): Bacteria > Actinomycetota > Actinomycetes > Mycobacteriales > Mycobacteriaceae > Williamsia. The sequence goes on from NZ_MJEJ02000023.1 coordinate 15,963, forward strand.
GACCTCGCACGCGCACGACGCAGACTGGGCGATCTGTCTGGCTCGGACCGACTCCGAGGCACCGAAACACAAGGGCATCACCTACTTTCTCGTCGACATGACATCGAAGGGGATCGAGACCCGGCCGCTGCGGGAGATCACCGGCCGCGCCATGTTCAACGAGGTCTTCCTCGACGACGTGTTCGTCCCGGACGAGTGCGTGGTCGGCGAGATCAACAACGGCTGGCGACTGGCGCGGACCACCCTGGCCAACGAGCGGGTCGCGATGGGCGGCTCGGCCTTGGGCAAGGAGATGGAGGCGCTGCTCGCGCAGATCGACGGCGGTGAATCGGGAACGCAGCGTGACGAGCTCACGGGGACCCAGCGGGAGAAGCTCGGTGGTTTGATCGCGCAGGCGCAGTTGGGTCAGGTGCTCGATCTGCGATCCGTGCTCGGGTCGATCAACGGGACCGACCCGGGGGCGGCCTCGAGTGTGCGGAAGCTGATCGGCGTCCGGCACCGTCAGGCGGTGCCCGAGTTCGCGCAGCAACTCCATGGCGTCGACGGTCTGGCGCAATCGACGGCCTCGCAGGATTTCCTCCTGAACAGGTGCCTGTCGATCGCCGGTGGCACCACCCAGATCCTCGCCACGGCTGCCGCCGAACGGCTCCTGGGATTGCCTCGCTGAGACCTCCTCATTTCTGATACAACTAGAACAGGTTCTAATTCGCTGAAGAGGTGTAAATAGTGGACTTCACGCGCGACTCCACAGCTGAAACTGTGAGTGATGTCATCGACTCCGTACTGCAACGCCATGAATCGATCTGGGACGCGGCGCTGGCGGGCGTCGGTGGCTTCGAGACCTCTCTATGGGCATCGCTGGCCGACTCAGGGCTGTTGGCCCTACCGCTGCCCGAGGCGTCAGGGGGCGACGATGTCGCAGTGGGCGGCCTCATGCCCATTCCGACGGCCCTGGGTCATGCCGCCGCGGTGACGCCCGCGATCGGAACGTTGATCGCGGGTCTGGCGCCGTTGGCGCAGCGTGCGCCCGAGCTGGCGGCGGAGCTGGGAGCCAAGGTGCAGGCGGGCGGCTGGCTGGCGACCGCGGTCAACGAGCCGGGGGCGGCCCTGACCGATACGCCGCACACCTCGGTGTCGGGCGGCACACTCTCCGGCATCAAGACCGGCGTCCTGCACGCCGAAGGCGCATCCGCGATCCTTGTCTCCGCTGATGTCGGAGTCGTAGTGGTTCCCGCCGACGCCCCCGGAGTCCGGATCACGCGCACGACGTCGTCGTCAGGATGGGGGGAGTACGCCGTCGAGTTCACCGACGTCGCTGCGGACGCCATCATCGACGGAGACCCGAGCTGGCTCCAGCAGCATCACAGCCTGGGGCTCGCCGCCTACGCCGATGGACTGATCGCCGGCGCGATGAAGCTCACGGCGACCCACGTGTCCGAACGCATCCAGTTCGACAAGCCGATCGGCACCTTTCAGGCTGTCCAGCAGCAGCTCGCGGACATCTACGTCGTCGCCCGGTCGATGACATTGGCGACCACCTCCGCGGGCTGGCGGCTCACGGAAGGACTCGACGCCGGAACCGATCTCGCGCTCTCCGGCTACTGGCTGGCGCAGGAGATCCCGGCGACCATGCGGACGATGATCCACCTGCACGGTGGTGTCGGAGTCGACCTCACGTACCCACTGCACCGCTACTTTTCCATCGCCAAGGACCTGGCCCGGCTCGTAGGTGGACCCACCGGCCGGCTCGACGCCCTGGCGCAACAGGTCGAGGCAGGAGCGTAGAAATGTTCATTGATCTGACCCCCGAGCAGCGGGCTCTGAAAATGGAGCTGCGCGAGTATTTTTCGAACCTGGTCTCGCCGGAAGACGCGGTCACGATGCTGACCGAGCGGCATGGGCCGACGTACCGCAAGGTCATCCGGCAGATGGGCAGCGACGGCTGGCTCGGAGTCGGCTGGCCAAAAGAGTATGGCGGCAGAGGTTTCGGCCAGATAGAGCAACAGATCTTTGTCAACGAGGCAGCGCGCGCGGACATCCCACTGCCTGCGGTGACCCTGCAAACAGTCGGGCCCACGTTGCAGGCCTACGGCACCGACGAACAAAAGCAGCGCTTCCTTCCTGACATCCTCGCCGGTGAGGTCCACTTCGCCATCGGTTACACCGAACCCGACGCGGGCACCGACCTCGCCTCGCTCAAGACCAGCGCGGTACGCCAAGGCGACGAATACATCGTCAACGGCCAGAAGATCTTCACCACCGGCGGCCACGACGCGGACTACGTCTGGCTGGCGGTCCGCACCGACAAGGATGTCGCGAAGCACAAGGGCATCTCGATGCTCATCGTCGACACCAAAGATCCCGGCTACAGCTGGACCCCGATCATCACCGCCGACCGCGCTCACCACGTGAACGCCACCTACTATTCGGACGTTCGCGTCCCGGCGACCATGGTTGTCGGTGAGGTGAACGGTGGCTGGCGTCTGATCACCACCCAGCTCAATCACGAACGCGTGATGCTCGGGCCCGCCGGCCGGCTCGACGGACTGCTCGCCCGCATCACGGACTGGGCGAATCGGCCGGGCCCGGACGGAACGGTACCGGGCAAGCACACGGACGTGCGCCGGGCGCTGGCCGAACTGCACGCCTACTACCGGATCAACGAACTGCTGAACTGGCAGGTCGCCTCCGGTGGCGACTCCATCTCGATGGCCGACGCGGCGGCGACGAAAGTGTTTGCCACCGAACGACTTCAGCACGTACACAGGCTGATCGACGAGATCCTGGGCCGTCATGGCGACTTCTCCGACCCGGCGACGGCGGAGCTCGCCGACTGGTTCGACGTCCAAGCCAAGCGCAATGTCGTCATCACCTTCGGCGGCGGCGTGAACGAGGTCATGCGAGAGATGATCGCGACCGCAGGCCTCGGTCTTCCCAGGGGTAAACGATGAGCGACGGCCGGTCCGCGATCCTTGCGGCCACCGATGAGGTACGTGCGGCGGGTACGAGTGCGCCGCAAGCCGGACGTGATCCGATCAACACCCCGATGATCAACAACTGGGTCGAGGCGATCGGCGACACCAACCCGATCTACGTCGACCCCGACGCCGCCCGCGCCGCCGGATACGACGATGTGGTCGCACCGCCGGCGATGGCCCAGGTCTGGACCATGCGCGGTCTGAACGGCGTTCGCGCCGCGGACGATCCGCTGGGTCAGGTCACCGAGATCCTCGACGCGGCGGGCTACTCGTCGGTGGTCGCCACCAACTGTGACTCCACGTATCACCGGTACACAAGGCCCGGCGAGGAGGTGACCATCGAGGCCGCCCTCACCGATGTGGTCGGGCCCAAACAGACCGCGCTGGGTGAGGGATGGTTCTTCACCACCAAGAACATCTGGAAGGTCGGCGACGAAGTCGTCGCCGAGATGGATTTTCGCATCCTCAAGTTCCGGCCGGCGGAAAAGGCCACGGCTGCCGAAGGTGCCGGCGGAGAGGTCATCTCGTCGCTCGGTGCCGCGACGGATGACGTCGACCCGGCAAAGATGATGCGTCCGACGCCGTCGCTCGACACCCTGTTCTTCTGGGACGGGGTGCGTGATCACGAGCTCCGGATCCAGCAGGTCGAGGACGGGACCCTGCGCCATCCGCCGATCCCGGCACTGTGGAAACCGAAGGGGGAGAGCACCGAGTACGTGGTGTCCTCGGGCCGGGGCACCGTCTACAGCTATGTGGTGCACCATGCTCCGCAGGTGCCTGGCCGCAAGCTCCCGTTCGTCATCGCCCTGGTGGAACTCGACGAAGGCGTGCGGCTGCTCGGTGAACTCCGCGGAATCGACCCGGCGCAGGTCGCCGTAGGTCTGCCCGTCCAGGTCGAGTTCCTCGATTTCCCGGCGGATGAAAAGGCAGGAACCGAGGCCTGGACGTTGTACGCCTGGCAGCCGGCCACGACAGGAGAACCCGCATGAGTGTTCCCGCTACACCACCCGAGGCCGTGGTCGGAACCGAACTCCCACCGCTGACCATCACCGCGACACCGACCTTCGTGGTGTCGACCGCGCTGGCCACCAGAGACTTTCAGGACGTCCACCACGACCGCGACCTGGCGCACGGTAAGGGGTCGAAGGACATCTTCGTCAACATCCTGACCGACACCGGCCTTGTCCAGCGGTACATCACCGACTGGGCGGGGCAGCGGGCCCAGATCCGTTCGATCAAACTCCGGCTCGGAGTGCCCTGGTACGCCTACGACACGTTGACTCTCTCGGGCACGGTGTCAGCGGTGGACGGTGATCTCGTGACCGTCGAGGTGATCGGCAAGGACAGTCTCGGAAACCACGTCACATCGTTGGTGACGCTGGTGATGGATCACACTGCGGTTGCCGGATCAGAAGCCAAAAGCGAAGCGGGAGTGGCGCAGTGAGTGGATTGTCCGGCAAGGCGGCCATCGCCGGGATCGGCGCCACCGATTTCTCCAAGAACTCCGGGCGGAGCGAGCTGCGGCTCGCCGCAGAGGCGGTCACGGCGGCCATCGCCGATGCGGGTCTGACGCCCGCCGATGTCGATGGACTGGTGTCGTTCACGATGGACACCAACACCGAGATCGCAGTCGCCAGAGCGTCGGGGATAGGCGAATTGACGTACTTCTCCCGCATCCACTACGGCGGCGGTGCAGCGTGTTCCACTGTGCAACAGGCCGCCATGGCCGTGGCCACGGGTGTGGCCGACGTCGTGGTCGCCTATCGCGCGTTCAATGAGCGTTCAGGGATGCGGTTCGGTCAGGTCAACACGTCTCTGGTCGCACAGGACAACTCGTCGGGGACCGACAACGCCTTCAGCTATCCGCACGGGCTCAGCACCCCCGCCGCCTTCGTGGCCATGGTCGCCCAGCGGTACATGCACGAATACGGCGCCACCAGCGAGGATTTCGGGCGCATCTCTGTTGTCGACCGAAAGCACGCGGCCGTGAACCCGGAGGCATTCTTCTACGGCAAACCGATCACGCTCGAAGATCATCAGAATTCCCGGTACATCGCGGAGCCGCTCCATCTCCTCGATTGCTGTCAGGAGTCGGACGGTGGCGTCGCATTCGTGATCGTGTCGGCGGAACGGGCCAAGGATCTTCCGCACACCCCGGCGATCATCGCCGGGGCCGCGTCCGGCAGCGGTGAAGATCAGTACATCATGACCAGCTACTACCGCGACGATCTTGCCGGACTACCCGAGATGGGTCTCGTCGGCAGGCAATTGTGGGAGCAGTCGGGTCTCGGTCCCGATGACGTCGACCTCGCGATCCTGTACGACCACTTCACGCCGTACACACTGATGCAACTCGAGGAACTCGGATTCTGTGGACGCGGTGAGGCGAAAGACTTCGTCCGGGAACCCGGGGCTCTCGAGGTGGGCGGTCGACTTCCGCTCAACACCCACGGTGGTCAACTCGGTGAGGCGTACATCCATGGCATGAACGGCATCGCCGAAGCCGTCCGGCAACTTCGCGGAAAATCGGTCAATCAGGTCCCCGGTGCCAGTAAGGTCGTGGTCACCGCCGGAACCGGTGTGCCCACAAGTGGTTTGGTTCTCACGGCTTAGGAGCTCATACAATGGCGTTCAATCTTGCCGACGTCTTCGAAACTGTCGCGGATGCGGTCCCCGACACCATCGCGCTGACCTATGAAGGCGTGGATCACAGCTACCGTCAGCTCGAGGTGGAGTCGAATCAGGTCGCTCACATGTTGACCGCCGCCGAGGTGGGCGCAGGTGAACACGTGGCGTTGTTCCTCAAGAATTCCGTCGAGCACGTGACCACCATTCTGGGTGTCATCAAGATCCGGGCCGTGCCGATCAACATCAATTACCGGTACACCCCGGCAGAACTGCTGTACATCTTCGAGAACTCGGACTCGGTTGGCATCGTCGTGGAAGAGGCCGAGCACCAAGACAACCTCGCGCAGATCGTCGGTGAGATCCCCACCTTACGAACCATTTTCGTCATCGGGGACATCACCGAGGGGCTGTCTGCGGCCGCGGCGGACGCAGGTGTGCGAGTACTGCCCTTCGATGCGTCCGGCCAGTCGACGGCGCGCGACTTCGAGCCGCGGACCGGAGACGAACTCTGGGTGCTCTACACCGGTGGCACCACCGGCTATCCGAAGGGCGTGATGTGGCGGCACGACGACTTCTTCCACAAGCCGCTCTCCGGTGGGAATCCGTACGACGAGAACCCACGTAAAGACCTCGCCGAAGTCGGCGCGGCAGCGAAGGAATTCCCCGGTCTGTCGTTCCTCATCGCCGCGCCATTGATGCATGGGGCTGCGCTGTATTCGCTGTTCACCTTCCTTACGCTCGGCGCCCGGCTGGTGCTGATGCGGGCGTTCGATCCGGAGAAGGTGGTGCGCTCCATCGAGGCCGACAAGGTCAACGTGGTGCTCATCGTCGGTGACGGTATGGGGTCGCCGCTCGCCGACGCGATGGAGAAGTTGAAGGACGAGGTGGATCTCTCGACACTCTTCTCGATCACCTCGGGCGGTGCGATCTGGTCGGTGGGCGTGCGTGAGCGGATGTTGTCGGTCAAGCCGGATCTGGTCTTGCGCGACAACTTCGGGGCATCCGAGACCGGCAACGACGGTGCATTCGAGGTGCGCGAAGACGGCACCCTCGCCATGCCGCCGACCTCGAAGATGACCGTACTCGACGAGAAACTCAACGTGATCCCGCCGGGATCCGAGGACGTCGGGATGATCGCGCGGATCGGTCGTGTGCCGCTGGGTTACTACCGCGACGAAGAGAAGTCTGCGCGCACCTTCCCTCAGCTCCCGGATGGCACCAGGGTCGCGGTGCTCGGCGACATGGGTCTGGTCGAGGCCGATGGCACGATCGTCTTCCTGGGCCGTGGGTCGCAGTGCATCAACACCGGCGGTGAAAAGGTCTACGCCGAAGAGGTCGAGGCGTGCCTGCACGCGCATCCCGCGGTGGCGGACGCGCTCGTGGTGCCCGCGCCGGATGAGCGGATGGGTCAGAAGGTGTCGGCGGTCGTCGCGATTCGACCGGGCGTGAGCGAACCCTCACTGGACGAGATTCAGTCGCACTGCCGAACGATGTTGGCCGGGTACAAGATTCCTCGCCTTTTGGTCATCGTCGAAGAGATCAAGAGGACACCCGCAGGCAAGGCCGACTACAAGTGGGCCAAACAGGCCGCACTCGACCTCGCGGGCACCCCGGTCTGACCCTCAGTCGCGGGCCGCAGGCTCTTCGGCGGCCCCGACCTTCGCTGCTTCGGCGTCGATTTCGTCCTGGACGGTGCCCCCGATCTGGGTGGGGGTGAGAACAGCCAGCACGATGCCGCTCACGACGCAGACCACTCCGAGCGTGATGCATGCGAGGTTCATGGGTTCGATGAAGGCATCCTTGGCTCCGTCGGCGATACGGGCCGCCAACTCGGGTTGGGTGGGAGCGAGTCGTTCGGCCACCTGTAGTGCCTCGGCCAGGGTATTGGTGATGTGCTGGCCGATGGAGCCGGCCGCGGCCGCGGTCTCCTGGGCTTGTTGCGTCTGCCCGGACGCCTCGAGTGCTGTGGCTGTCTGTTGCAGTTGAGATTCTGCGGACTCTGCGGTCGCCTGGATGTTCCGTGTATAGCCGGCGGCGAGCAGGCTGCCGCCGATCGCGATGCCGATGGCGGAACCGAGTTCGCGGGCGGTGTCGTTCACCGCTGAGCCGACGCCCTGGTTGTCTGCTGGGGTGTTGACCATGATTGCCGTGGTCGAGGGTGCGGTGCCGACTCCGAGACCCACCGCGAGGACCATCATGGCGACGACCAGGGTCCAGTACTCCTTGTGCTCCAGGAAACCGAGGAGGAACGAACCCGTGGCCATCCCGACCATGCCGAACACCAGGATCACCCGCAGGTTGATCCGCACGGCGAGCCAGTTCCCGATGAGAGAAAAGACCATCACGACGAAGACCATGGGCATCAACGCCAGTGCGGATTTCAGAGCAGAGAAGCCGAATACCAATTGGAGCCGCTGGAGCAGCACGAGAAAGACGCCGAAGATCACGAGAAATTGAATGGTGATGCTGAACGACCCGGCCGAGAAGGCGCGATTACGGAACAGATTCACATCGAGCAGTGGTTCCTCGAGTTTGGTCTGCGAATACCAGAACACGGCGATGAGGCCGAGTCCGCCGATCATGGCGGCCAATGCCAAGGGGTCGAACCAGCCGCGATGGGGGGCCTCGATGAGGCCGAAGACGACCAGCCCGATCCCGGATGCGGAGGTGACAGATCCCAGCACGTCGAATCTGGGTCGGGTCGAGTCCCGGGACGTCGGAATCGTGCAGGCGAGCACCGCGGTGATCGCGGCCGAGATCGCAAACGTGAGGAAGATCGAGTGCCAGCTGAAGAACTCCAGCAGTACGCCGGTGACGAAGAACCCGGCAATACCACCCGATCCGCCGACCCCCGCCCAGATGCTCACGGCCAATGGGCGTTTGGAGTCGGGGACCCCGGAGGTGATGAGCGACAGCGTTGCCGGCATCACGAATGCGGCGCCGACACCGGTCAGGGCTCGGGCGGCGATGAACTGGTTGGGATCCGAGATCCAGATCGGCAGCAGTGAACCGATGGCGAACACGACAAGGCCGCCGATCAACACCTCTCGTCGCCCATATCTGTCGCCGATCGCACCGGCGGGGAGCAGCAGTGCGGCGACCACCAGGGTGTAGCCGTCGATCAACCAGGTCACCTGATTCGAATTGGCACCGACGGCGGGGGCGATGTCGGCGACCGCTGTGTTGAGCGACGCCATCGCGGCGATGACCATACTCAATCCGGCGCAGGCCACGACAATGAGCCAAATACCTTTGAGACCGATTTTTTCCGCCGGTGACGCCCCCACCGTTGTTTCCATTGATCCAACCTAGCCAGAACGCCCGGCGTACATCGGTAGTTCGCGTTGTGTAATCGTTATCACTACGCACGGTGTGGCTTCCACAGTACTTCTGTCTCTTGTGTCACATTAGTCACACTGGTAACTCACATCGACGCGTTGCTGGTATGGCCGACCCATCCGGATCAGCCGCACTCGGACGAGAGGGAATCCGATGGCCGCATCTCAGGTCAACGACGTCTCCGCAGTCAAACTCCGCCTGTGGCGGGTGCTTACGATGCTGGCCTCACTCGTGGCCGTCATCGTCGGACTCGTTGCCATATTCATGAGCGCCGGCTGACGGCTCCGCTCGGAAAACTCCCGCCCTGCTCGCAATATTTCACGAGCAAGGTGAAGATCGGTGAGCAAAGTCCTTGCCCGGTCACCTTCTACCGCTTGGTGAGCACTACATTTCCGAGCGCGGGCGAATCGTCCCGCTCGACCACTGACACGGTGATCAGCAGTCGGGAGTCGTCCTCCCACACCTTGATCCGCAGCGTTTCGCCGGGAAAGACGATTCCGGCGAACTTGGCACCGTAGCTCGCGACGCGCTCGACGTCGCCGTCGAGGAGCTGATCGACCACCGTGCGGAGCACGATTCCGTAGGTGCCCAGACCGTGCAGGATCGGCCGGGGAAACCCGGCCTTCTCGGCGAACGCCGGGTCGGAATGCAAGGGATTACGGTCTCCACACAGCCGATAAAGCAGGGCCTGCTGCGGAAGGGTCTTCTCTTCGATGACGTGATCGGGTTCTCGGTCGGGATAGGTGACCTTGTCCGAGGTGCCACGCTCGCCGCCGAAGCCGCCTTCACCTTTACAGAAGATGGACGACCGCGCCGTCCACAGTGGCTCGCCGGAGTCGTCGACGGTGCTCGATTCCTCGACGATGACCGCGGCCGAGCCCTTGTCCTGCAACTCGACGATCGTGGTGGTGGTGGTGGCCGTTCCTTCCGCCGGAATCGGCTTGTGCACCTGCACTTCCTGCGCCCCGTGCACCACCGAGCCCAGGTCGATCTCGATGCCCGGTTTGGACACCTTTGGTGGTTCGGTCTCGTGGAAGTGTGCCGCGACCGTGGCGAACGCCGGAAGGACCTTGGGCCGCCGGTCGTCGAGGTATTCCAGGCCGGCAGCGTCGAGCGGGTCTGCCCCCGCGCCCACGGCGAGGTTGTAGAGCGCGACGTCGGACGCGTTCCAGCTGAACGTCTCCTTGGCCACCACGGCGCCGAGGGCGACGCCCGGATCGATCGGCATCAGCCCGCCTTCTCTTCGGTGGCCCGAGTGCTCTGTGCGTTGGTCGCGATGTCCAGGGCGGCAAGGTATCCGAACACCATGGCGGGTCCGATGGTGGCTCCTGGTCCGGCATAGGTGTGGCCCATCACCGGCGAGCTGGTGTTGCCGGCGGCATACAGCCCGTCGATCACGGAGCCGTCTGCCCGCAGCGCTCGTCCTGCGGCGTCGGTGTTGATGCCGCCCTTGGTGCCCAGATCGCCCGGCACCATCTTCACCGCATAGAAGGGCCCCTTCTTCAGTGGGCCGAGGCTCGGATTGGGCTTGTTGGTGATGTCGCCGTAGTAGTGGTCGTACTGGCTGACGCCGCGCCCGAAATCTTCGTCCTTGCCTGCTGCAGCGAAGGCGTTGAACCGCTGTGCGGTCTCGGTCAAACCGTCCGCCGGCACGCCGATCTTCTCTGCGAGGCCCGCGAGGCTGTCCGCCTTGGTGATCACACCCGACTTGAACCACTTGCCCGGCAGCGGCTGCCGGCCGGAGACCGACGCGAACATGTACCGATTGCGGTAGGTCTGGTCGAAGACGAGCCAACAGGGCAGGTTTTCGCCCGGGCCCTCTCCCTGCCCGAACTCGCCGCCGTACATCTGGTGGACGGCCTCGACGTACGGCAGGGACTCGTTCATGAATCGCCGGCCGCGATCGTTGATCATGAAACTGCCGGGGAGGGCCCGCTCGGACAACGCGAACCACGGGCCGCGCGGCAGCGGAATCGTCGGCCCCCACCACGCGTCTTCCATGTAGCTCACGCCCGCGCCGATCTTCAGTCCCGCGTTGATGCCGTCACCGGTGTTGGACTCGGCGCCCGTGGTCCACTGCGAACCGATAGGTTCCCGCTGGTACTTGTGGCGCATCTCGTCGTTGTGCTCGAATCCGCCGCAGGCCAGGACCACACCTTGGCGGGCGCGCAACGTCTTTGTCTGCCCGTCCGACTCGACGACGACGCCGACGACCCGGCCACCTTCGGTGACGAGATCCACGAGGGGTGTGTTCAGGCGCAACGGAATCCCGGCCTGACGCACGCCCAGGAGCAGCTCGCCCATCAGAGCGGCTCCCATGGCGATGAGCTTCTTGCCGGTGAGTTTCGCCCAGATGAAGCGCGATCCGACTTTCACCGCACGCAGCGGGCCTTTCCAGTGCCGTAGGCCGGTGCTCAGCCAGCGGTAGTCCGACTGCATCACGACCACGTTCAGCGGGGACTTGGTGTACGGCGGGTGCAGCGTCTTGAAGTCGTCGCCGAGCTTGCGGGAATCGAAGGGTTTCGGCTCACACGAACGTCCGCCCACGCGTCCGCCCGGGGCCTCCGGGTAGTAGTCGGAGTAGTTCTTGACCCATTCGAGTTCGAGTGGTGAGTGCTCCGTCAGAAAGGCCAACGCCTCGGGTCCACGGTCGATGTAGGCGTCGATCCGCTCAGGCGCCACCCCGTCGCCGACGATCGAGCGCACGTAGGTCCTCGCGGCCTCGGGGTCGTCTTTCACGCCGTCGCGCTGAAGGACCTGGTTGTTCGGGATCCACACGCCGCCGCCGGAGCGCGAGGTCGACCCGCCCCAGTACGCAGACTTCTCGATGATGACGGTGTCGAGACCGTGTGCCGCGGCAGTGATCGCCGTGCTCATCCCGGCGCCACCAGCACCGACCACGATCACATCGAAGGTCTCGTCCACCGAGGTCTGCCCCGATCCGGTCTGTCCAGGTCCAGTGTGGTCCGAACTGGTCATCAATTACCCCTTTGCGCGCCGAAAAACGTCTCTCGAGCCGGCCGACTTCCACCACCAAGGTAGAACACGTTATAAAGTGACTCACTAGGCAGGCTATACCAGCCTGGAAGGCATTGGCGAGTGCCTGATGGATGGCAAAACAGAAACACGTTCCAGTTCGCTGGGCCGGTAGGAGAGCGAGGCAGACCATGACGATCACCGACCAGCAGCGTCACCAGATCGCCGACGAACTGGCCAGGGCGGAGGCGACGGCGGTGGCCGTCGATCCGCCGGTTGTCGCGTTCCCGGACATCGACGTCACCGACGCCTACGAGATCCAGTTGATCAATATTCGCAAGCGTCTGGAGGCCGGGGCAAGGGTTGCGGGCCACAAGGTCGGGCTCGCCTCGGAAGCGATGCAGAAGATGATGGGCGTCGACGAGCCCGACTACGGGCATCTGCTCGATGTGATGCAGTACCACGAGCACACCCCGATCGATGCGACGAAGTTCTGTTTCCCGAGGGTTGAGGTGGAGGTCGGATTCATTCTCGGTGAGGATCTGCCCGGGGCGGGCTGCACCAATGAGGATGTGATCGCTGCGGTCGAGTGGGTGGTTCCGTCGATCGAGTTGATCGATTCCCGTATCCGTGATTGGAAGATCTCCCTGCCCGACACGATCGCCGACAACGCGTCGTCGTGTGGGTGGGTGCTGGGGGAGCAGCGGGTCGCGATCGCCGACATCGACACGGGCAACATCGACGCCACACTGCATCGCAACGGGGAGTTGATCGCCGAGGGCAACTCGAGTGCTGTCCTCGGCCATCCGCTCACAGCTGTGTCGTGGCTGGCGCGCAAGGTCGAGAGTTTCGGGGTGCGCCTGCGCAAGGGCGACGTGATCTTGCCGGGGACGGCGACCCGGGCGATCGACATCCGTTCGGGCGATCACTTCGTGGCCGATTTCGTCGGCCTGGGCAGTGTCACCCTCGATTTCACCTGAGCCCACCGCATCTCGCACAACACACGTTCGCAAACGTTTTCAATGTCAGGAGTTCTAGTGTCAGACAAGCTCACCGCCGCGATCATCGGGTCGGGCAACATCGGAACCGACCTCATGTACAAGTTGGCCCGATCCGAGGTCATCGAACCGCGATGGATGGTCGGCATCGACGCCGACTCCGAAGGCATGAAGCGGGCGGCTGACCGCGGACTGATCACCATGGCAGGCGGCGCTGACGAACTGCTCGCGTCCACGGAGAAGCCCGACCTCATCTTCGAGGCCACCTCGGCCTATGTGCATCGCGAGTACGCACCGAAGTACGAGGCAGCCGGCATCACCGCCATCGATCTGACCCCCGCGGCAGTGGGTCCGGCGGTCGTGCCACCGGCGAACCTGCGCGAGCACCTCGACGCACCCAACACGAACATGATCACGTGCGGCGGCCAGGCGACCATCCCGATGGTGCATGCGGTGTCATCGGTTGTCCCGGTGGTCTATGCGGAGATCGTTGCCTCGGTGTCGTCGGAATCGGCGGGACCCGGTACGCGCGCCAACATCGACGAGTTCACCAAGACCACATCCCGCGGGATCGAGACGATCGGTGGTGCCGATCGCGGTAAGGCGATCATCATCCTCAATCCGGCCGACCCGCCGATGATCATGCGCGACACGATCTTCTGTGCGATTCCCGAAGACGCCGACCTCGATGCGATCGCAGAGTCGATTCGCAAGCGGGAGCGGGAGATCCAGGAGTACGTACCCGGGTATCGGTTGCTCCAGGACCCACAGTTCGATCCGCCCAGCGTCGGCAACGGCGGCATGGCCAGGGTGTCGATCTTCGTGGAGGTCGAGGGCGCCGGGGATTTCCTGCCGCCGTATGCAGGCAACCTGGACATCATGACCGCCGCAGCCACCAAGGTCGGCGAAGAGATCGCCAAGCAGAAGCTCGCAGCGAAGGTAGGTGTGTGACATGTTCGCCAACTCAACCGATTTGATGGCCGGTGCTCGCAAGTACAGCGACGACTTGGACATCCGCATCACGGATTCGTCCCTGCGTGACGGCAGCCATCACAAGCGGCACCAGTTCACCGAGCAGGAGGTCCGCGATATCGTCGGCGCCCTCGACGGCGCGGGAGTCCCGGTGATCGAGGTGACGCACGGTGATGGTCTGGGCGGCTCGTCGTTCAACTACGGCTTCTCCAAAACCCCTGAGCAGCAGCTGATCAAGGCGGCAGTGGAGACCGCGACGTCGGCGAAGATCGCGTTCCTGATGCTGCCAGGACTGGGGATCAAGGACGACATCCGGGCCGCTCAGGACAACGGAGCCCAGATCTGCCGGATCGCGACGCACTGCACCGAGGCCGACGTGTCGATCCAGCACTTCGGGCTCGCCCGCGAACTCGGTCTCGAGACCGTCGGCTTCCTGATGATGTCCCACAGCCAGCCGCCGGAGGTCCTGGCCAAGCAGGCACGGATCATGGCCGATGCCGGATGCCAGTGCGTCTACGTCGTCGATTCAGCCGGAGCGCTTGTCCTCGAACAGGTCTCCGATCGGGTGTCGGCGCTCAAGGCCGAGCTCGGTGACGATGCCCAGATCGGCTTTCACGGCCACGAGAACCTCGACATCGCCGTCGCCAATTCCGTTGCGGCGGTGCGGGCCGGCGCGCAGCAGATCGACGGATCGGTGCGTAGATTCGGCGCCGGCGCGGGTAATACACCGGTCGAGGCGTTTGTGGGGGTCTGCGACAAGCTCGGCATCAGCACCGGCATCGATTTCATGAAGATCGCCGATGCCGCCCAAGATGTGGTGCGGCCGGTGATGCCCACCGAGTGCCTCGTCGACCGTCCGGCGATGATGATGGGCTATGCAGGCTGCTACAGCTCCTTCCTCAAGCACGCCGAAGGCCACGCCGAGAAATACGGGGTGTCGGCGGCAGAGATCCTGTTGGAGGCCGGCAGCCGCAAACTGGTCGGTGGCCAGGAGGACCAGCTGATAGACATCGCCCTCGAGCTCAAGAAAAAGCAGGACGCCAACGCCGGAGTATGACGCCTGAGCAGATGGCTCGGGTTACCATTTGTCCGAATTGACGACTCGGATGCGAGTCGGACTCCACGCGAGGTGATCGGTGAGGGCCCATGACGTACGACCGGTCGCGTGTCGATCCCGGCAGTTGGCAGACTTCCGGGACGACCTCGGGGCGCCGACCACGCACGGTGCCCGCCGCCAGTGATGATCGCCGTCGGTCGACGACGGGCGGTGGGTTGTTCGCGTCCGCATCCGGCGATACGCGGTTGCGGTTCGTCGGTCTGGCGCTCGCCGCAGCGGGTGTGCTCGTCGTCGTCTGCAGTTTCCTGACCTGGGCGAGCGCATCAGACGACAGTCTGAGCTTGTCGGTGACCGGGATGGGTTCGGTGTCGTTCGAGGCGTCGGAGGCGCGAGCTCAAGCTCTGGGTGGGTCCACCGACGTCGCGGCCGAACTCGACGAGCGCGCCAAGTCACCAGGGATCGTCACGGCGCTGCTCGGTGCTCTGCTGGTGGGCGCAGCGATCTTCATGGTGCGAGGCCGCTACGCCGGACTCGGAGCCGCGGCAGGTGCCGTCCTTGCGCTCATCGCGGTGTTCATGTCGTTGGAGTACCTTTTCGCACCTGGTGACGCCGTGCTCGATGGCGCCGGCAGTACCGGCATCGGTTACGCCGGCCTCGGACTCTGGCTGGTCGCCATCGGTGCGTTCGGTGCGCTGGCAGCGTCCGGATCCGGCACGATCATTGCGCTACGCGGAGGGCGATCTCCCGCGACGGAGACCGCGGCGCCCCGGCCCAGAGCCGACTCTCCGGCGCCGGCCACACCGCCTGCGAGGCGCCGCGGAGCCCGGCCCACCGCCCCGCCGGTACCGCCGGCTGCACCCCGCCCGAGCTTCCGGCCCGAACCGGGGCACCGCGCCCGCCAGAGTGGCGGTGATGGGCCGATGGGACGACGCCCACCGCCCGCTCAGCCCGGATACCGTCCGGCTCCACGGCCTCGGCCCCTCCCGAACTCGTATCCGACTGTGGCTCAGCCGGTAAGAGGTCGAGATCGGCTTCCTCGATCGGTACCGCCAGGACCTGTGCCGCCTGGCCAGATCCCGCCGGACAGGGGCATGCCGCCCGGTCAGCGCCCGCCACCGCGACGTGCGCCGGCGCCCCGAACCGACGTGCACGGAGAGGATGGACGATGACGAGTGGCCATGCGTCCGGCTCCGGGCTCCTTGCTCGGCGGTCGGTGGATCCCAAACTCAAGCCGGCCGGCATCGTCCTTGCTCTGGCAGGTGCCGTGATGGTGATCTGCAGTTTCTTCAGTTGGGCCTCCGCCGAAGACGAGCTCTTCAGTGCGGCGGTGACCGGTATGGGTTCAGTATCGATCGAGGGTGGATTCGGCTCCGGCTCAGGAGAACTCGAGCAGCTGCTCGAGGACAACAGCAAATCTCCCGGAATCTCCACTGCAGTTTTCGGTGTGTTGCTCATCCTCGCCGCGGTGTTCTTGATCCTCAACCGATTCCCGGGGATCGCTGCCGCGGTCGCCACCGTGCTGTCCCTCCTTGCGACGATCAGGGTGTTGTTCTTCCTCTTCGATCCTGTCGACGCCCTGATCGAGAACGCGGGAGACTCGTCCATCGGCGACGTCGGGTGGGGACTCTGGCTGGTGGCAATTGGTTCTGTGGTGGCCCTTGTCGTATCCGGCTGGGCTCTCGTACTGGCCGTCCGGTCGCCTGCAACGCCTGCGTCGACCGGCCTGTGAGTACGCGCGTTACGATCGATTTCGATCAGTAGCGCCCGCGGGACGGGCGAACCACTCACAGCAGGGGGACAGATGACATACGGCCCACCACCCGGCAACTTCCCTCCGCCCGGCGGTCAGCCGGGTGGATTTCCTCCGCCCGGTGGGTCCGGTCAGCCGCACGGCGGATACCAGGCAGGTGGATATCAGCCCGGCGGCCACCAACCTGGTGGCTACCCGTCGCCGCAACCCGGCTATCAATCGGCGTTCGGCGCGCCAGGTGGGGCGCGTCCGTCCGCGACCGGACTGCTCGCTCCCGAGTCGTCGAGTCCTTTCCTGAAATTCACCGGCATAGCGCTGGCGGTCGGCGGACTGCTGATGGTGCTGTTCAGTTTCTTCAGCTGGGCGGCCGACGACAACGAGCTCGCGAGCGTCTCGATATCCGGCATGGGCTCGGTGTCCGTCGATGGCTCGGAGAGCGATGAGATCTCACAGTTGCTGGAGGACAGCACCAAATCGCCGGGCATCTTCACGTTGATCTTGGGCGTGCTGATCATCGCAGCGGCCGTGCCGCTGATCATCAACAAGTTCCCCGCCATCGGCGCCATCACCGCAACGGTGCTCGGCCTGATCGCGACCATCCTGACGTTGGTCTACCTGTTCGGCCCGGCGGGGGCGGTCCTCGAGGACGCGGGTGACTCCGATGTCTCGGATGCCGGCTTCGGGCTCTGGCTGGTGACGATCGGGGCGCTGGCCGCACTGATCGCCGGCGGGCTGTCGGTGTTCTTCGCGCTCACGACCCCGGCAGGTCGCCCTCCGGGCACTCAGAGGTCTCCCGGGTACGGACCGACCCCGGGACAGGGTTACGGTCAGCAACCGCCTCAGGGATACGGGTGGCCGGGCCAGGGCCCGCAGCAGGGACAACCAGGTCCGGGCTATACCCAGCAGCCGGGTCAGGGGTTCGGACAGCAACCCGGTCAGGGGTACGGCCAGAACTATCCGGGCCCTGGACAACAGCCGGGACAGGGACAGCAGCCGGGTCAGGGACAACAGCCGGGACAGCAGTTCGGGCCGTACGGCCAGCAGTAGATCAGACGTTAATCCTCAGGAGTACCCGGGTGATCGGGACTACTGGAGCGATCGGAACTACTCGGGCGGTCAGTAGTAACCGTCGGGGTCGACGTCGGGAGACTCTCTGGGGATGATCCCCTCACTGACTCCGTGATCGATGCTCGCCGACATCCGCGGGCACGTCGGCAACATCGCCGGGTTCCCGCCTTCGGCGCGGATCGCCTTGAACTCGGGGCAGTTGTCCCTGGCCTGCGAGGTCCACTGCACGCTCGTGTGGTGGGGGCTGTACTTCTTCACCATCACGCGGGCGTGGCAGGTCCGGCACTCGATCTCGGTCAGACCGCCCCGCAGATAGTGCTCTTTGTCCCGGGTGGTCGCCTCCTCGACAGCGGCTTTCCGCTCCGGATCGGCAGTGAAGTCCGGGGCCTTGGACCAGCTGAGCGTCATGAGTGCCCCTTCGTCATGTCGCCGCGTCCACCTTCTCGGCCGGTTCTCCGGTCTTCGCTTCGCGTTCGGCCTTGAGCCGGATGTTCTCCTGCACCTCGAGATTCCAGTTCTCGACGGCCTTGGTGGTGTCGATCTCGTATTCGTAGCGCTGCGTCATCTCTTCGGTGACATCGGCGACGTCGACGTAGAACTGCTCGTACCAGCGCCGCAGCTGATACACCGGGCCGTCTTCCTCGACCAGCAACGGATTGTCGATGCGGCTCTTGTGCTTCCAGATCTCGACGTCCTGGAGAAAACCGACTTCGATGCCTGCCGTGATCTTCGTGGCCATCTTGTCCGCCTGCTCCGCGGTGAGACCCTCGGGAATCTTGGCGATCACGCCGTACATCAGCACGAATGAGTTGTTGTCGATCGGGTAGTGGCAATTCGTCAGGATCGTCTCGATCGCGTATCCGCCGTAGTACTGGACCATCGGGTTGAGCATGTAGGCCGGGCCGTAGTACGCCGCTATCGATTCGAGTTTGGTGTCGCCGTACGCCGTCATGATGTCGACGTCCGGCCTGCCGTGCGAGTTCATGTACTGCGCGGCGGTTTCGCCTTCGAAGACGTTCTTGAAGTAGTCCGGCAACGAGTAATGGACGTAGAAGAAGTGCGCCATGTCGACGACGTTGTCGATGATCTCGCGGCAGTTGGAGCCCTCGATCACGATCGTGTTCCAGGTCCAGCCGGTCCACTGATCGCTGTTCAATTCCTCGAGTTCGGGGATCACCACGTTGTCCGGCGGGGGATTGCCCTCGGGATCGTTGTAGACGAAGACCTGGCCGTTGCGGATCATCCCGGGCCACGACCGGGTCTTGGCCAGCTTCGGAGCGCGTTTCGCATAGGGGACGCCGGCACACCGGCCGTTGGCCTTCCAGCGCCAGTCGTGGAAGGGGCAGGCGATGTTGCCGTCCTTGATCGAGCCTTGCGAGAGATCCCCGCCCATGTGCCGGCAGTACGCGTCGAGGATCTTCAGTTCACCCTCGGCGACCCACACCACGAGCTTGGTACCGAACACCGTCACCGAGTGGGGCTTGCCGTCGTCGTAGTCGGACAACAGGCCGAGGCAGTGCCAACCGCGGGCGAAGCGGGTCGGTGGCGTGCCGGTGTCGATCTCGCGAACGGCGCCGCCGTCGGCACTGTTGTCGATCCCGGCCTTCGCCTTCGTCTCCACCATCTTCTGCTCCCTAGGTCTGGCGATGTCGCGGTGAGCTGCGCATCTGCCGCGTCGGCTGATTTAAGCGCCTTCGCTTACTAGAACATGTTACAAAACTCTGCCGTGGCACGCCAGCTGATTGAGGGTTTCCCGCGAGATTGCGGGGTAAACCCCCAGTACTCGACATAAATGAGAACGTGTTCTAGTCTTGAAACGACGACGTGGAACGACAGCAAGGAGTTGCTCGATGAGTGATCGCAGCCAGGCGGGCGCAGAGGTGTTGGAAAAGATCAGCGCGTTGCTACCTGAGATCGAACAGCGGGCCCAGGAGTGCGAGGACCTGCGCCAGATCCCGGATGAGACGATCGCTTCATTGGCCGACGTCGGTTTCTTCCGGCTGTTGCAACCCGAGCAGTGGGGTGGTTACCAGGTCGACCCCGTGACCTTCTACGAGGCCGTGAGGCGCATCGGGTCGGCGTGCGGTTCCACCGGCTGGGTCTCCAGCATCATCGGAGTCCACAATTGGCACCTCGCCCTCTTCCC
The DNA here is from genome assembly GCF_002095435.2 of Williamsia sp. 1138. Classification (GTDB taxonomy): domain Bacteria; phylum Actinomycetota; class Actinomycetes; order Mycobacteriales; family Mycobacteriaceae; genus Williamsia. Next base: position 35,875 of record NZ_MJEJ02000023.1, read on the forward strand.
GCAGCAGGCTCAAGAAGACGTCTGGGGTGAAGACACCTCGGTGCGCATCTCGTCCTCGTACGCCCCCATGGGTATGGGTGAGGTCGTCGACGGTGGATACAAGGTCAACGGGTCATGGGCCTGGTCGTCGGGATGCGGTCACGCCGAGTGGGTGGTCCTCGGAGGACCGGTCATCAAGAACGGCAAGCCCGTCGACTTCGTCAGCTTCCTGATCCCGCGCTCGGACTACACGATTCGTGATGTGTGGCATGTGGTGGGTCTCAAGGGCACCGGCTCCAACACGATCGATGTCAAGGACGTCTTCGTGCCCAGCCACCGGATGCTCAGTTTCCGGGCGATGAGCACCGGCACCGCGCCAGGGCTCGAGAAGAACACCGCGCCCGTCTACAAGATGCCCTGGGGCTCGGTACATCCCAGTGTCATCTCGGCACCGATCGTCGGAATGGCCTACGGCGCCTACGCGGCCCACGTGGAGCATCAGGGAAAGCGCGTGCGCGCCGCCTACGCCGGCGAGAAGGCGAAGGACGACCCGTTCGCGAAGGTGCGTATCGCCGAGGCCGCGAGCGACATCGATGCTGCCTGGACCCAACTCTCGGGAAACCTACAGGCCGAGTACGACCTGTTGGTCGCCGGCGAAGAGGTCCCGATGGAGTTGCGGCTCAAGGCTCGTCGCGACCAGGTCCGCGCCACCGGCCGTGCCGTCGCGTCGATCGACCGTCTCTTCGAGAACTCGGGAGCCCACGCGCTCGACAGCGACACCCCGATCCAGCGGTTCTGGCGTGATGCCCACGCCGGGCGAGTTCACGCTGCAAACGACGCCGAGCGTGCATATGTGGCATTCGGTAACGGCGAGTTCGGTATCCCCATCGGGGACACCATGGTCTGACACCCGCAACCCGGAAATGGTGGGTTCGGGCGAGCCAACGCCCAGGTCGGACTCACCAGAAGCCACCACTTTCGAAGGAGTAGTTCGACGATGACTGAAACGCTGGGCCCGATTCGTTCTCTTGGCTACATGCGTATCGACGCCACGGACATGGGCGCCTGGCGCGAGTTCGGGCTCAAGGTCCTCGGCATGTCAGAGGGTTCGGGCTCCACCGAGAATGCGCTCTATCTGCGGATGGACGATTTCCCGGCCCGCCTGGTGATCGTGCCGAGTGATCGTGACCACCTTGCGAGTTCGGGCTGGGAATGCGCCAATGCGGCAGCGTTACAGGAAGTTCGCGATCGCCTGTCTGCCGCGGGTGTGATCTTCCGTGAGGGCAAGGACGAAGAGCTCGAGGATCGTCAGGTCGTCGAGATGGTGGTGTTCGAGGACCCATCCGGCAATGTGCTCGAGGCCTTTCACGGGGTGGCCTTGCAGCATCGCCGGGTGGTCAGTCCTTACGGCCACAAGTTCGTGACCGGGGAGCAGGGCCTAGGGCACGTTGTCCTGACCACCGATGACGACGCCGCTTCTCTGCGGTTCTACCGAGACGTACTCGGCTTTCGGCTTCGGGACTCGATGCGACTGCCGCCGGAGTTGGTGGGTCGCGAAAAGGGCGATGAGCCACCGTGGCTGCGGTTCTTCGGATGTAATCCGCGGCATCACAGTCTCGCCTTCCTGCCGTTCCCGAACGACACGGGCATCGTCCACCTGATGATCGAGGTGGAGAACACCGACGACGTGGGGCTCGCACATGACCGTGCACTTCGTAAGAAGGTCCCGATGTCGGCAACCCTCGGTCGCCACGTCAACGACCTGATGTACTCGTTCTACATGAAGACCCCCGGTGGGTTCGATGTCGAATTCGGTTGCGAGGGAAGGCAGGTGGATGACCACGAGTGGATCGCGCGAGAAAGCACCGCGGTGAGTCTGTGGGGCCATGATTTCTCCATCGGATTCAAGAACGCCTGAGACATGGTCTCGCATCCGCTCGGCACCGACGAGTTCGACGGCCGGCAATTCCGCACCGCCATGGGCCAGTTCTGTACCGGTGTCACCGTCATCACCACGGTGACGCCGGACGACACCCCGGTCGGTTTCGCGTGTCAGTCCTTCGCCGCGCTCTCACTCGATCCGCCGCTCGTCCTGTTCTGTCCCATGAAGACTTCGCGGAGCTGGAAGGTCATCGAGCAGAGCGAGAAGTTCTGTGTCAACGTGCTCTCCAACAACCAGCAGAACGTGAGTGCGGCGTTCGGTGCCCCCGGCGACGACAAGTTCGCCGGAATCGAATGGGACCCTTCGCCGCTGGGCCTCCCGGTGATCAAACACTCACTGTCGTGGGTCGACTGCACCCTCGAACGCGTCGACGACGGCGGAGATCACTTCATCGTGATCGGAAGGGTCAAGACTTTGGGGGAAGTGCTGCAGGACAAGCCTTTGCTGTTCTACCGTGGTGGTTACCTGTCCACCGAGCATCCGCACGTCACCCCGGCTCAGGCGGAACTCGAGAACTTCCTGACCTGGACCGGCGGCGACACCTGGCTGTAGCCCGAGGCGGTAACCGAAGCATGCGGGCACTTTCAGTGCTGCGGCCGTTCAAAGAGGAGCGAGATGACCACCCCCGTTACTGATACGACCGTCACCCCTGACGTGACGGCGCCGTTCGCGGCGGCAGTCGCCGAAGCCGAGAAGCTGATCGCCTTAGCAGATTTCATTCGCAACGACGATGATCTCGCAGAGGGCTACGACTACCTCGCCGGCAGTATCCGAGCCAGTCTGCAGATGGCGTGGGCGTACGGCAAGAGTCATCCGTTCTTCGTGACGTCGACCGGCCCCTACACGAAGATGGGTCTCGACAACCCCGATACGCTCTACTACCACGCCAACGTCGAAGCCGATGCCGAGTATGTGATCACCGGAACCCGCGGCGAAACCGCGGATCTGAGCTTCCAGGTGCTCAAAGGTGACTACACCGCGACTGACGTGCCGGGCGGTGATGACGCGTTCGACGACCGCCGCCTCGACATCGAACCGGACGGCTCGTTCACGCTCCGGTTCGGGCCACCGAAGGACGATCCGGGCCCGAACTACTTTGTGCTGGGCGAGGGGTCGTCGATGCTCGCGGTGCGCGAGGTCTACAGCGATTGGTCGGCGCACAAAGGGCAACTACGTATCGAGCGCGTCGACACGGTCGGTACGGCGCCGCAGGAAGCCGGACTGCCCCAGATCACCCGCCGCTATCAGATCGCGGGCAAGATGCTCTTGTCCCGCATCAACACCTGGTTCAACTTTCCCAAATGGTTCTATCTGGATCTCCCGGTCAACACCCTGACGGCACCTCGGTTGACCCCCGGCGGACTCAGCACCCAATTCTCATCGGTGGGCCACTACGACCTCGCCGACAACCAGGCCATGGTGATCACCGTCCCGAAATCCGATGCGCCATACCAGGGATTTCAGCTCGGGAGCATGTGGTACATCTCGCTTGATTACGTCAACCATCAGACGAGTCTGAACGCGGCGCAGGCACAGGTCGATCCGGATGGCATGATCCGGCTGGTCGTCAGCAAACAGAACCCCGGTATCGCCAACTGGATCGAGACGACCGGCACACAGCGGGGCATTGCACAGTTCAGGTGGCAGCGGGTCTCACGCGAGCTCTCCGAGTCCGACGGGCCGTCGGTGGCGATCATCGACGTGGGCGACGTCGCGGCGCATCTGCCGTATCACGACAGCAACACCATCGACGAGGCCGGCTGGCGTGAGCGTATCGCTTCGCGTCAGCGTGGTTTCGCGCAGCGGATGCTCGGATGAACGCCGTGGGGAACCCGGGGCTGCTCGCGGACAAGGTCGTGGTGGTCGGCGGAGTCGGTCCCGGTCTCGGCCGCTCGATCGCTCTGCAGGCCGCGGCAGCCGGAGCGAAGGTGGTCCTCGCCGCACGGACGGAATCGCGACTTGCCAGGATCGCCGAAGAGATCGACGCCGCGGGTGGTGTTTCACTCCAGGTGCCGACAGACATCACCGACGACGCGGCGGTCGAGGCGCTCGTCGCCGCAACGGTCTCCGAGTTCGGCAAAGTCGACGTGCTGGTCAACAACGCCTTCTCGTTGCCCTCGATGAAGCCGTTGGCACGCACTGATTTCGATCACATCCGATCCAGCCTCGACCTGACCGTGCTGGGTGGCCTTCGCATGACCAAGGCCTTCACCGATGAGCTCGAGAAGTCGTCCGGTGCCATCGTCATGATCAACTCGATGGTCGTGCGGCACTCCGAACCGCGGTACGGCAGCTACAAGTTGTCCAAGGCGGCATTGCTCGCGATGTCACAGACGCTTGCCACCGAGTTGGGGGAGAAGGGGATTCGCATCAACACCGTCGCCCCCGGTTACATCTGGGATGACCAGTTGAAGTGGTATTTCAGTGAGGTCGCGAAGAAATACGGCATCACACCCGAGCAGGTGTACGAGCAGACTGCGTCGAAGTCCGACCTCAAGCGTTTACCTGAACCCGATGAGATCGCTCGGGCGGCAGTGTTCTTGGCATCTGATTGGGCCAGCGCCATCACCGGTCAGACCCTCGATGTCAACTGCGGCGAGTACCACGTCTAGAAGGAGCGCTCCATGACCACCAGAACAGATGTCGGCACGGTGGAAGACCTGCATGCCTCCGCCACCAAGGCCTGTGGCCTCGACGACTTCGGCGTCGACGACTACACCGAGGCGCTCGGCGTGCTGTTGGAGTCGTATGTGCGGGACGCGGGGATGACCGAGCTCGGCAGCAAGATGAATCGGTATTTCCTGCGTGGCGCGTTGGTCGCCCGGCTGTTGAGTGAGGCGTCGTGGAAGGCCAACCCGGAGTACGCGACCGCGCCGGTGCAACGGCCCATCTTCGTGACCGGTCTGCCCCGAACCGGGACCACCGCCTTGCATCGATTGCTGACGGCCGACCCCGGGCATCAGGGGCTGGAGATGTGGCTTGCCGAGTTCCCGCAACCGCGGCCTCCGCGGGACACGTGGGAGTCGAATCCGGTGTTCCAGGAGATCCAGAGCGGCCTCGAACAGCATCACGTCGAGAATCCCGAGTTTATGGGGTTGCACTACATGAGTGCGTCCGACGTCGAGGAGTGCTGGCAGTTGCTCCGCCAGACCTTCAAGTCCATCTCGTATGAGTCGCTGTCGTATCTCCCGACGTACTCGCAGTGGCTGCAACAGCAGAACTGGACCAATGCCTACACCCGGCACAAGAAGAATCTGCAGCTGATCGGGCTCAACCAGCCCGAGCGTCGATGGATCCTGAAGAATCCGAGCCACTTGTTCGCGCTCGACGAGTTGATGGCCGTCTACCCTGACGCGCTGATCATCCAGACACATCGGCCGCCGGCCACGATCATTCCCTCGATGTGCAGCCTCGCCGAGGCCGCGGGTGAAGGGTGGTCGACCGTCTTCAACGGCGAGTTGATCGGAAAGACGCAGCTCGAACTGTGGTCGCGGGGACTGCACTCCTTCAATGCGGCCAGGGCCAAGTACGACCCGGCTCAGTTCATCGATGTCGACTTCAAGGATTTCCGCACCGATCCGATGGGCACGGTGGAGAACATCTACCGGACCTTTGGGCTGGATCTCAGCGACACCGCCGCCGCCGAGATGCGAGCGCTGGACGAAGAGAGCAAGTCCGGCGACCGCAAGCCGGTGCACAAGTACTCGCTCGAGGACTACGGACTCACCGAGGCCGAGGTCAACGCCGCGTTCGAATGACGGTGGCCTCGCGCGAACGGAGCTGTGATGTTGTTCGCTATCCGGAGTGATTGCTCCGGTTGAGCTGATATGTTTCTGAGATGCGGAGCGTCGGCTCCGGTTAGCACTCAGGAGTTCGCATGACATCCGCGCCCAGCCGGACGCACCACCAGATCACGTTTGCCGTGCTCACCGTCGGCGTCGCAGCCTTCGCCCTGCTGCAGTCCCTCGTGATGCCGGTGCTCCCCACCGTCGAGGTGGAGCTGGGTACCAATCAGACAAATGTGACCTGGGTGCTGACCGCCTACCTGCTGTCGGCCTCGATATCCACGCCGATCATGGGACGACTCGGCGACATGTACGGCAAGAAGCGCGTGTTCGTCATCGCGCTCGCCGCACTCGCGGCGGGTTCACTGCTCGCCGCGCTGGCGTCGACCCTGACGGTGATGATCATCGCGCGTGTCGTCCAGGGAATCGGCGGCGGCGTGCTGCCCCTGGCCTTCGGAATCATCCGAGACGAGTTCCCCAGAGCCAAGGTGCCCGGCGCGATCGGCCTCATCGCCGCCCTGATCTCCGTCGGTGCCGGTGCCGGCATCGTGCTGGCCGGCCCGATCGTCGAACTCCTCGGTTATCACTGGCTGTTCTGGATCCCGCTGATCATCACCAGCCTTGCCGGCGTTGCCGCCCTGGTCCTGATCCCCGAGTCCCCGATCCGGACCCGCGGAAGGATCAACTGGCTGACAGCATTTCTGCTGTCTGCCTGGCTCGTCGCCCTCCTGCTCGCCGTCAGTCAGGCCCCCAAGTGGGGCTGGGGCTCCCCGAAGGTGATCGGCCTGCTCGTGGTTGCAGTGGTGGTGGTGGCGGCATGGATCGTCGCTGAGTCACGGTCGTCGAATCCATTGATCGACATGAAGATGATGCGTATCCGCGGTGTGTGGGCGGCCAATCTCATCGCCTTGCTGATGGGCGTCGGCATGTACGCCGGCCTGGGGTTCCTGCCGCAGTTCTTGCAGGCTCCGTCGTCGGCCGGTTACGGGTTCGGTGCCTCGGTCACCGAATCGGGATTGATGCTCCTGCCCAACGCGGTCGCGATGTTCGCGGTCGGACTCTTCTCCGGTCGACTCGCGGCGCGTTTCGGTTCCAAGAACCTCTTGGTCGTCGGATCGCTCATCACAGCGGGCAGCTACTTCATGTTGGCGTTCCTGCATTCGTCCGAGATCGACATCTACCTCGCGAATGCGATCTCTGGCATCGGATTCGGATTGGTCTTCTCGTCGATGTCGAACGTGGTGGTGGCCTCGGTACCCCAAGAACAGACCGGCGTGGCCAGCGGAATGAACGCCAACATCCGAACCATCGGCGGCTCCTTGGGTGCTGCGTTCATGGCCAGCGTCGTCGCCGTAGGGGCGTCGTCTTCGGGCGTTCCTGTTGAATCGGGATACACCAACGGGTTCGCGATGCTCGGTGCGGCCGGTGTTCTGGCCTCGGTCGCAGCCTTGTTCATTCCCACGGTGAAGCGGAACACCACGACCCACCTCGAAGACACCCCTGATCTGCCGCACCCCGAACTGGCCATGGTCGCCGGCGGCACGCTGTCGGGCGCGAAGTCGGAATGAAGTCCGCAACCACCGAGAAGGTGCTCCGCCGTGATGCAGCCGAGAATCGGCAGCGGTTACTCGACGCTGCTGCCGCGGTGTTCAGCGAGCGCGGCCTGGAGGTCGGGGTGGACGAGATCGCCCGGCGCGCCGGCGTCGGTACGGGCACGCTCTACCGACGATTTCCCACCAAGGAAGCGCTCATCAGCGAACTGGTGCGGCAGGTGTTCAGTGACTTCGTGCAGGCGGCCCACGCGGCGCAGGCAGCTCCGCGCGGCGAGGGGCTCGAGCAGCTGATGTACGGGGTCGGCACCATCCAGGCGACCAACAGGGGCTGTCTGTCCCGGGTGTGGAACGACGACGAGACCGCCGCCCACAAGCGCGAGTTCCGGACGATACTCGCCGAGTTGTTGGCCGGTGCGAAGTCACACGGCCGGGTTCGAAGTGACGTTGGGCTGACCGATCTCGACGTGGTCTTCTGGGCGATGCGCGGCGTCGTCGAAACCACCCGAGGTATCACCGACTCCGGTTGGCGCAGAGCCCTGGCCATCATGATCGCCGGCCTGCGCCCGGACGCCGAGCAGCTCGATGCGACCCCGGTGTCGGAAGACGAGATGGCTCAGGTGCTCGCCCGCCTCAACCCCCGTTGACCGTGCTGAAGCGACCGTCGACCGTGCCCGAACTCGTGTCGAGCGTGCCGAAACTCCCGGGGGATTGCTACAGACCGGCGGCGCGGGCGAGACGTTCGAGTGAATCCCGCGGCTGGCCGAAGAGCTGTGCGCTCCCGTGTGCGCGTTTGAAGAACAGCTGGGCGTCGTGTTCCCAGGTGATGCCGATTCCGCCGTGTAGCTGAATCGTCTCACCGGCGATGTGGGAGAACGCCTCTGAGCAGTAGATGCGCGCGCTGTCGGCGAGATCCAGCGCGTCGGGCGCTGCGGTGACCAGCGCATCGACGGCTGCATACGAGATCGAATGTGCGGTCTCGGTGAGAGCGTACATGTCGGCCATGCGGTGTTTGAGGGCCTGGAACGACCCGATCACGCGGCCGAACTGTTTGCGCGACTTGGTGTATTCGACCGTCAGATCGAGCGCGGCGCGTGCCGCGCCGACCTGTTCGGCACTCAGCGCGACAAAGGCGATGGCGCGCAGGTTGTCCTCGATACCAGACGGTGTCGGGATGGTGATGGCGTCGACATCGTCGAAGGTGATGGTCGCGAGGGGGCGGGTGGGATCCATCGTCGGATTCGCGACCCGGGTCACACCGTCTGCGTTCGCGTCCACCTGGTGCAACGTGACCAGTCCGCCCGACTTGGCCAGTACCAGCAAGGTGTCTGCGGATTCACCGTCGAGTACGTAATGGGCCGTTCCGGAAAGGATTCCACCACCCGCATGTACACCGGTCTCGCGCCACCCTGCGGCATTCGCCCAGCACAGGGCCGCAACCTTTTCTCCGGACGCGAGGGTGGGGAGCGTTGCCGCGCAGGCCTCGTCGTCGCCGCTGAGCAGTAGTGCGGAGGTGGCCAACACCGCAGAGCCGAGCATCGGTACCGGTGCCAGGTGCCTGCCGAGCTCTTCGAGGACGACGTGCGCCTCCGTCAGACTCGCCCCGACTCCGTCGAACTGTTCCGGAATGATCAGCGCCGCGACGCCGATCTGCTCGCACAGGGTGGACCAGAGTTCGCGGTCGTAGCGCTCCGGAGCCGTTGTCGCTGCGCGAACAGCTGCGGAATCAGCTTTCCGATGCAGCAGTGACGCTACCGAATCGCGCAGTGCGGCCTGCTCGTCGGTGTCGATGCCGGGGGAATACAGACTCATGCGGTGATCAACTCCAAAACGCGGGCGCGGTGCGCTGCGGGTGTGCCCCATGCGGTGAGCAGGGCCCGGGTCTTCGTGAGGTAGAGCGAGAGGTCGTGCTCCTGGGTGTAACCGATGGCCCCGAGCACCTGCAGCCCCACGCGCGACGCCAGGTAGGCAGCCTGGCCGGCAGCGACTTTCGCGGCTGACACGTCGCGCGAAGCCCACTGCGGATCGGGTACCTGGCCATCGAGAGCGAGTGCAGCGCCATGAACCAGAGGGCGAGCCATCTCGACGGCGACGGCGACGTCGGCGAGATGATGCTTGACGGCCTGGAACGATCCGATCTCGCGGCCGAACTGTTTGCGTGCCTTCGCGTACTCACTGCTCAGCGTCAGCATCGTCTGGGCGAGACCGATGAGCTGCGCGGCTGTGGCCAATGCGCCGTGATCGAAGGCGCGGCCGGTGTCGACATCTGCGAGATGATCGCCTGCCCGAACAACGGACAGCGTCCTGGCCAGGTCGACCGATGCCCGAGAATCGGTGGCGACCGCAGCGCTCAGCGCCGCGCCTTCGACCAGATAGGTGTGCGAGGCGAAAGCGGTGTCCACCGCGTAGGGAACGTGCGGCGGCATCGCAAGCGTCACCACCTCACCTTCGGCCATCGCTCCCAGCTGATCGGTGAGGCCAGCATCGCGCAGCAGAATGGGTGCGGCAGCAATTGTTTCGGCGACGGGCCCGGGCACGCCGTGGCGGCCGAGTTGCTCGACCGCGACCACCATCTCCACCGCGCCGGCGCCGATGCCGCCGTCGTCCTCGGTGACGAGCAACGCGTTCACACCGGTCTCTGCGAGCTTGGCCCACACGGCGCGTCCTGGTTCGACGTCGCCGCTGTTCCAGGCCCTGATCACCGCGGGCAGTTCTGATTTGGCCAGCATCGAGTCGATCGAAGCCGCCAGATCGTGATGTTCTTCTTCGAGAAGGAATCTCATGTCAGCGGTCCCCTCGCGGCAGCCCGAGTAGTCGTTCGGCGATCACGTTGCGCTGGATCTCGTTGGTACCGGCGTAGATGGGTCCCGACAGGGAGAACAGATAGCCATCCATCCAGGGACCCGACGGGTGCGGTGTCGCGAGTTCTGCGTCGACGTCGAGCAGGTCCAGCGCGGTCTCGTGGGTGGCGATGTCCCACTGTGACCAGAACACCTTGTTGATCGATGACTCCATCCCGAGTTGGCCGCCTTCGGCGAGCCTGCTGACCGTTGCGTAGGTGGAGAGTTCGTAGGCCTTTGCCCCGATCCACGCATCTGCGACCTGAGCGCCGACCCCGGACCGGGTTGCCGGATCGGCATCGTTCCAGAGAGCGAGCAACCGGTCGGTGGTCGCAAGGAAACGACCGGGTGACCGCAGCGAGAGTCCCCGCTCGTTCGCCGCGGTGCTCATCGCGACCTTCCAACCGTTGTCGACCGCCCCGATGACGCCGGAGTCGCCGGGTGCGTCGGGATCGTCTGGCACGAAGACGTTCTCCAGGAACAATTCCGCGAACCCCGGTTCGCCGTCGAGCTGATTGATGGGTCGTACCGTGACGCCGTCGGCGCGCAGATCGAACATGAAGTAGGTGATGCCGCGGTGCCGGGTGGAATCGGGGTCGGAACGGAAGAGTCCGAAGCCCCAGTCGGCGAAGCTGGATCGGGAACTCCACGTCTTCTGTCCGTTGAGCAGCCATCCGCCATCGGTACGGGTGGCCGTGGAGCGCAGGGACGCGAGGTCGCTGCCGGCTTCGGGTTCACTCCACGCCTGGCCCCAGATGTCGTCGGAACGGGCCATCCGCGGCATGATGCGGGCCAGCTGGTCCGGATTGGCGTGCTCGAAAAGAGTTGGGGCAAGCAAGAAAATGCCGTTCTGGCTGACCCGACCGGGCGCTCCGCTGCGGTAGTACTCTTCTTCGAAGATCAGCCAGTGCAGCAGCGGGACGTCGCGACCGCCGAACTCCTCCGGCCAGCTGACCACCGACATCCGGGCGTCGGCCATGGTGCGTTCCCACTGCCGGTGTTCCTCGAACCCTTCAGCGCTGTCCATCGAGCGTAAGGGCGTGCTGGGCACGTTGTCGTGGAGCCACCCGCGGATCTCCGCGCGGAACTCGTCGGCGGCGTCGTCGAACAACAGGTCCATCTACGAGCCCTGCTTGTCTGCGCCGGCCTTCATGGACTTCGCGTCCATCCCGCCGAGTGGGTCGCCTTCGGGTGCTTCGGCGTTCGCACTGTGCGAGAAGTGGTGCCAGCCGAACACCGAATCCATCGCGTTCCGAAGACCCATCTGATCTTCGGAGATGTTGACGGCCTTCTTCGTCAGCGCAAGACCCAGTTGCGGCATCTGAGCGATTCGTCCGGCGATCTCGTCGACTTTGGCGGTCAATTCATCGCGCGGCACAACGTGATTCACCATTCCCCATTCGAGGGCCTTGTCGGCGCCGAACCGCTCGCCGGTGTAGAGGATCTCTTTGGCCCGGCGCGGACCGAGAACGAAAGCGTGGGCGAAGTACTCGACGCCGGGAATGCCCATCTTCACCACGGGATCGGAGAAGAAGGCGTCGTCGGAGGCGACGATGAAGTCGCAGATCCACGCGAGCATCAGACCACCGGCGATACACGCGCCGTGGACCTGGGCGATCACGGGCTTGGGGATCTCGCGCCATCGCCGGCACATCCCCATGTACACCTCGGTCTCGCGCGCGAGACGCTGGTCGCCGCCGACCCGGTCGGTGTGGTCCCAGTAGAGCGACGCAGTGTTCGGATACTTGACGTGAAAGTCGCGCTCCGGAGTCCCGATGTCGTGGCCTGCCGAGAAATGCTTGCCGGCAGCGCGTAGAACGATCACCTTCACGTTGGAGTCGTCGACCGCGCGCACGAACGCGGCGTCGAGCGAGTACGTCATCACCGAGTTCTGCGCGTTGCGGAACTCGGGACGGTTGAGGGTGATGTACGCGATGGCGTCGGCCGTTTCGTACGCCACGGGCGAGGTGTCCGGACCTAGTTCTTCGGCACTGAGGGGGCTCGGGATCGTCACATCGACCACCATACCTAGCAAGTGCTTGGTTGGTAAACCCAGCCCGTGGTCACGGCACGTTTTCGTCTCTACGCGATGTCAGGCCGGGAGTAGTACCTGATATCGCCGTGCCTGCCGATGCGGGATCCTGGGGTTCCTGCGTCGACGCTGGTGGTCAGCGGGCGACGGCGGCCCGGTCGGCCGCCGCGACCACGGCTTTGCCGATCTGCTCCATCTCGGCGGCGAGCATCTCGCGGTTGGGACAAGCCACGATCGACGCGACCACGACTCCGCCGGGGTCGATGATGGGCGCTCCGACGGTTACGACCGCCACGTGCCCCTCGGACTCTTCGGGCAGGTAGTCGATCGTGGTGAGCTCGGTGAGCAATCCGGCCACCCGAGAGCGAAGTGTGTCCGATACCGGTGAATCCCGCAGGGACGCAAGCGCCCCGATCATCTCCGCGTGGTCGGCGGTCAACCTCTCGATCGCATAACCACGATCACAGATGACCTCGAGGACCTCGCGCAGGCGATCACGAGCGCCTTGCGGGGCCGCGTTGATCCATTGCTCGATGTCTTCTTCGGGCGACCAGGCGACGAACTCGCGGCATACCGGCGGGCGGAGGGGGATGTGCCGTCCGGGCCGGATCCAGTCCATGGCCGGGATGCCGACCAGCTCGGTCACGGTGATCCGGGCGCCCTGTCGTTCGGCGAGGAACACGGGCATGTCGAGGTCTGCGGCGAGTTCGTGCACCAGAGGTGCGGCCAGCCGTCGCAGGGGATAGCCACGCTCGGCGTGCCTGGCCAGGGCGACGAATCCGGCGCCGATCGTGAAGTGCCCGTCTTCGCGCGTGACCCATCCACTCCTGGTCAGCTGGGCCAAGACAGCGTGAGCGGTGGCGCGCGAGAAGCCGGTCCGCCGGACGATCTCGGCCAGCGTGATCGCCGCGCCGGGGTTGTCCGCCAGCAACTCGATCACCCGCACCACGCGTTGCGTGGGCGGTGAGGGTTGACCTTCCGACTCTGTGTCACCTACCGTGAGTGTCATATTTTCAAACCATAGTGTCGAATATTCGACAGGTCAAGTGTCGACTCGGCCGGGGAAGGATTGTTGACGGTGTTGAAAACGGGGTACGAACTCTCGCACCTGGCCGCGCTCGAAGCGGAGTCGGTGTACATCTTTCGGGAGGTCGCGGCGACAGCCCGGCGTCCGGTACTGCTGTTCTCCGGCGGTAAGGACTCCGTGGTGATGTTCCACGTGGCGCGTAAGGCGTTCTGGCCGGCGCCAGTGCCGTTTCCGCTGATGCACGTCGACACGGGCCACAATTTCGACGAGGTCATCGATTACCGCGACCGTGTCGTCGAGCAAACCGGTGTGCGCCTTCTTGTTTCGAGTGTGCAGGACGACATCGACGCCGGCAGGGTGGTGGAACAGACCGGGCCGGGTGCGAGCCGCAATCGATTGCAGACCACCGCACTGCTGCGCGGGATCCGTGACAACGGCTTCGACGCGGTGTTCGGCGGCGCCCGGCGCGACGAAGAGAAGGCGAGGGCCAAGGAACGGGTCTTCAGCTTCCGTGATGAGTTCGGTGCCTGGGATCCCCGGGCGCAACGACCCGAGCTGTGGAACCTCTACAACGGCCGGCACCACAAAGGTGAGCACATCCGCGTCTTCCCGCTCAGCAACTGGACCGAGCTCGACATCTGGCAGTACATCGCGGCCGAAGAGATCGAACTTCCGAGCATCTACTACTCACACCGGCGCGAGGTGGTTCCGCGAGACGGAATGTTGCTTGCGAAAACACAATTCGTCGAGCTCGCACCCGGGGAGACGGTTCACACCGAGCAGGTCCGATTCCGCACCGTCGGCGACGCAACGTGCACCGGCTGTGTGCTCAGCGACGCTGCCACCGTGCACGAGGTGATCGACGAGGTCGCCGCGACGCGCCTCACCGAACGCGGTGCCACTCGGGCAGACGACCGAATCTCCGAATCCGGCATGGAAGATCGTAAGAAAGAGGGTTACTTCTGATGACTGTTGAACAAGAGGTCCTCGCCGGCGACAAGCTCGGGCGCGATCGAAAAGCGCTGCTGCGACTGGCCACCGCCGGTAGCGTTGACGACGGCAAGTCGACCCTGATCGGCCGGTTGCTGTACGACTCCAAGAGCATATTCACCGATCAGATGGAATCGATCGAACGCACCAGCGCCGAACGTGGTGACGAATACGCCAACCTCGCGCTGCTCACAGACGGTTTGCGGGCCGAGCGCGAACAGGGCATCACCATCGACGTCGCGTACCGCTATTTCGCCACTCCCAGGCGGAAATTCATCATCGCCGACACCCCGGGACATGTGCAGTACACCCGCAACATGGTGACCGGTGCGTCCACGGCAGACGTGGCGCTGATCCTGATCGACGCCCGCAAGGGCGTGCTCGAGCAGACCCGGCGACACGCCTTTCTCTCGTCGCTGCTCGGGATCGCGCATCTGGTGTTGTGTGTGAACAAGATGGACCTCGTCGACTGGTCGGAGGAACGGTTCATCGAGATCCGCGAAGAGTTCAGCGCCTTCGCCAGCAAGCTCAACGTCTCCGACCTCAGTTTCATCCCCGTCTCGGCGCTGCTCGGCGACAATGTGGTCGATGCTTCGACGAAAATGCCTTGGTATCAGGGTACTTCGTTGCTCGGCCACCTCGAGGACGTGCACATATCGTCGGACCGCAACTTCATCGACGCCCGCATGCCGGTGCAGTACGTGATCCGTCCACAGGTCAGCGACGGCTCCGACCACCGTAGCTACGCCGGGACCATCGCCAGTGGGACCTTCAAACCCGGCGACGAGGTGGTGGTCCTCCCGAGTGGCTTCACCACCACCGTTGCGGAGATCTGGGGTCCGGGAGGTGCGAAGGTCACGGAGGCCTTCGCCTCGATGGCCGTGTCGTTGTCGCTGACCGACGAGATCGACATCACGCGCGGCGAGATGCTGGCCCGTCCCAACAACCGGCCGTACGTCGGCCGCGACATCGACGCGATGGTCTGCTGGTTCTCCGAGGACACCGAACTGACGCCCGGAAGCCGGTACACCATCCAGAGTTCCACCCGCGAGTCCAAGGCTGTCATCGGCGACCTCACCTATCGCCTGGACGTGAACTCACTCCATCGGGAAGAAGGACCACAGGAGCTGCGGCTCAACGAAATCGGCCGAGTGACCCTGCGGACGCAGCAACCGATGATGTTCGACTCCTATCGTCAGCACCGTGACACCGGTAGTTTCATCCTCATGGACGAGGCCACCAACAAGACGGTGGGCGCCGGGATGATCAACGGGCCGGTGAGCAAGGACTCGCACGTGGTCTGGCACAGCTCGTCGGTGACCAGGGAACAGCGGGCGCACCAGGGCGCCACGATCTGGCTGACCGGGCTGTCCGGCTCGGGCAAATCCTCCATCGCAGTCGAATTGGAACGGTCGATGGTCGCCGAGGGCAGGCCCGCGTACCTGATGGACGGCGACAACCTGCGCCACGGGCTCAATTCGGATCTCGGATTCAACGACGACGACCGTCGGGAAAACATCCGCCGGACTGCGGAGGTGGCAGCGCTGTTCGCCGATTCGGGGTCGGTGGCGATCGTTTCACTGATCAGTCCTTTCGCGGCAGAACGGCAGCGCGCCAAAGGAATACACGCCGAACGTGGGATCCCGTTCTTCGAGATCTTCGTCGACACTCCGCTCGAGGTGTGCGAGGAACGTGATCCGAAGGGGCTGTACGCCAAGGCCAGGCGCGGTGAGGTCGCCCATTTCACGGGGATCAGCTCGCCGTACGAACGGCCCACCGGCGCGGATGTGGTCATCACGCCCGGTGACGGTGCGCCGGTGGACGTCGCCGAGTCGATCCGCCGTAACCTGGGTGTGTGACTGTGACATCTGAGGATGCGGAGCTGGCCGGACGTCTGGCCACCGCCGCGGGCGAACTCCTGCTGACGCTGCGGGCCGACACGTCCCTGACCGGCAGGGAGCTCGGCAACGCCGGTGATCTGCAGTCCAACGAGTTCCTGCTCGCCGAACTCGCGCGGCTGCGGCCCGACGATGCGGTGCTCTCAGAGGAGTCGGCGGACGACCTGGTTCGCCTTGATGCCGACCGCGTCTGGATCATCGACCCCGTCGACGGCACGAAAGAATACGGAATCGAAGGTCACACCGACTGGGCCGTCCACGTGGCGTTGTGGGAACGCGAACCAGGCGGCACGTCCGGTGGGCTGACCGCCGGTGCGGTGGCGCTGCCGGCGCTGGCGGTGACGTACATCGACGACGGCGCCCCGATCGCACCGGCGGACGGCTTGGCCGCGCAGCCGCGGGGCGACCGGCCGCGAGTGGTGGTCAGCGGGTCGAGGCCTCCGGCATTCTCCGAGGCGGTGGCCGAGGCCATCGGCGGCGACGTGCTGGCGATGGGGTCGGCCGGAGCGAAGGCAATGGCGGTTGTTCGCGGCGAGGCCGACGCGTACGTGCATGCCGGTGGTCAGTACGAGTGGGATTCGGCCGCGCCGGTTGCGGTCGCGAAGTCGCAGGGCTTGTGGTGCAGTAGGACCGACGGGCTGGCGCTCGAATACAACCAGCGCGACGTCTATCTGCCCGACCTCGTGATCTGCAGGCCCGAGCTCGCCGAAACCATCCTCGAAGTCACCCGCGGGGGTTGAGGACGAGCGGTTGCGATGGCTGCAAACCCGACAGCACCGAGGCGAGCGCGGCCTGGATGTCCGCGACCTCGATGCGCATCAGGGCGTCGTCGTCGAGCGCGGCGAGATCGACCACACCGCTGGTGAGTCTGTGTTCGCGCTCCTCTTCGGCGCTTTCCACGATGTTGCGGACGAAGCGACCGTTGCCCGCAGCGTCGATGGCGCGGCGTTGGTGCCCGCCGGCGTCGACCTGGATCTGGTGGTACAGCGGGCCGCAGGCGAACTCGAGTTCACTCAGCGCCTCGGGGGAGAGCAGCGAATCACGTTTGCGGGCAAGTAGTTCGGCGATCCTCGCCAGTTCCGACGGGGTGTACGAATCGAACCTGATGCGCTTGGAGAAGCGTGATGACATACCTTCGTTGGCCGTGAGTAGCCTGTCGATTTCGGCGTCATAACCGGCGATGATGACCACGAGTCGGTCCCGGTTGTCCTCCATGCGGGCCAACAGGGTGTCGATGGCCTCGCGTCCGAAGGCGTCTCCGCCCGACAGTCCGCTCTGGATCAGGGTGTAGGCCTCGTCGATGAACAACACCCCATCCATCGCGCGGTCGATGACCGCGGAGGTCTTGATGGCGGTGCTACCGAGATGTTCGCCGACGAGGTCTCGGCGCGAGACCTGCACGAGGTTGTCGGTCTTGATCAGGCCGAGTCCGCAGTAGATCTTCGCGACGATCCTGGCGATCGTGGTCTTGCCGGTGCCCGGTGGACCGGTGAACGCGAGATGCAGACTGCGAGGGCCCGTCGCCAGGCCTTTCTCGGCGCGGAGTTTCGCCAACGTGGCGGCCGACTTGAGTTTGGATACTTGCGACTTCACCGATTCGAGGCCGATCTGCTCATCGAGTTCGGCTTGTGCGGCACTGAGCAGCAGGCCGTCGCCTGCTTCTTCGGTTGCGGCCGGCCCTACGGCCGCGGTGGCGGGATCCCACTTGTCGGTCCGCGATGCGATGGTTTCGGCGGTCGTGACCACCAACCGGAACCGCTGGTCGGCCAACGCTTGCGTATTCGGTGCGAAGGACGGATCGCGCGAGTACACAGCCTCGAACTGCTCGCGCGCCGCCTCCTCCGACCCCATCTCGCGCAGCGCCAGACCGTGGGTGAACATCGCTGCCGTCGCAGCGGCGGGGATGGGGCCGGACCGCGCCGCCTCCAGCCTGCGGATGCCTTCGCCGAACAGTCCCATCTGTACGCAGGCCGAGCCGGCCATCAGGTCGGCCCCGGCACTCATGTAGTCGTCCGTCCAGCGTTCGGAGTCGCCCAGGGCGGTCAGCACGTCCGGCCACCGTTGAGTCTTGAAATGCACACTGGCCCTGAGGTAGTCGACGATCGGTACCCGTCCGGAGATGGTCGCGGCGGCCTCGTCGAGCGCGTCTTCGGCGCCCTGATGGTCGGCGCCTGCGATGAGGGTCGCGGCATATGCGGCAATGGCCTCGGTGCGGTCGGCCAGCGGGTAGTCGATGTAGAGCCCGGTGGAGAAGCGCCCCGACAGTGTGCGAGGCGGCAATCCCAGTCGGCGCTGCTCTGCCCCGAGAGCCGCCCGGCTGCGGTAGAGCTGGAGGAACACAGCCGCGGAGTTGTCTCCGCACACCAACCGGCCCAGCCAGGCGTCGGCGAGCGCGGGATCCCATTCGGTCGCGCGGGTGAAGGCGAGCGTCGCCTTGTCGCGGTCGGGAGGGTATTGCTGACCGTCGACCGGAATGCCCGATGACAGGACTGCGAAGTCGAAGAGTTGACGCGCCTTGCCCGTGCGTGAAGCCAGCGCTGATCGCCCGTCGTTCATGGATGAGCCCCCACCGATCGTTCGCCCCGCCACGCCGCCCCCGACGCGCGATGCAGATGTTACCCCGGTCGAGCCGCAGGAGTGCCTGGCGACCGCGGCGACGGCACCCGCGAGAACCGCCTAGACTGTTCTCGTGAGTGCAGACGTAGATACCGTTTCCGTCGCCGCCGATACCCCCGATCAGACGCAGCCCTTCCGTGAGCTGGGTCTGAAGGACGACGAGTATCAGCGGATCAAAGAGATCCTGGGCCGCCGCCCGACCGCAGCCGAGTTGGCGATGTATTCGGTGATGTGGTCCGAGCACTGCTCGTACAAGTCGTCGAAGGTGCATCTGCGCTACTTCGGCGAGACCACCACCGACGAGATGCGGTCGTCGATGCTCGCCGGTATCGGTGAGAACGCCGGTGTCGTCGACATCGGCGACGGCTGGGCGGTCACCTTCAAGGTGGAGTCGCACAATCATCCGTCCTACGTCGAGCCTTATCAGGGTGCGGCCACCGGTGTCGGCGGCATCGTCCGCGACATCATGGCCATGGGCGCCCGTCCGATCGCGGTCATGGATCAGCTGCGGTTCGGTGCCGCTGACGCGCCGGACACCCGCCGAGTGGTCGACGGTGTGGTTCGCGGAGTCGGCGGATACGGCAACTCGCTGGGCCTGCCGAACATCGGCGGCGAAACCGTGTTCGACGAGTCGTACGCAGGCAACCCCTTGGTCAACGCCCTGTGTGCCGGCGTGATGCGGGTCGAGGATCTGCATCTGGCGTTCGCGTCCGGCGCCGGTAACCGGATCATCCTGTTCGGTGCGCGCACCGGGCTCGACGGCATCGGTGGCGTCTCGGTGCTTGCCTCGGAGACCTTCGACGACACCGGTGGTGGGCGTCCGAAGAAGCTGCCTGCGGTCCAGGTCGGCGATCCGTTCACCGAGAAGGTGCTCATCGAGTGCTGCCTGGATCTGTACAAGGCCGGCATCGTGATCGGCATCCAGGATCTCGGTGGCGCCGGATTGTCCTGTGCCACATCGGAACTGGCAGCAGCCGGGGACGGCGGCATGCGCATCGAGCTGGAGAAGGTCCCGATGCGCGCCACCGGGATGACCCCGGCAGAGGTGCTCTCGAGCGAGTCGCAGGAACGCATGTGCGCGGTGGTGGCACCCGAGAACGTCGAGGCGTTCATGGAGGTCTGCCGCAAGTGGGACGTGTTGGCCACCGATATCGGTGAGGTCACGTCCGGCGAGCATCTCGAGATCACCTGGCACGGCGAGACCGTCGTCGACGTTCCCCCGCGGACAGTCGCCCACGAGGGCCCCGTTTACGAGCGACCCGTCGCACGTCCCGACTGGCAGGACGACCTGATCGCTTCGACCACCAAGGATCTGAAGCGTCCGGTCTCCGGTGACGAGTTGCGGGAGACGCTGCTGCAGATGATCTCGTCACCTGCGCTGTGCAGCCGTCGGTTCATCACCGAGCAGTACGATCGGTACGTCCGCGGCAACACCGTGCTCGCCGAGCACGCCGACTCCGGGATGATCCGAATCGATGAGGGCTCGGGACGTGGTATCGCCCTGGCCACCGACGCGTCCGGTCGGTACACCTATCTGGATCCATACCGCGGTGCCCAGCTGGCACTGGCCGAGGCCTACCGCAACGTGATCGTCAGCGGTGCCAGCCCCAAGGCGGTCACCAACTGCCTCAACTTCGGGTCGCCCGAGGATCCGGCCGTGATGTGGCAGTTCCAGCAGGCGGTCCGCGGATTGGCCGATGGCTGCGCACAACTCGGTATCCCGGTCACCGGCGGCAACGTGAGCTTCTACAACCAGACCGGTGCGACGGCCATCCTGCCGACCCCGGTGGTCGGTGTCCTGGGGGTCATCGACGACGTCCGTCGCCGCATCCCGACCGGGTTCGGTACCGAGATCGGTGAGACGCTGATCCTGCTGGGCGAGACCCGCGACGAGTTCGACGGGTCGATCTGGTCGCAGGTGGTTCACGATCACCTCGGTGGTACGCCGCCCGCGGTCGACCTCGAACGCGAGCGTCTGCTCGGCGAGATCCTCACCGCCGCGTCGCGCGACGGTCTGGTCTCGGCAGCGCACGACCTCTCCGAGGGTGGGCTGGCGCAGACCGTCGTCGAAGCTGCGTTGGCGGGGGAGACCGGCTGTCGGATCGTCCTACCCGAGGGCGCCGACCCGTTCGTCTGGTTGTTCTCCGAGTCGTCCGGCCGCGTTCTGGTCGCCGTACCGCGGTCAGAAGAGGTGCGGTTCACCGGCATGCTCGACGCCCGGCAGATGCCGTGGACCCGGATCGGTGTCGTGGACCAGGGCAGCGACTCCGTCGAGGTCCAAGACGCGTTCACCATCCCCCTCACGGAGCTGCGTGAGTCCTTCGAGGAAACGCTTCCCAAGCTCTTCGGCTAACCCGATCTTGGTGGGTTCTGGCGACCGCGACCTGCGGGTTTAGTCGCCAGAACCCACCAAAATTGGTGTGCGGGGGCGGCGCTCGGGTTGATACTTCGAGGTCCTAAGTATTAGTATTGCTAACTATGTCCGAGATTGATCCGACGGAACTCGCCGATGCGATTCGCCCCACGCTCTCGCGGGTGTATCTGACGATCCGTAGACGGTCGCCGTTCGGTGAGTACACCGCAGCACAGGGATCTACGTTGGCCACGCTGGCCGACCATGGTCCGATGCGCATGGGTGAACTGGCCCGCAGGGAAGCCGTGCGGATGCCGACGGTCACCGCGGCGGTCGGCGTGCTGGTCGGTCACGGACTCGTGCGACGCGACCCCGATCCCGATGATCGTCGGGCCGTGCAGGTGAGCATCACCGACTCTGGGCGACACGAACTCGAGCAGCTGCAATCGGCTCGCAACGAGGTCCTGGCCCGCGCGATGTCGGGGCTGACGGACGACCATCTGCAGGCATTGCACTCGGCACTGCCCGCCCTGCGCGCGTTGCGCACGCAACTCGAGGACGTCGATGAGACGAGCGCCCTCCTCGGTTTCCCAGAGGAATTGCCACAAAGGAGTGAAAATGACGGTACAGCAGGCTGATTCGCAGCATGCTCCCGAGCATCAGGGTTTCCTGGATGCGGTCCGGGGCCAACCGGTCGCGGTCTGGGCCACAGCATTCGCGGCGGTCATCGCTTTCATGGGCATCGGTCTCGTCGACCCGATCCTGCCCGAGATCGCCAAGCAACTCGATGCGGGCGCCGACAAGGTGACACTGCTGTTCGCGGTGTACATGGGTGTCCAGGTGCTCGCAATGTTGATCACCGGGTACTGCTCATACCGGTTCGGACCGAAGCGAACCCTGATCGCGGGCCTCGTGTTCATCGTGGTCGCGGCCGGAGTATCGGCCACTGCCAACGGAATCGGTGAACTCATTGCACTGCGCGTCGCCTGGGGACTGGGCAATGCGCTGTTCATGGCCACCGCTCTCGCCTTCATCATCGGTTCGGCCCGCGGTGGGCAGCATGGCGCGATCCTGCTCTACGAGGCCGCTCTCGGCCTCGGTCTGGCGGTCGGGCCGCTGATCGGCGCAATCCTCGGCGAGTGGACGTGGCGGGCGCCGTTCGGCGGAACCGCCATCCTGATGGCCGTCGGTGCCATCCTGTGTGCGACGAAACTGACCAAGGACGGTCCGTCGTCGGAACGGCCGCGGGTGGGGATCACCGACCCGCTGCGTGCTCTGAAGAACCGCAAGCTGCTCGTCACCGGTGTCGGATCGGCGTTCTACACCGCCGGCTTCTTCACCGTGATTGCCTGGGCGCCCATCGTTTTGGACATGCGACCCATCTACCTCGGACTCGTCTTCGTCGGATGGGGACTGTGCGTCGCCCTCAGTGGTGTCACCCTGGCGCCCCGGGTCGTCGAGGTGCTCGGTGAGAAGCTCGGAGTGATCTCTGCCGTTGGTGTATTCGCCGTCGTGATGGCTGCCGCGGCGATCGGTACCGCCGGCGACAACAAGGCGCTCGTGATGGCCGCCATCATCGTCTCGGGTATCCCGTCCGGCGTGCTGAACACCGCGTTGACCGGCATGGCGATGGCAGCCGGCAGCGGCCCGCGTTCGGTGTCGAGTGCGGGGTACAACTTCCTGCGCTGGATGGGTGCGGCCGTGTCGGCACTCCTCGTCGCACATCTCGCCGAGTGGTTCGGCTCCAACGCTGCGCCGTACTGGTTCGCCGTCGGTTACTGCGCCGTCGCAGTGCTGGCCATCTCGATGGTCGGAGGTGCCCCGAAGCCGGAGCCGACCGCCGAGACCGAACGTCGTCTCGAGGAAGCCGCGCTGGTGGGAGCCGAGGAGCTGTAGCTGCCCCCGGCCTCCCGATGATGGGTCGTTCTGGCGAACGAAAGCCCAGGTGGGCTCCGCCAAAACGACCCATTTTCGGAGGTCCGGGAACTAGAGTGAAACGTGTTCTAGTTTCCGCTCCTGGAGGTCTGAAGTGTCGTTGCGCGTAGTGGTCTGGTCGACCGGAACCATCGGAAAACTCTCGATTGCCGGGGTGCTCGCCCGACCGGAGCTCGAGTTGGTCGGGGTCTGGGTGTCGAACCCGGAGAAGGTCGGTAAGGATGTCGGTGAACTGGCCGGCCTCGGGCGAGAACTCGGTCTGAAGGCCAGTGGCAGCAAAGAAGAGCTGCTGGCGCTGCGGCCGGACTGCATCGTCCACGGCGCCATGACCGATGACCGGATCATGGAGGCCATCGAGGATCTGATCAGCTTCCTCGAAGCCGGGGTCAACGTCGTCGCGTCCGGCCCGGTGGCTCTTGTGTATCCCGATGGCGTGTTCCCTGACGAACTCAACGAACGCATCCGCAGCGCCGCCCGTGCGGGCAACGCCAGTCTGCACGTCAACGGAATCGATCCCGGTTTCGCCAACGATGTTCTGCCGCTTGCGATGACGTCGTTGTCGAAGCGGATCGACGAGCTGCGTGTCGCCGAGATTGCTGATTATTCGACGTACTACCAGCCGATGACGATGACCGAACTGTTCGGCTTCGGCAAGCCGATGGACACCGAATCCATGCTGTGGATGCCCGGCGTGCTCTCGCTGGCATGGGGGCCGGTCGTGCGGCAGCTCGCTGCGGGACTAGACCTCACCCTCGACGAACCGCTGGTGGAGAAGATCGACCGCCGTCCGGCGGACGAGGACTACGACATCGCGTCGTGCCACATCGCGAAGGGGACCATGGCCGCTGTTCGTTTCGAGGTCATCGGGACGGTGAACGGCACTCCGCGAATCGTTCTCGAGCACGTCACCCGCACCAAAGCCGATGCCCAGCCCGAGTGGCCGATCCCCAGTCACGGCGACGGCTGCTACCGCATCGAGATCACCGGCGACCCCGTGATGACCGTTGACTTCGTCCATCATGGGGAAAACGGCGACCACAACGACTCCGGAATGCTGGTCACAGCAATGCGTCTGGTGAATGCGGTGCAGGCCGTCGTCGAGGCGCAACCGGGTTTGCTGACGGTGCTCGACCTGCCGCAGATCACCGGTCGGGGGTTGGTGACGAAGGACTGACCCACCCGAATTTGCAACGCCCACCCGCAGTAGCGAGTGGGCGGTGCAAATTCGGGTGGGGGAGTACGTCAGACGAGCGCCTTCACGGCCGGTCGGGGAGCCGAGGTCGCCCGGCGACGCTGCAGCTGGCCGGCATCGACGAGGAAGTCGACGTAGTCACGCATCGTTTCGGTCGTCGGCCGGGGCGCGAACCCGAGGTCGCGACGGGCTTTCGTTCCGTCGACGACAGGCTGGGCCTCGAGTGCGCCGAGCGCAGCCTTCGAGACGAGATCTGACTTGAAGAGTTTGCAGAGTGGTTCGGCCACAGGGAGGATCGCCTGCACCCAGCGCATCGGAAACGCGACAGCGGGTCCGCGGCGGCCGGCTTCGCGGGCGACCATCCGGAACGCCTCGACCATCTCGGTCATCTCGCCGGTCAACAGGTAGTTCTCGCCGGTCTTGCCGTGCTCGGCGGCGAGGATGAGTCCCGCCGCGACGTCGCGGACGTCGACGAGGTCGAAGCCGCCGGTGATCAGAGCGGGCACCCGTCCCCGCGCAGAATCGCGGAGCATGCCATTGATGCGCGAGTAAGGGGCGTGGTCGACGGGGCCGTAGACGGCGGTCGGGTTGCAGATCACGGCGTCGAGGCCCTTCGCGATGACCTTCTGCAGCTCCTGCTCGCCCGCCCACTTCGAGCGGTCGTAGACGGGAAGGTCGGTGCTGTCCGATCGTGCGGACAACTCATCGATCGTGCCGCCGCATTTGTACTGGTCGAACGAGTGGATGGAACTGCAATGCACCATTCGCCGGACTCCCGCAGCCAACGCGGCCTCGGCGACGTTGCGGACGCCCTCGGTGTTGATGCGCCAGGCGTTCTCGTCTGTGTGCCGCAAAGTGATGACCGCGACCAGGTGATACACCACATCGACGCCGTCGAAGGCCGACGTCAGCGCCTCCGGGTCGAGGATGTCGGCCGCCACCCAGGTGACCGCAGCTGCGCTCGCCGTCGAGGGGCGCTGCCGGTCGATGGCCACCACGGAGTCACCGCGGGCGACCAATTGATCGACGAGATTGCGGCCCACGAACCCGGCTGCTCCGGTTACAGCTACTTTCATCTGGAATCACTTTCAGTCGGGGCCCCGCTCGGCAGACCGGGCACGGGGTAGAACACGTTCTACTTTGCGCCTAGACTAGAACACGTTCTACTTTTGCGAAAGGGAGCGCTCATGCAGTCGTTCGATCGAGAACACATGCTTGCAGTCGTAGAACGATCGCCGGAGGCGGCTGGTGCCCATGATCGGGAAGCGTGGGTCGGTCTGTTCACCGATGACGGCATCGTGAACGACCCGGTGGGTTCGCGGCCACACGTCGGGCAGCGTGAGATCGGGCGGTTCTACGACACGTTCATCGGTCCGCGGAGAATCACCTTTCATCGCGACGTGGACGTCGTGTGCGGCCGCACAGTCATCCGCGATGTGGAGCTCGAAGTCGAGATGTCGGCGAAGGTGACGATGCGGGTGCCTGTGCACATCCGCTACGACCTGCGGGAGGACGGCGAGCAGCTCCGGATCGAGCGGCTCGCTGCCTACTGGGAGCTCCCGGGGATGATTGCGCAGTTCCTGCAGAGCGGAATCGACGCGGTACCGGTGTCGACCAGGTTGTCGGTGGCGCTGATGAAGAATCAAGGCCCACGTGGCGCGTTGGGTTTTGTCGAGGGATTCCGGCGCGTAGGGGGCGCGGCCAAGGCGACAGTGGCCAATTTCCTGGACGCCGTGTCGACGGGTGATGCGGCGGGCGCGGTGCGATATCTCGATCGGGCGGCCGCAGTGACGATCTCGGGCGACGACGCGGGTGGGCAGGTCTGGGCGGCAGCACTTCGCGGGCTGCGAGCGCACAAGTATCTGGCAGCGGGACACGCGGTCGCGGTCGGGTTGGAGAACGACGGCTGGAAGGGCGTCGGTCTCTTCGGGTTCGACAGCAGTCGCGGCCCGATCAAGTCAGTAGACGTGCTCATCGACCACAACGCCTAGGCCTGCGGCGGCCGGCGCGGTAGTTCGTTACCACCAGGTGAACTCGCGCTGCCGCATCTCTCGGGGGAATCTATCGTCGGAACATGACTCTTCCGCTTCATGAACCCGGTGTCTTCGGTCCCGACGACCTCGAGGGGCTGATCTGGTTCTACGACATGCACGGCTACGCCACCCTGCGTGGGGTGCTGAGCGCTTCAGACGTCGCTACGATCGAATCAGAATGTGTTGCCGCGCAACGCAGTGTGATCGCCGGCGAGCTGGACGCGCGCTATGGATCGACTGTGTTCTTGGACGAGGCCGCCAAGGCAGAGAAGTTCGCGAACTACGTCGAGTTCATCAGTGAACTGTCGCCTGCGGTCGATGCCGCGATCACCCACCTGGTGGTCGAGCAATTGATGGAGAGGCTTCTCGGTCCCGACTGTTGGCTGCGGGCTCATGAACAGAACGGGGTGGTCTACCAGGACGCCCGGCCCGGTAAAGAGTCCGGTTACACCCGCATCGGCTGGCATTCCGATTGGCAGGCCAGTCCCAGCTTGGATGTCTGGCCGAGCACTGCGTTCACCGTGCACGTCGACGGCACGAGTCCGGCCAACGGTTTTCTTCGAGTGGTGCCCGGAAGTCATCTGTGGTCGACGCCGGCGCCCTACCGAAATGCCAACGGCGTCAAAGTCCCTGAATCCGCGCGGCCGTCCGGCGGACGCACCACGCGGAAGCCGCCCTTCGAGATGCCACTGGGCTTCGAGAAGATCCGCGGCGAGGTCGCCGTGTACGCCGAGCGTGGCGACATCCTCTTCCATGACGCCTACCTCTGGCACTCGGCAGCGCGGGCTACCGACGACAACACCCTGCGCCGACATGTCCGCGGCGGCTATTTCGGCGGGACCAAACCTGCTGCGGGAGTTGAGGAATTCATCAAGAACGCTGCTCGTTAGGGCGTACGACGCCCCCAAAGAGCGTTCGAACATATGTTTGCCAGCTGTGCGAAACCCTGGTACTGTCGGTTGTAGAGAAACTCTTTTGACGACGAATCCGTTCTGGTTATTGTTGTCCGCGTGTGTTTCTGGGGCTGGGGGGCCTGCATGTCTGATGGTGTTGTCATCGATTCGCCGGTGGTGGGTGTGGTGTCGGAGTTGGATGCTGCGATCGCACGCCTGTCGGAGTTGGATCTGACTGCTCTGTCTGACGTGGATTGTGTGCGGGTGGTGGAACGGTTGGAGGTCGCGTCGCGGCGGTTGTCGGCGGCGGGGTTGCCTGTGTTGCGGGAAGTCGCTGTGCGGCGGGCGTATTCGAAGGTGGGATGTTCCTCTCCCGCGGCGGTGTTGACGTCGGTGGCGCGGTTGCGTCCGGGTGCGGCGAAGGCGCGAGTGCAGGCGATGGATGCTTTGACGCCGTCGGTGACTCCGAGCGGTGAGGTGATCGAGCCTCGGTTCCCGGAGACCGCAGCCCTACTGGCCGAAGGTGTGATCGATCTCGATCACGTCGGTGCGGTGGTGAAGGTGATGGGGAAGATTCCGCACAAGATCGATCCGGAGCAACGGGCGAATACTGAGGTGGCGCTGGCTGATCTGTGCCGCAGATACAATCCTGCTGCGGTCGAGACGATCGGCGAGCGGATCGTGGACTACTTGGATCCCGACGGCAGGCTGGCTGATGATGTTGATCGGGCGAAGAAGCGCGGTGTCAGCGTGGGCGATCAAGCGGTGGACATGATGGCGAAGGTGGCGGGCCATCTGGATCCG